>NZ_JAVDSU010000037.1:0-1126 GCF_031455475.1 Rhizobium sp. 1399 | reverse complement strand
AGCAGCACCGTCCAGATCTTCAGCGCCTCGCGTTTTTCCATGACGAGGGCGGAATGCAGAAGTGCCGTGCCGGCAAGCCAGGGCATGAAGGAGGCATTCTCCACCGGATCCCAGAACCACCAGCCGCCCCAGCCGAGTTCGTAATAGGCCCAGTAGGAGCCCATGGCGATGCCGAGCGTCAGGAAGGTCCAGGCGGCCAGCGTCCAGGGCCGCACCCAGCGCGCCCAGGCGGCATCGATGCGGCCATCGAGAAGGGCGGCAACGGCAAAGGAGAAGCAGACGGAGAAGCCGACATAACCGAGATAGAGAAGCGGCGGATGGATGGCCAGCCCGATATCCTGCAGCACCGGGTTCAGGTCCTTGCCCTCGGCGGGAGCCGGATCAAGGCGGACGAAGGGATTGGAGGTCAACAGGATGAAGAGGATGAAGGCGACCGAGATCCAGGCCTGGACGGCGAGAACATTGGCCTTGAGCGTATCGGGCAGATTGCGGCCGAAGACGGCGACCAGGGCGCTGAACAGCGAAAGGATCAGGAGCCAGAGCATCATCGAGCCCTCGTGATTGCCCCAGACGCCGGAATACTTGTAGATCAGCGGCACCAGCGAATGCGAGTTCTCCCAGACATTCTGCACCGAGAAGTCGGAGACGACATGGGCATAGGTGAGCACGCCGAAGGAGAAGGCGACGAGGGCAAAGAGCAGGACGGAACCGAGCGGGGCGACATCCATCATCGCCTGATCGCCGCGCCGCGCACCGATCACGGGCACGACCGACAGGACGATCGCGGTTGCGAGCGCCAGAACCAGTGCATAATGGCCGATCTCGATGATCATGGCGTCGCCCTTGTCTCTTGCGCCTGGACTTCCTGGCCCCTGGCTTCCTGAGCCTTGGCCTCGCCCTTGGCTTCAGCACCTTGCGGCGCCTGACCTTGCGGCACCTCACCTTGCGATGCCGGGCCCTTGCCCTCTTCCCACAGGCCCTGAGCCTTCAGCCTGTCGGCCACTTCCTTCGGCATATAGGTCTCGTCATGCTTGGCAAGCACGGTATCGGCGGTGAAGACAGTGCTGCCCGTCTCGAAGGCGCCTTCGGTCACCACCCCCTGCCCCTCGCGAAACAGATCCGGCAG
>NZ_JAVDSU010000036.1:0-1153 GCF_031455475.1 Rhizobium sp. 1399 | reverse complement strand
GAGACGATGTAGCTCAGCACCTGCTCGTCGCTGTCGCCATCGGTGATGCGCTCGCGCACCAGCAGGCGCAGGTCCTTGGCGAGATCCGCATTGGAATCGTCGATCGACTGGTTCTGGCAGACCATGCAGCGCAGTTCGGCCGACAGTGCCCGCGCCCGGGCCTCGAGGGCGGGGTCGGAGAGCATCTCGTCCGGGTTGACGGCGAAGGCCGGTGCGGCCGCCAGCATGAGCGCCAGGACGAGGAGGAAACGCCTTATCATTCCGCCGGCTCCATGGCAGGTGCCGCCGGCTTCGCCTTTGCTTTCCTGCTCGGCGCACCGACACGCAGGCGCCGGTCGCTGAGCGAGACGAAGCCGCCGAGGGCCATGATCAAGGTTCCAACCCAGATGCAGAGGATGAAGGGTTTCCACCAGATGCGCACGACAATGCCGCCGTCATGGGTGGCGTCACCCAGCGAGACATAGAGCTGGCTGAGGCCGAAGGTCAGGATACCGGCTTCCGTCGTCGGCATCTGCCTTGCGGTATAGAGCCGCTTGGCCGACCAGACATCGGCGACTTGCGCGCCGCCGCGGCGGATCGAGAAATGGCCGCGGTCCTCGGTATAGTTCGGACCGGTGGCCGGCTGCATGCCGTCGAAGACGATGCTGTAGCCGCCGGCATCCGTCGACTGGCCCTGCTTCATCTCGACCACATGTTCGGTCTGGAAGGTGGTGACCGCGACAATGCCGAGCACGGTGACGCCAAGCCCGGCATGGGCAAGTGCGGTGCCGAAGGCCGAGCGCGGCAGGCCGGAGAACCGGCGCCAGGCGATATCCGCCTTCACCTTGCCGATACCGGCGCGATACCAGAGGTCGGCCACCGCACCTAAGATCAGGAACAGGCCGGCAGCAAGGCCGAGCACGGCCATGACCGGGCCGCCATGTTCGAGATAGAAGAAGACCAGCGCTGCGACGAAAGCGAGACCGGCAACAACGTACAGCCGCTGCAGGGCGCCGAGCAGGTCGCCGCGCTTCCAGGCAAGCAGCGGCCCGAAGGGCACGACGATCAGAAGCGGCGCCATCAGCAGGCCGAAGGTCAGGTTGAAGAAGGGCGGCCCGACGGAGATCTTGTCGCCGGTCAGCGTTTCCAGCACCAGCGGATAGAGCGTGCCTGT
>NZ_JAVDSU010000035.1:0-1363 GCF_031455475.1 Rhizobium sp. 1399 | reverse complement strand
GATGATGTCCCAGGGAGTGGTGTAGCTCGTTCGATCGTCGAGCTTTCCGGGCAGGGCCGGGAACGGGTCAACCTGCAGCGGGCAAGTTGATCAGCGGATCATCGCTCATTGTAGCGATGGTTTCCAGTGTCATGTATCGCGAGCGCTGAACAGCCCACTCGTCATTTTGCTCTAGCAGCAAAGCGCCGACGAGTCTGACGATGGCATCGTCGTTGGGAAAGATGCCGACGACCTCTGTCCTTCGCTTGATCTCGCCGTTCAATCGCTCAATGGGGTTCGTGCTGTGAAGCTTGGTCCAGTGCTGCTTGGGAAAGGTCATATAGGCGAGGACATCTTCCTCGGCGCTATCCATGAGGCCGGCGAGTTTCGGCACTTTCGGCCTGATCTGATCGGCGACGTTGCGCCACTGTTGGCTGGCAGCTTCCGGCGTGTCCTGGGCAAAAGCCGTTGCAATGAAGGCTGAGACCACGCGTCGCCCGCTCTTGCCGGCATGCGCCAGCGCATTGCGCATGAAGTGAACCCTGCATCTTTGCCAGGTAGCGGAAAGGACCTTGGAAACGGCGGCTTTGATGCCTTCGTGGGCATCGGACACGGCGAGTTTGACGCCACGCAAACCGCGCCGTGTGAGCTTACGCAGGAACTCCGTCCAGATCGGCTCAGCCTCAGAGGTGCCGATTTCCATGCCGAGCACTTCGCGTCGACCATCCGTGTTGACGCCGATCGCGATGATCACCGCGACGGAGACGATGCGTCCGCCACGCCGGACCTTGAGGTAGGTGGCATCGATCCAAAGATATGGCCAGTCACCTTCGATGGGGCGGGAGAGAAAGGCCTTCACCTTGTCGTCGATCTCTTCGCAAAGCCTGGAAACCTGGCTTTTGGAGATGCCACTCATGCCCATCGCCTTGACCAGGTCGTCCACCGAGCGGGTCGAAACGCCCTGGATATAGGCCTCCTGGATCACCGCGGTCAGTGCCTTCTCAGCCATGCGACGCGGCTCCAGAAAGCTTGGGAAATAGCTGCCCGTGCGTAGCTTCGGAATACGAAGTTCGACAGTTCCAGCGCGGGTCTCCCAGTCGCGATCGCGATAGCCGTTACGCTGAGCAAGCCGAAAGTCGTTCTTCTCGCCGTAGGCCGCACCGGTCTTGGCACCGACCTCCAGCTCCATCAGCTTCTCGGCCGCAAAGCCAATCATCTCGCGCAGCAAATCCGCATCAGCACTCTTCTCAACAAGAGAGCGCAGGTCCATCATGTCATTGGTCATCGGTGGTCTTTCCAAAAGGTTGTGCTTGAACAACCCAACCCTACCGGAAAAAGCCGATGACCACCGCTATCGACCTACACCACCTCTAGGGACATCATC
>NZ_JAVDSU010000034.1:0-1530 GCF_031455475.1 Rhizobium sp. 1399 | reverse complement strand
CACTAGACCGTATGTTCGTTGGTGAGGGCCGCCCACCCACGCTGTAGATTGTGTGGGCTCTGGAATTGGCCAGGGCGACCTACCGACCAGCGAGGGAAGACATGACAAGCGAGCACGCAGCTTTCATCGGCCTAGACACATCAAAGTTGAAGATTTCGGTGGCGATTGCCGAAGGCGAGCGCAATGGCGAGGTGCGGTTTCTGGGCGACATATCCTCGGAACCATCTTCGGTAGCAGCAATAGTCAAGAAGCTAGCTAAACGTAGGGCAAAGCTTCACTTCTGCTATGAGGCGGGCCCTACCGGGTATGGGCTCTATAGGCAAATCGTTGAATTGGGTCACGAATGCAGTGTGGTCGCGCCGTCATTGGTGCCAAAGCGTGCTGGTGATCGAGTGAAGACCAATCGTCGCGATGCTATCAGTCTTGCGAGGCTCCATCGAGCTGGGGAGTTGACACCTGTCTGGGTGCCGGATGAAGCCCATGAAGCAGTTCGCGACCTGGTTCGTGCCCGCGACGCGGCTTTCGAGGCACAAAAGCAGGCGCGACAACAACTCAATTCGTTTTTACTCCGCCATGGCCGATATTATACAGGACGGAAAGCCTGGACCCGCGCGCATGGACGGTGGCTGGCATCTCAAGCGTTCGATCATCCCGCGCATCAAATTTTGCTCGCCGAATATTGTCAGGCTGTTGAGGATGCCGGAGTTCGTCTTGATCGCCTGGACAAACTGATTGGGGAAACTTCTGCCGCGTGGTCAATGGCCCCAGTGGTCGCCGCGTACCAGGCGATGCGAGGGGTCGCGTTCATGACAGCAGTCACGTTGGTGGTCGAAATTGGAGATGTCCGTCGGTTCGACAGCCCACGGCAGTTGATGGCTTATCTCGGACTCGTCCCTACAGAAAGCTCAACGGGCGAGCGCGTCAGACGTGGAGGGATCACTAAAGCCGGCAGCGCCCGGGCGCGCCGGGCGCTGATTGAGGGGGCGTGGACATACCGTTATCCAGCACGAATCAGCCCCACAATCAACGCGAGGTTGGCAGGCCTGCCGAAGTCGGTCTGCGCGATTGCGTGGAAAGGGCAAGTGAGGCTGTGCACTCGATATCGAAGACTGATAAGTGCCGGCAAGGCCAAGACAGTCGCCGTGACAGCCATCGCGCGAGAAATGGCCGCCTTCATATGGGCGATCGGGCAAGAAGTAGCACCCCTCAGCAAGCCTTGAAACAGGCCTGCTGCACGTCCGATCAGGTCGTCTTGGCAAACATTATCTGTTGATCAAAGTTGGAGGCAGGGCCGCGGTGGGGAACCCTCGATACTCCTATGTGGCAGATTTATTCTACGCCCGACACTAGACCGAGGCAGCCCCAGACGAACAAACGGAAATGCGGTAATCAACCCGCGAATAAGAGTATGCCAACCGTCGTCGAAATGCCTTGCCTCCTGCTTTGTTCAACGGTGTTAATTACCCGCATCCGCCTCCAGGCGGCGGGGAAGTTGTGTCTCCACCTCTTGTAAACGAACATAAGAGGAGT
>NZ_JAVDSU010000033.1:0-1691 GCF_031455475.1 Rhizobium sp. 1399 | reverse complement strand
GATCTGACGTCTGGTTTACGTTTGCTCCG
Organism: Rhizobium sp. 1399; assembly: GCF_031455475.1. Classification (NCBI taxonomy): domain Bacteria; kingdom Pseudomonadati; phylum Pseudomonadota; class Alphaproteobacteria; order Hyphomicrobiales; family Rhizobiaceae; genus Rhizobium; species Rhizobium sp. 1399. The sequence continues at coordinate 1,662 of NZ_JAVDSU010000033.1, read as the reverse complement.
TCGCAGGATGGTGATGATCGCGGCTCTGATGGTGGTGCTGATGGCGGCTTTCATCGTGCTGATATCAGGGTTGAAGCCGAGCTATCATGCCGGGTCCCGGCTAATGATCCACAAGCCCCTGGCGACCGCGCTGAGCACCGGCGATGCCGGCAACAATGCGCCGCTGAACGTCACCTCCGAGACCGAGCGGCTTCTGTCCAGAAGCGTGGCGGAGCGGGTCATTCGCGACTTGCGGCTCGACGAGCGGCCGGAGTTCAACCCGGCCCTGCGCCAGGCCTCTATCGTCGATGAGATCAGGGCAACGTTGCGCGGCCTGGTGAGCAGCGATAAGCCGTCGTCGCAGCCGGCAGGCGGCAGTCTCGAGCCGATCATCCAGGCCTATTACAAGGCGCTGAGCGTATGGCGTGACGGCCAGAGCGACGTCGTCCAGATCGGCTTTACGGCCGGCGATGCCGAACTGGCAGCCGCCGTCCCGAACCGGCTCATCAGCATCTATCTCGAAGAACGCAAGGACAGTATCCGCGGCAGCCTCGACACGGCGGAAGCATGGATCGGCCAGCGCATCGGCGAACAGCAGGATCGCACCAGGGCAGCCCGCGATGCTGCCGACACCTATCAGGAAACGATGGGCGTCGTTCAAAATGACGATGATCAGAGCGAACAGATCAAGGCGATCGTCGAGCTCAGCGACCGGCAGACGAAGATCGGACAAAGCCGCGCCGACATCAAGGATACGATTGCCGCACTGGAAGCAGCCCACGACCCTTCGCTTGCCGCTCAGAACAAATCCATTCCCGACAGCATCGGCGTGATGCAAGGCGATCTGCGCACCCAGCAACAGGATCTTGCGCGCCTTCTCGACATCTATGGCAACGATGCTCCCGCCGTGGTCGATCTGCGGGCAAAGATCGACAAGTCCCGCATCGATCTCAGCACTGCGGTCGACCGGTACCTGCAGTCCATGCGCGCCAAGCTGACCGCCCTTGATGACGAGGATCGCACAGTCCGATCGGCACTGACGGCCGCCTATGAACAACGCTCCCGCTCGTCGCTGGCGCAGACCGAACTGGTGCGGCTGCAGCGCGTTGCCGACAAGGAACAGGCGGCCCTGGACAAACTCGAGGAGCAGCGCCGCAGCCTGGTCGGACAGGCCATGCTGCCGGGCGCCGAACTGGAGGTTCTCTCACCGGCCGCAGTCCCGCTCGTGCCGCAGGGACGCAGCCGGCTGTTCTATCTGATCGGCGCCTTCTTCGCATCGATCTCAGTTGCGGTGACGGCCGCCTTCGTGGTCGAGATGATGGACAGGACGGTGCGCAGCTTCGACCAGATCACCACAATGGCGCGCATCGTGCCGGCCGGCTTCGTCCCGCATTTGCGACGTAAAGACCGGAGAGATCCGTCGAGGCTGTTCGGGCAAACGCAGATCGGCATGTTCGACGAAGCGATCCGCACCGTGATGATCTCGCTCAAGCAGGCCAATGGCGGAAAGCTGCCGAACAGCATTGCCGTGACCTCGGCCCACAGCGGCGAAGGCAAGTCGCTGGTGGCCGGATCGCTGGCAATCGAACTGGCCGCCAACGGAACGCCGGTGCTGCTTGTCGACAGCGACATCCGGCGCGGACATCTCGACACGCTGTTCAGGTCCGGCCTGCAACAGGGGCT
>NZ_JAVDSU010000031.1:0-4527 GCF_031455475.1 Rhizobium sp. 1399 | reverse complement strand
CTTCCCGTGCTTTTTAGAACATAGATGGCACCAGTCAGGTGACCATCGAAACGCAATACGCCACGGAAATGCTTCGGCATTCGGATGGTATGGCGAGCTTTCGCCGTCCACGTTTCTCTTTCTTCAAGAAGACAAAAAACCGCGTCGACCGGTTCCCCGAATGGGCCCGTAGCTCAGTTGGTTAGAGCACACGCTTGATAAGCGTGGGGTCGGAAGTTCAAGTCTTCCCGGGCCCACCATTTGCATTTGCGAATGAGGGTTGGGGATGATGGAATATGGCTGATGCGGAACGTTGCCGAACCTGGTTTATACCGGGCGATCGAGCTGATGGGGCTGTAGCTCAGCTGGGAGAGCACCTGCTTTGCAAGCAGGGGGTCAGCGGTTCGATCCCGCTCAGCTCCACCAAATCGATTGGTGTCGAGACTGACTGGTTGAGATCGGCGTGTTTGTCTTTTGAAGAAAATACAAGTTTGCATCGGCTTTTGGCTTGATGCCTGTTCTGCATATATCGTGAAGAGAAGATTGATCTGGAGGCTTCCAGGTGTTTTGGGTTTTTGACCCGAGATGTCCGAGCCCAGTTCCTGTGAACCCATGGATGGCCTAGCCGGCCGGATATGGTGGAGGGGCTGGAGGTAGGTAGGAAGCTTGTCGCTCTGGGTCGTTGTTGTTTGCTTGTCCTTCGGGGTGAGCATCTGACGGACGACTTGATTACCGTTGCCTGACCGCGCGGTATCGGATCCAATCTCGAGAAGCTGGTCTTAAGACCTGACACAAGCGAGCTGCTCGGCGTAGCTCCAATAAAGTGATCAGGTCGAACACGTCGATGGCATTATTGGATTGACTGGGTTGTAAAAGGTAACCCGGTCTGTTGCCGTTTCCTTCGGGAGCGGGCAGCGAGATGATGAGCATTGGCAATGAGAACGATTAAGTGTCGTAAGGGCATTTGGTGGATGCCTTGGCATGCACAGGCGATGAAGGACGTGTTACGCTGCGATAAGCCGTGGGGAGCTGCGAATAAGCTTTGATCCATGGATCTCCGAATGGGGAAACCCACCTTAAATGCTTGGAAAATCCAAACTGACTGCAAGGTCGGCTTGGGTTTCCAAGCATTGTTATAAGGTATCTTACTTTCGAATACATAGGGGTAAGAAGCGAACGCAGGGAACTGAAACATCTAAGTACCTGCAGGAAAGGACATCAACCGAGACTCCGCAAGTAGTGGCGAGCGAACGCGGACCAGGCCAGTGGCATTAGTGATTAAAGCGGAACGCTCTGGAAAGTGCGGCCGTAGCGGGTGACAGCCCCGTACGCGTAGATATCATTAATGTCCTAGAGTAGGGCGGGACACGTGAAATCCTGTCTGAACATGGGGAGACCACTCTCCAAGCCTAAGTACTCGTGCATGACCGATAGCGAACAAGTACCGTGAGGGAAAGGTGAAAAGCACCCCGACAAGGGGAGTGAAATAGTACCTGAAACCGGATGCCTACAAACAGTCGGAGGGGGCAACCCTGACGGCGTACCTTTTGTATAATGGGTCAACGACTTAGTGTAACAAGCAAGCTTAAGCCGGTAGGTGTAGGCGCAGCGAAAGCGAGTCTGAATAGGGCGATATAGTTTGTTGCATTAGACCCGAAACCGAGTGATCTAGCCATGAGCAGGTTGAAGGTTGGGTAACACCAACTGGAGGACCGAACCCGCATCTGTTGCAATAGATTGGGATGACTTGTGGCTAGGGGTGAAAGGCCAATCAAACTCGGAAATAGCTGGTTCTCCGCGAAATCTATTTAGGTAGAGCGTCTGGCGAATACTCCCGGGGGTAGAGCACTGGATGGGCTATGGGGACTCACCGTCTTACTGATCCTAACCAAACTCCGAATACCGGGAAGTACTACCAGGCAGACACACGGCGGGTGCTAACGTCCGTCGTGAAAAGGGCAACAACCCTAACCTCCAGCTAAGGTCCCCAAGTCATGGCTAAGTGGGAAAGGATGTGAGGATCCCAAAACAACCAGGATGTTGGCTTAGAAGCAGCCATCATTTAAAGAAAGCGTAACAGCTCACTGGTCTAAATAAGGGTCTTTGCGCCGAAAATGTAACGGGGCTAAAGCCATGCACCGAAGCTGAGGATTCCTCTTTGAGGAGTGGTAGCGGAGCGTTCCGTAAGCTGATGAAGGGAGACCCGTGAGGGCTCCTGGAGGTATCGGAAGTGCGAATGTTGACATGAGTAACGATAAAGAGGGTGAGAGACCCTCTCGCCGAAAGACCAAGGGTTCCTGCTTAAAGTTAATCTGAGCAGGGTTAGCCGGCCCCTAAGACGAGGCGGACACGCGTAGTCGATGGGAACCACGTTAATATTCGTGGGCCTGGTGGAAGTGACGGATCGCACAAGTTGTTCATTCTTATTGGATTGGATGGGCAGCGGAGCGGTTCCAGGAAATAGCTCCACCGTATAGACCGTACCCGAAACCGACACAGGTGGTCAGGTAGAGTATACCAAGGCGCTTGAGAGAACTATGTTGAAGGAACTCGGCAAATTGCACGCGTAACTTCGGAAGAAGCGTGACCCCATAGTAGGCAACTATTGTGGGGTGGCACAGACCAGGGGGTAGCGACTGTTTATCAAAAACACAGGGCTCTGCGAAGTCGCAAGACGACGTATAGGGTCTGACGCCTGCCCGGTGCTGGAAGGTTAAGAGGAGAGGTGCAAGCTTTGAATCGAAGCCCCAGTAAACGGCGGCCGTAACTATAACGGTCCTAAGGTAGCGAAATTCCTTGTCGGGTAAGTTCCGACCTGCACGAATGGCGTAACGACTTCCCCGCTGTCTCCAACATAGACTCAGTGAAATTGAATTCCCCGTGAAGATGCGGGGTTCCTGCGGTCAGACGGAAAGACCCCGTGCACCTTTACTATAGCTTTACACTGGCATTCGTGTCGGCATGTGTAGGATAGGTGGTAGGCTTTGAAGCAGGGACGCCAGTTTCTGTGGAGCCATCCTTGAAATACCACCCTTATCGTCATGGATGTCTAACCGCGGCCCGTTATCCGGGTCCGGGACAGTGTATGGTGGGTAGTTTGACTGGGGCGGTCGCCTCCGAAAGAGTAACGGAGGCGCGCGATGGTGGGCTCAGACCGGTCGGAAATCGGTCGTCGAGTGCAATGGCATAAGCCCGCCTGACTGCGAGACTGACAAGTCGAGCAGAGACGAAAGTCGGTCATAGTGATCCGGTGGTCCCGCGTGGAAGGGCCATCGCTCAACGGATAAAAGGTACGCCGGGGATAACAGGCTGATGACCCCCAAGAGTCCATATCGACGGGGTTGTTTGGCACCTCGATGTCGGCTCATCGCATCCTGGGGCTGGAGCAGGTCCCAAGGGTTTGGCTGTTCGCCAATTAAAGCGGTACGTGAGCTGGGTTCAGAACGTCGTGAGACAGTTCGGTCCCTATCTGCCGTGGGTGTAGGAATATTGACAGGATCTGTCCCTAGTACGAGAGGACCGGGATGGACATATCTCTGGTGGACCTGTTGTCCTGCCAAGGGCATAGCAGGGTAGCTATATATGGACGGGATAACCGCTGAAGGCATCTAAGCGGGAAACCCACCTGGAAACGAGTATTCCCTATCAGAGCCGTGGAAGACGACCACGTTGATAGGCCGGGTGTGGAAGTGCGGCAACGCATGAAGCTTACCGGTACTAATAGCTCGATTGGCTTGATCGTTCTCATTGACTATGCTCATCAGGCTTTGCCTGATGATGCTTGACCTTTTGTCCTCACGCGCCAATGGCGCTGCGGACGGCGCGCCGGACAACCGGCGACGCGCTTTGCGCTTGCGGCCTTCTGGCCGAAGGTGCCTCGCGAAAGGTTCAAAGACGTGTTCAAATAAAAAGGATGTGAAAACATCCACCAGCTTCTCAACACAAGTTGCGCTTCGCTGACCTGGTGGTCATGGCGGGGTGGCTGCACCCGTTCCCTTTCCGAACACGGCCGTGAAACGCCCCAGCGCCTATGGTACTTCGTCTTAAGACGCGGGAGAGTCGGTCGCTGCCAGGTCTGCAAAACGCAACTCGTGTAAATCTTCTCATTACGAAACTTACGGCCCAAAGCCGATCAAAGGGCCGCTCGCAAAGCGGCCTTTTGTGTTTGGTGCCATATGATACGAGACAAATTGCTTCGCAATTTGCTCGGCACAGATCCGTAAATCGCAAAGCGATTTACGTAGCAGCGACAAATCCAAAACGGATTTGTCGCGGGACGGATAAACTGCTTTGCAGTTTACCTAGGTAACGCGGGGTGGAGCAGCCCGGTAGCTCGTCAGGCTCATAACCTGAAGGCCGCAGGTTCAAATCCTGCCCCCGCAACCAAATCCTTACTAAACCTCCCCCGAAATCTAACCGCACGCAGCTTATCGCTGCCGCAAAGACTTCGTCTTCGCTAGCGATGCTCGCTCCTCGTTCCCCAATGCTCATCATAACCGCATGGGTGCGAAACCCGAACAGGGCAAAAAGCCTGCAAACGAAACCAAT
>NZ_JAVDSU010000030.1:0-6169 GCF_031455475.1 Rhizobium sp. 1399 | reverse complement strand
TGCCGACATCGTCGTCGCCATCAACAATGTCAAACCCAAACGCCACGCCAAATATAACTTCCGTGACTCCGAATTATACGCAAGGTCGTTGATGAAATACCACGATTTTAAAGTGTAAAACTGAGCATTACGAAGAGTTTAATAGCCTTGAGCGATCCACCGCCGCCTTGGGCAGTAGGTGAACGGCATCAATCATCAAAGCCCATACCCGGGGATCAGCAGACTACACGGACAAGAGAAGAGTGATGACGGACTATTATGTTGCCACTGACGGAAGCGACATCGCCAAAGGCAGCTTGTCTGCACCATGGAAGACGATCGGCCGCGCCATGCAGGCGCAACTCAAGCCCGGCGATCAGGTGGTGATAAAGTCAGGAACGTACCATGAGCAGATCGTGGTGACGAAGGATGGTGCGGCGGATAATTACGTCACCATCCGCTCCGAATTGCCGGGCGACGCTTTACTCAGGCCACCTTCTTCGGACACCTACAGCACGCTGAATGTGCGGGCGAACTACGTCAAGATCGAGGGTTTCGACGTCGTTGGCGGCGGGGGACATGCGATCGATATTGAAGGATCGCACCATGTCACGATCAAGGACAACATCGCCCATGACAGCGGCGGCTCGGGTATTTCCAGCGCCAAATCGGATTGGCTAACTATCGAAGACAACCGGGTCTACGGCAACGCCGCGACGAATGGCTATCAGTGCAGCGGCATCTCGCTCTGGCAGAACATGGATCTCGCCGCAGGCAATGCCGAATTCCGCAACATCATCAGGAACAACATAAGCTACAACAACGTGCAAGGACCTGCCATCAACTGGGAACATACGGATGGAAACGGTATCATCATCGACGGCTTTCAAGACACGAAATACCGCTCCGGCACTCTGATCGAGGGCAATGTCTCCTACGGCAATGGTGGCAAGGGCATCCACGTCTTCCTGAGCGACTTCGTCACGGTGCGCAACAATACCGTGTGGCACAACAACCATGACAATGCCAACAAGGGAAGCTGGCGGGGCGAGTTGAGCAACGCCATGGGTAGCTACAATACCTGGGTGAACAACGTCGCAGTGGCGGATCCGCGAACGGACTCCAGAAACCGCGCCATCAACGATGTCAGCACCAACGGCTACGTGAACAAGGATGTGAAGTGGTACAACAATATCACCTTCAATGGCACTCCGCGCGAGGCATCGGTGCTTTCGGACGGCCAAATGCCGGACGCTGCCAACGGGAACCTGCTTGGGCTTGATCCGCTGCTTTCGAATCCGGCCACGGGAGATTTCCACCTGAAGCCGGGTTCGCCGGCCATCAATGCGGGAACGTCCACTTTCGGGCTCGGATCTGTCGACATTGACGGGCAGGCCCGCGTGAACGGCAAGGTCGACATTGGAGCGGATGAGGCCACCTACAGTGCGGACACGCCGCCGAATGCTCAGGACGTTTCTGGCTCGGCACCGCGATGAATACAGTCTCCGAGAACATTTTCGCCAACGGCGACTAGATCATACCGAGCTCAGTGGCGATGATCGCAACAGCTCGACGCGCAATATGGGTGCTTAGCCGCAAGGCAATGAACCCGTCGATGGCGCGCGTCGCCAGATCTGGAAAGCCTGAAAGGTTTCGGTGATTTGAAAATGCTGGTCGGACAGGAACGTGGCCAGCACCCGTTCTGGATCGTAGATATCAGGCTTGCTGGTGACGACGACGGTCGGAGCTCCCAGTGCGGAAGCAAAACCTGGCCGTGGCTCAGACACATAGAGTGCACTGCCACACCCCTGGCCCAGCGGCACATGGTAAACGAGGGCACCAAGCGCGTCGGCGCTCCACCAGACGCGATCCCCCTCGGTAAGGGCTGAGCGTACGACAGCGGCCGCAGAGCGATAGTCGTCCTTCGCGTGACGAGACGCGAATCTGATGCTTGCGCCGGAGGCCAATGCCATCACCAGAAAACCAAGCACCGCGAGCTTGCCTACAGGCTGACGCCAGAGCAGCGTCACGCCTGCCGCCTGCAGCGCCAAGACGACTGCGATTGCGGGCGCGAGATGGCGACCGACGACGCGCCAGTGCAGAATATATCCGGCAATCAGGATCAGTGCAGCTGCCACCGTGAACGCGACCGCACAGGCCGCCAGTGTGCGCGGCGGAATATTGCGGATGGCATGGATCATGCCGGCCAGTGTCACCGCCGCGACCAGGATGGCATAGCTCGCCAATGCAACCAGGTAGGAGGAGACGACCGCCCCCTCCCCGGCGCGCAGATCCGTGCGGCCCGGCCCGAGGCCTGCAAAACCCAGCAGCTCGTAGGCCGAGAAAACCAGAGTCCGCGCGTCGGTCGTCGCCACTTTGGTGCCGCCCGCCCCTCCAAGCACCGTCCAGAGATAGTAGAGCCCGAGCGGCGCCAGCACGACCCCGAGCAGAACCGACGGCCCGATGATGTGGCTGATAGCAAGCCGGCGAACGTGCCAGGGTACGGCACAAGCCGCGGCGGCAACGGCGGATGCAGCCCATATCGCGCCGAGCAAGCTGCTTCCGGCAAGAGCAATAAGCCCGAACGCAAGCAGCCAAACTTGGTAGGGCCGAAGGAGCGGACCTTCTGCGCCGCGATCGCTCGCGGCAACGACCGCGCGTTCGAGCAGGCCGAAGACCATCAGGCTCGCCCCGATCTGCATGCCATAAGGCCGCGCCTCGTCGATATAGTACCATAGAAACGCGCTGGTCCCCGCCACCAGAAGCCGATCAACCCGGCCGTTGGCGAAGATGTAGAGGCCCGGAACAAGCCAGAGCAGGTTCATCACCCTCAGCGCGACCTCGCCGTCGCCTGCAACCTTCTCCCAGGCCCAGATCGCCACGAGGAAAAACGGCATCTGCGCATCGGAGCCAGTCTCCGCGACCATACGGGCCAGAAGCGCCCCGAAGTGCGGCTCCGCTGCACGCCACGCCGTATTGGCCTCGTCTATCCAGTAGCTCTGTCCGCTGATCGCCGTGCAGAGCGCCACCAAAGTGGCCACCATGGCGAACCACAGAGCGACGTGCCGCGACAATGGGCGCAAAAATGATCTTGATTTATTGACCGGGTTCGATGGCCCCGCGATCTCCGCGCCCAGCGCCGGATTGAGGTCAGATATGCCCATCCACGTACAAGTCTCCAAACCTGTCCAGCACGCCGCCGGTAATACATCTATCCCGGCTTCGATCAGCGCTAAGACTAACGCGTTCTTCGTTCGAGCAACAATCAGCACAAAGTGGTACGCGTACGTCTTATGGCTCGCTTTCTACCAGCCGGTATAAAGAATAAAGTTCGTTTCTACAGAGGTTTGCGTGTCATCACAGACGGAGATTCCGAGAGAAGTTCGATGAGCCTCGGAGCTTGCCAGTTCGGCAAGCTGGATGGAGCCGGGAATGGTCAAGAGTAAGATTAGTGTAAAGAGTAATCGGATCGAGCGGTTTCCTCAAAAGACCTATGGGTGGCCCCGCTGCCTTGGCAGAGCCTTTTATCGGGCCCGATCCCTATTCGTCATGTGCCGGCAGTTGCTCAATCGGCTGAGCGCCGATCGTCATGCGGTAGCTGGCACCCGTGGTCCAACCCATTTCATCACATCGGGGGCTTAACATGTTGCCGCACAGCACGGAGTTCCCCCGCACATGGCCAATTGCCACAACTGATCTTCCGCCCCGCGGCATGTCCGATACGGACGGCCTGGTGCTGAGTATTGTTGTGCCGGTGTTCAATGAGGAGGAGACGATCGTGCTCTTTCTCCAGGCTCTGGATGCACAGACCAACGCGATCCGCAACGCTCTCGGACCAGGCGGACAGGTGGAGATTCTGTTCGTCGACGACGGCAGCCGAGATCGCACTGTGGAGATTATCGAAAGTCTCGTGGCGCAGCGACCGGATATCGGCCTGATCTGCCTGTCGCGAAACTTTGGCAAGGACGCAGCACTGGCAGCCGGCCTTGCCCATGCACGCGGCGACGCAATCATCCCGATGGACGTCGATCTGCAGGACCCGCCGGACATCGTTCCGGATATGGTGAGCGCCTGGATGCGCGGTGCAAAGGTGGTCAACGCACGCCGCAAGAGGCGTGGCAGCGACACCTGGCTCAAGCGCTGGAGCGCCACGGCTTTCTACGGGCTCTATAATCGGATGGCCGATTACCCCATTCAGGACAATGTCGGCGATTTCCGGCTGCTGGATCGCAGTGTCGTCGATGTTCTGAACGGCATGCCGGAACGCATCCGCTTTATGAAAGGTCTGTTCTCCTGGGTTGGCTTCACTCAGGCGACGGTAGAATACGACCGGCCGAAACGCACGGCGGGCACCTCCAAGTGGGTATATTGGCGCCTGTGGAACTTCGCTTTGGACGGGATCACCGGATCGACGACGATGCCGCTGCGGATCTGGACCTATGTCGGCCTCGTTGTCGTCTTTCTGGCGCAACTCTACGCAGCCATCATCATTGGGCGAACGCTGATATTTGGCGTTGATGCACCTGGTTATGCATCAATAATGGTCGTCATTCTGATGTTCGGCGCGTTCAACATGATCTCCGTCGGGCTTCTCGGCGAATATGTCGGCCGCATCGCAGTCGAGGTCCGGCAACGGCCGCTTTATCTGGTGGAGCATCTGACCGGCCGAGCCGCTGCGGGGTCGGCTACCGGCGCCGTTGCTGATCCGGCACGGCGTGACACGCCCGCCGGCGCCAACTCTCTGCGGCGGGTCGGCATCGCCGCAAGTTCCGCGGTGACGAGCGCGAGAGCGTCGGAAGGCCAGTTGAGCAGCCAGTATCCGGCAGAATGACATGGTGGATAAGGCTTGCTACCCGGCAGTCTACAGCCCTAGTGTCATCCTGCCTTGGCGTTCGATGGAGTGCGTCGGCGTCATCATCGCGCTGCTCCTTCTGAGCGGTTGCGTTTTTCCCCTGATCGATCGCGATGGCTACCTGGATGCCAGCGAGATGGCGACTCTTCGCCTGCTTGGCATGCCTATCTATCTGATTTCTCTTGGGCTCTTGGCTCGAAATCAGGCAGAGCTGCTGATCGCCATTCGCCGTAGCCTGCCCTTCGTTGTGCTCCTCCTGTTGCCGCTTGTCTCCGTGCTGTGGTCGCCCAGCCCCACCCTCACTCTGCAGCGGGGCATTGCGCTCATTCTCTCCGTATCGCTTGCATATCTTCTCGCCATCCTGTTCACGCCGCGGCAATTGTTGTTGCTGACGGTTGTGGTGCTTGGCTCCGGCATGGTGTTCAGTCTTTTGATGGCTGTGGCATGGCCCAGTCGTGCGTTCACCGTGGGCGAGAGCTCTCTGAGGGGGGTCTTTGACAACAAGAACGCGCTCGGGTGGAACGCCGCAATAGCGACTTTCGCATGCAGCGTGACGGCGGCGGATCGACGGGTGGGGCTGAGAATCCTCAGCATATTGCTGGTGGGCGCCAGTCTCGTTTGCCTCGTCGCGTCCCAGTCGATGACGGCCATGACCTCACTTGCCAGCGCGGTGGTGGCCACGGTTTTCTTCCTTGCTCTATCAAAGACCCGCGACCTTGGACGGGTGACCCTCGTGCTGGTCTGTCTGCAATTGGTCGCGCTGGTCCTTGTAGGCCTCAGCGAACTGCTCGTTCCCCTGCTCGAAGCGCTGGGCAAGGATGCGACGCTGACCGGTCGTGTTCCGCTCTGGCGGGAAGTGGATCACGCAATCGGAAGGCGGTTGTTGTTCGGCTACGGCTATCAGGCCTTCTGGGCCGATTCCAACCCCGATGGCTGGCACGTCCGAGCCGCGGCGGGGTGGCCGGCGCCGCACGCCCATAATGGATTTCGTGACACATTGCTAAGCCTCGGACTCCTGGGATTCATCCCCCTGGTCTGGACCATTGCCCGCGCGGTGCGGCAGGGTGCGACGCTGCTGTGTGATGCTCCCGAGGAAGGTTGGCTGTGGCTGAACGTGCTGGTCATCATGTTCCTCGTGATGAACCTCACGGAAACGATCCTCCTCACTCAAAATAGTCTTCTCTTCGTCCTGTTTGCCACTGCCGTGATTATGTTCGCGATCCGGTTTCCGACCGAAGCGAGAGATCTGACGTCTGGTTTACGTTTGCTCCGTCGCAGGATGGTGATGATCGCGGCTCTGATGGTGGTGCTGATGGCGGCTTTCATCGTGCTGATATC
>NZ_JAVDSU010000029.1:0-9076 GCF_031455475.1 Rhizobium sp. 1399 | reverse complement strand
CGGGGATCATCCATGCTTCCCATCCAGTAAAGCACGAAACCAACAGACAATTCCTGTGCTTGTCACAGGAATCCAGCCACCGCGCGTCTGCGCGGCGAGAGACTTATTCCCCACAATGAAGGTAGTCTCTGCTGGTATGGCGCTAAGTGCTGGGGCATCCCTAGAGCGACGAAGGAGAGCCAGCGCGCGCACCCTCACATCGGTACATGCCGCCCATCACCCCAAACCACCCATGGCAACGCGAAAATATCCCGCTATGCTGCCCCGACACCGAAGCAGACCTGGGAGCAGAACCCGCGTGCCGCATATCTACATCGTCACCGATTGCGAATTCGACGGCCCGATACCGGGTACGCATTCGATGCTGTCCTTCGCCTCCGTCGCCGTTTCCGAGTCCGGCCAGGCTCTCGGCGAGTTCGAAGCCGTGCTGCAGCCGCTCGAGGGTGCCGGGCGCGACCCTGTGACCACGGCCTTCTGGCAGACCCATCCGCAAGCCGTCGCGGCCGCGACTGAAAACCCTGAGCCGGCTGCCGACGTCATGGCCCGCTTCATCACCTGGGTGAAAACCTTCAAGGCCGAGCCGATCTTTGCCGCCCATCCCGTGGCGCTCGATGGTCCCTGGCTCGATCACTACCTGAAGCGGTTCAGCGGCCGGCCGCTGTTCCAGGGGCCGTGGATTGCCGATCGCCTGTTTCGCCATCCGCCGCTCTGCATCCTGTCGCTGGTGGCGGGTGCGACGGGCCGCAAGCCGTGGGAATGCGATATCGCCCACTATCCGCGCGAATGGCTGGGCAATGTGCCCCACACGCATCGCGCCATCGACGATGCGCGCGGCTATGCCAACCTGCTGCATTTCTTCCTCACCCGGCGCGAGCCCGGCGGCGGCTACCGGCCGCTTCTGTCGTAGCCCAGGTCTAGGTCAGCTGTACCAGCCCGGCCTCCGTCGGCCTGAAACCGCAGGCGCGGTAAAAGCCGGTCAGATGCGGCTCGAAATCGACATGCAGCCATTCGGCCCCGCGCTCCCGGGCAATCCGCACCGCCTCCGTCACCAGCGCAGTCGCAATGCCCTGCCGCCTCAGATCCGGATGCACTGAGGTATCGAGGATGAAGGCGTGGATGCCACCATCCCAGGCGACATTGACGAAGCCGATCAGCCGGCCCTCGTGGTAGGCGCCGAGATGGGCAAGGCTGCGCGGCAGGATGCGGGCCAAATCCGGCGCCTGCGCGCCATCCCAGGCGGCGGCCCAGAGAGCGCCGAATTCATCGGGCGAGGGGAATGGGTCGATGCGGATGTCTGGCATTGCTTGTTGTCCGAGTCCGGTCGGTGGCGTTTCTGTCGATTCACGCTACAGAAAATGCAGCCGCTCGGCCATGCCGGCGCTCGGGTTCGGGCTTTCCGAGCCTGCTCTGCGCGACGAAACCGCCGTGCCCGCACAGCTCAATCCTCCCCATCCGCCTCTCTTCCGGCGATCTTTCTGCTGTGGTCGTCACGGGCCAGTTCCAGCTCTTCCATAGTCGGAAGCGGGCCGCCCGCCAGCGCCTTGTTGTCTGCCTGGCCTTCACCGGGCTTTTCCGCCGTAGCCGGCTCATCGCCGTCCGTATCCAGCGTGGCGCGGGCGGTTTCGGCTTCGGCGATCATCTCGCCTGCGGAGGGGCTTCGGGCAGGGCGGTTCTCATTGGCAGTCGCATGCCGGCCTGTGGCGGAAGGGGCCGGTCTGGTGATCTCGTCGATTTTCTTGCGCATGCTTATCCATCGATCGTGTGGGGCCGATCGCAATCGGTCGTGTGTGGGGGAATCGGTTTGGGCTCGTGCCCGGCAACGTGGAACCCGGCGCGGGGCCGGGCTCCTCGCCTCCGGCCTGCGTTCGAGCGATGCCGGAGGTCGGCGCGCAGCCGCGCCGAGACGAATGGGTGCGCTAGAGATCCCGCGACAGCTCGTTATGAACGCTGCGCACGCCGCGTGTCCGCAGGGTCACCTGCTCGGCGAGCGAGATTTCCTCGCTGACGGAGACCCAGCCGGCGAGCGTGACGTCGCTGCCGCGCGCCGTTACGAAAATATAGCTGGGATCGAGATCGCCCGTATGGGCAAGCGCATCGTAGACAGCCGTTTCGAGATCGACGTCTTCGGGTTGAGCACGCGGGCGTCTGCCCACCACGCTCAGATGTTTTCTGTCGACTGACATGTCTCATCTCCGTGCCCGGTTCATCCCGGGCGTGAAATTGAAGCGTGTCGCAATCTCCAGGATTCGTTTTCCACGCTTTAAGTCTTCGTTTTACGCATGTCGTCGTCGCAAACCACTGTACACTTTTGCGCGATATGCTTTAGCGGCGGATATCCTTCTCCGTCAGCGTATACCGGTCCTTGCCGCCGCGGCCGTAGACACCGGATGCCGCCTCCAGAATGGCGGGGCGCGCCGCATCGAAGGCGTTGAGGCATTCGGCCTCCGTGCGGCCCGTCTGGGCGATGGAGCGCAGCGCGCTCGCCTCGATCAGAAACCGCACCTCGAACATGCCGTCATAGCCGGAGAAACGAACCCCATCGCGGCCCTCGTCGAAACTGCGGCTTCTATTGGGGAAGATCAGGGACATCGAAGTTTCTCCAGAAATTGGCGCCTCCGGCTCCTGCCAGGGACTCATAAGCGGCCACGCCTGATACCAGGCGGGGATATGCACGGCTCATCATCGAATGCGTCAGAGGTCTTTTTCAGCGCGGTCTCCTAAGCGTCTGGGCGTATGAGAGACATTGCTCTTTGCCGGCCCTTTCGGGGCGCGGCCATGCTGCTCAGGAGGCTTCGAAAAAGCTGTTCTGCAGAGTGTCGGAAGACAGCGCGTCTTCCCTTGAGGGCATCGGGTAAACCGATGCAAAAGGCGGTTTTATTCCACATGCCGCCATACTGGGGATATGGGGCGCGGGCCGGCCATTACAATGACCGGGCGCTAATAAAGGCGGGTTGTGTCGGAGGTTGCCGCCGTTGCCCAACGGCAGGTTCGGCGGCAATGAAATGCCGCGCGCTCAACGCCGCCTACTGCGCGTCGCCCAGCAGCGCACTGAGGCTCCACGGCTCCTCGCCCTGCTGGTTGGCAATATCCTCCACCTTCCAGCCGCCATGCTCCTTCACCAGCGTGTAATAGAGCGTCACCTCTTCGCCATTGCGGAACTGCACCTCCAGTTCGGCGCGATCGTCCAGCAGGATCGGCTGGCCGATGTTGAGGTCACTCGCTTCGCCATCCTGCCCGGCAATGACGGGATCGAAATCGATCGCCCCGGCTTCGCCATCTGGCGTGTTGTCGATATCGGCTTGGAGCAGGTCGTTCAGGTGGTCGGAGAAGAAGGGCGAATAGGGCGAGGGGCCGGTGTCGGGGGCGGTGTTGAAGGCGTAGAGTGCCTGCAGGAGGGCTTTTGGGGTTTTGTAGTTTGTGGCGAAGACGGGGGAGGCGATCACTGCGGAGAGGGCGAGGCTAAGGAGGAGATCGGAGAGGCGCATGCTGGAAGTCTCCTGCTGGGTAGTGGATGCGTAGCAGGAGTCGCGGGTGCGGGTGAGGAAATTTTTGTAGAGGGAATGGGCCAGGCTCGCCGGTGAAGATTGTCTCGGGCGAGCTGTTTGCCCTAATCACCGATCGCGGCCAGATGATCGATCCGCACGGACGAAGTGTCAGAAATTGGCTATGAGGAGATCATCCAATGAGTCTCATGGTAGAAGGGCGATCGTGAGGGCGATAGCCTCAAACGGCGCTAGTTCTTGCCACAACCCCAAATCCGAAAGGTTTTGTTTTAGCCAAAGATAGTTTGGGTCCGTGAGCAATACGGTTGCTGTCAATGCGCTGAATTCGGCACTGGGCTGCGCTTCCTCCAAGAGCCTCTTCACTCCACGCGTGATTTGGTTACGGCGGCGTGTGGTTTGGTCTCCTGAGATGTACATCTCAAGCTGATCTCGTATCGTCTCAAGCGCTTGTGCGACAGTTTCGCCAATACGCAGCCGGACACTCACTAAGCGCGTCGTTTCATTCAAGTAAAGCGTATCGATGCTCCGGCGGCCAATGTCATCGCGCCATCTCAAACGGTAGTTTTGAAAATAAAAATGGATCGCGGGGTCTGTGGTGAAAGGGTCTGCGATCATGCCCTCGGCATCGACATCGTAGGTGCTCTTGTGCCCATTGCAATGTTTACATGCGGGCAAGAGATTGTCCCATTCTACAACAAGGTCAGGGTGGATATCTTTGCATCTGAAGTGTTCCACCTCCATATATTTTGATTCTTCATTGACCTTGGTCTCGCAATAAGCGCATTTCGAACGAGATAGGGTCAGGAGCGCTTCCCGGATATATGGTTGGCTCCAAACTGATTTTCCGGAGGCGGCGAATTCGGCTGTTAAGTCGCTGACGGTTGTTGCATCAAGCTCCTGGGGCGGGTTTCCTCGATTAAGGCGTATCACTGCTCGCCCTCAGTAGAGGACACTGCACCGATGTAAGGTGCGGCCTGAATTTCGATCAGTTTTCGGGTTGAATTGTTCGGATGCAGCATCTCACGTAGGATATCTAGGGACGCCACAACAGCATCAGCGTTATCCTGATCTATAGCGGCGTCGAAGTTCTGCATGGCGGCTCTGAAGATCGGCGTCTTTGTATCTTCAACGCCCATGATATCTTCAAGAACTTCTTCAAGTGACCAGCCAGCGTACCCGAACTTGGTTGACGGCACAGGCCTTGATTTAACGTTCCCGTCAGCATCACGGACGAGAGCAATTACTTCAGAGGCTTGGGCC
Organism: Rhizobium sp. 1399; assembly: GCF_031455475.1. Taxonomy (NCBI): domain Bacteria; kingdom Pseudomonadati; phylum Pseudomonadota; class Alphaproteobacteria; order Hyphomicrobiales; family Rhizobiaceae; genus Rhizobium; species Rhizobium sp. 1399. The sequence continues at coordinate 4,313 of NZ_JAVDSU010000029.1, read as the reverse complement.
GCCTGAATTACGTGCGGGCTGTGGGTCGTAGCGATTATCTGAGCATTAGGAAATGCGCGCTTCATCGCGGCCCCAATCTCACGTTGCCACACTGGGTGTAAATGAAGATCAAGTTCATCAATTAGAATCAGACCAGCGAAATCTCTCGCGGCGACTCCGATCCCTCGAAACTCAATCTCCTTTATGATCCCCAACAACAAAATGTATGCAGATTTAAAGCCTGATGACAGGTACTCGAAAGGAACCAGCCCGCTTGGTGTCGCTACTATTATATCGAATGTCCGAACATCCACCCGGTCAAGTTTCACGTTTGGGTCAAGAAGCGAAAAGTAGGAGATGGCCGCGTCGAGATTTTCCATCATCTCTGAGGTCCAGCTGCTCGTTTCAGCATGTGGCCTTAGCAGATAACGATTGGAAAACCACGATTTGATCTCGCTTGAGGCCAATCCGTTTGCCACCCGATCTCCGTGGTGCCTGGGATTCAGTGAGGGATCCCGAGTGATTCCATCCTGACGTTGGTAAATGAAATCGCGCGCCGCTCTCACGTTTATTACATTCGAGGCAATGTCACCTAACTGTGTGTTTAGATAATCGAACTGATCGGGCTCAAACTGTTGAACTTTCACCTCGGTTGTAGACACGTGATCCTTGGTTTCATATTCCAACATGATTCTACCGGCATCGGCCCCTTGGCGACGTTTCAAACGAAGTAGCTGCCCCCGAGAAAAGACAGCAACAATTGCCTCTAGGAGCGACGTCTTGCCGATCCCATTGTCGCCACACACAAGACTCAGACCGGCTTTAATTGGAAATTGAACGTCTAGCTGTGTAAACGGACCAACATCGCGAAGGCCGATGCTTCCGACTCTAAGTGTGTCCATGTTTTTTCCAGACGAAGTGAAGAGGCAGGTGCTTGGGGTCAGATTCCTAACAGAAAATCCTGGTTGTACAACGGCCCTGTTCACCCGCACGTAAAGAGCGATTTAAGAGAATCGCCATTTCCATGGACGCGCGTCAGTTGCACTCTGTTCGTTGAAGAATATGGCTCGGCTTTTAAGTCTCCGATCCTCTTCTTTGCCTATCTGGCCGCTCCCTGGGCGACGCTCATCTATAGCGTTTGGAGGTGCCGAAGATGCGCGGCCTCACCGCCCCGACCGCCCAGTCTTGCCCTTCGTCCGGCTCTTGCGCTTCTGCTCGCCCGGATCCTCATAGCTCCCGACACCCGTCTTCCCGCGCACCAGCGGCCGCACATCATCGCGCTCCGGCTGGCCCTCCAGCAACGGTGAAAACCGCTGCGTACCCTTAGCCGCATCCGGCTTCTCCGGCACATGTCCCGTCACCGGTTTTTCCGTTCGGCCCACGGTCATCTCATCCAGCGTGTTGCGGCGGAAGAGGGTCTTGCCGTTGGCGTTGCGGCCGCCCATGTCGTCCAGTTGCGGCTTGGCGAAGTAGGAGGGCGTGGCATTCTCATCCGCCTTGCCGTTTGATTTCTCTCCCTTCGAGGGAAGGGACTCGCTGGTGGCCTTGGCGTTGCGGCGGATGCCTTCCATCGACTTGGCTTCTTCGCGGGCCAGCGGGTCGTCCATGGCGGCGAGTTCGACGGCCTTGAGGCGTTTGATTTCGTCGCGCAGGCGGGCGGCCTTTTCGAAGTCGAGGTCGGCGGCGGCGTCGCGCATGCTCTTTTCCAGCGCGTTGAGATGGGTCTGCAGGTTGTTGCCCACGAGGTTGCCGCCATCGGCGAAGCCTTTGCCGGAGGCACCTGATATGTCGGCGCGGACGTGGTCGCGCTCGTAGACGCTGTCGAGGATATCGGAGATCTTGGCCTTGACGCTTTCGGGCGTGATGCCGTGCGCCTCGTTATAGGCCATCTGCTTTTCGCGACGGCGGGTGGTCTCGTCCATGGCGCGCTGCATGGAGCCGGTGATGTTGTCAGCGTAGAGGATGACCTTGCCGTCGACGTTACGCGCGGCGCGGCCGATCGTCTGCACCAGCGAGGTCTCGGAGCGCAGGAAGCCTTCCTTGTCGGCATCGAGAATGGCGACGAAGCCGCATTCGGGAATATCCAGGCCTTCGCGCAGCAGGTTGATGCCGACGAGCACGTCGAATGCGCCGAGACGAAGATCGCGGATGATCTCGATGCGCTCCAGCGTGTCGATATCCGAGTGCATGTAGCGCACGCGCACGCCCTGTTCATGCAGATATTCGGTCAGGTCCTCGGCCATGCGCTTGGTCAGCACGGTGCAGAGGGTGCGATAGCCCTTGGCCGCCGTCTCGCGGATTTCGCCGAGCACGTCATCCACCTGGCTGCGGGCGGAACGCACTTCGACAGGCGGATCGATGAGGCCGGTCGGGCGGATGACCTGTTCGGCGAAGACGCCGCCGGCCTGTTCCATTTCCCAGCTGCCCGGTGTGGCGGACACGGCGATCGTATCGGGGCGCATGGCGTCCCATTCCTCGAAGCGCAGCGGGCGGTTATCCATGCAGGAGGGCAGGCGGAAGCCATATTCGGCCAGCGTCGCCTTGCGCCTGAAGTCGCCCCGGTACATGCCGCCGATCTGCGGCACGGTGACATGGCTTTCGTCGATGAAGACGATGGCATTGTCAGGTACATATTCGAACAGCGTCGGCGGCGGGTCGCCGGGGTCGCGGCCGGTGAGATAGCGCGAATAGTTCTCGATGCCCTGGCAGGAGCCGGTGGCTTCCAGCATTTCAACATCGTAGCGGGTGCGCTGCTCCAGGCGCTGGGCCTCCAGCAGGCGGCCGGCCTTTTCCAGCTCCACCAGGCGGCCCTTCAGCTCTTCCTTGATGGATTTGATCGCGGCATTCAGCGTCGGGCGCGGCGTTACATAGTGCGAGTTGGCGTAGATCTTGACCGATTTCAGGTCGCCGGTCTTCTGTCCCGTCAGCGGGTCGAATTCGGTGATGGCGTCGATCTCGTCGCCGAACATGCTGATGCGCCAGGCGGCATCTTCAAGGTGGGCCGGGAAGATTTCGATCGTGTCGCCACGCACGCGGAAGGAACCGCGCTGGAAATCCATGTCGCGGCGCTTGTATTGCTGGGCCACGAGATCGGCCAGCAGCTGGCGCTGGTCCAGCCGGTCGCCGACATTCATCTGGAAGGTCATGGCCGTATAGGTTTCGACCGAGCCGATACCGTAGATGCAGGAGACGGAGGCGACGATGATGCAATCGTCGCGTTCGAGCAGAGAGCGCGTCGCCGAGTGACGCATGCGGTCGATCTGCTCGTTGATGGAGCTTTCCTTCTCGATATAGGTGTCGGAGCGCGGCACATAGGCTTCCGGCTGGTAATAATCGTAGTAGGAAACGAAATATTCCACCGCATTGTCGGGAAAGAAATTCTTGAATTCGGAATAGAGCTGGGCGGCCAGCGTCTTGTTCGGCGCGAGGATCAGGGCCGGGCGCTGCGTTTCCTCGATCACCTTGGCCATGGTGAAGGTCTTGCCCGAGCCGGTGACGCCGAGCAGGACCTGGCTGCGCTCGCCGGTTTCCAGCCCGCCCACGAGATCGCGGATCGCCGTCGGCTGGTCGCCGGCGGGCTCATATTCGGAGGACATGCGGATGGCGATGCCGCCTTCGGATTTGTCCGGCCGGGCAGGGCGGTGCGGCGTCCAGATCTTGCCGTTCTTGTGCAGCGGGTTGCCGCTCTCGATCAGCGCCGACAGCGCTTCGACGGTAGCCGTGACGCCGCCGTTGGCGAGACTGCCGGCATCTTCGAGGGAAATATCCAGGCCGGCAACGGGGTTGAGACCGGCGGCCGCACGCGTCTTCGGATCGCTCGACCCGCCGATGGAAACGCCGCGCGCCGTCTTGCTGACGGTGGCCTTCTTGTTGACGCTGACGGCTTCCGTATGCTTGCGCGCCTCGTTCTCCACCTTCTTGCGGTGCTTCCCCGCCTTGGAGGCGATTTCGCGCTGGCTTTCGACGCCGGCCTGCTCGGCATCCGCCTCGAGCTGCTTCACCCAATCGGAGACGCTGCCGCCGAGCGGGGCACCTTCGAATGACGATTGGGGGGCTTCCTCGAAACCGGTCGAGGCGGGGGATTTCTTCGGAGATTTTGCCATGCGCGGAATATGGCTGTTGTCATCGTGAAATGGAAGGGGTTGAGAGTACAAAAGGGAAACGAATGAATCGTTCGGATTTTGGAATAGTGGGGGTGGGATGTCAGCCTCACTTTGGGCAGCGGCGCCAACCCCAACCTCCCTCATCAAGTCAGTTGCTGACAGGATCGTTGAGTGCTCTCAGTCTTGCATTGGCGACGACGATGATGTGTCGCATGACGGCATTGATGGCGA
>NZ_JAVDSU010000028.1:0-20295 GCF_031455475.1 Rhizobium sp. 1399 | reverse complement strand
GACGCTGTTCTTCCTTGGAACGATCCTGTCCAACTCCAACAACCGGCTGGCAATCGGCGAATCGTTCTTCTTCGTGTTCTCCGCCGTCGCGTTTGCCTGCGGGATCATGTTGAAGAAGGGTAATTCACGGCATAAGTCGAAACTCGACCGCCAAGTAGCTAGTTTGTTGTGACGGACGAGGACGACGACATCGATGTAATGGCTGATAGTGACGGCCATTGGAGCAGTCAGGAAATAGACGCGGGGTCTTTCAAAGATGCATCGCCTTGGCCGGCGCTGCACAGAACTTTTACGACAGCTTGGAGACCGTATGGGCGGTTCATTCCTTTCGCCTGCCGGACTGGGCCAACACAAAAGCCGCTTATCGGTTTTTCTCCAACCCGAACGTTGCTTGCCAACCGTGTCTGGATTACGCGCTCTCCAGTTGCCGAATCGCTTCAGCAGCATCAAATCCATGGCCCATCTGCGGCCACTCTACAAGACTGACATAAGCGTCTGGCGCGCACGCTATCATAGCACTGCAAGCGTCTTCTCCGTTCTTTTTAGGCACTTCCGTATCGAGCCCACCGACGTTGACGATAACTTTCGTAAAGCCGTCGAAATTATGCATGCATGAGCGCGGGGAGCGGTTTAGGTAACGAGGATCGTCGGGTCCTTCGGGCGGCCCACCGAGCACCCGCAGCATGTCAGTCCGAAGTTCCTGATTGCTCGTCATATCGAAGACTGAGGCAAGATCAAATATCGGCACCCATAGCGATGCCTTTTCGACTTCTTTGCGCCGCCGCCCTAGGAGCAGAAGCGCCGCCATGCCGCCGCCGGAGAAGCCAACGACCTGGACTCGTGTCAGGCCCGTCCATCGCCGCGCCTCAGAGATGACTCGCATGATGCGATCTGTGCTTTCAAGGCTTCCCATGGCGGACGGCTTGTCGTTACGGCCGCCAAAGTTTGGCGACACCAATACCGCATCGCGAGCGCCGAGAAGTGATTTGTAAAGCGCCACCTGATTGTGGTTTCCTTCCCAAGAATGCAGGTAAACTATGATCTTATCAGGCCGGCCGAGAGCCCTGATTAGATAACGCTCGTCACCGATTTTGGAGGGTACCCAATCGTCGGCCAGCAGGGCGCCGGGATAGAAAAACGGAGCCGGGGGCGCAACTACAGAAACCGTCGCGAGAAACGGCAGCGCTCCTAATATGAGATTTCGCCGATTCAGCAATAATCGCCCCAACCTTTTGCCGGATGTTTCAAACGCGACGATGCCCTCTCAATGCCGCTGGTTACAGCCCCATCTTCCCAAAGAGTGTCGCTAAGTCAAACGTTGGATAGTGGTTGCAGCTTCCAAATTTTTCGCGGAGTATGCGATACACGGACGCATTACGCAACTGGCGCGGAGGCTCGTTCACGTGGCGACCCTCCTCATGTTTAGCATAGCAGCCACGAGCTTGCTCCTCGCGCCCAAGAAATTGTCGAATATCGCCGATCGGCAACTCCCACACGTCCGGACGGAAAAGCAGGCAGGTCATGAACTGACCGTCGCGATGCGCAGTGGAACACCCTAAATGATCGATACTACCTAGACGAGGAGCGATCATAAGCTGCAAGGCAGCACCGCCTATCCTTCGGGCGCCTTTCCCCTCGCGCGCCGGACAAGGCAATAGCTTGGCCCAAACGGTTCCGGCCGATTTCCGCGACCATTCTAAAGAAGTTCGTTATACCAAGGAGCAATGACGCCGACTCGTGATGCGATTCCCAAATCAGAGGAATTCTGACTCATTGTGCCAAACGGAGGTTTGGCATGACGAAGGCGATATCGTTGCGGGCAGATTACGACGGAACGGCTCTCCGGAGGCTGGCGAAGAAGGCAAAGGAGCCGCCCAGGTCCGGCGGCTGTTGGCGCTGGCTTCGATTTATGATGGCGGCTCCCGGCATATGCATCGGAGATCGGCGGGGTGACTGTGCAGATCGTCCGCGACTGGGTCTTGCGCTTCAACGAACGCGGCCCCGCCGGGTTGATCAACACAAAAGCACCGGGCGGCCGGGCCAAGCTAAACGACGCGCAGCGTCAAGCGCTGGTCCCCATGCCCCAGCCGCTTCGAACGAGAAGCAGGTTCGCTCGCTTAAGCAGCGACCAGATCAATCCGGTTGTTTACTTGGTCCGTTCGGAAAGTATTTGCCGAGCCTTTTCAAGGTCGGCGGGAGTGTCAACGCCGAGTGGAACTGTGTCAACGATCTCGACATCGATGCGCATCCCAGCCTCTAGTGCCCGCAGTTGTTCCAATGATTCGCGTTTCTCAAGAATGGAGGGGCCGAGTGAAACGAAACGCTCCAGTGCTGAACGGCGATAGCCGTAGAGTCCGATGTGGTGGTAGAGCGGACCGGTCCCAAACGGCGCACTCGTGCGCGTAAAGTAGAGTGCGCGCAGGCGGCTAATCGAGAGAGGCGACCCGACGACTTTGACCACGCTTGGCGCGATCTTGTCGTCGTCGTTGTCAATTTCCGTGGCCAACGTACTTATGTCGACTCTCTCGTTTTCGAGAGGCTGCATTGCTGCACGCACGGTTTCGGGATCGATCGTCGGAAGGTCGCCCTGCAAATTTATAACAATTCCGAACCTCCCGTCTGGATCAATTTTCATCAATGCTTCGGAAATGCGGTCCGAACCTGATTGGTGACCTTGTTGTGTCATGACGACATCGAAGCCTGCGGCTGCTACCGTATCAAAAACGCGCTGATCGTCGACCGCCACAACGACTCGACCGATTGCCGCTTCCTTGGCACGCTTCGCGACCTGAACGACCATCGGCAAACCGCAGATATCGGCCAGCGGTTTACCCGGAAGGCGGGTCGATGCCATGCGCGCAGGTATCATCACTAAAACGTCGGCGAGATTTGTCATGTTCGGTCCCTCTACTCCATACCGATAGTGGCCGCGAGGCCTTCTAAATAGTCAGACCAAACAACCCTCGCAAGCAGTGAGGGGACGGTTGTCCCCATGGAACATACTTCAGGCGGGCAGGCTTTGCAGTCGAGGAATCCGCTTCATTATCGCCAATCTCAAGAACATATGGCCCCTAAGGGCACCTCACCCGACCTATTTGAAGGTAGTTGGGGGAGAGGGTTTATAGGCGCTTCTGGAACCCGCTAACCCGCTGGCTTGCTTAACATTTCTGAGGTCCCCAGTTTTGCACTCCCCTTGCTCGCTTGAGGCCCGCATTTTGCAACTCACACTTACCAAATCAAATCTCGTTTGACGGATCTATCAAACGTCGGTATGCCCTAGTCGCCAAAACGACAAGCAACTTGTGGTATGAGCGACGTAGGCCCCGGAACCGAATGACAATACTTGTTACAGGCGGCGCAGGATTTATAGGCAGCAATTTCGTATTAAGCTGGCTGACGGAGACTAGTGAGCCTCTCATAAACCTCGACAAATTAACCTATGCAGGCAATCTGGACAACCTCGCGACGGTAAGCAAGAATCCCGATTATATTTTTGTTAGAGGTGATATCGGCGATGCGAGTTTAGTTCCTGAGCTACTTGCGAAACATAAGCCTCGCGCGATTGTTAACTTTGCTGCTGAATCTCACGTTGATCGGTCAATAAAAAACCCCTCCGACTTCGTTTTGACGAATGTGGTGGGAACGTTCAATCTTCTTGAAGCCACTAAAGCATACTGGACGAATCTTCCAATAAGCGAAAAAGAGGCGTTCAGGTTTCTGCACATATCCACTGATGAAGTTTACGGGTCACTTACGGCAGAAGCGCCTGCATTCGCTGAGACCAACCGATATGAACCAAATAGCCCGTACTCGGCTAGCAAAGCTGCCTCTGACCATTTCGCACGCGCTTACTTTCACACATACGGTCTGCCTGTTATAACAACCAACTGCTCTAATAACTATGGACCATTTCAGTTTCCGGAAAAGCTGATTCCACTTTGCGTTCACCGCGCACTATCAAACGAACCCCTTCCGATCTACGGCGATGGAAAGCAAATTCGCGATTGGCTGCATGTGGCGGACCATTGTTCCGCGATTCGGGCCGTATTGACAGGAGGAGCTGCGGGAGCGACCTATAACATTGGCGGTAACGAGGAGAAAACAAATCTTCAGGTCGTCGGAGAGGTGTGCAAAATCCTGGATGACTTACGTCCTCGAACTGATGGCCATTCTTACGAGCGGCAGATCGAATTTGTCGCGGATCGGCCTGGCCATGATCGCCGTTACGCAATCAACGCACATAAGATCGAACAAGAACTTGGCTGGACTCCAACCGAGACATTTGCTTCTGGCTTAAGGTCTACGATTCGCTGGTATCTGGATAATCAGACGTGGATTATCAATGTGACAACCGGCAACTATCAGAACTGGATGAGGTCCCATTACGGGGTCGAATAGATGCGAATCCTACTTACCGGAAAAAACGGCCAAGTTGGTTCCGAGCTGCAAAAAGCCCTTGCACCTCTGGGAACGCTTTATTCATTCGATCGCGCCGCCTGCGATCTTGAAGATGAGGCGTCGATTAGGGCTGTCGTGCGCGATGTCAAACCGGATGTGGTGGTTAACGCAGCAGCTTATACTGCGGTCGACGCAGCAGAAAATGACTCCGAGCGCGCCACGGTTATCAATGCGATTGCGCCCGGAATTTTGGCCGAGGAAGCCGCAAAATGCGGAGCCATGATGATACACTACTCAACCGACTATGTCTTTGATGGCACAGCGGATGGATATTATAAGGAAACCACGCCAGCCTTTCCTCAATCGGTGTACGGCAGAACTAAGCTGTTGGGCGAAGAAAATATACAGCATATTGGATCTAGACATTTGATTTTCCGCACGAGTTGGGTTTTCGGCATTCATGGATCCAACTTTGCGAAGAGGATTCTGCAGCTTGCGGCGGAGAAAAGCGAATTAAGAGTTGTCTCAGATCAGATCGGCGCCCCCACTTCCGCCGAGCTTATCGCGAATATCACTTCGCGAGCGCTCTTGCAGGCATTCAGAGATCCACAATCGGTCAAAGACGGCATATATCATTTAACATCACAGGGGCAAACCAATTGGCACGAGTACGCCTGCTACGTTGTCCAAGCTGCCCTCGAGACCAGTAGGCACTACCGCCTTGCCCCAGATAGGATAATTGCAGTGTCATCGAACGAATATCCGACTGCGGCGCCTCGACCACGCAACTCCAGGCTCGATACTTCGAAAATCAGCAAAACTTTCGGACTGACGCTGCCCCTGTGGAAGCATCATGTAGATCTCTTTTTGAAGGAGATTCTCGATGGCGGCCACTGAACGGAAGGGCATTATTCTCGCAGGAGGCTCTGGAACTCGGCTGCACCCTGCGACGTTGGCCGTCTCCAAGCAGCTGATACCAGTTTACGATAAACCAATGATCTACTACCCGCTTACAACGCTCATGTTGGCAGGCATAAGGGAGATCTTGGTAATATCAACGCCGGAAGACACTCCTCGCTTCCAGTCGCTGTTAGGTGACGGTGATCGATGGGGCTTGAGCCTTTCGTACTGCGTCCAGCCAAGCCCAGATGGGCTCGCACAGGCATTCATTCTTGGAAGATCGTTCGTCGGGAGCAACCCTAGCGCCTTAGTTCTCGGCGATAACATTTTTTATGGGCACCATTTTCAAAACTTGCTCCAAAATGCAGCAAAAAGAACGAACGGAGCAACGGTGTTTGCGTATCATGTCACAGATGCGCACAGGTATGGAGTGGTCGAATTCGACCGAATGAAAAATGCGATCTCGATCGAAGAAAAACCAATCACTCCGAAATCAAATTATGCCGTTACCGGTCTCTATTTTTACGACAACCAAGTTTGCGAGATGGCAGCTGGCATAAAGGCCTCTGCCCGTGGCGAATTGGAAATCACTGACCTTAACAATCAGTACCTTGCAAAGAACGAGCTCATGGTTGAGATTATGGGCAGAGGCTATGCATGGCTCGACACCGGTACTCATGACTCACTGCTGGAAGCTTCGCTTTACATATCAACAATTGAGAAGCGGCAAGGCCTTAAAATTGCTTGCCCCGAAGAAGTCGCATATCGGGCCGGCTGGATTAGCGACGAGCAGCTCGAGTCGCTAGCGGAACCCCTTAAAAAGAGCGGGTATGGACAGTATATTTTGAAAATCCTTCAAGAAAGGGTTTTCTAATGCATGTAAAGAAAACGGCGATACCGGATGTGCTTGTGATAGAGCCACGGACATATACTGATGATCGTGGTTTTTTCTATGAGAGTTTCAATCAAAGCGATTTTTGTCGAGCAACCGGGCTTTCGGTGACGTTCGTTCAAGATAACCACTCTAAGAGCATAAGAAATGTTCTGCGCGGACTTCATTTCCAAGCTCAGCCGAAGGAGCAAGGAAAATTGGTGAGGGTGGTCCGAGGGGCAGTTTTTGATGTTGCTGTGGATGTTCGTTTAGGGTCTCCGACACGCGGGAAATGGGTTGGCCAAGTGCTGAGTGAGGATAATAAACTGCAATTTTGGATTCCGGCCGGCTTTGCCCATGGTTTTCTTACCTTGACCGAGTCTGCTGAGTTTCTCTACAAGACAACTGAATACTACTCACCTGAGCATGAGTGTTCCATTCGCTGGGACGATCCAACCCTGGGAATAGATTGGCCGCTGCAGGGTGCTCCCATCGTCTCTGCGAAGGATTCCGCGGCATTGGCTTTTGATGGTTCGAAGGATAGGACAGTTTGATGCATCAAGATGTTATAAAGGTTTTCATTGGATATGATCCCGTTGAGAGTGTCGCATGGCATACAATGGCGCATTCCATACTTTCAAAGAGCAGCCGGCCTGTAGCTTTCATTCCGGTGAACCTCCAAAATTTAAAATCGATATATTATCGTGAGCGAGATCCCAAGCAGTCAAACGACTTTTCGTTCACACGGTTTCTGGTACCGTTTCTTTGCAACTTCGAAGGTTACGGGATTTTCTTTGACTGTGATCAGATGCTGCGAACGGATATTGCTGAGATCTTCAAGGCGGTTGAAGAGCAGCCAGATAAAGCGCTATATGTCGTACAGCACGATTATCAGCCGCGCGAAGGCATAAAGTATCTTAATACCGTGCAGTATGCTTATCCTCGTAAGAACTGGTCGTCTGTCGTACTGTGGAACTGCGCTCATCCCTCAAATCGCGGCGTAACGGCCGAATTTGTGAACACGGCGACAGCGCTCGATTTGCATCGATTCACTTGGCTGCAAGATGATGAGATCGGCGAATTGAACGTTCGATGGAATTGGCTGGTAGGTGAGTACGACGAACCGCCAGCTGACGTGAAGAACGTTCATTGGACGATCGGTGGCCCGTACTTTAACGAATATCGAAACTCGGATTTCGCAGACGAATGGTTTGCGGAACGCGACCGAATGACGTTTTGCAAGCAGCGCTCTTGACAACCGGGTTGGAAGTGATCGGACCCATATCGCATCTCCAAAACGCGCAGGCGGTATTGGATATCGAGATTGAGGCATTGCGCGCCGGTCGTGAAGCGATCGGCGAAGCGTTTGTGTTGGCCGTTGATTTGATTCGAGAAATCGTTGGCCAGGGTGGCCGAGCGATTGTCATGGGAATGGGTAAATCGGGTCACGTGGGTCATAAGATCGCGGCGACATTCGCGAGCACGGGCACCCCGTCATTCTTTGTCCATCCAGCGGAAGCAGGGCATGGCGACCTAGGCATGATTACTTCCGCCGATATTGTGATCGCCATCTCGCAATCTGGCAAGAGCGATGAGCTTCTGCGGCTTATTCCATACTTCAAGCGCAATGGTATAAAAATCATAGCAATGACAGGGGATTCTCTCTCCCCGCTTGCCGAGCACTCGGACGTGACCATTGATACCGCGGTGCCAAAAGAAGCTTGCCCTCACGGGTTAGCTCCCACTGCCAGCACCACGCTCACGCTGGCTCTTGGGGATGCGTTAGCAATATGTCTTCTGCAGGCAGCGCACTTTAGTGCCACTGATTTTGCGCAGACACATCCACACGGAGCCCTCGGCCGGCGCCTATTGGTTGGGGTTCAAGATGTAATGGTCCCTAAAGGCGCAGCTCCAACCACGAAGGCCGATCTGATAATCAAAGATGCGCTTTTGGTTATGTCCCGCGGCGGCATGGGATTTTTAATCGTGACGGATCGCGATGGCGCACCGATCGGAGTTTTTACTGATGGCGACCTGCGACGGTGTCTAGACCGCGATGTTGATATAAAGCGAACTTCGATTGCAGAAGTTATGAATGCCGATTTTGTAACGATTAGAGTTGATGAGTTGGCGGTGGCGGCAGTTGATGTGATGGAGAAAAGTAAGGTCTCAGCGTTGCCTGTAATTCATAACGATGGATCGTTGGCAGGGGCAATCAATATGCGGCAATTGCTGCAAGCAGGCGTCGTATGAGAGATGCAGACTGAAGATGATGACGCGCGTTTCGGTCGCCGTTATCGTGTCGGCCCAACTGCTATGCCAGGTAATCTTTCAACTGCTTCTAGTGCGTATTGTCGGCGTTGGATCAGAGACTGATGCGTATCTCGCATCACAAGCAGTGCCAATAGCCGTAACCGCGATCCTTACGACCGCGTTGCAAAGCGTTTGGCTCCCACGACTAGCCACCATCGATCCGGGGTCTAATGAGTGGGGGGCTGAACTCGCCGCGGCTCAAGGGCAGTCAGCGATCTTGAACGCTATTGTATTCGCAGTGGTTGGTGCAACCGTTGATCTCTGGATCCCTTACCTTTACCCGGCTTTCTCTTCGTCTCAACATTCGAATGTGACCGAATACACTTGGCTTCTTCTGTTAACTTCGGCAACTACAACTCATTCGGCACTGTTAAGCGTAATCATGCGCTCGAGAGAGAGATATATTCATAATGAGTCGATCACACTGTGCGGCCTTATTGGCGCGCTGCTGGGATCACTTATTGTACTTCCGGCATACGGAATATTCGGCGCGATCGCGCTGACTTTAGCCCGATCGGTTCTTGTGCTGATCGCACAGTCCTTTTTCTTGCGCTGGCCAAGATTATCTGTGGCACGTGCGGTGGCGCATCGAGAGACCTGGATGATGATGCGTCCCCTTATATTTTCTGGGTCGATTTTCAAGCTGTCACCTGTGATCGACCGATTCTTCGCTGGTTTATCTCCAGCTGGGGGATTAACAACGTTTGTACTGGCGCAAACACTTGTTACCCCCCTCGTGACCCTAATTGACCAGAGCGTTTGCATCCCGGCAATCACGAGAATTACTCGACATTTGAAACAGGATCGAAAATCCGGCATCTTCCGGCTTTTGCGTATTGAAGGGTCAGCCATAACGCTATCTCTACTCATATTAGCATTAGTTGCGTTACTGTTTGATGGCTTCATTACGCGCGTAGTAATCTTTGCGCTAAAGTTGAATTCTGAACAATCGAAAGCGCTAACGCTAATCATAGCAATTCTTTTGATTTACGTTGCTGCCGTGAGTGTGGGTCGTCTCACTACTTCTCTATATTATGCGATAGGCAACACACTATTCCCATCGGTCGTTGGCATATCGAATTTTATAGTTTCTATAGCTCTGAAATTCGTACTTTTTCACGCCTATGGAACCGTTGGACTAGCGATTGGCGTAACGGCGTTTCCGGTCCTTAACGTCATGACGCTTCTGATGAGTTGGGGAAGGTCTAATGAAAAGACACCTGATTAAGGCTTTGACCGCTCTTAGGATCCACAGGGCCGTCGCATATTTGCAGCGCGTTTACTTTGGCGTCGGTAGCGTCGGTACCTTTACCCGCATATCGCTCAAAACAACATTTCGTGGGAACAGACGTAATATCCATATAGGAGCTCACTGTGTTTTCGAACAGGGAGTAGTACTGGAATGTTCGGATGCAGCCTCGAGCATTCATATCGGCTCTTATTCGATCCTCGGAATCGGAGCAGTTATGCAAACCGGGCGGGGCGGGACTATCCATTGCGGATCGCACCTTTCTGCAAATCCTTACACCGTGATCTATGGCCATGGCGGAACGAAGATCGGCAATTATGTAAGGATAGCCGCTCACTGCGTTATCATTCCAGCAAATCACATTTTTAGCGATCCCGAGAGCCCTATCACCCTTCAGGGGCTATCACTCCAGGGAATAACGATCGGCGACGATGTCTGGCTTGGTACTGGAGTACGCGTTCTAGACGGGACTACGATCGGTGATGGTTGCGTAGTCGGAGCGGGATCTGTAGTCACAAAAGACTTGCCTCCTTACTCGATTTCGGTAGGTGTGCCAGCAAAGGTAAAAAAGGAGAGACGCGGTGGGAATAGCTAAAACTCTTATACGAAATACGTTCGAATTAGCAGGGTTTCAAATTACCCGCAGCGCGAAAGGGCAGTACAAAGACTTCCTAGTTTTTGAGAACGATGAATTTTTCAACCCTCTTTATCGAGCCGGTTTGAAGCTCACTTCCACTCCGGACGGAGGCCACAAGCGGAAGGCTAGATTCTTCAACCTCGTCCAATTCTACAATAGCGTACGCCAACTTGACGGTCGCAGCGCAGAATGCGGCTGTTGGAACGGTCTTTCTTCGTATCTTATCTGCAAGTATGAGCAGGTTTCGAACAATTCGTTCCGAGGCGAAACACACGAAATCTACGACTCGTTCGAAGGCTTGAGCGATCTAGGCTCCGAAGACAGCATCATCGATCCATCGCTTCGTCCTCTGCTCGGCACCCAAGGCGGCAAGAAGGGCGACTTCGCAGCTACCGAAGATCGCGTTAGAGATAATCTCAAGGAATTCGGCGAAATCCGATTCAATAAGGGCTGGATCCCTGACGCCTTCCCGAAAGAAAATGACACCAAATACAAGTTTGTTCACGTTGATGTCGATCTATATGAGCCGACGTTGAAATCGCTGGAGTACTTCTTTCCGCGCATGGTCCCTGGAGGAATAATTATCTGCGACGACTATGGATCGCTGCGTTGGCCGGGTGCGAAGAAGGCAGTGGAGGAATTCTGCAAAGGCAAATGTAACTTTGTGGTGCTTTCAACGGGGCAGGCTCTGATTCACGCGGCAGATTCCAACCCCGTTTCGGTCGAAATCCGATGAATCGGAGTGAATATTGGATAGATGCCCCAAAAATCCACCTTGCGTGCTTGATCGAACGTGACTTCAGAAAAGAAAGAAGCAGATGCCGCGGGCAACAATGAGAATCGTCGTTTGCGCGAACCAAGTCACCGTTGCAGTTGCAAAGGCATTGGTGAAGCGCGACGAGAGCGCTCGCACAACCTTTGTACTGTACTCACCGGACAGATGCGACATCGCTGATTTACTTGAACTCAACGTAATGTGCATTCCGTTCACGAGGCGCCTTAGTTGTCTGTTTCTGATCCTCCGTTGTCGGCTTGCCGGGAAAGTGGAAATCTGTGTGCCGCACTACAAGTTTGGCCGAAGCCTAATTTGGCTTTCGCGGCTTTGCTCACGCGTTAGTTTGATCGACGACGGGCTTGATACTTTCCGGGAGGTTCCGAGAAATGTTGAACCGGAAAAATTCGAACCCGGTACGACTTACTATACGTTCCAATATCCTTCGCGCCTAGGCCGATGGCTAGTCAGATTTCAGACGGAGCCAGTTGCAAATATCGAAACTCTCGCTGACATCCGTCGGCAAGCAGTTGATTTCGAACGGTTCGACGATGTCGTGATAGAGTCTCCACCGATCCAACGCGTTTTGGATCGACTTCCGCTGAGTGGCAAGCGCTCCCTTTTCGTTGCCCATTCAAACGTCAACAAACGCGTGATTTCTTCCGTCGACTGCGAAAGTATCATGGGCGCTAATATCGCGCTCGAGAAATCGCTTTCAACCTTCACTGGCCGATTGATTGTCGGAGAAAGTATGATTGCGGTCTTCGCTTTGATGTATAGCGATCCCAAATACACCTTGGTCGTTTATCTAGCCAGAGAAAATAGAGATATTTTACTTCCGCTTATCGAAATTATTGAAAGCAAAAGTTTTGCGGAATTGATACTATGCTGATATCTCGGCAGATCGGCATCGTTACACAAGTTATAGCGGTTTTGTTGGTCTTATTGACTTTTAGCTCAATCTTCGGCGGGCCTTTGGGAATTATCGCAAGAGGCGAGAGGCATGTTCTGCTTCTGGTCCTCCTCGGAGTATCGTGCTTTGAATTGTGGAGGACTGGTGTATCAAAATCGGTTCAGTTTGTAAGAAGCTACCCGATCCTCCTCGTGCCTCTGTTCTTTGTAGCGATAAACGCGTTCTGGGTCTTTTATCCACTATTCAGAAAATCAGACACTCCACTTTTTTTGCCCTTTGTCGATGCCCAGTCGCTGTTGGTGCCGCTGGTCCTTATCGTTGCTTTTGTTGCAATTCGCGACCACTTGTCTCTTCTATATGGGTGGGCCAGACTTGCCATCTGGATGTCTGGCGCATTGGCGGCGGCTCACTTTCTTGTGTGGCTCTATCTTCTTGTATTCCCAGTTACGAACGACACGATTCTCGAATTCGAGCGTTCAGTCTTTGGGACGAACGAGGGAGTTAACATTCTTCGGCAGTGGAATAACGGTATTTGGTATATCCGCGTCGTTTGGATCAGCACGTACTGGTTTGTTGCCACGTTCTTTTTAGCGCCCGCATTCATACGCAAGCGTGCCTGGCTTGTAGGTGTCCAGACACTGCTTGGCCTTGGTATCATCGTTTCTTACACCAGAGGAATCTGGTTGGCAGTTGTCGTTGGGATGTTACTCTTAACAGTCGCTTTAATTCGGTCTTTGCGTGGACGGCAAATATCTCGCATTCTTGTTTTCCAGCCTCTGCTCGTCTCGGGCGCGGCGCTGATTTTAGCTGTTGGCATTGCGATGGCTGTCAGTTCGCTGACAGGCGAGCCTAGCAGTCTTTCTGCAAGATTTAGCCTCTCGGTCTTCGATACCGAAAGCGACAAGCTTGATTCGACGGCCGACAATGTAGTCAATGATGAAGGCGCCTCTGATAGGTTCAAACAAGCGGAGAAGCTGTTTGAAATGTGGCGCGAAAGGCCGATTTTTGGATACGGATATGGCGCCTATGCGAAGGATCTCGTTCGGCACCAGGACCGCCCATTTCTTTATGAAATGGTGCCGTTCGCTCTCTTAATGAAGTTGGGCGCGGTTGGTTTCGGGCTCTATCTGCTTTTCATGTTGTTCGTAGCTTACAGAGTATGGTGCCTCATACCGACGCATCCAGTCGCGCCGGCCCTACTTTCTGGATTTGTCTCCTACATTCTGCAAGTCCATACAAATCCAGTTTTTTATAGCTTAACCGGGATGTTCATTTTCTCGTTCCTTATAATGCTATGGATGCTACTCGAAGTGGTGGTCAAGGAAAGGAATAGCGATGTCATCGGTTAGTGGAGCGCGAGTTGCAATATTACTGGCCACTTACAATGGCGCAGAATTCATCGCCGAATTTTTTGACAGCCTTTACGAACAAACGTTCAAGGATTTCGTTATTTATGCACGCGATGACGGCTCGACGGACTGTACACTTCAGTTGATCCAATCGTACTCCAGTAAGCTGGAGATTGTGTTGTTGCCATCAAAAGAACGCTTAGGACCCGCAAGAAGTTTTTTTGATTTGATGCAACGAGTCGAAGCGGACTTCGACTGCTATATGCTCGCCGACCAAGATGATGTCTGGTATCGCGACAAGATCGAGCGAGCAGTTGACGCATTAAGCGGTCTTCACAATGGAATTGGTCTATATTGCACCAGGCTTGAATATGTTGATAGAGACCTGCGGCGCATAGCACTTTCGAGACGTCCTCGCCTCTTATCTCTGAGAAATGCGGTTGTGGAGAATGTAGCGACGGGATGCAGCGTCGCGATCACGGCCCGAGCAAAGGAAGAGATGCTTCAACGCCACCCGCATGATTTCATCATGCATGATTGGTGGATGTATATGTTTTGCGCTGCTTTCGGCAAAGTCATTTACGACCCGGAGCCGTCGATTAAGTATCGGCAACACGGTAGCAACACTATAGGCGCACCAAATGGATTTCTTGATGATCTTCAGCGGCGATGGGGACGATTCACAAAACGAACTGGTGGCGTACACTTGCTTTCTCGGCAGGCAAAGGCCTTCCTAGCCTGCTATGGCGATAAGCTAAGTGTTGCAGATCGAAAAATGTTGGAAACCGTCGTTGGTGGAACAACATCTTTTAGCACCCGCTTGCAACTGTCAATTTGCCCACCTGTGACACGTCAAATGAGGCTTGATACGTTCATTATGAGGTTCCTGTTTTTGATTGGACGGTATTGATGCGTGTAGCCGTAACTGGAGGAACGGGCTTCATTGGCGGGAGACTGGTTGAGAAGCTTCTCGCAAAAGGGCACGAGACGCGCATCTTGACGCGAAAGCAGGGCTCAGACGATCTGCGGCTACGTGGTGCGCGCCTTTTTCAGGGAGACCTCACCAGCAAGTCGTCTCTCAAGGATTTTGTAGCCGGTGTAGACGTACTCTATCACTGTGCGGGAGAAATATCGCGCACGGAATTGATGGAGGATCTTCACATCAATGGCACTGCCCGTTTGGTCAATGCGGCCTCCGGAGAAATACAGAAATGGGTCCAGTTAAGCAGTACCGGAGCATATGGCTTCCCCCGTGCTGGAATGATCTCGGAAGACCAGACTCCGCAACCTGTTGGACGTTATGAAACTTCTAAACTGGCTTCTGACAACCTCGTGGCTGCGGCGAGCGCGAATGGCGCATTCTCGTCGGTCATCTTACGACCATCGATCGTTTACGGTGCGGGGATGCCGAATCAATCTCTGTTCGCGATGCTGAGGATGATTGAAAGGGGTATGTTCTTTTTTATAGGTAGACCTGGTGCCTCGGCAAACTACATACACGTCGAAAACGTAGTGCACGCATTGCTGCTATGTGCAACACACTCGCGGGCAAGCGGTAAGACATTCGTTTTATCGGACTACTGCAACATCGAGGAATTTGTAACATTAATGGCCTCCGCACTCGGAGCCCCTATACCGCGGCGACGAATTCCGGAAAGGGTCATCCGGGGAGCTACAGTACTTCTTGGGAAATTGCCCGGCTGGCCCCTCACCCCTTCTCGCGTTGACGCGTTGACGTCTTTCGTGCGCTACTCCACAAAGCGAATCGAGGATGAACTTGATTATCGCCATCCTCTCAGCATGTCAGAGGGCGTTGCTGATCTAGTGCGACATTACCGGGAATCTCGTATTGAACGCCGCGCATAACCTAAGACGACTCAAAGTTCTTCGAGTGGTGACCACTGCTGAATGCGTACCGTGGCACCTCGGCAGGCCACTCAAGGATCTGTCTCAAGAGTTCGATATAACAGTTGCGGGCAATGAGGTGTCACAATATGCGCATGATTTTCCGAAGGTTTCATGGTTCGATTTTAAAATAGCACGAAGAGGCGGCCTCCTTATCGATGCGGTAGCACTTATGCGTCTTTTTATTCTGTGTAGGAGGCTAAAGCCAGATATAGCGCATTCGATAATGCCAAAATCTGGTTTACTCACAGCTATCGCCGGATCCCTTGCCGGGGTGCCTGTGCGTATGCATACGTTTACCGGGCAAGTCTGGGATACTCAGAAGGGGGTTCGACGTACGATTTTGAAGACGCTGGATAAATTGGTAATATGGCTCAATACCATTTGCCTAACAGACAGCCCGTCTCAATCTCGACACTTATACGAGGAGGGCATAACTCTAAAGGGAAAACCTCTCCCAGTCTTGGGGCAGGGTGCGTTGGTCGGCGCCGATCTGGAACGCTTCGACCCTGAGCGAATTCGGCGCCAATCAGCGATTACTCGTGAAGGCTTGGCAATTTCGCAAGGCGACTTTGTCGTCGCATATATTGCGCGTAAAACTCGCGACAAAGGTGCCTTCGATATGCTTGAAGGATTTGCGAATGCGCAACGGTCGTCGCCTCAGTTGAAGCTCCTGTTTATAGGACCCGACGAGAGCAACGGCGAGCTTTCAAAGCTGAAGTTTGAAAAGCCAGAACTTTTCCGCGGAGTGATCGAGCTTGATCGAGTGAACAATCACGAGGAATATCTTAATATAAGTGATCTCCTATGTGTGCCGAGCTACCGGGAAGGTTTCGGTTCTGTCGTGATCGACGCAGCTGCCTTGGGTGTCCCGTCTATCGGGTCCCGCATCAAAGGTCTGGTTGACTCCATCTCTGATGGCGAAACGGGTCTTCTTTTCTCCCCGGGAAATGTTCAAGAGATTGGGGACCTGATAAGTCAGATGAATTCGAGGCCTGCTTTACTTCGAAAGCTTGGAGACGAGGCGAAATCGCGTGCACGGAAAAACTTTTCATCCCAAGTGTTAGGGACGCTATTGAAAGATTTCTACAACACGCAGTTCCAAGCCACCAAGAAGCACTAATTGAGCGTCTCTTCCTTGTGACTAACAGCAATAGCAATGGACTAGAGCGCGTCCATTTTACTCGGGGTCATAACCGCATGCCTTGAAGTAATTGGCGCATTCTTGGGGTTTGAAGAGCGCGACGATCTCGCCGACGGTGTCCCAGAGTGCTTCGACAGTGCGTTCTGCTTTCGCGCGCAGGACGGCCTTGAGCTTGGAGAAGGCTTTTTCAATAGGATTGAAATCAGGTAAGCATACGGTGAAGGCCGCTGGTCACGCCGCTTGAGCGTCGATGGTCGGCGGTGTCCAGTTCCATGGAAGCAATTGCTTCAACCTGATGATCGGAGTGTCGGTAAGCGACAAGCCGGGGCCGTTCAGGCGGCGTAGTTCCATGGCATGAGCGCGTCGATTTCACTGCTGGGCCATCCATTCGCAAGGCGCTCAAGCGTCTGGGTCAACCAAGCTTGCGGATCGACTGCATTCATCTTTGCCGTTTGCAGGAGCGTCGCGATGGTCGCCCAAGTCCGGCCGCCACCGTCGCTTCCAGCGAATAGACTATTTTTTCTCGTGATCGCTTGGGGTCTGATTGCTCGCTCGACTATGTTGGAGTCGAGTTCGATGCGGCCGTCGGTCAGGAAGCGCTCGAAGATGTCTCGACGCGAGATGGCATACCGCAGAGCTTCGGCGAGTTTGGATTTTCCAGAGACCCGTGGCAGGGTCGCCTGCCAGAGAGTGAAGAGGTCACGGACGATCGCTGCGGAGATCTCCTGGCGTGCAGCGACATGAGCTTCAGGGCTTTGGCCGCGCACACGCTCCTCGATCTCCCATAACCTCGCCATACGCTCGACGGTGTCTGTAGCGACCTTCGAGCTCTTTGCGACATGCAACTCGTAGAACTTTCTCCGGCTGTGCGACCAACAGCCGGCCAGGATGGCGCTGTCATTGCCTCCATCTTTCCGGACGAGCTTGTTATAAGCGGCATATCCGTCGACCTGCAGGATTCCACGATAGCCGCTCAGGTGTCGTGCGACACACTCGGTGGCTCGACTGTCCTCGAAGCGATAGGCTACCATCGGTGGACCGCTGCCCCCAAAAGTCCGGTCATCCCTGGCATACGCCCATAGCCATGCCGTCTTCGCTGATCCGGAACCAGGTGCAAGTGTGGGCAAGGTCGTTTCGTCGGCAAAGATCCGTTCGGCCTTCTTGATTGTTGGTTTCCACGCAGAACTGAGCCGGTTAGGCGCATAATTTCCATTGAGAATTGAGCCATGTGACCTTCCCTCCAACGCGGTGAGCGGCGGGGGCAACGTAAGCATACGGTGAAGGCCGCTGGTCACGCCGCTTGAGCGTCGATGGTCGGCGGTGTCCAGTTCCATGGAAGCAATTGCTCCAACCTGATGATCGGAGTGTCGGCTATGCGGGCGAGGATGTCGGCAAGCCACGCCTGCGGATCGATGTCGTTGAGCTTTGCCGTCATGATCAGCGTAGCCATGAAGGCGGCGCGGTCAGCGCCACGATCCGATCCGGCGAATAGCCATGATTTCCTGCCCAGTGCGAAGCCTCGCAGCGCTCGCTCGGCGGCATTGTTGGTCAGGCAAATCCTGCCGTCGTCCAGGAATGACGTGAAGCCATCCCAACGCTTGAGCATGTAGTCGATCGCCTCTGCGACCGGAGAACTGCGCGACAGTTTTGCACGCTCGGTTTGAAGCCAAGCCTGCAGATCGTCGACGAGCGGCAGGCTGTCTCTGCGGCGTCGCTCCAGGCGTTGACCGGCGGCAAGCCCGTTTATATCCCGCTCGATATCGAACAGGGCGTCGATCCGTTTGACGGCTTCCAGCGCCATGGGCGAGATCGGCGCAGCGTTCTTTCCACGCTTGGCATTCGCCGCGATGTCGGCGAGCACGAAGAACTTACGTCTCGAATGTGACCAGCAAAACGCCTGCCTTAGCGGATTTGGATCGCGATCAACCTTGAACAGCGGATTATAGCCGCCATAGGCATCCGCCTGCAGAATGCCGGTGAAGGTCTTCAGATGGCGTTCCGGATGCTCCTGTCGCCGGTCCCGCGATGCGTAATACAGCGCGGCCGGCGGTGAGAGCCCGCCGAATGGTCGGTCATCCCGGACATAGGTCCATATGCGACCGGTATCGGTCTTTCCCCTCGCCAGGATCGGCACTGTCGTGTCGTCGCCATGAAGTCGCTCGGCGGCCAGAACGTGCGCTTCGATCAGTGAATGGATAGGCTTCAACGCCGCGGCGCATGCTCCGACCTGGTCGGCCAATGTCGATAAGCTGAGGTCGACGCCCTCGCGGGCATAGCGTTCGCTTTGGCGATTGAGCGGCTGGTGCTGGGCGAACTTCTCAAACAGGATCATCGCCAGCAGGTTCGGCCCTACAAAACCGCGGGGCGTCACATGGAAGGGTGCAGGTGGCTGCGTAATCTTCTCACACTCGCGGCAGGTGAACTTCTCCCGCACCGTCTGGATGACTTTCCACTGACGCGGGACGACCTCCAGGGTCTCGGTAATGTCCTCACCAAGCTTCGACAGTTTGGTCGATCCGCAGCAGGCGCAATTCGTGGGAGCAGCGATGATGACGCGCTCACGCGGCAGGTGTTCGGGAAAGGGCTTGCGTGAAGGACGCTTGCGCTCGAAGACTTTGACGGCTGAGATTGTGGCTGCGATCTCCGCGGCCAGTTCATCTTCACCGGCGTTTGCTTCTAGCTCCTCGAGCTGCAGCTCCATCTGCTCAAGGAGCCGCGCCTTACGCTCGGACCGGCTGCCGTAGAGTTCACGGCGAACCTTGTCGATCTCCAGCTTCAGCCGAGCGATCAGCGCCTCGGAATGCGATACGAGTGCCTTTGCACTGGCGGCTTCAGCCTTGGCGGTCGCTGCTTCTGCTTCAGCGGCAACACGTCGAGCGCGTTCCTGGGCCAGCAGTGCAAGCGCACTGGTAAGGTCGTCCGGAAGCTCTTCGGTCGCATTGCTCATGACAGGATGGAATCATATTCGACCCTGTCATTCCAGTGTTTTTGCTCATCCGGCAGATGTTGGCCGCCAGGTCCTTTGCGGCATCCGCCAGTCGATACCCTCCAGCAGGTAACCGAGCTGCGCAGGCGTGATCACCACCGTGCCATCGGCTGCTGATGGCCAGATGAAGCGTCCGCGCTCCAGCTTCTTCGTAAACAAACAGGCTCCCTGGCCGTCATGCCAGATCACCTTGATCAGGCCGCCACCGCGGCCGCGGAATACGAACAGGTGCCCACACATCGGGTCACGCTTCAGCGCCTCCTGCACCATCAACGACAGACCCGGAAAACCCTTTCGCATGTCCGTATGGCCTGTCGCCAGCCAGACCTTTACACCAGCAGGGACCGGGATCATCGACGACCCAGCACACAATCAAGAATGCGGCCAAGCGCTTCCGTGTCGATATCACTATCCACGCGTACGCGTCTGCCCCGACCCAGCTCAATCGTTACATCGCTACGCTTCCGACGAGCATGGGATGTGGTGGGCGGTTCCGGTTGAACCGGAGAGACTGCTGGCGCGGTCTCGGACACGATCACCGGCACCAACGTGGTTGCCGTCTCGGTCTTCGGCTCCTCGATCCGGCACAGCTCCTTGCGCCAACGGAACAACTGGCTGACATGGATACCGGCCGCGCGAGCAATCTCAGAGATAACCGCGTCCGTCTCAAAGCAGGCCGCGACGAGGCGCTCTTTGTCTTCGCGTGACCAGCGACGACGGCGCTCTACGGACGTGATAACCTCAATTGGATGCTTCGTCATATGACTACTCCTCTTATGTTCGTTTACAAGAGGTGGAGACACAACTTCCCCGCCGCCTGGAGGCGGATGCGGGTAATTAACACCGTTGAACAAAGCA
>NZ_JAVDSU010000027.1:0-29922 GCF_031455475.1 Rhizobium sp. 1399 | reverse complement strand
CTCCTGCTTTGTTCAACGGTGTTAATTACCCGCATCCGCCTCCAGGCGGCGGGGAAGTTGTGTCTCCACCTCTTGTAAACGAACATAAGAGGAGTTCGTCCTCGCCTTCGGGCCAGGCAACGCGGCCGTCCGCCCGCAGACCCGGCCAGACTGGTGCCCTGGCCTTCGGCGGCACGAGCAGGCGCACATGCATATCGCCGCCGATGAAAGGCGTGACGTCGGCACAGGCGAATTTCACCCGGCGCATATGCGCCGTCACATCCTCGGCCGAAACAACGGTGGCCTCATGGATGTTCGGCAGCACGGCGAGTGCGCCAGGATCGGACCAGGTGAGTTCCAGCGGATCGTCGCCGGCGAAATAGAAGAGGTGCTCGGCAAGCATGGTACGGCTCATCTGCAGCGCCTTTTCCGAGGAGCAGGAAAGCTCGATCAGCAGCTTGCGGTCCTCAATACGGATTTCGGCAGTGCCGGCCTTGCTCTTCAGAAGCGCAAGGTCTTCACTGCGCTGCACTTCGGCATGCTCGACAAAATGCTCGCAGATTTCGCCAAGCATGGCTGCGGCATCCCTGGGAAGCGCGACACCCGAGAGCTTGAATTCCTGAGCCGTGGTCATCTGTCCTCCTTGTGGAATGCCTGTTGCAGTTCGCGTTCACTCGCCGCCATCCGGTGACGGCCAATCGGCAGCATGATGGGCTGGCCGGATGTGGGATCGGTGATGATGCGGCTTTCAAGGCCGAAGACCTGCCGCACATTGTCTTCTGTCAGCACCTCCTGCGGCGTGCCGGACACATGCACGCCGCCATCCGTCATGGCGACGAGGTGGTCCGCATAACGCGCCGCAAGATTGAGATCATGCAGCACCATGACAACGGTGGTGCCGCGCGCATGATTGAGATCGGTCAGGAGATCCAGCACCTCGACCTGATGGCTGATGTCGAGGAAGGTTGTCGGCTCGTCGAGCAAGAGAATTTCCGTCTCCTGCGCGAGCGCCATCGCGATCCACACCCGCTGGCGCTGCCCGCCTGAGAGTTCGTCCACCGGTCTTTCAGCAAGATCCGAGGTCTTGGTGGCGGTCAGCGCAGCATCGACGGCCTCGTCATCCTTGCGGGTCCAGCGCGAAAACAAGCTCTGGTGCGGATAGCGGCCACGGCTGACGAGATCGACAACGGTGATGCCTTCGGGCGCGATCGGTGATTGCGGCAACAGACCCAGCGTGCGGGCAAGTTCGCGCGGCGGCGTGCGATGGATCGACTTACCGTCGAGCAACACCTGTCCCTGGCGCGGCGAAAGCAACCGCGACATGGCGCGCAGCAGCGTAGACTTGCCGCAGGCATTCGAGCCGACGATGACGGTGATCTTGCCGGGTGGGACGGCGAGATCGAGCCCGTGCAGGATCTCGTCTTCACCGTAGCCGGCCGAAAGTCCGCTCGCTGTGAGGGTATGGATGGTCATAGCGAGCCTCCGGTCCGGTTGACGCGCACGATCAGGAAAATCAGATAGGGGGCACCGAGCGCCCCGGTGACGACGCCGACCGGATAGCGGCTCGGCAGCAGGAACTGGCCGGCATAGTCCCCCGCCAGCACCAGCACCGCACCGACGAGCGCAGCTGGAATGAGGATCGAGCCGTTGTTCCCGACGATACGCGCGGCGATCGGCCCCGACAGAAAGGCCACGAAGGCAATCGGGCCTGTCACCGCCGTTGCCGAGGCGATCATGCCGACGGCTGCCACGATGATCATGATGCGGGTGCGCGACACGCCGACACCGAGGGCGGCGGCCGTATCATCTCCAAGCCGCAGTGCCTCCAGGTCGCGTGGACGGCTAAGAAGCAACCCGCCGAAGACGATAAGCGCCAGAAGCAGCGGAGCCGCCTGGCCGAGTTGGGCGCCGTTGACACTGCCCGACAGCCAGCGGATCGCCTCCTGCAGGCTCCAGGCCGGTGCCTGCGACAGGATATACGCTATGACGCTTTCCAGCATGGCGGATACGCCGATGCCGACGAGGATGAGCCGCGTGCCCGCCACGCCATTGCGAGACGACAGTCCGTAGACCGTGAGGGCCACTCCGAGACCGGCGACGACGGCCAGGACGGAAACGATCGGCCCTTTCAGGGACAGCACGACGATGGCGAAGACGGCAGCCGCGCTCGCCCCCGAGCTGATGCCGATAATATCGGGACTTGCGAGTGGATTGCGCAGCATGATCTGGAAGGCGACGCCGCCGAGCCCGAAGCTCAGGCCTGCAAACACCGATAATGCGGCGCGTGGCAGCCTGAGCTGGCCAACGGCAAAGGCTGCGCCTTGCACATTCTCACCGAGCAGCACACGGATGACATCGCCGGGCGGCGTGAAGGATTGTCCGAGCGACAGGGTGAGCGCGAAGGTCGCCACGACGAGGCAGAGCAGCATAGCGACCACGAGCACGTGCCGGCGCATCCGGCGGCGTCTGCTATCAACGATGCGATCGAGAGAAGAGGCAAACACGGTCATAACTCACGCACCCGCTGACGCCTGACGATGGCAATGAAGAAGGGCGCGCCAACCAGCGCGGTGACAATCCCAACATCAAGCTCCGCGGGTCTCGCGACGATGCGCCCGATGACATCGGCCGCCAGAAGTAGACAGGCACCGCCGATCGCCGAAAAGGGCAGGAGCCAGCGGTAATCGATCCCAACCAGCAGACGGCAGAGATGCGGCACGACGAGGCCGAGAAAGCCGATCGGCCCACAGACCGCCGTGGTCGCGCCGCAAAGCAGGATGGCGCCGAGCGCAGCAACGCCGCGCGCTAGCGCTACGCGCTCGCCAAGGCCTGCCGCCAGCTCATCGCCGAGGGCCAGAGAATTCAACTTGCGCGCCGACAGCAGGCTGATGAGGAGGCCGGCCGCGAGAACCGGCAGAACCGGCAGGATACGTTCGAAGGTCGCCCCGCCGACACCGCCGATCTGCCAGGAGCGGATGCCGCCGGCGATATCGTTGCGGGGCAGCACGACGGCAATGACCATGGAGGCGAAGGCGACCGAGGTTGCGGCGCCAGCAAGCGCCAGTTTCAAGGGCGTCGCCCCGCCACGCCCGAGCGAACCAATCGTATAGACGAAGACCGCGGAACATCCGGCCCCGAGGATCGCCGTCCAGATATAGGCTTCGTTCGAGGAGATATCGAACCAGGCGACAGCAACGACGACAGCGAGCGATGCGCCCATATTGACGCCAAGAATACCGGGATCGGCGAGCGGATTGCGCGTCACACCCTGCATGATCGCGCCGGCAAGGCCAAGTGCTGCGCCGGCGATGACGGCAAGCAACGTACGCGGAATGCGCACCGTCACCGCCGCTTGTCCGATCGTGTCCGCATGGCCGGCAAGGGCCGCGGAAATATCCGCCCAATCCACGTCACGCGTGCCGACCATGACCGAGAGCGCGCAGAGGCACGCAAGAGCCGCAGCGAGCCCGAGAAGCCAGAGGCTGCGGGCCTGGTTCGACCGGGCAGTTATGGGTGGCCGGGCTGATGATTTCGGACTGCGTGCGATCATTGGGGCTTGCTGGGAGAGTTTCTGGCGGCGTGTGCGAGCAGCGCCACGTAATCCTTGAGAACCCAAGAGATCGACAGCGGCGTCGGATTGGCGGCTGTGCCGACCGGATTGCGGCCGAGCGTCACCAGTGCGCCCTTGGAAACGGCCGGCATTCTCGCCATCAGCGGATTCTTCTCCAGCTCTTCGAGCAGCTGCTGGTTTCCGTAGGTGACGACGATATCGACATCATCGAAGGAATCGATGCGTTCGGCGCTGATCGAGCCTGCGAACTTGCCTGGAGCCGAGGCTTCAACGACGCTCTTTGGAGACTTCAGCCCGAGATCGGCGAAGAATTTCACGCGCGTATCGTTGGTCGTGTAGAAATTTACGGTGCTGAGATCGGTCGCGTTGAGATGCGTGATGAACATCGCCGACTTGTCATGCAGTTCGGGATGGCCGGCGATGGTCTCTGATATTCCGCCCTCGATCTTCTTGATCAGCGCATCACCTTCTGCCGCCATGCCAAGCCCGGCACTGTCCAGGCGGATCATCTCGCGCCAATCGGTCGACCAGGGCGCCTCCGGATAGGCGACAACAGGGGCGATCTGGCTCAGCGTATCGTAATCGGACTGACTGAGGCCGGAGTAAGCCGCCAGAATCACGTCCGGCCGGGTGGCGGCGACCGCCTCGAAATCGATGCCGTCGCCCTCGTCGAACAGGACGGGCTTTTCGGCATGCAACTCCTTGAGCTTGTCGGCGACCCATGGCAGCAGCCCGTCGCCGTCATCATCGCCGAAATTGGCAGCAGCAAAACCGACCGGCACGATGCCGAGCGCCAGCGGCACTTCATGATTGGCCCAGGCGACCGTCGCGACCCGCTCTGGCTTCTTGGCGACGACGGTCGTGCCAAAAGCATGCTTGATGATAACGGGATAAGACGTGCCCTCGTCAGCCCAGCCACTGCCGGACGCAGCGACATTCAGCCAGACACAGGTTACCGCCAGTTTCGCGGCCAGAAGCAAAAAGCGCAGCATCGTGCAAACTCCGCCAGTTTTAAGTTGACCTCCACTTTCAGGTTAATCTACCTGCGTCAACGGTCATGCCGGCGCTTCGGGGCTACAGCGTTGAGATTTCCGTGGGATCCTACAAAACCCGGGAAATTTACAATACTGGACAAGCGTGCTCAAGTTAGTAGCCGTCGCAGGGGACATCGAACCAATCATTGGGCAGCCGGTCCGCGAGCAAATCTCTCGTTCGCACCGGCTGCCGACATGCCGTGCGGACCGATCCTCAAACCGGCATTCCATTCGGCACCCCCTGTCGAAGGGCCGCAACGGCGACACCAACCTCTGGAACGTGAACATGGACATCGAAAGCACAGACGCTCACTCGCGACAGACCCTCCTCCGCTACCGGAATGCGGTCCTTCTCGCTTGCACGGCGCTTGTCGCCCTTGCACCGGGCGCGGTGCTCGGTCAGGAGAGCGGGAATTCGAATACGGTCACCACTCTGGCACCGATCGTCATTCAGGGCAGCGGCCTCGATACCGATAATGATTCCAAATCAATCGTCGCGACCAAGACCATCAGTGGCAACGGTATGGCGACCGATCTTCTCGACACGCCAGCCTCCATCTCCGTCATCACGTCGAAGGAGATCCAGGAGCGCGGCGCGCAAGATACCGAGCAAGTGCTGCAATATACATCCGGTGTGACCACCGATTTCTACGGCTCGGACGACCGCTTCGACTACTTCAAGATCCGCGGCTTCGATGCCTATACCTACCGCGACGGCCTGACGCTCGGCGACCCCTTCGGCGGCATCCGCGAAGAGCCCTTCGCTTTCGAGCGCGTCGAAGTGCTGAAGGGTGCCAATTCTACCACCTTTGGTGTTTCCGACCCCGGCGGCGCGGTCAACTTCGTGACCAAGCGGCCGAAAAGCGAGCGCTTCGGCGAGGCCTATGTCACCGGCGGATCCTTTGATCACCGCGAGACGGGTATCGATTTCGGCGACAACATTACCGAGGACGATACCTTCTCCTACCGCATCACCGGCAAGGTGAAGCGCGCCGACGAGGAATATGACTACTCGCAGGACGATGAGAACTTCTTCATGGGAGGCCTGACCTGGCGCCCGAGCGCCGATACCAATCTGACGGTGGTCTATGACCATCTGGACAAGGACGGCGTTCCCGGCAGCGGCGGTCATCCGGTTGGTTCGGATTTTGCGAGAAGCCGCTTCTTCGGCGAGCCTGATTTCAACTACCGCGACGTCAACAGAAATACGCTGAGTGTCATGTTTGATCATGACTTCGGCTCGGGCCTGACCTTGAGCTCGAATGCGCGCTACAGCAATACCAAGAGCAATTTCGGCTATGCCTATATCTCGGCGACGCCGACAAACGGCTCGACCATCGCCGACCGTGCCTTCTTCGCCAATGACCAGGCGGTCGAAAACTTCATCATCGATACCCGCCTGCAATATGAAACGAATTTCGAGGACATTGACAGCCGCAGCCTCGTCGGTCTCCAATACAACAATCTGCAATCCGACAATGATGGCTATTTCGGCGGCGCCCCAGGCATCGACTGGACAAACCCCGTCTATACTGGCGCACCGACTTCGGTTCCGCTCTACCAGAGCCTGACAAACAACCAGAAGACTACGGCCCTTTATCTGCAGCAGGATCTGACCTTCTTCGACAAGCTGACCGCCTCCGTCGGCCTGCGCAACGACTGGCTCGACCTGCAGCAGCAGAACAACATGGCGGGCTCGACCTCTGATGCCGATCTCAGCGAGTTCACCAAGCGCGCCGCGTTGAGCTACAAGATCACCGATCAGGTGGCGACTTATGTCAGCTACGCGGAATCGGTGCTGCCGGCCTCGCTGACGCTTGATCCCGAGCGCGGCGAACAGTGGGAAGTCGGCGTCAAATACCGGCCCGACGAATTCCCTGCCCTCTTCAGCGCGGCAGTCTACGATCTGACCAAGAACAACATTACCCGCACCAACCCGGCAACCGGTTTCCAGGAGACGATCGGCGAGGTTCGCGTGCGTGGTATCGATCTCGAGGCCAAGGCTGAAATTACCGACAATGTCAGCCTGACGGCCGCCTATTCCTATATGGTCTCCGACATCGTCGAGAACGGCACGCTCGGCAACGAGGGCAACGAAATGTCGTTCGTGCCCAATCACATCGCCTCGCTCTGGGTGAACTACGGAATTCCCGGCAACGGCTTCCGTGGCGACATGAACTTCGGCCTCGGTGCGCGTTATACCGGCTCCTACTACTTCAACGACGCCAACACCCAGTCGACGGGCAGCAGCATCGCCTTCGATGCCGCCTTCAGCTACAAGATCCAGGAAAACACATCCTTCGATGTGAATGTCAGCAACCTGTTCGACGAAAAGCATGTCGCCTATGGCGGCTTCGGAGCGGATTTCTACAATCCGGGTCGCGCGATCTACGCAACATTGCGCCAGACCTGGTAATCGGCCGGTCCCGTCCGCATCCTTGCGGGCGGAACCACCTTTTTGGGATTTAGCGGAGCTGCTGCATCCGCCGCCAGGCAGCGGGTGTGTCGCCGGCGATCTGGCGGAAAACCTTGGTCAGATGCGCCTGATCGGAAAAACCGAGCTGGGCGGCGATATCGGCAACGGCAAGCTCGCTTTCGGTGAGCAGCCGCTTGGCATGGTCGATGCGTTTGCCGAGCTGCCATTGCAGCGGCGTTTTGCCGGTCGTCTGCTTGAAGACATTGGAAAACCAGCTTTCCGACAGGCCGACGGTCTCGGCCATCTCGGCGACGGTCAGGCGGCAATCGCTCAGCCTGTCGACGCGGGCGATCAGCTTGTTCATCTGCGCCTGCGTCAGCCTTCCGTTCGGCTGCTCGGCACCCTGTCGGGGAATGTCCAGCAAACCACTGACGATACTGCCGACGAGGCTTTCGCCATAGATTTCATGTTTCGATGGGCTGGAGACCTCGTCGACGACAAGGCGGGCCAGCGTTTCGATTGCTCCGGTATCCTGCACCTCGACCGGATTGCGCAATGCCGCCATCGCCGTGGAATTGCCGACCGAAGGCGCGAGGTATCGCAGCAG
Organism: Rhizobium sp. 1399; assembly: GCF_031455475.1. Classification (NCBI taxonomy): domain Bacteria; kingdom Pseudomonadati; phylum Pseudomonadota; class Alphaproteobacteria; order Hyphomicrobiales; family Rhizobiaceae; genus Rhizobium; species Rhizobium sp. 1399. Next base: position 22,315 of record NZ_JAVDSU010000027.1, on the reverse strand, counting down.
CCGGTCTTTGTGCATATGCAGATTGAGGTGCGAGAAGCGATGCGTGGTGCCGCTCGTCGTCCACATCGGCATGCCGGGCGGAACATAGACCGCTCGCGTCATAGGCCTGTAGTGCTGCTGAAAGTCGCCGTCGCGGTTCGACATGCGGATCTGGGACGAAACATCGCTGAAGAAAATCATGATGCGCGGATCGTCCGAGAGGTAATAGCCCCTCGCGCCTGACTGGCTTTCGGCTTCCCAGAAGACACTCACAAGCCCATCGAACTGGCGCCATTTGACCGGCGCCATCACGCGGATGCCTTCAGTGTGCCAGATCATGGAATGCCAGAAACTCAATGTAGGGATCCATCCTTGCTCAGCATGAACGATATCGCACCAGTCAGAAGAGCGGAAACACCCGCTGCAGCCATTGTCCCGATGGCCTTCTACGAGCTATCGCAAGCTCTCCTATCGGCTTCTAAGCCAAAAATAACATGAGTGCAATTATCATGTTTCTGCAAATGCGGCCTACGGCGGCTGCACCGATCGTGAATGATGTCCGCAGAACCCTGATAAAGCTTACCGAGACTATTGGTGACTGAGGCCGTCGCTCGAAAGGAATAAGGCGTCTGCCGGGGGAGGAGATCCAGCAGACGCCTTTTATGACGCGTGGCGACGGGAGGAGGATGCCGCCACTTAGACGCTGGCTTGGGAGGAGGTAAGCCGCGTCTGGGACAAAGCGACGAGGGAGGAGTTTCATCGCTTCGTTGAATCGGAATATAGGCTGATCGCTGCCAGTCTTCTAGGCACATATTTGCAAGGCTGCCATGCGCTATGCGTCAGAAGAAGAGCTCATATAACGCAAAAAACGCGCCTGCCATCATCAGGCGAGCGCGTTTAGCATTCATTAAGAACTGGTCTTAGCGACCGATGGCTGCGCGTGCGACGTCGCGGATATCGCCACGAGCGATGCCCAGGTCGTTCAGTTCGCGGCTCGACATACGTCCAAGCTCAGTAACGGTTTGACGATACTTGCGCCAGTTGTTGAAGGTGCGTGCGATGCTCATTGTAATCCCCTTTCCGTGGGTCTAGCGACAGCTGCCAGGTAGCGGCGCTTCGTTCGCTTTGATGAGAAATATATAATATGGGGTTGGGGAATGAGTAGCGTTCAGACTACAGTACACCTATGCACAAAACGCATAACACGACGGACTACTGGCCTCTTCTTGGGCAACTTCCTATCCGTGAGTATAATTGAAGGAGGTCCGCCGAAGCCCCACGTGATCCCGACGATCCTCCAAAGCCGATCAGGGGTACGTTCGATGTCTAGCTCAATCTGCGAAGCCTATCCTGGAATATGCAGTAAATCCCGTCTCGCTCATCCTCGTCCTGTCCGCCTGTTCCATCCTGCAAACGACAATAGACAAAATGCGATCCGGCCAGCCGTCGCCGCTCTACCCACTAGTGTACCAGTGTCCGGGGCCAGACCGATGTCTGCCCTGGAAGTCGGATCGGTGATTTCGCTGCTGGGGCTGCTCGTCTTCGCCGCCCATGAGGAGATCGTGGCCGTCGCCCCCTTGGTCGCTTCCGCTCTCGAACATTTTCTCGCAAGTGCACCGGTCGCCCTCTGGTAGCCGCAGCATCACACCCTATTGCAAAGCTTGCCCGGATCACCCAAGTGCAGGTGAGCAGTGCTGGACAATGACCGATGCTCTTCGAAGATTCACGGCTAACAATCGGTATCGTTCTCCCCATGCAGGAGCGAGAGCGGCACGACATCGACTTCGGCCTTCAACTGGAGCTTGCGCGCCGCGCCGATGAGCTCGGTTTCTCGGCAATCTGGGTCCGCGACGTTCCGTTGAACAGTCCCGCCTATCCTGATCCCATCGGGCATTCCGACCCATGGGTGCTGCTTGGCGCACTGGCGGCATCTACCCGTTCGATCGCATTGGCGACCGGCGCAATCGTTCTGCCCTTGCGCCATCCGCTTCATGTCGCCAAAGCGGCTCTATCGATGGACGCCCTATCATCGGGCAGGTTTATTCTCGGCCTTGGTTCCGGCGACCGTCCGTCGGAGTTTGCGGCCTTCGACCGCAGTGTTGACGACCGGCGCGAATTGTTTCGGTCCAACTGGGCTGCACTCAGCAATGCGCTTGACGGACATGTCGGCTCGCAGGCAGGTGAGAACCAATTCGAGATCCGTCCGCGCAGCGGGCGGCGTCCTCCACTGGTCGCCGTCGGTTCGTCCTCGCAATCACTCGAGTGGATTGCCAGAAACGCCGGCGCCTGGATGACCTACCACCGGCCCCTTGGCGCACAGAAGGACCGGATAGCCCTCTGGCATGGGGCGATACAGCGCACGACCACTGAATTCCGGGGCATAGGTCAGGCCATGGCCCTCGATCTCCTGGATACGCCATCAGACCACATCGAGGAGATCAATCTCGGATATCGAACCGGACCAGAGGGATTGCTCGCCGCTCTCTCTACCCTCCGCAATCTCGGCGTTCACCACGTTGCTTTCAACCTGCTCGTCAATGGGCGCAAGGCTCTCACCGATCTTGAGATCGTCGCGCGAGAAGTTCTGCCACGACTGAGCCAAGCCGCAGAACTGCAGGCGTCTCGATAATCTCTGAAATACGCGGTTAGCGGTCGAAGAAATTCTGCCAAGTCTTCTCGCCAATAAGGCAGTCCGTTGTAGGCTGGTTCGTCGCAATTTTTCGGACCCGTGCTGGCGGTTCGAGCTCGCTGATTTCCCAGATCAGCTTCCTGCGGACGGCAACGGCAAAATCCTCGATCTTATGGACAGGCAAGACGAACGAGCCCGGGCCGCCGATCACGCAGTCGCCGTAATATTTGTCGAGTCCCTCGGGCACATCGGATGGTCGCAGCATGATGGCCAGTCCGTTGATGACGATGCCCGCCTCCAGAGCCGCATCCCGTGCAGGTGTGACGGGATCGCCGGAATTGTTGGGACCATCACCGGAAACGTCGATCACCTCGCGATGACCCTTGTAGGGGCTCGCGGCAAGCATCGATGCGCCTTGAACGATCGCTGCGGATATGGATGTACGGCGCTGGGTAGCAATCGGCCGCGCTTCCAGTTTGTCGGCAAAATCCAGCGCATCTTTTTCCGTCTCGATCACCTGCCAGTCGATGACGGAACCGGGCACGACATAGCCGGCCCATTCGAAATAGCTGACAGCGATCCGCCCGGTCAGGCCTCCTTTCACGGCGTCGAGGAACTCCTTGTGCCGCAACGCCTCTACATAGCCCTCGCGCTGGATGCGGACCTCTTCGTAATCCATCGAGCGGGACGTATCGACGGCTAGCACCAGCTCGACATCGACTTCGTTTTGGCCTGATAGCGCGATCGTGGCGGCAGCGCCGGACAGGCTCGCGAGCATCGCAAGTGTTGTCAGCATCATCACTTCCCATCACTGCGTTATGCCGAGAACTCTAACATAATAGCTTGGCGCGACGGCGAGTGCTGCCAGAGTGCATCCTGTCAATTTTCGGTGATGGTGGGTGCAATCGAACGAACGGGCAGCATTTGAAGAGTCGTGTCTTCGCGATCAGCTTCACCACTTGTGAAGAACTCACAGCCATTCTGCGGGACACTTGGCGATTCGCCCAGCAATGACGGAGATAGCATGCCGCTTCTGCAGTTTCCCGCCGACCGACGCACAGCCGATATCAGGCGCTGCGCCGAGGCCCTTCAGAACCTTCACGGCGAGGCCGCCAACCGCTTCTGGCGGTCGGAGATGGCCGGGTTCGCGGCCAATTTAAGAGAACAGGGCTGCAGCGATCACGAACTCTCGCGGCAGGCCGCCCTGTTCATGGATGCGGTACAGATGGAGCTTCAGGTCGTCTACGCCGCAGCGGCAGAGCGATAGAAAAAGCATTATTTGGGGAAGCGGTTGTAGAAGGATTGCGGGTCGTAAACGCACTCGTAATCGAGCACGCACATTTCCCCGTTGGCTGCGCGCAGTCTGGCCACGCTGTATTTATCGCCCAACCGGCATCGTGCAGGCGGATATCGGAAGCTTCGGCCTCCGATGCCCATGCGAACAAAAACGGCCTTTTTCTGCTGGATAATCTGCGCGAGCTCGCGGCAAGAATGGTCGCGCGCATTGACCTCCACGGCGTCGAGAGCAGAGGCAGCCGTGGGGAGCAAGAGGGCAACCGCTAAAATCAAACTTCTCATAAGACCTCCTGATGCGGGCGGGTTACCAGCAACGCTTGCGGCTTCAATCGCAACAGCAGCGCTGATGTCGCGCGATAAAGATGGGATTTGGGCGGATGACAAACCAGATCGATCCATCCACATTGAAGACGTACTGGCTTCAGATCTTGCCGCGCGTGGCAAAGACCAGCGTCTTCAATTGCTCCTCGTCATGCACGCCCTGACGGTAGAGTTCGATGATGATCGCGGCCGAACGGGCCACATCTTCGTCGTCATCGGCAAGCCCGAACTCGACCTTCAGCACATCCAGCACATTCTGGCATGTGGCGAGGTCATCCGATGTCAGCGCTTCGTCTCGAGGTTTGATGTAACGGTTGATCATGATGCACTCGCTTGTTGGGTCTGACATTTCCCATAACAGACGTTATTATCGCGCTTCGATCGACAGCGACAGATATCCGGCGTCGAAGCCGGCGATCTTCTGCAGCTTGTCCCAGTCGAGAATGGTAATCACCCTCCCCTCCCAGGTGAAAGCCTTTTCCTTCCTCAGCGATTGCAGCGTCTTGTTGAGGTGAACCAGCGAAACGCCGAGAACATCAGCCATGGCATTCTGCGTCAGCGGTAGCTGGAAGCTTGACCCGTTCGTCCTGCGCACCGTGCGCAACCGGACATAGAGCTCGCAGATAAGATGGGCGATATGCGCCTTCTTTGAACGGCGGCCCATGGTAACAATCCATTCGCGGTGCACCGCCCCGTCGACCAGAGTATCGAGCCATAGCAGGCGTGTCAGATGCGGATTGGTCTCGGTTATCGCCTTCAGCTCCTGGTGATCCACCGAAGCAACACGGCAATTTGAAATTGCGATAATGCCGTGGTCCATCACCTTCAGCGGAAAGGCATGAAGATCGACGAAATCGCCGGCGACCTGCAATGCAGTGATCTGCCGGGTGCCGTCTTCCAGAACCTTATATCTGGCTGCAAACCCATCGAGGAGCAGCGTGGAATGATTGGGCCGGCTTCCTTCGGAGACGAGGTCTTCGCCTGCTGCCACGGACCTTTCGCGGCCGACGATGGAGCGTAGGAGCTCGATCTCCGCCGTAGAGAGCACATCATGACTTTCGAGATTGAGGAGGAGAGGCTCGATCACGAACGGCTCTCCCTGTTTCGGGCGAAAGCTGAAAAATGATGACTTCCTAACAAAATAGGCGAATGGAACAATTTGGACGGCCGGCACTTCATGATGAAATATTCTAATAGTGTGAGCAGATGGCCCGATACTTTTTTGACCTTCACAATGGTGACGGCCCGATCCGGGACAATGAGGGAACGGAACTTGCTTCGCGAGCCGAGGTGCTCAGGGAGATGGCACGAATCCTGGTCGATATCGCACGTGATGAACTGCCAGCCGGAGAGAGAACCATCATATCGTTGACGGTCCGGTCCGAACAGCGGCCCATATCCGTCGCGAGTCTCGCTTTTTCGAACGAATGGCTGGATTGATTCCACCCCAAGCGAAGCCGGGTGGCCGGTAAATAATTGATCGAACGTGACAAACTCGTGCCCCCTGACATGACATGCAAGACCGTGCATGCGGCGGGACCATAGCTGGCAGTCTATTTGCCAGCATTTAAATTTGACACAACCGGGCTGTCGCTTCGAGATGTCTGCGGAACGGCTTGGCATGTCCTTCGACCGAACGCGGTGGACTGGATTATCTCCCGCGGCGCACCAAGATTTGAGAGGTTATTCTCGGATGCCGCCGACCTTGTGTACGGCAAGGCCGAGCTCAAGAGGGAAGGTTGATGTCTGCGACTTGCTTCACCGCGGAGCGATGGATTCGACCGCCGGCACCGCACCGTTCGGCAGCACATAGACCGAGCGCGGATGCTTCAATCCCGTCGCCAGCACACCTTGATCTGCAGGCCATGGGCGACCTTCGGCGTGTCGCCTCCGTCCATCCATGCGGCGTTTTGACCGGAACCGAAGCCGATGATCCGGCGTTGGTTTCAGGTTTTCAAAATGAAAGACATTGCCGTGCCCCAGAACCAGCGCGCCGCCGCCGGGCAAGATCAGCCCTCCGATCCCGCAAGAGACGAAGCCCCGACCAAGGAGGTCGAAAAGAACACGGAAGCCGAGAAGCGCCCTTCCGTGATCCGCCGCCATCCAATGGCGACCCTGCTCATCGTTCTCGCGCTGATTGTTCTTGCTGTCGCCGGCTATTTCATCTGGCTCATCTATTTCCATCCCTATGAGACGACGGACGACGCCTTCGTCGATGCTCGCAGCTTCTCCGTCGCCGCCAAAGTGTCAGGCTACGTCGCGGACGTTCCTGTCTCCGATAACAAGCATGTCGACGCCGGCGCAGTCATCGCCAAGATCGATCCTCGCGACTACCAGATCGCACTGGATCAGGCGCACGGCCAGGACGATGTCGCAAAGGCAGCGATTTCCAGCGCCGAAGCGCAGATTGCCGCCGCAGCCGCAGCGATCGACGAGGCCAAGGCGCAGCAGACCTCGGCAGAAGCCGCCCTTCAGTATGCGCAGGACGAAAACGACCGGCAGCAGCAACTGGTGAAAAGCGGCGCCGGCTCAGAGCAGGCCGCACAGCAGGCAGCGTCCACGTTGAGGCAGGACAGGGCGAGTACCGCTCAGGCGCAGGCAAGCGTCACCTCGGCCATCAAGAACAAGGCAGCCGCCGAAGCACAACGAGCAAGCGCCGTCGCCAGTCTGCATCAGGCGGAAGCTGAGGTCGAAGCGGCCGAACAGAACCTCAGCTACACGACGATCACGGCGGCGCAGCCCGGCCGTGTCGTAAAGCTCAGCGGCTCGAAAGGGCAATATGTCCAGGCTGGACAGGCAGTCTCCATGTTCGTGCCCGACGAGATCTGGGTGACGGCCAATTTCAAGGAAACCCAGCTGACGGACATGCGGCCGGGCCAACCTGTCGATGTGACGATCGACGCCTATCCGGATCATGTCCTTCGTGGCCGGGTCGATTCCGTCCAGCCCGGATCGGGCACCGCCTTTTCACTGCTTCCAGCTGAAAACGCCACCGGCAACTATGTGAAGGTCATACAGCGTGTGCCGGTCAAGATCGTCGTCGACAACTGGCCGAAGGATGTGGCGATCGGTCCCGGCATGTCCGTAGTGCCGACGGTAACCGTGCGTCCGAGGAACTGACATGAGTGATGCCATAACAGCGGATGGCACGCCGGCATCCGGTGCCAGGGTTGCCAATCCGTGGCTGATCGCGCTGGTCGTTTCGCTCGCGACCTTCATGGAGGTCCTGGATACGACGATTGCCAATGTGGCACTGCGCTACATCTCCGGCGGTCTTGCCGTCAGCGCCGACGAAGCTTCATGGGTCGTCACGACCTATCTCGTTTCCAACGCCATCATTCTCGTCGCCAGCAGCTTCATTGCCAAACGTTACGGGAGACGACGCTTCTACCTTCTGTGCCTTGCGACCTTCACCATTGCCTCTCTCTGCTGCGGCCTTGCGTGGAACCTGGAATCCCTGCTGATTTTCCGCATGATCCAGGGTTTTGCGGGCGGCGGCATGGTGCCGATCTCCCAATCGATCCTCGCCGATTCCTTCCCGCCATCGAAGCGCAGCCAGGCTTTTGCCCTGTTCGGCGTCGCCGTGGTCGTCGCTCCCGTGGTCGGCCCGACGCTCGGCGGCTACCTCTCTGACAATTTCTCCTGGCACTGGTGCTTCCTGATCAACGGACCGGTCGGCCTTTTCGCCTTCATCCTCGTCTACTTTCTCGTGGACGAACCGGATTCACTGCGCCAGGAACGCGCACGGATGCGCCGGCAAGGCGTGCGTTTCGATATTGTCGGCTTCCTGCTGGTCGCGACCTTTCTGGGCGCACTCGAACTGGTTCTCGACCGTGGCCAGACGGAAGACTGGTTCGGCTCGAACTTCATCATTGCCGCCACGGCAATCTGCATCGCAGCTTTTCTTCTTGCGATCCCATGGCTGATGAAAACGGCCAATCCTGTCGTCGACTTGCGCTTGCTGGCAGGCCGACAATTCGGTTCCTGTTTCATCGTCATGCTGGCGACGGGCGCGATCCTGATCGCCACGACCCAGTTCATCCCGCAGGTCCTGCAACAGAATTTCGGTTATACGGCGACCTGGGCTGGCCTTGCGCTTTCGCCCGGCGGCCTGGTAACAATGTTCATGATGTTCGTGGCGGGACGGATCTCCAACAAGTTCCAGCCGAAATATCTGATCGCCATCGGCACGGCTATCATTGCAGCCGCCATGTATGACATGACGCGGCTCAATGCCGATCTGAACTTCGGCTTTTTCGTCTGGTCGCGCATCTATCTCGGCCTCGGCCTGCCGCTGATCTTCATCCCGATGACTGCAGCCTCCTATGATGGCCTGAGGCCCGACCAGACAGACCAGGCATCGGCCCTCATCAATGCAGCGCGAAACACTGGTGGTTCGATCGGCGTTGCGATCGCCTCAAACGTGCTCGCCCACCGGGAACAGTGGCATCAGAGCCGGCTGGTCGAGCACATCATCCCCTCCGATCCCACCTACAACCACACCCTGCAGGGCGCGACCCAGTATTTTGCCCATAGAGGAACTGGAGCGATCGATGCCCAATCGCAGGCTATGGCCTGGATCGGCCAGCAGGTGCAGACCCAGGCGAGCTATCTCGCCTATATCGACGTTTTCCACACACTGATGTGGCTATCGCTCGCAGTTCTGCCGCTCGCCTTCATCCTGCGCAAGATCGACCTTGGTGAGGGTTCGGGCCATCAGGGCGGACACTGATCTGCCTGGTGTCAGCAACTTCTTGTATATCCCCTAATCTGGGGGTTCATTCGAATCGTTGCATGTACTATGTTTGCGACGTGATGTTCACACGAGACAGGTACTGATGACCCCAGAAATGTCCGGCTTTGAATGCACCCGCGGCAATGCCGTTTCCGGCAAGCTCAAGCTTTCAAGCAAACTGCCCTACTTTATCGTCGCAGGACTTGCTGTGGCCGTATGGGCAAACTCCGACGAACGACCGCACGATACAGAGGTGGCAGCCAAGCAAGCGGCGCCGGCTTCGCTCGCTCGATAAGCACGACAATAGCTCGGCCGACGATAATGGCGGCCGAGAATATGGCAATCAGATCTATCCCTGATAAGTCATGGTCGCGCGGTGTCCCGCATTAGGCTGCTGCGGGAACCAATCAGTTCGAAACCAGATCTCAAATTCTGACGCCGCTCGTCTCGTCAAAGAGATGTACCTGCGTCGGATCGACGGTGACGCCGATCGCCTGGCCCGGCTGAACCGATCCCCTGCCCGTTTCGACGATCGTCATTTCGGGTGTCGTCGCAGCAGTGATGAAGGTCGAGGAACCCGTGGATTCGACGACCGCGACAGGAACGTCAAAGCTCCCCTGCCCCTGATTGGTGATGCCGATATGCTCCGGACGGATGCCGGCGGTGACCCTGCGACCTGGCTGGATCTGATGGTCGATGGCGATCTGTGGCCTGAGCGCGCCGAGATCGAGCGTCAGGCTTTTTCCATCCTCGCCGGCAATCGCCGGAATGAAGTTCATCGCGGGCGAGCCGATGAAACCGGCAACGAATTTGTTGGCAGGCTTGTCGTAAAGGTCGAGCGGCCTGCCCTGCTGCTCGATGATACCATCGCGCATGACGACGACATGATCGGCCATGGTCATCGCCTCGATCTGGTCATGCGTCACATAAACCGAGGTCGCATGCAGACGATCGTGCAGCGCGCGGATCTCCTTGCGCATATGGACGCGCAGGGCCGCATCGAGATTGGATAGCGGCTCATCGAAGAGGAAAGCCTTCGGGTGGCGGATGATGGCGCGGCTCATGGCGACGCGCTGGCGCTGGCCGCCGGAGAGCTCACGCGGATAGCGCTTCAGCAGATGCGAAAGGCCTGTGGTTGCCGCGACCTCCTCGGCTGCCTTCTTCGCCTCCGCCTTTGCAACGCCACGCATGCGCAGGCTGTAGGTGAGGTTTTCCTCAACGGTCATATGCGGATAGAGCGCATAGGACTGGAATACCATGGCGACATCGCGTTTACGCGGCGGCACTCCGTTCATCAGCTCGCCGGCAATCTTCAGGCTGCCATCGGAAATGGTTTCCAGCCCGGCGAGCGAACGCAGCAGGGTCGACTTGCCGCAGCCGGAAGGGCCAACGAGCGCGACGAAAGTGCCCTTGGCGATGGACAGGTCGATATTCTTCAGGGCATGGAAGGCGCCGTAGTGTTTGTTGACGCCGGCAAGCTCGATCTGAGGGGTCATTTGAGGGCTCCCGAAGTGAGGCCGGATACGATGCGGCGCTGCAAAAGAACGAAGATGGCAAGGATCGGCGTTACATACATCGTGGCGTAGGCCATGATGTTGTTCCATTCATTGGTGTTCGGTCCCATGAAGGAGTTGAGCCCGACGCTCGCCGGCTGAAGCTCGGCCGCCTGGATCATCGACTTGGAATAGACGAACTCACCAAAGGCCTGCATGAAGATGAGAATGGCGCTAACCAGAATGCCGTTGCGGGCAAGCGGCAGTACGATGTTGAAGAAGGCGCCGACACGTGAATTGCCGTCGACGAGGGCAGCCTCTTCGAGCTCCATCGGAACCGCCATGAAGGTGGCCCTCACCAGCACCACGAAGAACGGCATGCTCTTTGCGGCAATGGCGATGATGACGGCAAGCCTTGGATAGTTCAGCATGCCGATCTGAGAGAAGCCGACGAAGATCGGCGTGATCATCAGCGAAGCCGGCAGAACCTGCAGCATGAGGATCAGGAAGAGGCCGATATCCACCCAGACATTGCGATAGCGCGCCAGCACATAGGAACAGCCGACTCCGAGCACGGTGATGATGACGACCGCGCCGATCGCAATCACCAGCGAGTTCCAGAGATAGAGCCCCATGCTCCGGCTTTCCCAGACATAGGCATAGGTGCTCCATTGCGGCGAGGCCGGCCAGAAGCTCGGGGGTGTGGCGAACATCTCCGAGCCGCTTTTCAGCGCGGTGATGTACATCCAATAGAGCGGGAAAAGATAGATCGCCGCCATGATGATGGCGATCACGAGCATCAGGCGATTGCGTGCAGCCTCGCTCATCCGCGCACCTCATGGCGGGTTGAGCGGACGTAGACGACAGAGGCGAACATCACGAAGACGATCATGATGACGGAAATGGTCGCGCCCTTGGCGAAATCATATTGGCGGAAAGACAAATCCCAGGCCCAGTATTGCGTGACGTTGGAGGAGTTGTTCGGCCCGCCTGAAGTGATGGCGGCAAAGAGATCGAACTGCTGCAGCGTGAAGATCAGGCCGAGCGCGATGATGGCGCCGATTGTCGAGCGCATCATCGGCAGCGTGATCGTCCAGAAGCGCTGCCAGGCCGTGGCGCCATCAAGTTCGGCAGCCTCGTAGAGATCGCCTGGAATGCCGGAGAGACCGACGGACAGCAGGATCATATTGAAGGACGTGCCAAGCCAGATATTGGCGATGATGACGGCGTAGAGCGAATAATGCGGGTCCGAGCGCCAGAAGATGTTGCCGGAGATGATGCCGCTTTCCTTCAGGATGAAGTTCAGCACGCCGAAATCGCCCGAGAGGATCCAGTTCCAGATCGCACCGACGACAAGTCCGGGCATGACCCAGGAGACGAGGAAGAGACCGCGCAGCCAGGATGCGCCGGGGAAATTGACCCAGAAGAACAGCGCCAGGCCGAAGCCGATCAGGAACTGGCCGGCGATCGAGCCGACGACGAAGATCGCCGTATTGTAGAGGATCGGCAGCGTTTCCGGCTGCGCGAAAAGATCCGTGTAATTCTTGAGGCCCACCCAGGGGCGCGAGAAGGTGCCGAGACTGAACATGTCAACCTCCTGGAAGCTCATCACCACGTTGTAGATGAGCGGCAGACCTGCCATCAGAAACAGAAAGCCAAGCGGAAAGGCGACAAGCACGATATCGAAACCGCGGCCATCTCTGACGCTGGAAAGGATCCTTCTCATGGGTCCTCCGATGCTCCGAACGGGGCTGCCTGGCGCTTTCGCGGGAGACAGCCCCTGCCGGGAGGAAAAGGGTGGGATGGCCGGTGGCCATCCGGTGATGCGGATATTAGCCGAGCACTGCCTTGATCTTGTCGGCAGCCTGATCAAGCGCGTCCTTCGGGCTCATCTGGCCGGTGAGTGCAGCCTGGATGGCGTCCTGGATCGCCTTGGAGATCTTCGGCCACTGCGGATGCGGACCGCGGGGCTTGGCGTATTTCAGCTGCTCGAGGAAGACCTTGAGGGCAGCATCCTTCAGCGGCTGGCCGGTTTCCGGGATGGAGATGTCGGAACGGGCCGGCAGCTGGCCGAAGTTCTTGAACATCTTGTCGTCCTGCGAGGCGAAATATTCGAGTGCCTTGAAGGCTTCAGCCGGATGCTTGCTGGTCGAGAAGATCGCCCAGTTGAAGTCGCCCATTGCCGAAGAGCGCTCTGCACCTTCCTTCGGAACCGGCAGCAGCGTTACGCCCCAATCGAACTTGGCTTCCTGAACCATGCGGTCCAGCTCCCAGGGACCGGAGATCACCATGGCGGCATTGCCGGAATTGAACGTGCCGGTCGAATCCCACTGGCCGCGGGTCAGCGTATCAGGCGAGGCAAGCTTCTCGTCCATGATCGTCTTCCAGACTTCGAGCGCCTTGACCGCACCATCGGCATTGATGTGCTCGTAGCTGCCGCCGCCCATCTGCGCCCAGGGCAGGAACTGGAAGGTGCCTTCCTCATTTGCCTTTGCCGAGAAGGCAAGACCATAGACGTTCTTGGCCGGATCGGTCAGCTTGCGAGCATCCTCGACAAGTTCGTCCCAGGTCTGCGGCGGCTTGTTCGGATCGAGGCCCTTCGCCTTGAACATGTCCTTGTTGTAGTAGAGCGCGATCGTGTTCGTCGCCTTCGGCACGCCGAAATATTTGCCGTCCCACTCGACCGACTTCAGTGGTCCGGGGAAATAGTTCTCAGGCTTGATGACCTTCGAATTCTTGATCATGTCGGTGATATCGAGGAAGGCACCGCGAGACGAAAACAGCGCATGCTCAGGATTGTCGACGGCGATGATATCGGGCGCTTGGCCGGTGGCATAGGCGCGCATCGCTTCGGTGACGACGTCATCGAACTGGATCAGGCGATATTCGATGGTGATGCCGTTATGCTGGTCGTTGAATTCCTTGACCAGGTTCGGCGCCGGTTGGGTGTCCTTGTCCAGCGACCAGAGCGTCAGCTTGACGTCTTCCGCCTTGGCAGACAGGCCGAAGAGCGAGACGCCTGCGAGCGCCAGCGCGCCCAGAATTACGGATTTACGGATAGCCATGATTCTCCTCCTTTGTGGTTATCCATTAAAGTGGCCGGCGATTTCCTCCACGCCGACCATATTCACTCACACCGGATCGACGACGAAATCGCCGCCCCGGGCATGTTTCAGATGGTTCAGTGCATAGACCTGACCGGTCATTTCCAGGGCGTCGCGATAGACCGGGTCATGCCAGCCTTCGATATCGATGGAGCCGGACCAGCCGGCAAGCCGCAGTTCGGAAATGATGTCTGTCCAGTTGCTGTCGCCGAAGCCCGGCGTGCGCATGAAGACGAACTTTTCCTTGCCGAAGATGCCGTGTTCCTTGATCACATCCCAGCGGATGGTCGCATCCTTGCCGTGGACATGGAAGATCTTGCTCGCCCATTTGCGGATCTGTGGCAGCGGCTCGATCAGATAGACCATCTGATGGCACGGCTCCCATTCCAGGCCGATATTGTCGTCGGGCGTCGCGTTGAAGATCAGCTCCCAGGCATCGGGATTATGGGCAATGTTCCAGTCGCCGGTCGCCCAGTTGCCATCCATTGCGCAATTTTCGAAGGCGATCTTGATCCCCTTGTCGGCGGCGCGCTTGGCGAGTTCGCTCCAGACCTGCTTGTAACGCGGCAGGCTCTCAGTCAGCGGCTTGTTGCGGATACGACCGGTGAAGCCGGCAACGCAAGTGGCGCCGAAGTGATGAGCGTTGTCGATGCAGTCCTTCCAGCCCTGCAGCGTCTGCAGGTCTATCTCGGTTTCTTCGAGCGGATTGCCGAACATGCCGAGTGTTGAAATCGTGATGTCGCGATCGCCGATCGCCTCCACGCTGCGCTTACCGAGTTCGGCGAGATTCTGGCCGTTGGTGGTCTGCCAGAAGAAGGGCTCGAAGCTTTCGAAACCCATATCGGCGATCTGGGCAATGCGCTTGTCGGCGCCGCCCTTGGAGGCGCTGACCATGGTACCGATGCGAATGGCTTTGGCGGGGTTGCTCACGTCATCTATCCTTATGCTCAAATTTCAACCCGACGCCCCGTCTTGGCACTCTCGATCGCGCCGAAGACCATGGCGAGGCTTCTGATATTGTCGGAACTGACTGTCTCCGGCCGCTTGCCGGTGCGGATCGCCTCGACGAAGCTGGCGATTACGCTGGCATGACCGTGGGTTTCTTCAGCACGCTCAGGTGCGGGAACCTCGACGGATGAAAAACCATGAAGCAGACCGGGCTCGTTGCCTGAAACGGCGGCCTTGAAGCCATCCTCACCGTCCCAGGTCAGCATGCCCTTTGAGCCGACGATCCGCCATTGGCTTTCCCAGCTCGTGCGTTCGCCTTCGGCACACCAGGAGCCGCGATAGGTGAAGACCACATCGTCAGAGAATTCGAAGGTGGCATTGGCCGAGGCGCCGTGCCGGTACCAGGACCCTTTGGGGTTACGCTCAACACAGTAGACGGCGAGCGGCTTCTTGCCGGCCACGTAGCGGGCGGCATCGAAAGTGTGGATCGCCATGTCGAGCAGTAGGACATTGTCCATCTCTTCACGGAAGCCGCCAAAATGGGGAGCGATGAAGAAGTCACAATGAATGCCGGTCAGTTCGCCGATTGCACCGCTTTCGACGAAGCGACGCAGGCGGCGCACACCGGAAATGAAGCGACGGTTCTGAATGATCGCATGGATCTTGCCAGTTTCGGCGGCGAGATCGATGAGTGCTGCGCCTTCGGCAAGCGAAGTCGCCATTGGCTTTTCGCTCAGCACGTGGCAACCGGCCTTCATTGCCGTTGACACGACATTGAAACGTGCGGTCGGGACAACGACGTCCAAGACGATATCCGCCTTGGTTTCGGCGATGACGGCAGCAAGATCAGTGCCGACGCGAGCCGTGCTCAAGCCGAACTCCTCGGCAAGTTTTTCGGCAGCAGCGGGATTGACGTCGACGAGGCCGACGACCTCGATTGCCTCGGCAAGATCAGGCGTTTCCTTGATAGCACGCAGCCAGCCTTTAGACATAGCTCCGCACCCGCACAGAACGGCATTCAATTTCACGATTTCCTCCAGCGGTGCGCTTCAGATTCCTCCCGAAACGCCTTCCGTAAACGTTTACGATACTAAGCGGAAACGTTTGCTGCTGTCAATGCCAGCGCATTTCGACAAAATGCTGCGAAAAATCGCAATGCGAACGGGCGCTTAGGCAAAACCTTCGGCAATGCAGCAACAAGATTTTTTTCGGAGCGTGCAAAAATACATCCCGCCTCCATGGCAAATGCTTTCCGTAAACGTTTTCCCATGGCAATAAGATGAGATGATCGCATCGCAAGAAAGATCGCTCAGATGAAGGGTATCCGCCAGCTCGCAGAACATCTCGATATATCGATCGGGACGGTTTCGCGTGCGCTGAACGGCAAGGCCGATGTCAACGAGGAGACACGCAAGCGGGTGTTGGCTGCCGCCGAAGAATTCGGTTACGTCGCCAATCAATCCGGCCGCAGCCTTCGTCAGGGAACGACCAACGTCATCGGCCTGATGATTGAATCCAGCAAGGAGACGGTCGAAAACAGCGACAACTTCTTCCTCGGCGTCACCGGCGGGCTACAGAGCGTGCTCTCGCGACATAAGCTCGATCTCGTCATGCTCCCCTGCCCCAGCGACGAAGACCCCTACGAATATCTGAAGCGCATGGTGGCGCGCCGTGTCGTCGATGCCATGATTATCTCTGCAACTCAACGCATCGACAAACGTATCGATCTGCTCATCAAAACGAAAATTCCCTTCGTCGCACTCGGTCGCAGCTCTTCCGGCGGCGGTAACTTCACCTGGATCGACCTTGATTTCGAAGGCGTCGCGACCTGCGCCGTCGATCGGCTCGTGGCCAAGGGGCATCGCCGCATCGCGATTGCCGCACCGTCAGGCGAAATCAATCTCGGGTATGTCTTCGTGGACGCCTATCGAAAGGCTCTGGAAAAGCATGGGATCAGATATGATCCGGAGCTGGTGATCCGCGTAAAATCAAGCGAACAGGGCGGCTACCAGGCTGGCGACGAGTTGCTGCTGATAGAAGACAAACCGACGGCCATCATCCTGATTTATGAACTGATGGCGATCGGCCTCTATCGCCGCCTGGTCGAAGCCGGCATCGTTCCGGGCCGCGATCTCGCCGTCATCGGCTTTCGCGAGGAACCTCGCGCCAAGTTCCTGCAGCCGACGCTCACCTGCTTCCGGATGTCGCTGCGCGACCTTGGTGCAGCGCTCGCCGAAACCTTGCTTTCCAGTATGCCTGCCTATTCGGAGATCCACCGCAGTGGTGCGCGCAACCGGATCTGGCCGCTGGAGCTTGTGCCCGGGGAAAGTGATGCTTTTTTCAGAGAACCTGAAATGTGACGCAAGGTGCGTCACTCTATCCATGTTCTCAATGAGAGACGAACGACTCCGCTCAAAACCACCTATGCCGCCGGTTTCGTCTGCGCCGGCAGATTTCAATCAAAGTTCGTAGCATACCCGCGGGTTGTCGCCCGACTGGATCATCAGCCAGCGCAGATCCGTATCCTTCCAGCCCTTGATCGCGTTTGAGCGGTTGTCGAGCACCAGATCGCCTTGATCGGCCTTGACGACGAGAACGCCTGATCAGAGCGGTGATGACCGGGCGGATTGCGCGGTTGACCGAGGCATCTGCAGCCCCAAGATATTGTTCGGCCAACCACGAAAGAAATCTGATCGCCAGCGCAGCCTTGCGGGGAAATTCACTGCTCGCGAAAAGTGTGGCTAATCTGATCCATCAGCGGTTTCGTCATGTAGGAAATAACGGAACGGTCAGCGACCTTGATGAAGACTTCTGCAGGCATGCCAGGATAAAGCGTCATGTTGGTGAGATTCCCGAGGCTAGCCGGCTCTGGCTTGATGCGGACGGGATAATACTCGGCGCCGCTACGCTGTTCCGTCACGACATCCGGCGAAATCGACACGACGTCGCCTTGCACTTCCGGCGTCGTCCGCTGGTCAAAAGCGCTGAAACGAATGTCAACCTTTTGGCCGAGCGTGAGCTGATCAATATCGCGCGTGGCAATCTTTGCCTCGATAGTGAGATCGCGCTGATCGGGCGCCAGCAGCATCAATACTTCACCGGGATTTACGACACCGCCGACGGTGTGGACGGTGAGCTGATAGATGCGGCCGCTCATCGGCGCGCGCAGCTCTAGCCGGTTCAACTGATCGACGGCAGCGATGCGGCGCTCCTGCATCTCTGAAATCTTGGCCTCGATGTCTGTCAGGTCCTTGGAATTCTCGGTTCTGCGATCTTCATCGAGCTGTAGAATCTGCAGATTGATCTCGGCAATCTTGCCTTCGGCCTGCGCACGCGACGCCAGGCGCTCACCGCGATTTCCATCGAGCTCGACACGCTGGCGCTTGAGGCTGTTGACCCGCTGCATGGTGACGATCTGCTGGTCGTAGAGCTTCCTGGCGGCATCATACTCCTGATCGACAAGTCGGGTGGCTTCGTCAATCGATGCGAGCTGCAGCGTTTCGCCCTGTATCTCCTCGGCAAGCTGTGCTTTGCGCTCTTCCAGCTGCTTGCGCATGCCGATAAGCGAGGATTGGCGGGCGTTGAAGAGCTGCAACTCACCGTCTATCAGGCTCTTGCTGGCGGTGATATCGACGCCATCGGCGGCAATGTCATTCGCGGAGAACTCCGTCGCGCCGATGCGTTCGGCCTGCAGGCGGGCACGTCGCACGTAAAGCTGGGCGAGATTGCTGTCGATGATAGCGAGATTGGCCCTAACGGATGCGCTGTCGAGACGCAGGAGAACATCGCCGGCCTGGACATGAGCCCCTTCCCTTGCCACCAATTCCGAGACGATGCCGCCTGTGAGATGCTGAACCTTCTTCACGTTCTGGTCGATAATGACCGTACCTTGCCCGACCACGGCATTGGAAAGCGCTGTCGAGGCGGCCCAACCGCCCATGCCGCCGACAAGTGCGACAGATAGCGCCCAGACGGAGAGGATATGACGGTTCAACGAGCGTTGCGATTGCATCGTCATCGGCTCTGCTCCGGACTTTCTCCAACGACCTTCAAAGACGCCTGTTTTGGCTGCTCGGTGAAATTGTCGGTGCGGGTAACCTTGGCAAGCACCAGGTCCTTCGGCCCAAAGGCCACAGCTTGGCCTTCCCCCATCGCCAGCACCAGATCGACGCTCGCAAGCGTGCTCGGCCGGTGGGCGACGACGATAACGATACCGCCGCGCAGACGAACGCTTGATATTGCGCCGGCCAGTGCCGTCTCGCCGTCCATGTCCAGGTTCGAATTCGGTTCGTCGAGAACGACGAGGAAAGGATCGCGGTAGAGCGCACGGGCAAGCGCAATACGTTGACGCTGACCGGCCGATAGCATGGATCCGCCCGACCCTATTTCTGTGTCGTACCCCTTCGACAGCCGCAGGATCAACTCATGGACACCCGCGTTGCGGGCTGCCGAAATAATTTCGTCTGCCTTCGCATCTTTGCGAAAGCGCGCAATATTTTCGGCAACGGTGCCGGCGAACAACTCCACATCCTGCGGCAGGTAACCGATGTGGGGTCCAAGCGAGGCATCGCCCCACTGATCGAGAGCAGCACCGTCAATGCGCACCGATCCCCGATATACTGGCCAAAGCCCTACCAAGGTCCGCACGAGCGAGGATTTGCCGGAAGCGCTCGGTCCGATAATGCCGAGTGCATTCCCGGCCCGCAGCGTGAAACTGATGTCCTTTACAATGAGCTCTTGCTTGCCTGGCGGACCGCTCGAAACAGCCTCTGCAGCAAGCTCATGAGAAGGCGACGGCAGGGCAAGCGGTGACATGGGCTCAGGCAGCAAGGCTAATATCCGGCGCAGCCGGCTCCAGGATTGCTGAGCGGCAACAAAGTTCTTCCAGTTTGCGATCGCCTGCTCGACCGGTGCCAATGCCCGCGATGTGAGAATCGAGGCGGCAATAATGATCCCGCCCGAAGCCATGTTTTCGATGACGAGCACGGCGCCGGCAGCAAGCACGCCCGACTGCAGCGCCATGCGGAAGATCTTCGAGACGATCGAATAACCGTTAACCGTGTCGGCATTGCTGCATTGGACATCGCGGTATGCATCGTTGCGCGCCAACCAGCGATCGGCGAACTCGTCCGCCATGCCCATAGCCTGAACAACCTCCGCATTGCGCTGAGCAGCGCTTGCCAGTGCGTTCCTTTCAGCCCCGAGTTCGTAGACCTGCCTGGCTGAAGACTGTGAGCTGCGGTTCGTCAGATAGGTCAGCATCGTCAAGATCAGCGCGCCACTGACGGTGATGATACCGATGACTGGATGGAACAGGAAGCAGATGCCGACATAGAGCGGCACCCAGGGCAAATCGAAAAAGGCCGAAGGACCGGGGCTGGACAGGAAGCCGCGAACCTGATCGAAATCCCGCAGCACGGAAAGCCCGTCGCCCGCCACCTGGCCCTTGAGGGGCGCTTTTAGGGTCGCCTTAAAGATGCGGCGGCTCATGACTTCGTCGAAGACACCCGATATACGAACGAGGATGCGCCCGCGCACGAGATCGAAGGCGCCTTGGAAAGCGTAGAGAAGCAGCGCTAGCAGCGCGAGCGCGATCAGCGACGGGATGCTGCGGCTCGGTATGATTCGGTCATAGACCTGCAGCATGAAAAAGGAGCTGGTGAGATAAAGAAGGTTGACCAGCGCGCTTGCGATAGCGACAGCGATCAAGCCGCCGCGGCTACGCCCGATCGCATCTGCGGCGAGGTTGTTCCCGCCCTTCCGATCCGGCGAGATGCCAAGTCCGTTCAAATGTCGAAGCTCCGTTAAACGCCCAGATCGAACTCTATGTGCGAATCAGGGCAAGAATTTGCGAAGGCTTTGGGTACTCACAGTATTGGTTAAGCAATCATCATCTCTTTGCGGCGCGCCTTGTACTGCACCTGTCTGACATCAAAACCTCGGCGCGAGCACCGTCCGCAATCGTCCGACCAGAAAGTGGGACTGAAAGCTGACGATAGGGCCGCGTAGGCTGCCCCGGCAGGATTTCGAGAATAGAGAGGTTCTCCCCATAATCGATCTTTATCTGCAGGCGATCGCTTTCGAGTTCCAAATGCCTGGGGATAAGCCTATAATCTCCTCTCGAAACGAGCGAGACGAGATCCAAGTCGGGCGACGCGTGCTCATGCTCCAGAGGCCCCCGCGCGCGTGTCCGGCGCTATTTTCGAAAAGAAAATATGCTCATCCTGCGCTCCTTGCAAAGATCTTCTCGAACCGGCCGCGCTTGTCGCCAGATCCGCCACGTGAGAAATTTGGCGGCAAGGCGGCGCCACTTCGAAAGTGCCTTCGCAAAGTGCGTTGCCTTGATCCACAAGGGTGATCGGAGCCCCGCCATTGGAAGAGCGCATGACGTCGATGCGCTCTGGAACGAGTTTCGCGCATTTCGCCGGTCGAAGGCGTCAGGCTCCGATCTCAGAGGAACAGGAAATCGTCGTGATGAAGCGCCGCCAGATTGGTAAGCGTTGCGATCTGTAGGGGCGCGTCACGCCCGCTTCCGTCTGCATCATAGAAAAGCTTTCCGGTCTTCTGATCGTAGATCAGGCGGTCGTTCGAATCCAAAGCCTTGGTGCCGAGTACGAAGTTTCCGGCGGAAAAATTCGCTGGATCGATGGCTGTGAAAATATCGTGATCGAGCACAATCTTGTCGCCGGCGCTCTCCGAGAAGTCCTCGATCTTGTCGATATTATTGTAGGCGCCGGGTTTGAAGTCGAAGACGAAGGTGTCGGCGCCCGCCCCGCCTCTCAGGACGTCGTTGCCGTTGCCGCCGATGAGTCGATCGTTCCCTGCGCCGCCAGTGAGCCAGTTGTATCCGTTATTGCCGGTCAGGACATTGTCTTCGGCGTTGCCCGTTGCAGTGATGGTCGTGGAGCCCGTGAGTGTGACATTTTCGATGGTGCCGCGTGCATTCGACAGATTGAAGGAAACCGAAGCGATCACGGTATCGATACCTCCCCCGTTGGTTTCGTCGACAGTATCTCCCATCGAATCCACTTTGTACGTGTCGTCGCCCCCTCCGCCCTTCATGCTGTCTGCGCCCGCGCCGCCATCCATGGCGTTGGCTCCGTAATTGCCGACGAGAATGTTGGCGAGTTGATTGCCAGTCGCGTTGATGTTGGCGTTGCCGGTCAGTGTCAGGTTCTCGATGGCGCCGATCGCATGGGCAGTATCCGCCAGGCTGAAGCTGATCGACGACATGACGGTATCGGTCCCGCCGCCGCGGCTTTCATCGACGATGTCGGTCGGGGAGGTGACCGTGAAGGTGTCGTCTCCGGTGCCGCCGTAGATGTGGCCGGGTTCCGGACGGGCGCCGGTGCCTGCGGCTATGTTGATAATGATAGGATGGTCGACAACGTCCAGGTTGAGGGAGGATATGTTGCTAAAGCTTTTGACGGGCGTATCGCCCGCCAGCGGATCGTAGACCTGCACCGTCCCGAAAGCTCCGCCCAGATTGAGGGTGACACCGGTCGCCGCCGCCTGGATCGCCTTGTCTGTCGTCTGGTTCCAGATATCGGGCTCGTTCCAGATGATGATCTGGTAGCTTCCATCGGATTTCGCCGTCAGATAGCTGCGCGCCGTGGACGGTAGTCCGTTGATGGAGTAGTTGAGCGTCCCCGGATTGAAAGTCGCCTGCGTCGCGCCGTCATCTTCGAGAATTTCGGTCAGATTGTGGATCGCCGTTGCTGCCGGCTTCGGCGTATAATCCAGGCGAAAGAGCCCGAAATGCTTTTCCTGGTCGGCGCCTCCCGGATCGGAATAGGCATCGAGAAGCTGG
>NZ_JAVDSU010000026.1:0-37039 GCF_031455475.1 Rhizobium sp. 1399 | reverse complement strand
TGCGGACCTGGGCATCTTGCTGTTCAGCGTGTCAGGAGAGGATCTCGCTGCCGAAGCGAGAAGGCGTAGTCGCCGAGGCGACGATGGCCACGCGCATGCTTGTCGGCTTCATCGGAATCATTGTGGTTTGTCGGTCCGGCCAGGGCGTCGGTGGCGATTTGGACGTCGCTTGGGAATACCTTCTATCCAGTGCTCCGGGCGCTCTGTGCGCTTTTCAATTAGCATCGCTGGCTTCTACCTTTGGGCCAACTCCCGTTTGGTCAGCGACACCAAATCTGGCACATATCTTTACGTGGCCTTGGTCGGGTTGGCACTGGAAGCGGTCACCGGTGCACCAGATATAGCGCTTTACGTTTTCATCGCTGCAGCGGTAATCCTTACAGCGACGCAGAGTTCGGCATCTCAGATGTTGTTCAGAAATCCTGTTTCCCATTTCCTTGGAAATGGTTTCATATTCGCTCTGCCTTATACACTCGCTGCTATCACGATATTTGTCAAACTTGGTGCCATTCCTTACACCGAAGATCGGTTACCCGGCCGCATATTTCTCAGCGCTGCTGATCTATTTGGCCTTCTCGGTAGCATGCGCCTTGGTGAGCTACTCACTCTTCGAGCCAGGAAGCTTTTGGAAAGGATCGTACTCCGTCCGGCTCCGCCAATCGCCGGATCGTGAGGCGGTGCGTATCTACCGATCGCTACTGACCGCTGCTGATGTCGAGGTGGCGGCACGCCTCTTTGCTCCGATCGCAGCACTTTCGCATTTAAAACTTTAAGGAAACTCATATCTCCTTCCTAAACCTTACATGATATCTTCCTAATTTAGGAGGATATCTGTATGACGAAGTTGCAAACACCCACGCCTATCTGTGTACCGAACCCCTTCATCGTCTTAGCTTTGACGGTTGGTATCGTGCTCTACCTAGTGTTTCTCACCGCGCTCGTGAGCGTCGCTATCCTGGCCTGGTTATTTGAAGAAATAGGAGGCCAGAATAAAGATTATCGATAGCGTCCTTCAGTACATCAATCTCAGGCCAACATGCGGTGGGTAGCCGGTTAACAACTACCAAAAAAAGTCTGGCTCGTTGGCCTGCACCCAAAAAGCAACGATTGTCTTTTGCAGCGGTTTAGATCATCTCCAATTTGCCGGGGATCTTTACATGAGCACAACTACCGTTGGCGAAGCCGCCAAAGACATTATTCATTCCATGTACTCTGCGCTGATGCGCTTCTGGATGCTCTACCGCAACGGCGGATACGAAGACGAATGGGCATTTGCTCGTGTTTCCAACGAGGTTGTCGACATCAATACCAAGATGTCGATAACCGGTCTCGTCATGCGCAAGGCCATCGACGGAAAGTGGGCGTACCGCCAGATGACAGAAGAAGAGCGCGGCGTCTTTGACGCCAACCGCGCTTGGTAGTTGTCGCTGTCACTGAATGACGGGCGTGGTCGCTACGTTGGCGGCTTTACCCGGCAAGAAATGCACCCATCGCTCTGAACCATCGGACACGGGGGTCAGAGTGCGCTGGCTGGCGGCCCGCATCACAAACGAATGTTTGCCAGCGACACCCTTAGTTGTCGCAAAGGCAGCAATCGCGCCGAATGTCCTGATGCCGGTCGTTGGGTCGATTGTTCCCGTGTTGCTAACGTCGGATGCGGTATTGCCACGCGGGCGTCGTGGACGTTTGAAGCGGCAGGAAGAACAGAGTTCGGAACATTGCCCGTAGTGTTTGAGCCGCCCCGATAGGCTTGAGCTGATGCAGTCAACTAGGTTTTCCAATTGAGCCCCGCGAGCATCAAACTTCCTTTTATTTCTCTGCGATGTCGGGTACCGGGCGATGGTCAAAAGCATTTGAGCAGAGCGAGCGGTAACGCTGTTGGACCGCCTCAGACTAGGTTGGGATGGTGGGGGCTGCAACGTCATCCCGACGTAAATTATCTGACAATTGGCATGGTTCCAAAGGGCTGCACTGAACGAAAAGTTTCCCGAGATCCATTATAGATCGCAATCCACATGAGGGCGCTGACTAGTCCAGCTATGATTAGCCATTGGATACGCATGAGTCACCGAAGGAGCTCGCAATAAACTGATCTCTATAATTAATACGAGTTTCTATTCTATTCCACAGTAGCTCCGCACATAGGACGGGACATTCTCGCCAATCGATGAAGCGGGTTGCGCGCCATGATGGGGCAATAGTTTGTGTTCCGCCTCTCCTTCAATTAACGAGTCGACGGACAACAGGGATTCTCGCCGACATGGCACACGTTTCACTTTCGCATGAACGTCGAATGGCGCGGTGGGAGTGGGTGTCGTGCAACTCAGTTAGAAGTGCGTGTATTCGTGAGGTTCTTACTGGCTGCTGTCCGGGTATTTCCAACGTTATAACCGATCCATGACATAAGTAGACGATCGCCATTGCGACAGCGACTGCGAGTTCCGGCTTTAGTTCTTGACTGTCGCGACGGCGACCATCATCCGAGTGCTATGATCCTGGGTGGGCTGAGAACACATTATTTGACGGCCTTCTCGATCCACGAGACATCGGGCAGAAACGATCGGCAATTTGCTCTGGTGGACCAGCACGCCACCAGTTTTCCGATGACCACACGACGCAAAGGAGGATGGCGTGGGCGCTTTCTCAATCGCCGAGCCTGGCAATAGACGCATTGCCAGGCTCCATGCCTAAACTCTGAAATCGGGCAATCTCCGAGAGCTGCGCCTATCCCTTGCCTAAGTTACGTCTCGAGAGGGTTGTAAGCTTGTTGGGCTGGCCCGCGACCCGCGTTCAGTGATGATTTGATCTCGCATGCCAGTTCCAGGCCGACTGAATGATCTGCGAGAGATCATACTGCGGCACCCAGCCGAGCACGTCTCGCGCTTTGTCGTTATTGGCGACCAGCGTATGCGAATCGCCTTCACGACGACCGATATATTCGACCGGGAAGGGCTTGTTGGAGACGTCCTCGATCGCGCCGAGCAATTCCTTCACAGTGGTACCGGTGCCCGTGCCGAGATTGAGCGCAACGGATTCGCCGCCATCCAGCAGATACTGGACGGCACGCACATGCGCGTCGGCAAGATCGAGAACATGGATATAGTCGCGCACGCAGGTGCCGTCGCGTGTCTCGTAATCGCTGCCGAAAACCTTGAAGCCCTGGCGACGGCCCAGCGCCGCATCGATCGCCAGCGGGATCGCATGCGTTTCCGGCTGGTGCCATTCGCCGATCCGGCCTTCGAAATCGGCACCGGCGGCATTGAAATAGCGCAGCACGACGGAGCGAAGGCTCTTGTACTGGTCGTAATCGGCAAGCGCCTGCTCGACGATATATTTGGTGCGGCCATAGGGATTGATCGGCACCTGACGGTGCGTCTCATCGAGCGGCACGCTCTGCGGCAGACCATAGGTCGCGCAGGTGGAGGAGAAGACGAAAGCATTGATACCGGCGGCCTGCGCTGCCGACAGCAGCGTCAGCGTGCCGATGACGTTGTTCTCATAGAAGGAGACCGGATCCTTGACCGATTCGCCGACTTCGATCAGCGCCGCAAAATGCAGGATCGCCGACGGCTTGTGCTTTGCCAGCACCTCATCGAGCCGGGCGCGATCGCGAATATCACCCTCTTCCGCCGGTCCCCATTTGACGAATTCGCGATGGCCGTTGGAAAAATTATCGAAGACGACGGGCTTGTAACCCTTGTTCGCCAAATCGAGACACGTATGCGAGCCAATATACCCAGCGCCGCCGACGACCAGTACCGTTTCACCTGCCATACATCTCACCTTTGCAAGCCACAGATGCGCAGACCTTAGCCAAGTTACACGTCAGGAAAAAGTTATCTCGGTTACATATCTGCAAAAGGGAGAGGATTAGAAGTTTCTTGTATGCTGAATCGCTCGTTCAAGGGACAATCGTTTTGCTGGCGAGCGGGACGCTATCAACGTGAAGATAGGACGACGGGATCAAGCAACAGGCGAAAGCAAAGGGTCGTGCCGCTATTATGACTGGTGTGGCGTTGGCCGGTATTGAACGACATTCGGAAGTGGCGACCGCACGGACAGTTGTTAAGCAGGCGCACGCCAGGTTCCGGATCGCGAGGTCTCCTAAATCAAAGACAACGAGCGCCTGAAACAGCGGCGTCTCGGTGAATATGAAGAATTGTCTCGCTTGCCTTCAGGCATCGCGGCAACACCGACGCGCCGTTTGCCTGCCATGATCGCCGAAAGACGGAGTGCTTCAATCGTCTAGGCGCCGATCTACCACAGCACCGTTGGGATATGGAACTGCCTCCCAGGTCTCCGACACGTCGTTCGTATCGATCCGGTCCATTAGCAATTGTAGTTGGTGCTGGCGCCGCCCAATCGCGAAATGGATCTTTGCTCCGGCAAAAGCGACGTTTCCATCTGAAAGTCTAGTCATTGCCCGATGCCACAAAGCGACATGCCGCCTCTCGGCGGCATGTTCTTGCATCGGGAATCAGCGTCGATCCTTAGGCAGTGAACCAATTATGGAAACCGCCAGCGTCGACGTTGCTCAGAACAATCGTTTCACCCTTGTGGGCGAGATCTGCACCGACGTATTGAACAACGGCGTCGCCACCGAAGTCCGTCGCGGTCCAATCATTTTCCACGGTACCCACGAGTTTGAGCTTGTCCATGGTTGCGTTAAACCCGTCGATCGTGTCCGTGATTATGGACTTGGCCATGTCGCCGAGATGGAAGACGAACGTATCCGCACCGCTGCTTGCGATCAGGTGATCGATCCCCGTACCGCCCTCAACCGTCGAAGACTTCAGGTTGACACCCGAAAGATCGACCGTGTCGTTGCCGGCGCCAGCCTTGATATCGACGGTTGTGTAGCGACCGTCCGTGAAACCATTGCCACCGTTGAAAGCAGTCGCTCCGGTGATTCCGCCGGTACCAGCGTCCGAACCATCCTTGAAGCCTACGCCAGACTTGATCGTGATCGTATCGTTGCCGGCGCCTGTGTTGACGGCTACCGCATTTACCCAGCTGCTGTCATTCGTCAACAGCGAGATGGTAACCGTGTCGTTGCCGGCGCCGGTCGAAACGTTTGCACGCTTTACGTTCAGAATCTCTACGGACGACGCGCTGCTGCCACCGAGGTGAACGTCAGCCTGGACGAAATCCTTGAAATAAACGTTCTCTGCGCTGTCAGATTGTGCCAGCACGTTTCTGACAGAATTCCATTTCCCGACAACGTCAAATACGAAGGAATTCGAGTTCTGATCAAAGCTGAGGGCAACTTCACCGCCCACACCAGGACCGCCAACCGTTACGGGGCCGGATCCGATCGACGATCCGTTACCGTTCGTCGTTTCATGCTGCTGGGTGCTATCGTCAAGGGCGTTGGAATTCTGGGCGTCGATGCTCAGAAGGTCGGAAACGTTAGACGCACCACCGTTGCCGAATGTGACTGCTAAACCTGCCATGAATGTTCTCCATTGCTTTTTTGAATAAAACTTTACTTGTGACGCCCGACACACGAAGTTCAGCAGCGACAAACGTCTATTTTTACTAATAGATAAGCATAAAATTTTGGCAAGTGTGTAACAACGACGAAAAGGATATTTGAGCTAACTCTTTTTGGGACAATTTCGCTTCGCGGTCACTCTTCTCTGAATGCCAACCTCAACCTATCTGCGAATGGCTTGGAAAAATACGATATAACCGTGCGGTCCGCGATTTTAATAAAGATTTCAGCAGGCATGCCCGGATAAAGAGAACCTTCAGACAGGTCTTTCAGGGTTGCCATGTCAGGCGTTATCCTCAGCGTATAAAATGATGCACCGGTGCGGGGGTCGGTCTGAAGGTCCGGTGAGATAACGGACACCTTGCCGCCAATGTCGGGCGTCGTTGTCTGGTTGAACGCCGTAAAACGGATATCGACCGGCTGCCCTTTGTAAATCTGATCGATGTCCCTGGGTGCGATCGTTGCTTCAACCTGCAACTCGTCATGCTCGGGGACGACCAGCATCAGAACCTCTCCCGGCTGGACTACTGCGTTAACATTGTGAACGCTCAGCTGATAGATGCGCCCGGCAATCGGTGCGCGAATCTCCAAGCGTGCGAGTTGGTCCCTTGTCGCGGCCAATCGCTCTTCATACTCAGCGATACTGGCCTCAACAGAGGTCAGATCCTTGGAAACCTCCGATTGCCGATCCTCATCGAGTTGCAGGAGTTGAAGGTCAAGCTCACCGATTTTGCCTTCGGTTTGTGCGCGAGCCGCGATACCCTGGCCCATTTGCCCTTCAAGCTCAGACTTACGGCGCTTATAGTCATTCAGCCGTTGTTGGGTTGTCAGGCCCTTTTGATAGAGCGTGTTAACCTTCTCGAGGTCTTGATCAACAAGGTCAACTTGATCTCGGATCGCGTTGACCTGGACGGTGAGGCCATCCACCTCGTCTGTCAATTGCTGCTTGCGTGTGGCGACCTGTCTCTTCATGCCTTCAAGCGCATTCTTGCGGCTGACGAACAGGTTCTGCTCGCTTGCAACCAGCGTTGTGGTCGACTTAGACGTTGTAAGCTCGGATAGCTTTTCGGGCACCGTCAACTCAGAGGCACGCGACGCTTCGGCCTGCAATCTAGCGCGGCGCGCATAGAGCTGCGCAAGCGTATTCTCGGAAATAGAAAGATTGGCCTGTACGACTGTTCCATTCAGGCGGACGAGCACTTGATTAGCGTCAACCCGATCGCCTTCTTTCACGTCGATTTCGCTGACAATCCCACCAACGAGATGCTGGATCTTCTTCGTATTGCCCTCGACGACGACATGGCCAGACGCGATAACCGCACTCGAAAGCTCGGTTGTCATAGCCCACCCAAAAACGCCAACGACCAAGCCGAATGCCAACAGAACGACAATGGCGATGTGTTTGGCAAGTGGTAACTTGGCGAGATTTCGTAGTTGCATAACAGTCACCGTCACACGTCGTTTGCTGCCGGTGACGAACCGGCGTCTTCGATAACTCGCGGCTGATGGTCTGATGTGACCGGCCGAATATTCTGACGCAGCATCTGCCCGAAAATCTCTTCCTTCGTACCAAAGCGCTGCATTCTCCCGGCAGCTATAACTGCAACCAGATCCACATTGGCAAGCGCGCTCGGACGATGGGCGATGACGATCACAATCCCACCTCTTGCCTTGACATTGGCAATCGCATTGCTGAGAGCGTTTTCGCCTTCGGCATCGAGATTGGAATTCGGTTCGTCCAGCACCACTAAAAACGGATCTCCATAAAGCGCGCGTGCCAGGGCAATACGCTGCTTTTGACCCGCAGAAAGCGCTTCACCGTTGGAGCCGATCTTGGTCTTGTAGCCAGCCGGCAAGTTCAAGATGAGATCATGAACATTCGCCGCTTTCGCCGCATCGATGATCGAGGCACCTGTCGCGTCAGGCCGGAAGCGAGCGATATTCTGTGCGACCGTGCCAGCCATCAGTTCGACAGTTTGCGGGAGATAGCCGAGATATTGGCCAAGCTCGTCCATGTCCCACTGGTCCAGGCTTGCACCATCAAATCGCACCTTACCGTGGCGTATCGGCCAGGCGCCGACGATAAGACGGGCAAGCGTCGACTTTCCGGATGCACTCGGTCCGATCACTCCAAGAGCGTTTCCAGCTTGAAGTTCGAAGGAAACGTCCACCAGCGTAATTGCAGACCCGCCAGGGGGGGAGCCGGTTAAATTCTCGACCGAGAAGGTGAATGCCGGTCGAGGCAAGGACATGCAAGCCTCTCCCTCCGGCACAATTTCGAAAAATTTCTGAAGTCGCTTCCAGCCCTGCCGTGCCGATGTGAAGCTGCGCCAGTTACCAATCGCCTGTTCGAGGGGAGCAAGAGCTTTTGCTGACAGGATTGATCCGGCGATAATGCTACCCGCCGTGGCGTCGCCATTCACGACCAGAACAGCGCCCACCGCCATAACGCCAGACTGAATGATCATGCGCGCCACTCGTGACGCAGCACCATAAGCGCCCACTATATCGGCACCTCGCCGGCTCTGGCGTTTGTACCGGCCGTGCAGCTCACGCCAGATAACTATCATAGTGCCTGCCATGCCCATCGCCTGAATGGCTTCGGCGTTGCGAACACTACCGCCCGCAAAGATATTGCGTTGAGCGCGAGCACTCGCTGCACTCTCATTCAGTGATGTCGTGGACCAATTTGTGAGCACCGTGATGGCGACCAGAATGACCGCGCCTGCAAAAACGCTGATGCCGATCCAAGGGTGCAGCATGAAACAAATGAGGAGATAAAAGGGCAGCCACGGAAAATCGAACAGCGCATTAGGACCGTTGCTCGAAAGAAATCCGCGAATCTGATCGAGGTCGGAAAGGGCCTGTAGGCCATCCCCCCTGACCTCGCCTGAGAAAGGCATTTTGAGGAGCGCCCTATACATGCGCCCTTCCAGTTGCTGGTCCAAAATGTCAGCGACCCGGGTCAACATCTGGCCTCGAACCACATCGAATCCCATTTGGAATCCGTAGAGCAAAAGGACAAGCGCACATAGCGCGATCAAAGACGGGATACTTTTGCTCGGCAGGATGCGGTCATAGACCTCAAGCATGAAGAGGGAACCAGTCAAATGCAGCAGATTAATAAAGCCGCTTGCAAATGCAACCGCAACGAAAGCATGCCATGTTCGAGCGAGGGACACTTTGTACTTGACCTGTTGACCGAGATAGTTCGACGCCGCAGATCTGATACACATGTTTAACGCGTTGTAAAAGAACTTAATTGCTTTCAAAAACAATGGCTCTAACGTTTCTGTTGCTTCGAATTATTTTGATAACTACAGCGTGTACCTAATGTTGAGTTGCCCTGGATTGGCCGCCGCTCGCGGCCGGGCCAGAGAGGAAGCGAGACGCCACGAATTCAGCGGATGCCTCAATAGTTGTCTTTGGACATCGCGCCCGGTAAGCTAGAAGTTGTGCGAAGACGCCATTCGCTCAAGTATCAGCGGCGTGGGAAGACATCCGTGTGACGGCCTGGTTTATCGGTTCAAGCATGGGTAATTCTTTACAATTCGTACCATACCCGCGGGTTGTCGCCCGACTGGATCATCACCCAGCGAAGATCCGTATCCTTCCAGCCTTTGATCGCGTTTGTGCGGTTGTCGAGCACCAGATCGCCTTGATCGGTCTTGACGACGAGAACAGCGTGGCCTTCGCCATAGGGCGTCTTGGTAACGGCGATACGCAGCGCCTTCGGCGACCAACCCATGGCGATGAGATGATCACGCTTCGTCAGCGCAAAATCCTCGCAGTCACCGGATTTCACATTCACCTGCCAGACATCGCCCTCATCAGGGCGGTCGTTGACCGAGCGGATCGAGCGGTTGACCGAGGCATTGACTGATCGAAGCTGCTTGCTTGCGAACGCGCTCAGCGAAACTTCCGAAGCTCCGCCCCGTGCCACGCACTCATTGGGATTTTGAGCGCAGAACATCACGTGCGCAAAAGGTGCTGTAGTGCGGCGCTTTTCAGAAATATAGCTGAATGCCGGCGCTGTCTTCAATCCGCGGGCAATACCGGCGGGACCAGCCGCCTCTGCGGTCTGAACCGCAAACAGAGATGCAAGCGTCACCGCCGTAATCAGTGCCTGCTTAAACATTTTCTTACCCCGTTTCGACGACCGCTACACGGTCAAATGTCCATGCCGGTTGAAATCCGGCTTTTGATCCCTGGTCGCAGTTCTATCCAACCCCGATCAATGACCGGGACCATACGGGAAAGGAATCTCGATCCTTTTAAATCGATCAGAACAATTTTAGCGGAATGCTTTTTTCGAGGTGCAATCGCACGCGGGCACTTTCCAGTGCGAGTGTCACACCGCCATTGGACAGGGTTGCAAAATTCGCGGATTTCTTGCAGAGACAAGCATAACGGTGCCGGAGGGGCGGCCGATGGTTCATAAAAGTTTTCGCCGTGGCTGTAACGGATAGATTAAAGAGCACATTTGCCGGTCTTTATAGCGCGCTTGTGCTGGCGGCTGTCATTCCTTTCGGCCTGGTCGATGCGACGCCCTTCGCAGCGGTCGCCATTTGCATGTTCACGCTGGGTGTTGCTGCGCTCATGCTCTTCGGAGAACCCCGGCGCGGCCGCTGGGTCTTCGTCTGGGCGCTGCTGCTCTTCATCGTCACCTCAGCCTGGATCGTCATCCAGACGGTCCATATCCCCTGGCCCTCTCTCATCAATCCCATCTGGAAGGATGCAAATGTTCTTGCAGGGGTATCAAGGGATACGATTTCGGTAGCGCCGGCCGATACGCTTGCTTCTCTCCTATATATTGCGCTACCTGCCATGACTTTTTTGACCGGCCTCATCATTGCCGACACGGACAAGCGCGCGCGCCGTATCCTGATAGTGCTTGCAGTTGGCGCAGGTTTGATCTCCCTCTTCGGGCTTAGCCAGTTCCTGCTGTTTCCGAAGATGTTGCTGACTGAAAGCAAGCGCTATTATCTCGATAGCCTTACCGCCGTTTTCGTCAACCGCAATACGGCGGCAACCTTCCTGGGGCTCGGATTTCTCCTGGCGGCGACATTCGCGTCGGAAAATGGCCGCGCTTACTTCGGTTTTTCATCCGCGCCATCTGGCAATTTCAAGGAGGGCCTCGGTTTCTGGGTTTTTGCCGGCCTCGGCCTTTCCTGCCTCACCGCGCTGATGCTCACCCAGTCCCGTGCAGGGCTTGTTGTGACAGGCCTGGGCTCGGTCCTCTATCTTCCCTATCTCGCCAGCCAATGGAAAAGCGCGCGTTCCCGGCTGTTCCCGCAAGCCGGCGGCTCGACGCCCCGCAATTGGTGGCTGACAGCCAGCGCAATTGCTATTGTCCTCGTTTTCATCGCGATTTTCGGCGGCAGAGCCATCCTGCGTGCCGACCAGCGAGGCACGGACGATGGCCGCTTCTGCATATGGTCAGATACGGTCCACGCCCTTTCGCAAAACTGGCTTCAGGGAACCGGCTTCGGTACATTCCGCACTGTCTATTCGGCTTATCGGACCCCGGATTGCGGAATCGGCGGCATCGTCGACAGGGCTCATAACTCCTATCTCGAGGGCTTCCTGACGTTGGGGATAATATCCCCCATCGTCGCCGTGTTGATTTTTTCTGTGCTTATCCGAGCCTTCTGGACTGGCTATCGGGCTCGCCATCGACTGAGGCATTACTCCATCTTGGGTTGCGCCGCCACGATTTTGACGGCGGCCCATGCGACCGTGGACTTCTCGATTCAAATTCCCGGGTTTGCCATTTTTTTGATGGCATTTCTGGCGGCCGTCATTTCAATTTGCTGCGGTCGCGAAGAAAGAGTCAGTGAAAACAGGAAGGACGTGTCAGCCGAGCTACGAATCGGCCACCCCGTCGAACTGTTTAAAATATGACGATTTCAAGGCCGCCGATACATAAAATCGCCATTAAAGAAAAGCATAATATTCGTTTTGGTTGTAGTTGAATTGCGGCAGGATCTTAACGTATCAACCTATGCTAATTTACCATATTTACCATAAATGGGACAATCCATGTTGCCCTATTGCCACAATAACCTTCTGTTAGGTATGGAGTACCTGACGGGGTCGGATAATTACTTGTCTTTTAAGTTGTCGACGGGCTAGACAGTTTCCAGCTATTACTAAGTAGGGTCATGATGCGCATTCCTGTAACTCGCCGTAGCGGCATCGTCGTATCGATGCTGATCGTGCTTTCCAGCTGCACGTCTCTCCCCAGGTCCGGTCCCGATCATACGGAGATCGACCGCGCTGCAGCAATTAAGGTCACGACACCCGACCGAAAGGTTGGAATCGACTATGTTTTGATCGATCTCAACAAGGGAATTCTGCCCTATTTCGATCAGATCCCCACGAGCTCTCTGCGCACCGGATTCGGCGGTGGCCGCGGGGGTGCTCCGGATATTCCGCTCGGCTTCGGCGATGTCGTGCAGGTTTCAATTTTCGAAGCTCAGTCCGGCGGTCTCTTCATTCCATCCGACGCCGGCAGCCGTCCAGGCAACTATATCACCCTGCCCCAGCAGACGATCGATAAAGCCGGAACGATCAGCATTCCTTACGCGGGCCGCGTTCCCGCCGCTGGTCGAATGAAGGAAGAAATCGAGCAGGATATCGAAGACAAGCTGGCAAGCCGCGCGATCGAGCCGCAGGTCGTTCTAACCACTACTACCAGCCGCTCATCGGAAGTAGCCGTCGTCGGCGACGTTAATAATCCGCAAAAGATCGTTCTTTCGCCGGCCGGTGATCGTATCCTCGACGCCATCTCCGAGGCAGGCGGCCTTACAACGCCTAATATTGAAACCAACGTCACGCTCCAGCGTCGCGGTAAGACGGCATCGATCGCTTATGAAACGCTGTTGAAGAATCCGTCGGAGAATATCTTCCTCGCGCCGGGCGACACTGTTTCGGTCGAACACGAGCGCCGAACCTTCCTCGCACTAGGCGCCTCCGGCATCAACAATCGCATCGACTTCGAGGATTCCAACCTGACCCTTGGCGAAGCCATGGCGAAGGCCGGCGGGCTCATCGATACGCGCGCAGATCCGCGCGAAGTCGTGGTCTATCGAAAGGTCGACCGCGGTACACTTCAGCGTCTGAAAATCGACACCAGCCGCTTCAAGGATGACCAGGTCCCAGTCATCTTCCGGGCGAATCTGCGCGATCCGGCAACCCTGTTCGCAGTTCAGGAGTTCCGCATGCATGACAAGGATGTCATGTATATCTCCAACGCGAAGTCTGTCGAGCTCGTGAAGTTCCTGGACATCCTGAACTCGGTTACCTCTACGGTCAGGGGCGTTTCTAACGATGCCCTCGATACCCGCGAGGCGGTCCGAGAACTCGGAGATTAAATATATTAAACGATACTTCGGGCACCTGACATTGAACGGACTGGTGCTCAGCGGAGTTTATGATATAAGCCCGTTATCTTTTGGAGGCTGGGAATGGTAAACGCAGGGAAGAATACATTAAAGGGCACAGTTGTGTTTGCATTTGGCGCCCTTTGCTTTGCGACGTCGTCCTTTGCAGGCAACTGCTTTTCGGGTCCGGGTTCGGCAAGTGGCTCGCAGATGGACGCCTTCAATACGACACCTGCAAGCATTCTGGCGGGCAACCCGTCGGACACGCTGCTCACCGGCTCGGTTCGCGATCTCGCAGCAACCGAAACAAACGTGACGGCAGCGCTCCTGACGCTGGCGGCCAACCCGGCGACGACGGCTGCTCAAAGAGCAGCTATCGGCGCTGGCCTTGGGCGCGCCGTCAACGTTTGCCGTCCGCAGCACTCCGATCTCGCTGACGAGATTGCGGCAGCTGTCGCAGCCGCAATCGTCAACAATCCGGCGCTCGGCAGCTTCCGCACGGCATTTGAAGCATCGCTGACCGGCCAGACCGCTGTTGCGGCACTCGGCGGGGCAGGCCCAGGTGCAGGCCCGGCTGGTGGCGGTGACATCAGCGGTCCTGGTGCATCAGGTTTGGGTGGGCCGGCTGACGGTGCGGATGGCGGTGGCGCTACGCAAGGTGCGGGTTCGCTGCAGACAAACGCTTCAGGCGGCGGCAACTTTACCATTGTCCGCAACAGTTCTGTCAGCGGTAGCATCTAATACGCTTTCAAAATCAGCGTAGTGCATTCAGGAGAGGCCGTTCGGCCTCCCTTCTTCTCCCTTCAACATTTAAAGAAAAGCTCCTATCGCGCGCGAGTCGTTGCCGGCAGTGGAGCCGATCGTTCCTGCAGCAGGTCGGACCGGTAGGACATGTCTCAGCGCGCCAAGGCAAGCGGACAAACACGGCGAAGGGCCACGGCCCCGGTTGTGCTGTCACCTCCCTCCCCCCTTTCCATCCTTTTTATCTTGACCGCGATCGCATTATTGGCCTTTGCTATCGGCAATATAAGGCAGTCAGCACGCTTTGCTGACGTATTTCTCGTCGCGGAGAGACTTGAGCAATCTGAACAGGTCGGCCCTGATACGCTCGCCAGGACAGCCGCCAATACCGACACCATCGTGTCCGGCGACTATTGTCGCTCGGATATCGTCATGGCCGGCACGACACTGGTGCTGAATAGGCTGGACACGTCCAACGAGATCACGAGCTACGAGGCCTGGGCCAAGGCTGCAGACGACGCCGAGCGGTACATGCGCCACGCCGTCTCCTGCATGCCGACCGACAGCAATCTCTGGCTCAGGCTTGCGATCGTTCGTGCCGTAATTGCCCAAGAACCAAAATCAATTGCGCGGCTGATGACGATGTCAGCCCGGCTCGCCCCCGCAGACGAACTCGCCCTTCTCGCCCGGGTCTATTTCTGGAACCGTCTCAACGTCACAACGCTTGATAGTGCGCGAACCACGGTCGAAAGCGACGTCAGCCTTCTTCTAAAGCTTGGAGATCCTCGAAAGGTTGGACCGGCGCTGACAAGGATCGGGGCCGCCCTCCTCCCCTATGTAAAGACCGCCGGGTCAAAGCTGACTTCTGAGAAGAAGAGCTCACTTGCGTGGTTTGGTCTTAATATCGACAAGCTTCCGTAAGCAAGCCCGTGTTACTTTAGACCCTGCACTCACAAATCCGGGTCACATATCCAGATAATCTTGATTCACCGAGGCTTTTCTTTGTGGCCCCAGACGACGCGTCGGCTCGACTTGACCGATTTTTGATGGAGCACTATCCGCCCGCTTCTGCCAGGTAAGCCTTGCGGTGCTTTCCGCGTTGATGACCACCGTGTGACCAACGGCATCTTGTAACGCTTTCGCCCTAGTCCACCATGAGGTGATGTGCAGGAGTAGTGTGACCGACGCTACAACACTGACGTCACCGCGCGCACGACGCTCGATCAGACGAAGCTGAACAACACGAAAGACATCACGACGTCGATGCTGGCGCCCGTCGGCCAGGGCGAGACGCGTATGGTTCCGCCGTCGATCGCCAGCCTGTTCGGCGTACCCGAAACACAGGTCGGCACAGTCAACGCCGGCCAGGGCGACACCGTCGTCACGCCCGACGGCCGCACGATCCTCGGCCAACCCAAGCCACTGAGCGAAACCGAGTGGCGAGCACAGCAGAATGAACGGTTGCGCGGGAACGGCGCCCTCACGGATAGCATGCTGCTAGACACGATCGTTGGCGACAAGGCGCCCGTACAGGCGATCGGCCCTGACGGAAAGACACCGGTTTACATGGCGCCCGGCCAGGCAGCGCGCACCGGTGCCGATACGACCAGATTGCAAATGACGCGGCAGCTGATGCGCAGTGCTTGCGCTGATCGCCTGACGCTGCCGCGCCATAAGTCTTCGCATCAGGTTGCCCGATTGCAACGTGATGCGAAACTCTCCTATTCAGCGAACAATTCCCATTTCAACCTCGCACCCGTCAGTGTACAGACATCCTATCGAGGCTGAGGGGTTAAGAATGGCGAAGAGTGGCGAGATTCTTGGATTGACGGGTTTCCGTGGCGTTGCTGCACTTATTGTTGCCTTGTACCATTTTTCGCGCGGATTTGGCAGTGAACCGGTCTTCTCGGTAGGGCCAGGCTATTTAGCTGTAGACGCTTTTTTCGTGCTTAGCGGGTATGTTCTCGCCTACAAGTACGCCTCCGTGTTTTCTTCTAATTTCAGCCTGGCGGATTATCGGGCCTTTCTAGTAAAGCGCGTGTGCCGGGTCTACCCAGCCTACCTGGCTATTCTTATCGTTGCCGCAGCAAAGCTGAACCTTAACTTTGGCGGTGGCGAACAGATCACGCTTGGGGCCTGGGACGCGTTCTGCAACATCTTCATGTTGACTGGTTGGGGCCTACACGCGACGCCGATCCTCGGCGTTTCATGGTCCGTTAGTGCAGAGTTGTTCTGCTACATCTTTTTCCCGCTCATCGCGCTGCTGGCGGCGCAGCATAACGTGATGCTCGGTTTTGTTGCTTTTGCCGCTTTAGCTGCGATCGCGGGGATGTCGCATCTCGGTTTAGGCGTCGAAGGACCGATGGACATTGTGTCTGCGGACGATTCTTTCTCATTGGCGCGAGCGCTCTGCGGCTTCGTTCTCGGTGTGATCGGCTATTCCCTTTCCGAAAGGGCAGGCCCAGTTCGCTTGCGGATAGCCAACTACTTGCTCCCGCTCGCCCTCTTGGCGCTCTGCGCGAGTTGGTTTTCCGATACCAGCGATCTGGTGACCTATTTGCTTATTGCATTGGTCGTGTGGTTGATTGCGCAGGATTCCAGAGTTGGGGAACGTTTGTTTGGCAACGGGCCGGTGTATTTCCTCGGACAGATCTCCTACTCGCTATATCTGATCCATCCACTCCTGGTCTCCATCTTCGCAAGGCTCACTAAGCGCATGGCGCCAGCGCTCGGTTTCGAGGCAAGCTTCGCATTGATGCTGTCTGCGTACCTCTTGCTGGCGATCGTACTTTCCTACGGCTCTTGGATGGTATTCGAAAAGTGGGGACAGCGGGTGATGCTGAGAATGCTCTCCGCCGAACGTCGAGCCGCTGTTTAGGGTGGCATCCCACCGCCCCATCATCATCTGCCAAGGAGACGTCAATATTTTAGGTTGCAGTGGTCGCTACATAACGTTAGGGGAGTTCATCGCTCTTCCCACAAGAGCGAGCGGGGGGTGCGGTCATCTGCGCACACTTTTGACGGCACTCCCCACCCTATCTCTTGCGTCGAAAATGCGCCGGCTCCGCATACCGTTGGGTGTGTCGTCAACTGATCTCAAGGCGGAACCGGCGCGGAAATATGATCGACACGAGCCTCCACGGACAAGTCGTTAATCAGGCTTAACCCTCGGGCCATCACCCGATGGGGCCCGCCGGAGATCGACCCCGCCATCAACTGAATCGCGAATATTTCGCTTTAATCGCGAATCAGCGCATCATGGGGATGTTCCTTTGGGAGGAGGAGGCAAGATGACGCGCACTCATCACCTGATCGTCGCCGCGGCGATATCTCTGCTGTTGTGGGCAGCCCTCTTTAAACTAGTGGGTTGGCTGTAGCCTCAGTTTGCACCTCTCGGCCAGCGCTATTTTCCACGTGACGCTGGCCTAGCCGTGGTAACCAGCCATGCTCGGCGCATCGACAGAATGCGACAGTTGGCCCCGAAATGATATCCGCGAAAGTACGGATAGAAGCAGTATCAGACCCCACCGCCCCATCACCATTTGCTGTTCAGGCTTGGCATGAAAGCACCGGCGTATTACCTTCTCGCTCACGCAGTTCGGGGTGACGTGCCCCCGTTAAATTAGGCCATTCGGACCTGGAATTTTCCACTTATGATCCCTGTTGGGAAGAAGAGGAGAATTCGATGAAGGCCTCGAAGTTTTCGGAAGCGCAGATCGCATTCGTTTTGAAGCAGGCGGAGGATGGGACGCCGATCGGTGAGGTCTGCCGCAAGGCAGGGATTTCCGATGCGACCTTCTACAACTGGCGCAAAAAATACGCGGGGCTGATGCCTTCGGAGATGAAGCGATTGCGACAGCTCGAAGAGGAGAACGCCAAGCTGAAGCGGATCGTAGCCGACCTGTCGTTGGACAAGGCCATGCTGCAGGATGTGCTCTCAAAAAAGCTTTGAGGCCTGCCCGCAAGCGGAAGCTTGTCGACACAGTCG
Source organism: Rhizobium sp. 1399 (assembly GCF_031455475.1). Classification (NCBI taxonomy): domain Bacteria; kingdom Pseudomonadati; phylum Pseudomonadota; class Alphaproteobacteria; order Hyphomicrobiales; family Rhizobiaceae; genus Rhizobium; species Rhizobium sp. 1399. Next base: position 19,431 of record NZ_JAVDSU010000026.1, on the reverse strand, counting down.
AGGCCGACTGGAAGGTCTCGATACGGCGCGCATGCTCGGTGCTGAAGATCGACCGGTCGCTTTATGTCTACAAGTCCAGGCGCGGTGAACAGGCCGAACTGAAGCTGAAGATCAAGGACATCTGTCAGACGCGAGTACGCTACGGCTATCGTCGCGTTCATATCCTGATCAAACGTGAAGGATGGGCGGTCAATCCGAAGCGAATCTATCGCCTTTACAAGGAGATGGACCTTCAGCTCCGCAACAAGGTTCCCAAGCGCCGGGTCAAGGCGGGCGTGGGCAGTCGAACCGGGCGGCAGACAGATTTGTCGCCTAGGAGGTAAGCCTTCAGCGTGAACGCCATTGCCTCGACGTCAATGCGATCTGTCTTCGCACGGCGCCCTCGTCGCGAGACCAGAAAGCTCGAGGGATCCAGTATCGTCGTGTCGATGCCATGATCGAGAAGAAAGCGGGCCAGCCAGAACCCATCATAGCCCGCCTCAAAACAGACACGCATGCGGCATGTGAGGCCTTCCGACCTGACATCTCCTTCAATTTTTGCTTCGATTCTCGAAATCGCACCGAGCAACGCGTCGGCATCACCACCGGCAATCGCCATTGTCTGGACCTTCTCGGAGCCAGGCAGCAAAAACCCAACGAGCCAAGTTCTCTGGCTCAATTCCAATGCAATATAGCAGTCGTTGACGGCATCCGCGCTCATGGTCATCCTCCGTAGCGAAAGCGGAGGTCGAACTATCAAGCTCCGCGGTGAGCTTGCATAGGATCTACAACGAGTTCCGGCCACACAGCGCGATCGGCAACAAGGTGCCGATTTTGCTCATGAACGGCTCATCGGCACCCCCGCCGACCTCGCAGCCGTCACGCTTCTCGCCCGTATCTGGGTCAGATCGTTATGAGTCTAACCTAGACGGAGGCGCGCGGCTTCGTCAGGCCCCGACCCACGTTCTGGCCCGGCATTTCGATCAAGTTGTAACCGAGCCAGGCGAGACCGTAGACGATCGGCATGGTGATGACGAGAGAGAGCGCCCAGCGCACCGGATCGGAAACATCAGTCGTCTTGATCAGGTAGGCGATGACCGGCTGCATGACCATCAGATGGATCAGGTAGGCGCCGAAAGACAGTTCACCCAGACCATGGAAAAAGCGGTTACCCAGCCACGCGCCCATCGGCCTTAGGGGCTTTGCCAGAGTTTCAGGGAGGCGGTGCGTATGGATGAAAGCAAAGAAAATCAGCACGAGCGCTATCCGTACGAACTGGTGCATCAGGTCCTTTCCGCCGCCGAGCGGGGCGAGAACAAGCAAAATGGCGATCACCGCAAACTGGTAGGCCCGTCTCTTGTCGGTCCGCAAAGCACCGGCCAGCAGCATGCCGGCGGCAAAAATATGCATCTTGAGTGGAAGGAAGGTCGGCATTGGAAAGGAAATGCCGAGCCGGTTCAACGCATAGGAAATCACGATACCGGCAAACGAGGCGCCTACAATGCCTTTGATCCAGCCGATGCGGCCGACAATGATCATGATGAAGGGCAAGGCGGCGTAGAATTGCATTTCAAGACCGATACTCCAGTCCGGTAGCGCGGTCCTGAAAGCATAATCAGGGCTGAAGCCGAAGAGGAAGGTCAAATGAGCCAGATAGTTGGTCAGGCTGCTGTCGAAGTAGCGACTGGCCAATTGCGGCTCCACGCCATTGAAGCCGTCAATCACCATGCGGGAATCGTAGATGAAGGGGCCGAGCGTGAGGGCGGCAACAAGCATCACGTAATAGAGCGGCGCAATTCGGAAGTAACGCCTGACCCAGAAGGTGATCCAGGTATTGCTCGCCTCCCACGGCTCCCGCTCTTTTCTGCGCTGATAGTGAAAGACCATCAGGAAGCCAGACAGCATGATGAAAAGGTCGACACCGAGATCCGGGTCGCCAATGATTGGCAGCGAAAATCCGGTCAGAATATGAGCATGGCCAACCAGTACCCACAGGGCGGCCAGGCCGCGCAATCCATCAAGACAGTCGACACGACCGCCGTTGCTAACACTCGTCACGCGCAATTCCTCTACTTGGATTAGGGAATTTTCCTGTTTGTTCGTAAAAATCAGCGAATTTGACCATATATTACGGGATGGATACAAGTCATTTATTGCGCTGCAGCAACAGACTTGACCCTGAAGTCTGTTTTGTCGCGACCGCCGCCGCTCTCCTCGGTGCGGCGTGCTTTGGTTGGGTGTTGTTTCCTATTGAGAATCCGGAACAGTCTGGATCATTCGGCCGGAGGGGAGGTTTTGGCTCACAGCTTCGGATCCTGCCTTCTCGTCGCAATTGCCTGGACCGTTTCTGCGGGCTTCGGCACAGCGGAGGAAGTGCCGACTGAAGGCCGGCATGCCGAGCCGAAGATGAGCTATGACGCCCAAAATCCTTTCATTGCCCTGCCGCCGCTGGCGTGGAAATCCTGGTCTGAGCAAATGGGTGCCTTGCGCGCTGCAGCGAATTTAGACAGCATTGGGCATGCCAACTCTCAAGCAGCTCTCTATCGCCTTAGGTCTGTTGACCAGTGATCATTCTCCCGTTCCCAATGAGGACGGTTGGCAGAATTACGTCTGGCGCGTCCATGCAGCGCAGGAATGCCTGGCCGTCGAAGGTGGATATTGCGTCCTGGTCCAGGACAAATGGGATTGGAAGCGGCCGCAATATTACAGCTTTTCCTTCCGTTCGGATCCTAAGACGAATTCCGTGACGTCTCGCGTCACGCTGCGAAACGAAGACACCGAGGATGACGATCAGGTTTGCGTCGTTGCAAGTTTCCTCAATGCGGCCGGCCAGGAGGTGGGCGTTTTCTTTGCCAACTGGCGCGCGCTTCCCGGCCGGTCCTATAGTCGCGAAGCGCCGATCTGGCTGACCACTGACGTGAGCGAGATCAAGACCGTGGCCGTCGGCACGAAACAATGCGACGTGAAAGCGACCGCCGACGCCCAGAATTTTTACAGGATCCGGCTCGAGCTCAAGCAACGCTGATAGCGATGGGGCGATGGGCTCTCACGCGCTCGACAATTATTGAAAGTCACCGCCTGATCGCGGTGGCGCGAACCTGTCGCCGGGCTTGCCGATCCTGTCGCCTTTTTTGATGCCGATCGTTCCTGTTGGACGCGGGTCCGCGCGCTGATCGCTGGGCGATATCGCGATCATGAAAACAAGTACCATCATGAGCGCCAGGAGTGGCGGCGCAACAAAGATCATTAGTAGATAGTGCAATGGTTTCATCGAGTCTTGTCGTCAGGTGAGCTGTCCACCTCAGCAGCGGCTTTCTCAAGTCGGTTGCGCTTCGTAAGCGCGCCGGTGGACTTTCCCGTCGACCACTCTCGCTCAACCCCTGCCGATGCTGCAAGTTCAGCAGGGAAGAACCAACGGTATTGAACCTTAATCCTTCGTCCATCACCTAACCCGGGCTCGCCGTCAAAAGATATAACGGGTGTCACACCATGGGAGCTTCGCTAATCGGCCTTCTGCAATACCTTTATGAGAGCCGGATCGGCAGCGAGCTTGGCGGCGATGTAGTCATTGCCCCGGGATGTCTCGTGCGTCCCATCCGAAGTGAAAGCGCCGCCATCAGTGGCGCCTTCGCCAGGAAGGGCAACCCATGACCCGGTTTCTGCTGCCGGCGTGATTGGGTTGCCTGCCTCTGCCCATTTGCCGGCATCCGCGCAGATGACCATGTCGAGCGCGCGGTTCGGGTTCGTCCGAAGGAACCGGTTGATCCAGGAACGGAAGCTGGCGTGGGCCGCATAGCCGGACCTGGGGGTCTGGTAACCCGGATCGCTCCAGGTGAGGTTGACCGACGCATTCCCAATGGGAGAAGTGAGGCCAACAGGCAGATTCACAGTGATCTGATTGCCGTGGATAGCCTTGATCCGCGCGTCATTCTTCCAACTCGTGTTGAAGGCCTTCGGGATCAGCCCGGCCACTCCAACATGGCTTCCTACAGCGAGTTTTGAAACGTCGGGGATGGTCAGAGTGAGATCACCAGTTCCACTGTCATAGATGTAATCCAAAGCTTTGACATTTGACGTCGTATCAGGCGTGAGCGTCGGCGGAATGATCCTCACATGCGGCATCGCAGCTTTGTACTGCCGGAAGAGCTTGCGCATCTTGCCGACAAGGGACATGCCGGCGGTCGAGCCCATGTCGTCCGGCCCGATATAGGTCCAGCGGACGTCTCCATCGACGATGCCCTTGCCCGTGCCGGCGGGCGCGACGGCGCCGGAGGCGCCGCCGGTATCAGCGATGTAAGCGTTGCCATTGACCCTGCAGGTGTCGTCGACTGCCCAGCTCTTTTGAGACCAGTCGGGGGTTGATGCCTGCGTGGTGTCGTTGTGGGGATCGCACGGAAGGAGGTGTGTCGGATTGCACCAGACGGCGAATTCCATGCGCCGGTCGATACCGGAGATAAGCTGATAGTTGTAGCCGTCGGCGCCCCTGGACATCTGAACGCAACCAAGGCGGAGCTTGTATGCGAGACGGGTGCCCCAACCGGTATTGCCGTTGCGGTCGCCGCCGCCATCGCCAAATGTGCCCGAACCGGCCGTACCCTCATTGGCACCCTGAAGCTTCGAGTTGCCCATCGACATGATGGCAACGGCATTTACGGGAACAGCGATCCTGATAGCGCCGACCAGCATGGTTCCGGGAGTGCCGGTCTGACTACCATTGGCGGCGTGAAACTGTGCCTGCGTCATCGTCGGGTCGGCGGCAATCAGTGAGGTCTTTGAGTTGAACGAGCCGTCCCGGCGGCCGATGAAGGTCGAGGCATTGACGACACTGTTGATGGCCTTGTTCTTCACCACGCCGAAGCGGCCGGCGACACATTCATGCAGCAGGATACCGCCGATTGCCGTAAAGGCCGGAATGTCGACCGGGGCATTCACAGTGAATACCATCATGCGTTCCGCCTGGCCTGGAACGTATGAATAGATCGGCCGATTATCCTTGGTGTTCAGACAGCGATAGCGATTAGCAAGATCAGGCGAGGATGTCGAACTGTCGTTAAACGGATATTCCATGGACAGCATGAAATCATAGGCTTCTGCGAGATCGACCTCGATGACCGGACTGCGCGGCGGACGCTCCAGCGTCCAAAGCGGAAAGGAAAACTCGATCAGCTCGCCCGCTTTGACGTTGTAGGGCAGGAAATACTCCTTGCGCCGAACGAAGGTCATTTGGGTCGAACCGGATGTATCTTTCTGATAACCCGCATTCGTGCCATAGGCGACGGCGCGGCGCACTGTCTGCTCACCACCGTTCTCGGCAGTCACCTGCGTTCCGAGCGCCGGCCGGGCGCCCGCGGTCAACGAAGCGGCAATGCTGCTGACGGATATCGCCGAGAGGCCGGCGATCAGGTTTCGGCGTGTAGTGTCCAATGCGAGCCTTCCGTCATCATATGTGACCGAGCCGATCGTCAGCTCCGGATAGCCGTAGTAAGGCTACCGGATGCAACATTAGAGGCAATGGTGGCGATGGTTGGGCCGCAACGTCACAGCTCGATGAAGGGGTGAAAGCGATGCCTAAGCGGCTTTCGTGACGACAAAAGCCTTTTTTGCCACGACAATGTAGTTTTTCGGGAAACCCGATTGGGTATATTTTTGCCGCGCATCAAGACGATAAAATATCCTGGCCAGATGCCTGCATGCGATTCGCACGGATGCCAGCAGTGGAACAGCAGCAACCCCCAACGCGCCTGGAGCGATATTCTTTGCACCGCGCGGCAGATGTTTCGAAGCTGTTTCCATTTGATAGGCCACCGTTCCCAGATATCCCTCCATCCAATCCAGGCTGATGATTTCAAAGCCAGCATTTCCAAGGAGATGCCGCCACGCAAACTGCGTGTATCTGAAGAAGTCGTAAGGCTGCTCATGCTCCTCGTAGAAAAGGGGTGCAGAGCAAATCATCGTCCCGCCGTTTTTGAGGACCCTGTGCATTTCGTGAAGCACGGCGACCGGGTCCGACAGATGCTCCAGGACCTGATTGAGCACAATGGCATCGAATCTGGCTTCCGCTACAGGAATATTTGAAAGGTCGCATACATAGGTGGACTTCGCATATTCCTTGTCGACCATTTCGAAATCGGCGGCCTCGTAAATGCAATGGCCGAAGAGGTGCCTATACGGCTGGTTTCCGGCTCCCGCATCAAGCACGATCGACCCCATGGGCAAGCTCTTTGCAAATTCCTCGTTGTGCCGTCCAAGCCAGATTCTCGAAGAATTCATCACGTCCTCCAACGATCCGATCACGCTGCGGCAGCACCCGTAAGTTCCTGGTCAATCGGTTTCGCTCGGGCGAGCGAGCTGGATAGGTTCATTCGTCCGGATCTTCTCAAGAATACTTGATGTTGGGGTGATCGGATCCCACGCCGCCTGTTACCTCACCTGAGCAAGGATTTACAACATCAAGGCTCTCGCAAGAGTTACCACGATCCGTTCACCAGATATAAGTCTATACACTAACCGAATCCCGTTCTCAGCTGAAGGAAAAATTCGCCTGGCCGGCGAAGTACGACAACTTCGCGGTACAGCTGGGAGCCGCTCAGGCATCGTCTAGAGTCCCATTTTCCTGTGGCCGCATGTTGATGAACACGGACAAAGAAACTATCCAGCAGAACGATATCACCGCCGAAGATCTTTGGAACTCCGCAGATGATGACCCCAATCTTGCTTCCATGGTGAGGTATGAACCTGGCACATGACTTTAAATTGCAGTTCGCCACCCTGAGCGCGCAATGATGGAATGTTGGGCTTGATCTAGGTCTCACCTTCGGTCAGTCTGGCAAAATGACAATGCAGGACATTCAGATGCCACGCGTCTCGCTTTCACATGACCGCCGCATCGCGCTTTTGGCCGAATATCTGGCTGGAGCACGTATCGATTTTCTCGCTGTCAAGTACGGAGTCCATCGATCGTATCCCCGGCATCTTTTCAGGCGCTATTCAGCAAAGGGCCTGATCGGCGGAGGATGATGGGTGAGCATTGATCATCTACTTTGCCAAGTTCGCAAGGCTTAGCAGACGCTTCGCCTGAATGCCTGAAAGGCGTTCAAATTAGTTGCCTCAATTGTCAATAATGATTTCAATAACGAACATGTCGTCGACCATGCTGCAAGGGTGCGAACAGGATAGATCATCCATGACGCATCGGCCCGGTTTCTGTGGAGCCACGCCAAGCGCAATTTATTGCGGCCAACGCAAAGTGTTTGCCTTCTGACCTAGAAAAGAAGTTTCCGATTTCCATTCACCGGTGGTCGTCCGGAACTGTTCGCCGAATTTGTTTGAGATTCGTTGCACCTGACGTTGATGGATGCCCATTCCATCGATGATAGACGGCTGGTGTTAGAGACTTCCTCGCGTTGACGGCTGCAAAAGGCCATGACCTCGCAAATAGAACTGGGCTCGAAGCCGGGCGCGGTGGCGGCTCGCGCGTGTTGATTTCCGTCTCGCGATAACGGATTTCCCGCCAAGGCATTCTGCATCGGTAAACAGGCTCTCAACTCCCCGACGTGGGCAGGATAGCACGGTGGTGGGGGTTACATCCATTGAGCTAATTGCTATCGCCGATCAACAGCTTAGGATTCAGCGATCTGGTGGAGCAAGTGTCTCGCAACGCTTCCGCTCTATATAGGTTGGGAGGTTTGATCGTGCGCATCGAATATGATGAAGTCTTTGCCGGATTCGTGGAAGATCGTCGCGAGTTTGGCTTTCAGGGCGATCGGCTGCAGGAACGACAGTTGATGAGGCGGCCCTTAATGACGCTAATCGCAGTTGCTTTAGGATCTGGACTGATGGGGCTCCTTTGGATCTATTGAATGCGACTTAAAAGCCGCACGCCATTTTGTCGTGATCGCTGTAGCATCGCCGCCGAGAACCGACCGGGCGATCTTGGTCGCTCTAAATCCTGATCGAACGCTCGGGGAAGGCAGCCCCTGCCCTCGTCAGTTTCACCCGCCTGATCGAGCGGATGAAAAACTGCCCACCGAGTTCTTTCTCCAGTACCATCATCTAGGTTCGAGAGAGCCAGCTGAGCGATAGGCGCCTTGATCGCTACCTTTCGAAAAGGCGGGCCCCTCGGCCATCGTAGCAAGGACGGCAACGGGGAAAGCTTCTCTTTCGCTTCCTCTGTCTCTCGCCGGCGCAACCGCGTTGAGCGTTTCTTCGAAAACGCAAAGAGCTCGGGGGATTCCGCTCCGATATGCCAAGTTCCGCTAAACGCCCTCGCAGAAGTCAAGCTTCATGCACCCCGCACCTGGATCAGACGTGAAGGCCTAGTTCAGTACGAGCGCTTGGCGATTCATGATCCGCAGCACTGTGAGCCTGCCAGTCGCGAAAGCGCCAGTGTCTATGGCAATTCGCCCGTTTCCAAAGAAGGGCCGATGAACCGGTGTATGCCCATGCACGACCAACATCGGCAATTCCGGCCCGCGCGTAAGAAATGGCTCACGTATCCAGAGCAGATCCGAATCTCTCTGCTGAGGCAAAGGCACCCCTGGCCTAAGGCCGGCATGTACGAAGACGATATCGCCAACTGTCAACATCGAGGGTAACTCCTCAAGAAAGTTACGATGATGGGTCGGAACAGCATCCCGCAACGCACGATCCAGTGCAGGGATTCCGCCGTGCCGCATCAGATAAGCGGCATCAACTCCATAGGATGCTAAAGTTTCCGGACCTGCAAAGCGCGACCACTCTGGAAAAGCTTCCGGCTTTTCAAGGAGCCGGCGGAAAGCTTCGTCATGATTGCCGCAGAGCGCAATCCGCGTATGTCCGGCAGCTGCTGGGCGGCACAGATGTTCGATTACCTCTCTGGAGTGACGCCCGCGGTCCAAGTAGTCCCCCAGTAGCACGACGAGCGCCCTCTCAGCATGGGTCGCGGCATCTTCTCTGATACGGCGTTCCGCTTCCAGGAGTTGGTGATAGCACCCATGCACGTCGCCGATTGCGTAAATGACAGGGAACTCGTCCGGTTTGAGGCTCGGTCGTGAACGCATTGCCTCCACCACATTATCCGCCGGCGTGGCCTCCCTTCCAAGTAGTTTTGGCAGCCAGCTGAAGGCGCCGGTTCTTGGAGTGTTGTGGCTAAGCTTGCTTTCGGCTTTCGACGTTTTGTTCATGGTCACTAGCTTATTGAAGTTTATTGGTCTGAGTAGATGGGCAGGCCATTGTCCCGATCATATCGCCGCGATCAGGCTTCGAACGTTGTGATCCGACGCCTACTGACAATTACATCGGTTGGCGAGTTAAGGAAAATTCAACGAGTAATTTCATCTTTATTTCGCCATCCTTGTATTGAATCCTTACAATCAATGTATTTCCAAATCCATTACCTTACACTGGAAGGATTACTCCTTGCGAATACGCAAGTCTTTGGAAGAGGCATCCAAATCCACCAAATTAGACGTAACTTCTTGAATATCAAAAGGACGGACACTGCTGCCAACAAAATCGGAATGGTCACGTGCCCGATTTCTTTGTTTCCATTTGCATTCCGACCTGCAATCGCCCGCGATTGCTCGAAGCGGCGCTCCTTAGTTGTTTTAGCCAACCATTACTCCCCGCTGAGATTTTGATCGGCGATGATTCGCAGGATCGAAAAAGCGCAGCGATCGTGAACCGGTTCTCGCGAAAGACCGATGTCGACATAAAATATTGGAAACATTCGGGTAGAATCGGCCAGGCGGCCAATCTGAACTGGCTAATCGATAACGCAAATTCGCAATACCTGATATTCCTGCATGACGACGACCGGCTTTGCGCAGGCGCAATCAAGATACTTTACGAGGCGTGGTTAAAGTACCCGGGCGCGCAATGCTTCTACGGCAAGCAATATTTGACTGATTGTATCGGCAATATATTACTAGATCGTACAGAAGGCTGGAATCACCGCTACTTCCGTACTCATGAGTTTTCTGGCCGCCAGAGATCAAACCTTTCAGCCGCTCTCACGCAGCAAATTCCCAATAACGGCTTCCTTATAGAAAACGAACTTGCGCGAAAAACGCGCTACCGATCCGAAACGGAGATTGGCCACGCAGTCGACGCTGACTTCGGTATTCGTATCGCGCTCGCTGCCGGCCCACACTCTTTCGTTTATGTTGATCGTTTCGTCTCGGAATACAGGCTCAATCCAGACTCTATTTCCCAGTCGACGACGCTCAATCGCCGGGAGGATGTGCTATATGAGTATATTGAGCAACTGAAAATTCCTGCCGGCGACGAGCAAGCCAGGATGGGATTTCTTGAACGGATTGCCGTTGCTGCTGCACTTGACGCTGCACGCGCGGGCCGCCGACGCAGCGCGATCCGGATAATCTTTTCCCCATACTACAAGGAAGCCCTCTTAAGCCGCTGGACCCTTTATCGGCTGCTCTGCATCGTTTCACCTGCCATCGGGGAAAGGGTGAAGCGCCTCCTCACGCAAATCAACCCGGATTTGGGGGGTGATGGCGAACGTCAATGGCGGCATTTTGGCAACGGCCAGATGAAGAAGTAGGATCTCCGACACCTCCCAGGTATCGGGCCGATCGCCGCCGGATTGACCTCTCAAGTATGGACATATATTGCTCTGCAAAAAATATATTGCTCTGCAAAATGAGTTTGCCCCTGAACCTTGAGTTTGACAGGTTGTTCGGTATGGTGACGCGGAACGGGCCTCCTCCGCCTCGCACTTAGCAAGCATCAGGCGATGATGGAAACAGGGGCGAAGATTGATGCGGGAAAATCACTTGGTCGTCCGATTTTACCTGAAAAGCATCGTTCCGCCCAAACTTCACCAAGAACGTTCCGACAAGAGTGACCATCATGAATGATATGAGCAACTTTCGTCGTCGCGCGGTTAGCGCCCTGTTCTGGTCACTATTCCAGAACTGGGGCGGCCGTGCGTTGAGCATGGTCGTATTTGTCCTTCTTGCCCGCCTGCTCGCGCCGGCACAATTTGGTATCGCTTCTTCCGCCTTCCTGGTGATGTCGATGCTTTCACTGGTCGCAGAATTTGGTTACGGCGACGCTCTTATCCAAAAGCAAGGTCTGAAGGATCAAGACGTCAACATACCATTCTACGCGTCAATGATACTCTCGACGGCACTTGCAGGCATTGCCGCTTTCATGTCCGAAGATATTGCCCGTCTGATGAATGTCGAAGGATTGGCGCCCTACCTGATCGGGACGGCTGCGATCTGCCCGTTCCTCACGCTCGCAAGCTTTCAGGACGCGATGTATCGACGTCATGTTCAGTTCCGCGCGCTGGCCATGCGCACGCTTGCCGGAATTATTATTGGTGGCGTCGTAGGTATTGCTATGGCCATCATGGGCTTTGGGACATGGGCACTGATCGGGCAGTTTGCCGCCCAGACACTCACAAGCGTAATTTGGCTGTGGGCAAAGCCCGTATGGAAGCCGAACGCCGACCTTACGTGGGGTACGTTGACGGGACTCAGCAAGTTCGGCTTCAACGTCGTCGGGCAACGCCTAATCGATTTCTTCACGTTGAGAAGCATCGATTTTGTTATCTTGCTTGTCTACGGTCCGGCGTCGCTGGCACTCTTTACAGTATCCTCGCGCCTTTATCAGCTGTTATTACAACTGCTTCAATCCAGCATTTCCAATGTGGGATTGACGATGCTCTCGAAGGTTTCGGACGACAAAGTGCGTCTACAACGTCTTTATCTGCGTAGCTCGTCGATCGGCGCATTTTTCGGCACGCCTGTTTTCTGCGGCCTCGCAGCACTTGCTCCAGAGGTCAATCACATCATGTTTGGCCAGAAGTGGGCTGGTGCCGAGCACGTTATGGTTCCGCTACTTTTGATGGGCGGGATTCACTGCGTACAGTTTGTCAATGCGTCGTACCTGACCGCACTCGGGCGCCCACAGGCTCTCTTGTGGTTAGTCATCCTGAAGGCCGTATTGGTTTTGCCACCCCTCTATTTCATCCGCATGGATACCGTGGCCGGCACCGCAATGCTTTACTGCGCGAGTCTTGTTTGCATCACGCCGTTCTCCTTCGGAGTGACGTTAAATGCGCTTTCACTCAACTGGAAGGCCATGGTCCGGCCTGTTGGCGTGCCGATGCTGGCTTGCGGGGCGGCGTTTTTTGCTGTCTACGCTACCCGCACGTGGGGAGGCTTAGGCGAATTGAACATCGTATTTAGCCTTTTATTATTCGGCGCAATTTTCGCTGTCGCATATGCAGTATCCGTCGCGATTCTTGCTTTTGATATCGGCCGCGAAAACGTGCTGTTTCTTCGTAACGCAGTTCGCAGATAGGCAAGCAATAATCTGCACCATTTAGTCCAAGCTGCTCAAGCACAAAAGAGGAGACCGAGGATGGATAGCACATCGCTGCGCGTGGCTCAGATCGACGTTCTCATTCCTGCTTACAATGCAGAGACCACCATTGAAGCCGCTGTTGCCAGCATCCAGTCTCAGACCATTCGCGATATCAGGATCATCATCGTCAACGACGGCTCGACGGACCGCACACAAGATATCTTGAACAAAATCGCGAAGGCCGATGAGCGAGTTCAGGTTCTAACGACGCTTAACGGAGGAATAGTGTCGGCATTGAATGCCGGCCTGGAAATTTGCAGCGCCGAGTTCGTCGCCAGACATGACGCTGACGACCTCGCCTACCCCAGCCGTTTTGAAGCGCAGCTCAACTTCTTGCAGAACAATAAGGACTGCGTGGCAGTCGGCTCAAACATTCGACATATCGACGAAAACGGAAAGTTAATCGGCACGCAGTCGAGACTCTATGGCGATGTTCGACCAGATCCCGACTGGTTTCCTTCAAAAGAGCCTTATCTGATGCACCCTTTCCTGATGGTGCGTCTTGACGCGATAAGGATGGTCGGAGGGTACCGCTATGTTGTTCACGCGGAGGATACGGATCTCTATTGGCGTCTACTTGGCTTGGGTCGCTTGCATAATTTGCGCGATATTCACGGTGAGTACCGCATCCACAGCGGCAGCATATCCAGTGCCTCCATCGTCAATGGTCGCGTTGCAGCGGTTGCATCTCAACTTGCAGCAATTTCCTATAAACGTCGCCTTCAAGGCCTTCCGGATATCGACTTTTCGCCCAGCCAACGAGCGAACTATGAGCGCGCCAAGACACTCAGCAATATACTCGAGCTTGCCGGGCAATCTCTTTCACCCGATGAACGCAGCTACCTTAAGGCTGCCACTTCGGCAAAGCTCCTCTCTTTGATGGAGTATAGACCCTATATTCCGGATCATCAGGATTGTGCCTTTATCGGCGAAGCGCTCGGTCAAACCACCCTTTCCACGCCGAACAGGCGCGAGATAAGTCGGTTGAAAGGCAAAACAGCCTTACGCTTGTTGAAACTCGGCAAGCTGTCCGATGCTTTTGCGCTGCAGCCTTCAATGGAAAACATTGCGCGAGCCGTTGCAAGCAATTTAAAGAAAAACTTCTTTAAACGCAAACAATCCACCGCCTTGACCAATTAAAATCGGAATTACAATTCCTGTCGAAGGAGAATAAAATATGAGCGTCGTGTCTCAGCTGCAAAAGACGATACTCTCGACTATGAGCGATCTGGTGCCGAAGGATGGGCGCTTCGCTTTGGTGGACTTCCCGGATCATAATAACGTTGGTGACAGCGCTATTTACGTGGGCGAATCCGATCTCTTTAAGCGGTTTTCATTGCGCCCTGCTTACATTTCGTCAGTCCATCACACCAATTGGGCGGATTTGGAAAGCGCGATCGGCGAAGGTCCTATTTTCATTCACGGCGGAGGAAATTTCGGTGACCTGTGGCCGGAATTCAATGATTTTCACGAGGAAATCCTGAGACGCTATCCGAACAGGAAGGTGATTCAGCTTCCTCAAACGATATTTTATGAGCAGCCCGAAAAAGCTGCGAGTATGGCAGCGCTTTGCGAAGCACATAAGGATTTCGTACTGCTGGTACGCGACCAGCGCAGCTTTGAATTTGCGAAGGAAAATTTCAAAGCGGATATCAGACTTTGCCCCGACAGCGCTTTCATGATCGAGAAACGAGACCGGCTAGCGCCCACTCATGAGCTATTGATGCTTCTACGGCAAGACAAAGAGACACGCGGTGTTGACACATCGAAGCATCAATATTCGAAGGATCGTGTTCTCATAGTCGATTGGCCGGAAGAGGTTTCCGACAATTCGAAGCTCAATAAGATCAAGTCATATCTCTCGGCCAATGCTCACGAGCCCTGGTTGCTTCTTCCCGGCAAAAAGCATCACCGTCGAGGGAATCTGCTGGAAATGGTTGCACGTTCGCGATTGAAGACGGGAACCGAACTGCTGTCGAAGGGGCGAACGGTCATCACGGATCGCCTTCACGGGCATATTCTTTGCACCCTTCTGGATATTCCGCATGTCGTCATCGATAATAGCTATGGCAAAATCAGCGGCTTTGCCAAGGCGTGGGGAACATTCAGTGAAAACCGTTACTTTGCTCAGTCGCTTGACGAGGCAATTTCCATCCTCAAAGAGCGCCAAAACCTTGCGATCTAAGGCTGTCCAGCGGTCGATTTACCACGGCTGAGGAAAACCCCAGGCTAATGCGCCTCACTGAGGTGCGTTAGGCCACACGGTACAAAGTGAGGTTAAACACGCGCTTCTGCATCGCCCAAAAGCCATGCCCTGGATTTGATCACGGAAGTGCACGCTTCTGAAAACGGACAATCCTCACAAGCTCGGCAGCAAATTTTGCGAAATGCTCAGAAAATCCGAGTAAGCTGCCCCACAGCCTCTTTTCTGAACGGGTCGTGGTCTGCGCGAGGAATGCCCTTGCACTCGCAATTTCGCGCCCGAGGCGGCGCCACGTAATTGGCCTGTGCACCGGGCCTGACGTCTCCCACCAACCTCGAACATAGGCGCCGCGTGTCTCAGTTTTCAAAAGATACTTCATGTAATAAGCACCGCGACCCCGATCGTAGCTCAGCATGATATCCGGTACATCGGCCGCCTTTCGACGATGATGATGCAGGATGATCGGGCGCGGGTCATATGCACCGCGATATCCGGCCCACACTGCCGCAGCGACAGCATCGATATCCTCACAGGGGAATGGTGTACCGGCACCAAGACGACGATCAAACCCACCGATCTTAACCAGGACATCACGTCTGATCGCCATATTGGCGCCTTGAAGCATGCCTGCGGAGACGTAGGCCTTGGCGGGAATCTCGACCCTATGATCCCGCAGGTCGATGGTTACCGGTGCATCGTCGGGATCGAAGAGTTCGATGCGTCCCCCCATAAATCCCAATTCCGGATCTTCGCGAAAGACTTCCGCCACACGATCGATGTAGTCAGCCGGTAGTATGCAATCATCATCTGTGAAAGCAACGATCTTGCCACGCGTTGATCGCCACGCCGTATCGCGCGCTGCACCCAACCCCCGCTGAGCTTCATATGCATAGTGTGCATTCGGGCAAAGCCTCGCAAACGCCTCTATAACTTCCTTCGTTCGGTCTGTGGAAGCGTTGTCAAGAATAATCGCCTCCCAACGGTGACCGGAACGCAGTTTCATCAGTGAATCCAGCGTTTCCTCAAGTTGGTCGTGCCGATTTCTGGTGCATATTACCACCGAGACCTCGACCGGGTGATCAGCTTCGGACATCTTCACGCTCCTGCTATTTCAAGGCCATTCTACCGATTGAAGTTACACAAAAGGGGCGCCTATGAAAGGAAAAATTCGTCGGGCTCCGGCCTTGTCCTGACACATTGAACCTGAACAATATCGAGAATTTTAGGCGGAGAAATTTATGCGCGATTATAGTGGCCATTGGCTAGCAAAGCATATTGATCGGCGAACGTTCCTTCTTGCTGCCGGCGCAGCAATCGCTTCCGCCCGGGTCAGCAGCGCCGATGAGTCGGGCGAAACATCTTTGCGGCAAAGAGCCGAGAAGAAGGGACTTGTTTTCGGCACTCAAGTCAACGCTGGGCCACTGTTCAGCCTCAAGCCCTATCAGGATGCCGTGCTACGCGATGCCGCGATGATAGTCCCTGAAAATGAGATGAAATGGAGGCCAACGCAGCCGACGGCACGCCAGGCCAATTATTTTAACGCGGAGCGAATTGCCAAATTTGCCGAAGATAACACGCTCCTATTAAGGGGCCATACAGCCGTCTGGCATCAAAATCCACCCGCGTGGACGAAAGACATTATCAGCGGCGATGACGGGGAGAAGCTCGTTCTTAAGCACGCACGCGAACTCATCGAGCACTTTCGCGGACGCGTCATGGAATGGGATGTGGTGAATGAGGCGATTGCGCCGGAAGACGGCATGCCCGACAATCTCCGCAACTGGGCACCATACAACAAAGGGGGCATCGACTTCATAGCGGATTGCTTTTACGCCGCCAGGCAGGCCGATCCGAAGGCTAAGTTGTACTATAACGATTATAGCGTCTA
The DNA here is from genome assembly GCF_031455475.1 of Rhizobium sp. 1399. Classification (NCBI taxonomy): domain Bacteria; kingdom Pseudomonadati; phylum Pseudomonadota; class Alphaproteobacteria; order Hyphomicrobiales; family Rhizobiaceae; genus Rhizobium; species Rhizobium sp. 1399. Next base: position 2,989 of record NZ_JAVDSU010000026.1, on the reverse strand, counting down.
CTATCAGAGCCAGGGCCTTCGAAGAGATGCGATCCTGGTCTTTCTGGAAAAACTTAAATCGAAGGGTGCACCGATTGACGGGTTTGGCATTCAAAGCCACCTGATCGCAAATGCCGAATTCGATGAGGCTATCTACCGGCGTTTTCTTTCAGAGGTTGCCGATCTCGGCTTGAAGATACGCGCCACGGAGCTCGACGTAAGTGATGTCAGGCTCGAGCCTGACATACAGATAAGAGACACAATCGTAGCAGCCCACACCAAACAGTACCTCGATGTGCTTTTCGACGAACCCGCCGTTGTAGGCCTTGTTACCTGGGGCATGACGGATCGTTTCAGCTGGCTCCACGAAGGTTGGCCCAGAAGAGATCGCTTAAGACAACGCTGCCTGCCGCTGGATGACAATTTTGCCAGGAAGCCAATGTGGTACGCGATCGCTGACGCGCTTGACCACGCGCCGTCTCGCTAAATTCGTGATGAGATGCGCCAGCGGTTTTCAAGACCCGGCATGCAATAGCGGCCAGCTACAGCGCTTCGCGGCCTAGAGCGCATGTGGTCTGGAGACGTCCCAACATCCGGTTGAGGGATGATGGGACGTTCAATACTGGATTGCCCGCGCAGATCCAGCCTGGCCCCAAGTATAACACCTACCTCTCCACGGCAAACACTGCATATTTGCTAATATTCGTAGCGAAATTAACCGTTTCCTGATCATTTCTGAGACGCATACTATCATTGCGAAATTACTTATGCCATCTAGCAAAAAATATGCTGGATTTACCTGGGGCTTTTGCGTGAACACGAATATTGGCGACGTAGTTAACAATAAAAACTTCTCTGCTTGGTTAGATTTTTTCCGCTGGGCGGCGGCATTGGAAGTGGTGATCTACCATATAAATCACCGGTATTTTGTGAAGCTTTTCGATGTTCCTCACTCGGAACGACTTATCGGCCACTATTTGTTCGCTTTTATTTCATCGTTTGGCGGCCCAGCCGTCATCCTTTTCTTCGTCATGAGCGGGTACCTCGTTGGAGGCAGCGTTGCGGGGAGATATCTTCGATCCGGCAAATTCGATGGCGTCGACTATTTCATCACGAGATTGTCGCGGCTCTGGACTGTCCTTATTCCGGCGCTCCTCTTTGCTTTCCTATTTGACACTCTCGCGCTCGGCATTTTCGACGCAGCAGAGAACGGCATCTTTAAGCTCGACGCAGAGGGTGCCGGCACGGCACTCAATCACGATGCATGGACGGCGGCGTGCAACATCGCCTTTCTTCAGACGGCGTTCTGCACACAGTTCGGCAGCAACGGTGCTCTCTGGAGTCTCTTTCACGAATTCTGGTACTATATGACATTCCCGCTTGTAATGATGGTGTTCTGGGGCAGGAGCGGCGTCATTGCTAAATTCGCCATGACGATTGCCGCCACCGCCATCCTGCTGGCCCTGACATGGTTCCAGTTCGTGGGCTTCTCGATTGCCGGTTATGCCGGGATCTGGCTTCTTGGTACGCTTGCGGCGCTGAGATCCAAACCTCTTTTGCCGACCAATGCAGCTTTTGCTGCGATCGTCTGCATCGGCTGCCTGGTTGTCTGGCGCGTACTCTACGCGCCGGGCACTGCGACCCCAGCAACGTTCTTCTCCAAAGAAACGATTCTGGACTACATGATAGCGGCGAGCTTCGCGAATCTCCTGATGGCAATGAGGCAGTCGAAAAAGCTGTTGCGTATGCCACTGCCGCAGCTCAATGAACAGCTCGCAGGCTTTTCCTACTCCCTCTACTGCACCCACACTCCGCTGGTTATTCTGATCGGAGCGATATGCGTATGGGCCTTCCGAACCGGCTGGCACATGAAGCCGGCAGAGAACACGGATTTTCTCTACGCCGCGCTTGCTGTCGCAATCTGCGTTGGCTTCGCGTTTCTGTTTTCTCTGGCGACCGAGCGTAACACTCCGGCAATTCGGGAATTGTTCCGCAGACTGCGAGCAAGAAAAGAAAGTCTGGCCTAAGGGGAGGGGCCGGTTAAGCCGCCTCCAAATGATGGGTGATGCTATGAGGCGCCATAAAAAGTAGCGCGCTGTTTGGTGTAAAGCATTCTCAGCATCGCCCGCTGTCCCCACTTTTCGAAGACCAGCCACGAACGCAAGGAGGCCCGATCGCCACCACAATGTAGGCAGACAACGCGAGCGCCAAGCTCGGCGAAACCGCCAACGACATTAACATCGTTATCGACATCAATACGAAGATGCCGACAACGGGTCTCGTCGTACGGAATGCCCTCGACGGTAAGTGGGTTTACCGTTAATTGACCGATGACGAGCACGAAGCGTTCGATTATAATCGGCCTTGGTAGTCCGGCTGCGGGCTTTGGGGCCAAATCCATCGTCTTTGCTGACGTGAAATGCGCGCCATTTAGAACGGGCGGGATCGGCCGCTGTTTCGGGCTGTCCGTATTTCCGAAATCTCAGACGCGAGTTACGTGCGCGAGCACCTGCACGAATTGCGTCGTTCAAAGAGTGAGACCCGCAATATTACCGTCGGTTTTTACCCTCTGCTCCGCCGCATATGGCATATGCATTGTTGCTATGATTCCGTGTCGCAAGGGTGTTTGCGTGATCGGCTTGCTTCCAAACAGACCATAAACCAAGCTCGTCGTGAAGGATACGCCGCCGGTCCGGGTCGTGAAGCCTGTTCGTTCTCTGCTTCGTAAGCATTCGGCGTAGGCCGCAGTAGCTACGACATGCGCATATTGTGCAAATCACGTATTGGGAAGTTATTGGACGGTCCTCTGGGCGCTACTTTCTCCGATCGCGAGTCCGCGTGCGAACACCCCGTCCACGCCATTTAGCACCAGAGGCAAGATAACACGGCCGTCCGCAGTGTTCAGTCATAGGACTACTCCTCTTATGTTCGTTTACAAGAGGTGGAGACACAACTTCCCCGCCGCCTGGAGGCGGATGCGGGTAATTAACACCGTTGAACAAAGCAGGAG
>NZ_JAVDSU010000025.1:0-42674 GCF_031455475.1 Rhizobium sp. 1399 | reverse complement strand
GAAATTGCCGTCGCCAATGCCGCAACGCCGGCAAGCCGGGCACCGGCCGCAGCGGCAACACCTAGAAAATGTCTGCGCGCGGTATTGCGTGGCAGATTTCTTTCTTTAAGGCATGTCATCTTGACGCTCCTCTGATTTGGCTTGGTGCCTACCAAGTGTTGTCGAAGCCCACGACCGTGGGTTTCCTTTCGACTTCGCCGAATAGACAGTCGTTTAGAATAATATTTTGAGGAGAACCGGCGTGGGACCAAGGTCTTACCCAGGGGCTATCAAAAAGTTCAGTGGCGCTTATCTCTATTGTTTGACTTGTTTTTCTCGGCCTCGAGCGATCTATTTAGAGCGTACTGACAGGCATGAGCCTGTCCCGTCCGGCGAGTTGCGCAGGTGGTGATCTTTCTCCTGACGGCGGATAATCGATGAGCTTTGAAGGACGCTAGACGTTCACGCCAACGGACTGAGTGCGCTTCATCACCGAAGATTGACGGCTACTGGCCCAATCGGGCGCTGTCGATAGTAGCTTGCGGCCCCGAGCGGCCAACCCGCTAGAATGGTCTCCACATCGGCCACCAAGCGTGTATATCGCACCTAACAGAAGCCATTGAGTTTCAGGATTTTATGAGCGTCAATCGTCGCACGAAGCGCCTCCTCTGACGCGCGGTCTCCATTGTTTGCGTCGGGATGGTGCATCTTGAGCTTCTGCTTGTAACGGCTTCTAATTTCATCCGGCGTAGCGTCCGGTGAGAGACCGAGCGTTTCGAATGCTTTTGCTTCCAGCACCTTAAGCTTGCGGGATTGAATGGCCGCTTTTGCCGCTCTGCCATGCGACGCGATTTTTCGGGCATTGATCGTCTTCGCGGTCCCGGAGCGAATGGAGGAGGGGAGGGGCGTTTCAGAAGCGTGATTGACTCTAACGCCCCGGGTAGGGCGGCTGCCACTTGCCGCTTCGCGCTGATAGCGGGCCGTGACAGGGTTCGACAGTTTCGTCACGTAATTGTAGCCTTCGCTATACTCTTTCGCGTGGCTACGGCAAAACAGCAGGTACAGCCCCTCAGCATCCGCTCCCACGGGCGCGCGATGCGTGCCTTGTTTGTCGCATCCGTCCCATTGACATTTTGGGCCACTCGTTTCGCGATGGTCGGCCGGTTTCTTTCGCGTCGGTCTCAGGCCGACAAATATCTTTGAATCAGACGTCATGGCGCCTTATACGACCCTGCTGCCGGACACGACAAGACGGCTCACCACCCAAGATACCGGGCCCGCTATATAAGCGCACTTCCCTCAACAGCCTGCGTTCAGGCGTACACCGCGGATACACTCCAACCTTGCCCGCTTCGGCGGGCTTTTTAGGTGACTTGCTGGACGCGAGCCGAATTCGCAAAGCACATCGTAAATGCGCTGGATGAGGTATTATTTGAAGCTGTTTTGGAGGTATTTAAACGGTCAATCCCTGTCCAGCGTCATGAATACGCCCCCACAGCCAATAGAGCTGCGCCGAGCGCGATAATGGCTAGGCCTGGCCAGTTTTTGGATATTCCGAGGTACCGGAGACCCTGGCGCCGTGGCTCTAGTGTGTTGCCGCCTTGCGGCGTTCGATGCGGATCACTGGGTCTTCGACCAAGTGCCGACGAAAAGAGAATAAGAAGTCCGCCGATTATGAGAGCGGCACCGATCAGAATCGCCCACATGGATGGCCTCCGCGTCTAGAATGTGGGTTAAACCAAATTCGAACTTGATCGTTCCGCCCTAGATCTGCTGGTGGGTCGATCTAGCGGGCACCAGAACGGCGCCTTGGTGCATTACCGAAACTGCGTAAGTTGGGCTGCCATGATCGCAAGTTTTTCATTTCCGTGTTCGTGTGCGATTTTCTGCAAAGCCTCGCTCTTGACGACTGGTACCATGCTCCTGGGCGAGTTGGTAATGCCGACCATTGCACTCAGTCCATGGCGCCGCCCGCATGTGCCCGCCGGTGATCGGCTAAAGCAAGGGACTGGGACACCCGCTCTCTTCGCATCGGTTCAACTCCGCCGCTATCTCAAGGGCGTCGATTTCTTGGAGGCCTACTAAATCTCTTCCATTCGTGGCAGCGGGCAACCCGGTCATCGTGTCCAATATTCGCCATGTCCCTTCGGGTTCCTCTCCAACGGCATAGCGGCTTGTTCCGTCGGAGCGGCCAGCTCGTGCTGGCACGCTAGAATACATCTGCGGACCCCGCTGCTATGACCATCGGCACCGCGATTGCGGGCGCGATCAACCATAATCTCGCCCTTACCCGCGAATTGATAGAAGCGGCCGAAACGTGGCCTTGGTCGGACGCGGTCTTCCTGCAGTCGGCATCTATGGACCTGTCCATGTCACTTCCTCCTTGAAATCCGAAGACGCCGCTGGCCGCTCTTCGAAACGTCGCCTAGTTCTTCCTTGACGTGATCAACGCGGTTGTTTTCGCACGCGCGCCCATTTTGTGAGCACGCGTGACTTCACCAACGCTTATGCGGTGCCTCCAAGCACTCAACGGCCGCGCGGGAAGCTTTGATCCTGCTTCAGGCCATCCATTTCCTGGGATTGCCTCATCTCGCGATCGGCCCCGATGTCGCTGTCGGAGACGTCGCGCTGGTGTTCGGTTGGAAGGACGTCGTCCCGAAGGTCGTCGGGTAATTCGCTTGCGAGATCGTAGGACCGGATCCGCGGCGATGTCGCGCGGCTGCTCCGGCGGTAGGATCCAACGCCCGGATTTGCTGCCGGGTCCACGGCGAAGGCGTCGTCCCGGGAGGCGTCAGCCTGCTGCTCGCGTTCAGCGTCGCCGATGGAGCGCTGCTGGTTTCCCGAATCCGGGAAAGATACGTTCGCCTGTCGGGCGGTCCAGCCATCCGCCTTCCAGAGATCCGCGCGCTCGTCCATGTCGATCGCACCGTGATCGTCCAGAATGTCGTGGGCGGTGTCGTAGGTTGCGTCGTCGACGGATGCCGACACCAGGAAGCCGCCGCGGCGCAGCCCCTCGGCGTAGACATCGCGATCGTCGTCCGGCAAAAACCAGTCCGCAAGCGCACCGAAGAAACCGCTTCGATCAGCGCTGCCGACATTGGCTTTATCACCATCGGCTTCGTATCCCGGCATAAGCCGGGCATCAGTGACGCCAGCTTCCTTCAGGCGCTCGACAGCCGACTCCGCATCGGCGCGAGAATCGAAAAAGGCCGTGAGATTGCTTTTCACAGCGCCGCTCGAAAAGGCGGGAGCGCTTTCGTTGTAAATGCCTGCCATTGTTTCCTCCATCCGTTGGTCTGCTCAGCGAACGGCCATGAAGGATCAATGTTCCGCAGCCACGAATAAAGTCCTTGGGGCAGTGGCGGGACCGAACTCTGGATCCCAGTAGCTGGCGGGGATTTCCGCAATCGGAGATCGACTATTTCGTGAAGACGGAAACCGGCAACCTTTCTCGCAGTAAGGGAGCCTAACCCGGAGCCTCTCAGGCATCGACTTGTAGCGTCTAAACGCCTCGGGCCCAAACCCAACGGCGGCAATGGCGGGAAGCATCTTCGTATCATGGTCAGCGTCGCTGCCCTTCGCGATGCGAAGACGTACCGGACTTTCCTGAGACGGTCGGGAAGCTGTTCATACGAGGCATACCCTGTTAGCTGCGGAGCATGTCTGCTTCCATCACGACTTCGGGTCCGATCTGTTCGGACCCCTTCTTGTGAGCCGACGTCCGCTGACAATATATACTGAACGGCTGTCAGGCGTTGCGAGCCTGGTCTGAATGCCGGCCTTCCGCGAACTCCTCGATAACCTTCGCGCAGAAGGCCGGGAGATCGCCTGGCTTGCGGCTGGTGACCAGCCCCTTATCGGTAACAACTTCCCGATCCGCCCATATGCCGCCTGCATTCTCGATGTCCCTGCGGATCGAGGCATACGAGGTGACCTTCCGACCCTTCAGGACGTCGGCCTCGACCAACAGCCATGGACCATGGCAGATCACTCCCACGGGCTTTGCCTGCTCGAAGAACGAGGCCACGAAGGACACGATTTCCGGATTCGCTCTGAGCTTGTCGGCTCCAACGGTTCCACCGGGAATGACGAGGCCGTCGAAGTCAGTTGCGGACACGTCCTTTACAGCTTTGTCGACAATATAGGTGCTGCCTGGATCGAGATCGCTATTGTTTGTCTTCGCTTCGCCAGCCTCGATGCCGATGACGGTAACGGTTGCACCCGCAGCCTCCACAGCCTCCTTGGGCTGCTTGAATTCCGGGTCCTCGGTTCCGCGCGGTGCGATCAGGATGGCGATCTTCTTGCCTTCAAGAGTCATCGGGTCTTCCTTTTACGTTAGTTGCTAGGAGAAATTACATTTTCAAAACCTCCTGGCGAAGTTGAAGTTCCGACGCTGCGGCAAGCAACAAGCAAGAGAAGCTGGAAACGGCCGCGCTGGCCTCTCGCGACAGCGTCGCCCGGCGGATTTGGAACATTGCTTTCGTTAGCGGAATGAGTTTCCTTATGCTCATGAGCAGTGTTCCTTCATTCGTTTCTGAACTTGTGCGCGCGGCAAATGCGGTGGAGCTTCTGACCAGTCGCGAAATCGAAGGCCTGCTCTTCCGGGCAATCGCCACCATCCGCGATCTGAGGGGTGTCACCGGGATACCGGTCGTCGGCACCGGGCACGATGCGGTCATAGGGTTGACCTCACTGGCATCGTCTGCCGGCAAAGCGTCACACCATGAGATCCGGGAAGGCCTGCTCGCCGCAGCGGATATGGTCCGAACCCTTTGGATCGTGGTCGACAGCGGAACGGAAATCAGTCTGACGTTTTCGGATGGCAAACCGGATGCGACGAGTTCGGGAGTGAAATGAGAATACGGACTGCATCCCCTGAAGACGGCGCGCGGATGAGCCAGATGCTTCAAAAGCTCATTGCGGCCGGAAAGAGATCCGCTAGGGCGGACGTCGAGTTCGTCCAGCACCATTATATGGGCCATCCATCAGGTGTGCGCTGTTCACTGGCAGAAGATGCCGAAAGGAAATCAACCTGGCTTTCAGTCGGTGATCGGTGCGAGCGAAGGGAATGCCTGCGGCACCCCGATCGGCTGGGGCATCATGCGGCACGCATGTCTCCCCGAATGCGGCCAGGACCGGTGTCGGTCGTCACTTGTTCGAGATTACGCGACAGGCGGCGATCGAGGCAGGCCTGACGAAATGGAGGCTTTCAAAGGCGTTTCTGGCTTTAGTGATGTCCGACTTGCGTGGAGCGCGCGCGAACGCACGTGACAAGAGCGTATTGAAATGTCGTATCGTTAGCCACCTTGGGCCAACGGCTCGACATCATCATGCCGATCATCTCCTCGACGGTCTCCCCAAGACCATTTGTTTCTGATCGGGGAAGGCGATCCCGTTGGAATGTTTTTCCGGCGACGATGCGATACTCCGCGATTCGAGCGCGACTCAATTGCCCCGCTGCTCTATCCCTATCCGAAACAGCCGTTCGCAAGGTGTTTTGCAGACTGGCGTGAGCGTCCGCTAACAGACCAAGCCTCTGGCGAAGGGAACCACTTCTCTCGTCGCTCATTGCCACCCCGAGATCGTGGCCGTGTCAATCGGACGTGACGGAGATGGCGAACACGGGGATTTTTCCGATTTCTTCCTGTGGCCAACGAAGTGGCAGTCGAGCGCCCCACCCGTCCGGCGCGATCTCGACCCCGGGACGTGTCCACGACACGTCACTGCCATGCTCGCGGGGTTCGGTTCGCATCGAGGTGCACAAGGTCGAGGGATTTCGAAACGCGTGGGTGGGTAATTGAGATGGACGATCGGATACCGAAAGAACGACAGTCAAGTTCGCAGCGGGCGCGGATAGAGGCTCGGGAGCAGACGACGCGAGTTGCCATGCAGATGCTCGAGGAGGAACGACGGCTGCGCGCACTGAAAACCGAGAGGCTTCGTCAGGCGAGACTTGAGGTGCAGATGAAGGGAAATTCTCCTAGCTAAAGCGAAACCGAGACGGATTCATCCGTCGAAGGCACGAGACGCCAAAACTCGCGAGCGACGAAAGTCCGTTGCCGGTCGAACCGGGGACGCGGTTCGCCCACAGCTCCTGAGTGACGCACCTTCTCCAGGCCTTCGGGAAGCGACCTTCGAGGTCCGCCGGCCGCTTCCCGGCTCCGAGCGTTCCGCCGCCTAGCGCTCAAGGAGTTCGACACGATACGCCGCATCGGGACATCGCGATATCGGGTAAATGAAACTCGGAGGACGAGTTGCAGTATGGCCGCACAAGACGTTCGTGCGATCGGGTAAAAGCCGAGATAGTGCGGACGGTTAGGTTGTGGGCGGGCTGTGGATATCCTGTGTAGAAAGATTGATCATTTGAACCGGCGTTCCACTTCCGTTCATGCCGCGCCTGTCTCGCCGCCCCGACTCGGTCGACATTTGCATCAACCACTCTCCGGCCTCCGCCGCAAACGTCGCCGGGATGGTTCGGGCGCTCCCCGATGGGTCGGGGGCCCTTTTTCTTTTTCGAACCTTACGTTCCGAAGGCGGAGCGCATCGACCACCAGCGCGAAGGCTAGGACACGCCGTCGTCGCAGTGGCGACCGGGCGCGCAAGGTCTCACGCAGCCCGGCATTCAACGTGTCCGCAAGCAATTTCTTATAGTCCTCCTCCTCGGACGAATTGAGGAACAAGGGAAAGAATGACGCGGCGAGACGTCCCAGTCGTTCATGGGGAACCCAAACTTTGCTGTTGTCTCGAAGAGTTGCGAAAAGCTCGCCCGTTGTCCCGTATTTCGACAAGAGCCAGAGCCTCGAATAGGGATTGGTATCATTGGTTTTTTTCGCGCAGCCGGAGAAACCGGAGCGGGCGATCCTCGCCAATGCGAAGGCGTCGCATTCGACGCTATCGCCCGATCTTATGGGCACAGCCGCATATGACGACCTGCTGGACGTGATCCATAGTCCAGATGCAATTCATGGCATGATCGAGGACGACCGCGCTAGTATTCGCATTGATCACGAGCAGGACAGCGCCGACCGTGAAGTTGGCAGGAGGGTGACATGCCCGATGCTGTGCCTTTGGTCGACGCAAGATGATCTCAAGAAGATCTACGGCGATCCGGTGCCTATATGGCGCAACTGGGCGACGGACGGGAGCGGATTCGGCATTGATAGCGGCCATCATGTTGCCGAGGACAACCCGGAGGCGCTCGCAGCGGGGATCTCGGCGTTCCTGTAGCGCTGTTCAGTCGATCGGTACGATCGCCAGAAGCTTGCCGCTGTCGTCCATGATCTCGAAGAGTTTCCGGCCCGGTCCACTGACGTGCGAAGGTGTCCGTTGCATCTGGGCGCAGAGGAGGGCCTCGGCGATCGCGTCGCCGACGTCGGGCAGCACTATTCCGTCCCGATCCAGAAGAAGCTCCTCGCCCCTGCGGACGTTGAAATGGAAGCGCTGCGAGCCCGAAAGCGCGGGACTTTTCAGCATCGCCTAGCGACCGGTCCTGCGGAACGTCGCCGCCTTCAGTTCGACGGTCTCGTGTCGCACCTCCCTCAAAGTCGTTGCGACCAATCCTACGAACATGGATGCGATGAGGACGGTCAGGACGGTCAGAAGGGCGAACATATGATCTCTCCAGGTGCATCAGATGAATGAGCGCGTGAAGGAAAAGTTCCGTGAGCAGCGATAAGGAGCGCGGGGCTAGCCCTTGAGAAAGACCGCCAGCTCCCGTGACACCGCTTCCGGATCCTCCCGCTGCGGGAAATGCCCGACGTTCTGGAGGAGGATGCGCTCGAACGGACCGGTGAATTTCTCGTGGACGTTTTCCGACATCGCCGCAGGAGTGACTCCGTCCTCCTTGCCCTGGATGAAGATCGCCGGCAGCGACAAGGTCTTCGTCTCCTTTACCTTGTGCTCGAGCCAGACGCTGCGCGGATCGGGTTCGGCCTCTTCCCAGCGGACGCGGTAGCTGTGCAGGCTGACGGCCAACCAATCTGGGTTCTCGAAGGATTTCGCGACCGCCTCGAAGGTGGCCTCGTCGAACCAGCCGTCGGGCGCCCAGTTCTCCCACTGGATGCGGGCAAATCCTTTTCGGTCCTTGGCGATCGCCTCTGCGCCGCGTTTCGTCGCCATAAACCACTGGTACCAGTAGAGTTGCGACTGCCGGAATGACGGCGTTCGAAGGCCGCCCATGCGAGGCATTGACGAAAGCTGGACAATCCGCTCGACGCGGTCGGGCCAGCCGATCGCCAGGCATTCGGCGATGTGAGATCCCCAGTCGTGACCGACGACCGAGAACCGGTCGATGCCGAGCCCGTCCATCAAGGCGATCGCATCCATGGCGAGGACGCCACCATTCGCCGTCCTTAAGGCGTTGTCGTTGCGAAAGGTTGTCGGCCCAAACCCGCGCAGATACGGGACGACGAACCTAAGATGGCGATCGTTCATACGCTCGGCGACGGCAGTCCAGGTCGTGGCGTCGTCGGGCCATCCATGGAGAAGAAGAACCGGTTTTCCGTGCCGCGCTCCTGTCTCCATGAAACTGATATCGAGGTCCTCGGTTTGGACATGCGGCATTGCCTCGCTCCTTGTACTAGCTGGAGGTGACGGTCGACTTCAACGGATCTAGGCCTCGACGCCGATCGATCCAGCGCATGACCGGGGTCACCGTCGCGCCGTGCATGACGACCGACAAGAGAATGATGAGGAACACAGTCGCCCAGACTGTCTCCACGTTGTCGAACTTCGCCTTGCCGGACGCGTAGGCGAGATAATAGATCGAACCAAGGCCCCTTATGCCGAAGATCGAAACGATCACCTTCTCCGCCCGCGGCAGGCGGCAGCCGACCAGGCTCGCCCAGGCGGCAAGCGGCCTGACGACGGCGAGCACGAGAACAGCGACCGCCGCAATGCGCCAGTCGGCGTTGGACAGAAGCGAGCCTTCCGCCAGGATCGATCCGAAGCAAACCAGCAGCACCATCATCAGCAAGCGCTCGATCTGCTCCCCGAAGTCATGCAGCTCGCCATGGAATTCGCTTTTGCGCTCGACGCTGCGAAGCGTAAGAGCGGCGACAAAGACGGCAACGAACCCGTAACCGTGTACGAGTTCCGTCGCGCCATAGGCGATGCAGGTGAAGCCCAGTGCCGCGAGTCCGTCGCCCGTTCTGGCAATACGGCCTCGCTCCGGCATCCGGAAGGTCAGATAGCCGAGAAGCCTGCCGACCAGCCATCCCATCGCGACGCCGGCGGCGAGCTTCCAGATGACGTCGAAGGCGAACCAGTGCGGGAGCCATCCGAACCCGCCGCTGGCTCCCTGACCCGCAATGGCGATCGCGGCCAACACGAAGGGAAGCTGAGGCCGTCGTTAAGGCCAGCCTCAGATGTCAGCGAGAAGCGGATGGAATCCTCCTCGCCAGTCTGGGGCGGCCCTACCTGTATATCGGAGGCGAGAACGGGATCGGTGGGGGCGAGGGCGGCGCCCAGCAGAAGCGAAGATGCCACGCCAAGGCCAAGAACGGTCCAGCCCAGAATTGCGATCGCGGCAATCGAAAGCGGCATTGCGATGCCGAGAAGCCGCCAGGTCGCCTCCCACCGAAGCAGGCCCAGCGGCCGGTCAATCTTGAGGCCTGCACCCATGAGGGCCACAATGAGCACGAATTCTGTGAGGTGCTCAGCCCATGCGATGTTCTCGAGCGGGTTCATCGCGGGGAGAGGGGTAAATGGCGACCAAGCAAGCAGCACGCCGATCGCGACGCAGCAGATGGGAAGGGACAGCGGCAGTCTGCGCAAGGCCATGGGAAGCCAGACCGTCAGAAGGACGACGGCGCCAAAAATCAGTAGGGTGACGACATAAGTGTTCAACCCAAGCTTCCTTTTCTTACGAGGGCTTTCGCCCACGCTCCTCAATCATCACCATGGGATACTGCCCAATTCACTCTGCTACGGCTTCGATTTTCGGAGAGCCGAAAGCGTCATCGCGCCCCGATACGATCCGGACGGGGATGGCCTTCGAGGCCGGGTCTTGGATAGCTCGTCGTGGTGATCGATCGCATCGAGCACCTTGCACTCGGGGTGATACGGAGCGATGGTTCCGATCGGCAGGTCGCGGGCCCGGACTTAGAAACCTGCCAGTTCCTGACATTTGTCGTCTCGATGACGTCGGACAGAACGACCGTTACGAGGATAGTGCAGTCGCCGCCAGCGATCGAGACGCTTTCGCCTCGGCCTCGTCGACGACCGTCTCCCAGGCTTGCACCGGCCGGCCTCGCTCGTCGAGATCGAAGGCGAATATGTTGATGGAAGAGAACGTGCCCGGCATCAGGCGGTACCGAGCTTCTGCCGGGCGAGCTGCTTTGCCAAATCGTGAGCGTCGTCCTTGCGCTCCTCTGGGAGGCCGAGACCACTCTGGGCGATCGAAGCGTCCTTCAGGCGCGTTGAGGCCTTCGGTGAATTTCGTCATACAATCCTCCTACTCGGACGTCGCCGGTCGCGGCGGGAGGCGGGCGTCGTCCTCGACATCGCTTGTCCGAGCATTTCCGCTCTGTCTCGGGCGATCGCGCTTGTCGCCATCGCTTGCCGGCTTCGGCGAAATTTCGTCGTCCGCCTGGAGCTCGTCCGTGTTCACGTACCTGTTGCGGTCGGTCATCGTCTCACTCCCGGTTGGCCGTCTGCGGAGCGGGAATGCGATCCTTGGCATCGGCGCGTCCGGTCTTCGGATCGGCCTCTGTCAAGTTCTCTCCGGCTGTCCGGCTGTTGCCCATGTTGACGGGCGGCGCGCGGCGGTCGTCTACGTTGGTTTCGGGGAGTTCGTCGTCCTGCGTGTCTTTGTTCAAGGGCTTGGGAGGAAGCTTGTCGGAACTGGGGATCGAATTAGTCGTCATTGCGGTTCTCCTTCAAGAGAAAGAACTCCGGTAGCAACACCAAGTTCCTCTTTGGGATGGGGGAACTGGCACGGCGACGCAGGTGTCGGAACCAGGGAGCTTCGCATTGGTTCTATCGATGGAATGGAGGATGTCTGATCAAAATCGTTCTGCTCACCACTTCGGTCGCCGTGCTCGTGATGGCCGTCGTCGGCGCTAATCTGCGGCCATCCCGCCACGAGGCTTACTATCCAAAGCCGTACGACATCACGCAAGGATAGGAGATGATTTGCAACTGGTCGGCGCTCCGCGGTTCGTTGCTCCGGCGACGCCATTTTTCGGTCTTGGGCGGCGCCGGACCTCGGCTGATCATGGTCGTTTTCACCTCTTTCAGCCTGACGTGCGCGAGGCCGGGACGGGTTGAGTGCTCGACTGCCGTTTCGTTGGCCGCAGCAGGAAACCGCAAAAAAACCGCTGCGTTCGCCATCCCCGTCGCGTCCGGCTGATACGGTCCGCGCTCTTTACCGGAATGTCCACGCGGTCCAATAGTTCCTCCCGGCTTACCGATCTTGCCGAGGACGTCTGGTCGCCCATCTATTGGGACTGTGACCAGGGGGATTGGGATGACGGACTGGCTTGGAAATGTCGGTGTGCATATGGATCTGCTCCGAAACCTGGCCGTCCTTGTCGTCGCCTACGTCCTGGCGCTTCCGATCGCCTGGGACCGAGAACGCAATGAACGAAGCGCCGGCCTCAGGACATTTCCTCTCGTCGCGATCGCCGCATGCGGCTTCATTCAAGCCGCCGAGACGGTTACCCACGAGAGCGCCGAAGCGACCGCCCGGATCGTGGAAGGCATAATCAACGGCGTCGGCTTCATCGGAGGCGGTGCGATCCTTGTCGGAAAGGCGAGCATTCGCGGCACGGCGACGGCTGCAAGCCTGTGGGCTACGGGCGCGATCGGCGCGGCGGTAGGCCTTGGAGCTTACGAGACCGCGGTCGTCCTTTCGATCGCGACGTTCGCGACGCTCCGCCTCATGATTCCCTTCAAGGCAGAAGGGAAGGACGAGCGCGAGACGTCTGGAGCCAGGCCGAATGAGGCAACGGACAATCCACCTCGATGAATCGCTCGGCCACGAGTTCGGTGAAGCTTTCGTCCATCGAGAAACTCACGGAAGGTCAGACGCCAGTGGAACGGCGCGCAACAATCTGAAATTTCGCGCGTTTAAAAGTCTCTGGGCACGGCGGAGGATCTCATGCCGAAACATGAACTCCGCCGACAACCGACGACCCCTTGCGGACGAGGTATCAAATGGCCGCTGACACTCTCACCCCCGAACTCTTCGAGGCCGCCTGGGTTGCTGGCGTCGCCGCCGTCGACGATGAACGCATCGACGCCTTGAGGCACCTTCTCGCCATATCCGCACCGACGATCGAGCGGTATCGATCCACCGAGGGAGACTTGCGTCGGGAGATGGACCAGCTTCTCGAGATCGGGCTCTCGAAACTTCAAAGAAGCGGTGAAACTGCTCCGGAGTAGTGCCATACGTCGCTTGGCGATGGATTATCCGCCATGCGTGCCGCGCGCGTCAGCCATGACTTGCTAATATACGCTGCAGTCGCCACTTCACCCTCGTTGCCTGGATCAAACAGAACACGAGCCGCCGCGATCTTACGACCGCGCAGGAGAAGCATCATGCATGGCATTTCGAAGACCCTGACCGAAATGAACGTCGTCGAGCGGTCGAACCTGCTCGATACCGTCGCCGACGCGTTGGAGGCGAGCGCTTCCGAAGTTGAAGACGATGGCGACCCGCGTGACGTCGCCAATCTCGTGTGCGTGGCCCGCACCATTCGCGGAATGGCCGACGACATGTCGGCGAGAGATCTGCATGCGGCGGAACTGCTTTTGGAGCAGGGGATCACGATGATCTACCAGCGCGAGAACCGAAGAGCTTCGCTGGTTCATTAGGCCATGCCGCGAACAAGTTCGGGAGCCGAGCGTTTCCATCCCAGGCAATCCTCGGAGGACGACATGCCTGCTCTGGACGAAAGCTTCGACGAATTCCTCAAACGTCGCGAGAGTGTCTCCCTCGACTACATCAACGGCAGCCGGAAACGCTGATCGCCATCTCGACGTCGTATGACCCGGCAACCTTCCTTCCACCGTCCGGGGACCGTATCTCCGGCGCCGCCCAGGTTAACGCGGCGAACGAGAAGGGCGCCGCCTCCTTCAAGGATGGAAGCATCGGACACTTCGACGTTCTTCAGTCTTCGGAAAGCGGAGACCTCGCGTTCTGGACCGGCATGCAGCACGCCGAGGTTCACTTACAGGGCAAGGACGAGTTGGTGCCAATGTCGCTGCGCGTGACGGAGGTCTTCCGACGCGAAGACGGCGAATGGAAGCTCGTCCATCGGCACGCCGACATGCCGAAATCCGACACATAGCCGCGCTTCGGAAGACTGGCCGGATCAAGCCCCGTAATTAAGCTTCGGGTACCAGTCCGTACCGCGGCCTGCAGGCGTCATGTCCAGAATGTTCCAGAGCGGCGCGATGTCGACCGCCCCTCTTGGATCCTGGCCGGGGTCAGCCGCTTCGGCAGGCATCTCGCCATTGTAAAAGACGCGGACGTCTTTCCCATCCTTCTGGTAGACCGTGAACGCCGGATTTTCAGATCCGTCGTCGTCGAGCAGGCCCAGGTCAAGGGCGTAGTCGTCGCCGACGATCTGAACGAAATCAAGGTCGCGCCATCCGCGTTCGAGAGCGAACGCACGTTGCCGCTCTACCGGGCTGCGACCAATGATCTTGAACGCGACCCGTTGCTTGACGTCGGCACCGTTGCCGTTCGCTCCGCCAAGGAAGTTCGTGCACATGGGGCAGGGCCGTTCGCGCTGCGGGCCGAACATCCAGAAGTACGTCACAAGCGTATCGTGGCGACCGAACAGGTCTGCAAGGCCTATATCGTTGCCGTTTTCGTCCTTGAAGCGATAATTCTTCTGGACGACTGGGCCGGGAGGCAGGCGCCGGCGTTGCTCCGCGAGCCTGGTAAGATGTCGCCGGACTTCGATCTCCTCCGCCAACAAGGCCATCCTTGCTTCGGCGTAATCCGGAGTTTCGTTTATGAATCGGCTCACGCGTTTCGCGGCCAGTTCTTTCGCGGGTTTCAAGTCGCCCATGTCCATGTGATTTCTCCCTTGATTCATACCGACCGTCTCGCAGTCCCCAGCCACTCGGTCATCCCGTGCTTATTGTCGGAAGCTGGCGGGCGCGTTTGACGGTTCTCCGCGCCCTCTTGAACTAGACGTGCGAGGAGACCCGTACTCGACAAGGGCTGAATGTTTTTTTTGGTCTCCGCTCCGGTGGCCAAAAAACGCAACCTTCAACCGGCCGAAGTCTTGCTCCTCCCACGCCGTTCCAATCTCAAAAGCGACCTCGATCCTGGAGCCTTCGAGATGGACGACAACGTGGGAATGATCATCCCGAAAGTCTGTGAGAGACGAGCCAATGATCTGCCGCAAGAGCGTCTGATCAGCCGCTTCACGCTCCCGAGGATCAACCCGATGAAGACGCTGCGCCGTGGAAAAATCGGGCCAACGCCTCCGCCGTTTGTGTGGGATACTCTTCAGGAAAGAAGTGGCCGCCCGGCAAAGCATAACCGACGACGTTGTCTGCCATTTGTCGCCATAATGCCAAGGGTCCGCCTTCGTCGGCATACCAAGTGGCCAATGCGCCAGTTCCACTCCAAAGGGCGATGAGGGGACAGCGAATCCTGTGTCCGGCAATATGGTCTTGCATGTCATGCTCGCGATCGATGCTTGCTGCAGCCCGATATTCCTCGCAAATCGCGTGAACATGGTCTGCGTTGCAGAGCGCCTCACAATAGGCCTGTCTGATCTCTGCTGGGAATGCGGCAGTGGAAGATCCCCAGCCGGCGAGCGCGTCATCGATGACGGCCTCCGGTGCACTAGTGATCAGTCTTTCCGGCAAAGGCTCGGCTTGCGCAAGCAAAACCCACGGCCAGAACGCCAAGGCAAATCGGTCGTCAGCCCGATCCCAGACGGCCGAGGTAGGCACGATATCGAGCACGGCAAGCTTTCTTATCGCCGCAGAATAATCGAGGGCCATGCGGTAAGCGACACGGGCGCCGCGATCATGACCGGCGATCATGAACTCACTAAAGCCGAACTTTTCCATAACTTCGACCATCTCGGCCGCCATCGCTCGCTTGGAATAGGGCAGGTGATCTGGGGCGGACGGGGGACAAGCGCTGGCGCCGTATCCGCGCAGGTCGGCACACACGACAGTGAACTCGCAGGCAAGCAGCGGAGCGACGTCGCGCCACATTAGATGGGTCTCGGGGAAACCGTGCAGCAATAGAACCGGCGGGCCGCTCCCGGCGATGGTGGTGAATATCGATCCACCCGATAAGGAAACTCTTTGTGCGCGCTTCTTCTTCGACACGTTGCTTCTCCTTGCAAGGCGCTCGGGGCGCGCCGCGCAGCTCACCTGAAGGGGACCATTTGTCCGATGCGGCGATCTGGTTCATCTTGTCCACGCCAAACCATTGTGCGGTGGCGACGGATTGGGCGGCGCCATCCGCTCCGCTGAAAATCATGCGAATACGCCGATCTACCTTGAGCTCGTCAAGCATTTCGCCGCCTTCTCGTACCCGGTGACAAGATATCAGCATACCAGATGGCTCCTTGGCGGTCGAAACCTGGTGGATCGGAAGCACTACCCAGATGCTCTGGTGGAGAAGGCGCCAATCAGCGACCACATCGAAAGCAGTCGAATGCGGCCCAGGGGGTTCCGCGCTGGCTAAAATGCGACCATCGGCAGATAATGCCATGTCATCCGGGAATTGAAAGCGTCTGCCTGCTTTTCAAAGCTGCCTTCCGGCGGAACCAGCAGAATTGACTGCCCATTGACAGATCCCCCCGCAGATCACCGTATGTGCCAAAAAAATGCGATTTGGCCATTGTCGCGAAGCTCAAAAAGCTTGCTCGCGAAGCAGTCGTCCCTCGTTACTGGCGTGAGTTTAAAGTGAAGGGGGAAGAGCCGTGCAAGCTGCACCGGTGAAAACGCAGCCTAGTCATCGCCGTGCTGTTGTTCGGCTGCCGTTTTAAGCGCGGCCATCGGGATCCAGTCTTCCGATCCAGGGAAGCGGACATGCCAGTAGGCCCATCCGTTAAGATTTGGAGCTCTGCCTATTCGATTCCGGGCCAGAGCACTTGCTGCCTGCGACAGAGTGTCGAACTGCCTGCCGTCTACCACAAGCTTTCCGTTCAAGAAGCAGCCAAAGAAATTTTGTTGCCCCCTCATGTAGGCCATTTTCGCGTCTGATCCGTGGGGGATGGTGACACCTTCGCCGGTCCAGGCCAATCCGTTTGCTTGAATTGCCTCACCGATCTGTATTTTTGTCATCGCAGCTGTCATCAATGTCCCTGTTTCTCGCAAGGCGGTGCGGAACTGAACCCGCGCATTCTTGGTGGCTGGTGTTGCGGGCAAGGAAAGTGCCGCACGCTCGGAAGTCCTAATTAGATCAAACCGGGGAATTTCCAAGGCAGTGGCAGAGGCCAGATCCATCGCGTCGATCGGACCCTTCGCCACCCCGTCGGAGCTGAGCGTGGGGCGCGGTGGATCAGGCGCGAGATTATATGGAGCTGCGGAGACACGAGTTCCGACAGTTTGCGAAACCCACGGGCAGCACGAAGGCAATTGCAATCATTGACCGGCTCTTGGGCTGCGGCATGCAAGGCGATTTAGGGTCTCTTGACTGTGCGGCGACCTGCTTAAACCTCTGCTCTAGGTAGGGAGCTGTCGCAATCGTCACCTGTGATCCTCATCAAGCCGCAATGCGAAGAGCAATTCGGAATGCGCAACCAACGCACGCTGGTTGTCACCCGGGATCAATCGCAGCACCAAGCGCATGATGATAGACAGTGATAATAGGCGAAGACGGAGTGACAGCTGGCTCAATAACTTTTTCCTACCGGCCCACCTAAGCCTTGGGCTTGGGAACTTCCCCGTTGCTACCTGTGTCATGGATTGCGAGGCGCAAGGGGCGAAGCCATCGGTCTGCATCCGGAATATTAGGTTGTCAACGCGCCGCCAGTGCACTCCCCGCCATCAAGCAAAAGGGGAAGATCTTGATCGCGACAGCCGCTTAGGCCTGTCTTTCTCGCTGATGTTGAGAAGCTCGCCGTTCGCGGCAGACGAACGCCTCGACGGGCCACGGCAGCTCGAGCGCTGGGGCCCGCCTGTTACTCGATACGAAGGCGAGCCCCACCCGCTCGGTCCCCGACATGCATAAGGCGAGGCAAAATAAGCATGCCGCGGAAAAACTGTCGCGTGAAAAACGCGTGACATGGGCCAACCGCCATTGCGCCGCCGCTGGCTTGTGTTCTGGATCATGTTGATGAAATCGTCTCCAAAAAGAAATCCGCCAAAACGGGTAGTTGAGGATGCAAAAGGCGGACCGCTCGATGCCTGCTGGGGACCGACGGGGTCTGCCTTGTCGTACGAACCCATCTGCCTAACATTGAAAGCTGGAGTTTGTTTCGCGTCCGCTGTGCTGCGACGACACAGGAAGAGACCCGCTTGGGGAAACAAGCGGGTCTCATTAGGCTGGAGATGTCATTAAGCAGTGACGATCGTATCATGGGAGAAGATCGAACGAAAGTCATTATGTGAGCTATTTCTAAAATAGATGATTTGATGTCGAGCGCCCGAAATGCGTCTACCACCAATCATGAAGTTCTTTGAGCTTCACTCGTGCTGCTCGGCCGCTTGGGATGCCTCCCGCGCGGATTTTGCCAGCCTTTCGTCGGCACTATCCGCTGCAGATCCAAGAGAGCAAGATGAAGTTTCAGCGATGAGGCCCCCTGTCGTGCCAGATCTTATCGCGTCGATTGACTCGGTACCTGGCCGCAGTCAGAAGCACCCGGTTGCGCCATCTTCAACGTATTCGCGAGGCGATGCTGTTTTGCGCGCCGCGAGCGCGATTTGAAGCTGGCTCGCCGCCTAAAGCGCCAGCCGCAGCTGCGGTTGCGTGAGAGCTGCTCGCCGTTCCAGTGAAGACAGCGACACGCCGAGCAGACGGATCCCTTTTTTCGGCGGGAAGATTGGCGCGAGAAGCAGGCTGACTACCTCCTCAAGATCGGCAATCCCCGGCAGCGCTGCCGGAACTGTCTTGCTGCGCGTGATCTGGGTGAAGTCGGCATATTTGACCTTGAGTGTCACGGTCTTCGCCCCGATTTCATTGGCTTCGCAGTAGCCCCAGACCTTTTCGATCAGGGACTGAAGCCCCTCGCGCGCAGGTTCGTAGGAATGGATGTCCTGCGAAAACGTGTCTTCCGCGCCGATGGATTTTCGCACCCGGTCAGGCTTTACCTGGCGATTGTCGATGCCACGGGCGATCCCATAGAAATACGGTCCCGATTTCCCGAAATGCCCCGTGAGAAGCTCGATCGATTGCTGCTTGAGGTCGGCGCCGGTCTCGATTCCCAGTCGATGCATTTTTTCAGCGGTTGCCGGCCCGACACCGTGGAATTTTTTGACGGGGAGTTGCTCGACGAAGGCCGGACCGTTCTTCGGCGTGATGACGGCCTGGCCGTTCGGCTTGTTGAGGTCGCTTGCCATCTTGGCGAGGAACTTGTTGTAGGAAATCCCGGCCGAAGCATTGAGGCCGGTGAGCTGCTTGATCTTTGAGCGGATCTCCGACGCGATCTCGGTCGCAATTTCCATGCCTTTGAGATTGTCGGTGACATCGAGGTAGGCTTCGTCGAGTGAGAGCGGCTCGATGAGAGACGTATATTCGGCAAAGATCTCACGGATCTGCTGCGATACGGACCTATAAACCTCGAAGCGAGGCGGCACGAAAATCAGCTCCGGACACTTGCGCCTCGCCGTCACCGACGGCATGGCCGAGTGAACGCCGTAAATTCGGGCCTCGTAACTTGCCGCCGCCACAACGCCGCGAACCGCCGCATAGCCAACGGCAACCGGCTTGCCACGCAGTTCCGGATTATCGCGCTGCTCAACTGAGGCATAGAAGGCATCCATGTCAACATGGATGATTTTTCGGACTGGGGTAGAGCTCATATCGTTCATGGCGCCGTCGGCGATCGCAATGGGATCGGCGGCGCTCATCGAGAGTTCCATGCCGAAACAGAAGGGGAACATAGCAGGCTCCATCCCCATATCAAGCATTTCATTGAACGGCTGCACGCATCATCAAGCGACTGGAAGCGGGCAGTCTGTCTGATGGCGCTATCGGATGCGGCGGCAAAAACTTCTGGACGTGCGAAGATATACCGCCTGGGGCTTTCACGCGTGGAACGAATAACGGTTTCGGGGCTTTCGCTCCTGTCAAACGAAGGAGACTGTTATGGGAAGCACAGCAGACAAGATTAAGGGAACGACGAACGAGGTCGCCGGCAAGGCGCGGCAGGCCGTCGGTAAAGCCGTTGATAATCACGAGGAACAGGCAAAGGGTTCCCTGCAAGAGGCCAAGGGCAAGGCCCAGGTCGCCAAGGGCGACGCCAAGGATGCCGTGAAAAAGGTCGTCGACAGGGCATAGCCACATTCGAGCACACATTCCCGCACCAAGCCCGCGCCGGTCGCGGGCTTTTTTTACGAAAGATGCATTTATGAAATATTCAGCACTCGCCGTTACCGCCGTCCTTGTCGTCCTTCTTGCGGAAAACGCATCTGCCCAGGCAGTTGAGGATCCCGCAGTCAATGCCTGCAAGAACACAGGCCTTCTCGCTCTTCGGGAGCGCTCGCCGGAGATCACTGATCTTGTCATGGATATGGAGAGCCTCGCCATCAGCAAGTCTGATACCAAAGTCGAGGATGTGGCCGTGAAAACCGTCATTCTTGGAGAGGCCTACATTGCCCGGAAGGAAAAGACGGGAAAGCCGGACAGGTTCGTGTGCTTGCTCGGCGATAAGGGTAAGGTTCTGCTGACGTTCTTCACCGCCCAGTAGTGCATCTGCGACCCGGGGCTGAGAAACCGACGGCGGCAAGGGGTCGGTCATGTGATCGGACCGTCTCGGGCAGGCGGGATAGAACCGCGAAATCGATCGATAGAGGCGCGTTCTCGAAACTTGATTGTAAAATCGACCGTTATGTCCCACGCTTCAGGCTGGCGGAATCTTCTCGAATTTCGGCACCGCAGTACGAGGTGATCCCGGGCCTGTCACCTTATGGTCCAGGACAAAAGCCCCGGCCTCTAGCGGCTTGAATTGCCAGGGATTTATGGCGTGACGATGAAGGCGTCGGACGTGCCGGGAAATCTCATAGATGGACGCGCCGCGCAAGCCGCGTTGCTTGACGGTTCCTGCCTCACCGAGCAGGACCATGCTTCGAGAGAACCCACGCGAGCCAGGAGATCGGAACATACAAAGAACACCATTGGCGTTCCGGCCGATTTTCGGCTATGGCTCGGCAGCAACAAGTCGAGGCCCCAATGAGTCGGTTGAAGCTCCTCAAAGACCAGCGTCAGCTTGCGCTGTCAAAACTCGAAAGCCTGGCAGAGGATCATCCGCTTCGACCACGATATTTGGAACGCGTGCGTGAACTGGACGATCAAATCGAGGCGCTCAACTCAATCAACTAGATGGACAACAAGGGATTAACGATGTCGTTGGCCGAGAAATTCATCGTGGTTCCTTTCAAGCGCAATCGAGCTGGCTTGATCCCAGGAGAGATGCGACAGGCTTCGAATGGGACATCTGCGGAAAAGATCGCTTCTGCAATGTCGGCCAGATCCCTCGGTGTTGGAGCCTACTCCGTGATGGTCGACAGCGAAACGGGTGATATGAGCTCGCCAAGACTGCTCGCTGCCTTCGGTGAAGTTGGTGATTTGACCCAAGACTGAGGTACAGCGATCGCATTTCAGCGCTGCTTCATGGGCAGGCTGCCAACTCGTCCTGTGGAGAGGCGCGCCACATGCTGTTCGGCAAGGGCCGGACTTCTCCGAATAGAACGCACGGGCCGCGGTGTTGAAGACGACCGTCTCCTGGCCGAGCAGACCGGAGACCGCCTCTGAACTCTCATTGTTGTTTAAGCCCAAGATCTGCAGCACACCGGCGTTCGGCAGGAATGTGGGCGCTGGCACAGGCGGCCAGCAGTCTGTGAATGTCCTGGGCGATCGGCCAGAGCGAGGGCCGGAAATCCGCGGCCTCGTCAAAGACAGAGTTGTCAGGCCGTTTTCGCTCGTTTGGCTAGCAGGGAGGCGGTCGCTGTTGCGCGATCCTGCAATTCCTTTGCAAGACGGGCTTGGCGAAGGCGCACAGTCTTTTCCTGGCGAGATCGAACGAGGGAGTCGAGCTCTTCGACGGCGCTGTTGCGTGCGAAAAACTGTGATTGTGAGCGGTTGAAGGCTGTCTCAGCCTGTTGGCGAGACTTGCTATATGTTTGTGACATGATCATTTCCGGATGAAGGCCGCCGGGTTGGCGGCAATAAAAAAGGCCAGGCAATACGCCTGACCCTGATTGGTATCAGCTCTTAACAGTGCCAGTACATCCGTGGTCAACGAAAAGCAGATACCGGATGAGTTAGGCAGCCTGCAGATTGCAAGCGGACATCTTGCCCGACTTATTGTCGCGCTCCAGCTCGTAGCCGATCTTCTGACCTTCTACGATTTCGCGCATGCCGGCGCGCTCGACGGCCGAGATATGGACGAACGCATCGGCGCCGCCATTGTCAGGCTGAATGAAGCCGAAACCCTTGGTGGAATTAAACCATTTAACTGTGCCAGTGGTCATGATGAACCCTTTCATAGCAATTGAGGAACCACAGCACCGGAGCGCTGCAGATGGTGATAGCGATTTTTGAAAGGAAGGTTCGTTCAGGGCGCGGTGCCAATCGCGCAGTAACCAAAGCTCAGCAAGCAAATATCGATAGTCGCTATATGGGCAACGTGCAGCACAATGTCAACTTTTAGTTTTCATATTAATGAGAAATCTTCATATGGTTGCAATTCGGGCCTTTACATCCGGCCGCAATTTCGTTGCCCCGCGCCATTCTCGAACACTGCAGAGGGGATGGCCGGGATGCTTTCTAATAAGCGGAGGCTGCCGCGGACTAGGGCGCTGCTCCGCCGTTGAACCTATCTTGTGCAATTCTCTTGTATAGCTGGTAGGAAAAGCGGCCGTTTAGGGAACAAGGCAGACATGTCCATTCAGCGTACGAGCTTTTACGTCCTTCTGGCGGCTGTGACGATCGCGTTCATCTGGCTGCTTATCCCCTATTACTCCGCTGTCTTCTGGGCCGTCATCCTCGCGATCATCTTCTTTCCCGTTCACAAGCGACTGGAGCGTTTGTTAGGGGGCCGTCGTAGCATTGCCGCCCTGCTGACGGTGTTGATGTGCATATGCCTCGTTATCGTGCCGGCAATGATCATTCTCGGTTCTCTTATCCAGGAAGGAACAAGCCTGTATCAACGGATCAGCAGCAACGAAATCGATCTCAATGGATATCTGGTCCGGATCCAGAATGCCTTGCCAGCCTTCATCGACAACTGGCTGACGTCACTGAAACTCGGTGGATTTTCGGAACTGCGCGCGAATATCTCCTCCGGCGTCGTGCAGGCAAGCCGGTCGGTCGGCGGCGGTCTGCTCAGTTTTGGTCAAAATACGCTGCAGTTCTTTATCAGCTTCGGCATCATGCTGTATCTGCTCTTCTTCCTGTTCAGGGATAGCGGGGACCTCAGAGGCAAGATCCGACATGCAATTCCGTTGAGCGATGACTATACGCGGCAGTTTCTCGACAAGTTTTCCGCTGTCGTTCGCGCCACCGTCAAGGGAAACATCATCATCGCGATCGTCCAGGGAACGATCGGCGGCGTGACATTCTGGGCTCTGGGGATTGAGGCCGCCTTGCTGTGGGGTGTGACAATGACGTTCCTGTCGATGCTGCCCGCAATTGGCGCGGCGCTCGTATGGGTTCCAGCCGCCATCTGGCTGGTCCTCACGGGGGCCTGGCTGAAAGCATCGATCCTGGTCCTCATCGGCATATTCGTTATCGGGCTGATCGACAATCTGCTGCGCCCGCCGTTGGTCGGCAAGGGAACGCGGCTGCCCGACTACGTCGTGCTGATCTCGACAGTCGGTGGCATCTCCCTGTTCGGCATCAACGGCTTCGTCATTGGCCCCTTGATTGCCGCCTTGTTTATCGCGGCATGGTCGCTTTTCGCCGAACAGCAGAGCGCTGAAAGAGCAAAGTCCAAGATTAAAGAATGATTGTACCGTCAGCTCCCGGGACTTTGCAGCTTGCTCAGAATTCCATCTGTGAATCGAATATCTAGCAATTTGGAGGCGGCCGCGAGGGTTCCGATCCCTTTTAAGTGCTGAGGCTCAATGCCCCAGTCGAGAGAACTGAAAAACTCGAGTCTTGGGATCTCTGACTAGCTTCGCGGAGGGTTAAGTCTTGGCAGAGAATTCGCGTGAGCTGCCGCTTCGCCGGGGTAGGGGAAATCATCACCGATCTGCCGATCGCCATCGAAGACTTTGAAGGTGGGTCCATCGACTTCAACAATCTTGTAGCCGTTCACGTATTCGATATTCCGTGTTTTCCAAGCCACTTGAGCTCTCCTTGAAGAATGACTATTCGCGACCCGGGAAAATGATGATCGACAGGCCATACTTGCCGATCTGTCGTAGCACATATTTGTCCAGGTGGGTTTTCCGCATTCGGCGCCATCATCCAAAGGCCCCGCTTTCACCCGGGCGTGTACACTCCAGGCCAATTCGCGGAGAGGAAGTGGTACGCCAGGATCATGACATGGGATGGTCGAGGTGCCGCCGGTGCAGGACTGCACCCCGAAGCATTCTAGCCGAGCGTCGAACATCATTGCGATCGTTCGGCTTCTGAGATCTGGAAGGAGCGCAGCGTGGCGCGGATCGTCAGTTGAATGAGCGCTGGGTGGCGCGCAGGTAGGTTTCGGCGAGCCGAACCCGTTCCTCGGCCACGGCGAGCAGCGTCCGCTCAAGGCGTTGGGCAAGGCGTCTCGATATCGACGGCTCGGGGCGCCACCGCGGCAAGCCCGGCCGTATCCGGATGCGGGGTCCAAGACCCGGCCGGTAATGTGCAAGCGTCATGCCTGCCTTGATAAGGAGGCTCTTGATAGCGGGGCGCCGTTCGGCCGCAATCACCATTGAGAAGGCCGGCACCAGGAGCGATTTGGGAACTGGCAATTCGATCTCGTCGATGATGTCGTTACCGACGTCGTTTTCCTTGACGAAGACGAGGAATTCGTCGACCAATTGATGCGCCCTGTCGAGCTCGCTTTCCTCGGCATGCTCCCCCGAAACCGTGCCATAGTCGCTTTCTATGATCAGACGCATTGTGATCTCCTTTGGGCGGTAACGCGGCTGACGTTTTTTGGTTCGAAAGCGAAAGATAGGCATGAAATGCGGCGGGCTTTCCGGCCTCTGCCGGCATTGTCGTTTGGGCTGGCTAGGCGGTGACCAGAGGCAATGCTGTCATGACAGTGGCCATGCGTGTCCGGATATCTTCAGGCTGGCGCTTTGCTTCGGCACGGGAGGAATCCTGCCTTGAAGCGAGTTCGACAAGATCATCGATAGTCAGGTCGCAGCGTTCGGGAACTCCTGCTGCGCTTCTGTGTTGTTGGGCTGAACCTGTGTGGGCGTCGATGAGGCGTGCAGCTTGGCATTGATGCGCCAACCGAAAGTGCTTAGCGCCAGAAAAAGGAGATCGAGATGATCAAGGATGGAAACGACAGCGAGCGCGTATGGGACCTAGCCGAAAAGATCGGCTTTTGCATGTTGGTAACGAAATCCGGTGACGATATTCGCGCCCGGCCGATGTCAGCTTATGTCGAGCGGCTTGAGAACAGCTTCTATTTTCTGACCGATGTCGACAGCCACAAGGACGACGAAATCGCCCGGCAGCCGGACGTATGCCTCGCCTTTGCCGACAGCAAGGGGCAGAAATATGTATCGGTAACCGGAAAGGCGGAAGTCTCGAGCGACCGCGAAAGGATCCGGGATCTCTGGGCTACGCCAGCGAAAGCCTGGTGGGACAACGCCGAGGATCCGTCGATTCGTGTGCTGAAGGTGACGCCGTCCTATGCCGAGTTCTGGGATAGTCCGGGGACCATCGTCTCTTACATCAAGATGGCGGCTGCCGCGATGAGCAGCGCTAAGCCGGACATGGGCGACAATGCAAAGGTCAGGATGTAACCCCGGGCGGTGAACGGCTTTGTCGGCTCACCTGCTCCACCAGCCGCAGGACGGCAGAGGATTGGAGGTCATGCGCGCCGGCCGGTCGACGACTCCGGGCCCGGCTTGCACGAATAGGTGACGAAAAGCCGATCGAGGCGCAAGAGCGAATAGCGGAACGGAAAGGTTCGCACGGAACCAAGATCTTCCGGACAGGCTGGGGCCTGCGCGTCCTGGCAATATTTATGTCCTCGCTAGTTATCCTGGTGGTTTGACTTGAGCGATCTTTCTGCCGTGGCTCGGTCAAAGCGGAGCCGGCGGCGATCTGCTTACCCACCGGTCAGAGATTATCGCCTCCGATAACGTCTTGGCCGCATTCCGAACCTCGCTCCGCACGCATTCGTCCTTCTCAAAAGACTCGTGGTTCGTCGCATCCAGGCGTGGGCTCGGACCGCCTTTTCGGGGTTCAAAATCATAGGCGGACATGACATGGCCCCCCACCGAGATGAGATCCTTCATGAATGCCTTGAGAGAAATGCTCGGTCCGGATGCCGTGCTCCGCCGATTTCTAGATTTTCCCTCTTGCAGCGAAAACTAAGATCTTTAGCTGATCGAAGTTTCGGATACCCTGTCGGTAAAGTTCGATGATGATTGCGGCACTTCTCGACATTTCCTCGTCATTGTCACTAAGCTGGAATTCCGCTTTCACGGCCTCCAGGACTTGCGCGCAAAGAGCAAGGTCTTCCGATGTCATCGCCTGGTCACGGTCGGCGATTTTACGCTCATTCATCGTCTTCTCCATCCGCGAACATCGGCGTCGTCATATCGTGAAACCAATGATCTCCTGTGATCGGGAGAAGGATGCTCAGGTACGGGTTGAAAAACCCTTCTCCTTCTCACTTACAGCACCAGCGGAATCGAAATTAGGTTTCACCTTCCCGTCTTCAATCGGACTAAGGTCCTATCGGATGACCTCTGCCACTGCCACTGCCAATGCCGTAGCGATTTGCGCTGTCATGTCATGTACGCAGCTGTGACACACTTCCGGCATTCGACGATCGAAATTAACGCCCGTCTCTGGCGCGCCGTTCGAAAATCCGCCGCTCCGCGACGGGAACCACCGCCGCGCTCAACAGTCCATGCCTTTCCTGGATCCGCAGCCACAAGAGAGTGGGGTACCCCTGACATGCTACCCGACTGGTTGTCCGACTAGAATCTTCTTTGCCGGAAGGTCCGTCATGCGAAGCCACGCTGTCGACATTTAAGTTTTACAATTCTACAGTAGAAGTCCCTAATAAAAAGGGAGCTGCTATGGAAGACCTGACGATGTCCGAAGTCTTGAAAGATCCGCTGATCCGCCAGGTGCTTCGTGCCGACCGAGTTACACTCGGAGACTTCGCCAAACTTTTGGAGGAAGCGGCGTCGAGGCGCAGCAGGAACTTCTGCGTCGCGGGAGCCCTGCCTGAACGCGACAGGGCTTCAGCCGGCACTCAGGGCTAGCCAACCATTTTCCAACCCCGTCGTGTGTTTGTCGTGGGCGACTTGGCCCGCCAAGCGCGGGCCTTTTTCGCGCCAGGGCTCGGTCAGCGCCCCGAGCGAGGATCATTCCTGAGATTGGCTGATCGGTAGGTGGCATCATCGATGCCACCTACCGATTGGCAATGCGGTCGAGCCCCGAGGCAGGGCGCGGCCATCCCCTTGATTATGACGCTGGCGGCCGACGAGCATGACCGAAATGCGTCGACTGCGTTGCCGGCGACAGCGCCGAACAAGGCGCCGATGCTCAAGCATCGATCTGGCGGTCCCTTGCCATCTCCTCGACTTTGTCGGTCTCCCGTTGATCCGCACCGATCCTTTGATTTTTGGCGTTGTCGGTCGATCGAATAAGTTCGTCGGCCTTCGTGTGAAGCGCCCGCATGTCTCGGTTTTGAGAATGCTGCATCAGGAGCAGGAGAAATAGCGTGATCAGGGTTCCGAGCATGTTCGTCAGCAAGAACCACTCCTGAGGAAGCTGAAGGACCATGCCGAAAACGCACCAAGACGCCGTCAAAAGCGCCGCTCCTGCAAGCCCGCGGCGATGCCCGGCAAGCGTTACGGCTTTCTCTGATATCCGAAGAAATCTTGATCGTCCTGCCATTGCCGGAAAATGCGCCATCGTCGACCTGGTTCCGCCAGGAGCGGAGTACGGCAACGTCGCTCTCCGCCCCGGTCGGTGCGGCGCGCCTCATTCCCATGCCGTTCCCAACTCTCCGTCTGCAGGCTCGCGCCAGCGTCTAAAGGTATCTCGTCGTCATTTCGAGTGCGTCCGGGGGTGTTCGGGCAAGCCGATCTGGACATTTGGCACGCATCCCAGGCCGCCGTGGCGTTGCCTTCTTGTCCGCCGCGGGAAGCTCACTATCTCAAATATAACCTCGATCTGGAGGCCCGAGATGGACGACGATCTTAAGACAGAACTCATTGCTTCTCACGAAGGCGAAATCCTTCCACCCGAACGCGATCAGCGCGTGGGTGATGGCCCTGGGGCCTGCCTCTGTTGCGGCCGTTTCCAATCGTTCATGGACGATGATGGCTGCGGGATCTGCGAGAAATGCCTTGCCGCATGGAGCGGACCGCAACCGCGACGCGGGCTACATCCGCAGCTCGACCTTCATCGTGGCGTGGCCGCCGAGGTCTGGCAGGATGAGAACCTTTTTGGAAGTTGACTGCGCCGGCGAGTCGCGGCCTACAGCTGGCCGAGCTGTTTTCATAACCAAGTGCATCGACGACCGCGGTGCGCCGCGCGCGTGGTAGCCATGACTTGCTTCGCACCCGATGGATAGCCATCTATGCGCTACCGCTAGCAGACTTCACCATCAGCCGCGCCGCATTTGTCGCCCGCGCGAGGAGATCAGTATGCACGTCACATCGAAGCCCCTGACAGAAATGACGCTTGTCGAACGTTCCACACTTCTCGAGACTGTCGCCGATGCATTGGAGGCGTCTGCCGAGGAAGCCGGGGGAGAGGGCGACGTTCGTTTCGTCGAAAACTCCATGTGCGTCGTGAACACTATCCGCGGCATGTCGCGCGATCTCGGGCGGCGCGACCTCGCCGCCGCCGAGCTACTTCTCCAGCAGGGCATCATGATGGTGTACCAGTTCACCAGCCGGACGCGTGCAAAGATAGCGCTCCACTGATCCCTGCCTTTCGCCAATTGACGGTCGGGGAGACGCGGATCGGTCCCGCGCTGCTGGTCAACTGGCGATCATGAAGTCTCCTCGGTGCCACGTCTCGTCGTCACGATCGACGAGCTCATTCCAGTTCCGATCAGCGCGACGTCGAGTTCAATCATGTTGAAGAATGGACGTTTGTCGAGGCGCAGCACGCGCGGGTCGCCGAAAATGAGTATCACCCGTGAATTGGATCATCTGTGATATCTCGCGCTTTGCATTCGAACGTCGATGCCGGAAATGCTTCGAAGAGACGCGCTCGCTAGAGGACTTCGAGGGGAAGCAATGGTGGCATCGGAAATGCGATGGAAATGGCGTCGCCGGGAGCGCCGCCGCCCTTGAGCACGATCGTCATGATACCGCTCTTCCGGACGAGCTCGCCGTCCGGCCCCTTGCCAAGGACAGCTTCCAGAAGGTCAGGCTGGAACTTGTCGGTCTGCGCACACGGATTGCGCAGCCCCGTAACCTGAAGTTCGACGTCCGTCCCTAGTTTCAGGACCGCCCCGCGCGGGGAGCGCCAGAAGGTCGACAATCCTCAATGCCACCGATACGTTTTCCATACCTTCCTGTGCATTGCGGGAAAACCTATGGCAGGATTCGGCCGGGTAGTCTGGATTCACGCGAAAGGCCAAGGCCGGCTTCTCCGCCCCGACATCGTAGGACTTGGAAATCGATAGGAGGGCCAGGGCGAAACTTTAATTAGCCTCAATTCAAACCGCCTGATGGTCCAGGCAACAGCACGGTTGAGTTCACCGAAGAAGGCCCTCGACGTCGAACTCCTCCCAGCCATGCAGTTTCGTCGCGGGATCATCGGGATGCCGTTCGGTTGTCTTCGAAGCCGTGCCAGCTTTTCTCAGGGATCGCGTCAGCTCCGCCTTGTATCGCGCCTTCCGACGATTTTCGGCAGCAGCGAGCGCATCCTCTTCTCGCCACTCGTCGACCACACCCCTGTCAAGAATGTCCTCGACGAACCTCGGATCGAAGACATGGAAAGTGATCCTCCTTGCGCGCCCGTTTAGCCTCACGGTACGCGTTCCCGCACTTGCCAAGCGGCCGTCTGCAAGCCAACGGTGTCGTTCGCTCGCCTTGATCGTGAGGATATCCTGGATCTCGCGCGGAATGACAGGCAGGCTTTCAATGTCTTCCAGCGCACTAGCGACAATGGATGCCACGGCATGGAATTCTGCCTTGGCACTTGCAGGCATCGATAGCGTGAGTTCTCCTCCATCGACATCGAGCGACTTCTTCGAAACGAGCGGGAGTCGTGCACGTAGCTCGAGGAGAATTCCCTTTGCGCGGATGGAAGACCCTAAGGTCGCTGCTGGCGGCAGCACCCAGGTCCTAACCAGCTCGACATCGCTCTTTTCGTGTTTCGGCATGGCGCCTAAATGGGATCACCAGGGCTCCAAGTCAACGACAACATGCTGAGGAGAATGAGCCCAGGCGCGGCGGACCGGGGAGAGCCACCTTCGGTCCTGCACCCGGAAGCAATGACTCGAGGGCATGCGGCGTGACCATGCCGGTTGCTCCGGGAGGCGTGATCGCCAATATGGGATTTCGATGACACGATATTCCGACAATCAGGTTACGGGTTGCGAATATGTCTTCTCGCTACAACGGCTCATCTCCGTTGAAATCCGGCTCGCGCATGCTCACCGGCGTGCTTGCTTTAGCTAAGGGGCGCCGTTTCTGATAAGACAGTCGCCCAGGAGATCTACGAGTTTGTCATCTGGCTACGACGGGGATATCCGCTTTCGCGGGCGCCCGCGCCCCGTTGCGAAAGCTTCACCCTGACGACCGATCCTGTCTGACCGGCGAGCATCGCGTGGCGACCTGAGGAAGCGGGAAGACGATCGACTCAGTGAGGATCGCTGATGCTAGACCGGGATCGACAGATCGGCCGGACGCCGACATGTTGGCGGACAACAGTCCGTTCTGACAGCTGCGATCGTCATCCCATCCGGGATGGTTGACGATCGGATAGAGACATATCCCCTCTAGTGGAACGCCGACCTGCATGGCGGCCTTCGCCTCGGCGGCCACGTAGCGAAACCACGACGCGCGCCGGTCGCCCTCAATACCAGTCTCGGCGATCACGATCGGCTTACCGTAGCGCGCGTAGGTTTCAAAAAGAATTCGGCCGAGAGGCTTGTAGAGCGGGTGGCCGATATCGATTGGCGGTCCAGCGTGTATCCACTGATTGTTGAAGTAGTAGTTGACGCCGACGATATCGAGATAGCGTTCGTTTCCACCGATCTGAGGCCATAACCGCCCGGAAATCAGGTCCCAGCCCTGGAACTGCGATTGCCGGTGGCCTTCGGCAACGCCGGCGTCCCACGGCCGTGACGGGTCCATGACGACATTGATGACCGGATCGCAATGAACGAAACGGGCGCGGGGGTCCACGCAAAGGATCGCCTCCATGGCAGCGATTGCGGCACGGGCCAGTTGAACTTTGAGCTCGAACCCTCGGCCAGTAGCGAAGGGGTTGAGATATCCGGCATCACCACCACCCCACGAGAAGAACGATATCTCGTTGACGGGGCAGTAGAGGGGGATTTCGTCAGAGCGCTCCCGCACGATCCTTGCACAGGCGCTGGCAAAGGCCGCAAAGCGATCGACGAAACGCGCAGTCCAGATATCGACATCGTCCGGCCAGCCGTAATGCAGGAGGTCCCAGATGACCTGTGTCCCGGTTTGGCGGGCCGCGTCGAGCATCGGAAGGATGCTCGACCACTCGTAGCTCCCGGCTTTGTCGATCAAGTGCCAGCGGAAGCCATCGCGCACCGTGCGGATGCCGAAACCGCCAAGCTGGCGGTAGTCCTGCGCGGTCCAGCGGTCGTGCCCGATCGCGGCAATCATGTCGAGGCGGCGGCCCAAATGGTCTTCGTCACGCCGGCGCAGCCGATGGGTTGAGCATTCGAAGCCGCCCATCAAGAACGATTGGAAAATACCGGTCGGGCCCGCCGACCTTCGCTCGGCAAGAACCTCGGCAAACAATCGCTGCCATTGCGGCACGACCGCTTCGACGCAATAGCTGGTTTCGACTTTGCGGCGCAGGGCAAGACCAAGCATGCGCCGAAGATCCTCGTTGTCGATCAGCTGACGGATCTTTCCGGCCACGTCCATCGCATCGTTAAAGGGGACAAAAATGCCGGATATCCCGTCTTCGATCTGTTCACAGGCGCCATTGTCCGCCGTCGCGATCACGGGCAGGGCGGCGGCACCGGCTTCCGCGATGACGTGCGGCATGCCCTCGCCGCGCGACAGCCAGACGAAGATGTCGAGTGACGATAGAAGGTCGGGAATATCCTTGCGGTCGCCCAAGAACTGCAGCTTGCTTTCAAGGCGCAGCCGGCGCGAGAGGTCCTTCAGTCGCTGAGCATATTGCGGCATGAAGGCGTCAGGGCCGCCGATCACGAGGAAGCGGGCTCGCTCGTTTTGTTCAGCCACGAGGGCGGCTGCTTCAATGAAATCCTCAACATTCTTCTTCGGATCCAGGCGGCCGACCCAACCGATCAAGATGTTGTCGGCAGTCATACCAAGCCGAGCCCTCATTGCGGTACGGATTTGAGGGTCGAACGTCGCCAGGTCGACCATGGACGGTATTTCCAAGGCGTGGTCCTCGCGTCCAGGCATACGAGAGGCGGCCGCCTCGCGGATGGAGCGGCAGACGCCGACGTAGCGGCGGGTCAGGTGCTTCGGTCCTGCCAGTGCCTCCGCAACCAAGCCGCCATGCTCGATGAGCGGCGGGCGCAGATGCAATCGCTCGAGCGCCGGATAGACGTCGGCGACGTTTTGGCAGGATATCACGATGTCATAGCCAGCAATCTTGCCGGCCAAATAGTCGACGGTGTCTTCGAATGAAAGCGCGTAAGGCTTCGTATCGACATCAACGCCGAGCGCACGAAGTTGCTCATGCGTCTGCTCGGGCATTCCGGCCTTGTGAAAACAGGCAACGACATCGATCCGGTAGACGCGGGGATCGAGGTGTTCGGCCAGGAGCCGCACTTCTGTCTCTTCGCCGCCGACCACCAGCCAGGCGAAGACGAACAGGATACGGATAGGTGCAGGCTCTGATATCATTCGCCCACCTTGAATACGACCTGCAGGAATTCCGGGCGGTTTTCGACCAGGTCGGTCAGGAATGCGGGTGCATCCTCAATCGGCACGACATGGGTGATCATGTGCTTTCGGATCGTGTCGCCATGAGACCGCAGGAGATCTATAGTAGCGAGCGCTAGCCTGCTTCGGTTCCAGAGATGTCCCAGGCCACGCGGTACCCGATTGATCTGTGCACAGCGAATATTGAGGCCGTTATGGTGAAACTCCTCGCCGAGCCGCAGCTCGTCGGCGCCGCCTTGATAGAAGGCGAGGTCGATGACGGTCCCTTGCGGCCTTAGCGCTTTCAACGCCGTATGCAGGCTGCCGGAATGGGCGCGGGTCTGAAACGCGAGATCAGCCCCTCGTCCCATGCCGCCGACATGCCAGCGGGCCTTGGCGTGCTGCCAGGCCCGGTCCTCGGTCATCGCGGTGAGGCCCATCGCCTCGGCTTTGGCGCGGCGGAACTCCGATGGGTCGGAGATGATAATCTCGGAAGCGCCGAGCGATCTGGCAAAAAGCGCCGTCATCAGGCCGACAGTCCCGGCGCCGATCACCACGACTGGCCGATCTTTCACGCCGGCGCCCAGGAAAGGAACATGAGAGCCGAAGAATTCGGCATCGGCATGGAGGATGCCGTTGGCGGCAATCGGTCCCATCTGGGCAACAAGGACGCCGAGCAGCGGGTCGATGGCGGCCGGAAGGGGTACGAGAAGATCGTGGAACGGGTCCGCGGTGTGTCCCGACTTGTGAGCATAGGTGGTGGCGACGATGTCGCCTTGTCTAAAACCGTTGGCGCGCGATTCCGATACGCGGGCGACTTCCATATAGCCGAGGAACGGCACTGGATAATGCAGGTCCGGTTCGTTCTCGACGAAGACACCGCGCTCCCCGTCGAAGCGCGAGCGAAAATAGGGATTGGTGTTTTTCAAGAACGTGAGTTCCGTTCCTGCCGAAAAGCCGGTGTAGAGCGTATCGAGCCGAACCTGTCCGTCTCCGGGAGGGCCTTCCTCATATTCAAGGAAATAGGGTAGGCCGGGCGCCTCAACGCCCAGCGAGCGAATGATGCGATGGCCGGGCGCCAGTCCCGGCGGCGGTGCTTCCGGGCGCGGCTGTAGCCGAAGCGGTGCCGGCTCCGGCTGCCGGCTTTGCGGCGGTTTGAGGCGCACCGGCTCACCCGCTTGCGCCGAAGACATGACTGCAAGCGCGAGCCGGTGCGTCGCCAGCGCTTCACCGTAGGGGCAGCGAATACGATTCTCGCCGCCGCGAACCGCATCGATGAAGTCGCGATCCTCTCGCCAGACAGGATCGCCGTCGGCTCCGCGCATCGGGCGTCCGCGTCCGACATCCACCATAATTTCGCGATCGGTCAGTTCGATCGCGAGCCGATCGGCAAAGATGTGAAGTCCGACCCGGTGGTTCCAGCCGAGAAGGCATGTGGATGCAATATTTGCGACGACGCCGGATTCAAAGGTCAGGCTGGCGGTTGTCACAGTCGGCACATCGAGACCGGGAAATTCAGGTCTCGCCTTGTGGCCCGCGCGCCCATAGACTTCCGTAACCTCACCGACCAGGAACCGGACGAGATCGAGGAGGTGGGTTGTCTGTTCGACCATCTGACCGCCGGATTTGTCTTTTCTCCACCACCATTGTGGCGGCGGTGTCGAATCGAGCCAGTAGCCGGACAGTAGCTGTGCAGGGTTGTCTTTGAGAAGGCTACGTGCCTCATCGACGATATCGAGGTAACGCCAATGATAGCCAACGCTGGTGACGAGGCCCTTGGCCGTCACGGCTGCGGAAATTTCCTCTGCAGTCTTAAGTTCAAGCGATACCGGTTTTTCGACGAAGAAGGGAATGCTCCGCTCGATGAGATCGCGCTCCGGCTCGCCATGGGCGAAGGGCGGCACGCAGATATAGACAGCATCCGGCCTGACGGCATCCAGCATCTCACGGTGATTGGCAAACGACCTCGCTCCGAAGCGCGTTGCCGCCTGGTCGGCGCGACTAAGGTCAGGATCCGCAAAACCGACAAGCTCCACGTCATCGAAGGCGGAGATGATGTCGAGGTGGCGCTGCGCTATACCCCCAACGCCGATAAAGCCAAGGCGCGTCTTTTGCATGGATGAATCCTTTTGCTGATGCGTGGCGGGTCGAGAGATGAAGCGGTCGTAGACCGCCATCGTTTCTGCGGCCATTCGATGGGCGGAAAAGTCAGTCTCGAAGCGGTTGCGCGCGGACCTTGCGACACGCGCCAGCCTCTCCCGATCGGAGAGGGCATCGACGATGGTGGCGGCAAGTGAGGCGGGGTTTTGAGGCTCCGCAAAAAACGGGTGGTCTTCGCCCAGTGCCTCCACGGTACCGCCGATCCGGGTTGCAGCCACGGGCAGACCGAGCGACATCGCCTCTAGAACGGCAAGCGGCAGGCCCTCGAACAATGACGGCAGGACGAAGAGATCGCTTGCGGCGAGGATATCGGCGACATCAGCACGCTGGCCCAAGAAACGGACATGACCTGAAACACCAAGCTCGCCTGCAAGCTCCTCCATCGCCAAGCGTTCCTCGCCAGACCCGACGAGCAGCAGGTGCAGGCGAGGAAAGACCCGGACTATTTCAGGCATGGCCCGCAGAAGCGTGGCATGATCCTTCTGCGCGGCAAACCGACCCACCATCACGAGGACTATCTTGCCCTGGAGATCCAGGTCTTGCCGCAGCGTGCCCACTGTCGCGACAGGTACCGATGCGAAAACGCCGTTGCGCACCAGGGTTAACCGATGGGAGGGAACGTGCTCGCTGAAGCTTAGTCGCGAGGCTTCGGAGACCACAATATGGTGGGCGATAGTCTGCGTGTGCAGCCTGTACTGCTCCTGCTGCTCGCTATCCGTAAGAAGGTAGGGGAGATGTTCGGTCCGAATGGCCGGGACACCGGCCCGCGCTGCGGCTTCTCCCAGTTGATGTCCTTCCCAACCGATTCCCGCATGCACGTGCAGGAGGTCGATGTTGCCCTGGCTGAGCCAACTTGCAAACTCTTGACCGTCGGCCGCAAGCTTGACGCCAAGGCCTAGACGGGCGGCACGAGGAAGCAGACGTGAACTGTCTTCAGATAGAAGCGCCAGAACGACGTCAACTTCCTGGGAAAGTGCGCGGCCGAGCGCGAGCATGTGTTCGCCCATCCCGGAGGGATCAAGACTGTCGGTCGCCAGTACGATGCGGGGTTTCCTAGTCAAGCTTGGTATTTACCATTATGTCGGTCAGCCCATGCAGTTTCTGCAGGCGTCGATGGGTCGCGAGCGCCTGGCCGACGACCTGGTCCATATTGTAGTATTTATAGGTGCCGAGTCTGCCGACGAAGGTTACGTCACTTCGCGCGCGTGCGAGGGCTTCGTACTGCCTGTAGAGAGCCTGGTTTTCGGGGCGAGGGATCGGATAATAGGGGTCGCCGTCTGCACAGGCGTATTCATAGCTGATACTGGTTTTGGGGTGGATCTGACCGGTCAGATGTTTATATTCAGTCACGCGGGTGTAGGGCACGTCTTCCGAAGGGAAGTTGATCACGCCAGCCGGCAGCATGCGCCGCATGTCATGCGTTTCGTGCCGGAACTTCAGGCTCCGATAGGGCAGCTGCCCGAGACGAAAGTCGAAATATTCGTCGATCGGCCCGGTGAAGATCACATGGTTCGCCACACCTTGCCGGCGCAATTCCTTGAAATCCGTATCGACCATGACGGTGATGTTTTCGTGGTCCAGCATCCGTTCGAACATCCGGGTGTAGCCGTCGAGCGGCATGGCCTGGAACCTGTCAAGGAAATAGCGATCATCCTCATTCGTGCGGGTCGGAATACGCGCGGTGACGGAGCGATCAAGCTCGGAGGGATCAAGGCCCCACTGCTTGCGCGTATAACCTTCAAAAAAGATACGGTAGAGTTCGAGGCCGACCTGCGACACCACAACGTCCTTCGAGGTGGTTACTTTTGCGCAGGGTTCGGCGCGCGTTGACAGGAAGCGTTCGGCTTCGACGTCGTTTGAGAGATTGAGGCCGTAAAGGGCATTGAGCGTGGTGCGGTTAATCGGAATCGGGAGCCTGAGGTCGCCGAGCTGGGCGAGTACGCGGTGCTCGTAGGGCCGCCAGCCAGTGAAGCGCGATAGGTAGGCGAAGACGTCCTCGCTGTTGGTATGGAATATGTGGGGTCCGTATTTGTGGACCCGGATCCCGGCCTCGTCGCAATGGTCGTAGGCATTGCCGCCGATATGGGAGCGTCGGTCGCAGACAAGGACCCTGCGGCCGTCGACAGCCAGCCGCTCCGCCAACACCGATCCGGCAAAACCAGCACCAACGACCAGATAGTCGTAAGGCTTGCGAAGCGACATGCTGCCGCTACGCCGATAGGATTTTTCCTTGGCAGACAGAGGGACGCCCACAGCCTGATCAACGATACGCGCCATGTGGTCGAACGTTGCATCCCAGGACGAGCGCGCCAGCCGGGCATCCACGTCTTCAAGCCATGGCTTTCCCGAACCTGCCAGTCCAAGCGCGGCATCGCAGCAACGCGCGAAATCGTCGCTGTCGTCTGCGAAGAACACGCCCGGCGCATTGCCGTAGGTGCGCACGACATCCGCAATTCGGGTGCTGACGACCGGCCGCCCGGCTGCGAGATATTCGGGTGTCTTGGTGGGGCTGATGAAGCGGGTCGCCTCGTTTAGTGCGAATGGCATGAGGGCTGCTTCCCAGCCCGAAAGGTATGAGGGCAGGTCGGCGTAATTCTTCTGCCCGAGGTAATGGATATTGGCCGCCTTTGGCAGATCGGAAGGGGAAATCTTTGCGATCGGCCCAAGGAAAACGAAGGAATAGTTCGGCCGGAGGGCAGCTGCTGTCCGGATCAGGTCGAGGTCGAGCCGCTCGTCGATGACGCCGTAATAGCCAAGGCGTGGATGCGAAATTCCGGCTTGGTCGGCTGGATCTGCAAGCGTGGTGCGGGCTGTCTGGAAATGGTTGGTATCGACGCTGGAGGGGAAGGCATGGATATTGTCGTGCCGATCCTTTTTCGCTTCGTAGAGGCTGATGCCGCCCGTGAAAACCGCGTCGGCTCGCGCCATCAGCGCCGTTTCCATTTCCTTCAGATGTGGCGGCGCGAAGCGGAAATTCGCAAGCTCGTCCATGCAATCATAGACCACCGCAGCGGCATCGACGTGTTGGGCAAAGGCAAACATCATCGGCGTGTAGAACCAGAGAATCGGCCGCTTTGCGCCATGCAGCGCTATGAGGTCATCGAGCAGCCGCCCGAGGGCCTTTTGCCGTTCGCCATCGCTCCACCAGTGCGGAATGCGTGGCCGGACCGCCTTGACCGACGTCCCTTCGAAAGGATGAATTTCCAGATATGCCAGATGATGATCGGTCGGAATGAATTCCTCGAAGAAGAATACTTGCCGATGCCGGGAGAAGCGCTGCATCAGATGCTGAGGTCTTTGCAGCACGAAGTCCCACCGAAGATGAGAAAAGCAGATCAGAGGGGAACCCGGCGGTAGCGATGTGGCGGACGCTTGCGGGAAGGAGTTCAGCACGTTCATCGAAAACCTCGCGACAGTGAAATCCTCAACAACGGTGAACTGTCAAAGTTCCTAAGACGCGGATTAATTCGGTCAGGGGTCCATGATCAGCTGGCGAAGCCGTCGAATGCTGTGCGGCCAGGTCCAGTTCGCGAGCACGACCGCGCGTGGCCGAAGCATGTCTGCCCGTTTCAACAAGTCGCAAATTCCCTCGTGGAAATCATCCGCCGAAGCCGTTCGGCCGGTCTGCGGCGTGATGTATTGCAGGCCACAGCTGAGGGCGCTGTTGGCAAGCACGGGGATGCCGGCCAGCATGTATTCGGTGAGGATGGCAGGTGCACCGTCATCTTCGCCGCAGACGACCCCGATCCGCGATTGGTTCATCAGCCGGTTGACATCATGAAACGGCACGCCCGGCGGCCCGACGAAATCGACGGTGATACCGAGCCGGTCAACACGGCTGCGCAGGTCATCGACAAGCTCCCCGTAGCCGCAGACGCACAAGGCGCGGAGCGAACGCGGTAATTTGGCGAGTGCGTCGAACAGGATATCGTGACGTTTATAAGCCTGAGCTGCCGCGACGTAGATCACGTCGTAGATCTTGGGCAGGTTCAGTTGGTGGAAGGTCAGCTCGGATGCGAATTCGGGGCCGATCGGCATGACGACAGTACGCATACCGGGATGCCTGGATCGCACGACCTCTGATTGCCACTGCGCGCCCGTAATGACGAGATCGAAATGGCGGCTGACCTCAACGGGCACTCGAAGAGCGGGGGCGTCAATGGAATTGTAGATTTTGAAACTGTCGCGACAGGCGAGCAGGATCTCCTCGCTCACGCCCAGCCCCCACACGCAAAGGATGTCGGGAGGGCCAAAAGCCTCGATATGTCCGAGCATGTCGTTAGACGCGAAGGGAGCCTCCGGGCCGTTCATACGAAACGCGCGGCGCAGGAGAGACGGAGTATCGTCGATCCATTCCCAAGGCGGATCGAGGCCCCGCCAATGCGTCCAAATCTCAGCGCAGTCTGCGAGTCCGCCCTTTAGGGCAGCGAGTGGGAGCCGCTCGAGATAGCCGCCGTCAACTTCGACGTCGTCAATATTGAGGATGGGTGAAGGCGAGACCCCACGCCCGCCCTCGATCCATTTCGCTCGAAATTCCTGGACAGACGGGAGGGCCCCGTTA
Organism: Rhizobium sp. 1399; assembly: GCF_031455475.1. Classification (NCBI taxonomy): domain Bacteria; kingdom Pseudomonadati; phylum Pseudomonadota; class Alphaproteobacteria; order Hyphomicrobiales; family Rhizobiaceae; genus Rhizobium; species Rhizobium sp. 1399. The sequence goes on along the minus strand of NZ_JAVDSU010000025.1, from coordinate 3,628 downwards.
CCCCAGCTCCCGCCTTGAAAGTCGCTGATGACGACGATACGGCGCATGTGGTCATACACTCCCAGCGCGAGTAGAGGCGATTGCTTCAGCTCGAAAAACGGCTCGGTGGACAGACCGGCCGCGAATGGCGTGAGGGCGGGCTAAGGCTTGCGGTCGAACTTCGGTCGCTTGACCACGTCGGAGGAAAATGGAATCCGGCCCCCGATTGTTTTTGCCGCTTGGGAGCCGAACCATCGCCGAAACAGTGCAGCGCATCAGTGGAGCGCATCGGGGGGCCGGGGAAGCAACTGCACTCATAGCCGCTGGCCAAGCAGGCGATAACGCCGGTGGACACGAACCAGACCGACTGCTGATGGAAAATGCGGGACAGATGACCGTGCCGATGCGGGGGCCGAGCAGGTTAAGGAGACGCTGCACGACGATCGCAGAGACGGGCTGTGGCACGGACGTTTCCTTTCTGACGCGATGAGTTGTCTCATGGTTTTGTGAGCGACAGCCCAACCTCCCGCCCGGCCGATTGTTCCGGGGGAGTTTGCCTCTGTTTGGCGGATGTCTGCTCAGGGCACTCTGAGATACCGCGGCACGTCGCAACCTGACGCCAGGTCGCCTTTACGAGCCCGCCGCGGGCGCGATGGGACCTAAGTCCGTCTGTTAGGCTCTGACGGTCTTTATCATATTAGCACAAAGTTAAACACGATGTTCCTTTGAGGGGAGGAACAGGGAGGAAACATGAAATTTGGTTCTGACAGCTTCAGCCACGAAGAGTGCTGCTCGCAAGGGCATAGTTCCGCGTCGACCATCGCCACGATCCAGTGTGCGCTCTCAGTTGACCCAGACATCGACAGTAGCGCCATCACAATCCACATGCTCGGACCGGTCGCCGTCCTAGAGGGCTATATCTCGAATGCTGCTGACCGGAACAAAGTGATTTCGATAGCTGCAATGATTGTCGGCTTCCACAATGTCCAAGACCGGATGTTAAGCCGCATTCCGAACCAATAGATTGACCCTTCAGGCGATAAGACCAAAGTCCCAATCTACAGGGACTGAAGTCCCTGGCCTGGAACACACTCTTGCTTTTGCGGTTTTGCCCCGCAGCGGAACAGACCGCTGTAACGGAGGAAAACAAATGTATATCAAAGCAGTAGGTATTGCAGTCGCGCTTGTGATGGCGTCCGGCCCGGCCTTCGCACAATCTTCGACCGTAACGGGCGCTGCTGGCGGCGCCGCCACGGGCGCAATCGTCGGTGGTCCGGTCGGCGCCGCTGTCGGGGGTATTGTAGGCGGTGTGGCTGGCAGCGTCATTGATCCGCCGCCGCAGAAGGTCGTGACCTATGTCCAGCAGGCACCCGCTCCCAAGACGAGCGTCGTCGTTAACGAGAAGGTGGTTGTTGGCCAGCCGCTCCCAGAAACCGTTGTCGTAACGCCGATCCCGGATGAACCCAAATACTCCTATGCGATCGTCAACGATGAGCGCGTGATCGTCGAGCCTTCTTCGAGGAAGGTGATTCAGGTCATCCAGTGATATCCAAGTCACCAACCTGACCCTCAGGCGGCGCCTGCCGTCCATTCTTGAAAAACAAGGGCACGCATGGACTTCGCAAGATCGCGGAGACGGTATGTTGTGCCCATCAGGGAGATCAATCATGAGAGACAATCATCTCACCATTATCGTAGCCGCATTGTCACTTAGCGTGTCGCCGCTGGCCACCCTGCCTGTCGCGGCACAAGGCAGCGATACAGCACCGTCTCAATCGCAGACTGAAACGCAATCGGGTTCTGGTTCGCAGGCCGACACCAAGTCAAGTTCGCAGTCCGGCTCGCAGACTGAACAGTCGAAATCCGGTGCAACTGTCTCGGGTGGTAGCGACTGTACTCCCAACGCCGCCGGTGCGTGCCCGAATGGCGAGGGCCAGCCGTCGCAACACAAGGCGGGGGACGTCTCCGATACGCAGAAATCGTCAACACCAACGAAATCAAAATCCAGTTCGCAGGACGCTTCCGAAGGCAGTACCGCTGGACAGAAGTCCGATGCCAAGGCGGGAGCAACCGATAGCAGCGGTTCTGGCCCGGCAGGCTCACAAAGCGGCGCGCAGGGCCCCAATTCGTCCGGCACCATGACGAAGAGCGGTGACGCGTCGAAGCCGTCGACCGACCAGAACACGTCGACGCCCAATAACAAATCCACGGAAACGAACGTCAACAACAATAGCTCCACGAACAACACCAAAACCAACGTCAACGTCACAGTCGAACAGCAGACCGAAATCAGAGAGGTGGTGAAGGAAGTTCGGGTCGAGCCTGTTAAGGAAGTCGACTTCACGGTATCTGTCGGAACCAAGATTCCCAAGAGGGTCCACCTGGAACGGCTGCCGCCGCGTATTGTGAAGATCGTCCCAGCTTACGAAGGCTACCGCTTCTTCCTCCTTGCAGACGGCCGGATCGTTATCGTCGATCCCGATGCTCTCACGATCGTCTACATAATTTCGGCCTAGCAGGCAGCACCCGGCGGTGCATGCCGCCGCCGGGTGCTGTATGAGGATTTCCAGGATTGAACAGATACAGCCTTCGCGTTCCAACTTACGTTCACACCCGGCCCGAGCTATTGGCGTTACCGGCCCGTTGCGAGCCTGCACAAGCTGATATTCGCTCGCCGTTTTGCCGCTGCACCAACTATCCTTTTTCCACGAGTACCAGGCTCGAAAGAACGGCGCCAAACGCAAGACGGGCGTTTGAAAAGCCAAGGGATAGATAGTCCGTCAGCCTGGGTCTGTACCATTGATCAGATCGTCCTCAGGATGGGGTAGGCCACAGTCATGAACTCGCGGCGTGCTCTTGCTTTTGACGACCTCATCTTCAATTGCGACGCCGGAGCTTTTGCACTCCCACGCGACGAGCATCACTACGAGCCTGCATCAGGATCATCGGCGTTTTAACGCCGCGTAAAAAAGCCCGCGCGGCGGCGCGGGCTATGGGGACCTCCGGTAAAGCCTTAACTATTCTTGCGGCTTTGCTGACCAGCCTTTCCATGCTGTTCATGCGAACCGCCAGTGCCACGTGAATTGTCTTGCCGGCCTTCCGAACCAGAAGATGCGGATTTCGCACCCTGATTTTTATGGCTTTGCTGACCGGCTTTAACGTGCTGTTCGTGGCTTCCACCTTGGTTGGCCATTTGACTCCTCCTTGGTTTGTGATTTCGAGGTCACCACAGACCTCGCGGGACTAACCGCGTCGCAAGGATGTTCCAGCCCCTTTCAAGATTTGGAATGGCTCCCAAATTCAGGAAATTGAGCAAACACCCATGTCTCTCCTCATGGTGGCACTTGGTGACTAATTTCGAGCTCCACCTTTCTGATCGGAACGACCAAATTATCAAACCGACCGCGATGGCGCGTCAGCCGTTTTCGTTTCAGCCGGCGGACGAGGAACCCTTCGTCAATACGCGCGTGTTCGCGGCACTTTTCGCAGAGGTTGATCAACCGTTATGCTCTCGGCACGTTAACGCTGTTTTAACTATGTGAAATACAACCACGGATGATGTCCCAGGGAGTGGTGTAGCTCGTTCGATCGTCGAGCTTTCCGGGCAGGGCCGGGAACGGGTCAACCTGCAGCGGGCAAGTTGATCAGC
>NZ_JAVDSU010000024.1:0-56750 GCF_031455475.1 Rhizobium sp. 1399 | reverse complement strand
CCTTTTTCCCGCGAAGCGGACCTGCCCAGATCGGGCAGGAGCCCCGCTCCTGCTCCCGAGCAATCGGCGATCCGATCGGGGGAGAGGGGGGCAAGCCGAAACAGGGCAGGGGGGACCACCCACGCCGAAGGCGCGCGGCAGTGCGGATCCGCGCAGCAAATCCGCGCCCGCGTCCTGCAACGAAGCGCCAAGCCGGCATCGCCGGCGCCCAGGTGGTGAGTGAAGGATGGGGGATGCCCTGTTTCGGCTTGCTGGGGAGAGGGGGCAGAGCCCGCTTTTCCCGTCTGCGGAACATCAAGCAAGCCCGCCAGAAGCGGGCTTACCGTTGCTGGTCTGGTTCCTTGTATCGCCGCGAACTATAGTGCGGTCATCGGCCAGAAGGCCGGATTGTCAAAGGTTTAACAGCGAAAAGGATAACCGCCCATGACAGTGTTGCGCTTCACGAATTCCTCCACGAACGCGAACCTTTCGGCGCTCATCGACCTGATCGATGCGCCGGAAACAGAAAGCGTTACCCTGTTGGCCTCGCCCAAAACCGGCGAATCCGCGACTGAAAGTGATGGACCTGATACCAATTTTCCTCTCGTCGCCGCCCTAGTCGATTATAAGGTCCCCGGTTATGGCCTTGTCAGCATCGTGTTTGATGGCGTGTTCCTGACTGCTGCGCGTGACAACCGCGCAAGCGAGGTCAGCGCCTTGTTGGATGCGGCGGTGAACAAGGGCGGCGTGCGCTTTGGCGAACGCGCGCCGTTCACCTCGTCGCTAGCACCGCAAACCGCCGCGGGTGCAATGCGGGCGCTGCCCTCACAGGAACTGACAGCAGAAACCCGGTCTGCCTATTGGCGGCTCGTATCGAACATGCCGGAAAACCACCTCAATCAATAAGGCGGATTTGCTGGGTAGAGAAAATTGGGCTGTGGAGCCGGGGAGTTGGGCGAGAAGCCGCTACCACGCCAATTTTTGGTAAGGCCCCGGAACAGGAACAGCGCCAGCATGGCCCCGAACATGGGGCCAAGCGCGACAAGAATGAGCGATTGGGCGGCGGTGACAACCGCGCCCCATAGCCAACCAGCCTTCCGGAAGTTCTGCAGAACGATGTAAACCGCAAGGATTGCGGCTCCGGCCACCATAGCCGGGAAAGCCCACGGCTTTCCGGCCAGGTGGGCGGTCTGGTCTTGCAGGTAGAAAGCACCGTGAAAGAGCGCGGCCGTAAAGCTCAGCAGGGTGAGCTTTTGACGGGTGAACGGCTCATAGCCTGTCTTGGTCTCGACAACAGAATGAAGCGCACCGAAGGCCGCGATTATCAGGACAATCGCCCCTAGCGACATGGCCATTTTCCAAAGCAGCTCTTCCATGGTGCATTCCTTCCAGTCTGATGCGAAGGTTCTCCGACGCTTTGTATCACCAGCACTATACGGCGAAAGATACAGCCAAGCTATTGTGACTGCTTCGAGATCGGAAAAAATGCAAAAATGGCGGGAAGGGGAGTTTGAGGGGAGGGGGCGCGGGCCTCCCCTCAACAACTTGGTCCAGTCCTTATTGGCTGGCTCGCGCCGATGCGAGCCAGTTTGGCAGCCAAAGATTTCTTTTAGCCAACGGCGTCCGTTAGGTGCGGATCGCCTGCGCCACCATGTCCGGCGCTTTCTCGATCACCTTCAAAAGAAGCACGGCGGCACGATCAGGCTGGCGGCGTTTTTGCTCCCAATCCTTTATAGTGCCTGTGGGCAAGCCATACCGCTTGGCGAATTCAGCTTGGGATAGCTTCTGCCTTTTACGAATGGCAGCAACATCGACCGTTTCCGGCACGAACACTGCTGCGGGTTCCTCGCGCCCTTCTGCAATTGCAAGAGCTTCTTCTGCGCTCTGGATAAGCTCTTTTCCGAAGTTCATATCTTATCCTTTCTCTGCCTATAGGCATCTGCCAGTTTGGGAAGGATGCGGGCCAGTTCGTTCCGCTCGGCCTTTGAAAGGTTTCCCTTCTCGTTCTTCCCGTAGATTGCGAGGGCAAACACTGGAATATCGCCACCCCCGAAATAGTGAATGGTCCGAAATCCGCCGCTTTTCCCCTGACCTTCGCGGGCGTGGCGCATCTTTCGAGCCCCGCCTGTCCCTGCCATCAAATCTCCGCCTTCGGGATCAGCGGCAATAACAGCGACAATCTCCTGAAGCTCCTCATCGGATAGGCCGCATCGCTTGGCCTGCGTCAGAAAAGTGGGGGTCTGGATTACACTCTGCATAGGATCGATCTATACGGCAATGCCGCCCTATCTGTCAAGTAAATATACGGCAATGCCGGATAGAAGGATTTATTCGTCCGCACCAACCTGTCTGGCGATGGCGATGAAATTGGCGGGTAAACCGAACGCCTGCACGGCAAGGGCGCAAGCGTCGTCCAGTTCCTCCCACTTCACCGAACCGTCAGATTCGATGTAAGCGGCGATCATCTTGCGGCATGCAAGGGCGGCAAGGCGCGGATCGGGCGTCTGGTCTAGCGCAATCTCGGCGCTGAACAGGGAGCGCGGCCAGTCCGCAAGAGAATAGCTGGCCAGCCAGCTAGGGCCATGAGAATTGCGCAGCGCCTGCAAGATGCCGGTCGTTCTGGCATTCATCCAGTCGTCGCGCAAAGCGGCTTTCCAGTTGCGGCCATGTTCGAGGGCGTAAGCCTGAACGGCTACATGTTCCTCATTGTTCAGGGGGAGAATGGGGGGCATGGGTCTATACCTCATAGAATGGGGACCCGGCCACGCAGGAGATGACGTGGCCGGGATGCAGCGGCTGGTTATTCAGCCGCCACTGGGAAAGGGTGGATTTCAGCGCCTTCGGCCTCATCGGTCGGGGCAAGCGGAATGCGGATATGAGGCGGGAGCCATCCGGTGCCCTTGATCGACTTTGCCGCATATTCGGCGGCATCTGCCTTCTTCATGCTGGACACGCCAGCGGCGAAGTCAGCGCCGCACACCTCGGCAAGCGCCGCGCCGATGCTCTGGCGGTTCAAGTGGCTGAAATAGCTCTCTGCGGTCGGGGTGAAGTAATCGCCCATCTTCACATTGAGGGCTTGGCCCAGCTGGTCGGCATGGGCGAACGCCTCTTTCCGGTCACCTGAATATTTCAGTTCCACGGCATTGACCGAATGGGCTGACGCAAATGCCAGCAGATTCAAAAGCTGGTCGCGGCACTGATCCAGCAGCCATTCCCACAGGTCGCCGCTGTCGCCGGGGAGTATATGACCATAATTCTCCCCAATGCTCTCCCAATCTTCGAGCGCCTTGTTTTCATCTGGGCGCTTCAACGAACCCTCCAGCCGTTCATGGGTAAGGCTGATCTGCATAACGCTCTGCGCCTGTCCCATGCCATACCGGCCACGATAGACGGTGCTGAGCAACAGGGCATGCACCACGGCAACAAGCGCAATGTCGGAATTGTTGGCAACTTCGACGCGCAGGGCGGCGGTCTTCTGAGCCGTCAAATCTTCGATCAAGGTTGCCGAATGGGTGAGGGTTGCGGCCTTCTCGTCGTCCTCGTCTTCCTCATCCCCGCCAACCGTGCCGCTTGCGGCCTGCTCCTGTTTCTTCTTGTCCTCCGCACGAACCATGCCACGCGAGACGGTGAGACGACCGTGATAGTCGAGCATGACGAACACACCGGCATAGGCACGGTCTTCGTCCCTGAAAACCCTTTCCGATGAACGCAAGTTCTCGATCTGCAATTCCAGATCGGCCAGCCGGTCCTCTGCTGTTTCGTCCTCCGGTCCCGCCTCGATCTGCGCGGCCAGTTCGTCATATTGGCTCGCAAGCTCGTCCAGCTTTGCTTGTGCTTCGTCGCTGAGTTCGACACGCTGCGGGTAAACGCGGTCCATGGAATAGAAGTTGTTCGGCTGCTGCGAAACGATTTCCACCCATTTCCAGCCCTCGGCCCTCACTGCCTCGGCTTCGCTTTCCAGCTTTTCGGCCACCAGCTTTTCCAGCAATGCCGGATCGCAAGCAAAACCGCCGCGATCTTCTACAAACAGGTCACGACGAACAGGGCCACCGGCTTCCTCATAGGCATCGAGGCCACCAATGAAGGCTACCCGCTTATCGCTGGCCGGGACTTCCTCGCCGGTCAACTGGCGCTTGATGGTCTGCGGGCCTTTGTCCCATGTCGGCAGGTTCGTCCAAACTTCCTCCTGTCGGGCATGATCATCGGTGATGGTGAAGGCTGAAAGCTGCTCAAAGCTCATCTGCTCTGCGCGGTAGGCTTCGAACAGAACCGGGGAAACCTTTGCCAGCGCCAAACGGCGGTTGACGATGATTTCGGTCGTGCCGTATCGGGCGGCAATATCGCTAACGGTCTTGCCCTCATCAAACAGCACCTTGAACGCTGCGAACTGGTCGGCGGGGTGCATGGCCTCGCGCATGACGTTTTCGGTCAAGCTGATTTCTGTGGCGTCGTCGGCGTGTTTCACCTTTGCCTCGATGGCGTGATCCTCCGCGATCTGGCCGCGCTCGGCCAGCAGCCGGAAGGCGGCAAGGCGACGACCGCCAGCGGTAGCGAAAAAGCGGCCCTTCGGAGCCTTGCGAACAACGATATTCTGCAACTGACCATTGGCGAGGATCGATGCGGCAAGGCCCTCGATGCTCTCGACAGTATAGGTTTTGCGGACGTTCTTGGGGTCGGCGTCCAGCTTGTTCAATGGAACTGTGATGATCTCGGTCATGGGGTGAAACTCCTATTTTTCCCTTTTTCCCGCGAAGCGGACCTGCCCAGATCGGGCAGGAGCCCCGCTCCTGCTCCCGAGCAATCGGCGATCCGATCGGGGGAGAGGGGGGCAAGCCGAAACAGGGCAGGGGGGACCACCCACGCCGAAGGCGCGCGGCAGTGCGGATCCGCGCAGCAAATCCGCGCCCGCGTCCTGCAACGAAGCGCCAAGCCGGCATCGCCGGCGCCCAGGTGGTGAGTGAAGGATGGGGGATGCCCTGTTTCGGCTTGCTGGGGAGAGGGGGCGGAGCCGCCCTTTCCCCTCCTGCAGAAAAAAGAATTGGACGGTGCGCCTGCTCGAGCGCAGCGCTGACCAAGCGCAACCGCCATTGCCTAAATTTCTTGAAGCGTGACGCGATACACGCTACATATCATCGATATGATTATCAGCTTCCGTCACAAGGGCCTCAAGGTTCTGTTTGAAACAGGTTCGACCCGTGGCATCCAAGCGGCGCACGCTCCAAAGCTGAGACGCATTCTCGCCGCTCTGGATGGCGCAACGAACTCGGGAGAGATGAATTTTCCGGGCTACCGGCTCCATCCGCTGCACGGTGATCTGGAAGGCCATTGGGCAGTATGGGTAAACGGCAACTGGCGTGTGACCTTCCGCTTCATCGGCTCGGATGCAGAGCTGGTCGACTATATGGACTATCATTGAAGGACAGGAACTATGATGAAGAATCATCCCCATCCCGGCGAGCTTTTGCGTGAAGACGTTCTTGTACCGCTCGGTATCGAGGTTACAGACGCCGCCCAGCGGCTCGGCGTGTCCAGAACGACGCTATCGCGCGTGGTCAATGGGCACGCCGGTATCAGTCCGGACCTTGCTATCCGGCTGGAGCGGGCGGGTGTCAGCTCGGCGCGGTTCTGGATGAACCTACAGGCCAATTATGAGCTGTCGAAGGCCCAGGAGCGCGATTTGCCGGTCGTTCAGCGGTTGCAACCAGCTGCCGCATAGAACGTCTGACCTATGAGCATAAAATCCCCGACCCTCGATCTATTCTTAAAGAAATCGCGCGACCTGTCGCTTCTTGAAGCGCTGTTTCAGGAGGTGATTGTCAGTGCGCCAGAGGATACAACGGCGGCATCCAGTACAAAACAGCTCACGACAATTGTTGTGCTTTATCTTTTGAGGGCTAAAGGGCTACCGCTATCGCTTACGACCTTGACCGAAATGACTGGTATGAATCGGGTCACAGCACAAGAAGGAATAACCTCTCTGATCGAGCGCGGTTTGCTTACCGAGACGTGGGGAAGGACTTCCTTGGGGCGCGGCAAGGCAAAGGTTTTCCATTTCAGTCCTCAGTTTCTACGGAAGCTTGAAACGTCCGAAAATTTCCCCACACCGGAACCGATCCCAACCTGACGCTCAGGGCGCGAAACGACGTCCGTAGTCTTCCGCCAATTTCTGATGCACTTCACGGGCAAGTGTCCGGTTGCGCACACTGTTCGGCCAGTTGCGGATTGAGCCCTCCTTTTCCAGCCGGCGCACGGCGCGGCGAACGCGCTCAACGATCGCGGATGGAATATGGATGGCATATTCCGTGCCGATGTGACCGGGAATGCGGCGCTCTTCGATCTCAACCAAGTTTCTTGCTTCGAGGAGAGAAATGAGGGGTGCAAGAGTGTTTTCGGCTATGCCCAATTTTCTTGAAAGAACGGGCCTTGTGACAGGTAGACCGTCAGCAGCAAGGCGAGCCATGAATGGAATAAGGCCAAGGGCTTTCAGGGCTCGGCCCGTTGTGTCGCCCTCATCCCGATAATCGAGAACATGATTGACGGTATCGTGCCAGGGTCGCGGCACGACAAGGCCGAATTCGGTCAGGTCCTCGTCGGGCGGAAGGTTAGCGGCGCGTTTGAGATCCCGCCTAACGTTCTCGATCAGCGGCCGCGGCACCAAAATGTGCTGCACATTGATTTGAGTGCCAGGCACTTTCTGCCGAACGGCAGCAACGAGCTGAAGACGTTTGAGATATTCGAGCGGTTTCAGAAGGCCGGGATAGGTCGTTCCGATGCGCTCCGCGATCTTGGCGTGGGTCAGTTCCCGGTCCTCGGCCGCCATGCGGACGATGACAGAGTAGAGGCCCACGCATTTGATGGCCTTCGATTGGGTGTCGTTAGGTCCACGTGAGCAGACGATTTTATCGACGGCGTATTGGTAATAGACCGGTGCGAGCTGCACCGGGAGTTCTTCTCGGGAATTCACGTCCATGCGGTATTCTCCTCAAGAGAAAACACCACTGTAGCGCGACGGATAGACCCCGATAGGTCGAGACAGGTCAATTGCGAGGCCGGCTTTTCTGGTCTGCTGACGGCTCCGGAGGAGACGGCGGCAGGGCTTAGAAATGCCCCGAAGCAAGCCGAATCTGGCTCGATTAGCCCCGAAGGGGCGGGGATAGCCGGGTCGGGCAAAAGCCCGAATGCGCCATTATTTATCTTGCATGAACTACCACTAAACACTCAGTACTCTCCTGCGCGATACAACACCCCCCCATGCACAAAATTCGAAGACCAGATTCCGGTTTGACTGCTACGGGCCTTTTCCTCGATTAATCCATAGGCATTCACGATCGGCTGACCATTCTGACGAGCGGCCAATGCCATTCCTTGTTCCAGCGCCAGCTTTGCGATGTCCTCACCGCTGGGCAAATAACAGCGCCCATAAATAGCGGCATAACCCGCCTGTCCCTCCTCCAGACACTTGATCTCGTAACCAAGCGTCAGCTGCGTCAACCATCCTGCAGCGACAATCCCGCAAGGCCAGGCCACATTCTGGTAGTGCGCCTTTTGATCCAGCCCGCAGGTCTCAATGCCAAAAAGCCGAACTGTGAGGTTCGACCCCTTCATCTGAAACTCGCTGCCACTCCAAACCGAGATTCTACCTGTCTTGGACTGCGCCGACGCTAAACACGTTGCGGTCAGAACCACACACAGAGCAATTGCCCATAATTTGAAGATTCGCCACACGGGCAAGCCCCTAAATCTCAAGTTCAGTTCTAAATTGCGCGGAGCCGTACAATTTTGGCGTTAGCGACACCATTCATAAAGCGTCATACTCGTGCATTCACTTTACCGTGATCATTTGTTCTTTCACGCCATCTAACGGCGTGTTCTCTGGCCGCCTGATCGGTTTCTTCAGTGCGAACCTGAGCAAGAGTTATCTTGGCAAAAATGCCCATAATCTGCTCTTGGACACCACGATACATTGCGCGCAACGTGCATTTCCCGCCGCTGAGATAGCAATCACAATTCGGGTGACGATCGCATTCGGTGAACTTCCAGCCTGTCTCACTTTCGCCAACGGACACAACTTCCGAAAGCTGGACGTCGGCTAGGTTTCGAGCGAGCTTTATTCCGCCGTACCGCCCCCTCGATGTGCGCAGAAGATCGGCAAGCGACAAGTCGAGCACGATTTTCTGCACTACGAAAGCGGAGGCTGCTATTGCAGAGGCGATCTCTGGCGCCGGCACCCATCGGTCCTCGACCTGGGCGGCGAGATAGAGCATAATCTTGATGGCATTGTCGGTTCGGGTGGTCAGCTGCATTGCCGAACTCCTAATTTATTGTTTTTGGCGGAGTTCCCCGATTTTTCCGGGGCGAGCGCCAATGGAAAAGCGACGGCGGCAAGTGCAAGTCCCCTTCTTGCGCCTTTCTCACCATCCCATTCAGGTACGCTCCGGGTGTGGTAATAATACCCTCAGCGTTCTTTTCAAAGATCAGAGCGACCGCAACGGCCGCGCTTTCCCGGCCCAGAAGCCGCGCCGCGGCTTTCCACGTCGATTCCGGTATATTCAAACTCGCGCGGACCACCCCTGAAGCGGCAACAACCACGTCGTCCCATGTGGGAACGCCGTTTTTAGCGTACACCCATTGCCAGAATTCAGGGCAGAATGTCCGGATCGTGTTCAAGTCGATCGGTTTAGCGACAATATTGCAGTCTTGCCCCGGCGTTGCGTCACGCTCAGGCTTTTTTCCAAAGCCATCTTCGCCGGCATCGCCGGCGTCTAGCAAATTGAGTTGAGCCGCGTCAGCGGCTCGCCGTTCTTCTCTGTACAAATCGAATTTATTTTTCTCGGTTGTATTCTGTATGTGCGGCTCTTTGGTGGACCCCAAGGGGCTCATATTAATGTCGAATGAAGGACCTTCGGCTCCTCTCGTCGCCTCGGTCGGGGCAGGGCCGGTATGCCTATCTTCACCAAATCGGTCAGCTGCTGCGGCATAGGCCGTCTTCGCCCGTTCAAGGACGGCGGCGATACGGTCACAAAGGCTTTCGAGCCGTGCGGTATCGCAACGGCCGCGTCGGGCGTGTGCCAATACGGCAAGCTCCTCGGCGCATTCTCGCCAAGGTCCGGGCAAGTCGTTCTCCGTCGCCGCTTCCAGTATCGAGGTGAGCATTTTCCTATGACACGTGAACTGGTGCGCCAGGTTCCGCGTATAATCGGCCCGACGGCGCTCCTCAGCGGCCAGTTGTTCCAGCTCGGGCGTCCTGACCCCAAGAGGTGAGAGATCGAAACCGTAGCTCCGGTCCAGATCAATCTTGCCGGTATGCGGATTGCGCTTACCCACGCGGCGACCATTCGGACTATCTTTGAAGGCGATTAATCCGGCCTCGGCCAGTACGCGAAAGTTTCGCTTGAGCGCAGCTGGCGAAAGTCCGGTCTGATCCATCAGCCTTTGATTGTCTGGCCATGCGAGCGGACGGCTATCGCCATGCCAATCGCAATCGCGCGTGAAGCTGAGGATCATGTTGATGATCTCACGCCCCTGCGCGGAAATTCCAATGAGTTTTGCGGCCTGATTAAAGGCCAAAACGGCGCGCTCTTTGGCAACGGCCGTCTGAATACCCCATTGCTCGGCAAGCTGGAGGGCATTGCTTATTCCAGGGGTCATCGCCCGGAAACCGGTTGGTGTCGACATAGGATCTCCTTTGAAATGGCAAAGCGATCCCGTCGCCGAAAGCGGCGTTTATCATTGACAAAATTTCCGGAGAGACTATCTTTGAGAGCAAGGTTTCAAGTGGCTCAGGGTTTGGCGACCCAGGGTTCAAAGATAGGCTCCGTCGCTTCGGCTTCGGGGCCTTTATCTTTTTGGGGCTGTCTTCAAACATCATCCTTTCAATGTTGACTTGGAATATTGGTATTGATGCCGGATTCGCGACCGACATGCAAGACCACCTACAACCGTTTAACGTTCCTGAGCGCCGTGGTTAGCTAACGTGAGCACCACGATTTATTTTTTCTGCGGACCGACATTTTGCAAAAATGAGGACCTAGACGCAGAAACGTTAAATCGAGCAGGCCGGTTAAAGCGCCTAACTCGCGACTCGGTGCGAATCTAGCACCGGCGCAATTCTACTCTGTTTCGTTAATTTACCAGTAACCATATCCGCCCAGGCATGCATTAGCGTCCTGAAGCCGTGGACAACGGCCAGGGCGAGGCGATCTGATGAGCAGGAATTGCAGGGGAGAGGGCGTTTATTTCGACATAGGGTGAGAAGTATTGAGTTTGCCTTTTGCAATCTTCACCAAACGCCCTGCGAAATAGTCAGCTGTCTTTGCGTATTGTCGCAGTGAGTTGCTTGAGGATGTCAGTTTCCACGACTCGCAAAGCGGTCGAATGGCCGCGATTTTGTCTATTGAGGATAGTCTTTTTCTCGATCAGGCCGCGATCTAACAGTCGCGCGATCAACTTATGCGCCATTGAAGGGGTAATCCCGTAGATTTCCCCGATCCGGGCCGTCGTAACCGGCTCCGGTCCATCCTGAAGCGCGTTGATAGTAAGCAACACCGCCACCTGTTGCAGGCGGGCGGCCCCTGTTTCGTCGGGGAATATGGTTTCAACGACCTGCTTCACCAGATGCCATACGAGTCGGTCTTGCGGTTGCATCCCTTTTAACTTTCGCATATAGAAAAGTCTAGCCATCGTTTTCGACGGTGCTTGATCTTTTCTTAGTCTGAAAAACGCAATTAGGCGATTCCAACCGGAGTTGCCATCAGGTGCCAGATACCCGGTTTCCATGTGTAAAGTTTCAGGCTTCGAGAGGTTTTTCAGTACCCTAGGTTGACGACTGCTAGATTCTAAATCAGAACTGTGAGTTCAACATAGTCATATGAGTTTCACGGCAGAGGGGCTGTTGAGTGAGTAGGGACGGCGCGAAAGAGTCTCGCAGGAGGCTCGAGAATGGTCTGCGCGATGCGCTTGGCCGAATCATTATCGAAGCACTCGAAGACCCGCTTGTGGTCGAGGTGATGCTTAATCCGGACGGCAAAATTTTCATCGAGCGCATCGGTGAAGGCATGGAAAGCGCCGGCGAAATGACATCGCATGACGCTGAGATCGTCATTGGCAAGGTCGCGCACGCTCTCAAAACCGAAGTCGATATGGACCGCCCGATCATATCGGGCGAGCTACCATTGGGCGGCCATCGGTTCGAAGGGCTGCTGCCTCCAGCTTCACACCTGCCGATGTTCACGATCCGAAAGAAAGCCTCCATGGCGATCCGGCTCGACAAGTACGTGGCCGATGCGATCATGACGCCCGCTCAGGTCGATGCGATCCGCGAGGCGATTGCGGCGCGCAGGAACATCGTTATTTCAGGCGGTACGGGCACGGGCAAAACGACGCTGACCAACGCGATCATCGCGGAACTGGTCGAAGTCACGCCCGAACACCGTTTGGTCATTCTGGAAGACACCGCCGAAATTCAGTGCGCGGCGAAAAATCATGTCATCCTGCATACGACAGATACGGTCGATATGGGCCGTCTTCTGAAATCGACGATGCGCTTGCGGCCGGACCGCATCATCGTTGGCGAGGTTCGCGATGGCGCTGCGCTGACGCTCCTCAAAGCTTGGAATACCGGCCACCCTGGCGGGATCGCAACGGTTCACTCCAATTCGGCCTTTGCGGCTCTCACCCGTCTCGAACAGCTCGTCGCGGAAGTAAGCACCCAGCCTATGCCCGAAGTGATCGGGGAGGCGGTCGATTTGATCGTTTCCATCGAACGCACGCCCAAAGGGCGCGTCGTTCGAGAAATACTCAAGGTCGATGGTTTCCGCGCGGGCCAATACATCATCACACCAATCGGCAACTCCACATCTGACACTCAGGGAAAACTCCATGTCGCGTAAAATCCTAACGCTTCTCGGCTTCGCGGCCGTCTCAATTATGATGATCGAACCGGCGCTCGCCGGTGGTGGTGGTGGTGGCCTTCCATGGGAAGGCCCGTTGCAACAAATCCAGCAATCCATTACCGGCCCCGTCGCCATGGGCATCGCGCTTATTGCCGTCGCTGTCGCCGGCGGCATGCTGATCTTCGGTGGCGAGATCAACGACTTCGCCCGCCGCTTGGCTTACGTCGTTCTCGTCTGCGGTATTCTTCTCGGCGCTACGCAAGTTGTTGGCCTTTTCGGCGGCGGCGGTTCCTCAATCGGTATTCCGCTTGAGGCGCAGCAGAGCATGGCACTGGAAAAGGCGCATGGCTGAGCAGGAAAGCCGGCTGGATAGGGTGCGGATTCACCGCGCCCTCTCACGTCCGACCCTGCTTTTCGGGGCGGACCGTGAGCTCGTCCTGATGACCGGGCTTACTGCGGTCATCCTCATTTTCGTCGTGCTGACCGCGGTTTCCGCCGTGGTCGGCTTCGTCATCTGGATCGTGGTTGTCGGCCTGCTTCGCATGATGGCGAAGGCCGATCCTCTCATGCGCCAGGTCTATCTCCGGCACATGAAGTACCGCGCCCACTACCGGCCAACCTCTAGCCCTTGGCGGAAATACTGACCGATGGTTTCACTCAAGAAATTTCGCCATACGGGCGCATCAT
Source organism: Rhizobium sp. 1399 (assembly GCF_031455475.1). NCBI lineage: Bacteria > Pseudomonadati > Pseudomonadota > Alphaproteobacteria > Hyphomicrobiales > Rhizobiaceae > Rhizobium > Rhizobium sp. 1399. The sequence goes on along the minus strand of NZ_JAVDSU010000024.1, from coordinate 44,193 downwards.
TTTCCGACCTCATGCCCTATGCCGGCTTGGTCGATAACGGCATCATGTTGCTCAAGGACGGCTCACTTATGGCGGGCTGGTACTTCGCTGGCCCGGACAGCGAAAGCTCGACCGATTACGAGCGCAACGAAGTTTCGCGCAACATCAACTCCATACTCGCCCGCCTCGGCACGGGCTGGATGATTCAGGTTGAAGCCGTGCGCGTGCCGACTACCGACTATCCGGCCAAGGATCGGTCGCATTTCCCTGACCGGGTAAGTCAATTGATCGATGACGAACGGCGCAAGCGTTTCGAAATGGCCGAAGGCCACTTTGAGAGCCAGCACGCTATCGTCCTGACCTATCGTGAGCCCGATACCCGTAAATCCGGATTGGTCAAATACGTGTATGCAGACCCGGAATCTCGCTCCACTTCGCACGCTGACCGCATTCTTGAATATTTCCGGAACTCGATCCGCGAGTTCGAGCAATACATGCAGAACGTGGTTTCGATCCGTCGCATGATCACTCAGGAAGTCGAAGACCGTGGCGGCTATCGTGTCGCCAAATACGACGATCTTTTCCAGTTCGTCCGGTTTTGCCTCGTGGGCGAGAACCATCCCGTTCGCCTTCCCGAAATCCCGATGTATCTGGATTATCTGGCAACCGCTGAGTTCCACCATGGCCTCTCGCCCATGGTGGACGGCCGTTACATGCAGATCGTCGCGATCGACGGCTTTCCGTCTGAAAGCTGGCCGGGCATCCTCAACGTTCTCGATCTCATGCCGCTGACCTATCGGTGGTCGTCGCGGTTCATGTTCATGGACCCGCTTGAAGCCACCCAGCGGCTCGAACGTACGCGCAAGAAGTGGATTCAAAAGGTCCGGCCCTTCACCGACCAGCTTTTCAAGACCAATAGCGGATCGGTGAATCAAGACGCGCTTCTAATGGTGAGCGAAGCTGAGGATGCGATTGCTGCGGCAAACTCCCAGCTCGTCGCTTATGGCTACTACACGCCGGTCATCGTCATGTTCGGGGATGACGACGCCAAATTGCGCAAGCAGGCGGAAAGCGTTCGCCGCCTTGTCCAATCGGAAGGTTTCGGCGCTCGCATCGAGTCGCTGAATGCCACGGAAGCTTTCTTGGGCAGCCTTCCGGGCAACTGGTACGCCAACATCCGTGAACCGCTGATCCACACCCGCAACCTTGCGGACCTTGTGCCCCTTAATTCGGTCTGGTCTGGCGAGCCCTACAATCCCTGCCCGTTCTATCCCGAGAACTCGCCGCCGCTGATGCAAGTGGCCTCTGGCTCGACGCCGTTCCGTCTCAACCTACATGTTGGCGACCTGGGCCACACCTTGATTTTCGGGCCAACCGGGTCGGGTAAGTCGACATTGCTAGCTTTGATCGCTGCTCAGTTCCGGCGCTATCTCGACAGCCAGATTTTCGCCTTCGACAAAGGCCGGTCCATGTATCCGCTAACGCGCGCCGTGGGTGGTGATTTCTATGATGTGGGCGCGAGTGAAGATCTCGCATTCTGCCCGCTGAAGGATCTCGACACCGACGCCGATAAGGCGTGGGCGTCTGAATGGCTCGAAACCCTGATCGAAATGCAGGGCGAAAAGGTCACGCCCGATCATCGAAACGCGATCGCACATCAGATCGACCTCATGTCGAAATCGGAACGGCGGTCGATCTCGGATTTCGTGTCAGGCGTACAGATGAAGTCGATCAAGGACGCGCTGCGTCACTATACGGTCGATGGCCCTATGGGCCATTTGCTCGACGCTGAAACCGATAATCTCAATCTCTCGACCTTTCAGACGTTCGAAATTGACGAGCTGATGAACATGGGCGAGCGCAACCTCGTCCCGGTATTGCTCTATCTGTTCCGCCGCATCGAAAAGCGACTGACGGGCGCTCCCAGCCTCATCATTCTCGATGAGGCATGGATTATGCTCGGCCACCCGGCATTCCGTGACAAAATCCGTGAATGGCTCAAAACCCTGCGCCGCGCGAACTGCGCGGTCGTGCTGGCAACGCAGTCGATTTCCGATGCGGACAAGTCCGGCATCATGGACGTTCTCAAGGAATCCTGCCCGACCAAGATTTGCCTGCCGAACGGCGCGGCGCGGGAAAGCGGCACGCGGGACTTTTACGAGCGGATCGGCTTCAACGACCGCCAAATCGAGATCGTCGCGACCGCCACGCCAAAGCGTGAATACTACGTGGTTTCGCCCGATGGCCGGCGCCTGTTCGAAATGGGCCTTGGCCCCATCACCCTGTCTTTCGTTGGCGTGTCTGGCAAGGAAGACCTCAAGCGTATCAGTGATCTTTACGACCAGCACGGTGATGACTGGCCGCAATATTGGCTTCAAATGAGAGGAATCGAAAATGCTGCGTCGCTCTTTGCTTCGTAATGTTGTCGTCGGCTTGATGCTGGCTGTCAGCCCCAGCGCGGTTCACGCGGGGGCGGCGACAGGCGGCGCCACCGAATGGACTCAGCTTCTCAACAACGCCCAGCTTCTCGAACAGTCGGGGCAGGGGGTGCAATCGCTGGCGAATGAGGCCCAGCAGATCGCCCACCAGGTCACGCAGATTCAGAACCAGCTCGACCAGTACCGGACGATGCTGCAGAATCTGGAAAAGCTGCCCGACAATATTTGGGGTCAGGCGCAACAGGATCTCAATCGGCTGCGCCAGCTGACGCAACAGGGAGATGGCATCGCCTTCTCCATGGGAAGCTTGGACGATGTTCTGAAACAGCGGTTCCCCAGCTTTGAGGACTTTGCCTCCGGTGTCAAAGGTGGCGAGGACTACACGCAGCAATACCAAAGCTGGTCTCAGACGAACCGTGACACGATCGGCGGAACGCTCGCGCAAGCCGGTCTGACGGCCCAGCAGTTCGATACAGAGCAAAACACGATGCGACAGCTTCAACAGCAATCGCAATCGGCAGTCGGCCAAATGCAGGCTTTGCAGGTTGGTCATTCGATCGCCAGCCAGCAGGTCGACCAGATGCAGAAATTGCGCGGTCTAATCGCCCAGCAATCCACCATGATGGGAACTTGGTATCAGTCCGAACAGGCCGCCAAGGACCTCGCCCAGCAGCGCCGCGACACCTTCTTTGACAGCAACAAGCCGTCAACGTCGGGCGGACAGGAAATGGAAGTGCGGTTCTAAAAATGACCTTCAAGCTCCCCGTTCTCGCCGTCGTTCTATTGCTCGCCGCCTTAGCGGGGGGAGGCATTACCTACTTCGTGGTTTCGAACCAAAGGGCCTCGGCAAATGCCGAGGTCGAGAAGAGGGCACAAGATTTCTTTGCGCCGAAAGATCCTCTGCCCACAGAGGGCGGCCAGAAGATGCAACCCAGGTTCTAAGGATTTCACCATGCGCGGGGCGACGGTTTTAGGATTGGCGGTTTTCGCCATCGCCGCGATCGGCTTGACCGATGCGGCATTTGCTCAGGACGGTTCGGTCCTGACGACGCTTGAACAATCGATGGAAGCTGCCGCCAAGACGTGGGAAACGCGACTCTTGAATGGCGCGCGGACATTGTTCTGGCTTCTGGCTGGTATTGAGTTCGGCATTGCGGCGGTCTGGCTTGCGATCTCCGCGCCATCGCTCGATCAATGGGCGGCCGAGTTGGTGCGCCGCGTCATATTCATCGGCTTCTTCCTCTTTCTGCTCCAAGTTGGTCCGCAGTTCGGCAAGGACATTGTTTTGAGCCTGTTCCAGATCGGCTCGGGCAGCAATGGGTCGGCCTCTCCGGCCGACACATTCAACGCGGGCATTAATGTAGCCAGCGAGCTTTCGAACCATATCAAGGTCGGGCTTTTCGAAGACAATGTTGGCGCGATCGCGGCGGTTTTCGCCTGTATTCTGGTCATTGTCAGCTTTGCCTTGGTCGCCGCTATCTTCGTTTCGGTACTGGTCGAAATGTATGTCGGCCTGCTGGCCGGCATGATCATGCTCGGCCTCGGTGGCTCCAGCTTCACCAAGGATTTCGCCATCAAGTATCTCGTCTATGCCTTCTCGGTCGGCATGAAGCTCATGGCATTGGTGATGATCGCTGCCATCGGCTCCCAAACACTGATCTCCTTTGCGCAAGCACCGCCAGCGGGCGAACAGCAATGGCTCTCGTCCATCATCGTGGGCGGGTTGTCGGTCGTGGTGTTCATCATCGCCATGTACGTGCCGAACATCATCCAGGGCGTGGTTCAGGGCGTCTCGGTCAGCAACGGCATGGAAGCGATCAGATCCGGCGCACAGGTCACGGCCTTTGCCGCATCGACCGCGGCTGGCGTCGGCGCGGGCTTTGCAGCGGCAGGCGCGGCCAAGGCCAGTGGCGCCGGCATCCTCGGCCAAACCATGGCCGGGATGAAGGCAGGCGGCAGCGCAATGGCAGGAACCGCCGCAAAAGCCGCCATGGGATCGCACGGCTCGGGCGCTGGCGGCTCTTCGAGATCAATGGGCCTCCGGAATCGGAAGACTGAAGGCAAATAAGCGGCGTGGCCCGCAATTTTTAGAAGGCAGGAAAGTCGGCCATGGCCAAAAAACTAAAGCACCTAGAAAACCCTTACCTCGCGGCTCGGCACGAATGGAACGAGCGGATGGGTGGTTCCAACCGTGCCGCCAAGGCGTGGATGACGGTCGGATCGGTTTCCCTCGTCATGGCGACGATCGGCTTCGGGTTTGCGCTCTATCAGGCCAGCCAAGTAAAATTGGTGCCGTATATCGTGCAGGTCGACACGCTCGGCAATTCAGTGACCGGCGGTTTCCCCGCCCAAATCGAGTATGCGGACGAGCGCGTCGTTCGCAACATGATTGGCCAGTTTGTCTATAATTTCCGCTCGATAACGCCCGATAACATCGTTCAGAAGGGCTATATCGACCGGACATATGCTCTGTTGCGTCGGCAAGATCCTTCCACCGAGAAGGTCAACAACTGGTATCGCAACAACTCGCCCTTTGATCGCGCCCGGACCATGACAGTTTCGGTCGAAATCAACAACATCGTCGCTCTTTCCAACCAGTCGTACCAGATCGATTGGACGGAGATCGAACGCGACCGTGCAGGCAAGGAATTGCGTACTCGGCGCTGGCGCGGAGTTGCGACCGTCACACTATCGCCCCCCCAGGACGAAGCTATCATTCGGTTAAATCCAATCGGTCTTTACCTCAAAGACTTCGATTGGACCGCTCAACTTTAAGACGCTCGCGGAGAGATAAATGTTTAACATTGTGAAATTGCGCGCGAGCGTTGCCGCCGCACTTATGTTGTCCACGATTGCCCCCACGGTGGGCCAATCGGCAGATTATGGAAACGGACAGCGCGGTACGCAGCTCTCCGGACAATGGCAGAACGCCGGCGCGGTGATGACGCGCGGCGCTGATGGCCAGGTGATCTATCTGTTCGGGGAAACCCAGCCCACGGTGATCTGCGCTCCGTTGCAGCTTTGCGAAGTGCAGCTGCAACCCGGCGAAGCAGTCCGCGATGTTCTTGTAGGCGATACCGTCCGCTGGCAGGTCGAGCCGGCTTCATCCGGTTCGCCGCAAGGTCAACGCATCAGCCTTATTGTTAAGCCCGCAGAAGCGGGCCTTAAAACATCCATGGTCGTCACCACGTCGCGCCGCACCTATCATATCAATCTGCAATCCCACGGCTCGAACTATATGGCGCGCGTGGCCTTTAAATACCCGGAAGACGTTCGCCAGCAGATCGCGGCCGTCAACCAGCAGATTTCAGACAGCATCATTCCCGGCGCGGGAATTCCGGCCGAAAACCTCAACTTCAATTTCTCCATGTCGGGTTCGGCCCGCTGGAAGCCGACCCGTATCTATTCGGATGGGACCAAGACTTACATTCAATTCCCCGGCCATCTTGGTAGCGGCGATGCTCCGGTCCTCTATGTCGTCTCTGGCGGTCAAAACCAGATCGTCAACTACCGGCTCAACAACAACATGATGGTGGTCGATTATCTGATCGACAAAGCGATCCTGATTTCAGGAGTGGGCCGTCAGCAGCAGAAAATAACCATTCAAAGGAGGGGTTAACCGATGCTGGTAAACTCCAAAATCTCGCGCGTCGTTTCCATTGTGCTCGTCTCGGTATCGTTGGCTGCCTGCACGACAACAGGGGGCTATTTTTCGCCCCAAGGCAGCATAGACGCTGCCAATCTCGATGCTACGGCGGCCGATGGTGTCGCCGCTGATATGGTGGCGCGTCTTGCCGAGCATGTCGGACCGGGAACCGGCACGATCGCTCTCAAGAGCGATAACACCGCTTTTGCATCCGCCTTCGACAAGCATTTGCGCACCTGGGGCTATGCAGTTGATCCGGCCGCGTCTGGTGGAGGCGCGATTGCATTGGCTTACACGGTGGATACTGCCGACGGACAGGTACTTGCGCGGATCTCGACGCCAAGTGTCGAGCTGGCGCGCTCGTATCAGACCACCACAACCGGCGCTGTGCCATCGAGCCCGCTTTCAGTGATGACGCGCGGCAAAAGCTAAGAGGGCAGGGACATGAGTTCAATTGATCTGGGATCGGCGGGTGATGACGATGATCGCCCCAAAATCCGCCGCCTAAACCGGGTGCCGGTCTACTTTTTTATCGGTCTGATCGTTATCCTTGTAGTCGTGGTCCTCTGGGGCATGTCGCAACGCGGTTTAATCGGCGGGGGTGGCGGGCAGCCGGAAGAGGCCATAGGCCAGCCAGCGTCGGATTTTGCCGACGAACTAACCCGTAATATCGGTGACGGAGTGAATGAGCCGGCGCGAGCCGACCCGTTGATTATCACGCCCGGGAACACGACGATGGAAACGCCGGAAGGGGTCAATCCCTTCCAGCCAGGAACGCGCCCGAATACGCAGCAGCCGGAGCAACAGCAGCAAGTTTCGACGCTCGAGCCGGAGGCCGATTGGCGCGAACGCCTCATGCGTGAGCATGAGGAAGCGTTGTTGCGTGAGAAAAATCGTCAACAGTTGGCGGCGATTCAGGCGAATAGCAATGCTCGCAACAGCCCTATGGCCGTCGATGTAACGAGCGTTGCTCAGCAGCAGGGAATGGGTCAGCAGGCGCAAGGCCAAGGGCAGGGCAGCGGACAGCCCGCCTCGGGCGGCATGTCCGATCTCTATGCCGCAGCGCTGCGCGCCGGCATTGGCGGCGCCGGCGGCCCGGGTGCCATGGCCGATCCGAACAATCAGCAAGGCAAGATCTCGTTCCTGAACCAAGATGTTGCCGACGCTGGCTATCTCCCAAATCAGGTCGTTCCGCAACTCTCGCCCTATGAATTGAAACGCGGCTCGATGATCCCCGCCACCCTCGTTACCGGCATCAATTCGGACCTTCCGGGCCGGATCACGGCGCAAGTCCGTCAGCATGTCTACGATAGTGCAACCGGCCATCGGCTTTTGATTCCGCAGGGAACAAAGCTCTTTGGCAGATACGATTCCCAAGTGTCGTATGGTCAGGAACGTGTGCTGGTGATCTGGACCGACATCATTTTCCCAAATGGTTCGACGCTCCAGATCGGCGGCATGGCAGGCGTTGATACGCAAGGGTATGGCGGCTTCACAGACAAGGTGAACAGCCATTTCTGGCGTGTTTGGGGGTCAGCTATCCTTGTTGCTGCCATTGGCACGGGCGTTGACATGGCACTGCCAGAAAGCAACCGGAACGCCTTTGGCGTTTCCCAGAATGACCCATCGGATGCAGCTCGCCGCAACTTCGCTGAAACCTTCGGGCGTGTTGCTGAACGGACGATCGACAAGAACATGAATATCCAGCCGACCTTGGAAATTCGGCCTGGGTACAATTTCAATATCCTTGTCGATCAGGACATTGTTTTTCCCGGCGCATATCAAACCGGCTACGTGGAGCGGTAAATGGTCAGAATAACACGTAAAGGACTCCGACTCCCCGTCATTCTAGGCGTGGCCGCTCTTCTGAGCGGCTGCGTTTTGCCAGAAGAACTCAACGCCGATATTTCGGTCAGAGGCTATCGTTACGACGCTGCTATTAAGGGTCGGCTAGCTGAGCCGCGAACGATCGGCGCTCTGGCTAAGGGGCAGGTTCTTCCTGCCAACCATGAGGAGCAAATGAAGGCGCAGGAAGCGTCCGCGCTCAACCTTCCCGGTATGACGCGGTTCTCCTATGTCGGGGAGGGCAGGTACGACTTTGCCATGACTGTCGCCGGCGAGCTGAGCGAGGCCGCGCCGGTGATCGGCTTTCCGAACACCAATGGCGGCAGCAACAACTTTCTGACGATCCGGCGCGAACAGGATGGAACGGTAGTGATTTCATCGCCGGAAGTGCCGCCAAAAGCTCTCGCTGATCTCAACGAGGTGGGCCTTGGTGCCAGTGGCAAAATTAGCATCACGTTTGATGGGAAAGTGCTGGAAAGCAACGCTGACGATCAACCGGCTAACGGCCCGCACGTCTGGAACCGTAAAAATTGGGAGGATCGGGTGGTTTTGAAATTCGATCCCAATGGGGAATGATGAGCAACATTTCGACCGGCTTGCACGTCCTGAAGGTCGCGCGGATCGGCCGTCGTCAACAAGATAGCGTAATCGCTGTTGCGGCCGACCATAGTGGCCAAGAGCTAAAGGGCGTCAACGGGAAGGTTTTTCGATCGTCCCGCGCTCGCCGGATTCTTCAAGCTCGCATTATCGTGCCCTCTAATATCAGTGCCCCTTGGGCGTCTGATCGTGAGCGGCTTTGGACGCTCGCGGAAGAGGCCGAAAAACGATCCGATGCCAATTTGGCAACGCTTTGGGAGGGCCACCTTCCTGCGCCCCTGCAGAACGATGAAAGAGAGCGGCTGGCTGCAGCATTCGGTCAATTTTTGTCCGACTATCTCGCCTCCGCGGTCGATCTATCCATCCAGGCCTCGGTAGACGATCAAGCCCCTGTCAGATTCTTCGCGCTTTGCAGCGCTCGCGAAATTCTGCCGGCCGGCTTCGGCGACAAGAACCGTTTCGGCCTGTCAATGGCGCAACGGATCAAGCGAGGCTTTCCGACATCCCATCAAACCGAACTGCTTGAATTGCGCGCCGCATGGACGTCGCTCTGCGAGGCAGCGTTGAAAACTACATGTTGAGACCAAGGATTTTGAATTGAGAAAGGGTCCTGAATGTCAAATGCGCCAAACCCGATCGACATAGAAGTAGGTAGCAAGATCAAAGCTCAACGACGTATGCGCGGTATGAGCCAAGGGACGTTGGCCGGCACTCTCGGTATTTCGTTCCAGCAAGTCCAGAAATACGAGAAGGGAGATAACCGGGTTAGTGCAAGCCGTCTTGCGGCGATCGCCACTATCTTTGAAATGCCCGTCTCGTATTTCTTTGAAGGCCCGGCCAGTGAGGCGCTTGGCGATCCGGATCACACCGCCGGCGAGTTGGTGCGCTTTATCGAAACCAAGGAAGGCCGCGACCTCAATTTGGCATTTGCCCAGATCACCTCGCATTCCTTGCGCAAGAGGATCGTCAGTGTCATCAAAGCGATTGCTGAACCCGAACCTAGTGACTTTAGGTAAGGGCATAGATTTGAGACGGTCGTTGGTATAGATTGCCGCCCTCTCACGTCGTGAGCAAGATGACGCCGACGATGAGGACCGCGCAGCCGAAAATACGCCAAAACCCAACAGCTTCCCGCAGGATTATCATACCCATCACTGCACCGATCATCATGGACATTTCACGCATCGGCGCCACCACGCTCAGCGGAGCTCCCATATTGAGAGCCGTCAACACGAGGATATAGGAGAGCGGCGACAAGAGGCCGACCCCGATCGCAAGCAACCAGAAGCCGCGCATCGCCTCTCTAGCCCGACCAATATCGGCAAACACCAGCGGAGCAAGAAGGAAGAACCGGAGAAGGTTGGAGAACCAGTCCAAAACGACAGGTGCGATCCCGAGGCCTTTCACAGCGTAGGCGTCGACAACGGTGTACGAGGCTATGAGCCCCCCTGTGGTCGTACCCCATTTTACGCCGGTCAGCCCTCCTGGATTGCGAAACGCCTCGAGTCTCCCCTGCGTAGCAATCAGCGTGATACCTCCTACCACTGCCACAAGGCCAAGTATGACCTCGATCGCGGGCCGCTCGCCGAGAAGAAGGATTGCGCCGACCGTTGACAACATTGGGCCGGTGCCACGGGCTACGGGGTAGACGACCGAGAAGTCTGCCTTCTGATATCCCCGCTGAAGAGACAGGCTGTAAGCCAAGTGTATGAGACCGCTAAGGACTATAAATCCCACTACGGTCCAGCTCCACTCAATCCTCTGATGAGCGATGAGATAGACTACCCACGGCGCATAAGCGACGCAGGCGACAAGGTTGTATGCAAAGACAAATATCGGCCCAACTGACGAAGCGCGCTTGGAGAGCAAATTCCAAGTGGCGTGAACGAACGATGCAAGGACAACTAGCGATATAGCGGCGAGGGTCATAATTAGTATTCACCACATTTGAGCGAGATCAATGCCTTAGGGCAATTTTTGATGTCTAACCCCTCAACATGGGGGGTTATCGCCAGAACCACTTCCTGCACTCTTGGCGACGTGCTTCAGGTGAAATGCCGACATCGACGAGTTGGTTACTGTCAAGCTCGGATAAACACCTGCGTTGGTGCGCACGCTCGATCCATCGAATCAGTTGATGGAGAGGGACCAACATAATACCTATAAAAGCTTGAACTCGTGTTTTTCTCGCATTCATGTAGTCTATATATCGAGCTATCACGCTGCTCATAATCGATTTCTTGGAACGACCTAAGTGAGGAAAACGCACATATGCGACACATGCCGTCACTTAATGCGCTACGCGCCTTCGAAGCCGCCGGCCGTCTGGGCCTGATGAAACTCGCCGCCGAGGAGTTGAACGTCACCCACAGCGCCATCAGTCGCCAGATACAACATCTGGAAGAGGTCCTGGGCACACCGCTCTTTGAAGGGCCGAAACATGCCCCAAAACTCACCGAAGCAGGCCGGATATTGATCCCGGGCCTAAGTGCGGCCTTTGACCAGATCGACGCGACTGTTCGCCTCGTGTCCGATACTCAGGATGGTGTGCTGGACGTTTCTTGCTTGGGCACCTTCCTGATGAAATGGCTTATCCCGCGGCTCCACCGTTTTCGAAGCGACCATCCGTCGATTGATGTCCGCTTGAGCACGGCGGATTCCCCGGTAGATTTCTCGCGCGAAAGCTTCGACGTTGCTATTCGAGTGGGCACGGGTCCATGGCCCGACGATTGCGAAGTGATCCCCTTATTTTCCGAACGATTTGGTCCAGTCCATGCCGGAAATCTGCCAGCAGACGGCGGTAGTGTCATGCGTTTACCGAGGCTGAGCACGCAGACAAGACGTTCTGCCTGGGTCGACTGGACTCGGCTGTCTGGCATCAAGGCAGGGGCGGAAAGTGGTACTGAGTTCGAGCACTTTTACTTTATGCTTGAAGCGGCAGTCGGCGGCCTTGGAATGTGCATCGCGCCATGGCCTCTGGTTGCTGACGATATAAAGGCCGGCCGCCTGATTGCGCCTTTCGGTTTCACAGAAAGCGGACAGAGCTACGTGGCGCTACGGCGCCATCGCCGTAACACGAAGGCTTCAACATTCTGCGAGTGGCTTAGGAAGGCCGCAACCGAATTCGACAGGGAGTCAATCACGGATATGGATCATTTCGCCGCCGGCGCACGAGAAATGTCTTCGATCAGTCTTGCCAGTAAATAGATTCGAGGGGCGATAAGCGCCTCTTCAATGTACTCATCGCCAGCAGTGTGTGCACCGCCGCCAACGGGACCTAAGCCATCGAGCGTTACAGTCCCAGCGGCGGAAGTGTAGTTGCCGTCTGTCCCTGCGCCGCTCGCTTCCGTTTTCAGCTCCATGCCGATTTCGCGATAGATCGACTGCGCACGCTCGACTAAGCGACTTGTTTCATCTGTCAGAGGAAAGGGGGGGCGCCCGCGCTCCAAGGAGGTTTTGATAACTGAGCAGGGGAAAAGCTTACTGTTCGCTGCAAGCCCAGCTGCTTCCTCTTCCAGACGGTCAAATTCATTCGGCCGCAACACACGCACGTCAGCCTGAGCTTTCGCCTCAGCAGGAATAATGTTGCTGCGCTCGCCCCCGCTGAGGAGCGTGAAGTTAAAAGAGGTATCTAGATCGAGCCGTTCGAGCTGCCTCATCTGAACGATCTGGTACGCGATTTCCGCTACAGCGTTGCATCCCTTCTCAGGCTCGGCGCCCGCATGTGCGGCCTTTCCAGCAACCTCGATGCGGAAATAGCCTATGCCTTTCCTTGAAAGGACAATGCGATCATCGGGCGTACCAAACTCAAGAATGAAAGCAACGTCACTCTCCATGGCCATTGATCTGATCAGATCCTTTGATCCTGCAGATTGCTTCTCCTCGTCCGTCGTGGCCAGAAGCGTCACCATGCCGAAGTTGTCCCGCCCAGCTTCTCGGAGTAGGCGGACGGCCATCAACGCCATGGCAATGCCGCCTTTATCATCGAGAACACCAGGCCCATAAATCCGGCCAGCATCTCGTCGGAAGGGGAAGGTTTGAAGAATGCCGGGGGGATAGACGGTGTCCATATGCCCGACAAGGAGGACGTTGGTTTTGCCCATCCCCTTCCACCGAGCCACAAGATTATTGCCAGGCCCTTTTGTCGCCGGGATTAGCTCTATGTCACCACCTAGCGCATGAACTTGGCGAGATAGTTCATTTTGCATTGCGAGCAGCCCCGCCTCATCAAGGGATGGAGACTCAATTTCGACCATCCGTCGCGTGGATTCGATAAACGGATCGACCAATTCCCTCGCGTTCTGTTCCAGGCCAGAGAAATTTTCTTCGCTCATCGTGGGACCCATCGTGTTTCCAAGGACAGCGCACACGAGCACCGCGTAGCAGGCAGCTTTCCGTCTCATGCTCAACTCTCTCCTAGAGCTTATGGATAATTGCATCTGTGAATTGGACGGTAGTGGCGGAGCCACCCTGGTCGGGGGTGCAACGCGCGGGGTCACTTAGGGCTGTGTCGATCGCCTGTTCGATCGCCGTCGCGGCTTCAATCAGCTCGGGACGCCTCGATCGGTGGCCTAGCCAATTCAGCAGCATTGCGGTCGAAAGAATTAAACCGGCCGGGTTGGCGCAATTCTGCCCCGCGATATCTGGTGCTGAACCGTGTGCAGCTTGTGCCATTGCTCGATCGGCACCCGCATTCAGCGACGGCGCCATACCCAATCCACCGGCTATCTCGGCCGCTTCGTTGGACAGAATGTCCCCGAACATGTTTGTCGTGAGAACGACATCGAACTTCGCCGGCGCCCGCACTAGGAGCGCAGCTGTAGCGTCGACGAGTTGTTCTTCAATCTCAACCGACGGAAACTCGACGGCAACAGAGCGGACTGTCTCAAGAAACAGCCCGTCGGACAGTTTTAAAACATTTGCCTTGTGTACGACGGTGAGCTTTTTGCGCCTCGTCGAAGCCAACTGCAAAGCCTCACGGGCGATCGCCCGGCTTGCCCCTGACGTGATCTTGCGTAGCGCAAACGCAGTTTGAGGATCGGGCATAAATTCGCCCGATCCCGCATACATCGTTCTGCACGCATAGAACCCTTCGGTATTTTCCCGCACCACAACGAGATCGATATCGGCGCCGTCAGCAGCCACCCGACGCCGCCTGCAAGGACGGAAATTTGCGAAAAGGTTCAATCCCGTTCGAAACTCGGCCGATGCGTTGATCCCACCTTCAGAGGGCGGCGGGTAGCTGAACGTGGAAAGGGGAGCCAGTACGATACCATCAGCCTGTTCGGCTGCTCGCCGGACGGAGGAGGGCAGGGTGCTACCCTCGGTCGGCAATGTCGTTAAGCCGACCGATCGTCGCTCCAATGTGAGGCCCAGTTTGCGCTCTGCGTTCAAATGACTAAGAATGCACGCGCACGACGCAGCTATTTCAGGCCCGATGCCATCCCCTTCTAGGATAAGAATGTCCATGTTTGCCAGTCAGCTAACGCTGTCCCTTGCTGAATCCCGGGCAAGCGCCGCATCATAACCAACCTCTCGGAAGATCTCCGAGACTGGTGTGATCATGTTGTCCGCTTCCATTGAGCGGTCGTTCTCCAGAAGAGAACGGCAGACCTGCCGCATAGCAAAATGAGCTGCTCGAAGAAGATGGTTAGCGTGGATAACGATATTGGCGCCACGGGCGTGCAGGTCTTCAGCCCGCACATTGTTGTAAGTCGTCGGGACGCAAATCACCGGCTGGGTGAACCCCAGCTCCCTGAAGCGATCCAGGAATCGAAGGACGCTTGTAGGCTCGCGCTCTTTGGAATGGATCATGACACCATGCGCGCCATGATCCACGTAAATGCGAGCTCGACGCAATGCATCCTCCACCGTCTCCCCGGCGATCAGGCTCTCCAGGCGGGCGAAAATTCGGAAGTCGGGCGACAAGAGGACCTTACGACCCCGGTAGAGCTTTCGCCCGAAGGTTTCCGGATCTTCAAGGACGTGCGAAGAAGTCAGCGACAAACTGTTACGCTTGGGGTGCTGCTTGTCCTCCACCACTACCGCGCTAACGCCGGCACTTTCCAGACGGGCGCACAAGTATTCGAAGGCGTTGGCATCGCCACCCGTGTCACCGTCGACTATCAACGGTTTCGCACTGGCACCGAGAATTTCATCGATGAGTTCCAAGCGCCGTTCCAGCGCGTAAAGTTCCATGTCGGGAAGACCCCGGGCGGCAGAACTCGTGAGGCTCGAGACCCACAGCGCGTCAAAATGACGGCTTTCGACGCCATTTCCTGCCGTCTCGCTCGATATCAGGGCGGAAATTCCGCTATGGGCTTCAATCGCCCGCACTAGCCGTCCAGCTGAAAGCAACTCCTTGAGCTGAGCTCGCCTCTTCTCGGGCAGAATTCTGTTCGCCATGGTCATTGAACTGAACCTCCAGCTTGGATTCGGCCTTGCTCGGCCAGACGTGAAGCCACCAACGGTAGCAGCCCCCCTGCGTTGATCATCTCCAGCATTCTCGCGGGCGGGGGCGAGAATGCAGCTGAGCGGCCGGGACCTTCGATCCGGCCGGCATCGAGATCGATGGTTACGGCGTCGCCTTCTCCGGCATCTAAGTCTGCGACCTCTACGGCAATAAGACCCAAGTTCCACGCATTCCGAAAGAAGATGCGACCGAAGCTGGGTGCGATGACGGCTCGTACGCCGGCGGCCAGAAGCGAGCTGGCGGCCTGCTCTCGTGAACTTCCGATACCGAACGTTGTTGAGCTGGAAATGACGTCCCCCGGCCGAAACGTCTCAGCAAGGCCGGGAAAGATGTTTTCAAACACATGTTTTGCGAGCTCGGACGTGTCCGTGAACATGTGCTTATAGCGACCTGGGATAATGTCATCGGTTGAGATCACCCGGTCGATTCTGCGGACGCGCAGAGGTCCAAGCTTGGTCATATCATCAACTCCGTGAGCTTTGGCACTTCGCCACGGATGGCTGTGTGCGCCGCCACGAGCGGGGAGGCGAGGTAGATTTCCGCCTCTGGATTCCCCATACGCCCCAGGAAATTGCGGTTCATCGTGGAAAGCACGCGGTCGCCGGATGCGGGAATGCTGCCTTGCGTGCCAAGACAAGCGCTGCATCCAGGCGGAGAGATGATCGCGCCTGCTTTTACGAGTTGGGAAATGTAGCCCCGCTCCATAGCCTCCAGGTACACGCGCTGCGAGCCGGGCGTGACAAGACATTGAACACCGGCTCGAACCTTGGCGTCGCTGAGAACTGCGGCAGCCTCGGCGATGTCTTCAAGCCGCCCATTGGTGCAGGTGCCAATGAAGACATAATTGATTTCAAGCCCCTCGCAGTCACTGATGGGCACTGCGTTGCCCGGCGAATGCGGCTTGGAGATCATCGGTGGAAGACCATCGATATTCAGGCGGATGACGCGCGGATCATCAGCTTCCGGAAGATCGATAGGCTTCATGTTTTCAGGTCGGCCGGGACCCGGAGGAAGAAAAGTGCATTTGGCGCCCATCTCCACGCCCAAGTTTGCAACGCTTGCGCAGGAATCGAGTCCGAGATCGTCAAACCACTCTCCCGTCCACTCGACCGACTTGTAGAGGAATGGCAATTGGCTGTTTTCTGCCAATGCAAACAGAGCGACGTCGCGAGCACGCGCTGCAGATCCCGGACGGCCAAGTGCGTTGATCCAAACCGTATCGGGAACTCTAAGCCAGGTTTCACCGGTCACCATTGCCGCAGCGCAATCGGAGGCTCCCATTCCCAACGATAGACATTGCGTTGCGCCACCGGTGCATGTGTGAGAATCCGAACCGATAACGATCGTGCCAGGTTCGTACCAACCTTCCTCGAGCGCAACGACGTGGCTGATGCCTTCCCCCGCGCGAAACACCCGAACGCCCAGCCGCTCTGCAAGGCGCTCCGCTTCACGCAACCGCGCTGCAATATGCTTATCAGGGGCGATAACCGAGTGGTCGAAAAATATGCCGACACGCTCGCGATCAAAGACTTCGGCGAAGCCGTGTTTGGCAAATAGTCCGGCAATCGTCGGAGAGTTACCATCCTGAAGATAGACGCGATCGACGTTCGCTGTCACGAGATCGCCCGGGGACACCAGGTCACGCTTCGCGTGACCTGAGATGATTTGTTCAACGAGCGTGGGGGTGCTCATTGGGCTGCCTCCACCGGAACCAAATGTTCGTGACCCTTATAGAGGTCACAGAACTGGTCGGGGGTGAGTGCCGCACCTTGCCGGATAGCGACCGCGCGCACCTCGCTCAGGCAAGTCGCCAGCTTATCCTCGTCAACCGGAATACCGTTGTTTTCGAGTACGCTGCGTAATGTTGCGCGACCAGAATGCTTTCCAATCACATAGCGACGGACGTTGCCCACTTCTTCCGGAGTGAAGGGTTCGAAGGTGCTGGTGTTTTTCAGCATACCGTTGACGTGGATTCCGGACTCGTGGGCGAACACGTTGTCGCCGACGACTGGTTGCCAAGCAGGCAGGGGCTGGTGGCTGGCGGCCGCGACCATCTCCGCGAGCTCCTTAAGATGCTCGGTATTGATGCCGACGTCACGCCCATAAAGATGCTTGAGCGCCAACGCCATTTGGGCCAGATCGGGCATACCTGCCCGTTCGCCCATGGCGTTCACGCAGACATGGAAATAGCGAGCTCCCGCGTTGAGGCCAGCCAGTGTGTTGGCGACCGCCAACCCAAAGTCGTTATGGCAGTGGCATTGGGTATCAATGGACGTCACTCGTCCAACTGCCTCGACTCGCCGGCCGTACTCTTCTGGTGAGAGAATGCCGACGGTATCGGAAAGACGAAGCCGATCTGCTCCAGCTTCGGTAACCGCGCCGGCATATTCCTGGAGGAAAGAGATTTCGGTTCTGCCGACATCCTCCGCGCTTATCGAGACAAACACATTCCGGTCTTTACAGTACTTAATAATCTCCGCTGCCCGTTGAAGCAGCCAGGGACGATCTTTTCCGACGCTGCCCTTCAGGTGGATGGTCGACGTCGGCAGGCCGATGTGAACGGCCTCGAAACCCATATCGATGGTCGCGGCGACATCTTCCATGATCCCGCGGTTCCACCCGATCAATCGGACCTCGTCCTTGCGCTCGAGCATGGCGTGAAGGGTGGCAAGTTCCTCGCCACCCATAGCAGGAATGCCCGGCTCAACCCAGCGAACGCCGGCCTGAATGAGCTTGTCCAGAATTTTGAGTTTCGTTTCCTTGGAGAAGGCCACGCCGGGAGCCTGCTCGCCATCGCGCAACGTGGTGTCTTCGAGAATAATATCGTGCCTAATCATCGTAACCGCCTCCCTGTTTCCGTCATAAAACTGTCACAAAAGATAGACAGCGGGGCTTTCGTATCAAACGACGATTCCGCACTTGCTACGTTCCAGAACGGCTAGAACGTTGATTCAATTCACTCTTCAGAGAGAAAATTCTCAATTTTAACGAGCATTTACGGGGTTTGGCGTGCAAGATGGTGTAGGTTTGTATGCCCGCAGGGTACTTAGGTACTGCTTGCATTCAACCGGCACAAGAATATCGACAGGCTTCGATTTGAACGGACAAACGCCGCCGGCGTGCCCAACTCGGCTCCTACGAGGAGAAGGTGAAATTTGAGCGCCTGGAAGGATGGAATAAGGCTTGAATGGGACTGATGGTCATTCCCGGGGGGCCGATATTCCTTGTCGGGCTGTTCGTTCTTTTTGTTTCAATTTTTGGGTGATCGGTATGAAGCTGATGCAGGCGGAGCAGATTCCCGCATTCGTCGAAGATGTCATCAAAGCTGGTTGCGATATTTGTGCCATTGGCCATGGACGTTATGTGCTCGGTGAGATCGAGGAACTGAATGCAGCACGGGAAGAACTCGCGCGCATAAATGAGGTTTATGGAGATCGTGACTTTCTGCTTCCGGAGATCGTGAGCTATTTGCGGTCGCTTGGCCGATATCTCGATGTTGGATCCTTGGACAACGCATTGGACTGAAAACGCAAGGCTGAATTAGATAGCAATATCAATGACTTAGTTCCATAATGTTGATTATGCGATTCATGAATTGAATGAATTTCGAGCCAGTTTGGACCAGTGAACCGCCCTCTGCCTCGCGCGACCATGGACCGCACCGCACTGCTCGGAGATGGTATCCCTCCGCCAGGCTCTACGGCGCGATTCTGTCGGAAATCGTCTCGGGGATTTTCTGGTAAGCCTTGTGGCGCGGCGAAGCCTTCCGCCAGACCGTAAATGGTAGATTCCTGCCATGGCACATTTTTCAGGAACGGATCGTTCGCAACTGCTGCTTCTGCCCGAGGCGGTTAATGAAATCGCATACAGGGGTGGCTAGTCTTGAAGCGCGACGGGCTTCAAAGCTTGCATCAATAAGCTTAACGCCTTTCCTGCCTCATCGCTTGTAGCGTCAACATCGAGACGCAATTCAGCTGTGCGATAACAGGAGAAGGCTGAGCCAACCACTGCATGGACCGTGCCTTCGTCCAACCGGGCCGCCTGTGGGTTCAGTAAGCAGCAGCGCGAAGCTGCTTCAGCCTGCAGGTGATCCATCACCTCTAACTGTCGAGCCATGAGCGACGGTGTATTCTGGATGAGCTTCTGTACTTCGCGTTCATGCTGAGCGACGTCTGAACGGCACTCGATAGTGCTAACCCGGAGTGCTAATCCAAGCGCTTCCCAGAGATTATCGGTACGCAACACCTCTTGTAGGGCGTTCAGGAACCGATCTTCGAAAGCGTACGTAGCCTCCAAAAGAACTTCGTCTTTCGAGGAGAAATATCTGAAGAACGTTCGTGTCGACATGCCGACGTCGGCAGCAATGTGTTCGACAGTTGTCTCATGAAAACCTTGATCTCTGAAACGCGCCAGGGCGGCGGCGCTGATCTGCTCTCTTATCGCGCGTTTCGCGACTTCTCGAAATTTCAGAGGTTGATTCATCAGAAAATGGTATCATATGCCGAATGAGTCATCTAGTGACACATTTGTCGTTTCAAGCCATTGCGTGTATATGTTGCGTTCAATCGCATCGAAAGGAAGAAACATGGTAGCGAAAATCCTCCTACTCGGAGCAACCGGCCGCATCGGGTCAAAGTTAGTCCAAAACTTCGAAAAAGACCATGAAGGCATCGACGTGAGACTTGCCACAAGCCGCCCGGAAGTGGCTGAGAAATGGCGAGCGGAAGGCCAAGACGGTGTCGTTTTGGATCTTAATGACCCTTCGACCTTCCCCGCCGCGCTGGCAGGTGTGGACCGTCTATTCCTGTTGACGGGCTACACGGCGGATATGCTGTTTCAGAGTAAAAAGATGGTCGATGCTGCCGTTGAGGCAGGCGTGAGCCACATCGTGCATCTTGGAGTGTTTACCTCGCGCCGTGATGATCAACCGCATTTCGCCTGGCACGACATGATCGAAACCTATATCGAGGCAAGCGGTATCGCTTGGACGCACCTGCACCCCAACGTCATAACCGACTCGAGCCTTGTTACTGATCCTCCCATCAGTGAGACGGGATCATTTTCAGCATATCCAAACAACGTTCCAGTTGGTTGGGTTTGCGCTGCGGACATTGCCGCTGTTGCAGCGGTTGTGCTCCGCGAAGGCCCAGAAAAGCACGGTGGCGCTAACTACTTCCTGAGCGTCGAAGTGTTGAAGGGAACGGAGGTCGCCGACATCCTTTCCGCTCATCTCGATCGCGAGGTCAAATACATGCCACTTGATGCTGATGCCCTACGGAAGGCCATCGCGGCGATACCTGACGCGTCTAGTCGTGCCTACATGGAAAGTGCCGTTATTACTATGGAATTGGCGGCGGCTGGCAAGCTTGCGTATCAGGCAGTTGCTCGTGACGATGTGCAAAAAGTGCTGGGCCGACCGGGGACGACAATGGCTGAATGGGCGAAACAGAACTTGAGCTAAGCTAACTAATCACCATCAGCGACTAAAACCTACGATAGATCGCTGGAAGCAAGGCGTCTGCATCCGGCTGCTGAAATCGGGAAGCCCGGTCGCAGCCAGCATTCTTGCGGGACAACCGGGGCGCACTTGTCGCAGCATTTGCAGAGGCGGTTACCACGTCGAAGAAGGATCAGTGTTGCACCATCCACGTGTCAGCGCCAGCTCAGTGGTGTAGAGTTGTTGCAGGCTTTGGAGTTTTCGAGACAACAGTTCCGGGATATTTATGCGGGAAATTATCTTTGCTATTACTGCCTTCTTCTTCCTTTCCATCGCCGGGAATGCAGCCGCACAGCCGTGGCAAAGCACCGATCCTGCATCTTCCGGCTGGTCGATTGATGGGCTGAAGGAGGCTCAGGACTATGCCGCCACCCTGAAGCCTACGGCCGTCATGGTGGTGCAGGACGGCAAGGTAATCGCTAGTTGGGGTGATGTGTCCCGCGAGGTGAATGTCGCCTCCGTTCGCAAGAGCCTGTTGAGCGCGCTTTACGGCATCGCAGTTTCGGAAGGTCGGATCAGTCTCGCCAGCACCCTTGCCGATCTCGGCATTGACGATAAGCCCCCGGCCCTGACGGCAGCCGAGAAGCAGGCGTCCGTGCGCGACCTGCTTATGTCGCGATCGGGAATCTACCACGTCGCCGCTTATGAAACCGCCGATATTCGCCAGAAGCGACCCGAGCGCGGCAGTCATACGCCCGGCTCGTTCTGGTTCTACAACAATTGGGATTTCAACGCCCTTGGCACGATCTACCGGCAGCAGACCGGCGAAGATATTTTCCAGAGCTTCGCGCAGCGGATCGCCGCGCCGATCGGCATGGAGGATTTTTCGGCGCGTGACGGCAGCTATTCCCTCGAAAAATCATCGGTCCATCCAGCCTACCCGTTCACTATGAGCGCCCGCGACCTTGCGCGGTTCGGACAGCTTTTCCTCAACGGCGGCGAGTGGGGCGGCCGGCAGGTTATTCCCGCCGCTTGGGTGCGGGAGTCCACCACGGCGCTGTCGCAGCCATCCGACCATAATAGCGGCTACGGCTATATGTGGTGGACGCTGCGCGCCGATCAGTGGGGACAGGACGGCGCATTCAACGCCGGCTATGGCGGGCAGGTCGTTGCCTATGTGCCGGAAAAGCGGCTCGTGATCGTGCAAACCGTGGACCCAGCTCAGAACCGACGCGGCATAGAGATGCGGGATTTCTTCCAGCTCATGCGTAAGATCGTCGCGGCTGCACCTTAAATCTGGAGGCATCGTGCAGGTGTTCGCATTTCGTTTCCTAGTTCTTGTTGCGTGGCTTGTTTTTTCATTCACCGGAAACGCGAGTGCACAGCCGTGGCAAAGCACCGATCCTGCATCTTCCGGCTGGTCAGTTGATGGGCTGAAGGAGGCTCAGGACTATGCCGTCACGCTGAAGCCTACGGCTGTCATGGTGGCGCAGGACGGCAAGGTGATCGCCAGTTGGGGTGATTTGTCCCGCAAGGTGAACGTGGCCTCCGTCCGCAAGAGCCTGTTAAGCGCGCTTTATGGTATCGCAGTTTCGGAAGGTCGGATCAGTCTCGCCAGCACCCTTGCCGATCTCGGCATTGACGATAAGCCCCCTGCCCTCACGGCGGCAGAGAAACAGGCGACCGTGCGCGATCTGCTCATGGCGCGATCCGGCATCTATCATCCCGCCGCCTATGAAACCGGCGACATGCGGCGCAACAGGCCGGAGCGCGGCAGTCACGCCCCCGGCACCTTCTGGTGGTATAATAATTGGGACTTCAATGCGCTCGGCACGATCTACCGGCAACAGACCGGCGAGGACATTTTCCAGAGCTTTGCGCAGCGGATCGCCGCGCCGATCGGCATGGAGGATTTTTCGGCGCGGGATGGCAGGTATATCGCCGAACGTCAGTCGGAGCACCCGGCTTATCCGTTCAATCTGAGTGCCAGAGACGCGGCCCGCTTCGGCCAGCTCTTTCTTGATGGTGGCCGGTGGAACGGTCGGCAGATCGTCCCGGCCTCGTGGGTGAAAGAGTCCACGACCGCTTATTCCGCCACCGATCGCGGAAGCATGGGATATGGCTATCTTTGGTGGACGCTGAATCCGGAAGTCTTCGGCCCCGGCGCTGCCCTTGCATCCGGGTATGGCGGCCAGGCCATCGCTATCGTGCCGTCAAAGCGGCTGGTGGTCGTGCAGATCGTGGACCCGGCCCAAAACGCGAAGGGTGTCCGGACAAGCAATTTCGTCAACCTGTTGCAGCAGATCGCCGCCGCTGCGCCTTGACGGACCATGCAGGGGACGCCAAGGGCGAAAAATCAGCTTAGCGGATGGGGCTTCGGTGCATCGGCCCTTCTGCACGTCCTCGCGGTTGCGGTAATCTTGCTGCTACCCGATCGGCCGCAATTCAGGCCCCCGCACGAGCAAAGTGTTGACGTGGAAATCGTGACCCTTCCGCCGGCGGAAGAAAGGCACGAGCTGCCACAGCGGGTTTCCCCGTCTGAAACGGGCGTGACACCGCAGGAAAACATGCCGGAAGATCGTGCAGAGACGCCGACGATTCCGCAGGTGGCGCAGCCTCACGATGAAACGCCGGCGATGGTGAAGCCGTCGAGCATGTTGTCCGAGAAGGTTCTTGCCGATCCCCGAAGCCGAAAGGCGAGGAAGGAACTGGCGGCGCTTGCGCCTGCCGATCAGATCGAGCAGCTTTGCGGGCTGGAAGCCATGGCGCAAGTTGGTACATGGAGCAAGGAGCTTCGACCGGATCGCGTCGTCGCCTATGCGATGGCGGACCCGAAAATGGTGGGGAACGCTTTTTCGGCTGACGGCGCGGCGCTACACAGCAAGCGGGACTGGTTCAAGCTTCAATTCAAATGTGAGCTGACCCCAGATCACAAAAAGGTCGCAGCGTTTGAGTTTCTGGTGGGCGATCCGATTCCCCGGAAAGATTGGGCTGACCACAGCCTTCCCGATGAGAGCGGATCGCTCGATTGAATGGCCGCTCCTATCCCTCATTTGCCAGCACAAGGCAGGAATAGGAATGGCTCTTGAGCGCCTTGCAGGCTGATGCGGCCGAGGATCGGTTATCGAACCCGGTGAACCGTGCGCGGTAGAGAGTGGCCGCGTTGCTTTTGATCCTCTGCGTATAGGGAGAGATTTCGCTGAACCCGACCAGGGCATCCGATTGAGCCTTGGAGAGCAGGTTTTTCGCGGCCTTGTCCGAGTCCGTCGCGGCAATCTGGATTTCCCATCGGCCGCCATTGCCGGCGGCGGGCATTGCATCGGTTGCCTGAATGGAGCCCGTCACGTCTGCGCTGACCGAAGCCACCTCGATTCCCTCCGTTCGATCCGGCGAAGTCGGGAGAGGGATGTTCGATAGATCGAAATCATCCAGCACCGAAGCCTGTGCAATTGCAGAACGACCGAGCAGGGACGCGGCCGGCATTGCTGCATCGAGTAGCGCAGCCATGCGCGCATCGCGACTACGGGCGGTCTTGCCGCCGAGGACGACGCCAACGACATGCCGGCCGTTGTCATTCACGGCGCTGACAAGGTTGAAGCCGGAGGCATTCGTATAGCCGGTCTTGATGCCGTCCATTCCCTTGTAGCGATACATGAGATTGTTGTGGCCTGTGATCTTGCGGCCCCGAAACACAAAAGAGCGTTCGGAAAAAAGGGCGTATTCCTTCGGGTAATCCCGCATCAATGCGACGGCGAGCGTTGCCATGTCCCGCGCCGTTGTCACCTGCCGGCTGTTCGGAAGCCCGGAAGCATTGCGAAACGTGGTGCGGTTCATGCCGAGTTGGCGGGCCTTTCGCGTCATGGCAGACGCGAACTTCTCTTCCGATCCTGCAAGATGGTCGCCCATCGCTTCGGCCGCATCGTTTGCAGATTTGACGATCATGCCGAGCACCGCCTCGCGCACGGTGAAGGTTTTTCCGGCCGGGACACCAAGTTTTGTTGGAATGGTTGCAGCCCCGTTCTTCGTCATGGTGATACGCTGATCCCAAGAAAGGCGGCCGTCATGCAGCGCCTCGAAAGTCATATAGAGTGTCATCATCTTGGTGAGCGACGCAGGATGATTCAAAACGTCTGCGTTCTTTGAACTCAGAACCTTGCCTGTATTCGCGTCTAGAATGAGATCAGCATATCCCGCATGGGCTTGAGCGGAGTAGAGTATGATATTCAGTACAAACGCGAGAAGGGTCTTTATTAGAAAACTCTTTCGCACGCTGCTGGATACATTGCCCATTGTTTGCCACCCTGACACTGATTTTTATGGTGGCCAAATTATTAGTGCCGCAATTCCGCAACATGAATGCTAAAATTTTATAAGATCGATTCATATTTAAGAAAGCATGAATCTCACGTCTGTCGCAGGTTTGGGGGAGTTTAGCGGCGAAAGCACACAAGGTAGGTTCATGCGTCTATTCAGCATCATCATTACGGCCCTTTCCCTTTTTTCAGTCGGGGCGACCGCTCAATCATCTCGGCAACAGTTCACAGTGCCGACAACCAACGGCGCAGTTCTTGTTGAGAGCTTCGGGGATTGCGCGAACGCAACCTGCCCGGCTGTTCTAATCTTGAGCGGCAGCAGGGGCTTTGGAGCGTCCGTTTACGGCGAGATAGGGCAGACGCTCCGAGCAGCGGGTTTGAATGCGTATCTCGTTCATATCCTGTCAGCGGCCGACCTCGACGCCATCGCTACGGCGGGCAGCGCGCGGGCGCGGATAACCCATTATGCGCAGCGGTTGCCGGACTGGATTTCCGCCGTTCAAGATGTAGCCGCCTATCTCGACAGTCGACCACGCCACGACGGCAAGGTAGGTGTTCTCGGCATTTCCCTAGGTGCGCAAATCGCGGCGGCGGCTTCGGCTGGGCGATCTGACATTGACGCCTTGGTGCTGGTCGATGGCGGTTTCCCAAGCGGCTATTCGCAGCCTGTCCACTCATTGCCACCCCTTCATTTGATTTGGGGCAGTGCCGATCAGACGTTTCCCTTGTCCATTGGCCGGGAGCTGCAACGGATGGCACAGCAGCTTGGCGGCCCTGTTACCCTTGATGTTTACGAAGGCGGGGCGCACGACTTTTTCTTGAAGTCAGGGACGCGCAGTGCCGGCGCAGCTCACCAGAGCGCGGCCGAGTTTCTAGCGGGATACCTGTCGCGGTAGGACGGCGATCCTTGATCGTTGCCCATCAGACAGTTGGAGCAATTGGAGTTGCGGCAGGCGTCGCCGCCAAGAAATGCAGCAATTTAGCCGGTTAGCCCCGACATTCGCAGCAACGCTATTCCGAGCGCGGCCGAAATCACGGTCAGCGAAATTGACGCAAACAAGCGGTAGATTTTCTCTTGTGAGGTCAAGAGGAGATAGATTGAAGCGATCGCGAGATAGC
Organism: Rhizobium sp. 1399; assembly: GCF_031455475.1. Lineage (NCBI taxonomy): Bacteria > Pseudomonadati > Pseudomonadota > Alphaproteobacteria > Hyphomicrobiales > Rhizobiaceae > Rhizobium > Rhizobium sp. 1399. The sequence continues at coordinate 18,347 of NZ_JAVDSU010000024.1, read as the reverse complement.
ATATCGACGCGAGGGCGCCATAGGCCGAATATTCGTCAGACAAAATCCACGTCGCCAAAGCCACGAAACCACTGATATTGAAAACAAGTTCGAGCTTTTTCAAACGACACCTCAGAACATCTACTGACAATTCTAAGGCATTGTCTCCCTAGTGCAACGTAGGCTTTGTCATGGGTAACATTTTCACAGATGCGTTGACGACCTTGCGGAGTTTCCGCCAATCAGGAAGGTCTCTTTCGTTCACCCTCTCTTGTATCGCCGTAAGTATCCAGCCGACGCAAGCTATGTCATTTGCCGCTCTGTAGGCGTCTGAGCGTGCAAAACAGGCGGTTATGCGCGGTCGAGCATCGCCATTGTCTTTCGGGATACCGGCGATAAGCTCTCGTGCTTCTCTATATGCGGAGGCGATACGTTTGCGACCGTCGGGACCGCTTTGCCCAATCATGGCCACGGTCCAAGCCAGCGTCTTTGTCAGGTGTTCGGTCTCATCAGTTATCAAATAGAAGTGCCTCTCGGTCTATCTGCACCACGGCTCACGTCGGCCGCTCCATGTTCTAGCAAGTCCTTCCCGTACCAACTGGTCTCCCACATCTCGGCCATTGACCGAAAGTGCGGCTAGGGTGCGTCCGTATCGGTCTTCGCCCTGTCGATGAATTTGCACGCGCTGCCCCTGAAGAATTTCGGCCAGCCGGCTTTTCGAGCTAAATGCCAGGTCGATTTCGTATCCGCATTTGCCCTCCAGCTCTGGGGCGTCAATGTTGAAGATGCGAACGCGCTCTATACTACGGCTCTCGATCCTGATTGTGTCGCCATCCCAAACCCCGACTTGAACGGGTTCGCACTGGAAGGCACAAAGCATGATCTCGATGATGATATGAGACTTCACTTGCTGGCCGGCCCCACCTCTACATTATGGTCTTTTATCCCACTGAGGTTGATCCGCATGGTGGCGCGGTTCGGGTCTTCTGCCGGAACGTCAGCCGGCAATTGCCCTCCCTCGCCTGCCCCCGCCGCCATGACATCTCCGACAGGATCAGCGGCCTCGTTTTCGCCCGTGCCCTCTTGGGTGCCCGGGGCCTGTTTCCACACGGCAACGTCGCCGGGATCTTCGGCATAGAAAACGTTCTCACCTTCATAATAACCACTGGCGTAGGAAAGCATGGCGTCCTCGAATGCTTCGGGGCGCGGGTTGCCGTAAAATTTTGTAGCGATGCGATAGATCTTGCTGAACATCGCCGTCCCCATGCGGAGATTTTCGCATGAATCGAATAGCTTCAGGCTCAACTCATCCGCATTCTTTATGCCGATTCCGGCCGGATATTGTGTCAGACCAACCCGGACGACCGCTTGGCCGACGTACTTCTTAGTGAGGTCCAGTGCCTCTTCGGCAGTCGCCGGTTTCGGGACGGCAAAAGTGCGGTTGCCGCTCTTTACAGTCACCTGCAGGTGGTCGGGTGCTCCGATCTCCTGAACGAATTGCTGAACGATCTCGACGCTTAGCCGTGGATCGGCGCATTGCTTGATGAAATCAGCATCAATCATGGCAGGTCCTTTCTTACTCGTTGAACGCCATTACTAGAGGGATATCGAACAGAGAGGCCCATGCCTCGCCGCTCGCTTTCAAAATGGAGACAATGTTGGAGCCACCAGTCCACCAACCGTTGCCGCTCGCGATGATCATATCGGGCTCGTGCATCATGGACTGCAGAACAGGCCACACGAGAAGAAGCTCATAGCAGATGAGCGGCGCAGCCCGTTGACCAGCTGCATCGATGTAAGGATTGCGGAAGAACTGAGCGTGCGCGCCGCCAGTCGTCCACGGTTGCCACATCGACACGGGGACGGGCATTCGCTGTTTGTAGACTATTTGCGAACTGTCGCGGGTCAACTCCATTATCGCGTTTTCGTAGCCGACAGAATCGACCACGGTAGCGCCGCCAATAACTCGCACATCGAGATCGGCCAATTCTCGTTGCCAAAGACTCTCGGTCGTCCGTCCCCAAAGGCCAAGCGCGCTTTCTGGCAGGACGACGACAGACGCCCCCTGCCCCACGGCCTCCTTGACGAGCCCGATTGTCTCAAGGTGCTGGGAATAGTCGGCGTACTGGCCTTGGGCAGTAAACTTGAATGCCGTGTTGATGCCGGCATAGCCCTCCGGTAGAGCTGGTGGTGTCCACGTTGCGGCGGACCATGCGTAAAGTCCACCAAGGACGAGCGCGGCGGCCGGCCAAGCTCTCGTCGTCATGACGAGGAGGCCGGTCGCCATCGCCGCGAGGCCCAACCACCCCCAGCCGGGAAAAAGAATGCCGGCCGCTGTGATCGGGCTTGCCCAGCCCGTTATCCCGAATGGCGGCACGCTCATGAGGATGGCGGCGATCGCATAGCGAAGCGGACGATGCCAACCGCCTTTCGAGGTCCAGAGTGTGGCGTGGACGATGACGAACAGGATCGACGCCATCAGCCAGAATGAAATTCCGATGGCGAGCTGTTCGCCAAAGAAGATTGAAGTTCCGACCGGCAGGCCGCGCGAAGCTCCCAAGAAATGGGCAGCCGCCACAAGCGACGCCACCACACGCGAGGGGGCGAATGCCCATAGTGCGGGAAACGCTACGCCAACCGGGAATGCGATGGCATGACCGCTCCACCCGATAGTGCCCGTGATGACACCGCCAGCGACGAATGCGGCGCTGATCGCGAGGTTACGGGGCGTAAGTGAGGATTTCCCGCGCGAGGCCAAGAGTGCCGTTTGCGGGGAGCGGGCCAAAGTATCTCGAGTCATAGGAACCAACAAATTCGGAATGCAGGAAAACCATGCCCTCGGGAACAATTCCACCGGCATAGACCGGCATGGCGCGGCCTTCTGCGTCGGCGGAGAGGACGCGCGATGAATGAAGCGGATTACCATCGATGATGACCTGGCCGCCAATTTCGACCGATTGACCGGCCACCGCCGCAACAGTTTTAATGAGAGGGCCGCTGCCAGAGGCGCAAAGCCCGCGCGGTAGGTACTGGCGCTCAAGAGCCAGCTTGACCGCAGCGCCGTCGGGCGGGCAGATGAATATGCGGTCCCCTGCCCTAATTTCCCTGTCCATGGCGACAATCTGCCAGAGGCCAAGATTGTAGGACGGCGTGAAATTGATCCGGTAGCCTCCAAAGGCGAACGTGCCGGCGATACCACCGATCAAAATTGCGCCAGCGCCGAGAATGGTGAGGGCCTTGCGACGGGTGCTCAACGGGTCATCCCCGGCTTCTGCGCCTGAGCCTTTGCCTGCGCTTGCACTTGCTGCTTTTCATGAGCCGCAACCTGGTGCGCAGCGTTGAACAGAGGCCATGCTGCAACCAGCTTCGCTTGATCACCGGGCGCAACCTTGGAGGCGGCATTGTCGAATTTCTTGCCCTTCGCCTCGGCATTGCTGAAGGTGTTGGCTCCGAATTTCTGATCCAGCACCTTGTTCAAGCCTTCGATCTCGGCTCGCACGATCCTGTCGGACAGGGCAAAGCCAAGATGGGAATGCAGATCGTTACGGTCGATTGCATCGCGGATGCGTTCAAGGGTCCTGCTGGCCTCATTGGAAATTGACGGAACATCGACACGTTGGCGATCCCGTTCTTGGCTCAATGTGCCGGTGTGGAGCTCCTGCACCTCGGCGCGGATGCGGATGTAATCTTTGATCGATTTCGCCAGTGGATCGACGTGGCCCATGGCGTTCTGACGCTGGGCCTTGGCCGCGCCCGACGCGAACATGCCAGTTTTTCCCCGCAACTCGCCATAGGCTTCGGGGTTGGCACTGAGCTGGTTGATGATGCGGTCCTGCGCAGACTTCGCCGTCGCGTCATCACTATTGAGAGCCGGCGCAAGATTCATCGCCTTCATGGCGTCGTCCGGCTTTTCATAGATAAGCTTCATACGGTTGTTGATATCGGTCCAATGAACGGTAAGGGTCGCATCGCCTTGCACTTTCGCCTCCACTGCCTGTTTGATCGACTTCGCCCAGGTCGCGACACCGCGTAACCAAGGCTGGCTTTGAGCCGCCGTATTGGCGGGCTGAGATTGAACGGTCTGGCCCCGGCCGAACCGCTCGATGAAGCTGGATAGTTTCGCGCCAGCTGCTGCCAGCCGGTCGCGCTGCGTCTTGATCCAACGAGCCTGATCCTTGGCAAGCGCCGCCGCGACCCGAAGCCCGTAAAGCCCTCTGTTCGTGGCATAGTCGAGCGCCTGTCGATAGTGTCGCGACCCTGCATAATCGAGCGTGGTTGTCTTCGCCCCTGAACGCGACATGCGGGCAACGAGCTGGGCCAGCAGCTTCGATTGCTGCGGCTGCTGTTCAAGGGCATCAATACGAGCTTCACGGGCGGCGGCCGTCTCGATGACCTTTGCCGTCCATACATTGCGCTGCGCGCTTTCCCATGTGGTCGTCGTTTTGCCCGTCGCCTGATCGACCGTGCGAACTGGCACGTTGACGTCTTCGACGCCATCTCTTTGGAGGCGGACAGTATCGCCATACTCCGCGCCGGAGTGCGTTACAGCCTTGGGCAAGGAAACGCCCCATACGCGATGCACCGCACCATCTGGCATGAGAACATCTGCATATGGCGTTTCGCGGCCTTCCTCGTCTTCGCGGAAATGGGCTTTCCCGACCTCGACAAGTTCGCCAACGATGCCAGCGCTATGGTCGACACGCCCGCCCTTGGAATACAGATGGGCGGCGGCAATGCTCTGCGCTGCCGTATCTCGGTCACCAACAAGCGTTGCAGACCAAACATTGCGCTCGCCAATGCGCTCTTCCCACGTCTTGGCACCCGTCACCTCATCGATAACCGGTACGGAGACGATGACCTCCTCGGTCCCATCCTTGCGCAGCGTAACCACGTCACCGACCGTCACGCCGCCCTTCTCCATCGCATCGGGCAGACTGACGCCCCAAAGGCGATGCGTGGTCCCAGATGCATCCAAAAGATCGGCATATGGGGTCGGCTTCACGTCCTCGCCTTCCCGGAATTTCGCCATACCAGCATCGACGAGTTTTCCGGTGACGCCGGCTGCATGATCGACGCGACCATATCTGGCGAACTCTTCCGTGGCGGCGTAAAGCTCAACGCTATCGCGATGACGAGTGAGCGCCACATAGGAAAGATGACGATCGAACATGGGCGAAGCGAGAACCTTGACCTTATCGACAGTCGCACCCTGGCTCTTATGGATGGTCGTGGCATAGCCATGATCAACATTGCGATATAGCGCCTGATCGATCTCGACACGCCGCTTATCGTCTCCGACCTCCGCGACGATCTTCCCCTTCTCGGCTTCGACCACTCGGCCGATCATGCCGTTCATGACACCGATGGATTTCTCGTTTTTGAGGAACACAATCTGGTCGCCGGCGGCAAACTCACGAACGCCATCCTCTGTCCTGAACTCGTGCCCCGCCCCGATGATTTTCCGCCCTTTAAGCGAGGCTCGCGCCTGCTCATTGAGGGCGCGAACATCCTTGCGCATGAAAGCCAGAATAAGGCTCGACTTATTGGCGTCGTAGTCCTGGATCCAGTCTTTGACCAATGCGGCGATCGCGCCGTCTTTGGTCTGTGCTTCAACGATATGGCCACGCTCGTTATAGGCGGTAAGTGCCTTCTGCACATCGCCCTTGGCGAGATCCATGGAGGCTTCTCGCATCCATGTTTCGCGCTGACGCCAGATCGTTCCAAGCTCTGCATACCCAATGGCGTCGGCCAGCTTCCGGAATGCCCCACCCGCCTCGATAGGCTGCAACTGGTCAGCATCACCAATGAGCACGATCTTTGCGCACGCCTTATCGACCGCGGCGATAAAGTCGGCCATCTGGCGTGACGCCACCATGCCGGATTCGTCCATGACGAACACCGTCTTGTCGTCAAGCTGATGCTGCCCGCGCTGCCATTGCAATTGCCATGACGCGAGTGTGCGGCTGGTGATCCCCGCTTCCTTCTCCAGCCCTTCGGCGGCTTTGCCCGCAAGTGCGCCGCCAACAACCTTGAAACCATTGGCCTCCCAGATTTCGCGGGCAGCCTTCATCATCGTGGTCTTGCCGGAACCGGCGCGACCTACGACAAGCGACAAGCGTTCATCACCGGTAATGCGCTCTATAGCAACATCGCGCTCGGCAGATTGGTGTTCCTGTGCTGCAATGACCTCCGCACGCGACGAAGCCGAAACTGCAAAGCCACCACGCACAGAAAGGCGTTCAGCCTGATCTGCCATCTCGGCTTCGATGCGGATCATGTCTCGCGTGGCATAGCGGTTCGGCAGCACCTCGCCCGTGGCGAAATCCACGCCCTCGGCCTCGATCATCACCAGCTCGGCACTCTGCATGACGCGTGCAAGCAGATTGGCAAACTGTCCCGGATCATCAACATAGCGATGCAGATACTTCGCCACATCGCGCTCATCAAAAACGCTCTTTTCGCGCGATATGGCTTCAAGCACGATCTCGGGTCGCTGCTCGATACGCTTCGCGTTTTCGACCCGAACCGCCTGATGCTCGGCCAGTCTTTCGAGGTCAACTGTCCGACCTTCGGCCTCAGCCTCGCGCTGAATGTTCTTGGCTGCAACACCGATATGATTGGTCGGTGCCAGGTCAATGCCACGCTCGGCATAAGACCGGCCATCGACACGGACATCATGCCCGTTCAACTCCAGATGCTTGTTCTGAGATGCATACCAGCTATTGCGTAGTTCAAGGAAATCCGCCTTGTCACCCGCCCATAGCTTGTACTGAATCTGGCCGCTTTTTGCCCGGATTGTTTGGCCGTTCTGATCGAGTATCGGAATCTTCTTGCCGCCAAATCCATCCTGCGTCAGCGGGCGAAGGCTGGTCATAAGATGCACATGGGGATTGCCCGGCGCATCGTGATAGGCCCAATCTGCCACAAGCCCTCTAGCTGTGATCTCAGCGGAAACGAAATCCCGCATAAGGGCAATATTCTGCGCGGTTGAAAGCTCGATCGGCAGTGCCAGAATGAACTCCTTGGCAAGCTGCGCATCCTTCCGGGCCTCAAAGGCTTCGACCCTATTCCAGAATGCTTCGGAAGACTGAGCCGCTGTCTTGCCTTGAACCATCGCCTTCGCCCACTCGGGCGCATCGTCGGGAATGGCAAACTCGCTGTGAGCAAGGCCGGACTTGTTTGAGAAGTCAGCAACGCGCCCTTCTCGCTCGTTCTCCATTTTTGCGCAATGTCGATACGCAGCAGCAGCCACAGCCGACCGGCCTTCGCCGCGACTTATAATCTGTGGCGTAAAGTGCGTGATGGCCAAGAGCGCCTATCCCATATCAAGAGCGCCCTAGCAAATGGGCGCTTAAAGCAGACGTTGCAACGCAACGTATTACTGCGCTGTTAGAAACAGACCAAAAAGTACCGGCAAGCCGGTACATTGTAAAGTTGATTTGCCGCTGCGCAGATATGTTAGATTGCCTGCCGCGTTGGGATAAGGCAAAACTTCAGACTGTAACGCAAAGGAGCACTGATAATGGCGAGAAAACCAAAGTCACCAGCAGAGATCAGAGCGCAAATGGATGCGCTCAGGAACGAACTCAAAGAGGCGGAAGCCAGAGAGGCGGAACGCCTCGGTGGTCTTGCCGTGAAAGCCGGACTTCATGAGATCGATGTGGCTGACTCCGACCTCGTTCAAGCGCTGAAAGAGGTGGTGACGCGATTTCAATCCAAGGCGCAATAGTCGAACGCGAAGGCTCAGAGGCCGGATCGCGTACACGGAGAGACAATTGCAGTCTGCCCGCAACGAAGATCGCAAGAAAGATACGCGTGAGAAGATCCAGCTCGGCGGTTTGGTGGTTAAGGCTGGACTCCGCGAAATGAACAAAGCCGTCCTTTTAGGGTGGCTTTGTGAACTGGACGAGCGGCTGAGGAATGACCCCGGAGAATGGGCGAGACTCGAAGCCATGGGCAAAAGAGGGTTCGAGGATGGCAAGCAAGAAAATGATGCTACTGATCGCACCGGCAGCACTGATGCTGGCGGCAGCGATCGGAATGAAGGGGATTGAATTCTGGTTCGCCGGTTTCGGGACCAGTAGCCAATCGTATCAGACGCTAGGTCGCATCGGGCTCGCGGTTCCCTATGTCACAGCGGCGCTGCTCGGCATCATATTTTTGTTCGCTACAAAAGGATCACTGTTCATTCAGTGGGCTGGCTGGGGTGTCATGATTGGCGGCGGCGTCGCCGCTACGCTAGGCGTGGGCGGCGAGATAATGCGGCTCATGTCCGTTCAAGCCGGTCAGCCAGACACCGAACTTGGCCCACTAGTTGACTGGTTTACGATCGGTGGAGCCGCAACATCATTCTTCGTCGCCATGTTCGGAATAAAGATCGGTCAGCGCGGCAACATGGCATTCGGCGCTACCGGTCCAAAACGGCTTAAGGGCGTTCGAGCTGTTCATGGCGCTAACGACTGGATGAGTCAGTCACAAGCCGCAAAGCTCTTCCCCACTTCCGGCGGCATCGTCGTTGGTGAGAACTACCGGCCTGACGCGGATACCGTCGGCCAGGTGGGGTTCGATCCACGCAGAAAGGAAACATGGGGTAAGGGCGGCAAAGCCCCCCTGCTCTGCTTCGACGCCGGTTTCGGCTCTACCCACGGCCTCGCGTTCGCGGGCTCCGGTGGCTTCAAGACAACATCGGTCGTGATCCCGACTGCCCTTAAGTTCAAAGGCTCGCTGATCGTACTCGACCCCTCAACCGAGATTGCGCCGATGGTCTCAGACCATCGTTATCGCAATCATCAAACAGTTCATTCGCTTGATCCCCGTGCGTCCCATATCGGGTTCAACGTCCTCGACTGGATCGGAAAACACGGCAACACATCGGAGGAAGATATTGCCTCAGTTGCGGCTTGGTTGATGAGCGAGAAGCCACGCGTATCCTCCGGCTCTGATGATTTTTTCCGCACCATGGCTGAACAGCTCATAACGGCAATCATAGCCGATACCATGCTGACCGATTCCGACGATGTTGAGGATGACCCGGAAGAAGATCCAGAGTTCAAGACCGGCGAGAAGACGTTACGCATGGTACGCAAACGCCTCGCCCAACCTGAAAAGACACTTCAGAAGAAGCTCGAAAAAATCCACAAGAGCACGTCATCCCGGTTCGTACGAGAGAACGTTGCACCGTTCATCAACATGACGGAGCAGACCTTTTCGGGCGTGTATGCGACCGCTGCCAAGGAGACGCATTGGTTGTCGTATGACAACTATTCGGCTCTGGTGTCTGGCAACACATTCCAAACAGAAGATATCGCCTCGGGCAACATGACGGTGTTCATCAACATCGATCTGTCGACGCTCGAAAATCATCCAGGCATGGCCCGCGTGATTATCGGTGCCTTTCTGAAAGCGCTCTACAATCGCAATGGCGATGTGAACGAACGCGCCTTGTTCCTGCTGGATGAGGCCGCACGGCTGGGCTATATGCGGATTATCGAGACGGCCCGCGATGCTGGCCGCAAGTACGGCATCACATTGCTGCTATTGTTTCAGTCACTCGGACAAATGCGCGAAGCATTTGGCGGCCGCGACGCGACCAGCAAGTGGTTCGAATCCGCATCCTGGGTGTCATTTGCTGCCGTCAACGATACCGATACCGCGGAGTATATTTCCAAACGCTGCGGCACGACCACAATTGAGGTTGATCAGGTAACGCGCAACTCCAACGGGGGCCGGAGTGGTCGCACCCGTTCCAAGCAGTTGACGCAAAGACCCTTGATCTTGCCTCATGAGGTGACGCAGATGCGAACCGATGAGCAGATAGTTTTCACAGGTGGCAATCCGCCGCTGCGCTGCGGTCGTGCGATCTATTTCCGTCGTGAGGAAATGGCTTCAAGAGTCGGTGCGTCCCAATTCGCGCCGAAACAGACGATCGACGCCGGGACATAAAAGCGGCGGCCCTTCGGGCCAAGTTTTCCACTAGGCTCCGGCCTTCTCTTCGGCGCTATGTGGGAGCGCGTTCAGGCCTCCGCCTGCTTCGCCCGCCCTTTGGGCGGGCTTCGGCCCTCCGGGCTGGAAAACCAATCTTCAAGACCTAGCGCGTCAGCGCCAGGTCGAATGATTGCTGGTAAGGCTACAGGACAGAAGCCGTCCCGGCTCGGTTTACCACAAGACTTCGGCCATCTCTTCGGCGCAATTTGGATAAGCGCGTTCTGGCCTTCGTCTGCTTCGCCCGCCCTTTGGGCGGGCTGCGGCCCTACGGGCTGGAAAACCGAACCGGGCCGAAACCCGGTTCATGAAAGCCGCCCTCAGTGGGGCGGCTCTGCGAGAAGATCCGCTATGAAAGCAGCCTCTTCAGCCTCGTACTGTTCCGTCGCCCTCACAAGCTCCGCCTCAATCCACCGGCGCTCGTCTGCGTACACCGCATTGCGAAGCTCGGCTCTCAATTCCTGAATGTGATCGTATGTGGTCATCGTTAGCTCCTCTGAATGAAAACAGAGGTTCGGCCCCAAGGTGGACGGCTTGGGTCAATGACCGCGAAGCGGCCCGAAGGGTGGATGGGGGTGCCGATTTTGTTGCGAAGCGGCAAAATTGGGGGAACCGTCCATCGTTGACGCAAGATGGCCAGCTTGGTCCAATCGCCCAATGTTGAGAGAGAGAATACCTATCCGCATGCTCTGCCCCCATAGGCCGCCTATAGCGACCCTCGACGCCGGCAGGTTCCAGCCGTTTTCCTCCCGGGCTATTTCGACGGGCTATTTGCCCGTCGACCGGCGTTATACCGCCTGAAACCGGATGAGCGGCTTGTTTGCCGCGTCTGGACGCCACCGTTGATAATCGAAAATCTCGATCGTCATCCCGGCCGCGGCCTCCCCTTCGGCGACGATCGGCGCCAGAAGTTCTCCGAGCTGGTCAGCGTGGAGGCACTGATGGCAATCAACCTGCCCGTTTATGTGCTGGATCTCCACGCGGTAAAGGCGGGTGTTGTCATTGCTCATGATCGTCTCCCCTGCTCGGCTCGGCCGCCGTAGCGGCTGAGCCGGGGCAAGGCCGGTCCATCAGGACCGGCGCTCGCTGTTGAGGTAGTCGTTCGGGATGACGGCCAAGATGGTGTCGTCGTCCTGACCCGGATAGCGGCCAAGGTTGGCGTACCAGCGGGAGTGACCTGTGTTCAGGGTAAGCGCCAGGTACGGCTTGTCCTCGTTGTTGAAGCGTTCCCAGATGCCGCCGACTTCTACGTTGCGACCACGCGGGCTCTTGGCGAAAAGGCGGTACTTCGGGGCCTTCTCATTGTCGCTGTTGAACGGCTCGCCGGTTACATCGATGTCGAAAGAGAGGGTGGCGATGTTGCCGGTGATCTTCTTGCCGTCGATCTGGATGAAGTTTGCGAGGGTGTCGGTCATTGCTTAGCTCCTTGTTAGCGTGTTGCCGATGGGAGCTTTCAAAGGGCGGAAATGGACCGAACCGCACCGAAGGCCGTAGCGCAGCGGAGTACCGGGACTAGATGCGATTTTGTTTCGCGAGGAAGGCCAAAGGCCGGGGAAAATCGTAGATGGGAGCGGTTGCGGGGCGGCACACCGCCCTTAGCTTCCCATCGTCGGCAATACGTGAACTGACAAGGTAGATGAGCAAGGAGGTGATCGACCCCCTCGCCCGCTTCGAGATTCGGACAGCGATTAGCGCGTAAGCCCGCCTTTGCCCAACTGCTGAGACTGGTTGATGGCCTGGGCCTGCTCACGCACCTGAGACTGTCCCTTGTCCAGCGTTTTCAGCACTTGCCGCGCCATGGTCAGCTGCTGAATGTCGAGCCCGTGCTTCTGGGCAAGCGGCTCAAGGTTGCGGGCAGTCCGCACTTTGCCAATATCATCACCAAAGCGATGCTCGAAGGAACGGATGGCCTTGTCTATCTCGGTCGACTGCGCCTCGGACAATGGTTGCTTCTTCTCGATAGCATTCATCATCGCGGAGTCTGGCATACGGATCTCGATCTTGCCTCGCTCGGCAAGCTGCTGCTTGTCGCTGGCAACTGTCTGCCGGATGCTATGAGCGGTCGAAATGAGATGGTCGGCAGCACCGCGCAATCCTGAACGTGCGGCGATGGCGTTGCGATAGTCCTTCCGCTCCTGCTGGCTGGAAAAAATACCGCCCGCACCTTTGTAGGGACCATAGGAATCCGGGTCCAATTCGATGCGCTTGACCACCGAACGGTCACCGATCGCGCCCGAGATTGCCGCTTCTCGAATGTCCTGGATGACCTGCGCCGGGTCCTTGTAGACGTTCGCCGCCATCCTCTCGAGATTGCGGTCCGTGTCGTTGAAACTATCGCTCGAGGCTAAGGCTCGTTCAATATCAGCCTTCGTCACGCCGGCGTCGAGATCGCGCTTTGGGATGATAACTGGCCCATGTTTCGAAGCCTCTGAAGGACCAAGCCCAGGCAGACCGCGCAGCGTGTCGGCTGTCTGGGCCTGGTCCAAGGTTTCTATACGGACCCATGGCTTTAAATAGTTGTCGAGGTGCCCCTTTCCCGGGGCTTCTAATTCCTTGGTCAGCGCATCGAGATAATCAGCCTTATTGGTCTGCGACCAATCAATGTTCATACCCGCACGCCGACAGAGTTCCGCGTGAAGGGTCATGATCGCGCGCCCGTTTCCGTCAAGGAAAGGGTGCGCATAGGCCAGAAGGCCCATGATCTCACCGGGTTTGGCCCGCATAGTGTCGCGATTGGCGGCCATACCCAAGGCCATTTCAACCGCGCGGCGACTATCATCGGGATGGGAAAACAGGTTGAAATTACCGTTCTTGCCTATAGCGCTATCGGGGGCCGTAACCGAACGGTCCTGCCCTGCCCATGGATAGACGGCCGAGAACAGTTTTGCATGCGTCTGCAGAACGTCCTCATAGGTCAGCGTTGATCTGGATTTCAGGTATTCGAGCGCTGAATCAAGAGCACCACGAAAAGCGGCGTGTTCCAGCCGCTTTACCGTTATTTCATCGGCTCCTCGGGTATTCCTAAGATAACCTCGTGTAGAATAATCGCCGAAGGGGTCGAACGTCATGCGTTTGCTAAATAATCGCCATATAGTGCAGTTGCTTTTTCAGGCGAAATAATACCCTTGCGTTGCATTGTGACGACAAGATCCTCGATCTCGTCATGCACGACCTCATCACCGGCAAGCTCGGTGATGGTGTCGGCCAGTTCGTCAGTCGCGGTACGCTCAGCGATAATGCCGTGCTGGCGTGCCAATGCGCGAATGACCTGTTCGGGGGTGGTGTCGGAATGACGTGCGGCGTGTGCCATGGCGGTCCTCAGATTTGTTAATCACTATGTAGCATATATACGTAGGTGAATCGAGGGCAGATGCCCCATTTTCCTTTGGGGCGGCCTAAGCCGCCGCCCGGTTTTCCTGCAATGAATGAAGGTAATCTGCTGCGGCCTGCGCCTTGGAAGCTGCCTTGAATATGAGACGCTTATCCTGCTTCAGGGCCTTCAGCCAACCGGCAATATATGATGCGCTTTCAGGGCGAACCTTGGCAGTGATGCTTAGGTCAGAGCATAAAAAACAAGCCGAAATTTCGGCCACAAGCTCTTCGAAAGCATAGTCCTGTGTGCGCATGTCAGTGGACTTGATACGGTCCAGTCGAGACTTTGCGCCGCACCAGTGCGATGTTTCGTGAAAAAGCGTCGCATAATACGCTTCGGCGTTCTCGAATGCCCGGAACGGCGGCATTCTGATGAGGTCGGTTGCTGGAATATAGCAGGCTTTGTCGCCCTCGTGCCGGATATTCGCGCCGGTATTGGCGATGAACAGCTCGGCGCCCTCGATACGCTGTTCCTCGGGCAAGATTGCCGGGGTTTGATAATAGTCTCCGGGCAAGTCCTCGATCTGCGAGACGTTAAAGACGGTGTAGCCCTTAAGGTATGGGATTTCCCGGTCCTCGTCTTCACCACGGCCATTATCCACGGTGCGCGTGATGGTGCCATATTTGACGATCGTAGTTCCCTTTTCGCCTTTGCGGACCTGGCCGCCAAGCCCCTGCGCCTGCTTGTAGGTCATGAACCGGTCAAACTGGAACCCATGAGCGGCGGATGCGATCCAGAGCAGGAGGACGTTGATTCCGCGATATGGCTCCCCGGTGGACCGAACCGGGCGTGGAAAGGTGCCGCCGATATTCTGCGCACTCCACGGCTTCATCCATGGTCGGGTTCCGGCCTCAAGGGCTTCAACGATGGTGTCGGTAATGCGCTGATAGGTATCTGTGCGGGCTTCGCTCACGGCTATCTCCTTTGCCTCGTCTTGCTGACGGAGGCTCAAGAGACAGGGGGGTAAGCGGCTGGCGCACCCGAAGGGCCGTAATGAAATGGAGGGCGTCAAAGCCCGAAAAATTTGCTGCGCGAGGAGGCCAAGGGCCGGGGAAATTTTTGGGGCGGCGATGCTGCGCCAGACGCGCCGCCTGTCAGCCGTCCGTCATTCAAAGCAAGACAAGGCAAAGGAATAGTGCGACTGCCAGCCGTATGCTCTGCGCGTCATGACCGGCGATTGCCAACGCCGGCCGGAATGTCATGGAAGAGGCCGGGATTGACCGGCTACCGGCCCCCTGCCCCGCGCTGCTGTGCCTCTAGGGCATCCATCATCGCGGACAAGGCTTCGTCTCCTGATGTGATCCCCATGGCCTGCGCCAACCTCCAGAACCGTTCCCGGTTGGCCTCGGTGGTGGCGATATTCAGCTTGGCGGTGCGGTTCGACCGGCGAAGACTGCGCGCGTCGAAACTTGCCGGTTCGGCGGCCTGTACTTTCTCCGGTATGGCCGGGGCATGGCGGGCGGTGAACTTATGCCGCGCGGCCACCTCTTGAACGGCCTGCTTGGTATCGACTGGCGGCTCAGAGCGTGGCTGAAATCCGGACATATCGCCAAGGTCAGGTAGATCTAGCGGAATGCGGTCTTTGCTCATGCCGCTTCTGCCTCCGTCTGGCGCAGGACGTTAAGAACTGCGGTCGCCAGTTCCTGAGCATTGACCAGTGCGGCCTGCGGGTTTGACACGTCATCGGTAGAGAGATCGAAGATCGTCCCGCCGATCTGGAACATGGCGCTGAAGGCGGCCCGCTCCATCATCGACGCTGGCAGAATTGGAATGCCCTTTTCTTCGAGGCTGGAACGAATATGGCGCTGCTCCCTGCTCAACAGCGCTGTCGTCATCGAGAATATGACGCGGTAATTGATCTTGCGGCGGAAAGCCTTGCTCTCCCGTTCGATCAGCGAAATGACCCTGCCCGCTTGATCGGCGTCGAGCTGCTTGCCCCGCATTGGGATTAGAACAAGGTCGGCGCGGCTAATCGCATAGCTGGCGGTCAGGTTGGCCGATCCTTCCAGATCAACGATGACAAAGGGGTGCTGTGCGGCTGCATTGTCGATTGCATCCACGATCGTCTCTTCATTGATCCCGCCCAGGACGTGCAGCTTTTCGGGGACAGAGTCTCCGAAACGGGTCTGCCATGTCGCGATAGGCTGGTTTGGGTCCGCATCGATGAGGGTAACTGCCGATCCGGCTTTGGCGAAGACCTGCGCCAAGACAAGAGCCGTCGTGGACTTCCCGACGCCGCCCTTGGTCGAGCAAAGAACAATAACCGGCATTACTAAATCTCCCTTCCAATTGAGTTCCTACCCGGTTCTATACAGTAAAGAAGTTACCATATTGTCACTTCCTACCGGATTTGATGGGACTTTAAACCCGCCACATAGTCAGCACAAGGCCACATGGAACCGGACGGGAACCGGGTTCCATGTGGGTTCTTATCTGGAACCGGGTTCTAATTGGGTTCTTAGTCAGAACCCAAATGGGCACGGATAAAAAGCCGCCCCCGAAGGGGCGGCTTGAAGATCAGCCGGTTTTGGCGATTTTCTTGTTGTCGTTGTCGGCCTTGCCTTCGAATTTCGCATCGTAGCTGATGGAGATCGAGAAGAGAGGGGGAAAGCCGATGGTCGCTCCGATTTTGAGCGTGCCCTGATGCCTAGCCTTGCCGATCAGCTTCTTGATGAAGGTCATGATGCGGCGGCCAGTAAGACGGAGGTAGGTGATGGTCTGTTTCATCGCGGTTCCCCTAAAAATGATGATTTCGCATGGTGCGTAGCTAATGCAGCGGCGTCCGGCCGTTTTTCGCATCGCGCAGCGATCGCAACGAAGTGGAGAACCTGAAGGGTTGCTAAAAACGGTCAGCCGCTAAATTCGCGCAGCAGACCATCGAAAAGCTCATCATTTTGACCGCCATGAAACTGACCAGCACCGGTTCGCGATACAGACGCGTCTTGAACGAAGAAGCTGCTCGGCAACGCGGGTTGATAGCGCGACTGTGCGACCATCGGCATTCCCCCGGCGAGTTCCCGCGATGCTTCATGAGTTTGGCCGACAACATGCCTTATCGCCAAAACCGGCTGATCTTCATGTTGACCAAAGGGAGGCATGTCCGCGTGGGGGAAGGGGAGCACGAGGGGAGGGGCTTTAGGGGCTCCCCTCGTAACCTGTCGGCGGGCGCTCGATGCGCCCGACGGCTGGCCGGGTTTGATCTGCTATCGAACAAGGCCCAGCAATTCGCCAATACCGGGCGGTGTAGGGCGTCCCGCCTCCTTCAGCATGGCGATCATGTCGGCATGGGTGAGTCCCGTAATCTCATAACCCTGCGTGCGGACAGCCAGAACAAGGCTTTCGAGGCTGGGGTACTCCTCAAGGAATGCCCCTAGCCAAAGGGCGACGGCCTCGTTTTCCGGATCGGGAAACGCTGTGAGAAAATACGTACGCAAGGGGCGATCATAGCCAATTGTCGCCTCCGGATCGGTCGCTGTTTTTGATCGGATTTCGATGATGTAGCGGCTCATAGTGCCTCCTAGTCTTCGATGGGTTCTATGTCCCGCAACTCGATGAATGCGATCTTTTCGCTTCGCTCGCGCCCCCTTGGATCAAGGTTCACATAGACGTAGTCAGCAAAAACCGCGCTGCAAAGACGCCAAATGACGCCCTCACGACCGACGCGCCGTTCGGATTGCCCATCGATCGACGGGGGAGCGCATTTGACGCGTACACGCTGCCCGAGGCGCAGCCAATTCCTAGCGCCAGCAATTGTTGCGTCTCGCTCGGCCGGCGAAGGGGCCTTTCGGCCCGTTCGCGCCCATGGGGTTTGGGGATCAACGGCTAGAAGCGCCGTTTGCTCTTCGGGTGACAGGTCATGAAATCGCTGCACGTCATAGTCCGGCGACCATTGCATTACGGGAGCAGTCGAGCATTTGAAAAAATGCTCCAGCGTGGGGCCTCCGAACAAGTCCGGCTGGATACCGGCCAGACGCTTTTCGTATTGAGCTTGCCGGTACTCAGCGCGCCAGCGTGCATCCGTCCCGACCTCAAACCGCTCTACGTCCTGCCGTAGAGCGGCCCAGGTATGGCTCTTGGACATGATCTAACCTCCTAGAGTAGCGCCAATTGCTCGGCGGGCCGGGGCATGGGTTTGGCGGCGATCCGCTCGGCCTCGGCAGCACGTCGGGCGCGGGCCTCGGCAAAATCAAAACAAACGATTTCGCAAATGATGCTGGTATCTTTCCAAGCGTCTTTGAAAATCGCGGTGTCGATTCCGACTCCTGCCTCCATAACAAAGCCGGTCGCCTTCTCGAAATCGACGCCTTTGCCTGTGGTGCGCCGGTCAAAATATGGTCGGCCGGAATACTGAAAAGAGGCCGATCCCTGCGGAATGATAAAAGCGCCATGGTCGGCCAGCTCGGCGGCAATATCGATGACGTGGAACTCAAATTCCGCACCACGATAACGGGGACCGTTGGCGTTGCGGCGGACACGGCCAAACGGTGGATTGCCAACGGCGATATCGAACCTGCCTAGATCAAGCTCCCGCCAGTCGAACACATCCGCGTTGATCCAGCGGGCATCGGGCAGGAGCTTGCGGCCAACCTCGCAGTATTTGGGGTTGATCTCGATGCAGGTAAGCTCGGTGACGCGGCTGCCGTATCTGGCCCGCTCTCTGATGAAATGGGAGAGAATGCCGATACCGGCGCAAAGGTCGACGACGCGACCGCCTCCGCCATCGAGCGCAAAATCTCCGGCCAAATCATAAGGGGTAAAGAACGCGCCTGCTGCGCCATTGATGAAGTTTGCCCCCTCGTGCCAGTTTTGAAAGACAAACTCGCGCTCGCTCTCGGTAAGCCGGTCTTTCGTCAAAATGGCCTCGGCCTCGGCATGTGCCTTGCGCTGCTGTCTTGTGAGTTTCGCCATTGTTTCGATCTCCTTTTTCCCGCGAAGCGGACCTGCCCAGATCGGGCAGGAGCCCCGCTCCTGCTCCCGAGCAATCGGCGATCCGATCGGGGGAGAGGGGGGCAAG
>NZ_JAVDSU010000023.1:0-58285 GCF_031455475.1 Rhizobium sp. 1399 | reverse complement strand
CGACCGAACCTTCGCCGCGCATGACGCTGCCCTCGCCGACGAGGCCGCCGAGGCGGATGCGGGTGCCGGGCGCCACCGGCGTCTTGGCGAGATCGCCCGGCATATAGAAATAGGCGACCGACTGGCTGAAGGCGAACATCACGAGCAGCACGGCGACAAGGATGAAGCTCATGCCGCCGGCAATCACCGCCAGGCGTTTCTGCTTGCGCGTCATTCCCTCAATCCTTCCGTGGCCCTCAATCCTTCCGTCGCGATGCCGAGTTCCTTTGCCAGCGCGAGCAGCTGCCTGCCCTCGTCGCCCGATGCCGGGAAGGCGGCAAGCCCCCGCTTCAAGGCGCCGGCGGCGCGATCCTTGTCGTTCAATACGGCGTAAGAGCGGACGAGACGCATCCAGCCCTCGAAATTGTCGGGATCATCAGTCAGTTTGGCATCCAGGCTTTCCACCATGCCACGGATCATCTGCTGACGGTCGCCGCTATTCATGTTCTGAGCCGCCGCGACATCCTCGGCCGTCGGGCCGCCCGGAACTGACGGTCGTGCGGCAGGCTTGGCTTCTGGCTCGGCTGCAGGGGCGACCGCCGTGCCGCCGTTCTTGGCGATATGCTCGTTGACCAGCGGAAGCCAGGGTGCATCATCAGGCGATTGCTTCGCCAGATCCTCGAAGGCCGTGCGCGCCTGATCCGGTTGGCCCGCCTGCTCCAGGCTCAACGCAACATAAAAACGTGCGCGCGGGTTGTTCGGCTCAAGAGACAGGATTTGCTTGAGTTCATCAAGCACGTCTGCGGTCACCAGGCCGTTTGACGTGGCCATCAGCGTTTCCGACAGTCCTTCCAGGCGGGAGACATTGGTTCCGCCGAGGCGAAGCGCCGCGCGATAGGCTTTTGCCGCGTCATCGACCCTGCCCATCTTGTTGTAGACCGGAGCGATGACGTCCCATCCCCGGCCGTCCTCGGGCTGAGCGGCCAGGTGATCCTCTATCTTTTTCACGAGGATTGCGAGATCCTCGCCGGGCTCGGCGAGCCTTATGGCCAGCGGACGTGAGAGGAGATCGGGAGAGCCAAGCGAGACGTAAAGAGCGATGCTGAGCAATGGCAAGAACACGGCGATAGCGTGTTTCAGCCATCTGCCGGAGCGGTGCGCGATCTGCGCCGGCCGGCCGTCATCTGCAGCCTTGAACAGGCGTCGCGCCGTTTCCGCTCTGGCCACCTCGTATTCGTCCGGCGAGATGCATCCGGAGGCGACATCCTGGTCGAGTTCAAAAAGTTGGTCGCGATAGACCTTGCGGGCATCCGCTTCGGTGCTTGCCCCCTTCCGGCGGCCCCTCGAAAGCGGGTGAAGCAGGACGGCAGTCGCTGCGGTCGTCATCACCGCGAAGAGTATCCAGATCGTCATTGTTGCAGCCATAATGGCTCAACACATAGCTCCAGCGGCGGACCGGACATTGACGAGGATCAATTATCTCGGTGTTCGTGCCGGTCGGCCGGTGAAGACATAACCGACGCCGCGCACCGACTGAATGAGATCCGGGCTCTTCGGATCATCCTCGATCTTCTTGCGCAAGCGTACGATCTGGGCGTCGATTGCGCGATCGAAGGCTTCGAGATTCCGGTTCCTCGTCAGATCCATGAGGGTTTCGCGCGAAAGAACCCGTCCGGGATTGCGCACGAAAACAAGAAGCATGTCGAACTCGCCCGTCGTCAAAGCAACGTCGTCGCCCTGGGGTGAGGTCAGTCGCCGGCGCGACACATCGAGGCACCAACCTTCGAAGGCGAGCGTTTCGTCTTCTCCATTGGCGATGCGGGCCGCGTCCGAGGAGGTGCGGCGCCGCAGGATTGTCCTCAGACGAGCCAGCAGTTCTCTCAGGTGAAAGGGCTTGGCGATATAATCATCGGCACCGACCTCAAGGCCGACGACCTTGTCCGTGACATCGTCCTGACCGGTCAGCATGAGAACCGGCACGTCGGATGCGCTTCGAAGCTCCCGGAGCAATTCGAGACCATTCTCACCGTTCGGGAGCACCAGATCGAGAAAAATTGCCGCGTAAGAGCCCTTGGCGAGTTCGGAACGCATCGCTGCACCGTTTGCGACCGCGTTCACCTTAAATCCGTTGTCTTCGAAGTAACGCACCAGCATCTGCCTGATCCGCGCGTCATCATCGACCACCAGAATACGGTCCGGTTCCATTGTCCTCGTTAAGCTCGTTTCGACTTGCCAATCAGATAGCGCAGGAATTCCGCCAGCGCCACCGCTCCCGGCGCGGTATGCGACGGTTCCCAAAGAAACTTGGTGATGACTGCCTCGGCTGGCGGCTCTGTCACGATAGTGTCCGACGGAATCGCCTCGAAAGCTGGCGCGATCGTAGCTAACAGACCTGACGGAGCAGGACGACGTTTTCGATACGGACCGTTCGACCCTTCACATCGACGCCGCACTGTGCGAGAGCGGCAAACGCCCGGGACAGGGCCTCCGGTCCAAGCCCGAGTTTTCCAGCCAGAATCTGCTTCTTGTATGGGAGGTGGAATGTCGCCTGGAGAGCTGTTTCCGGGCATTGGCGCAACAGGAAATTCGCCACGCGCTGGGCTGCCATGTGCAAACGATCGCCGGCTATGCAATCGAAGGCTTCAAGAAGATGGCGGGCTGATATCTTCAGCAGGTTGCGCTCGAGTTGAGGGCATTTATCGGCAAGTGTCCGAAGCGCCGCAGCCTCAAAGAGCGCGAGCGCGCTCAAGGCGCCGGCACACGCGCCATGCGCATAATTGCCGCCGAGCGCAATTACATATTCGGCAATGAAATCGCCTGGCTCGCAGACGCGGATATCGGCATCACGCCCGCTCGATTCCGTTCGTGTCAGCCTCACGACGCCGCTTGCGACGTAAACCACGTGGGTGCCGGGCTCGCCTTCCGCGAATATCTCTTCTTCGGGCATGCATACGCGCCGGCGCGCGAGGGTCGCAAGTCGTCTTGCGGTATCGTTGCTCAGCCCGTCAAAGAGGTCCGACTGTAAAAGCTGTTCGCTGTTGAAGAGCATCGGTCTTTTTCCGGCTGACGCGATCACGTAGCGGTCGGATCGGAATCATCGTCGGCAATCACCCGCCAGGAAGCGCCCTCCAGATCGTCATACTGACCGCTTTTCAGGGACCAGAGGAACGCCGCCAGCCCGAGGCCGCCCATGAAAAGTGCGATCGGGATCAGATAGATGAGCATGTTCATGCGGCTTCGACCTCCTGATCGTGGATCGGTCTCTGCAAAGCCGGCAGAAGAGCGCTTCGCGTCGTAAAGGCGTTGAGACGCAGGGCATTGGTGACAACGATGATCGAGGAGGTAGACATCGCCACGGCCGCGATCAGCGGCGTCGCAAAGCCGGCGATCGCAATCGGCACGGCAAGGATGTTGTAGCCGATCGCAAGGGCGAAATTCTGCCGGATGAGCGCGGCCGAGAGCCTGGCGATCCGGATCGCATCGGGTACTGCATCGAGCCTCTCGTTGAAGAACACGAGGTCGGCCGCCTGGCGTCCGATGTCGGAAGCGGTGGACGGCGCCATCGAGACATGGGCTGCGGCTAGCGCAGGCGCGTCATTGATGCCGTCGCCGACCATCAGAACGCGGCGCCCCTCCTCTCGCAGGGCCTCGCAGGCTTCCACTTTCTGCTTCGGGGTCAATGCGCCAAGGGCGCGGTCGACGCCGAGGCTGCGTGCGGTGCTTTCGACGACTGACTGGCGGTCCCCCGAAAAAATCAGCGTCTGGAAACCAGCCGATTCCAGATCGGCGACCGCCTCGCTTGCTCCCGGACGAAGCGTGTCATCGAAGAAGAAGCGTGCCAGCGCCATCCCGTTTGCCGAAAGAACGACTTCGGAAAGCGGACTGTCTGATGTCGCGATCTCGGCCTCGCCGCAGGCGAAGGACGCGTTTCCGAGCCTATAGACGACATTCCCACGCGAGGTTTCGAGACCGCCGCCTGCAACCTCCACCACACGATCGAATTGATCGGCCACGACCGTCTGACGGGAAAGCGACTGTGAGAGCGGATGCCTGGAATGCTGAGCAAGTCCCGCTGCGATCGCGATACTCCCGATATTGTCGGCCTCCGTCCGCACAAGCCTCGGTCGCCCGAGCGTCAGCGTACCGGTCTTGTCGAAGGCAACGGCATCGACCTCGGCGAGCCGCTCGAGCGCCGAACCGTCCTTGACCATGACGCCCCTGCGAAAAAGCTCGCCGGCTGCAACGACTTGCACAACCGGAACGGCCAGTCCGAGGGCGCATGGGCAGGTGATGATGAGCACGGCGACACCGACGAGCATCGCCTGCTTCCAGTCTCCGCCGATGATCCCCCAGCCCAGAAACGACACCAGCGCAAGCAGGTGCACGGCAGGGGAATAGAGTACCGCAGCCCTGTCGGCGATCCGCCGATAGCGCGCCCGTCCGCCTTCTGCAGCCTCCATGAGGCCGATGATCTCGGCAAGCAGCGAGTTGCGCGCGAGCTTGGTTGCACGCACGATGAGCGAGCCTGTCAGGTTCATGGCCCCGGAATGGATTTCCGCGCCGGGTTTGACGGCAACCGGGCTGCTCTCGCCGGTTACGATCGACAGGTCGAGATCGCTCTCGCCGCTGGCGACGATGCCGTCGACCGGGATGCGGTCGCCGGCCGCCACGGCTATCTCGTCGCCGACAGCGATCTCCTCGACCGCCACGTAGCGTCTCGAACCATCGGCGGCCAGCACCAGCGCCCCACGCGGGGCAAGCCGCGCCAGCCCGTTGATCGCTGCGCGCGCCTTCTCGCGCATGACGTGGTCGAGGGTCCGGCCGATCAGCAGGAAGAATAGCAGCGACACGGTCGCATCGAACCAGGCATGCTCGCCATGATGCATCGTCTCCCAGAGCGAAACCGCATAGGAAAGCGTCACGGCAAGTGAGATAGGCACATCCATGTTCGTGCGCCCGCGCTTCAATGCGTTCCAGGCCGATCGAAAGAAGAACCGGCCGGAATAAACGAGTGCAGGAGCTGCGATCATCGCCGATATCCAATGGAACATGTCGCGCGTCGCGGCATCCGCGCCGGACCAGACGGATACCGACAGCAGCATTATGTTTGCCGCGGCAAAACCGGCCTCCCCGACAGCAAGAAGAAGCTGGTTCCGTGTCTTGTCGCTTTCCGGCGCAAGCGGTGCGAAGAGATGGACCCTGTATCCGGTCGCACTGATCGCGGCAGTGATGCCGGTCGGATCAACCGCTTTGTTGTCCATCTCCTCGGCATAGACGCAGCTCACGCGCCTTGAGGAGAGGTTCACCCTGGCTTTTCGCACATAGGGCAGGCCCGACAAAGCCCGCTCGATGGTCGATATGCAGGCGCCGCAATGGACGTCAGGCACGCTGAGATCGAGTTGACGAAGGCCGCCCCCGAGCGCGTGGCTCGCAAGCCCGATCTCCTCAGCGCTGAAGGAGGTCGTGCTCATCGCCAGGACGCCGTCCGCATTCATTGCGCAGCAGGTCATTGGCCGAACTCCGCAGTGTCGATGCGCACGGCCTCGTGCATGACGATCTCGCCGCCACGGCGCGAGGTCAACTCGACGATCCAGTCGCCTGCCGCGATCGCGTGATCCGCCTTAAACCGCCCTTCCGAGAGCTTGGTCAGGGCAACGCGAAAGTCCTCATGATCGCCGACCGGCCGCTTGAAGTTGGCCACGACGTCGTCGACAACAGCCGGCGAGCCGTCCTTGTTGCTGATATCATAATGGATTTCGTCGCTCTTCAGCGACAGCTTGCCCGCGATCCCAGAGGCAGCCATTGCCTTCATGGCGGCCGCCTTCTCATTGAATTCCTGGCTGGCGACATAGGTGTTTTCGACCACGAGCCCGCTCCAGCTCGACGAAGCGTACCAGGCCATCGTAAAGTTGACGGCTATGATCACGCCGAAGAAGGCGCAGGTCGTCAGCAACATATGCGTGCCGGTGAATCCTTGCGTGCGGGTGCTCATCTGACGTCTCCTGGGGCGTTGAATGCGGCGCGATAGGTCGCGCGGTCGGCGTGACCGGCATCCTCGATCGAAAAGAGGAATTCGTTGACGGCGTCGCCAGTCGGCTTGCGGGTGACGAACACCTTGAGCGTCGTCGCTGCGTCGGGGGCGGCATCGATCGTGAACCGACGTCCCTCCTCCTTGCCGAGCTCGGGGATCCGCATCGTCGCACCATCGATGCCCGACAGGGTCAGCTCGATCGTGCGCGGCTTGGGAACCATGTTGAGCACACGCAGCGTGTATCCGTTGCGGATCGATCCGTCGCTTTCCAGCACAAATTGGGGGTTGCGGTCATGGACGACATTGAGCTCCAGCCGTTCGCGCATCGACAGATGCACGAGCATGGCAATGCCGATACAGGTCCATACGCTCGCGTAAAAGACGACGCGTGGCCGAAAGATGATGCGCCAGTTGAAGTGGCGAATGCCGTCGACAAAGGAACCGTCCGGATTTCTGACGCGCCCCGCCTGGACGGGTGTCCTGCCCCCGTCGGTGGCAATGTTCATGTTGCTCGCATATTCGCTGAGCGTCGCATAGGCGATCAGGCCGCGCGGTTTGCCGATCTTGTCCATGACATTGTCGCAGGCGTCGATGCAGAGCGCACAGGTGATGCATTCCATCTGCTGTCCGTCGCGGATATCGATACCCATGGGACAGACGGCAACGCAGGCATTGCAGTCGACACAGTCGCCGACGGCCTGCCCCTCTGCTTCTGCCTTCTTGGCATGGCGCGAGCGTTGCTCCCCGCGCCAGTCATTGTAGGTCACGACCAGCGAGTTCTCGTCGAGCATGGCGCCCTGGATGCGCGGCCAGGGGCACATATAGGTGCAGACCTGTTCGCGCAGCAGCCCGCCGAAGACGTAGGTGGTCGATGTCAGAATGGCGACGGTGGCGTAGGCGACGGCTGGAGCCTGCCCGGTGAAGAGGCCTTTGACGAGGGTTGGCGCGTCGGCGAAATAGAATACCCATGCACCGCCGGTGAGAACGCCGATGACGAGCCAGGTCGCATGCTTGAGCAGGCGCTTGCGAAGTTTGTCGAGCGTCCACGGCGAGGCGTCGAGCTTCATTCTGGCATTGCGGTCGCCTTCGATAGCGCGCTCGACAACGAGAAAGAGGTCGACCCAGACTGTCTGCGGACAGGCATAACCGCACCAGGCGCGGCCGACGGCCGAGGTGACCAGAAAGAGCCCGAACCCGGCCATGACCAGCAATCCGGCGACATAATAGAATTCCTGCGGCCAGATCTCGATGAAGAAGAAAAAGAAGCGGCGCGACGCCAGGTCGATAAGGATCGCCTGGTCGGGCGCGTAAGGCCCGCGATCCCAGCGGATCCAGGGTGCAAGATAATAGATCGCCAGCGTGATCAGCATCACGATCCACTTGAACCGGCGAAAATGCCCTTGGACCCTCTTGGGGAAGACCTTCTTGCGCGCTGCATAAAGTGGCTGACGGTTGCGGCGGGCGTTGACCGGCTCGGCGTTGACACGTTCCACTGATTTGGGATCGGGTGCTGTGTAGAGGTTCATGGGCCTGTTCCGATTTGTGACTGCCCTTCTCCTCCGTTTCCAGCTGACGATCCTTGATTCATATCAAGAACATGGTTTGCACGAAGAAGCCCCTGGCAGGGCAGGATGCAGCCCTGAAGGAGCCGGGCAATCGACAGGCATAGGCAGTTGCGTCGGATCGTTCTTTGCGCTTGATCAAAGAGAAAGGGCCGCGCCCAGAGAGGAAGGCACGGCCTGGAGGACAACGGGGAGAAGCCGCTGGGACGTCCTCGCTTGCAGATTTAGCGGCTGGTCGGGTTGTGATCCTTGAGGCAGATCAAACTTACGATCGAACTGCCGATCTTTGCAGGATCTTCCTGTTCGCAGGCCGGTGGAGCGGACCTTGCGCGCATCGACACACGCGAGCGGATCGCCGCACGCGGAGTGCCATAGAGTGCAAGGAGCGCGTTGTGATCATGGTTCGTCATTCTGTTGGCCTCTCATTGGCCGCCGCCGAGCGAGTGGACGAAGACGGTGAGTTCCTTGATGGTCGTGTCTCCGAGGCGCGCGGACCAGGCCGGCATGACACCATGCTTGGGAACCGCAACCTGGCGCATGATGGCGTCCTCACCTCTACCCTTCAGCCAGATGGCATCAGCAAGGTTCGGCGCGCCCATCTCCGGCTTGCCCTTGGCATCCTCGCCGTGACAGGCCGCGCAATTGTCGAGAAACACCTGCTTGCCGGGTTCAACGAGGGCTTCGTCCGATGGCCTGTTCGTCAGGCTCCAGATATAGGCTGCAACCTGCCGCATCTGATCCTTGTCGAGCATGTCGGCAAAGGCCGGCATTTCGGAGACATGCGTATCTGTGTCGCCGTCGAAGCGGATGCCGTGGGCGATTGTCGTGTGGATGGAATCAAGGTCGCCGCCCCAGAGCCAGTCGTCGTCGTTGAGATTGGGGAAGCCCGGTCCGCCACTCGCGCCGGAACCGTGGCATGGAGCGCAGTTGACCTTGAAGGCGGAGGCCCCGCCGGCGATCGCGAATTCGCGAAGGGCGGGATCGGCGTCAATTTCCTGCACGCTCTTGGCGGCGATCATGTCGTGGAACTTCGTCTGCGACGCCTTGGCCAGATCGAGGTCCTGCTGCAGCTCGGCACGGCTGGAAAAGCCCAAATAGCCTTTCGTAGCCGAGGTGATCATCGGTATGGCCGGATAGGCGATGGCATAGGCGATTGCCCACAGGATCGTCGCGTAGAAGGTCCAGACCCACCACCGGGGCATTGGATTGTTCAGTTCACGAATGCCGTCCCATTCATGGCCGGTCGTCTCGACGCCGCTGACTTCATCGATATGTTTTTCCGACATCTCAATCGTCCTTCAGAGGAATGTTGGCGGCGTCCTTCGCGGCCTGCTTGCCGCCGGGCCGGAGCGTGAAAATGATCGCTCCGATGAAGAAGGCCGTCATAGCCAGGAGGCCCCAACTGTCGGCGAAGTGCCGCATTGCGGTGTAGGTTTCCATGTTTCACCTCATCGGTAGCCGGTGGCGTCGTCATAGGTCGAGAAGTCGACGAGCGTGCCGAGCATCTGCAGATAGGCCACAAGGGCGTCCATCTCGGTGAGCTTCGAAGGGTCGCCGTCGAAGTCGCCGACCTTGGCCTTGGGATATCGCTCAAGAAGCACGGTCGTATCCGCATTCGGATCAGTCTGGCTCTTCATGTCCGCCTCCGCATTGGCGATCATGTCGCCGCTATAGGGCACGCCGACATCCACATTCGCCTTGAGGTCCATGCCGACGTCCTTGACGGTGACTTCATGCTCCCTGAGGAAGGCGTAGCTCGGCATGATTGATTCCGGCACGACGGCTCTGGGGTTCGACAGGTGCTGGACATGCCACTCGTTGGAGTAACGGCCGCCCACGCGCGCGAGATCCGGGCCCGTGCGCTTCGAGCCCCATTGGAAGGGATGGTCATACATGGATTCGGCGGCCAGCGAGTAATGGCCGTAGCGCTCCACCTCGTCTCGGAACGGCCTGATCATCTGGCTATGGCAGAGATAGCAGCCCTCGCGGATGTAGATGTTGCGGCCAGCCAGCTCGAGCGGCGTATAGGGACGCATTCCCTCCACCTTCTCGATCGTGTTCTGCAGGTAAAACAGCGGTGCGATTTCGACGATACCGCCGATGCTGACCACGAGCAGCGAGCCGACCAGAAGAAGGGTCGCGTTTTTCTCGAGGATCTGATGTTTGTCCAGGATTGATGCCATGTGTCACCTCACTCGGCAGCCTGTGCCTGCGGCACAAAGGCGGAAGGAATTTCGACTTCGTCGCGCATATGGCCACGGATGGTCATGAAGACGTTCCAGGCCATCACGATGCCGCCGGCAAGATAGAGACCACCCCCGATCGTGCGCAGTACGTAATAGGGGAACATGGCCGCCACGGTTTCGGCGAAGGAGTAGACGAGGAAGCCCTGGGAATTATATTCGCGCCACATCAGGCCCTGCTGGATGCCGGCGACCCAAAGGACTGCCGCATAGACGACGATGCCGAGCGTTGCGAGCCAGAAGTGCCAGTTGACCATGCGCAGGCTGTAGAGACGTTCGCGGCCCCACAGCTTCGGCGTCATGTAGTAGATCGCACCGAAGGTGATCATGCCGACCCAACCGAGCGCGCCGGAATGTACGTGACCGATGGTCCATTCGGTGTAGTGGCTGAGCGAGTTTACCGTCTTGACCGACATCATCGGGCCTTCGAAGGTCGACATGCCGTAAAAGGCGATGGCGACAATCATCATGCGGATGATGGGATCGGTGCGGATCTTGTCCCAGGCGCCCGACAGCGTCATCAGGCCATTGATCATGCCGCCCCAGGAGGGCATCCAGAGCATGACGGAGAAGACCATGCCGAGGGTCTGCGCCCAGTCCGGAAGCGCGGTATAGTGCAGGTGATGCGGCCCGGCCCAGATATACATGAAGATCAGCGCCCAGAAATGGATGATCGACAGCCGATAGGAATAGACGGGACGGTTAGCCTGCTTGGGCACGAAATAATACATCATCCCGAGGAAGCCGGCGGTCAGGAAGAAACCGACGGCATTGTGGCCGTACCACCACTGCGTCAGGGCGTCCTGAACACCCGAAAACAGCGAGTAGCTCTTCGAGCCGAGGAAGGAGACCGGCACTGCGAGATTGTTGACGACGTGCAGCATCGCGATCGTCACGATGAAGCCAAGATAGAACCAGTTCGCCACATAGATATGCGGCTCCTTGCGCTTCAGGATGGTGCCGAGGAAGACGACCAGGTAGGCAACCCAGACGATCGTCAGCCACAGGTCGACGTACCATTCAGGCTCGGCATATTCGCGCGCCTGGTTGATGCCGAGGACATAGCCGGTCGCCGCCATGATGATGAAGAGCTGATAGCCCCAGAAGACGAACCAGGCGAGGCTGCCGCCGAAGAGGCGCGCATGACAGGTGCGCTGGACGACGTAGAAGGACGTCATGATCAGCGCATTGCCGCCGAAGGCGAAAATCACCGCTGAAGTGTGGACAGGCCGGAGCCTGCCGAAATTCAGATAGGGAGCGAGATTGAGATCCGGGAACGCCAATTGCGCCGCAATGACAACGCCGACGAGGAAGCCGACGACGCCCCAGAATACGGTGGCGATCAAACCGTAGCGGATCACCTCGTCGAAATAGCCAGACGGATCGGCTTTCGGAAGCCGGCCCGCCGGTGAGAAATCCACCTTTCTGACGAGAAGCAGCGTTCCCGCAAAAAGGCAGAAGCTCAATATCCCCATGTGGATTGAAAATAGATGGTCGTGGGCGAAAGCAGCGCCAAGCAATGCCAGGAATGCTCCCACGGCGACCACCATGGTTTCCGTAGTATAGTTCATGATGACGTCCCCAGTGCGCAGACGACCACAGCGCGGTCGCCTTTCTCGTACTTTGAGGAACGACTGTCACGGAGACCCCTCCTGTTCCTTGATCCAGGTCAACGAAGGTGTGGCTTTGGCCGTTGTTACAGACTGTTACAGAACCTTACCCATTGGCACCGTCCGCTCATTCCGCTGTGACCGAACGCCTTTCTATTGGCCTCACATTCAATCAGGGCACGGGGATCATTGAGATGTTGATGCAGGGCCAACAGGCATTCGAGAACGTCGATCTTGGCGCAAAAGCGGTTCAGGACAATTCGTTGTCGTCGCTTTTCCAGATATCGGCAACCGAAACGGTCGGGGCAGGAAAGGCGATCTGTTGGGAGGGGGATGCCGCACGGCATCTGTTCCAGATCACCGAAGGCGTCGTACGTCTTCATCGCATCATCGGCGACGGGCGCCGGGTCATAACCGCCTTTCACTTCGCCGGCGATGTCGTCGGCTCTTTCCTGCAGGGCGATTTCCTGTTTACCGCCGAAGCCGTGACGGATTGCAAGATTCGCCGCCTCTCGCGCAAACAGTTCCAGGAAGAGATTGAGCGTTCCGAATTTCTGCGGCCGGCCTATATCAGCCTGCTCTGCAGGGAAACCGCGTCGGCTCACGACCAGCTCGTGCTCCTGTCCAGGAAAAATGCCGAGGAACGCCTCTGCACCTTTCTCATGAAGCTTGCGACCCGTGACGGCGAATCGCTCCACCAGGGGCTGCTCGAGGTGCCGATGAGCCGGCAGGACATCGCCGATTATCTCGGCCTGACCATCGAGACCGTCTCGCGCTCAATCAGCAAGCTCGCCCAGAGGAAGATCGTTATTCCGGACGGACGGCATAATCTGCGCATCGTCAATCTAGCCCGCCTCGCACAGTTGTCAGGCAACGTGGATGATTTTTCGGACAGAACCTGCCATAGGGGTAGCGTCCACTGACTACGGAACGAATGTCTATGCCCCACCGTCTGATCTCGCCGCGCATCGCATCGCCCCAGGAACTGGACGCGCTCGTGCATGTTCTCGACGGGGCCGACATCATCGTGCACCGGCTCGAAGGCACGATCACCCATTGGTCGATCGGCAGCGAGAACATGTACGGCTGGACCCGTGAAGAAGCCGTGGGCGAGACCGTCTACTCTTTGCTCGATACGCGCTTCCCTGAGCCGATGGACGCCATACGCGCGCATCTGACGACGCGGGGCTTCTGGCAGGGCGAGGTCGTTCAACGTCACAAGAACGGTCGCGACATGTATGTGACGACCCGCTGCGTTCTCGTCAATCTTCCAGACGGCGATCCCGTCGTCATCGAGGCAAACAGCGATGTCAGCGCCCTGCGCAGGGCGGAAGAGGCTGTGCGGACGCGCGAGGCACACCTGTCATCGATCCTCGACACAGTGCCCGACGCGATGGTCGTCATCGACCAGAACGGCAATGTCATGTCGTTCAGCAAGGCGGCCGAGGCGCTCTTCGGCTGCAGCTCCGAGGAAGTTTGCGGCCAGAACGTCAAGAAGCTGATGCCCGAACCTTATCGCGCGGCCCATGACGGATATATCGACCATTACATGCAGACGGGCGAGAAGCGGATCATCGGTTACGGTCGTGTCGTGACCGGCCAGCGCGCTGACGGTAGCCAGTTCCCGATGGAGCTTCATGTCGGCGAGGCAACGGCAAATGGCGAACGAATCTTCACCGGCTTCGTTCGCGATCTGACCAGCAGGTTCAAGATCGAGGAGGACCTTCGCCAGGCCCAGAAGATGGAAGCCGTGGGTCAGTTGACCGGCGGGCTGGCGCACGACTTCAACAATCTGCTGACCGTGATCAGCGGCAATCTGGAGATGATCGAGGACAAGCTCCCGTCAGGCCCGCTGCGCGACATGCTGCAGGAGGCGCAGGATGCCGCGGCCGACGGCGCAAAGCTCACCGGACAGCTGTTGGCATTCGGAAGACGTCAACCGTTGAACCCGAAGCAAGCCGATCTCGGCCGGCTCGTCACCGGCTTTTCGGACCTGTTGCGAAGGACGCTCGGAGAAAACATCAAATTGTCGACGGTCCTTTCAGGATCCGATTTCAACGTGCTGGTCGACAGTTCCCAGCTGCAGAACGCGATCCTCAACATCGCTCTGAACGCGCGCGACGCCATGCCGAAAGGCGGCACTCTGACCACTGAGGTCTCACGTGTGCAGCTCGATGCGGACTACGCGAAAATGTATCCGGAAGTTCGCAGCGGCAACTTCGTCCTCGTCTCCATGAGCGATACCGGTGACGGCATGACCGAAGAGGTCAAGAAGCGTGCGATCGAGCCCTTCTTCACCACCAAGGAAGTGGGATCCGGAACCGGACTGGGCCTCAGCATGGTCTACGGCTTCGTCAAGCAATCCGGCGGCCACCTGCAGATCTATAGCGAGGTCGGTCGCGGCTCGACGATCCGCATCTACCTGCCCGCTCTTTCAAGCGCCAGCGCTAGGGACGAAGCGACGGCGGGCGGCAAGGTCGAAGCAGCACTGCCGGGTGGCGACGAACGCGTTCTTGTGGTTGAGGACGACGCGCGCGTGCGCAGGGTTGCCGTCGCCAGGCTTGCTGGAATGGGATATGCAGTGCTCGAGGCCGACAATGGCCGCCGGGCACTGGAATTGCTCAAGGGTCAGCCCGACGTCGCGCTTTTGTTCACCGACATCGTCATGCCCGGAGGCATGACCGGCGACGAGTTGGCAAGGGCCGCCCGCGTGGAACGGCCTGACCTCGCCGTGCTCTTCACCTCAGGATATTCCGAGCCCGCACTGGCGGCAAACGAGGTCATCGCCGGCGCGCAATGGCTTCGAAAGCCTTACACTGCGCGCGACCTTGCCCTGAAAGTGCGTGAGCTCATCGACGCCCGGTGAGGCGGGGTGCGTAAACCCTATCAAAAAAACCAGCAATCCGATTGTCCGCCGGAGCCTTTGACGGTTCCGCAGGTGCAAACCTGCATCCATGCCTGCCTCGACGTGGATGCTGTCATCACCGTGATTCCGGCGCGCTCTCCCGTTTCCCTGCGTGTCATCGAAACAGGACACAGAGAGCCACCTGTCGCCTGAATTGGCACCACCAATTTGACGGGCGTCAAAGAGTGACACGCTCGCATGTCCTAGAACCGCAGCCGAGGCCAAGATCGGCCCCGAACTATAGGAGAAAATGCAATGCGTCTGAAATTTGGACTGATCGCTGCCGGAGCGGTTCTGATGGCATCGGCAGCGCCGCTCATGGCCGCCGACCATCAGATCCAGATGCTCAACAAGGGCGCTGACGGCGCGATGGTCTTCGAGCCGGGATTTGTCAAGATCGCGCCCGGCGACACCGTTACCTTCGTGCCCACCGACAAGAGCCACAATGCCGAGACCTACAAGGGTCTTATTCCGGATGGGGCTGCCGAGTTCAAATCCAAGCCCAGCGAGCAGTATCAGGCCAAATTCGACGTGCCCGGCGCCTATGTCATCAAGTGCACGCCGCACGCAGGCATGGGCATGGTGGCGCTGATCCAGGTCGGCGACAACCCCGCCAACCTCGAAGTCATCAAGACCGCCAAGCTTCCGAACATGGTGCGCAAGCGCCTCGATGCCGATCTCGCACAGATCGCGCAGGTCACGCAATAACGTTAAGGCACTCACAGGTGGCGGCGCCTTGCGCCCCACCTGCGGACCAGGAGACATGTCATGATCAGACATTTTGCGCTCGCAGTAACAGGCATGTTTTGCATTGTCGGATCGGCGCAGGCCCACAGCACTCTCGAGCAGGCCGAGGGAGGCCTCACCGAGATCCTGTGGCAAGGCGGCTCGCTTTGCCGACGACGAATATGATGAATTTGTGCTTCGCCACGTAGCCAAGGAAATGCTTGTGGCTAGGAGTGACCGGCAGGCGCATCGTCGTTGATCACCTGCCGCTTGTCACAACGTGGCGGTCAGCCGGAGATCATGCCGCCTTGCTGTGCGTCCGGCCGAAGGAGCCGAAATAGGCGTCGAAGGCCGCCGCGACGGCACGGACCATGAAGCGATGCTCCTTCGAGACGGTTATACAGCCATTCTCTAGTGTCACCACACCATCCGATAGGAGACTGTCCAGCCGATCGTTCCGCTCGAGGAGAAAGCCGACATCGTAGCCGGCCTCCGCACCAAGCTTTGCGAGATCGACCTTGAAGTCGCACATCAGCCGTTCGATCACTCTCGCCCGAAACCTGTCTTCATCGGTCAGCCCGTATCCCTTGGCAGTCGCGAGAATTCCCGAAGTGATCCGTTCTGCATAACGACCAAGAGCGACGTGGTTCTGGACGTAGCCGCCCGGCAGCCGCCCAATCGCCGAAGCGCCGAGCCCGATGAGGGTTTCGCATTCGTCTGTCGTGTAGCCCTGGAAGTTGCGCCGCAAGGTTCCCGAGAGGGAGGCGACGGCGAGCTGATCGTCGGGCAATGCGAAATGGTCGAGGCCGACACGAACATATCCGGCGCTCTCCAGCTCATCAGCAATCGCCTCGGCCTGCTCGTTGCGTTGCGCAGCATCGGGCAGCACTGCCTGGTCGATCAGCCGCTGATGCTTCTTGAAGGCCGGCACATGGGCATATCCGAAGACCGCAAAACGCTCCGGGCGCAACTCGACAGCCGTTCTCACCGTTTCGATGCAGGATCGAATGGTCTGATGCGGGAGCCCGTAGATAAGATCGAAATTGATGCTCGTCACGCCGTAGCCTCTGAGCCCCGCCACGGCTGCCTGCGTCTGCTCGAAGCTCTGTATCCGGTTGATCGTTTTTTGAACGACCGGGTCGAAGCTCTGGACGCCGAGACTTGCACGGTCGACGCCGTTTTCGCCGAGAGCGGAAATCATCGCGCTCGACAGCGTTCGCGGATCGATCTCAACCGCAACGCTGCAGTCGCTGGTAAATTGGAACGCGCTCTTGAGCTTGTCCATCAGGCTTGAAAACTCGTCCGGCTTGATGATCGTCGGCGTGCCGCCGCCGAAATGAATGTTTTTGACCGGAACCTCGTTTCGAGCCGCCTGCGATACGAGTTCGATCTCCTGGCTCAAGACGTCGAGATATTCGAGCACGGGCGCATCCTGGCGCGTGACCGTTGTGTGGCAGCCGCAATACCAGCACATCGAGCGACAGAACGGAACGTGCAGGTAGACGGAGACAGGTCCATAGGCTGCGATCTCTGAAAGACCGACGGCATATTGCTCCGGCCCGACGACCGGCGAAAATGCAGGTGCAGTCGGATAGCTGGTGTAACGTGGCAGACGGGCCTCGCCATATTTGGCAACCAAGGCATCGGACATTTCGGCCTCCTTCATGAGAGTGTCACGATGCGCATATGCAGATGAGGGGCTGCCTTCCTTGTCCTGGATCAACAATGACCCGCGTGAGCCTGAAAACAGCACGCCGGGCGCAGGAACCAGCTCGACCCTTGCGCTCGCGCCGATACGACCGACGGCGCCACTTTCAAAGCAGTTTAGCGGGACGACGATGAAGATCGATGGTGCGGTTTTGAAGTCACTGCCGCTTTTTCGAATGCATGCGGATGCCGATCTTGACGCCATGCTCGAGCACGTTACACCGCGCGGCGGGCATCCATATCCGTGAGTCCGCGGCCCCGGCAACCGCGGCCAGCGGTTGACCGCCAGTTTCACCAACATCATTGCATTTGCGCCAGATCAACCACTGCTGAGGCGGAAGGTCTAAGCTCGTCACATTACAAGGAGTGATTGGAATGGGAAGCTTTAGCACCTGGCATTGGCTGATCGTCCTTGCCATCGTCCTCATCCTGTTTGGACGCGGCAAGATCCCTGAACTCATGGGCGACGTCGCACATGGGATTCGGGCCTTCAAGAAGGGCATCGATGACGAGCAGGGCGGCGAAAAGGACAGGGGCGGCGATGCAGATCGGCCCTGATCCGGATCGACGCGTATTCGGTCGTGCTGAACGTCCGGGGGAGCGCAAGATGGAGTATTCGATCATCTCGGCCCTGTTCGACGACGTGGAGAAATGCGGTCGCATCGATCTTCAAGTGGCTGACCAAACCCGGCCACTGATCGTTACCAGGAGATCGCTGCTGAGTGTCGCCTCGCCGCCGCGTGCGAGTGAGGCGCGGCTTTTCCAGTTTCTGCATAACTTTTGCGAGATCGCGCTCGCCTATCGCAAATGCGATCCGAGGCATGCGGAAACCCTGGTCGTCACAGCAACCGATGTAAGACGCTGGCGCCGTGGTCATTCACAGTCAGAACCGCTGTGGACGTTGCAGGATATCGGCAGCACCATCACACCCTTTCCCCGCCCGACTGATCCCTCATCTCGGCTACGTGCTTCGGCAGAAACGCTCGAACGCTTCGAGGGTGCATAGTTTCTGGAGATATTCCTCCTCCTGATGGCACGCGACGTGGCAAAGCACGAGCTTGAGCAGCTCCCATTCGGTGGCGCGGTTGCGATTGAACCACGACGCCTCCGCAATAGGTCATAGATCTGGAGAACGCGCCTGGCGGTGACTGGATCGAGATCTCTCAGGAGCATAGTGAGAGAGGCCGCTTTTCGAACATGGATTTCACATCCCTATGGTGATGCGAGACCTTCGCTCGTCTTCGATGAGGCAGCACAAAAGGGTGCCGATGTTTTCGCGTGACGGACGAATATCGCATGCCGTTGCTATCGCCCCCCCTACTTGTTCGTCCTTGACACATCTCAATCTGGCCGGGGCGGTACTCGAACTGATACAGATCAAAACCGTCCGTCAGAATTCATGAGAAGGGTGGCAGGCGATCAAGGACCGGATTTGATGAACCTGCCGACATTCGTTATCGCCGTCTTCTCGCTGCTGATCCTTCCAGGCCCCACCAACGCGGTTCTGGCCTTGGCGTCGACAACGCTGACCGTCTGGCGGTCCCTGTCGCTCATCGCCGCGGTGGTGCTTGGCTATCTCGCAATCATCGTTCCGGTGTCGAGCATCGCCGCTCCGGTCCTTAATGGCCATCCAGGGATCGCCAGTACCGTCAAGCTGATTTCGGCGATCTGGGTTCTCTATCTTGCGCTCAAGCTATGGGTTCGGGCGCCGACGGGCGGGCAGAACACGCTCGGCGTCGGTCAGCTCTTCATCACCACGCTGCTCAATCCCAAGGCCATCATCATCGGCCTCACCCTCGTGCCCGCTGTCGAAGCGGGGGTACCCGCAGCGACGGCGACATTCGTCTGCTGCGTGACGGTGACGTCGGCGATCTGGCTTGGCCTTGGCAGTCTGCTTGTTGGACGCCAAGCGCAAATGTCACCTGTTGCGCGCCATTGCGGTTGCGCGGTACTGGTTGTCTTCTCCCTGACCCTCGCCATCAGCGCCCTTTTGACCTGAAAGCTACAGCATCGGCCCTGATTCGTAGATTCAAAGAGTTAGAGCGTTCTTTGTGCGTCCGAATGGACGCACGGCGCTCTAAGTGAGTTTTTCAGGGTATCGGTTCGGCTGTTCCCTCGATGGCTTGAAGATAAGGCGCCGCCTTCCGCAGCCGCCCTATCCCGCATCAAATATGATGCGGGACCGTTTCTTGATGTCGGTCAATGTATGATCCATGCAGGAGGCTAAAATTGCACAATCATCTGGCGGATGGGGTAGTGATCCGATATGTACCGAACGATAGTCTGCGCAATAGGCAATGGCCCCCGCGAAACGGCCGAGCGCATCCTGAACAAGGCAGCCGGCCTGCTCGACAAGGATGGCTCGATCTTCGTCATCCACGCCGTCGAAACCATGCCGCGCTACATGACGGCGAGCCTGCCGGAGGACTTCGAGACCGCTGCCATAAAGGATGCCGAGGAAAAGCTCACCTTGCTCTGCCGGCAGATGAAGATGCCTGGTCAGGTCGAGGTCCATACCGGTAGCGCGGCCAGGGTGCTTTTGGCCGCCGCGCGGGAGAAGGAAGCCGACCTCATCATCCTTTCAACCCATGTCGCAGATATTACCGACTATATTTTCGGGGCCGTGGTCGACCGCGTGGTGCGTCATGCCAAATGCTCGGTCCTCGTCGATCGCAAGCAAAGTCCGGGGCAGAAGCTGATCGGCGCGGTTGAGACGGTCGCGCGCTGATAACAGTACGACCTCGGCAATGGCGCGCTGTGTTTTCCGCCTTCGTCCCGACCTACTCCCCACACATGACGCAAAGGTACTGGCAGGTGTGGGCCAGCGCACGCCATCACGGCATTGCCCTATCCCTACCGCGCCTCCGCCAGCGCCCGCCGGAACCGCATGAGCGCGCTGCAAAAGAAGAGCACGCCGATCGCGATCAGCGCCGCCACCTCCTGCCAGACCGCATCGAAGCCAGCGCCGCGGTAGAGGATTGCCTGCGACAGGGAAACAAAATGCGGCGCGGGCGAAACCACCATCGCATATTGCAGCCACAGCGGCATGCTATCCATCGGCGTCGTACTGCCGGAAAGCAGGTTCATGGCCATCAGGATCGGCATCGAGATCAACCCGAATTGCGCCATCGAGCTGGACGCCGTGGCGATCAGAATGCCGA
This sequence comes from Rhizobium sp. 1399, assembly GCF_031455475.1. Classification (NCBI taxonomy): domain Bacteria; kingdom Pseudomonadati; phylum Pseudomonadota; class Alphaproteobacteria; order Hyphomicrobiales; family Rhizobiaceae; genus Rhizobium; species Rhizobium sp. 1399. The sequence continues at coordinate 38,361 of NZ_JAVDSU010000023.1, read as the reverse complement.
GCGACGTGACGGAGAACTGGTAAAGCACCGCGCAGAAGACGAAGAGCCAGATCGAGCCGGCGATCGGCACCGAAAGAAACCCTTCGACCACGACGACGAGCGACAGCACAGCCGCCACGACGATCACCAGCCCGTTCGCCCAGACCTTCGACATCATGATCTCCGCCGGCGTGACCGGCATGACGAGAAGATGCTCGATCGTGCCGTGCTCCCGCTCTCGGACCAGCGCTGCACCGGTCAGGATGACCGAAAGCATCGTCACATTGTTGATGACCTGCATGACCGCCGTGAACCAGGTCGATTGCAGGTTGGGATTGAATCGTGCGCTGACGACGAGATTGACCGGCGACGCCGCTGCGCTATTCGGCAAGGCCGTCGCCATCTCATGCAGGACGATGCTCTGAATATAGGAGGCTCCGTTGCCGGCCTGCGCCATGGCTGTCGCGTCGATATCGAGCTGCAGCGAAGGCTTGCGGCCGGCAATCGCATCCTCCTCGAATTTGGGCGGGATCTCCAGTACGAAGACGAATCGACCGGCATCCATTGCCGCATCCACCTCATCAGCGCCAATCAACACTGGCTCCTTGAAGAAGGGCTGCAGCATTGCGTCCCGTAGCCGTGTCGAGAGCATCGAACGGTCCTCGTCGACGACGGCGACCGAGGCGTTCTCAACCTCGAGCTTGGCGCCGGTCGAAACCGTATAGACGGCAATGGTGAAAGTATAGACGATGAGAACCATCATCACGGGATCGGCCTTCAGGCTGTAGAGCTCCTTGACGCCGAGGCGGAAGATCCGGTTGAGCTTGCCCCACATGTCAGGCGCTCCGCTTTCTGAGGGCCACAAGTGCGGCACCGACGAACACGACACCGAAACCGGCAAGGGCGATGAGGTTAGGCCAGAGTTCGGCAAGGCCGAGAGCCTTTGTGATGACGCCGACGCTCAGGGGCTGGTACCAGGCCGAGGGAAAAAGCAGCCCCATGAACCGCCCGGCCCCGGAGAGCGACGAGACCGGCACCAGCAGACCGGAAAAATTCACGGCCGGGACGACCGCAATGATCGCCGTTGCGAAGATCGCCGCCACCTGGCTGCGCACGAAGCTCGAAACGAAGAGACCGAAGGCAGTCGTCGCGAGGATATAGAGGACAGAGCCCGCCGCAAGCAGACCGACGGAGCCCTTGATCGGTACGTCGAACACGATGCGCATCATCAGCACCAGCATCAGGAAACTGACGAAGGCGATCGCCACATAGGGAAGCTGCTTGCCAAGCAGGAATTCGATACGCGTGACCGGCGTCGCCTGGAAATTGGCAATCGAGCCGGTCTCCTTCTCCTTGACGATGCCGAGCGCGGTCATGATCGCCGGGATCAATACGAGCATCAGCATGATGACGCTCGGCACGATCGCATTGGCGCTTTTGAAATCCTGATTATAGCGGAAGCGGCTTTCGATATTGACGGGATAGGGTTGTTCGAAGCGGCCTGAGTGCCGCGCCGAGACATCAGCGAGATAGGAGGAGACGAGACCGGAAACATAGCCGCGCGCCGTCTCGGCACGGAACGGCATCGCGCCGTCGAGCCATACGGAGACCTCCGGCGCCTCCTGCCGCAGCAGGTCGCGGCCGAAATCGGGCGGGACCTCGATGGCCACCATCAGCTCACCATCCTGCAGCCGATGCTGCAGCTCCTCGGTCGAGGCAATCGGCGGCTGCTCCTGGAAATAACGCGAGCTCTGCAGGCTCTCCACCAGCTGTCGGCTTTCTGAAGATTGATCCTGATCGTAGACGGCGAAAGGCAGATGCTCGACATCGAAGGAGATGCCGTATCCGAAAGTGAGCATCAGCAGGACCGGCCCGAGCAGCGCGAAGACGAGCCGCGCCCGGTCGCGCAGGATTTCGATCGTCTCCCGCCGCGCGTAGGCAAAGAGCCGGCGGGGGTCGAAGAGACGCATGGGCTTGGCGGCGGCACCGGCGAGCTCAATGCCCCCGGCATCGGCGTCAACACCCTCTCCCATACCCGCCTCGCTCAGCACCTCGATGAAGGTTTCCTCCAGCGTCGCATTGCCCCGCTCGGCGCGGAGTTCGGCAGGGGTGCCGACCGCCAGCACCTTGCCGGCATGCATCAGCGAGATGCGGTCACAGCGCTCGGCCTCATTCATGAAATGCGTCGACAGGAAAATCGTGACGCCGTCGCGCCGCGACAGCGTTATCAGGGATCGCCAGAAGGCGTCGCGAGCCACCGGATCGACGCCGGACGTAGGCTCGTCGAGGATCAGAATTTCCGGCTTGTGGATGAGGGCGGCTGCAAGCTGGAGACGCTGGCGAATGCCGAGCGGCAAGTCCTCTGGCCGCTGGTCGGCGAAGTCGTCGAGATCATATTCGGCGAGCATCTCGCCGACGCGCCCGTCGATATCTGCAGCCGGCAAACCGAAAAGACGCGCATGCAGCCTGAGGTTCTGGCGAACGGTCAGCTCGCCATAGAGGGAGAACGCCTGCGACATGTAGCCGACGCGCTTGCGGGTCTCGATGTCGCCGGCTTTCAGCGGCTGGCCAAAGAGCTTTGCGACACCCTCGCTCGACGGCAATAGCCCCGTCAGCATTTTCATCGTCGTGCTCTTGCCGCTGCCGTTCGAACCGAGGAAGCCGAAAATCTCGCCCTTCGCAATACGGAAGCTGACATGATCGACCGCGACGAAATCGCCGAAGCGGCACGTCAGGTCTTCCGCCTCGATTGCCGGCGGTCCGTCGACGATCGCACGCGGCGTGACGATCAGCGGGCCGCGATCCAGCTTGCCGGTATTCGGCATCAGAGCCGTGAAGGCCGCCTCCAGGGTCTGCTGCCGAGCCTGCCGCATGATATCGCCGGGGCTGCCGGTCGCGATCAGCCTGCCTGCGTGCAATGCGGCAAGCCAGTCGAAGCGTTCGGCCTCCTCCATATAGGCGGTGGCGACGATCACGCTCATCTGCGGCCGCCGCGCACGAATGTGATCGACGAGCTCCCAGAACTGCCGCCGCGAGAGCGGATCAATGCCGGTCGTCGGTTCGTCGAGGATCAGCAGATCGGGATCATGCAGGAGCGAGGCACAGATGCCGAGCTTCTGCCTCATGCCACCCGAAAGCTTGCCGGCCGGCCGGTCGCGAAAAGGCAGCAAGCCGGTCATTCGCAGTAGCTCGTCCATGCGCGCCAGGCGCTGCCGACCGTCCTGGCCGAAAAGACGGCCGAAGAAATCGAGGTTTTCTGCCACGCTCAGCGTCGGATAGAGATTGCGTCCGAGGCCCTGCGGCATGAAGGCAAGGCGGGTACGGGTGTCACGACGATGGCGCCAATCGGCCATGTCGCCGCCAAGCACCTCGACATGCCCGTGCTGGATGCGGGTAATACCCGCCGCAAGACCGAGCAGCGTCGATTTGCCGACGCCATCGGGGCCGATCAGTCCGGCCATGCAGCCGGCGGGAACGGCGAGCTCGACACCATCGAGCGCGGCAATTTGGCCGTAACGATGCGTCACGGCCGTAAGGCGAACGGCCGGTTCGCTCATTGCGGCAGCTTCACTTGCAGCTCGGCCGGCCAGCCCGACTTGGGGTCGGTGCGGACATAGCCGATGCCCCTCACACCGGTCTTGACGCGCGATTCATAATCCTTGAGCAGATCGGGAGCGATCTTCAACTTCACGCGGAAGACCAGCTTCTCGCGCTCGTCTTGCGTCTCTACGGTCTTCGGCGTGAACTGGGCCTGCGAAGAGACGAAGGAGACCGTCGCCGGCACGACATATTGCGGCGCCGGATCGAGAATAATGCGCGCCTCATCGCCGATCGCCAAGGTGCCGGCTGCACGGGCCGGCAGGAAGATCGTCATCGACACGTCGGAGAGATCGAGCAGCGTGGCAACCGGCGCACCGGCGGCAACGACCTCGCCAGTCTGCGCGAGCTTGTATTCGACACGGCCCCGGCGCGGCGCCTTCAGCACAGCATCGTCGAGCAAAGTTTGAATGCGCACCACTTCCGCCTGCGCCGCTTCTGTTGCCGCTTCCGCCTCGTCGCGGCTTGCGAGCGCTGCCCTTTGTGCAGCCTCGGCAACGCTCAGCTGGCTGCGGCGCAATTCGAGCTGCTGCATCGTTCCACTGCCTGTGTTGCTCATCGATCGCGCGCGTTCGAATTCCTGCCTGGCCAGTGCAAGCTCGCTTTGGCGCTGGGCAATTGAGGCCTCGGCTTCGACCTGGCTCGTCTCGCTGCGGCGAACCTGGGCCTTGGCGCCAGCAAGCTGGGCATCGAGATCGGCCGTATCGATCCGGGCGATCGGCGCGCCGGCCTCGACGATCTGGCCTTCATCGACGAGTACATCGGCAAGCCGGCCAGCGAATTTCGCCGAAATCAGCACCTGCTGGGCCTCGATGCGGCCATTGGACATGGAGACATTTTCGGGAAGTCCTCGGCCTGTCATCTTGTTCCAGAGGGCCTCGAAGCGAGCCGACAAGACCGAGGAGCGATCCTGGGCAAGAACCGGCTGGCCAAGGCCAAGGAGAAAAGCGGCGGAAACCAGGACACAAAGCTGATGCTTTCTCAATTGCGGAGCCTCCAATCGAACCTGCGGACATTGCCGATGTTCGTCCTTCTATTGGCAATCCCGTCCGCCCTCCTTGACATATGTCATGAAGGAGACGGCAGGCATCTGTCGCGGTGGTGCCTGATCGCGGAGGGTCCGCAGACGTATCGTCGGTTCGGGAGCGATATAGAGGCCCTTCAGGCAGCATCCGGACGGGCGCGCCCCGACCTGCGACACCGGACGCGTCTGTCTTGCGATGGATCAATGCGCCGGTGGGCGTCCCCTTCATCATCACGCCGGACAATCATCGCGAAAGGATGAAGATCATGACGGGCAAGATGATGAAGGCGGCGGTGGTGCGTGAATTCGGCAAGCCGCTTGTAATCGAATGCGTGCCGGTGCCAGTTCCCGGACCGGGCGAAATACTGGTGAAGGTGGTCGCCTGTGGCGTCTGCCATACCGACCTGCATGCAGCCGACGGCGACTGGCCCGTCAAGCCGACGCCGCCCTTCATTCCAGGCCACGAAGCGGCAGGCATCGTTGCCGCTCTCGGCCCCGGCGTCACTGAATTCAAGGAAGGCGATGCCGTCGGCGTCGCCTGGCTGCACGACGCCTGCCTGCGTTGCGAATATTGCGAGACCGGCTGGGAAACGCTTTGCGAACATCAGCACAATTCCGGCTACAGCTGCGATGGCGGCTTTGCCGAATATGTCATCGCCTCTGCAGCCTTTGCCGCACGCCTTCCCGATGACGTGAATTTCGCCGAGATCGCACCGATCCTCTGCGCCGGTGTTACGACATACAAAGGTCTCAAGGAAACCGAAGCCCGGCCCGGCGAATGGGTAGCGATCTCGGGCGTCGGCGGCCTTGGCCATGTTGCGATCCAATATGCCAAGGCGATGGGCCTCAAGGTGGTCGCCCTCGATATCGCCGCCGCCAAGCTCGACCTCGCTCGTGAGGTTGGCGCCGATCTTGCGCTCAACGCGCACTCTGAAGACGTGATAGAGAAGGTGTTGAAGGCGACAAGCGGCGGCGCACATGGCGTGCTTGTCACCGCCGTCTCCCCGCCGGCTTTCTCGCAGGCGCTTTCCATAGTGCGCCGGAAGGGTACCGTCAGCCTTGTCGGACTGCCGCCTGGCAGCTTCCCGACGCCGATCTTCGACGTCGTGCTGAAGCGCATTACCGTGCGCGGCTCGATCGTCGGTACGCGCCGCGATCTCGACGAAGCGCTCGCCTTCGCCGCCGATGGCCGCGTCCGGGCCGAGATCACCAGGGCGCCGCTTGACGATATCAATAATATCTTTGCCGGCCTGAAAGCGGGAACGATCGAAGGCCGGATGGTGCTGGATATCGCCGGAGAGACACCGGCGGCGGCATGAGAAACAGCCGCGGATACGTCAATTTTGACTTTGATCTGGGCACATGGCTTGCCGGGTCCTGGCTCCTTTGCTTTGGGGCATGCCACACTCGGCCTTGGGCACGGTTGCCTGCGCGGTACTGCTCCTCGTGCCTTCCGCCTGGACTGCCAGCGAAGAGGGGAACGGCCGGGCGGCGCTTCCTGCCCACCGTAGGAGCTCCGGCCCTTCCAGCCAAGCCGAATGACAGGACGCTGCCCTCCTCCCCTCCCCGACATCGGAGCGGCAACCTATATCAAGGCGGATTGCAGTCCGCAGTATTCGCTGCCCTTACACGGAGACATGTATGAGCCAAGATCCATACGAGCTTCTGGGCGTGAAACGGGATGCCACCCAGAAAGAAATTCAGGGGGCATTCCGCAAGCTTGCCAAGAAGCTACACCCCGACCTGAACCCCGGCGACAAGAAGGCGGAGGCGAAGTTCAAGGAGATTTCTGCCGCCTATGAAATCCTGAGCGACGAAGAGAAGCGCGGCCGCTTCGATCGTGGCGAGATTGACGTCACGGGATCCGAACAGGCGCCCCGCAACTATTATCGAGACTATGCCTCCTCGGGCGGCCCGGGCGACGCCTATCACAACGGCGCCGGCTTTGCCGATTTTGGAGACGCCGACGATCTCTTCGCAAGCTTCTTCTCGCGCCGCGCTGGCGGCGGCAGCCGCGGTGCCCAGTTCCGCGCAAAGGGCGAGGACCGGCGCTTCTCGATGGAGGTGGATTTCCTCGATGCCGTGAACGGCGCCCAGAGCCAGGTGCGGCTGCCGGACGGGCCGGCACTCGACGTCAAGATCCCGCCCGGCACGCGTGACGGCCAGACGCTGCGCCTGCGCGGCAAGGGAGAACCCGGCTTCGGCGGCGGGCCGGCCGGCGATGCGCTGATCGACGTCCACGTGCGCCCGCACCGTTTCTTCACCCGCGACGGCGACGACATCCGCCTCGATCTGCCCGTCACCTTGAGAGAAGCGGTACTCGGCGGAAAGGTGCGCGTGCCGACGCCTTCGGGGCCGGTCAACCTGACGCTGCCGGCGAATTCCAGCAGCGGCAAGGTGCTGCGCCTCAAGGGCAAGGGTGTTGCCAAGCGCGGCGGCGACGCCGGTGACGTCTATGTGACGCTGAAGATCATGCTGCCCGAACAGCCCGACGAACAGCTGACCGCCTTCGCCAAGGACTGGGCGGCAGCCGACACACAGGATCCGAGAAAGAACATGGAGGCCTGACCATGGACGATCGCGAATTCCGTCTCTACCTCAAAATTGACGTGACCGAGCTCGATCTGTGGGTCGAGCAGGGCTGGCTCGCCCCCGATATTTCCGAGGGCCGGCGCCGGTTCCGGGATGCCGATCTTGCCCGCGCCCGCCTGATCCTCGACCTCACACGCCAAATGGGCGTCAACGAGGCCGGCGTCGACGTCGTCATGGAGCTCGTCGACCAGCTCCACGGCATGCGCGGCGCGATGCGCAGGCTTGTCGTCGCCATCAACCGGCAGGAGGCCGAGATCCAGAAACGCCTGCTCGACGCGCTCGAGGAGCTCGACGATAGCGCCCGCTGATAGCTTCGTTCCGGACTTTGACGACGATCAAGGTCAGGCTTTGCGCGGCATGGAAAATGGCGGGGCGCGCAAGCTGCCCGCCTGTTCTGCCGGAGCAGCCTCTCCGCCCTGCCGGGAAACGTCGTTGCGCAGACTTCTGTTGATCATCCTCCTTCTCATGATCGCCAGCGTATTCAGCATCCTCTGGATCAAGCCGCAGGCCGACGGCACGCGCCCTTCCACCCTCAGAACTCGGTGATCCAGTAGCGATCCATTCCTCAATTTTGACGCCGATCATGGCGCAAGGCTTTAAACCGCGCAACGACGACCATGCGGCGATATTCTATTCCATCAACACAGCAGAGGACGAAGGGAAGATGCCGAGAAACCTGTTCGGTTTCGTACTCCTCATGGGCCGTAGCCACCAGACTGCGATCGCGGGCGTTGTGATCCTCCTCTTTCTCGCCGGCACAGCACCGCTGGAGGTCCAGAGGCGCATCATCAATGCCATGACGCAGGGCGCGCCCTATCCCGCCATCCTCCTCCTCGTCCTTGCCTATCTCGGCCTCGTGCTGCTGGAGAGCTTGACCAAGCTATTGCTCAACCTTTATCGCAGCTGGATCGGCGAAGTCGCGATCCGCTGGCTGCGCATGTCGGTGCTCGCTGTCTCGGAACGCTCGCGAGAGGCGCCGCTCGATGCGCTTGCCGAAGGCGTACAGCTCTCGATCATGCTCGCCGAAGCCGAACCCGTCGGCGGCTTCGTCGGCACCAGCATCTCCGAGCCGCTGCTGCAGGCCGGCATCCTCGTTGCCGTCGGCGGCTACATGATCTTCCTGCAGCCGCTGATGGCGTTTGCCGTCGCCATCGTCTTTTTTCCCCAGGTGGGCTTCGTTCCCATGATGCAATCGGCCATTAATCGCCGGGTGGCGAGCAAGATCACCGTCATGCGCCATGTCAGCGAAGGCATGGTCGAGCACGTGGTTACCAGCGAGACGTTGAATGCTCAGAGCGACCGCATCCAGACGCTCTTTTCGACCAATATGAGCATCTACAGGATCAAGTTCACGATGAACTTCCTGATGAACCTGATGACGCAGCTGGGATATGCGGGCATCTTCGCGCTCGGCGGGTCGTCACCGGCAAGACCGAGATCGGCACCGTCGTCGCCTTCATCTCCGGCCTTTCCAAGATAACCGACCCGTGGGGCGCACTGGTCGACTGGTACCGTGACTTGAAGGTCACGCAGGTCAAATACGCCATGATCCGCGATGCGAGCATCGATGCCGCTGCCTTGCAGGACGCTGGCCCGCCGCACATGGTAGAGCCGGGACCGTGAGGAATTGAGCTCGTGGCCACCTGTCCGCCCGAACAGGTCATCGCGCGTCATTTCCGTGTTCAGGTTCGCAGCGAGCGTGGCCAGCACCGGACGGCTGATGCCACCCCTGGCGAATTTCATCAGGTCGCAACGGGTGGCTACGCAAGCATCTTGCCTGTCCGGCGCAGATTGTCGTGCCAGCCGAGCGCTTCCTCAATCAGATGCGGCGTTTGCCCGCCGCGCAGCAGCGCCCGCTTGTAATAATCCGCCAGTGCCTCGCGATAATTCGGATGCGCACAGTTGGCGATGATGACTTCCGCCCGCTCCCGCGGCGCCAGGCCGCGCAGATCGGCAAGGCCGATCTCCGTCACGAGGATATCGACATCGTGCTCAGTATGGTCGACATGGCTGACCATTGGCACGACGCGTGAAATCGCACCGTCCCTGGCGAGCGACTTCGTCACGAAGATCGACATATAGGCGTTGCGGGCGAAATCGCCGGAGCCGCCGATACCGTTCATCATGTGCGTGCCGCCGACATGGGTCGAATTGACATTGCCATAGATGTCGAGTTCCAGGGCCGTGTTGATGGCGATGATGCCGAGGCGGCGGATGACCTCAGGATGGTTGCTGATCTCCTGTGGGCGCAAGATCAGCCGCTGCTTGTAGCGCTCGATCGCGGAAAATACCCGCAAATGCTTCTCCGTCGACAGTGTCATCGAGGACCCCGAGGCGAAATTCAGCTTGCCGGCATCCATGAGATCGAAGGTCGAATCCTGCAGCACCTCAGAATACATGGTGAGATCGTGGAAGGGTGTCTCGGTGAACCCCTGGAGAACCGCGTTGGCGATCGTGCCAATGCCTGCCTGAAGTGGCAACAGGCGCTCCGTCAGCCTGGCATGGCGCACTTCGTTGAGCAGGAATTCGGTGAGATGACCGGCAATCGCATTCGTCTGCGCATCCGGCGCTTCCACCGTGGACGCGCTGTCGCTGCTTTGCGTAAGGACGATAGCCGCGATCTTTTCCGGCGGGATTGGAATGAAGGGCACGCCGATGCGGCTGTCGGGTGCCACGACCGGGATCGCCTCGCGACTTGGCCGCCTGGTCGGGATATAGATATCATGGAGCCCTTCGAGCGCTTCCGGCTGCGACAGGTTGATCTCGACGATCACCTTCGGCGCCAGGATGGCGAAACTCGCCGAATTGCCGACGGAGGTGGTCGGCACGATGCCGCCGTCTTCGGTGATCGCGGTCGCCTCGATGACGGCGATGTCGACGGGTGCCAACTGGCCGCTGCGCAGGAACTCGACCGTTTCCGACAGGTGCTGGTCGATGAACATCACCTCGCCGGCGTTGATCGCCTTGCGCATGACGGCATCGGACTGGAAAGGCATGCGGCGGGCAATGGCGTGGGCTTCGACAAGCGTCCTGTCGAGATTGTTACCGAGCGATGCGCCGGTCATCAGCGTAATCTTCAGCGGATCACGCTTTGCCTTTTCCGCCAATGCCAGCGGCACGGCCTTGGCCTCGCCGGCGCGCGTGAAGCCGCTCATGCCGACGGTCATGCCGTCGGTAATCAGCTTGGCGGCCTCGTCGGCATTGACGATGCGACCCCAGAGCGACTTGCTGCGAAGACGATCCTTGAACATGGTCGGTCAGTCCTTAATGCGACAACAGGATGGGCAGCGTGATATTGGTCAGCACGGCGTCGGTTGCGCCGCCGAGCACGAATTCACGCAGACGCGAATGGCCGAAGCCGCCCATGACGAGCAGATCGGCACGCCACTCGAAGGCTTTGGTCTGCAAGACTTCGCCAATCGGCTCGCTGCCTGCATGCGCCCGCACCGTCTCCGCCATCACCCCGCTCTTGAGCAGATTTTCGACAAGATGGTCGCCCGTATCGAATTTGACCGGCTTCTCGTCGATGACGGAGAGCAGGCAGACCTTGGATGCCCGCTCCAGGAAGGGCGAGGCGTCATGGGCAGCGCGCGCGGCGGCCCTGCTGCCGTCCCAGGCGATAGCGACGTGAGCCAGCCTCCCGCCGAACGGTGCGGCGGGATAAAGGATGAGCGGCCTGCCGGAGGCAAACAGGACTGCCTCAACGATCGGGCGGGAGACACCCGCCAATTCCAGAAGCACGAGATCATAGGCACGCGATGTTTCCGCAAGCGCTTCAGCGACGAAAGGCTCACCCGCCTTGATCTCGCGCAGACGCACATCGACGGAAGCGGCCTTCGCCTGATCGAGCGCCTTTTGGGTCAGGACCGAGGCGCGCTTACGGCTGAGAGCCTCGGCATCCCGCGCCATCTTCGCGGCGTCGATGATCAGCGACGATAGCGCATTGGAAACATCGGGAATCGTGATCTCCACCGCACAGACGGTGAGTGTCGCCTGCATGTGGTGAGCAAGTGCGACCGCATTGGCGATCATGAACTCGGAAGTCATATCCGGATAGGTGAGGAGTGGAAGAAAGAGGTGTTGTTTCATTGGGAGACCCCCGAACGGAAAACGATGAGACCAGATCCTCAACACTCTCGCATCCCTTCGAAGCCTCGCATTGACATGTCTCAATTCTCGGAGGCAGTCGTCACGGCGAGCACTCATGTCAGAAGAAAGCCCGCAAGTCCGGCAAGAGCCGCCGCTGCGGTTGCGATCGCCAGACGAACCGCGTAGGCGAGGCTCCCCATGACTGCTGCAAGAACAGCTTTTGCGAGAAGATTGGCGAAAGCCGCGACCGCTATGGCGCGGGCGGCCGCATCCGCGGAGAGCTGGATCGACGTCAGTTTCGCAACCGAAAGCGTTATCGCGTCGAGATCGCCCAATCCTGTCACGAAGGCGAGGACCGGCAGCGATCTTGTTCCAAAGACGACCAGGGTCGCCCGCGTCAGGATTGTCACGACGGCAAGAACAAGAGCAAAACGCAGCGCCACCATAACCTCGAGCGGGTTTCGCGGCGAGAAGTTGGAACTGTCTTCCGGACGCCGTAGCGCCCCGGCGAGGCCGCCACCGATAGCAAAGACTGCCGCCGCTGGAGCGAGCAATGGCGCAAGCTCCCACAGAACCGCTGGCGCAATCACGCCGCAGATCAGAAGCGCCCGGGTGAGGGATACCGCTCCAGCCAGCATCGCCCCTGCAGAAAGCAGGGACGAGAGCGCAGGTACCTGGATCGACTGGCGAGCAAAGGAAAGTGTCAACGCCGTCGAGGAAACGATGCCGCCGCTTGCGCCGGTCATCAGGATTCCGGCGCGTGCGCCGCTGATCTTGATCAGGATGTAACCAAAAAAAGAGACGGCGCCCACGAGGATCGTCATCATCCAGAGCTCGAAGGGATTGATCGCCTGCCAGGGATCGATCGGCTTGTCGGGCAGGATGGGCAAGATGACGACCGTCATCGTCAGCAGGATCAAGGCGGCCCTGAGTTCGAGCCAGGTCAGCCGCCGAAGAAACCCATGCAACGGTTCGCGTGCCGCCAGAAGCACCGTTATTGCAACGGCACTCGCCGCAGTCGTCGTCATGTCGGCAACTACGGCGCTGAAACCAAGCACGAAAACCGATATCGCGGCAATGGCAGCGGTCGCGCTGTAATCCTCGTCGCGCGCCGCCTGCATGGAGCTGAAAACGAGAATTGTGATGCAAAAGAACACAAAGACCGTCGTCGGCAGGATCGGTCCTGTTGCGGGCTGAAGGAAGCCGCATAGGCCACCAAGGAAACTTGAAAGGCCATAGGTGCGAATGCCTGCGACCCTTCCGCCCGGTGCCGCCTCTCGCTCCTGCCAGCCGCGCTCGATACCGACCAGGATGCCGATCGCAAGCGCCAGGCTGAGGCGCTGGAATGCTTCCGTTGTCATCAGCAATGTCATCATTGGCTGGTCCAGTCCTCGCCGGCCTGTTCTTCAGCGACGCTCGGACGGTTTCGTGCCGTAAAGTGCCGATATGCCGAGGACGACGAGAAGAATGCCGCAGATCAATGCATTCCAAACAAAGGGCCGCTTTTCGACGTCATGGAGCATCCATGGCGAAGCGATAAGCCAGATACCGATCAGGAGGTTAACCCATTCCTCCCATAAGCGGTAGGATGCGAGTGCCGTCGCGCAAAGGATGGCGACGGCAACTCCACAGACAAGGAAATTCCACGCCGCCGCACCGAGAGGAACGGAATCCGGGCTGAAGCTTCCGAGTGCCCAGGGGGCGGCGATGAGCCATATCCCGACGATAAAGGCGGCGTGGTCTTGCCAGCGACGACGATCCATTTCTAGGTCTCCCTGCTCCTGCAAAGCCAATCACGACACGCAGCTCGGCTCATTGAGCTGGATCAACATCTCCCGTGAAGGGAACTCTCCATAAGAGCGAGGAACGGGCGCGAGCCGTCTTTGACAACCGTCAATGCCGGTTTGCCGCGATTTCAGGATCATGGCATCATGAAGATGAGGAACGGTTGATGAAAGCTATGATCCTTGAGGCAATCGGGATGCCCCTGCGTCCGGTCGACCGGCCGGATCCCGTGCCCGCAAAAGGACAATTGATGCTGAGGGTCGAAGCCTGCGCGGTGTGCAGGACCGATCTTCATGTCTGCGACGGCGATCTTGCGAACCCGAAGCTGCCGCTCGTTCCCGGCCATGAGATCGTCGGCATCGTCGAGACTGTCGGGGAAGGAATAGCGCCGTCGCGCGTGGGGCAAAGGGTCGGCGTGCCCTGGCTTGGTCATACATGCGGCTGCTGCTCGTTTTGCCGGAGCGGAGAGGAAAATCTTTGCGATGAGCCGCAATTTACCGGCTATACCCGCGACGGAGGCTTTGCCACCCATGTCGTTGCGGATGCCGATTATGCCTTTGTGCTCGACAGCCAGGCCGATCCTGTCGCACTTGCCCCGCTCCTCTGTGCCGGCCTGATCGGCTGGCGTTCGCTGAAGAAGGCCGGCGACGGCAAGAGGATCGGGCTCTACGGCTTCGGCGCGGCCGCGCATATCATCGCGCAGATCTGTCGCTGGCAGGGTCGCGACGTCTATGCGTTCTCGCGCCCCGGCGATGTGGCGGCACAACGCTTCGCACGCGGTCTCGGCGCCGTCTGGGCGGGAGGCTCGGACGGGCGCCCGCCCGTCGCGCTCGATGCGGCGATCATCTTTGCACCGGTTGGCGAACTCGTGCCGGCGGCGTTGAAGGTGGTGCGAAAGGGAGGCCGGGTCGTCTGCGGCGGTATCCACATGAGTGATCTGCCCGCAATGCCCTATGCGCTGATCTGGGGCGAGCGAAGCGTGGTTTCGGTCGCCAATCTGACGCGCAAAGACGCCGAGGAATTCTTTCCCGTCGCCCGCCAGGCGGATGTGCGCACCCACACGAAAACCTATCGGCTTGCAGATGCCAATGCGGCGCTTGACGATCTGCGTGCCGGCCGCCTGAGTGGAGCGGCTGTCCTTGTACCTTGAAGGGCACGGCTATCGCGAAGCGGCAATCGCGGCATAATCCGAATTCGCTCGATGCTGTACGACCCGAAACGGGCAAGGAACTGCACCGAAGAGAAGTCTCGTCGCGCCTTTGACGAGTTTGGCCGTTACCTTGAGCGGGATCGAACCCCGGATCAATCAACCGAATCCACCAAACGGATGCAGGATTTTGCCTGAGAAGGCTTGGTGCTTACCCGCCAAGCCTTCTCGGGTCCTTTCGAATGCGGACGGTAGATATTACGGCGACAATTCCTCCAGGACGCGCCCCTTGGTTTCGACCGCGAAGAGGGCCGTTACCAGGGCGCCGACCAGCAGGATTGCTGCGAAGGCGCCGAAAACGTACTGGATGCCCATCGATGACATGACCCATCCTACCGCGATAGGACCGGCAGAGGACCCGAGACGCAGCCAGGCGCTGCCTGTGCCCGTGCCAATGGCACGAAGACGGGTCGGGTAGATCTCCGCCGAATAGAGGTAGAGCGAGAACGTTACGGTCTGGACGATGGCGTAGGCGAGACCGGCGAGGATGAGAACCTGGATCGCCGACGTCGCACCCAGCCAGGCAAGGATGACGAGCGGGATCGGTGCGATCAAAAGGGCGCCTGTATACCAGCGCTTACGGCCGACCTTGTCGATGAGCAGTGCGCAGATAACGGCCGCAATCACGCCACCGACCGAGGTGACGAAGCCGTAGAAAATACTGGTTTCAAGCGGCAGGTTGAACGTCTGGCGATAGAGGGTCGGAAGCCAGGTGATCGTGCCATTGGCGACCATATAGGCGCAGAACCACATGGCCCAGATCGACAGCGTGCGCTTCAGGTAAATGCCCTGGAAAAGTTCGCGCCAGTCGGATCTGCGGCGGGCAGGAGCGGCCACGACTTTCGGCTCCGGCAGTTCCTTGCCGCCGGCACGGGCGCTGTTCTCCAACTTGGTGACAATACGGTCGGCTTCTTCATAGCGGCCGTTGGCGACCAGCCAGCGGGGAGATTCATGGAGGAACCAGCGCAGGGGGATCATGAGGATTGCAGGGACCAGGCCGACGACAAACATCGCCTTCCAGCCGTAGACTGGGACCATGAAGTAGCCGATCAGGCCCGCGCCGACGAGGCCGAGAAGGAACATGACCTCAAACAGCAGGAAAAAGCGGCCGCGCCCCTTCGAGCCGATCAGTTCGTTGATATAGGCACTGGCGACCGGAACTTCGCCGCCGGTTCCGATGCCTTGGACGAAGCGGAATGCCATCATCATGCCGGCGCCGGCCGCAAAGAGGCATGCGATGTCCATGCTGACGAATAGCAGGATCGTAAATAGCAGCACTTTCAGGCGGCCGATCCGCTCAGCGAGCCAGCCAAAGCAGACCGCGCCGATCAATTGCCCGAGGTAACCCATCGACAGGATCATTCCCGTCTGTCCTGGCGTCAAACCCCATTCGCGGACAAGAACCGGCATCGCATAGGCGATGGCGATCACGGTGTAACCGTCAAAGAATGTCGCGGCGCCGACGATGTTTCGGGCCCAGAACACCTCCCGGGTCACTGGCAACCGTTCAAGGCGTGCTCTGATTTCTGCTTGTGGATCGACAACCGGTGACGGCGCGGTTATGCGCTGTTCCATATTCATGTTTTCCTCCCTGTGCCCGGCCCTCTCCCGGCCTGGCTTCGAACCTACACGTTGGATGGCTCACTTCGGGATCCTTTTGGGTGCGGCTGTGGATCCGGAAGCTCTCTCGTCGGCGAGGTATGCATGTCGTAACAGACCGTGCGACTGCGGCGGCGCGTCACTCCCGATGCGACCGCAATTTTCCTCCCCTAAGAAGACGCCCCCGTTCGAACGACGGGGGCTTTCTCAGTCACTCCGCTGCGATCAACTGCTCGACCCGGCCGATGCCCGCGGCCTCGAAGGCGGCGAAGATTTCGGCTTCTGCCTTTTCGCCCAGATTCTTCAGCGGCTCGCGAATGGTGGCATGGTCAAGCACACCACGATGGACGAGCCCGAGCTTCAGGGCCACGGTTCCTTCCATATGGGAGCCACGGTGATAGACAGCACGGGTGACCGGAAGGAGACGTTCGAAGATCTGGCGGGCTTGCGGATAGTTTTGCGCCTTTCCTGCCTTGATCAGGTCGATCAGTAGCTCCGGTGCAATATTGCCGTAGCCGACAAGCAGGCCGTCAACGTCGAACATGGTCGGCAGCAGCCATTCGTCATGGCAGCTCAGGATCTGCAGGTTCGGGTTGGCCTTCTTGAGTTGCGGAATCTCGACGTACCAGCGCTTCATGTTGCGGACGCCGTTCTTGGTGGCAACGACCCCGTCCTGGGTCGCAATCGCAAGCTGCGTGTCGATATCGTAGGAGGCCTTTGTGGCATCCGGATACTGGAACAGGATGCACTGCAGGCCTGATTCTTGCCAAATCGCCTTGTAGCGATCCTGCGGCGCGCCTTTTTGAAACCCGAAACGCAGCCAGCCGTGGTTCGGGTAGACCAGCGCGCCGGTCGCGCCCGCAGCCTTGCACTTCTTGGCTTCTTCCGCCGCAACCTTTGTGCCCTCACCGGTGATACCTGCAATGATGGGAAGTTGACCATTGACCGCTTCAACATAGGTGCGGATGAGCTTCAGGCGCTCTTCCTCGGTCAGGAACGTACCTTCGCCGGCATGGCCAAGAATGACGAGGCTCTTCACGCCGTCCATGCCGGCAAGCCACTTGGCGATGCGGGCATTGGCCGCGTAGTCGACCTCTCCGTCGCGCGTGAATGCGGTGACGGGTGCCGGGCTCAGGCCTCTCAAATCCATTGCTTGCATCGGGGTATCTCCTCCTAGATAGCCACTGTCCGCCTATGCGATCAGCGACGGGATCGTTAATGGGAACGTTCCCACTATCGTTTCCGATTTTACTGGAGTCAACAATTTTTTTAATGCATGCTTGAGGCCTCAATCGCGAGAACGCTGCAGATGGGAAAAAGTGAAATGGATTCAAAGGCCGAAGAAGGCAACCGCCAGACACGCGTCACCATCCTGGATGTTGCGTCGGCGGCCGGCGTTTCCAAATCCACGGTATCACGCATCCTCGACGAGCGGCTTCCCCGGTCCGACAACGAAACGTCGCGCCGCGTTCGCAAAATCGCCGAAGACATGGGTTATGTCCGAGACGTCTCAGCTGCGAGCCTGAGACGCGGCAACACGATGACGGTCGGCGTGATTGTCCCCCGGCTAACCGATACGGTCATGGCGATGCTCTACGAGGCCCTGGCGAAGGCGTGCAGCAAAAGCGGTCGCTTTGCCATTGTCGCGACGACCGATGACAAGCCCAAAGCCGATCGACTTGCCGCCGAGTCACTTCTAAAGCGTGGCGTTGACGGATTGATCCTGTCGACCGCGCGCGAGGACGATGACTTCCCTGATGAGCTGGTGGCCCGGGGCGTGCCTCTTGTCCTGGCTCTGCGCACCGACGGACGGAGCCTTTCTTCGATTGGCGACGACCGGCTGGGTGGTTATCTGGCGACGCGCCACCTCCTGGACCTTGGTCACCGTCGTATCGGCGTGATCGCCGGTCCGTCATACGCCTCCAGCGCGCTCGGACGCGTCGAAGGCTACAGGCAGGCACTGGAAGAGGCAGGGGTATTGAACCGTCCGGACTGCATTGTTCCGTCGACCTTCGGAATCGATACGGGCGCAGATGCGGCCGAGCAGCTCATGCGCTTGGACGATCGTCCTACGGCGATTTTTGCCGTGAACGACAATACCGCGATCGGCGCTCTTTCCGGTCTTTCGCGCCTTGGGATTTCCGTGCCCAACGATGTATCGGTCGTCGGATATAACGATATCCCGATCGTCAGCCATCTTCCAACCCCGCTGACCACACTGCGCGTCCCCTTTGAGCAGATTGCATCAAACGCGTTGGATCTGCTCACAAGCGGTGCCGTTTCGGCAGAGGACCGGATCCGCGTTTCGGCGCCGACCCTCATACCGCGAAAGTCCTCCGCCAAGCCCCCCGCCTCCATTGCAACGCGATGAAGTCGCTGATCGGCCGGCAGTTCCAGTAGTCAATTTGGAGCCGCCCCGATCGAGCCTATTCCTCGTTTTCTCAAGCAGCTCGGCCGTTGGGGAACGGGAACCAGCATCTGCCATTGCCAAAGATGACTGCATTACTCTTGTTTTTCCTCGGGAAAGCGGGTTATACCGCCCGCGCCCTTAGAATCCCCATGCTGGGGCTCGAAGAACAGGAAGTTTTCATGAAAGTTTTCAAGTCCCTTACGGTTCCCGGACTGCTCACCGTACTCGGCCTGATCGCGACGCCGGCATTGTCCGCGCCGACCACGTATCCGCTGACGCTCGACAATTGCGGCGCGAAGGTCACCATCGCCAGGGCTCCGGAGCGAGCCATCGGACTTGGCCAGAACAGCGCGGAGATCATGCTGCTTCTCGGTCTGGAAGACAAAATGGCCGGCACCGCATTCTGGCCGAGCAAGGTTCTGCCGCAGCTCGCCGAAGCCAATGAGAAGGTCAAGCTTCTGTCTGTCGAGTTTCCGACCTTCGAGTCGATTCTGGCGCAGAACCCGGATTTTGTGGCAGCGGCCTTGCCAAGCCTGATCGGACCGACGAGCAAGGTCGCCAAGCGCGAGGACTTCGACAAGGTCGGCATACCAAGCTACATTTCGCCCAGTACCTGCCTCAGCACCGAAAAGGTCAAGAACGAGTACGGCAGCCGCGACCAGCTCTGGAACATGGATCTGCTGTACAAGGAGATCGACGAGCTTTCGCAGATTTTTGACGTCGCCGATCGTGGTCAGGCGCTGATCGCCGACTTCAAGAAGCGTGAGGCGGCATTGCGCGCCAGCGTGCCCAAGGATGGCAAGCAGCTTTCCTACGTCTTTTGGTTCTCCAGCCAGTCTCCTTCCGCGGACGCCTATCTCGGGGGCAAGAACGCCGCATCCGGCTTCATCGCCGATCTCCTCGGCGGCAAGAATGCCGTCACCGCAGAAGCCGAATGGCCGACGCTCGGGTGGGAAAGCATCATAGCCGCCAATCCGGATGTCATCGTCGTGGCCAATCTCGACCGCAACCGCTGGGAACTCGACAAGCCGGAGGCCAAGATCAAGTTCCTGAACAGCGATCCGGCCGTCAGCCAGATGCCGGCGGTGAAAAACAAGGCAATCGTCGTCATGGACGGCCAGGCCATGAACCCGACGATCCGCACCATCTACGGCGCCGAACAGGTGGCCGAACAACTGAAAGCGCTCGGCCTGATCAAGTGACCGCCCCGAACCGCTCCCTCCAGCAGGCTGCCCCCTTCGGTGTCCTCCTGTTGGCCTCCCTTGTGGCGGTCGGCCTGGTCGTCGGCATCAGTGTCGGGATCGGCGACCTGCCGATCCCGCTTACCACGACCTTTGCCGCCGTCACGAACAGGCTGGGATGGACGGCGGTGGAACTCAACCGCATCCACGAGACCGTGATCTGGGATTATCGCCTCAGCCGCGCGCTCGTGGCCGCTTTCTGCGGCGTGGGGCTGGCTCTGTCGGGTGCGATCATGCAATCGCTGCTTCGCAACCCGCTGGCCGAGCCCTATGTGCTCGGTATCTCCGCCGGCGCGTCCACCGGCGCAGTCGCCATCGTCATTCTCGGCGTTGGTGCAGGTGCGGTTTCGCTGTCGGCCGGGGCTTTTGCCGGCGCATTTGCGGCCTTTTTTTTCGTGGCGCTGCTGTCCAACGGTACGCGTGGCGGCGCTGACCGGACAATTCTTGCAGGTGTTGCCGCTTCGCAGCTCTTCAACGCTGCCACATCCTACGTGGTCACGACTTCAGGCAATGCGCAGCAGGCTCGCGACGTCATGTTCTGGCTGCTCGGCAGCTTCGGCGGCGTGCGCTGGCCGGAGTTCATGCTGGTTTCTGCTATCGTCGGCTTCGGGCTTGTCGTCTGCCTGTTCTATGCCAGGGTTCTGGATGCTTTTGCCTTCGGTGATGAAGCAGCCGCATCTCTCGGTGTCAACGTCGGAAGGGTCCGCATCGTGCTGTTTGCGCTTACCGCAATGATGACGGCCACGATCGTCAGCATGGTCGGCTCGATCGGCTTCGTCGGTCTGGTCGTGCCGCATGCGGCGCGCTTCGTCGTCGGTCCGCTTCATATCCGGCTTCTCCCAGCCTGCGCCATTGTCGGCGCAATCTTCATGGTGCTTGCCGACATTGCCTCGCGCGCGCTCATCCCGCAGCAGGTCCTACCGATCGGGGTCGTCACGGCGCTGGTTGGCGTTCCCTTCTTCTCCGTCATTCTCTACCGGTTCCAGCGCGCATCATGAGCATCAAAGCCGAAAACCTCGTCTGGAAAATTGGCAGGAAGACCATAATTGATGGCGTCTCCTTCGAAGCGCCACCGGGAAAGATGCTCGGCCTTCTTGGCCCGAACGGCTCCGGAAAGACGTCACTGCTGCGGCTTCTGGCCGGCCTGAAGCGCCCCAATTCCGGGCGCATCTCGCTCGATTTGAAGGACATAGGGACAATCGGACGCCGCACGATCGCGCAGCGCGTCGCCTTCGTTGAACAGAATTCGACAACAAACGCCGATCTCAGGGTCGTGGATGTCGTCAAGCTCGGACGCTTTCCGCACCGTTCGATGTTTTCCGGCTGGACGCTCGCAGACGATCAGGCGGTTGAGGAAGCGTTGAAGCGGGCCGGCATGACCGGCAAGCGCCATGATCGCTGGCAGAGCCTGTCCGGTGGGGAGAAGCAGCGCGCCCATATCGCAAGAGCTCTGGCGCAGTCGCCAAAAGAACTGATCCTCGACGAACCGACCAACCATCTCGATATCCAGCACCAGATCAGCCTCATGCGGCTCGTCTCCGGTCTGCCGGTCACCAGCATCATTGCCCTGCACGACCTCAACCATGCGGCCATGTTTTGTGACGAGCTGATCGTCATGCAAAGCGGGAAGATCGTTGCGTCCGGCACACCGGCCGAAGTCTTGACCGAAGAGGTCCTCAGGGATGTTTTCTCGGTGGATGCGCGCGTCGAAGCCTCGCCCTATCACGCCCGGCCGCTCATCCACTATCTCCGTTGACGACGCCGCGTGAGGCACGGAGCTGCCGGCTTGCAGACCGATCGCCTCGTTTCACATATCCCCTTCGATTTCAGCTCGCGCAGAGCTTCTTCAACGCACTCTCCACGCCCTTGCGAAGGGCGGCCGAAATCTCGGGTTCGAACGTCGTGACAACGTCACCAAACTCTCCCTCTGCCTCGATGATATCGATCGAACTTGCGTTCGTTATGCAGGTGGCGAGATTTGCCTGCAGGTGAATTCGAGCCTTTGCTGAAAAGCCGCCCTTGAGAGGGGCATCGTCCGACGTTTTGCATGCGAGCGTGCCGAGTGCGCTTGCCTCGGCCAAATCCCCGTTCACTCTGATCTCGATCGTGTCGATTTTGACGAAGTCGAGCTCGTCGATGCCCAGTTCGACCTTGACGCCCAAAACCTGCTGCCTGACCTTCAAAGGCTTGCAGGGCTGAGCGGCCTCGATCGCTCGTTCGAGAACATTGGCGGCGGACGCCGGCGAGCTCAAAGACGATGCGGCAACAATGATCACACCGAGCGCCATGCACCTCAGATGGTGCCGACCGTTCCGGCATGTCATGACCTGGCGCTTCAGGTCGCCGGGCGAGCCGGCCAGGCCAGATCCTGTCTTCGAACGAATTTTAGAATGGTCGACACGCATACTCTTTCCTCAAGTCGAAGTGTGTCTGCGACATCAGAATACAATGTCTCTATGCAAAGGAAAGAATGTTGCATCGGGTCGTCCCCTGCGACGTCTTCCTGGATGGATCGAGCACTTGTCAATGGGGCAAGTCGCCATTCGGCGAGATCGTCAGGATCTGACGCTCGCTGCAGGTAAAGTGCAGGCGGGGAGAGTAATGCCGCGGGGTTCCGGCACTGTCTCCGCCCGTCCTCGACCAGCGAGGCTGGTCGATTCCTTGGAGCCTCTTCCAAACCTTCGCGGAGCGGCTGGATGGCCGCTCGGTTGGCCCTCCGTCAATGCGTTGTGGCGGGCTCTGGCTTCCTTTCCGTCCACTGCGGCGGAGCACCGTACTTCGAGGCGAGCGCGCCAAGCACTCCGGGTGCGCGGCCGAACGCATCGCAGGCAGCATATTTCGGCTTTCCGCCGAGCCAGGAGCGGGCGCGCTGCCTCGACGGAAGCGAAAGGTTCAGTCCCTTCGGTTCCTTTCCGGCGATCAGCACCCGTGAGAAGTCGCCGGCGAATTTCGCTGCGAGACCATAGGCGTCCCCGACCTCGGAAACGCGGGGATTGTCCTGAATGGAGTTTGCGCCACGCGCCCATAGCATTGCGGCATTTTGCATTCCCGTGGCGTCGACGGCTTCGGCTTCGATCGCCAGGCCGCCAAGGCCGAAGGGGAGGCGCGGTACGCTCACAGGCAGGGCAAAGCCCGAACCGACGCTGACGACGGTCGCGACCCCGGCAACTGCCTTGTTGGTCGGAACGATGTCGGCGACAACCGAGCGAACGGTCAGATCTGCCGGCTGACCGGCCGGGACCATCTGGTATTTGTCACTCAGTGCCGCGCACAGGGCCCGGTCGAGAGCATTGGAAACCAGGGACCGGTCGGTCTCGGACTTGATTTTGGACGCAGCACTGAAAGAGAAGACCGTCGGGACGATGGCGACCGTCTTTACCCGTGCCAGCTGCTGCCCGTCGACATAGAGCCGTTTCTTGGCGAGCGTCCCCTTCGACGGACCAAGGTTCTTGTAGGAGGCAAGCGTTCCTGCTTCCTTGAGCGGCACGGCAGCGCAGCCGGAAACGGCTGCCGTTATCAGCAAGGCAATAAACCCCAGGAACGATGCCCTGGATGGCTGGTTGAAAAGGGGCTGGTTGAAAAATCGACGGTGTGAATGCGAATTGATGGGCATGTTGCTCGCTGGCCTCCGGTCATGACGATGACCGGACATTCGAAGCGAACAATTGCCACACAATTACATGGCCCCCCACTTGCAGCATGTTAGAGCTGGATCGATAGTTTTGTTCCCGACGGACCGCTTTCGATGCCGACTTTTCCGACAGGGTTTTCGGCGATCTGCTTGACGAGGCTAAGCCCCAGACCCCGCCTCGCATTACACGCAAAAAAGCAAATCCAGTCATGTTTCCGCAATTGTCGGAGCCCAAATGGAAAAGCGTTCACCTGGAAACGGCAGGGCATGACCTCATCCGACCTCAACTTTTGGAACAGGGCTATGACTTCGAAACGGACGGCAAGAGCAGCTGCGGCGCTGGTAGTTATCGGATCCAAGCACATTGCCTTCGTGATACTCGAGGCGGCATGCGGCACGCCCGACGCCGGGCAAAGGCTGATCATCCTCATCTTCAGATGGGACGAAAGGATCGTCGATGTCTGGACAGGCAAGGTGCGGATGGCCGAGATGAAACTGGGGCCTGTCCTTTTTGACCCTGCAAGGATCGGCATGCAGCCATGACGCGCAAGACCATGCTTCACCTGCTCGCAAACCTGTTCTTCGCGACGATCCTGTTCGGAGCCCTTCTCGGCGGTCCGATCGTGATGCTCATTTTGATTTCGGAACGACTTGCGATGTGACGATGGCGAAACGCCAGGTAGGATATGCCGGTACGCAGCGCTTGTACCACTTGCGCTGCCGCAAACATGCGCCATGATCCCACAGCGTGACGGCTATGCGGAGACATACGGCCCGGCGCGCTTAACAAATCAAAATATATCTCGTGATGACTTTGCCGAGCGCGTTGGAGAATATCGCGACAACATCACCACCGGCGAAAGGGCATGGCCACGTTCCGCTCGCTCAATTTTATCCCTCGATCACGACCTGCCATCAGAGGGTCATACTCGCGCAAAGGAACACGTAATGCCCACTGCTCGCTTGCCAGGCGACGTCTCTTCTTGCCAATTTTTCATGCCATTGCTTGTCCTTGCTATTTTCGCCGGCGCACCGGCGCGAGCCGAAGAACCGCTTTCCAGCGTCATCGCCGATGGCAAGCCGTGGGAGATGGTCGTCGTCAAACGAAAAGCCTCAAACATCCTCGTGTTTCGTCCGGACGGCGGTGGAACCATCAGCGACAGCCTGGTGAGTATAAGTCCGACGTGGAGGGCCGCTCCGGACGGGATTTGCATAAGGCCGCGGCCGGGGGATGACGAAAAATGCCTTCGACTGACCCGGACCAAAGCCGGCATCGAAGCGTCGCAGAACGGCAAGACCGTTTGGGTGCTCAAGCGATGAAGCGCATTCAAGCAATTAGGTTTTCGGTGTCGGCAGCAGGTGGGAGCATATAGCCATTGATGCTCCGTTCTCTGAATCCGACCTCGTCCTGTTGTGGGAGGGCTGAGCGGACTCTGCGCCATCGCGGCGGCGATCCCACAAACATCGGTCACATCACTCCGCGAGGAAACGACTTATCAGAGGCTCCTCCGGCGAAGGTGGCAAGATATCGCAATAGAAATAGATATATGTGTTCGAGCCGATTGCTCACGCGACGATCTCAAGATTGCCACGGACATCAGCTCCGGTAATCGAAGCGGAACCCATTGCGCGCTCATCTTGGAGCGCTTAAAAGCCCCGAAAATCCAGGTGATTGTTGATCTCTGGAGCATCTATCCGATAAGTGAAGCGATCAAATACGGATTCGGTTACTTGCCATCGGCAGGAGATCCGAGAAAAAGGTAGAAATGCGCTACTTCATTACGGGAACGGCAGGCTTCATTGGCTTTCATCTCGCCCGCCGGCTGTTGCAGGACGGGCATGAGGTAACAGGCTTCGACGGACTGACACCCTATTACAATGTCAGGCTGAAGGAGATGCGTCATGCCGCACTGATGCAATATCCTGCCTTCCGTCCAGTCGTTGCCATGCTCGAAGACAAGGCAGCGCTGGAGGCCGCCGTTTCGGCAGCAAAGCCGGATGTTCTCATTCATCTGGCCGCGCAAGCCGGTGTGCGCTACAGCATCGAAAATCCGCAAGCCTATCTGCGTTCGAACATCGAGGGTTCCTGGAACATTCTGGAGTTGGCGAGCCGTATCGAACTTCGCCATCTCATGCTCGCCTCGACCTCCTCGATCTATGGCGCCAATAAGACCGTCCCCTTCCGCGAGACCGACCGCGCCGACGAGCCCCTGAGCTTCTATGCCGCCAGCAAGAAGTCGATGGAGCTGATGGCGCACAGCTATTCGCATCTCTACAAGATTCCGACCACGGCCTTCCGCTTCTTCACCGTCTACGGCCCATGGGGCCGGCCCGACATGGCGCTCTTCAAGTTCGTCAAGAACATGATCGAGGACAAGCCCATCGAGATATACGGCAAGGGCAATATGAGCCGCGATTTCACCTATATTGACGATCTGGTCGAAGCCGTGGTCAGGTTGTCGGACGTAATTCCGTCAGAAACCAGCCGCGTCACTGACGCAGGAATTGAAACCCTTTCGCATCAGGCCCCCTTCCGCATCGTCAATATCGGCGGCGGGCAGCCGGTCAGCCTCATGGACTTCATCGAGAAGGTCGAGAATGCGATGGGGCGGGAAGCAAAGCACGTCATGCTTCCCATGCAGAAGGGCGATGTGCCCCGCACCTTTGCAAGCCCCGACCTTCTCCTGGCCCTGACGGGCTACCAGCCGAACACACCTTTAGAAATAGGCGCCAAGGCTTTCGTCGAGTGGTATCTGGAAGCCAGGCAGGAGCTTGGCACGATCGATATGTAAGGGACTGACGGCTATCGCGATGCGCGGATGCGCTTGAGGCAATAGGAAAAGTGAGCATCCGGCTCGAGCGTCAGAAATTCGAAGCGCCAGCCGTACTCCACGCAGAACTTGTTGACCGCCTCGACGACCCCGTAAACGACGGGTTTGACCGTGTTACCCGTGCAGAAATCATGACCGGCGATTCTGCCATCCGGCTTCACTTTGCGATCCGCCAGCAGGAGCTCCTGCCATGTCAGCGCGAAGGAGTGATCGGTGTCGATATAGAGCCAATCGAACGTGCTGTCGTCGAACTGGGACAGCATATCGAGCGACGTACCCTGGCGAATGACAACGCTGCCCTCGGCGATCTCCTGTCCGAATTTGCCATTGATGATTAGAAGACCTTCTGAGTATCGGTCCATATTCCAGGGATCGATGAGGTAAAGCCGCTGCGGCTGGTTGCGCGCAACGATCTCCTCGCTAAAAGCGCCCTCTGCAACTCCCAACTCAGCAACGATCCCGCCTTTCGGCAGATTGTCGAGAAGCTTGCCGCGATCGGGAAGCAATCTTGCTTCTTCCGTGTGGGCATAATCCAGAAATGTCCTGGGGGTGCTCTGCCGAAGGGCCAGCCGCTTCTCTCGCGTCGTCATTTTCGCTCCGAATTTTTTCAACCGCACCTCTACAGAGAATGCCCGCTATGGGGAAGAGCGGCGCCCACAAGCAAATTGCACAGAAACTCAAAAAAGAGGCTTGCGGTTCTTTCTCAATATCGTTAGAGACGCTGCACCGAACGATGACACAGAGCATCGAGGGCGATTAGCTCAGTTGGTAGAGCGCCTCGTTTACACCGAGGATGTCGGGAGTTCGAGTCTCTCATCGCCCACCATTCCACTTTAGATCAAAGCCTTAAGTCTTGAATTTGGTCAGTGAGCCATTCGAGTGAGACATTGGCTTGCACAATCCCACTTATATTCTGAAGTCGCGCAACGGCGTATTCTATCTGCGCTGGCCCCTTCCCCGTGAAATTCATCCACAGAAACTACCATCTGACATCAAGCTGTCGCTACAGACCCGCGACCCACGAAAAGCATTGCGCTTGTCCCGGCTGATGATCCACATAGGCGAACAATATAATAATGTCGGAATTGCCTATCGCATGGATTACCAGGATCTGCGTACAGCCCTCCAGAACCACTTTCGGGCACTGAGGGACGCAACTAAGAAAGAGATAGATGCTACGGGCGGCTTGAGCGCATTCGACCGTGACATCTACCGGACCGACCTGAAGGTTGTCGAACAGGCAATCCAAAGAGGAACACCACTCTCCCTGACCAAACCCGATGATGAATTGCTGGCTCGCTTCATTGAAAAGTACGGCCTCGATATCTCCAAGGGCACGGACCAGTACGAGCAGCTTGAACGGGATGTGAAACGAGGCCGCCGACGCTTTCTTCAAGACGTGCTCGCATATGATGCGGAGGCTGCGGACTTCGACCTTGATCCACCAGAACAGCATATCAGCGGGCCGGCACAGATAGCAGGCCGAGCCGTCACAAAGAATGGTATGTCTCTTGCCGATACCATTACGGGCTACGTTGACGAAAAACGGGACGGGAAAAACTGGGCCTACAAGACCGAAAGCGAAAAGCTCAGCCATCTCGAACTACTGAAGGAGATGTTGGGCGCCGATACAGACGTTAAAACCCTTGGCGCTATGGATGCCAAGAAGGTCAAGGACACGCTCAGGGCTTACCCTAAGAACCGAGAGAAGATGAAAGAGACCAGCGGTCGCCCCCTGTCTGAAATCCTCGGCTTGCCCGGCGTACCAACGCTGCATACCACGTCAGTCAACAAGTACCTCCAGAGCTATGGCGACCTGTTCAACTGGGCCAAGCAGAACGGGCACGTTGACCAGAACGTTTTTGCCGGGTTGACCATCAAGCAGAACAAGGCGCGCAATCAGGACAGCCGCGCAGCCTTCACGCCCGACCAGATACAGCTGATAATCACCGCCGTGTTGACCAACAAGAGCGGCCTTGCCAATAAAGACTACCAAAAATGGGGTCCACTTATTGGCATCTACACGGGTGCCCGCCTCAACGAGATAGCACAGCTTCACCTAAAGGATATTCAGCAGGTTGACGGGATCTGGTGCTTTGACTTCAATGACGAGGGCGACCGCAAGAGCCTGAAAACAGAAGCCTCCCGCCGACTTGTCCCGATGCACCCGCGCTTGGTCCAGTTGGGTTTGCCGAATTATGTCGCCGACAAGCAACGCCTCGGACAACAGAAGCTATTCCCCACCTTTACGTACGATCCCAAAAACGGCTGGGGTCGACGTCTCGGGCATCACTTCAATACCCGCCTGCTACCGGAACTTGGTATCAAAAGCAGAGAATTGGTTTTCCACAGCCTACGACATACCGTCGTGACCCAGCTTATGCGGACCGGGGTTGATCTTGCCGTTGTACAGGCGCTTGTCGGACATACGCGGCAAGGAGTGACGCACCAGAACTATTTCAAGCAGGGCTATACGCTTCAACAGTTGAACGAAGCTATACAGAAGCTGGAGTACAGCGTTCCGGCACAGAAACTCGAACCTGCCCTTCAGGACTGACGACAAAAAGCACGAATGCAAGAAGCAGACCCCGGAGCCGGACGCGCCGCCCTGGGAAGAAGCAGGACGCTAGTGACCGGTAACGTTGGCTCCGAACTTGAAACCTGTTACGTCAGGTGTAGCCATGCTTCTTCTTGAACCTCTCCAACTCGTCGTCTAGCTCCTCTTCTCGTAACTGTTCTGGAGACTTGTAGACCTGCGATGGTGGCGCATCCTGTGGTACGAGCCGAATGAATGCCCCATTGATAAGGATTTCAGCCACGAACCCGGCTTGCGCTGCACCAAGGCATAGTGCTTTCACTTGACGCTGTGTTAGCGCCATCGCCTTGTTTGTCATTATTGGTTCTCCCGTTGCAGTTATGTGTTCGCCGTCGCTGGCACTGATCTCCCCGTGCGCCGGAAAGCTGCCCTCAGCGGAATGCAGAGTGCGGCGACAATGACTAGTAGCAGTGCGACGTCTGGCAGGGCTGCGATTGCTCTAGCGGTTAACTGTGCCGCCGCACCCATTCGCTGAATACGCTTCTCAGCGGCCTTGCGTTCGGTTACGTCTACCAGAAGTGCGAGAGCTTCGGCGTCCGATCCTGTACCTGCAAACGAGGATAGGTGCTGTAGTTCGATCTGGTATTTTTCCGGGTTGTCATCAAGCCACCGAAGCGGGTCGAAATCTGGATCGACGGGATTATCGTACGCCCGCCTGTATGAGGCGAGAAGATTGAGGGCAATGCTGCCGCCCGCTTTGAAGCTATCAGCTACGCCTTGGTACAGGGTTTCAGTATTGGTGTCTGTGGCGAAACCTAGCGTCTGATACCAAAGTTGGCGGGCTTGTTGTTCGTGGCATTCCCGTACTGCCCGCGTGCTTGCTGCTTCTCCACCGATGACAGGTCGGCCCATTATCTTCGTCGCGCTTTCCGACAGGTCATATGGGCGGTACTGTTCGGGTATCCCCTCAAACCCGCAGGCTGCATAGAGGCCGGTAGGTGTGGCTAGTAAGCCAGCGGCGAGAATGCACGCTCGCAATGTTGTCCGCATAAACGAAACTGAGCAAGTTCGCTGATGCAGTTGCCTGCGCGCAGTTGCCCTTACAGATGATGTGTTCGATCGCATGGGAAATAGTCCCCCGTATGGAAGGACGTTAGGCGCGGTGCGTCCCCGCGAATGCCCTTCGATCTCTGGTGATCGGGGAGTTAGTAACCGCATGACACGGCCCTACGGCCTTTAGTTCGGAGAACCTGTTGCATACGCCGCAGGCTCCCCGACCATAGGTCGAAGAGTGGTGCCATTTCAGTGGCACGTTCCTAGTCATGAGGGGTTACTACGCCCCTGAACCGCACGTACGGCTCAACCGATATTTCCCGTATTCAGAAAAGGGTGTCAATCCTGAATGGCATGCCTCAGTTCGGATGCTCGTGAACTAAAGTGGTGCTTCTGTCCAGCTTCACTGAAAATCCGAAGCGCTTATAAAGTACA
Source organism: Rhizobium sp. 1399 (assembly GCF_031455475.1). Lineage (NCBI taxonomy): Bacteria > Pseudomonadati > Pseudomonadota > Alphaproteobacteria > Hyphomicrobiales > Rhizobiaceae > Rhizobium > Rhizobium sp. 1399. Next base: position 8,352 of record NZ_JAVDSU010000023.1, on the reverse strand, counting down.
GTAGTATCACTGGCTTGCATGAATTTTAGCCCGCGCCGAAATTCCCATATTTGATCATGGGCGAGCCGTAAGGGGCATTTGGCGCCACTTATCGTCCGGCAGAGTATTTGCCCACTGACGGGCCTCTCCGTTCGAATGAACCCCGACCTAGAAACAATCTGCCTGCCCGGACTCCGACTGACGATCTTACGTTCTGTTTTGCTTCGCTGGCGCATTAAAAATGCTGGTCATCCCGCATATCAGTCCGGTACCTCAAACCTGTAATCTTATCCGCTATCCGGTGACGGTATAGACGCTCGCAATCGCACCTATTGCATCAAAGCATACCACGCCTTCAGTTATGTTCGTGTGCCGCATGCACGAACCAGATAGCCTATAGTTATATCTATGCTTACATCTGTAGATAGTCTTGTTTCCGTGGGTCGTTGCCGGTGGCTGCTTGTTCAATACAACATCCCAGCATTGCCGTATATTATACACATGCATGTTATAAATCAACATTATCAATTATTTATAGAATATGTAACTGTACTAGTTCATGCCATGGTAGGCATTTATCGTGTCGGTGATCGTACAGAAATCATAGATGAATTGTTTATTTTTATGATTGTGATTGCCGACATGATTTCCGGTACATTACTAGTACATTAATTGTACAATAACTGTTCATATTACCATACGGTAATCTGCTTATACTGATACAGCAGTAGCTATTCCTAAAAGGGTCCGGAACGCTAAGGCATTGTATTCACGAGCTAGTTTTTGATTTATACCAAAGGCAGTGTCCAGCAGATGCAGGCCGGATGACGCAGGCAGCGCCACCCTTTACCCCATCAAAGCATCCGGTCCAGACTGCCGCCTCATAAGCCCCATTTCGCCAAAGCAGTTTCCATCGCAGTCGGATCGCCCTTAATCCTGAGTACCGCCTGTCTGGACAAGCCCGTGACCTTGGCAATCTCGGAAGCACCATTGCCGATTGCCAGCATGTTCACCACCTGCTCATACGCCTCCCGACTGTAACTCGGCTTCTTGCCCCGGTACTTTTTCGGGTCGTCTTTCTTTGCTGCTATCCCGGCCCGCTGAGCGGCTTTCGTCGCTTCGGCCTGCGCCTGCGCCGTCGCGGCCATGAACGCGATCAGCGCGTCCCTGACGGCCTGCTGTATCGGGTCTGCCGTCGCCCCATCGAACGTCATGGCATTGATCACGGTTTTGATGACGACCCCCTCCCGCATGAAGTGCCGGATGGCGTCTGTTACATCCTCGTAGTTACGCCCCAGCCTATCGACCCAGCGGACTACTAGCACATCGCCACGACGGAGCCTGTCATAGAGCCGCTTACCTTCCGCTCTGTCCCGAAGTCTGGTGCTGACGCCTGATACGGCATGGTCCGCAAATACCTCGTCAATGACGAAGCCTGCTTGCTCGGCTTGCGTTCGCTGGTGGTCTAGCGTCTGGTCGATAGTCGATACGCGGGCATACAGCACTGTCTTGGACACGGACAAATCCTCGCTCGTTAGGGTGGTGTCCGCTAAAATGCATGTCCGCTGAATGAAATCAACCCTTACGGTCGCATTTTTGTGCGCAGTGCTGGTTGTACGTTACGGTATACCCCTACGGACGCAGCCCCCCTGCCCGGCTCTTATGTCCTTCGCCTGAAACAACTGTGGATTCAAAAGATCGTAAGCACTACCCCGACGGTGCTTTAGTACAGTCAGGCCAAAGGCACCCAATGGGGGAAACGGCCGCACGAATGAACGTAAATACCCTCTCGTATAAAAATATAGTTTTCAGCATTTCTAAAGAGCTTGCAGTCACACTTCCGAAGTCGATGCGGGGAAGACCGGTGTCCTGCACGACTTGGATGATCCATACGTAAATGCATCTGCGATACGACTTGGCGTGTAGAAGCGAAGTCCCTCATCTCTAGGAGCACGGATGTACGACGGCCCCGCTTTTGTACGCGAACTTTCAATTGAAAACTTCCGCTGTTTCTCTGCGAAGACAATCAAATTGGCGGTTCCGAACGGTAGCCTTGGTAGCGGCCTAACCTTGTTTGTCGGGAACAATGGAACAGGGAAAACGTCGGTTCTTGAGGCATTAGACTACCTGTTCAGCGGGCGATACAAAGCCGAGAACAAACTGAGCATCAGAGACTTCAACGACTTCGTGAAGCCGATTTCAATAGCGGGCACAACCGACAGATTTAGCGTCAAATCAGAATTGGAGTTCTACAAGGGGAAGTACTTCAACTGTACCGGACTGAAGTTCTTTGCGGAGCCAAGGGACAGGAAGCAAGCCGGAAAACTCCTGTCATCGCCAATTTCAGCAAAAAGCCATTACTCATTGGACGAAAACGCCTACTACAACGAAAGCGATGGCCAACCGCACGTCCAAAGCAAGTCAGGCGACACAAAGTCCGTGGACCCGCGAGAACTAACGCTTGATACCGACAAGCTAGGGCCGAATGGCATCAACGTCTTCTACTTTGACAAGAACCGCGCTCGCCATCTCGTAAGCGGTACGTACCGTACGACCTTCGATGCGATCTGCGATGATCTGAATTGGCGATACCAGAAGAAGCTGCGCGAGGAAGGGACGAGTGCGGACTACGCTTCCAAGGTTACAAAGGAGCTTTTCATTTGGGCGCTGGACACGGCACAGAAGGGAGTAGGTGCCAAGTTAGGCGAGCAATTCAGCGACTTCTTCGACAATGCCCATTTCAAGAACCTAAGACTGGAATTGCTGTCCTTATTGGAGCCGTTTTCATCGGCGTTTCTTGCTGTCCGTGCTGAAAACGAAGTTCAACAAATCACAACCCGAAACCTTGGTTCGGGGGTCGAACTCGTATTAGCTTTGCTGCTTCAGCGACTACTTTCTGACCCCGCGAAGGGTGACAAAATACTACTAATAGACGAACCTGAAATGCACTTGCATCCAACTGCCCAAAAGAAGCTCGCTGACCTCCTGATTGAAGAAGCCAAGAACTGCCAAATTGTCGTCAGCAGCCATTCCCCTTACTTGCTCCAAAAGCTGGTAAAGTTCGGGACAACGAACGTGTTTTCGTCCTCAGCAACGAGCACGATAGAAGTCGAGCAACAAGCGGCGGGCGCAGGCCTGTTTCCGTGGAGCCCGTCGTTCGGCGAGGTCAATTTCAAAGCCTTTGCCATGCCGACGGCTGAGTTCCACAATGAGTTGTACGGCTACCTCCAATCAAAGCACAATTTCGAAAAGTTTTCAGACGTTGACAGTTTCTTGTCGAGCAAGGGCATTCCGAGTGATCATACATGGGTACATGCCGTGTCGGGAAAATCGCATACGGTTTCAGAATGCACATATGTGCGCCATTGCATTCACCATCCCGAAAACACAATCAATCCGACCTATGCTGAGGCGAAGCTAGACGCTTCTATCAAAAAACTGATTAGCGCCCTGTGAACTGGCTATTCTGGGCTTCCCGCCCGGGCATGTTCCGAGGCTGCTTCGTTCGCTGGATACGCAGTTCCCTTTTTTTTCACCGTCAGTGGTTGGAGTATGTCACTGTCCCTTTTAGAGCATTCATCATACGCCCCCCGGCGATTCACGCGGAGAAAGACCTTGGACCACCTCACTCCCGCTGCTCGCTCCGCGAACATGGCTAAAATACGAGCGACTGAGACCTCTCCTGAAAAACTGGTGCGGTCAAAGTTGTTCAACCAAGGTTTTCGCTTCCGAAAGAATGATAGTCGCCTTCCTGGTAGGCCAGATATCGTTCTTCCAAAATATAAGGTCGCCGTATTCGTGAACGGATGCTTTTGGCATGGTCACGATTGCCGCCGCGCATCACTTCCCAAGACGAACTCAAGTACTTGGCAGCAGAAAATCGAGAAAAACAAGCTCAGAGACCAGAAGAATATTAGCGATCTCCGATCTCAAGGATGGTCAGTCCACGTCATTTGGACATGCAGTCTAGCTGCGGGCATGAACGAAATTTCAGATGTGCTGTGCGGTTTGCGCAAGAATCTTTAGCATAATTTCTTCAACGCGTTTTTCGGCCGCAGGGTCACTATGGACTTCATCATGGTGCGTATTACAAAGGGTTATAAGGTTTTCCTCGATGTTCTGGCCGCCCTTTGCGTGATGCAATAGGTGATGAAGTTCAAGGAAATTTCGAGGATCGCCGGGTTTCTTCTGGCTGTAGTCCCAGCCACAAACTTGACACTTATGGTTGTCTCGGTTTAGCACGTTGACACGCACGGCGTCGTTAATCTTCCGATCATTCGGACGCGCCTGTCGGTCATGTTCCAGAACATAAACTCCTACAGCAAGATCAGGTCGCCCGCTCATCCGAGATGCAACCGCCCATCCGTACTCTGTCCGCAGTTCTCGAACTCGCCGGGCCCATTCCGTTGTGCGAGGAGAGAGATAGCGAAGTTCCTCTCCTGAAACTGGCCTCTCTACATTCAACTTAAGGTATTCAAGTACCTTGTCGCGAACGCTACCGCCCGATTTGCGGATTTTATTCAATTGGCGCCACCGATAGGCGGCGTCGCGATCTTGCGTATCTGAAGCAAGAATGTATTGGTCAGGCCGCATCGAAAATGGATCTAAACCAAGATCGCGCTTCAGCTGCTCCACAAGCTCGGCGGTCTCGTTCTCCTCCAAGTCTAACGCCAATTCTCGATAGGTAGTGCCGGTGTTGATCAACCAGCCATCCTCAACACGCAACTCCCGTACCCGTCGAGCCCACTCGCCGATGCCGGAAATAACCATCAATTCATCACCGTCCAAAACGGTCTGCGGATACTTCTGGAAATAAGCTAAAACTCGATCTCTAGCCGCGTCGTCTGCTTTCTCGGGCATGAGTGAGACCCCGAGCTTTCGAATGGCTTCGAACGATGGAACCAGAGCCCGTACCCGTTCTCTCAGATCAGACCTCTGAAGTTCACTGGCGAAGTCAGTTAAGAGAGCTTGGAGTTCGGCTAGATGGGCATTCGAATCCTTAGGCGGCTTTATTTGATTTACCACGTTCTGCGCTTTTCATTCTGTCTAGGGCAGCTTTGACGACCGAAGAAATGGCACCGGCGAATGGGGGTGGGACTGCATTGCCAATTTGACGCGCAACCTCCACCTTTGATCCGGTGAAGCTAAAGTCGTCGGGAAAGCCCATTAAGCGGGCAGCTTCACGATGAGTAATCGGGCGGTGCTCGGATGGATGCAGATATCGCCCCTTTTCCGGCTTAAAGAACTCCGTTCTTATAGTAACCGATGGCCTGTCCCACCAAAGACGCCCAAAAAGGTCAGTGCCCCCAGATTTCTTGTTCAGCCAGCAATCAGGCGTGATTTCAGGAGCGTTCCTCTGGAGATCGAAACGGTTCCCACCCGGTGGGACAGCTTTGTAACGCTGCAAGCTCTTCGCTGTCGGCATCCGACCAAAATGGAGGTCGAGCGGGAAGGCGTCCCCAATTTCAGTGCCTACGGCCTCTCCGGGCAAGTCACTAATAACGTCTCGAACAGTTCTCCAAACAGGGAGATTACTGCCATCCCGCGCATTAGGATCTACATGGGTAACGAGCGGGAGTTCAACTCCATCCGGAAGAATGGCAGTGTCCCACCCTATGACAATTGTCCTCTTACGCGTCTGAGGGACACCATAGTTGGCGGTATTTAAGATAGTTGCGACGGTTTCAAAACCCATCTCGCGAGCGCGTGCTCTGATCTCATCTAGCTCAGGAGAACGGTATAGCTCAGCGACATTCTCCATAACAAAGATTTTGGCCGAACTAGCCTTTACAATTTCAAGGTATGGTTCCCAAAGCGCACGTCTTTCGTCTCCGGTACGTGCCTTGTTGAGAAGGCTAAAACCCTGACAAGGCGGGCCGCCAACAACAACGTCAACCTCAGGTACACGAGCAGTTTTGAACCACTCCTCGATGTTCGCGTGTACGGAATCGCCCCCAAAATTTTCGGCATGCGTCCGGATTGCCGCTCCATCATTATCGAGCGCCACAACAGGCCGAAATCCACCGCCAAAGCGCTTGTCAACGAAGCCCAAGGTCATGCCGCCCGCGCCGCAAAACAAGTCCGCAATTCGGTAGACCATAGAGTTTTCTCTCCGCTCAAATATTTACTCCGCCAACCTCGCAGATTGACAGAGAGAATAAAGCCCTAAGCGAGGATATCGACAGATTTGACTGGACAGTACCCCTGCCTTGACACCCAGGCTCGGCCGATGGCCGGGGCAGCAAATCATTTACTTCCCGAATGTTCGGACTTTGTTCTGATTTGCGATAAAAAATCAACCCCCTGTCGCGGGTTTGTTGCGCATGGAACGGGCATGGCCGTGCTTCGGACCTCCCTTGCATGCCTGCGCGAGGCTACTCGTACGTCTTGCATGCTGTCCAGTCCTGTGCAATGCAGAGACGCAAAAGGGGGACATTGTGTCCCCCTAGCCATCCAAGAAAGCCCGGCTTCTAAGGCTTTTGAGCGATGGTGGGCGCTCCCTCCTGCCCCACCGCTTGTATCTCCAATTCGTAGCAAATCTGATCGTCGGACTTTGCGCCTGCGACAACGAGCGCTCGTGCCTGTTGCATGCTTCCCAATCCTGTGTAATGCAGAGACACAGAAGTGAGACATCGTGTCTCACTTGCCGCTGGCCTGTATCAAGAAAATCAAGGCTTTAAGCGGATGGTGGACGCTCTCTCATCGCCCACCAGATTTTCTCTCGAAATACCGTGATTTCATCCGCGATTACAATGGCTTGCAGACGTTCTGCGTATGAGAGCTCTCGCCCTCGAACCAGCCCTTGATTTTAAAGGCAAACCTGAAACACTCCCCCACCTTCCGCGATGCCCTCAATGGTCCGACCGGCGCTACGACAGTCTATGTTGATTCGGCAAGACACCAACTTGGACGGCGTCTGTAACCCTTGCCTGCCAAACGATCGACTATTGCTTGGCATGAAGGGCATTATCAGCGAGTTCGAGCTTGGAGTCATCCGTGCGCGCATGCTGGGTGCTGCTCGCGCGAAGGCCAGGCGGGCGAGCTGAGGATGAGCGTTCTTATCGGTTATGTCTGGCATCGCAGCTGCGGTCTGGGTTTTGATCCTCATCTACGCCTTCAGCAAGCAATCAACTCGACGATTCCATATAGTTGGCAGCGCACACCAGATACATTCTGTCGCTGGCCGGGGAACGCATGTTCTTTCCCCGACCACTGATGGCAACACCTGACGTTCGAGAATGGCGGCCCCTCGCTATCGCAATGTGATCGGCCGGCTAAAGATCCCATTCCATACGGGGCCGATGTACGGCAATAGCGAGAAGCGCGTCACTCTCGCGAGGACCGATTGGACTTAGAGCTGTCGAAGTCCCATGGAAGGATCTGCTTCCTGTCGCTAGAAAATGCATGCCGTGAACACATTTCAGCACATTTATAGAGACTTCTGCGCACAAAAATCCCCAGCACAAAATTACATTCAGCGATAACTGACCGGCTAAACTATGTCGCGACCTTTCGGATTCGCTTGCCACGCTTTAAGCTTTTGTTTTCGCATGTCGTTATCGCAACCCCCTGCACACTTTTGCGCGACACGCTTAGGCAAATCGCGGCGATGACGAGAGCGATCCATATGGCGGCGGTGCGTAGCGGAACTTTTTCGCGGCTGTGTTGTTGCAAGCCTATGAGCGACACCGAACAAAAAGCCAGCAAAGGCATGATCAAATTCGTGCTGACCATCCTTGTCATCGCGATGCTGCTGTCGGCGGGTTATCTGACGTTCATTACGCTTGGTAGCGAGGTTGAACCTAATACCATACCACCCGTTGGCGACGGCGACCAGTAACCGATGGCGGCCGTGGGAATTGTCTCGTTGACCGGTCTTGCCAGCATGGGCCCAACGCATTGCTCGTGGCGTGAAGCCTACAGCGCTGCAGCGCTGCCAAGTTATCGTAGGACTTCCGAGACTGCAGCCTTGATGCCGTCGTGTGTCAGAGACGATCGCCATCCAGCTTACGCAGATGCGGATTGGTCGATCGATTACAGCGGATTAAGCTGCTTGGCATCCCGGTCGAGTGATCCCCACAGAAGACTCGGTCAAGTGGCACGCCCCAGACGTTGACGACAAGGCCCTATAAAGGTAGTCCAACCCTGCGGTCAGCACGGACTAGTGGCAGCGGGAAGGTGGTCAGCACGAGGGATCGAGGCTCTGCCTGTCGAGACAACAACCTGTTGGACGGCGCTCCAGCATATCCGCCTATGGTTCGTTGAGGAACGCATCACACCGCCGATTATGCTAGAAGGGTGCAATATTCTCTATGGTAGCGAGCGAAGAGCCGATTGCCACGCCCTCCCGCCTCAAGCCCGTCCTCGTCATCC
>NZ_JAVDSU010000022.1:0-61269 GCF_031455475.1 Rhizobium sp. 1399 | reverse complement strand
TGACGGCATAGCTATAGACGCCCGATGCGCTGAGCACGAGACTGCCATAGGTGCCGTTCAGCGCCGTGCCGAGCGTGCCTGATGTCGCGCCGAAGACGACGGACGTGACCGTCTTGGTATCGCCGCCATCCGGATCGGTGTCGTTGGTCAGCACATTGCCGCTCGCAACCACGCCGCCTGAACCATTGGCAATGCCACCCTTCTCGGTCGCGTCGCCCGTATCGGCAACTGCCGTCGGCGTCGTGTTGCCAGGCGTCGACACGGCAATGTTGAAGGTCTCGTTGGCCGCAAGGCCGCCGAGGTCTGTCGCCGTCACCTTGACGCCATAGGTTCCGCCTGTCGTCGGCGTGCCGGAGAATGTCCGTGTCGTGGCGTTGAAGGCCAGCCAGGCGGGAAGCGCCGTGCCGTCGGCAGCAGTTGCCGTATAGGTCAGCGTCTCGGTGCTGTCGACATCGGTAAAGGTCGTGGTCGGCAGCACGAAGGAGAAGGCAGAGCCGACGGTGGCGTTCTGGGTGGTCGTCTGGACGGCCAGCACCGGTGCGTCGTTGGCACCATGGATGGTGACGGTCAGGTTTGCCGTGGCGGTGGCACCGGCAGTGTCGCGCATCGTGTAGCTGAAGACGTCGCTCAGCGTGTTGGTCGACTGGCGCAGCGCCTGGACGGCGGCATTGGTCTCGTTGACGGCATAGCTATAGACGCCCGATGCGCTGAGCACGAGACTGCCATAGGTGCCGTTCAGCGCCGTGCCGAGCGTGCCTGATGTCGCGCCGAAGCGGATCGCCGTAACCGTCTTGGTATCGCCGCCATCCGGATCGGTGTCGTTGGTCAGCACATTGCCGCTCGCAACCACCCCACCCGAACCATTGGCAACGCCACCCTTCTCGGTCGCGTCGCCTGCATCGGCAACCGCCGTCGGCGTCGTGTTCGAGCTCGGCGTCGTAAACATCACATCGACCCAATAATTCGTCGACGCAAAGGTGCTCGTGGGGAACAGACTGGCGCTGCCATAGGCGTATACGCCGTTGCCGCTGGCCGGCGCCGTCAGGGGGCCGCTCGTCACATTGGAGACGAAGTAGTTGGCGGTTGTCGAATAATGGCCGGTATTCGTATGGTAGGACGCCGTGTAAGTCTGTCCGGCCGTCAAGGCCACCGGGCTGGTAAAATAGGCAGTCTGCCAGCCGCTGGCAGTCTCGTTCGTGAAGGTGAGGGTCGCAATCCGCGTACCCGTGCTCGACCAGAGTGAGCCGGTATGCGTGCCGGTGTCCTGGCTGCCCTTGTAGAAACGAATACCGGTGACGGTCCCTGCCACGGAGGTTTGGAATTTGACCCCGAGCTCGACGGCTGACGTATCGTCGGTGTTGACGACAGCAGGCGTCCCCGCGCCGAAGAGAGAGTAAAAGCTCGCGCCGGTCACGGTGACCGTGCGTCCTGCCGTGGGTGCTTCAAGGTTGATGCTGTCGTCGACGGCCCGTGAGCGGATCGTGTAATTGCCCGCGATCTGCGGCGACCAGGTATAGGTCCAGTTCTCATCGCCTGTCGCCGGATGCCAGCTCGCTCCATTGTCTGTCGAGACCTCGACGCCGGCAATGACCCCGCCGCCCGTGTCGGTGGCGGTACCTGTAATCGTGACTGTAGAGCCAACGGTCGCCGTTGATGGCGCCGTGATGATGGAAGTCGGTGCAACATGATCCGTGGAGCCGGTCGCAGCGACGAGCCCGGATTGTAGCGTCCCAGGCTGAATGCCCATGTCGGCCAGCAAATTGACCATTGCCTGCTGCACGCGGGGATCGGTTGGCGTTGCCTCATTGTCGTGATTGTTGCTTAAGCCCCATGTCCAGTAGACAGTACCGGCGCCGAACACCAGTGCACCGCTCGGCGCACGATAAAGCGTCAGATTGTGGGTCGACGTCGCGTTGCCGGTCGTATTCCCGTAGTCGAGCAAGTAGGTGCTGACCGGAAGCGTCGTCGACGACAGCTTGACGAGGCCAGCCGGATCGAAGCCGTTGTCAACCGCTTCGTCCCATTCGTAACCAAGATAGTTCTTGGTCAGCGTTGCCGTCTGGCCGGGCTGAAGATTGGCAACGCTCGTATCGCGCCAGAAACGCAGATTGGCGTCGTCATAGGGAATAGTGATCGCCTGGAGATTGCTGCCGACATCGTCGACCTTGAACAACTGCCCTGTCAGCGAGTTTTCCGGGTTTCCGCCGCCGACGGCCGGTGGGCTGAGGCGCGGATCGCGGAACGTGCCCGTCCATTCGTTGGAAGGGTCGATGCTGGCGCTGGGCGACCATGTCTCCTTGTAGGAAATAAGGGTGCGATAAGGCGTGCCGTCGGCGCTGTAGGCATTGCCCCAACGGGTGCGCCAATAGACCTCGTTACCGCTCCAGAACATCAGGTTGACGCCCGCATCGCGCGCGGCTTCGACATTGGTTCTCTGCTGTCCAGACCAGTATTCGTCATGCCCGGCATCAATATAAGTCTGGTGATTGAGCAACAGGCTGCCATAGCGATCGACGTCGACACCCGACAGGTACGAAACATCATAACCATTCTGTTCCAGCCAGTAGATGCCCGCATATTCGGCGCCGAACAGATAGTCTTGCGGACCGGCAAAAGTGCCAACCCCGCCGCGGGTCGCAATCGGCCTGTTGTAACTGACCGCATAGGCGCGACCAGCGCCCTGCCCTGTCGCCGGACCATTGCCGCCGTAGAAGTTTGCGCCACCCCAGCCGTTATAGGCTTGCCAGGTCTGGTCAGCGGTCTGGAAAACGATATCGCTGTGGCTGTCATCGTCGCGCACGATGAACGGAATCTGATTTTCGCCGAAGGTGCCATCCTGCCGCACGAGCTTGGCGATATAAACGCCTGAGACAGCATCTTCAGGTACGGTCCACGAAGCCGAAACTGCCCAGTTGCCGGCATCCACGGTGCCGGTCGTGGCATTGCGCAACGGATTTGGTTGATTCTGCACGCCGGTGTGCTGAATGGTCGTGACCTTGCGCGCGCCCATGCCGCCATAATAGCCGAGGCGGTAGATATCGATCCGGTAATTGTTGGAATCCGTATCAATCTTGAAGCTGACCGTCTTGCCGTTGTCGACACTGATGTCGGTCGCAAATCCCTCGATATTGGAGCTGCCGGCCCCATCGATGCCCCACTCGCTCTCCGGATTGCCCGGCAGCAGGTTTTCCGCCACGACCTTGTTAGCGGGCGCCGCTGCCGCTGCGGCCGCTAGATTTTGCGTCGTTAACGACCGCTGCGTGATCGGCGGTGTGGTGACCGAACCGGAAAGGATGCCGACGCCCTTTGTGCCGGTTGCCGTTCCCATTTCTCCGCCGCCGGGCAACGATCCGTTCAAGTTCGTCGAGCCCGTCAACTTTGCGGTTCCGCGCCAGCTCGAGAGCGGGGATAAGTCACGATCAAGAAGCGGGTCGCTGACTGAGGCACCGATGGCCCGCTTGATCGTTGCTGCATAGTCCGGCCCTTCGGTCAGCCTCGTCCCCGGCAATTGACCATCCTGTTGAAGCATGGCGCCGCCATGGGCCCAATCGAGAATCCGCGTAGGGGACGTAAAATAGCCACATCCGCAGACACCAAAGGGCATGCCAAACGCCAATGAATTCGATCCACCGTGGTGCGCAGCAGCCGCTGCTGACGGGCTCGATTCGAGAATGACCACCTTGCCGGAGTGAGCGCGTGCACCCGCTACGGTGGCGGAACCTTGCCCTGACGCTGTCGGTGCGGGGCTCTGCGGCAGATACGGAGCCAGGGGATCGTCGCCTATGGTGCCCATGCCAGCATAGGTGCGATAAGGGGGCAATGCGGTGCCGTTCGCGTTCCGCTCGAAAGGTGCAAAAACCGGATTATGGGCCGACAGAACAGACGCGGCAGAATTTCCACTTCCAACACCCGTTTCGCGCGCCGCTGCGAAAGCATCCGCCAAGGATGGGGACACTTGGTCAATATCGCCCCGACCGTCTGCTTCGCCGACCGTTTCCGCTCTCGGTTCGTCATCATGTCCGCTGAGCACAAAATTGTTGTCGGGACTGCCGACAAGGGCACCCCCCTTGCTTCCACCCGCTGTCTGCGCGGATGTCGCAAGTTGAGCACTATCCTCGGGTCGATCGGCGCCCTTGCGCGGCCTTGCCTTTCCACTGGCGGCCAGCCACCGGGGAACCCACGAATCCATCATGAGTGAGCGCGAAGCCCACCGGCGAGCGTTGCGATACATGGTGTGCCCTCTCGCGAAATTACCAGGATCAAATCTATGAGGATCGTTCGATACGCGGACCTCCGATTATAATCGAAAAGTGGACGAGTATGTCCTACCCCTTTCGACCTACAGGCTGCATCCTTTAGGCAAACGGGCTTTTGCGTGGACGCGCGACTTGCCTTTCGCGAGACAACAAGCGGTATGGTCGTCGGATCTGCTTCGCATCACGCACGGCTACTGGCGCACCACGCCAAGCTCGCTGCCTTGCACACGCAGAAACTGACATCCAGTCGCTGTCGATTGCCAACTCCTCTTGGCAGAACATTCTGTCGCTCTTCCGCGGCAAACGGGATCGCGAAAAATTACCTGCTAGGTCACCGACCGGGCCTATACAAATCGAACCGCGCTTCGATGGAGCGCGGCCTTTGACGACGGCGACCTCGCAGGCTCTCAGAAGCAAGGAACGGGCACGAGACGCTGTCCCGGGGCCTGTTCGAGCGCACTGCGCCCGACCCCTTCTTCCGAGACGCATTCCAAAATCGACGCACGGCCTCAAAATTGAGCACGTCAGCACATCCGGGGTTTTTCCCATCCGAAAGAGCTATCGTTTGGCGCAATCTTCGCCCGTTCGGAGTATTGATGCTGCGCCGTAACGATATAGGCTCTGCGCCGCCGTGACAGCACGCCGAATCGAAAGATATCGGTTGCAAGGGAGGGAGTCCTAGCGCGGTCAAAATCTGGAAAAAGCGAGAAACTGACATGAGACAATCCATGGAGAGGGTCATGGAGCGGCGATTGAGTGCCATCCTCGCTGCCGATGTGGTTGGCTACAGCCGGCTCATGGGCATGGACGAGACGGGCACGCTGCAGGCTTTGAACCGCCATCGCTGCGAATTGGTCGACATCCGCATATCCGATTACAAGGGCCGTATCGTCAAACTGACGGGCGACGGCATCCTGGCCGAGTTTCAGAGCGTCGTGAATGCCGTGGCTTGCGCCGCCGAAATCCAGCGCAGCATGGCCGTGCGCAACGAAAACGTGCCGAAGGAAGAGCGCGTCGAATTCCGCATCGGCATCAATCTCGGCGATGTCGTGGTCGAAAATGACGATATTTTCGGCGACGGTGTCAACCTTGCCGCGCGCCTGGAAGGCATTGCTCCAGTTGGCGGCATTGCCGTATCGGCAACCGTTCGGGATCAGGTCGGTTCACGCCTCAATCTCGGCTTCGATTTTTTGGGTGAACACGTGTTCAAAAATATCCGCCAGCCGGTGCAGGTCTACACGGTTTCTTTCGAGAAGCCGAGTTCTGCCCGCCTCGTCGCGCAGAACCGCAACACCTGTTTCATCGCCGTCCTGCCTTTCACCAATATGAGCGGAGATGCCGATCAGGATTACTTCTCCGACGGCATCACCGAGGACATCATCACCGATCTTTCCAAGGTCTCCAGCCTGCATGTGGTGCCGCGCAACACCGTCTTCACCTATAAGGGCACATCGGTGAAGGTGAAGCAGGTCGCCCAGGAGCTTGGCGTGCGTTATATGCTGGAAGGCAGCGTGCGCATCGTCGGCAAGCGGGTGCGCATCTCCGGCCAGCTGATCGATACGACGAACGGCGATCATCTCTGGGCCGAACGCTATGATCGCGACCTCACCGATATCTTCGCCATCCAGGACGAGATCACCAACGCGATCGTCGGCCAGCTGAAGGTGCGGCTGCTGCCGGAGGAACGCAAGGCGATCGCCGCCGAGCCGACGGCCAATGTCGAAGCCTATACCTATTACCTGAGAGGAAGGCAGCTCTCCCATACCTGGACAAAATCCTATCTGCAGCTTGCCCGGCGCATGTTCTACAAGGCCGTCGAGCTCGATCCGGACTATGGCCGCGCCTATGCCGGCATCGCCGATTGCGATGCCGCGATCCGCGACTGGGCACCTGACGACGTGCCCTTGGAGCGTATCCTCGCAATGAGCGCCAGAGCCCTGGAACTCGATCCCGACCTCGCCGAGGCCCATGCCTCCCGCGGCCTGGCGCTGCATCAAAACGGCGAGGACGACGAGGCCACGGCATCCTTCGAACGCGCGCTGGCGCTCGATCCCAACCTCTATGAAGCAAATTTCCACTATGCCCGCATCTTCTTCATGCGCGGGAATTTCGCCGAGGCGGTGCATTACTTTAGCCGTGCCGCCGAAATCCGCCCCGACGACTATGTTTCGCCGATCCACCTGATGTCCTCATACCACTCTCTCGGACGGACGGTGGACAAGGAAAGCTGGGCGCGCATAGGCATTGAAAGAGCCGAGCGGGCGCTCAATCAGAACCCGGAAAATTCCGGCCCCGCCCATCGCGGCGCGCTTGCCCTTGCCCATCTCGGTGATGCGGCGCGGGCCTGCGATTGGGCCGCACGGGCAAGCGCCATCGATCCCGATGATATCGTCGCCCAATATAATCTCGCCTGCGTCCACTCCGTACTCGGCCATGTGGAACGGGCGATCGATATCCTGGAGGGCTTGCTGCCCCGCAGTTCAGTCTACCACATCAAATGGTTCACCCATGATTCCGACCTGGACAACCTGCGCCGGCATCCGCGCTTCATGAAACTTGTCGCGGAAGCGATGAAAGAGCGGGAACAGGTGGAAGCATAGGTCGCGGCAGAAGAAGGGCGCCAAACGCGGAGCGACCCTATGCTCTCGGCTGATAGGCAGCGTCCTGGGATATCGGGCAAACGGGCTTCTTCTCTGTCAGCGCCTATACCAAGGTCCAGTTTGGTGTCTCCACCACTCTGATAATTCTCCGGGTTGAGAAGCGTAGAGCGAGGCCTAGCTTCCTTTTACCATCCACCTGAAACCCAAAGCCCGGGAGCCTTTCGATGAAGTCCAAAGTAGCTGATGTCCTGACAGAGGTGCTGCATTCGGCCGGAGTCAAGCGGATATATGGCGTAGTCGGAGACAGCCTGAACGGGCTTACGGAAGCGCTTCGAAAAAGAGGCGACATCGAGTGGGTCCATACCCGTCATGAAGAAACGGCAGCCTTCGCGGCGGGGGCCGAAGCCCACCTCAGTGGCGAACTGGCCGTGTGCGCCGGAAGCTGCGGCCCGGGCAACCTCCACCTCATCAACGGCCTGTTCGACTGCCATCGCTCGCGGGTCCCCGTCCTGGCCATTGCCGCGCAAATACCTTCGGCCGAAATCGGCAGAGGTTATTTCCAGGAAACGCATCCCGACCAGCTATTCCGGGAATGCAGCCACTATTGCGAACTTGTCAGCCATCCGGAACAATTGCCGGCAGTCATCGAAACGGCCATTCGCACGGCTATCGGAAAGCGCGGCGTTGCCGTCGTGGTCATTTCCGGCGACGTGGCATTGAGCGATTTCACCGCGAAGATTTCGACACCGGCCGCACTCACGCTGTCCCAGCCGAACGTCGTGCCGGCGAACGATCAGATCGATCGATTGTCGGAGCTGCTCAACAACAGTTCGAAAGTCACCCTTCTGTGCGGACGCGGTTGCGAAGGGGCGCATGACGAATTGATCGCCTTTGCGGATCGGCTCAAGGCGCCCATTGTCCACGCGCTCGGCGGCAAGGAACATGTCGAGTGGGACAATCCCTTCGATGTCGGCATGACCGGTCTGATCGGCTTCTCTTCGGGTTACAAGGCCATGCTGGAGTGTGACACGCTTCTTATGCTCGGCACCGATTTCCCATATCGGCAGTTCTACCCAACCGACGCCAAGATCGCGCAGGTGGACATTCGCCCGGAAAATCTTGGCCGCAGGGCCTCGCTGGATCTCGCAATCGTCGGCGACGTCAAATCGACACTGGCGGCAATGCTGCCGAAGCTGACGGAGCGAACGGACCGGGATCATCTGGATGCCTGCCTTGCCGCCTATAAGAAGGCGCGGGAAGGCCTCGACGACCTCGCCACCGGCAGAGAGGGCGGCAAGATTCATCCGCAATATGTTGCACGCCTTCTGAGCGAACATGCCTCCGACGACGCCGTTTTCACCTTCGATGTCGGGACCCCCACGATCTGGGCTGCACGCTACCTGAAAATGAACGGAAAGCGTCGCCTGATCGGATCCCTGGTTCACGGGTCGATGGCCAACGCCCTTCCCCAGGCAATAGGCGCACAGGCAACATATAAGGAGCGCCAGATCATCAGCATGTCCGGCGATGGTGGCTTTGCCATGTTGATGGGTGACTTCCTGACGCTCGTTCAGCAGAATCTGCCGGTGAAGGTCGTCGTCTTCAACAATTCCGTTCTCGGATTCGTGGCGATGGAAATGAAGGCTTCCGGCTTCCTTGAGACCGGCACCGAACTCAAGAATCCGGATTTTGCGGCGGTTGCCCGCGCAGCCGGAGTCCATGGCGTTCGCGTGGAGGATCCCGCCGAACTCGACGGTGCCATCAGGGAAATCCTGGCGCATCCCGGCCCGGCACTGCTCGACGTCGTTACCAATACGCAGGAATTGTCGATGCCGCCCAGGATCGAAGCAGCGCAAGTGAAGGGTTTCGGTCTCTGGACCATTCGCGCGGTGATGAACGGCCGGGGAGACGAACTCGTGGACCTGACTGTCTCGAATTTCCTGTCTCGGTGAGTCGGACGCTACAGTAGATGGAAACCCTGCCGACGGCTTCGACCCCGGCCGGCAGGTTGTAGAAGCCGATGAAGCTTGATTCAATTCAGATAGGCATCGCGCCAATCACTGCCAGAACCGATCGTCATGCCAGCCTCGTTGAACAGATGAACGAAAGGTTCTCGTATGACGATCGGGATCCGTTCGCCCGAGACTGCCCGGCTGATGCCACGCAGTGCCACGGTGAAGCCATTCCCGGTCGCCGTCCCGGCATGGATGATCGTTTCCGAACCGAGGACCTCGGTGTCGCCGACCACGATCTGCAGGCTGCCCTCTCCGATTTCGCAATGTTCGGGCCTTATGCCGAATGTGACCGGGGCGCCATCGGGCAAATCGACTTGGCGACCGGGCAAGGGAATGTGGGTGCCGTCCTCAAGCGAAACGCCCATCATGTCACCACTGCGCGCGATCCGGCCCGCGAGAAGGTTCATGGGCGGTGCGCCAAGAAAGCGGGCGACGAAAAGGTTGGCCGGGCGCGCATAAAGCTCGATCGGCGGGCCGACCTGTTCGATGCGGCCTTCGTTGAGCACGACGATCTGGTCGGCCATGGTCATTGCCTCGACCTGATCATGCGTGACGTAGACCATCGTCGACTTCAGCCGCCGATGCAGGCTGATCAGTTCCCCGCGCATCTTTACACGCAGTTCGGCATCGAGATTGGAGAGCGGCTCGTCGAAGAGAAAGGCCTTCGGCTCCTTGACGATGGCGCGGCCGATCGCAACACGCTGGCTCTGGCCGCCGGACAGCTGGCTCGGGCGACGGCTCATCAGGTGCTCGATCTGCAGAATATTGGCCGCCTTGGCGACGCGGGCGGCGATCTCCTGCCTGGCAAGTTTCTGGTTCTCCAGGCCGAATTTGAGGTTCTGCTCGACATTCATGTGCGGATAAAGCGCATAGGACTGGAAGACCATCGCCATGCCGCGCGCGGATGGCAGAAGATGGTCGCAGCGCTGGCCATCGATGCGGATTTCCCCTGACGTGACCTCCTCCAGCCCTGCCATCATGCGCAAGAGGGTCGACTTACCACAGCCGGACGGCCCGACAAAGACGGTGAACGAACCGTCGGCGATAGCGAGATCAATACCGTGTATGACTTCGAGACTTTGAAAGGCCTTGCGGACTGCCTTGAGTTCAATGCCGGCCATTATGCCACCGTCTTAAGTTCAATCGACTGGCCCGCTTCGATGGGCGTGTTCCCGGCAAGGCGATGCTTCAAATCGTCCACCGAGATTTCAGCGACCCTGAGGCTGCCTCCGAGCACGGCGAGAGTGAGACCATCGCCCTTGCGGGTCAATGTGCCGAATGCGCTGCCGGCTGACCAAAATAGACGATAGTCGCCTTGCACTTTCGGTGCGAAGGCAAGCGTGCCGGAGACGAAATCGGCGCTGAGCCCCGAGAAGGCGTTGACCAGCTGCCAGGCCGACATCGAGCGTGCGTAATAGGAGCCGCATTCGATATCGTTCCAGGGGTTGCGGCGCGAACCGTCATGGCGGTTGCGGGCGCCGCAGACAATATCCATGCCCTCCTCGATGAGGCCATGCATGATGAGGTGCGAGGCGGCCATATATTCGATGCCGGTCCAGACCTCTTCGGCATAGGGCGCAGCGACCATCGGCTGGCGAATGCCTTCGGGATAGGTTGCGATCAACAGCCCGGCCTCGTCCTCATACGCGTAATTGCGGCAGGGGTTGAAGTGATCTTCCAGCGTCGGGCGGAAGTTGTTCCTGTGAACCGATTTCAGCGCGATCCTGACCTTGTCGGCATCGAGGAACCCGCCGATCCCGGCGACCTCCGCATGCCATTGGCCGAGGATCTGATCGGAGATGCAGCCCTCGCCCATCTGGTATTTGAGCTCCTGGAATTCCTCCGACCAGTAGGTTTCCATGAAACCATCGGCGAGAACGCCGGCGGCGCGGCCGACATCGAAGGGTATCAGCACGTCCTTGTCGGAGAGATCGATCTTCTGAGTGAACCAACGGCCGTTGAAGAGTTCGGAATTGATATAGGCCGCACCGGCTTTGCCCATGCGCGCCGTCTTTTCCGAGAGCTCGGTATCGCCGAGGACCGCCGCCATTTCGGAAACGCCGAGAAGGGCCGCCACATACATGGAGGCGAGCCACGAGTTCGGCCCGAACAGTTCCATATCGAGGGTCTGATGCTGGCGGCCTGAGAGAATGCCGGTCCGATCGGGATCCCAACGGTCAGGATTTTCGGGCGACCAGGCATATTCGATGGCTCGTTTGACATTCGGCCAGTAGCGGCGCAGCCACTCGGTATCGCCGCAAAGCTTCCAGTCTCGATAGGTCTTGATGATCGCGCCGAAATGCCCGTCGGCGCAGGGGCCGATAATATCGAAACCTGAGCCTAGCGGCAACTTCTGGCGGAAAGTCAGCCCGCCGGTCGGCAACTGGTTGTAGCTGAATTCGGTCTCGCGCAGCGTCCGCTCGATGGCAGGGAAAAGATGAGAGACCGCCTGCTGGTAATTCCAGACATGGGTGCAGGTGCCCTCGCAGGAGCCATCCTGGGTATGTTGGCCCTCCCAGGCCCAGAGTTCGCCATTCTCCAGCCGGATGCAGGTCGCGGTGCGCAGCAGCGCCAGCGTCGCGCTCGCCGCGTCCTTGACTTCTGCCGGAAGCGTCGTTTCGAAAAGTCCGTTGCGGAAGGCTTCGGTTTGCAAGTGCAATGCGTCCCAGCGCGTCAGGGCTTCAGTACCGCTTGCGGTCGAATCCGCCCATTGCGTCGCATAATAGTTCGTCCAGCTCGGCGTTGGCCGATCGGGAATGGCCCCATCAGGCTTGTCGCGATAGGCCCAGTAGACATCGCCTTGCGGGAAATTCCAGGTGATGACGAAGCGTACCTTCTTGCGCTCACCGGGCGCGAGGGCGAAGCGAGCGCCGAGCGTGCCGTGTTCCGGCTGCAGGCTCATGTGCCGGGAGCTGCGCGGTTCATCGTAGTGTCGCTTCGGCAGACGACCGGGCCTTGCAAACTCCTTCCAGTAGACCGAGAGATCGTCGAACCACTGGCCCCGATAGTGATGGTCGGTATGCTCGACATCATCGGCATCCGTTGCAATCGTCAGATCGCCGCGTTGCGTCGCCGGCAGGGTCGTATCGGACGAGGTCAGATGCAGGCTGCTGATCCCACCTTCCTGTCTGAACGTGTGGATGCCGCTGTTCGAGCCATAATTGCCGAGCGTGCCGGCAAGCGTATAGGCCAGTTCGTCCGCGGTATCGTTGACAACATCGAATTCGAACATCGCAACCGGCATCGAGGAATCGCGGTCGTTGTGGGGAATGAAAGGGCTCAGCGCCGTCAGCCTGACGCCGCCTGGGAAACGCTGATCGTTAAAGACGAGATCGGCGATCGGGAAACGCCCGTAAAAATCGACCTCTTGGAAATGCGGCACGCCGACCAGCGTCTGGCGGTTGGCGCCATGGCCAAAACCGTCGAACATCTTGCGCAGGCCCGGCGCGCCGGAAGGGTTCAGATCATAGGGGCCGTTGAGCACACGGGCATCGACCAGTTCCCCACCCTTCTCGGCCTTGATGGCGAAATGCGAGTAGCCGTTATAGCCCTGCAGCGCCGGCCGGTTGCGGATCGACCAATCGATCAGCCGGCCGCTGCCGGAGATCGACAGGCCGCCGGAGCCGATGCCGCCGAGAGGAAAAGCAATATGGCGCGTGCGCGCGCCTTTATAGGCAAAGCGAGGTTCGATGGAAGCGAGATCATCCCACATGAAATCAATGTCCCTGATGTTAGTTCTTGATGCCGCTCATCGTGATGCCTTCGATCACGAATTTCTGGGCGAGGAGAAAGAGGAGAACGACGGGCAGGATCGACATGCTCATCGCCGCCATCACCACCGAGAGATTGCCGGAGGCCATGTAGCCGCGCAGCACGTCCATCGCGACGGGAAGCGTCAGCGATTCATTCGAGCTCAAAAGCACCTTAGCCTGGAAATAATAGTTCCAGGTCTGGGTGAAAGTGATAATGCCGAGGGCAGAGAGTGCCGGGCGAAGCTGCGGTAGCGAGATCCGCCAGAAGATTTTGAAATAGCCGGCGCCATCCATCAGCGCCGCTTCCTCCAGCGCCTTCGGCTGGCTGAGCATGAATTGCCGCACCAGGAAGATGCCGAAACTGGAGGTGAGATACATAAGCGCCAGCCCGATCGGCTTGTCGAGCAGGCCGAGCCGCGCATAGCCGAGATAGATCGGCAGGATCGTCACCTGGGCTGGAAACATCAGTCCGATAAGCAGGATGAAGAACAATGTATCGCGTCCGCGGAAGTTCAGCCTGGCGAAGGCGAAAGCCGCGAACGTGCAGGTCACCATCTGGCCGACGGTGACGATGACGGCGATCATGACCGAGTTGAAATAGATCTCCAGGAACGGCACGCGCGAGGCCAGCACCTGCCGATAGTTGGTGAGGTCGAAATTCGGCGGCAGGAAGCTCGGCGGCAGCTTGTAGGCATCCGAGACCGGCCGGAACGACATCGAAAACAACCAGAGGAAAGGCAGCAGCATGCCGATCGCCATCACCACCATGGTGGCGATCATCGCCCAGTCGATCCAGCGCCGGGCCGCGCGTGTCTGCATCATACTGTTCATTGCTGCACCCACTTGCGCGAGAGGACCTGCTGGAGGGCGGTGATGATGAGGATGATCACGGTCATGACGACGGAGATCGAGGCGGCATAGCCGATCTGGAAGCTGCCGAAACCCTCCTCGACGATCTGGATCGACAGCGAGCGCGTGGCATCACCCGGACCGCCCTGCGTCAGGATGACGATCGATTCGAACACCTGCAGCGCGCCGATCGAGGCGTAGACGATGCAGAAGAAGACGACCGGCGAGATATAGGGCAGCGTGATGCGGAAGAACTGGCGCCAGGCAGGCGTCCCGTCCATCACCGCCGCCTCCAGGATATTCTTCGGCACGCCCTGCAGGGCTGCAATGAAGATGATCATGAAGAAGCCGGTATTCTTCCAGACGTCCATGATGATGATCGAGGTCATCGCCTGGCCGGCATCGGTGAGCCAGCGTACACCCGGCAGACCGATCAGCCGCAGGTAATAATTGATGACGCCGAGATCATCGCCATAAAAATAAGTCCAGACGATCGAGACGAAGGCGGCAGCGATGATGACGGGCAGAAAGAAGGCGAGCCGGAAGAAATAGAGCAGCCAGCCCGGCATGGCGCGGTTCAGCGCCAGCGCCAGTACAAGCCCGATCGAAACGTTGAAGGTGACGGCAAAGAGCGCAAAGCGCAGCGTGTTCCACAGGATCTGAAGCGAGCGCTGATCGGTGAAGAAGCGGACGAAGTTGTCGAAACCAACCCATTGCGAACCGAGCATTGGATCGTAATAGGCAAAGGCGAGGATCGTTGTGACGATGACAGGCGCGATGACGAAGGTCAGGTAAAGCACCGTTGCCGGCAGCACGAAGAGATAGCCGGTCGCTGCCTGTGCGCGGCGTAGCTGTGAAGGCTGGTGTCTTTCGAAAGTGGCGGTCATGGCATCTGCTCGAATGGCGGACATGGTTTGTCATCCGCCGCGCCCGGAATGGCAGATGCCTGCATGGCAACATGCCACCCGGCCGCGACGGCGGGAGGGCGATCGTGAGAACCCTAGATCGATCAGCCGCCCATGCGCTTCTTCAGCCGCTCGAAGGAGGCGTTGAGCTCTGCATCTGCCTGCCTCACGCCATCGGCAATCGAGACCTCGCCGGCCATCATTGCCGTGTAGTAGCGGATGAAGATCTTCTCGACCTCCTGGAAATTGGCGGGAGACGGCACAGCCTTGGTGTTCGGCAGCGTCTGGTAATAGAGCGCGGCACTCGGCGGGAAGCTCAGGAACCCCGGGGTCTCGGCGGCCGACTTGCGGCCGGGAACGCCACCACCCTTTTCGCCCTCCTCCTTCTGCGTCTCCTCGCTTGTCAGCTCAAGGATCAGCGCCTTGGCAAGATCGGGCTCTTTGCTCGTCTTGGCGACAGCGTAACCGCCGAAGCCGATCACGGTCGTGTCGGTCACCTTGCTCGGCGGAATGGCGACATCCATGTTGAGCTTGTTGTTCTTGGCGCTCTGGACGATCCAGTGGCCGCGACTGATCATCGCCACCTGGCCGGCCATGAACTGGTTGTCCATCATATCCTTGCCAGGGATCGGCGAGACGCCGTCGACATGGATGAGGTCATGGAGGAACTGCAGGCTTTCGGCGACCTTGGGGTCGAGCATGTTGGATGCCGTCCACTCGTCGTTGATAGCGCCGGTGCCATTCGAGAAGAACCATGGCTGGACGAAGAAGTTCTGGTTCGGCACCTCATAACCGAACTGGGTGACATTGCCCGACGCATCCTTGACCGTCAGCTTCTTGGCGACGTCGCGGAATTCGTCCCAGGTCCATTTGCCGTCCTTCGGATAGGCAATCCCGGCCTTGTCGAACAGATCCCTGTTGTAGTTGATCATGATGTTGTTCCAGCCGATCGGGATATAGTTGATATCCCCCTTGTAGCTCGACTGCTTGAAGAGGCTCGGCGCGAAGTCGGAAAAGCCGGGATTGGCGGCCACGAAATCGTTGAGCGGCAGAAAAAGAGAGCGCGACGAGAAGCTCTGGAAGGTCTCGATCGCCGTGCCATAGACATCGGCCTGCTGGCCGGAATTGAACTGGCTGAAGACCTTGGTGACATAGTCGCCCCACCCGGTCGAAATCGGATCGACGGAAAGCTCGACCTTGACGTTGGGATATTTCTTGTTGAAACGCGCAATCGCGTTGGTCATGGCCGATAGCTCGGCATCACCGCCGAAGCCCTGCATCTTCAGGGTCGCCGTGACATCCGATTGCGCAAAGGCGCGGCCGACACTTGCGCCGACGGCAAGAGCGGCAGACGAAATCAGCAGCGAACGCCGCGAGAACTCATGCATGTGATCCTCCCTTTGCGCCACCTCCGGCGCGTTCCCATATGTCCCGGCCTCCACCGGTCGAAACGTTTCGTATGCTCTTTCTCAGATATCGCGGACCCAGTTCCACTCCGGTTCCGCGTTGCGTCATTTGCTTAGTCGAAACGTTTCGTATAAGAGCATCAGAACGCTCTCATGGCAAGAGGGCCCGAGAAAAAGCTCCGGAGGGACGGGATGGCCACCATCAAGGATGTGGCGAAACGGGCGGGTGTCGCCATATCGACGGCTTCAGCTGCACTCAATCGTTCAGCTCCCGTCAGCGACGAGGTGATTGCCAAGGTCGAAGCCGCCGTTCGCGACATCGGATATATCCCGCATGGCGGCGCGCGCAGCCTGCGCATGGGCCGATCGCGGCTGATCGGCCTGATATTGCCCGATATCACCAACCCACATTTCGCCAAGGTCGCCAAGGTCGTCGAATCCGCCTGCCTCAATGCCGGTTACATGGCGGCGGTCTATTCGACGAGCGAGGATCATGATCGCGAGCAGCAGATCTTGACCATGATGCGCATGCAGCGCGTCGAAGGGCTCATCATTATTCCGACACGCTCGGATGCCGAACATGGCGCCCGCATGGTCGACAAGATCCATGTGCCGACGATCCTGCTCGACAGCTTCATCGAGGGCTTGCCCTATGACGTGATCAAGCTAGACAATATCGCCGCCGGCCGCATCGCCACGGAGCATCTGATCGGCCTTGGTCACAGACGGATTGCAGTGACCGTCGGGCGCAACAACATCATCACCGGTGAAGATCGTCTTGCCGGCTATATGCAAGCCCATGCTGCCCATGACCTGCCGGTTGATCCAGGTCTGCTGCTTCAGGGGCGTTTCGACCAGGCGCTCGCGCACGACAGCACGATCAGGCGCATGCGCGAGCCGGATCCGCCGACCGCGATTTTTGCACTGTCGAACATGATGACGCTCGGCGTCCTGAATGCGCTGCGCGAATTGGGTATTAGAGTGCCTGATGACGTCTCGGTCATCGGGATAGACGATTTCGATTTTGCAAACATCATGAACCCACCGCCGACAGTCGTTGCGGCCCCGGTGCTTGAGATGGCCCAAAAGGCGATCTCCACGCTTCTCAGCGAGATCTCCGACAAAACGCCGCCAAGTGCCGCGCGGACGATCTTTTCCCCAAAGCTGATCCTTCGCGAATCCTGCGCGGCACCCGCAGCCGAGCGGGCAGAGAGCATAACCTGAGAAGCAGCAGTCGATTGAGATCGGCGCGGCGTCGCATACCATTGTGTTCGCTTCATAAAAGCATCATGCGCATTTGCAATGAGAAGCACTGAACTGCTCGCCATCCTCAGTCATCACACGGATTGTCTTCATGAAATTGTCTTTGACCGCCGCGCGTCTGTCACCAACAGCCTCGCCCCGCCTTCTCGTACTCGCCGAAACAGCCCTCAAGGCAGGAGAGACGGCGCGCAATGCGCTCAGACGACGCACGGCCGCCGAGATGGTCCACAAGGCGCCGCGCGATTACCAGACGGAAATCGATGTCGCGGTTGAACGGATCATCGTCGAGGAGATGATGGGCGCATTCCCCGCCTATGCGATCCAGGGCGAGGAAGAGGTCGGCAACCGGCAGGCCGGCGCGGATGCACCGGTCATCTATATCGACCCGATCGACGGCACGACCAATTTCGCCTGGGGCATCCCGCATTTCGGCATGACGATCTCGATCGCCGAGGCCGGCCGTGTCGTTGCGGGCGTCGTCTATGACGCCATGCAGGACGAGCTCTTCAGTGCGGAGGCCGGCAGCGGCGCCTGGCTGAACGGCGAACAGATCCATTGCGCCGCGGTTGCCGATATCCAGAACGTGCTCGTCGGTGCCGGCCTGCCGATCCCCGGCCAGGTCAAGGCGGTCCCGGAAGAGCTTTATTTCGATGCCGTCAAGCGCCTTATGGCCAATACCGCCGGCGTGCGTCGTCTCGGTTCGGCAGCGCTTTCGATCACCTATGTCGCCTGCGGCCGGCTGGACGGCTTTTTCGAGGACGGCCTGTCGGTCCATGACTTTGGCGCCTCGGCACTGATGGTCGAGGAAGCGGGCGGTATCGTCACGAGATTTTCAGGCGCCGCCGTCACCGGCAAAGGCGACATCCTGGCGGCAAGCAAGGCACTCTATCCCTGGCTGCAGGAAGGTTTTCAGCCGAAGGCCTAAGACACGTCAGGCCGTAAAGAGCGGCTGCACGGTTGCAGCCGTTTGTGCCACTGCCGACTGGTGGATCAGCGCATTGTCGCGAAAGGCTAAGAAGCCGGAGCAGCTGGTGGTGACGACCATCCCGGCTCTGATCATGTCGGTCGGCGCAACCATTGCCTTCAGCCTGACATGATCGGCAAGGTCGATATCGACAATCTTGTGCGTGCCGAAATCGCTGACCCGGTGGACGGTCGCGTCTGCCGCCCGGCTGACAGGGCGCACCGTCAGGGCTTCCGGGCGCATCGCCAGCGTCACCGGACCATCCGCAGCGGGAATGGAAAAGCCGAAAAGCGGATGCGTGCAGACCCCGTTGCGGATCTCGCTCTCAACGAAATTCATCGAGCCTATGAAGCCCGCGACGAAAGCCGTCTGTGGCTCGCGATAGATTGTGCTCGGCGGAGCCACCTGTTCTGTGCGGCCATCGCGCATGACGACGATGCGGTCGGCAAGTGCCAGGGCCTCGTCCTGACCGTGGGTGACGAACAATGTCGTGATGCCGAGCCGCTGCTGGATGTCGCGGACCTCCTCTCGCAACCGCTCGCGCAGATGCTGGTCGAGGCTGGCGAAAGGCTCGTCCAGCAGCAGGATCTTCGGCTCAAGAACGAGCAAGCGGGCAAGTGCGACACGCTGCTGCTGGCCGCCGGAAAGCTGAGTCACTGCGCGCCGCCCGTAATCGGCAAGGCCGACGAGGGCGAGAGCGTCCTCGACGCGCTGGCGGATTTCGGCCTTCGGCAGGCGCCGCAGCTTCAGGCCGAAGGCGATATTGTTGAAGACATCCATATGCGTCCAGAGTGCATGGCTCTGGAAGACCATGCCGGTCGGGCGCCGCTCCGGCGGCAGATTCGTCACATCCCTGGCGTCGATGCGAATGCTGCCTTCGCTCGGCCGCTCGAAGCCGCCGATCATGCGAAGCAGCGTCGATTTGCCGGAGCCTGATGGGCCGAGCAGGCAGACGAGTTCGCCGTCACCGACCTCGAGCGAGAAGTCGCGGACGGCAAAGGTGTGGCCGAAGCTCTTCGCAACGCCTTCGATCGCCAGATGTGCCATTCTTGAAACCCTTTCTGCCGGCGCTCAGGCGCCGAAGCCCCGCGCGAAGGCGCCCGTCCCGACGACGCGCCGCGCAAATATCAATGCCGCAAAGGACGGCACCCACAGCATGACGGAGAGGACCGCGCCATATTGCACGACGATCTGGTTGTTGATGAAGCTGATCATCAGCACCGGCATGGTACGGATCTCCGGCGCACCGATCAGCCAGGCGCCCTCCGTCTCATAGAAAGTGCCGACGAAGGTCAGAAGCACTGCCGCCGATATCGTCGGCGCAGCCTGCGGCAAGGTGATCGACCAGAAGACGCGAAGCGGCGTGGCACCGGCGTCGCGTGCTGCCTCCTCCATGCGCCGGTCGACATTCTGGAAGGCGGCAACGGGAATCCAGATCATCAGCATCAGCGTGCCGACGAGCTGGATCAGCACCACGCCCCAGAAGGTGCTGATCAGCCCCATCTGCAGGAAGATGCCGGCAATCGCCACCAGCAGGCCGAATTTCGGAAAGGCATGTGAAGCGAGGAACGACAGGAACAGGATATTGCGGCCAGGAAAACGCATTCTTGCGAAAGCATAGGCGGCCGGAAGGCAGATGATTGCCGAAAGCAGCGTCACCGTCGCCGTCAGCCGCAGGCTGAGAAACAGCGCATCCCAGACATCCTTGCGCGCCAGCGTCTGCGACCAGAAACGCAGGCCGAACTGCTGGGGAATGACGGAAGGATAGCGCCAGACCTCGGTGAAGGCCCAGGTGGCGACAACCAGCAGCGGCAGTGCGATGAACAGCGTGAGCAGGAGCGAAAGAGCAAAGCCTGTCCAATCGAATTTCAAGGCGGTCGACTGGCGCATCATCGGCCCTCGCGATTGCGGGCGATCGACCAGACGTAGAAGATGCCGAAGAGAAGACAGAAGCCGAAGGTGATGACCGCCTGCGTGAGCGCACTCAGCGGATCGTTCATGTCGGCAAAGGTGCGCTGCATGAAAGGCCCCATCATCTCCGGCGAGGCGGGACCGAGCACATAGGGCAGTGTGAAGGCTGAGAATATGCCGAGAACGGCAAAGGAAGCGGTGACCAGCAGGGAATTGCCCATGCGCGGCAGAATGATCGAGACAAAGACCCTGAAAGGCGTCGCGCCGACGTCGCGGGCTGCCTCGATGGAGCTATTGGAAACGGACGTGAGCCCCGCCGTCAGCATCAGCACGGTCAAGGGCAGATTGTCCCAGACGAGGCCGATGACCGGTCCCCAGGGCGTCAGATAGGGGCTCGGCAGCTTGGGAAGGCCGACGGCATTGAGCAGGATGTCGACCGTGCCATTCGGTCCGATCGTGCGGATCAGCGCATAGGAAAGGATGATCGAGGGCACGAACATGGGAAAGATCGCGAGGCCCTGCACATAGGCGGCAAGGCGACCGCCGGAAAAGCGTAGGTAGAGGGCAATCGGAAGGCCGATCACAAGCAAAAGCAGGCCGCAGATGAAAGTCGTCCACAGCGTCAGCCAGAGGTTGGCCAGACTGTAACCATCAGTGAAGAAGAATTGGTAGGAGGCAAGCGAAAACTCGGTCGTCCCGTCCGGCTGACGGACGAAGATGGTGGTCGTAATCGCCGAGAAGATCGGAAAGATGATCAGCCAGCCGACCAGAAAGACCGGCATGCCGACGAGGAGGAGCCCGTAAAGGCTCCCCCTGCCTGGAGACTGAGCGCGGCGCGTGACCGCAGGCTGCGCGGCATCCAACGCCATCAGGTGCGGCTGATTCCGGGAGCGACGTTGCGATACCAGCCATCATTGATCGCCTTTTCCCAATCGCCGCCCGGGAAGGTCGGGATGGTCGCCGGGATGACGTCGGCATATTTCTTACGCAGGTCTTCAGAAATGTGATCCCAGGAAACGCCCGGGAAGCCGCCGATCTCGGTGATGATGGCTTCCTGCATCTCGCTCGTCAGCATGAAGGCTGCGAGCTTGAGGGCGGCGTCCTTGTTGGCGCCGTTCGTGAAGATCGTCATGGAGGAAAAACCGCCGCAGAGCGCGAGGTCGGAGAGCTGCACGAGGCCGGTCGTCTCGGGCAGAACGCCCTGGGAGATCGCCTGCAGGACCTGGTCGGACCAGACCGGAGCGATGGTGACGACGCCCTGGGCGAGCAGCTGGATCGACTGCGTGTTGCCGGCGGTATAGGCGCCCTTCTGGTAGAGCGACGGCGCGAGATCGTTGAGGATCTGCCAGGCCGGCGTCAGCGTCTGGCTGGCATAGTCGGCAGTAAAATTGTCGATCTTGAACTTCTTCGGATCGCGGCCGTTGGCTTCATGGATGGCACGGCGGACGAAATTGCCGCCCGAACCGCCCTTGTCCGGACGATTGTAGATGAACTGGCCGGGATTGGCCTTGATCCAGGCCGTCAGCTGTTCCCAGGTCTTCGGCGCATCCTTCTGGTCGAGCTTGGTCTTGTCATAGGCAAGCAGAACCTGCGAGCCGCGATAGGGCAGCGCGTAGGGCGTATCGAAAGCGAGCGGGTTGACGCGGTCGAAGCCCTGGACATTCTCAGCGGAGAACTTCACCCAGAGACCGGCATCAATACCACCGGCCGGAAGGCGCGGATCAAACTGTTCGAAGAGATCGGCCTGCGGATCGGTCTTGGTCTTAAGTGCTGCAAGAGTACGGTCGGCAATGGCGCGCAGGCCATTATTGTCGCCGGCATCGATAACCTTCAGCGTGACGTCCGGATGAGCTTTTTCGAAAGCCGGACGGATGATGTTGTTCCAGAGGTCGATGATATTGGAATCCGAGCCGCTGTAGAGGTCGATCGTGCCTGCGGCGGCCGAGGCGAAGCGCGGAAGAGCCAGAAGGCCCGCAGCCGCCGACGATGTGATCAGAAATTCGCGTCTATTCATATCCTGTCTCCCTTCGCTATCGAGGCTGCGCCCCAGATGAGTTCTGAGACTTGCTAGCCCTGGCGCGTAACATCGGAATGACAGAAGCGAAGAGAAATGCACACGTGTGCCAGGCCGCCTCCCGATTTTCGTCGGGCATTCCCCGACGATGGCATCTTCGACGAAGGGGCGGCAAAATTCCAGGCGCCGCCGGCCGGATCCGGATCATCAACCCGATCGACAGGACATCAATTTTGTTTGCGGCGGCGACGTCTTGTCGGGTTGGGGTGGCCCTCGAGCGAGGACCACCTATTTCGACGTCGTCAGCGTACTGACTTGAAAGCCGCTCTCACTTCCTCGGCGAAGAGCTGGGGCTGCTCCCAGGCGGCAAAATGCCCGCCTTTTTCGACCTGATGATAGTATGTCAGCGAGGGATAGGCCTGCTTGGCCCAGCTTTCCGGTGCACGATAGATCTCCTTCGGAAATACCGTGATGCCAACCGGGATTTTGATGTCCTTCGTCTTCTGCGCCTCGGCGCTGAAGTTGTTGTTGTTGTTCTCCCAATAGAACCGCGATGACGATGCGCCGGAATTCGTCAGCCAGTAGAGCGTGATGTCATCAAGCATTTCGTCCTTGGAAAAAACGCGCTCGGGAACGCCGCCACTGTCGCTCCATTGGGCAAATTTCTCGTAGATCCAGGACGCCAGGCCAGACGGCGAGTCGGCAAGCGAATAGCCGATCGTCTGCGGCCGGGTCACCATTATCGCGCCATAGGCAGCATTTCGTCCGAAGAAGGTGCTCAAGGAATTATACGCTTCTCGCTCGGGCGACGACAGGCTCGCGGGGGCCGGGTCTCCGCTGTTGATGGCCTTCATGAGGTCGCCCGGAACCGTCGCGGGCATATTGAGATGGATTGCCAGCAAGCCCTTCGGCGCCTGGCGCGCCAACGCGTCGGAGATCACCGAACCATGATCGCCACCTTGAGAGACATAGTGGTCATAGCCGAGCCGCTTCATCAGGACGTCCCAAGCGCGGGCGACCCGCTCCGGTCCCCAGCCCTGATCGACCGGATGCCCGGAAAATCCGTAGCCCGGTATCGAGGGGATGACCACGTCGAACGCATCTTCCGGCCGGCCACCATATGCCGTCGGGTCCGTAAGAGGACCTATGGTCTTGATGAACTCAAATACCGATCCGGGCCAGCCATGTGTCAGAATGATAGGAAGAGCGTTGGGATGGCGCGAACGAACATGGATGAACTGGATGTCGACACCGTCGATCGTGGTGACAAATTCCGGCAATGCATTGAGCTGCGCCTCGGCCTTGCGCCAGTCGTACTGAGTGCCCCAATAGCGAACCAGTTCCTGGACCTGTGACAGCTGGATACCCTGAGAGGCGTCGTCGACCGTCTCCTTGTCTGGCCATCGGGTGTCAGTGATGCGTCTGCGCAGGTCGTCGAGTTGCGACTGCGGAACGTGGATCTGGAACGGACGGATGCCGTCGTCTGAACTCGTAGCTTTCGTGGCGGCACCCGAAGCAAGATCGGCGGCGTGGGCCGGCAATGCATAGGCTGCCGGAATGAGCAACAGAGAACCAAACGCTATGGCGATTACTCGATCGGCGATGCCACGCCGCGTTGAAACATTGTCGGTCTTCGTCATGAAACACTCTCCTTCGATTGCGGCAGCATTCGCAGCGCCTGTTAACGAAGAGCGGTTTCAAGGATTGAGGTGTCCCGCATATTTCGAAAATCGGCTGAAGTGTATCAGCGTGTACCGGCGGCGCAGATTGCCGGCAGTCCTCCCCAGGCGTATCCTTCGAATGATCCGCGGTCGGCTGCATTGGCAGGGGCACCCATGACGCCCCTGCGAACAGCGAAAGCACGACTATTTGCTGTCCCGAGGATTATGGCCGCAAACGCAGGTTGGAGATCCCCTTGGAAGATCGAACAGTGCAAAGGACATTGGAGCGCCATTGGGAGGCTTCGGACGCAAACGATTTCGACGTCGAACACGAGATCTATCACGAAGATGCCTTTTTGGATTATCCGCAATCAGGGGAGCGGATCCGCGGCAGGCACAACATTCACGAAAGCCGGTTCGTCCAGCCAAACAAGAAGCAGTTTACAGTCCGACGAATTATCGGCAGCGGAGATCTGTGGGTCACCGAATTCACACTCACCTATGATGGCACGCCCTCTCATGCCGTCAGCATCATGGAATTTCGTGACGGGCTGGTGGCCCGTGAAACGCAATATTTCGCCGATAGCTTCGAGCCATCACCTTCTCGGGCACATCTTACAGAGCGGATGACGAAATAGACTTTTCCTTGATGGGGCAAATTCCCGCTTAATTCACGACGCAAGCATTTGCGCGTCATCGAGAGCCGGGAAAGTGGCCATGTTCCCCGCATAGCTGGGAAGTGCGGAAAGCGCGATCACGATCTGTGGCGCGCGCTTCCCTAGCGTTAAAGCTGGCTTGTCATTTCAACGGAACCAATCAGGGATAAGCCGTCGATCCATCCGGCTTGCGGGTGATTTTCCGCTCCCAATGAATATAGTCTTCCGTCTGCAATGCCTTTTCATCGATTTCCAAACCCCAACCCGGACGGTCGGGCCGCAATTCCATATGGCCATCGACCGGCATATACGGATCGGCCGCCCATGGCGCGTGGACATGGGGCTTGAACTCAAGGACCTTGAAGTTCGGCTGTGCGGCGCAGAAGTGGATATTGACCGCGGTCGCGAGCGGCCCCATCGGGTTATGCGGCGCGACGGTTACATAGTGAGCCTCAGCGATTGTTGCGATCCTGCGCATTTCCGTCACGCCGCCAACAACGCATATGTCAGGCTGGATTATGTCAGCGCCACGGGCCGACAACAGGGAGAGGAATTCGAAGCGATTGTAGAGAGATTCTCCCGTCGCCAACGGGACGGAGACTTTCGACTTCAGCTCGGCCCATGCCGGAATGTGCTCCGGCCGGATCGGCTCCTCGTAGAAAAGCGGATCATTTGGGGCAATCGCCGCAGCGAGCTGCACCGCCTGATAGGGCTCGAAGATCTTCGCATGAGCGTCAAATGCGAATTCGAAATGCGATGGCGTAATTTCGCGTATCTTGGCGAACCAGTCACCGGTTTCCTTTACAAGCTCGCCCCAGCGACCGGCATGCAGGTCGCGGCGGAAGGGGCTGAGCTTGAAAGCCGTGTAGCCGTATTTTTCGTTCAGCTCGTGGGTCTGGTCCTGCGCCGTCTGCGGGTCCGGCGCGGTATAGACACCGCAATAGACGCGCACCCGATCCCGAACGTTGCCGCCAAGCAGCATGTAAACCGGCAGGCCGGCGGCCTTGCCGGCGATATCCCAGAGCGCGTGATCGATCGCCGAAATCGCTGCAAGCCCCAGCGCGCCCGGCGGAAAACGGCACTGCTGATTGAGTTTCAGCACAAGGAATTCCACTCGGCGGGGGTCCTCCCCTTCGATCTGATGGAAGAGGTAGTCGAAGAGCGGCGGCAGCGCCCAGTCGGGGCCGTGATTGTAGCACTCGCCCCAACCGGAAATGCCTTCGCTCGTCTCGATTTTCAGGAGCAGCCGCGGCCGGTCGTCGACGCGCTGCATGTAGGTCTTGAAGCCGGTGATATGCATGCGATTCTTCCTCAGGCGGCGCGGTTCTTGCCGCTTACATTGTCGACGATTGCGCGCAGTTCCGCGCGTTCCGCGTCCGTCAGACTTTCAACGCCGGGAAGGCGAACAGGGCCGACATCGGTTCCGAGCATGCCGAGCGCCTCCTTGACGACCGTGACATTGGCGCCGTTCAGATATTTGGTGCGCAGCGCTTCGAAACCGGCGATGTCATCGATAAGGGCACGGGCAGCCGCGTAGTCGCCGGCTTCCAGCGCCTGATGGATGGCATGCGAGCGCTCGGGGAAAACGTTGACGAGCCCCGAGGTAAAGCCGCGAGCACCCATGGCATAGAAGGCAGGCGCCCAGCCCTCGGCAAGCCCGCAGACCCAGATCGCCGGCGCATCCTTCGTCGAGCGGATGACCTCGGCAAGCAGCATCAGATTTCCGGATGCAAACTTGATGCCGGCGATATTGGGATGCAGGGCAAGCTTGCGGAAATCGGCGGCCGAGAACGTGTCGCTGCGGACATAAGCAATGACAGGGACAGTGGACGCTTCGGCAAGTTCGAGGAAATATTTCGCCTGGTAGCTCGGCCCGGCAAAGGGATCCATCGGATGGTGACCCATGATCGCGTCAGTGCCTTCGGCAATCGCGTGACGGGCGAGCGCCTTTGCTTCCGCCAGCGAACGCCCGACGGCGGCACTGATAAGAGCCTTGCCATCCGCTGCCTTGATCGTGGCGGCATGGACCGCTTTTACCTCGTCCATCGTCAGGGTGAAGAATTCGCCCGTATTGCCGGCCGCCATCAGATTGTGGACCCGGGCGCTGGCGAGGCGCGCGATCAATGCGGAAAGCTTGGCGAGATCGATGCTGCCATCAGCCTTGTAGGGGGTCACCGGAACGCCGGAAATGCCCGTCAGGGCCTTGCGAATCTTGTCCATTCCCACGGTCACGTCAAATGTCCTCTTTCTTCCTGAATACGATGTTGAGATAGGTTTCGCCGGAGCGGACGACGTGATCGCGCATTACCCGCTCGGCCTTGTCGCTGTCGTTCGAGACGATGGCGGCAGCGATGGCGGTATGCTCGGCGAGAGCCTTGTCGCGCTCCTTGTTGTCGGAATGAATGACGCGGCGAATGCTCGCGTCATAGAATTGCTGGCGCTCGATCATGCGCGAGAGATACTGGCAGCGCGAGGCGATGTGGATCTGCTCGTGAAAGGTCTCGTTCAGGGCAATGAGATCGTCTGCACCGCCATCGGCCGTGGCCGCCTTCATCAATGCGACCGTATCGCTGAGCTTCCTGGCTTCTTCGTTGGTGATCCGCTTGGCGGCGAGATGCGCGATCATCGATTCCAGAGCAGCGCGAGCCAGGATCATTTCCTCCGCCCATCCGGCGTTGAACCGGATCAGCACCCCACGGCGCGGCAGGGTTTCAACCAGTCCTTCGGTCTCGAGCTGCCGGAGCGCCTCCTTGATCGGAGTGGTGGAAACACCAAGCTGCTCGGCGAGCTGGCGCTCGTTGACGCGCTCGTCGGCGCGAAAGCGACCGGACAGGATCGCCGCCCGCAACGTCTTATGAACATGATCACGAAGGGTCGTCAGGAATCGCGGATCGATCTTTTCGATGCGGTCGTCGCCCGCCCGACCCTCCATCTTATTTTCCATAAGCCGAAAATT
Source organism: Rhizobium sp. 1399 (assembly GCF_031455475.1). Classification (NCBI taxonomy): domain Bacteria; kingdom Pseudomonadati; phylum Pseudomonadota; class Alphaproteobacteria; order Hyphomicrobiales; family Rhizobiaceae; genus Rhizobium; species Rhizobium sp. 1399. Next base: position 34,061 of record NZ_JAVDSU010000022.1, on the reverse strand, counting down.
CTCCCGTTGACGACAAAATCGTTTTGTGAGATCTGATATACCAGATTTCAGATCGATGTCGATATCAAAATTCGCTCTGATGTGTTTGCAGAGATGCTTGGGAGGAAGAAAATGAAGATCCAAAGACGCGGGCTATTGATCTCGTCGGCGCTTGTTGCCGTGAGCCTGATGATGCCACTGGCTGCGGCCGCAGCCACGCCGAAGGACCAGCTTGTCATCGCGACGAACATGTCGTCGATGCGCGGCCTCGATCCAAACGAAATCAATCAGTTGGAAGCGGCTGAAATTGTCGCGAACCTTTATGAGCGGCTGATCGTGTTGCCGGCCGACGATATTACCAAGCCGGCTCCGGGCGTCGCCGAAAGCTGGAGCGTCTCGCCGGACGGCAAGACCTTCACATTCAAGATCCGCTCCGGCATCAAGTTCCATTCCGGCAATCCGCTGACGGCAAAGGACGTCGAGTGGTCGCTGCGGCGTCTCGTCAAGTTGGGGCTCGCGCCATCCGTCGACCTTCGCCAATGGGGCTTTACGGACAAGAATGTCGACGATCTGATCAAGGCGAGCGACGACACCACCGTAGTCCTCCAGACGCCCAGCCTCTGGAACCCCAACCTGATCCTCTATTCGCTGGCGAGCTTCTCGACCTCGATCCTAGACAGCAAGTTCCTGGCCGAGCATGAAAAGGACGGCGATATGGGGCGCGAATTCCTGCAGGCCAACGACGCCGGCTCGGGGCCTTATGCACTGCGCACCTGGCGCGTCAATGACCTGCTGATCGCCGATGCCAACAAGGATTACTGGCAGGGCGCCCCCAAGATGCGACGCGTCGTTCTCCGCCATATGCCGGAATCTTCTGGCCAGCGCCTGCAGCTTGAGGCGGGTGACGTCGATGTCGCGACCCGTCTGTCCTCCACGGATCTTGCGGCCGTCGAGTCCGGCGGCAAGGCCGACATCCAGAAGACGCCGGGTTTCGGTTTCTATTACCTCGCCCTGAACCAGAAGGACGAGATTCTTTCCAATCCCAAGGTCCGCGAAGCCTTCCGATACCTGATCGACTATGACGGCCTCGCCAACACCGTCATGAAATATTACGGCATCAAGCAGCAGACCATCATTCCGGCCGGCCTGCCGGGTGCAAGCGAGGTCAATCCCTACAAGCTCGACATCGAAAAGGCCAAGCAGCTACTCGCCGAAGCCGGCTATCCGAATGGTTTCTCGAAGGTCTATTACGCAACGCCGGTCACCCCGGAATATGAGGTTGCGCAGTCCCTGCAGGCCAATGCCGCCAAGGCCGGCATCAAACTCGATCTTCAGGGCGGCGATCATATCGGCAAGTTCCGCACGCGCGAATTCGAGATCTTTTCGGCGCGATCGGGTGAACGCCTGCCGGATCCTCACGCGGTTCTCCAGTCCTATGCAACCAATGCCAACAATTCCGACGACGCCAAGCTGACGGGCCTGAATGCCTGGCGCACCGCCTGGGATGTGCCGAAGGACATTCAGGATATGGTGACTGCGGCCGCCCACGAGACGGATCAGCAGAAGCGGGTCGATCTCTATGCGAAGATCAACAAGGCCTATCTCGAATCGTCTCCGCCGCTGATCACCTCCTTCCTGCGCACCGACGCGAAGGCGGTTCGCAAGGAAGTCAAAGGCTATATCGGCCATTCGACATGGCTGACGCGCTGGGACACGGTTTCCAAGGGCGAGTGACCTCCTCCAAGGGAGAATGACGTGAGCATCTCACAAACATCCGAGGCCGCATCGGGCGGCGGAGCAGCCGTGCTCGACGCAGTGCGAAAGGTGGCGACATCCTTCAGCGTTATCCTGACGACGCTGCTCGGCCTGCTGATCATCACCTTCGTCGTCGGCCGCATGGTCCCGGCTGATCCGGTCATTGCCGTGATCGGGGACCAGGCCGACCAGGCGACCTATGAGCGGGTCTACGAGGAGATGGGGCTGGACCAGCCGCTCTATGTCCAGTTCGCGACCTATCTCGGCAATGTCGCTCACCTGAACTTCGGCCAGTCACATGTGACCAAGAACCCCGTGGCAAGTGATCTTGCCCGGGTTTTCCCGGCGACACTGGAGCTTGCGACGCTCGCAACGATCATCGGCGCCGGCCTCGGCATTCCGCTCGGCATCATCTCCGCTGTTCGCAAGGGAACATGGGTCGATCATCTCGCGCGTGTCGTCGGGCTGATCGGGCATTCAACGCCGATTTTCTGGCTCGGCACCATCGTCATCCTGGTCTTTTACGCCAAGTTCGGGCTCATCCCCGGCAGCGGCCGACTGGACGTCTATAATGAAGGGCTGGTCGAAGGACCGACCAACTCCATTCTCGTCGATGCGATCATTGCCGGCGAATGGGAGGTTTTCCGCGATGCCTTGCTGCATGTCACAGCCCCTGCCCTGATCCTCGGTTATGCGGCCATGGCCTATCTCAGCCGCATGAGCCGCAGCTTCATGCTGGAACAGCTTCGGCAGGAATATGTGCTGACGGCGAAAGCCAAGGGCCTCGGCCAGCGCGCCATCGTCTGGCGACACGCCTTCCGCAATATCCGGGTGCAGCTTCTGACCATCGTGGCACTCGCCTATTGCGGCCTGCTTGACGGCACGGTTCTCATCGAGACGGTCTTTGCCTGGCCCGGCCTCGGGCAATATCTGACCTCGGCTCTCTTCTTCGCGGACATGAACGCGATCCTCGGCAGCGTGCTCCTGATCGGCATCATTTCGATCGTCATCAACCTGCTGTCCGATATCGCCTACCGCTTCCTCGATCCGCGTACCCGGTGACATCATGGCGACACGCTATTTCAACGATCTCCACAATTGGCTGATCAACGAGGAATTTTCCTCGACCCGGCAGGCACGCTTCCACAAGGCCTATGTCCTGTGGCTGAGCCTGCTTGCAAATCCGCTGGCTTTTGCGGGTTTTTTGGTTGTGCTTGCGCTGGTGCTGGTCGCCGCCTTCGCGCCGATGCTCGCCAACTCCGACCCCATTGCCCAGGATCTGACGATGGCGCTTAAGCCGCCATCTGCCGCGAACTGGTTCGGAACCGATGAGTTCGGCCGCGACGTCTATTCGCGTCTCGTCTATGGCGCACGCACAACGCTCTATATCAGCATTCTGGTGACGGTCATCGTGGCGCCGATCGGCTTTGTGATCGGTGCCGCTGCCGGCTATCTCGGCGGCTGGGTCGATGTCGTGTTGATGCGCATCACCGATATCTTCCTGTCCTTCCCGAGCCTCGTTCTCGCACTCGCCTTTTCTGCGGCGCTCGGACCTGGGATTGAGAATGCCGTCATCGCCATTGCGCTGACCGTCTGGCCGCCGATTGCTCGCCTGGCGCGCGCCGAAACATTGACGTTCCGAGCCGCCGACTTCGTCGTCGCCGCCGAGCTACAGGGCGCCGGCATGAGCCGTATCCTGCTGCATCACATCGTGCCGCTCTGTGCTCCCTCGATCATCATTCGACTGACGCTCAACATGTCGAGCGTCATCCTGACGGCGGCCGGCCTCGGTTTCCTCGGTCTCGGCGCCCAGCCGCCGATGCCCGAATGGGGTGCAATGGCAGCGTCGGGCCGGCAATATCTGCTCGACGCCTGGTGGCTGACGACTGTTCCGGGCATCGCAATCCTCGTGGTCAGCCTTGCCTTCAATCTGCTGGGCGACGGCCTGCGCGACATCATGGATCCCCGAAATGCCTGATCAATCCCAGCCGATCCTTTCGGTCAAAAACATGTCAGTCCAGTTCCCGACCCTGTCGGGCGTCGTCACGGCCGTGAAGAACGTCTCGTTCACCGTCGGGCGCGAAAAAGTCGGCATCATCGGCGAATCCGGCTCCGGAAAGAGCACGACCGGACGCGCCATTATGCGGCTGCAGCCGGCGACCGCCAAAGTGGTTGCCGACGAAATGCGCTTCGAGGATGTCGATCTCGTTCGCGCAAGCGAGGCCGATATGCGCTCGATCCGAGGGCGGCGCATTTCGATGATCCTGCAGGACCCTAAATATTCGCTCAACCCGGTCATGACGGTCGGCGAGCAGATCGCCGAAACCGTCATCCTGCATGAACGCGTCAGCCGCCGCGAGGCGCGCAAACGCACACTCGCCATGCTGGAACGAGTCAACATTCGCGATCCAGAGCGCGTCTTCAACCTTTATCCGCATGAAGTCTCGGGCGGCATGGGACAGCGCATCATGATCTCGATGATGCTGATTTCCTCCCCATCGCTGATCATCGCCGACGAGCCGACCTCGGCTCTCGACGTAACCGTGCGCCAGCAGGTCCTGTCGATCCTCGACGACCTGATCACCGAGCGCAACATCGGGCTGATCTTCATTTCGCACGATCTCAACCTGGTGAAGAGCTTCTGCGATCGAGTGATCATCATGTATGCCGGGCGTATCGTCGAAGAGCTTGAAGCCGCAAAGCTCGAAGAGGCAACCCATCCCTACACACGGGGCCTCTTGCAGGCGTTGCCGAGCCTCGACCACCCTCGAGACCGCCTTGAGGTCCTAAGGCGAGACCCGAGCTGGGCGGAGGCATGAGCATGATGATGTCAGTCAAAAATCTTGCCGTTTCCTTCGGCAGCGGCCACTCCGCCAAACAGGTGGTCAAGGATGTTTCCTTCGACGTTGCTCCGGGCGAGACGTTCGGCCTCGTCGGGGAAAGCGGATGCGGCAAATCCACTGTTCTCGGCGCGTTGGCCGGCAGGATCAAAGCATGGGATGGCTCGATTGCGATCGACGGAGAGGCAATCACCGCCAATCGCTCAAAATCGCAGCTCGCCAAGCAGCAGATGGTCTTCCAGGACCCATTCGGCTCGCTTCACCCGCGTCACACGATCGGCCGCACGCTCCTCGAACCCCTTGAAATCCATGGCGTCGACCGGCGCAGGGAGCGCGTAGAACAGGTGTTGCGTGACGTCGGCCTGCCCCCATCCTTCTATCATCGTTTTCCGCATCAGCTCTCGGGCGGTCAGCGCCAGCGTGTCGCAATCGCACGTGCCCTGATACTGAAGCCGCGTGTGCTTCTCCTCGACGAGCCGACATCCGCACTCGACGTGTCCATCCAGGCCGAGATCCTCAATCTGCTGAAGGACCTGCGCGAAAGGGAAAAACTGACCTACATTCTCGTCAGCCACGATATGGCTGTGATTGCTCATCTGTGCAATCGCGTCGCCGTCATGCAGGGCGGGATGTTCGTGGAGATCGCTTCAAGAGAGGCTTTGCTCAGCGGAAATGTCGAACATTCCTATACACGCACGCTTCTCGACGGCAGCAGGGGCTACCAACCCACGCGCCGCGCCGGCTAGAGCCGGAATTCGCGTCACATGAGGGCGTGGCCAAGGGCAGCCGCAGGAGCTTCGGCTGCACCATGAGCAGTTAGAGACCGCAAGCCGTCCGCGATTGCCGATCACTCATCGACGACGGAAACCCAGTGCCCCTTGCGCGGCTTTCACAACGGCGTCCGTGGTGATGTCGAACTTCTTGTAGACGTCGTCGATCTTGCCCGACGCCCCGAAGCTGTGCATGCCGACGAACCGGCCGTCGAGCCCGAGATATCGGTCCCAGCTATCCTGGACGGCAGCTTCCACCGCGACACGCGCAGTTCCGTCTCCGAGAACCTCACGCTTATAATCCGGTGCCTGCGCCTCAAACAGCAGACGGCACGGCATGGAGACAACCGCGGTTGGAACGCCTTCCGCCTGGAGCTTCGCCCTTGCCTCAACGGCGAGGTGTAATTCCGATCCGGTCGACATGATCGTCAACTCGCGAGCGCCACCCTCAGCCTCAAGCAGAACGTATCCGCCCCTTGCCGACAGGTTGCGAGAGCCCGGCTGCTTTCTCAGAAGCGGCATGGGCTGGCGGGACAGTGCGATCAAGGCTGCCTGCCGCGGAGCATCAAGGATTGCCTGCCAGCATTCGGCCGTCTCGATCGGATCACCCGGGCGGAACACGGCAAGACCCGGAATGGCGCGCAGGGCTGTCAGATGTTCGACAGGCTGGTGGGTTGGGCCGTCCTCGCCGAGACCGATCGAATCATGCGTCATCACGAAGATTGAACGCACCGCCATCATCGCCGCCAGCCGAATGGACGGCCGGGCGTAATCGGAAAAGGTCAGGAAGGTGCCGCCATAAGGGATCAACCCGCCATGAAGGGCAATGCCGTTGATGGCAGCCGCCATCCCATGTTCACGCACGCCGTAATGGACATAGGATCCATTATACTGACCGGGCGCAATCTCGATCATGGATTTGGCCTTCGTGTTGTTCGACGGTGTCAGGTCCGCCGATCCTCCGATGAGCTCGGGGATGGTCTCAGCAAGGTGGTTGAGAACAATCCCGCTCGCCTGCCTTGTTGCCAGGTCCTTTTCAGCAGACAGAAGCTCCTGCTTTGCCGCCTCTATTGCTCTGGTCCAGTCCGAGGGCAGTTCGCCTTTCATGCGGCGTTCAAATTCCCCCCGGATATCCGCCTTCGCCGTCTGGACCCGAACCGCCCAGGCCATCCGGGTGTTGCGTCCCTTGGCGCCGATCTTTCTCCAGTCATCCAAAAGGTCGGACGGGATCTCGAAGGGTGGTGCGTTCCAGTCGAGAAGTTTGCGGGCGCCAGCGATCTCCTCTTCACCCGGAGCATCACTGTGGGCTTTCTGCGTGCCGGCGCGGGTCGGAAAGCCGAAGCCGATGATGGTTTTGCAGGCAATCAGCGACGGGCGATCGGTGATCCGTTGGGCTTCGACGATCGCGTTTCGGATTGCGTCAGTATCGTGTCCATCGATCTCCTGCACATGCCAGTTCGATGCGCGGAACCGCGCCGGCTGATCGTCGGATTCCGCCAGACTTGTGGCTCCGTCGATCGATATCGAATTGTTGTCCCAGAACGCGATCAGCTTGCCGAGCTTCAAGTGGCCCGCAAGCGATATGGCCTCCTGGCTGATGCCTTCCATCAGGCATCCGTCGCCGAGGAAGACATAGGTGTGGTGGTTTGAAAGATCGTCACCAAACCTGGCGTTCATGATGCGCTCGGCAAGTGCGAAACCAACCGAATTGGCAATGCCTTGTCCGAGCGGACCCGTGGTCGTCTCGATGCCCGTGGCATGGCGATATTCGGGATGACCGGCCGTCTTACTGTCGACCTGACGAAAGTTTTCGATCTGGTCGATCGTCATATCCCGGTAGCCGGTCAGATAGAGCAGGCTGTAGAGCAGCATCGAGCCGTGCCCGTTGGAGATCAGGAAACGGTCCCGATCGAACCAGTAGGGGTCTTCGGCATCGAATTTCAGGAAGTCGGAAAAGAGCACGACAGCAATGTCGGCCATGCCCATCGGCATGCCAGGGTGTCCGCTCTTGGCCTTCTCGACGGCGTCCATCGAGAGGAAGCGAATGCAATTGGCCATGTCGCGCAGGTGCTGATCGCGGGGCGCAGGTACGGACTTCACGGATTCCGTCATGATCGTTTCCTCGGGAGCTGGTGAAAGACCAGCCGGAAGATAGGGCCCGGCGCGAGCCGGGCCACTGCGACATGTTGAAACTTTTCCCGGGAGCGATCGACAATGGATTCGGAACGCGTAGCGACAACTTTCCAGATACTGACGCGATTAGCTTCGCTGCAGCCTCCAGGTCCGAATTTCAAACGGCATGATGTCGGCAGGCCCTGCACGCTCGATCGGCTCTTCGAGGATGTTCAGAGGTCCCGAAGCCTGCCAGCCCGAGGGCAAGGCGAGCGAAAGCCGGCCGCGCCGGCCCGCCGGTTCGTAAAGCCGCAGGATAAGGCCTTCTCCCTCCTCCGCCGGCTTCAGTCCCGAAAAGGCGACTGGTATGCCTTCGACGCCGAGAGGCGACAGCGTGCCTGCCGAGAGGCCACTGGCCTCGATGGTGACGAGCGGCTGATTGAGATCGATCGCTTCCTGGAGGACATGGCCTTCATGCCAGGCGCCCTCATGCGGCATCAGCGCGTAGGTGAAGTTCTGCTCGCCTTCATCGGCGAGTGGATCGGGATAGATCGGCGAGCGCACGAGGCTCATGCCGATGACATTGCCGCGCGCACTGTGCCCGTATTTGGCATTGTTGAGCAGAGCGACGCCGAAACCTGGTTCGCTGAGATCGACAAAACGATGTGCGGCAGCTTCAAACATTGCCTGCTCCCAGGACGTGTTCGTATGCGTTTGCCGCTCGACGATACCGAAGGCGCATTCGAAGGTGGCTGTGCGTGAACGCACGGCGACCGGGTTCAGCGTTCTGAGCAGAGTACGCCGGTCATGCCAGTCGATCGTCGTCTCGATATCAAGCCTGCGGGCATTGGCCGTCAGCACGTAAAGCTGGGTGACCGTCGAGTTTCGGTATCGGTAAACGACGCGGATCGCGGCACGATGTGGCCCCTGTTCGGCAAGTGTGATGCTCTCGGGCCTGTCGAGGCGGACAGCCTTTTCGGCATAGTCGGCATCGACGTCCCAGGCGTCCCAGTTGCGAGGTTTGTCGGCCGGATAGACCCAGAGCTGATTTGCAGCTCCTTCGATCGCCTCCCTGGCCGTTGCCTTGTGAACGAGGCTTGAAACGGCGCCATCCTTGCCGATGACAACAGACAGGTGCTCGTTTTCGAGGCTCTGCGTATCGGCTTTCAGCAAGCCGGCGGGCTTGAGGGTCTTGCGATCAAAGACCGCAACGGAAAGAGGCGCGACGATTTCGGCAGATGACAGGACCGTCCCATCGGAAAGCTTGGTGGTCAGCGGCCGCGGCGCAAGCGACGGGTTGACGGCAATCAACGCATCCGTCACCCCACCTGCCGGAAGATGAGCTGATAGCGTCTTCAGAGACTTGGCCTTCTCCGACTCGGCATTGTCGATGACGCCGTCGAGCTCCCGCTCGGCGTCGATATAGACTTCGCGGATGCTTGAGCCCGGCAGGATGTCGTGGAATTCGTTCTTCAGGACGACGCGCCAATCCGCTTCCAGGCTTTGTGGTTTGCCGGCACCCAAGAGATGCGCGAGCGAAGCGATCGTCTCGGCCGTAATCAGCGACCGCTCGGCCTGCCGGTGCTTGCGCTTGACGCCGCTTTGCGACGTCAGCGTCGCGCGGTGCAGTTCGAGGTAGATTTCCCCGTCCCAGACGGGAAGCTCTTTTTGCGCCGCAGTGCGGTGGGCCTCTTCGTAAAAGCCCTTCACCGTGCCCCACCGGGCGCTCGGGATTGCCGGGAAGTCGCGCAGTTGCACTTCGCGTTCGACCATTTCGGGTGTCACGCCACCGCCGCCATCACCGTAGCCGACAGCGAGCAGCGATGTGTCATGCTGCGTCTTGCCGCGGAAATTCTTCCAGGTCGGCACGAAGCAATCCGGCTGCACGAAACCGTTGTAGCCATGCATGGGGTTGTCGAAAGTATGGGTCAGAACCTTGCTTCCATCGAGCCCCTTCCACCAGAACAAGTCGGATGGGATGTGATTGGTCTCGCTCCAGTTCACCTTGATCGTGAAGAAACTGTCGATCCCCCCAAGCTGGAGGACCTGCGGCAAGGCCCCGGAAAAGCCGAAGCAGTCCGGCAGCCAGCAGACCGTGTGGCGCAGGCCGAAGTGTTTCTCGAAATAGCGCTGTCCGTACAGTACCTGCCGCGCAAGGCTCTCACCCGTTGGCATGTTGGTGTCGGGTTCGACCCACATGCCGCCGACAGTTTCCCACTTGCCCTCGGCGACCTTCTTCTTGATCCGTTCGAGAAGGTCGGGATCATCCTCTTCCATCTGCGCATAATAATGGGCAGTCGATTGATTGAACCGGAAGTCGTCCGACCGTTCCATCAGCGAGAGCGCGGTGTTGAAGGTGCGACGCATCTTCCGACGCGTCTCGTCGTAGGGCCAAAGCCATGCGAGGTCGATATGGGCATGGCCGGTCAGCAGCAGTTCACCGTTCGGCGGAAAACGCTTCTGAAGCTCTTTCAATCGCGCGATCAGCTGATCATAGGCGGCACCGGCCGAAGCGCTCTGCGCTTCATTAAGGCCGGCCGGGTTTGCCTCAAGCTCCGGCAGTTCCCAGATCTTCTGCTGCATCACCGCACCGGCTGTGCGTGAAATATAGGCTGACGTGTCCGAAGGCCAGTCGAGGCTGCGCAGCGACTGTTCGGCCGCCTCGATCAGGTGCGGCACGACCTCATGGCTTTCGAGCACGTCGGCAGCCTCGCCGATCTGCCGCAACAGGAGGTGCAACCTGTGGACCGGTTCGTCCAGCCAGATCAGCCGCGCCTTGTTGAGCTTCGGTGCCCGGTTCGGCTCGCCGAAGGGAAAGCGGGCAACGCTGTCAGTGGTAATCGAGAATTCCCTGGCTTTGATCGGAAACTCCTGATGATAGGGGTCGAGCCCGAATGTCTCTGCCTGGCCGCCGGAATAGTGCAGCGTGATCAGGCTCTCGCCGCCGAGATCGAGCTGCAGGCGAACCTTTTCGATTGGCCAGTCGCGCGGCACTGTGGCCGATACCGCGAAATGCACCGTCCCCTTGCGGTGCGGCCAGTCCTGATCATGGGCGATCGGCTCGCCGTCGAAGGTCCAGCCGTCGATCACGATGCTTTGCCTGTCGCGCCAGTGAGCGAGCTCGGCTGTGCGAACCTTCAGGCGATCGAGGCGTTGGGCAATGGTGAGAGACATGGCGGGTCCTATTGGAAAATAAGCAAGTGACGGGTGGGGAGAAAACCTGGTCGCGCAAATAGGCCGCAGCCACCGCGTCCCGTCTCCTCCAACCGAGGCGCGTGGCATCCCTTAGATTAAGTAACTTTGTTTTGCAGTCAAGCGGACAAGAAATAGGTTGCGAGAGTTTTACCTGTGATACACAAGCATCCAGGTGCTTAGGGAAGACGGTTATGCGGTATCTTCGATCCGGGCCGCGGCGACGTCAGACAGAGGAAACGGCCGTAACGCGGGGTAAAACAATCGGTCTGCGATCGGGAGAAATCGCCGACAGAAATATCCGCGTCATTCTGGAGGCTATCCGCCGGCACGGTCCATTGACCCGCATGGAACTCGGCCAGCATTCCGGGCTTACCGGGCCGGGCATCACCAATATTCTACGCCGCCTCAGCGAGGGAGGGTTGGTGACGTCGCACCGCCGCAACGGCGCCGGCAACAGCGCGACCGCCACCGAATTTGCCCTGCGCCCTGACGGCGCGTTTTCGATCGGTGTCAGGGTTCGCCAGAACCGGGGCGAAACCGTCCTTATCGACCTCAGCGGCCAGGTCCACGATCGGGAATACTTTTCCCTCAACGCGGCAGCGCGCGTCCCGTCAATTCTCTCAGCCACCCAGAAGATGATCGGCCGGCATGCCGGCATGCCGATCATCGGCCTGGGGATCGGGTCTAACGACTGGACCGCGCAGGAAAGCGAAGAGCTCGACGCAGCATCCACGCTTCCTGTCAGTCACGTGGAGAACGAGTGCACCGCAAGCCTGCTTGCCGAGCGCACCATCGGCGCGCCTGCCCCCGAAGGCGGACTGGCGATGATCATCATCGACGAAGATGTCCAGGCCGGCTTCCTCGTTCGCGGCATTCCTTATTCGGGCGTCCACGGACGCGCAGGCAGCATCGGTGAGATGCTCACCGGCCCCGATAATGTCCGGCTGAACACGGTGGTCGGTTTCGGCGCGCTGCGCGCACTGGTCAGCGACGACGAGTTCAAGCGCCTCATTTCGGGCGAAGAGCCGTCCTCCCCTCAGTTGACACAGTGGATCCGCGATGCGGCAAGCCACCTGCTCGACCCGATCATCGCCATGGCCGGCTTTATCGCGCCTGGTGTGATCATGATCGGCGGCGACCTGCCGCGAAGCGTCGTCGAAGCACTGATCCACCAGCTCTCCGTCGAGCGCCGCGACACATCCAAGCGGCCCTTCCTGACACCGTGGATTTCGCCGATGAAGCCGGCAAGCTTCAGCGGCGGCGGCGTGGCGCTGGGGGCGGCACTGCTGCCCTTCCTCAACACCCTGCTGCCACCGGCTTCCGCCTGACGTCCTAGTATCAAATCAGGCAAGCGCCTCGTCCGTGTGGCTGACATCCGAGGCAAGCGCCTTGTCGAGCACTTTCTGGATATTCGCCGCCCTGCGGAACGAGGGTTCCTGCGTCCTGCCTGCCCTGACGGCCTGCACGAAGCGCTGATAGTTCGTTTCCACCGGATCGAAGGGGATGTCGCGCCATGTTGCGGTGTGAACATCTTCGCCGAGGCAGGCGCGAAGCGTCGACTTTCCGGTGTCGTAGATCATCTCGATCGAACCGGTCTCGCCATAGACCCTGAGACGCAGCTGATCCATCTGGCCGGCCGCGGTTCGCGTCGCCTGGATGGTGCCGATCGCACCCGTCGTGAAGTCGACATTCATCGTGAAGCTGTCATTCGCATCGAGATCATATTCGCCGATCTTGTCTCCCGGCGCCTTGTTGAAGGTTTTCAGCCGCGCGAAGACGTGGGCGACATCGAGCCCCGAACCATAGGACGCAAAATCGACGATATGGATGCCGATATCGCCGAGCGCGCCGTTCGAGCCGTGCTTCTTGCTGAGGCGCCACAGCCATTTGCTCTCGCTCTTCCAGTCGCCCCAATGACGCCCCACAAGCCAGCTCTGCAGATGCGATGCCTCGACATGCCTGATCTCGCCGATCTCGCCGGCAAGCACCATTTGCCGTCCCTTCTGCAGGGCGGGCGAATTGCGATAGGTGAAGTTGACCATGCCGACCCTGCCAGCTTTTTCGATGGCATCCGTCATTTCCATCGCCTTGATGGCATCGGTCGCGAGCGGCTTTTCGCAGAAGACATGTTTGGCCGCCGCAATCGCCTGTAGCGTCGTCGGATGGTGGATGCGGTCGGGCGTAACATTGGCAACGGCATCGAACTCGCCCCAGGCAAGGGCTTCCTCGAGTGTGCTGAAGTGATTGGGGATGCTATGTTCAGAACAAAATGCCGCCAGCCGCTCGGGTACGACGTCGACCCCGCCCACGACGCTCACGCCTTCGATCGCCTTGAAATTTGCGGCATGTTGATTGGCCATTCCGCCAGTGCCGAGAATGAGTAAGCGCATCTGATCCTCCATAGATGTCAGGTTCGGCCACCTTCACGTAGCCGAGGCAAAACCTCACCGTGCCATCGCGGATGCCCGAAATGGCTCGATTTTTTGTGATCGGGAAATGCGGCTGCGGTCCGCTAACTTGTGTTGAATGTCGCCGGCATCTCAATCCTCCCAAGCTGCGGCTTGACATCAAATCAAAGTAACTTAATCTAATTAATGCAGCATGGAAATGAGGAGAGGTCAACTGACCACCAGGCTGTATCCGTTTAAAATGGGGAGGAGACCCATCATGAAGAGAGCGTTCATCAGCGCGTTAGCGCTGAGCACAATGTTATTTTCAGTGCCTGCCGCATTTGCCCAGGAGCTTGCGACAAAGGACAGGATCGGCGCTGCCGATGCGCCAAAAACCCTTGTCGTCCGGCTCACGAACGACAGCCCGAACAATTCCGACCCCAACATCGCAGAGGGTTACCAGAAGCTCTTTGTCGACTTCATCAAGAAGCACCCGGACTGGAAATTGCAGATGCAGTTCATGTCCTCCGACATCGGCACGGAACAGGCCAAGATGCTGGAGCAGGCCAAGGCCGGCAATGCGCCGGATTGCGCCGCCGTCGACTCCTTCGTGCTCTCGCAGTTCATGGTCAATAAGGTGCTGGCGGATTTTACGCCCTATTTCACCAGGGAAGAAGTCGACGATCTCTTCCCCTTCATCCGCAGCGGCATCACCGACAAGGATCAGACGATCCGCGCCTGGTGGTGGGATACGGACCTTCGCGTCCTCTACCGCAACAAGTCTGTTGTAGCCGATGCGCCGCAGACCTGGGACGACCTGAAGAAGGCCGCACTTGCCTCCACCAAGGAAGGCATGGAAGGCGTCCTCTTCAACGGCGGGCGCTGGGAAGGCACCACCTTCGACTGGCTGGCGAACTACTGGGCGCTCGGCGGCAAGCTCGTCGACGACTCGGGCAAGCCGGTCTTCGGCGAAGGCGAGAACAAGGAGAAATTCCTGAAGGCGCTTAACTACTTCAAGGATCTCGTCGATTCCGGCGCGGCCCCCAAGCGCGTTACCACTATCGCCAATTACGACGACATGAATGCCGCGGCAGCTGCGGCGACGACGGCGCTCTTCATCGGCGGCAACTGGCAATATGCGCAGCTGAAGGCGACGCTCGACGAAGAGGAATTCAAGAACTGGACCTTCTCGCCGATCCCCGGCCCTTCGGCCAATGAGCGCTCGACCGGCACCGGCGGCTGGACGATCGCGTCCTTCAGCAAGGACAAGGAGAAGATCGAGATGTGCGCCAATCTGGCTCGCGACGTCTATATGGGTCCGGCAAACGCGCTGCAGCAGCAGCTGCCGACGCGCAAGTCGCTCTTCGACAAGTATGAGGTCTTCTCGACGGAAGCCAACAAGACCTTCGCCAATGCGCTCGTCGACGGCCAGGCGCGTCCCGGCGTGCCGATCTATCCGGAGATCTCTAACCAGATCCAGATCATGATGGGCGACGTGCTCTCGGGAACGAAGAAACCGGAAGAAGCCCTTGATGCCGCATTCAGCGCGGCGATGGAGGCCTACAAGCGGCTCTGATCCCGGGCATTTTTTGACGCTTCAGATAACGACGGCGCCTGCCTTTTAGGCGCCGTCGACAGTGCCAAACCCGGACAGAGAAGCCAATGAGCCCTATTGCCATCGAGGCTGACAGCCCGCCTCAAAGCAGAACGTTCATGCGCCGGTTCGCTGGTGCGCCCCTGCCCTGGATCATGCCCGTGATCGTCGTCATCGGCATATTCTACCTGTATCCCGTCATCGACGTTTTCCGGCTTTCCTTCACCAATGCGACGCTGATCGGCGAAAACCAGGACTATACGCTGGGTTCGATCGCCAATGCGCTCAGCTCGCCGCAATTGCCTGACATTCTCTGGGCGACGCTGATCTTCGTCGGCGGCAGCGTCATCGGCCAGCAGATTCTCGGTCTTGCAGTCGCTGTCACTGTCATCCGCGGCGAAAAGCGCGGCCTGTTCGGCACCACGATCCTGAGGACGACGGCGCTGGTCGCCTGGGTCGTGCCAGGCATCGCCGGCGGCATCATCTGGCAGATGCTGTTTTCCGAAGCGCCTTATGGCGCGCTGAACAGCATTTTGAGGCTGATGCACATGCCGACAGTTGCCTGGCTTTCCGATCCGGCGATGGCGCCCTGGTCGACGCTGATCTCGAACATCTGGCGCGGCACGGCCTTTTCGATGGTCGTGATGTATGCGGCGCTGAAATCGATCGATCCCTCGCTCTACGAAGCCGCCGAGGTTGACGGTGCCACGGCTTCGCAGCAGTTCTTTTTCGTGACACTTCCGCAGCTGCGCGCCGCAATTCTCGTCAACATGATCCTGATCACCATCCAGACGGTTAACACCTTCGACGCGATCATCACGCTGACAGGCGGCGGACCGGGACGCGCGACCGAGGTGATTTCGCTCTACGTCTTCAACATCGTCTTCCGAAACTACGATCTCTCCGGCGGCAGCGTGCTTTCGGTGCTGATGCTGATCATCAGCCTCGGCCTGGCCTTCGTCTATGCGTCGTTCCTGCCGAAGGAGGAAGAGCAATGAGCGGACGCACCGGAACACGGCTCGGCGATGCCATAAGCTATCTCTTCATGCTGGTGATGTTCGTCTTCTTTGCCGGCCCCCTCACCTATCTCCTGTCGATGGCGCTGCGTGACAAGCGTGAGGTCTATCGCGGCGCGGCGCGTTATATTCCCGACAATCCCACCATCCAGAATTTCATCACCGTTCTCAACAACAGCTATTTTCCAATCTATCTCTGGAACGGCCTGAAGCTTGCGGCCTTGAGCGGCTTCGGCGTGCTGATCGTTGCCTTGCCTGCCGCTTACGCTTTCTCGCGCTTCCAGTTCCGCGGTAAGGGCCTCTCGATGATGGGGCTCCTGCTTTTCCAGATGATCTCGCCGCTCGTCATCATGGTGCCGCTCTATCGCTACATGAACCGTCTCGGCCTCCTCGACACGCATTTTGCCGTCGTCATGGTCTATATCGCGCTCGGTGTTCCCCTTGCGACCTGGCTGTTGAAAGGCACCGTCGACGGCATTCCGCGCAGCCTGGACGAAGCCGCGATGATCGACGGATGCAACCGCTTCTCGGTCTTCTGGCGCATCATCCTGCCCCTGTCGGCACCGGGCATTGCCTCGGTCTTCATCATCACTGTGATCGCCGGCTGGTCGCAATTCCTGGTGCCTTTCCTGCTGCTCACCAAAAATGACCTGATGCCGATCGGCGTCGGAATCTTTAACTTCCGTGGCATGCAGACCGACTCGTCCATCCAGCTGCTAGCCGCCGCCTGCCTGATTTCCGTCGTTCCGGCGATCGTGGCATTCCTGTCGCTTCAACGGCTGATCCTTGGCGCCATGACCAGCGGCGCGGTGAAAGGGTAAGGTCGGTTTGCGTGTCCGTGGCAGATAGAGGATCTCAATCCATGAACCAGATGAACGGCGCCAGACTGTCCCCCGATCTGACGGGGGCCAATGTCGAGGATGCGGGCGAGCACAACAGAGCCGTCGTGCTGCGTTGCGTTCATCGGCAGGCGCCGATTTCGCGCGCCGAGATTGCCCGGCAGACAGGTTTCACGAAGCCGGCGATCGCCCGGATCGTCGATCGTCTGCTCGACGAGGGCCTGATCATCGAAGCTCGCCGGCGGCATGGGCTGAGGGGCCAGCCGGCAATCGAGCTCGAGATCAACCCCGATGCGTTCTTTGCAATCGGCATCAACATCGATCGCGATCACCTGACGATTGTCGCTGTGGATGCCGTCGGCAACGTGCGTGCCCGGGTCCACCACGAAAAACGCTATGTGCGTCCGGCCGAGTTCATGCAGCTGACGGCCGATGCGATATCGCATTTCCAGCGAAGCCGCCTGATCGACGACGCGCACCTGGCCGGCATCGGGCTCGCCATGCCCGACTGGCTCGGAGAGATCCCTTTCCTCGGCATGCCCGACGATTATTCGGAATGGATGGAATTCGACGTACGCGCAGCAATCGAAAACCTGACCCAGCATCCGGTCTTCATCGAAAATGAGACCAATGCCGCAGCACTTGCCGAGCTTGACTACGGCCTCGGGGCGGAAAGCCGCAGTTTCTTTTATATCGCCATCAATGCCTGTCTCGGCGGAGGGCTCGTTCTCGACGGCAACGGCCATCGCGGCGCCATGGCGCTGAGCGGCGAAATCGGATGGCTGCCGATTGCCGACGACCGGGACAAGACCGCGCCGAAAGTCGATCTTCTCGGCGAGATGGTGACGATGTTTTTTCTCTACAAGTTTCTTGGCGAACATGGCGTCCATGCAAGCGTGCCTCAGGACCTTCTCACACTCGATGCACGTGGCAAGGCTCTGGTGTCGAAGTGGCTGAAGGAAATGAGCGCTCACCTTGCCGTTGCGGTCAAGCATATCGGCATGATCGTCGATCCCGATGCCATCATCATCGGCGGCCGATTGCCGATCCGCATGATCGACGAGTTGCTCCGCTACGTTCACGAACATCTGACGGCCGGAGACACCACTCTGCCTTCGCTGCATCGTGCCTCGATCGGCGAGGACGCTTCGGCGCTCGGTGCTGCGGCGATGCCGATGGCGGCGGCGCTGATGCTGGCATCCGCGGACGCCGTTCAACGCACCCGTTCGCCCCTCAAATTCATGGATCGCCTGAACAACTGAAACAGCCGGCAAGGCCGCTGGGAGGATATTGATGAGGATTGGTTTTTATACGTCGACATTCAACGATCGGCCGCTAGAAGAAGTGGTAAATTTCGCTGCTTCGGCCGGTTTCGACGCAATCGAAATCGATGTCGGCGGCCATATCAAGACGCCGGACAAGGTGCAGGCTGCGGTGGCACTTGCCCGCGACCAAAACCTCTTCGTCTCCTCGGTCACCTATTTCGGCAATCAGCTCGATGCCGACAGCGGCAAACGCGGCGAACTTCGCGCCCGCACGGAGGAATTTGCCGAAGCGATCGGCGAAGCGGGCGTGCCAATCTTCGTGATCTTTCCCGGACGTAACGACAATGCCGACGACGAAGCCAATTACGATGATTTTGCCGATTTCGCCAACCGGCTGATTGGCAAGACGACGTCGAGCGGTCTCGTCTTCGCGATCGAAAACTGGCCGGGGCCCAAGGATAATTTCGTCGGAACCACGCCGAAGGGGTGGCAGGAACTCTTCAGGCGCATACCCGACCGGCGCTTCGGTCTCGAATTCGATCCTTCGCACCTCATCCGCATCGGCGTCGATCCCTATGCCGCAATGGACGCGGTCAAGGACCGCATCGCCATTCTGCACGCCAAGGACACCGCAATCGATGCGGCCACACAACAAGCGGTCGGCTATCACGGCAAGGGCTGGTGGCAATACAAGCTGCCGGGCCACGGCCTTCTCGACTGGCCGCGCTTCCTGCGTCAGGCACGGACCAACGGCTTTGACGGCACCCTTTCGATCGAGCACGAGGACGCCGCCTATGGATGGCCGGGCAAGGATCTCGAGGCGCGAAAAGAAGGTGAACGCCTTGGGCTCGCCTACCTCAGAAACGTCTTGAACAAGCTTTGAGCGCGACCGGGGAGGACGAAAATGGCTCATGTTAGAGTGAACAATGCGCGCAAGGACTATGGCGCGTTCAAAGCCATCAAAGGCGTATCGGTCGATATCCGCGATGGCGAGTTCGTCGTCCTCGTCGGCCCCTCCGGCTGCGGCAAATCCACCCTTCTCAGAATGATCGCCGGTCTGGAGGATATAAGCTCGGGCGAGATCCAGATCGGCAAGCATATCGTCAACGAGCTGGCACCGAAGGATCGCGACATCGCCATGGTGTTCCAGAACTATGCGCTTTACCCGCATATGACGGTCGCCAAGAATATGGGCTTCTCGCTGCGGCTGAAGCGTATGCCGAAGACTGAGATCGATCGGCGCGTTGGCAATGCCGCGAAGATCTTGGGCCTGGAGGCGCTCCTGGAGCGCTATCCGAAGCAGTTGTCAGGCGGCCAGCGGCAGCGTGTTGCCATGGGCCGCGCGATCGTCCGGGATCCCGCCGTCTTTCTGTTCGACGAGCCTCTGTCGAACCTTGATGCCAAGCTCCGCGTCCAGATGCGATCCGAGATCAAGGAACTGCATCAGCGGCTGAAGACCACGACGATCTATGTCACGCACGACCAGATCGAGGCGATGACCATGGCAGACAAGATCGTAGTGATGAAGGACGGCCTGATCGAACAGTCGGGCTCGCCGCTCGAACTCTACGACCGCCCGAACAATCTCTTCGTTGCCGGTTTCATCGGCTCTCCCGCCATGAATTTCGTCAAGGGAAGCATGACGAATGAAGGTTTCCGAACTGAAGACGGGCTTATCCTGCCGAGCGAGCGGCGCCCGTCCGGCGCCGTCACCTACGGCATTCGTCCTGAGCATATCACACTCGACCCCGACGGCATCGAAGTGACAACCGCCGTTGTCGAGCCGACGGGGTCCGAGACATTGGTGGTTGCCCGTCTCGGCACGCAGACGATCAGCTGCGTCTTCCGGGAGCGGATCAGAGCAGCCCCCGGCGACGTGCTGCGGATTGCTCCGCTCCATGATGCCGTCCACCTGTTCGACGAGGGCGAGCAGCGCATCACGGCTGGCGAACCGGTGCTGAACTGATGACGTGTGACAGGGCATCGGTACACGCCGCTATCTTATGCGCCTTCACGAAGTCATCAGGGATCAATGAGGGTGGCAAGCCGGGCTTCGATCAGCCCTGCTTGCCGGGCCAATTCGGTCCCGAAAACCTCGACCAGCTGCGACTGCGGCCGATGGATCGGGCGCACGATGTTGACGGAAAAAGGGATCGAGAACGATAGCCGGCGAAGATGTAGGCCGTGGCCGGCATAATCCAGGGCCGTCAGGGGATTGACGATGGCCAGACCAATTCCCTCCCGCACCATCGAACAGACGGATGCCGCGCTATGGGTCTCGATGATCATGCGCCGCCTGATGCCGGCGTTTCGAAAAATCTGATCGATCTGCCGCCGGTAGCAATCCATCGCCGACAGGCTGACAAAGGATTGCCCCTCGAAATCACCTGGTGAGAGAACGGTCTTTTCAAGAAGCGGGTGAGCGTCCGGCAGCACACAAATCTCGTCGAGCGTCAGGAGTGGGGTTACCTCCGTACCCTGCGGGACATGATCGACCTCCGTCAGTCCGAAGTCATAGCGTTGCGCCGACAACCATTCCTCCAGCAGAGGCGACTCCTGCGGAACGATACTGATGCCCACGTTCGGGAACCGCTCGATGAAATACCGGCAAGTCTGCGGCAGGAGCGATTGAGAAAAGACCGGCAGGCATATGATGGAGAGCTGCCCTTGCTCGAACTGGCGCAGCGACGCCGCCGTCCTGATGATCCGGTCCAGCCCGAAATAGGCGCGCTGCACTTCCTCGAACAACTGCAGAGCGTGCGCAGTCGGGCGGAGGCGGCCGCGCACACGCTCAAAAAGCTTCATCTGGATGAGATGCTCGAACCGTGCCAGCTCCCGGCTGATCGTCGGCTGGGAGGTGCTGAGCATAGCGGCCGCATTCGTGACGCTGCCTGTCGTCATCACCGCCCTGAAGACCTCGATATGCCGTAGGGTAACAGCCATGCCCACCTCATATCACAATTGAATATAGTTTGGAAAAATTGATATTTTTCATATGCCCGGTTTCGTGGTCAACCCGTACGTGAAATCCCCATTGCCCAACTTGAAACGATCTTTCGGTTCGGAGGGCTGCCATCTACGGACAATCAGCGCCATGCCCATCATCTCTGCCAATGACCTCACCCCTCTCGCCCACCAGCATGGGACGCCCTTATGGGTCTACGACGCGACGACGATCCGCGATCGGATAAGGCAGCTCGGCGCCTTCGACGTGATCCGCTATGCGCAGAAGGCGTGCTCCAACATCCACATCCTCTCCCTCATGCGTGAGGAAGGTGTGCTTGTGGACTCCGTGTCTCTCGGCGAAATCGATCGCGCGCAGCGGGCCGGATTTTCCGCCGGCCCTACCCTCTCAGGTGCTGCGGGCATCGTCTACACCGCCGATATTTTCGACCGCCCGACTTTGCGCCGCGTCGTCAACGACAAGGTTGAGGTGAATATCGGCTCCATCGACATGCTGCACCAGCTCGGGGAGCTGTCGCCCGGTCACCGCGTCTGGCTTCGCGCCAATCCGGGTTTCGGCCACGGCCATAGCAGCAAGACAAATACGGGTGGCGAAAACAGCAAGCATGGTATCTGGCATGCGGAGTTTAACAAGGCTGTCGAATTGGTTCGCCGCTATCGCCTGCATCTCGTCGGGCTTCACCTGCATATCGGCTCCGGCGTCGACTACGGCCATCTCGAGCGGGTCTGTCATGCGATGACCGGTCTCCTGAGCGATCTGGATCACGATGTCGAGGCGATTTCTGCCGGGGGTGGCCTGTCAGTTCCCTATCGCGACGGGGACAGGGCGATCGATGCCGCGCATTATTTCAGCTTGTGG
Organism: Rhizobium sp. 1399; assembly: GCF_031455475.1. NCBI lineage: Bacteria > Pseudomonadati > Pseudomonadota > Alphaproteobacteria > Hyphomicrobiales > Rhizobiaceae > Rhizobium > Rhizobium sp. 1399. The sequence continues at coordinate 12,483 of NZ_JAVDSU010000022.1, read as the reverse complement.
GACAGCGTGCGCAGGCAAGCAGAACGCAGGCTCGGCCATGCCGTGCGCCTGGAGATCGAGCCGGGGCGCTTCCTGGTGGCAGAAGCCGGTTCGCTGTTGGCCGAGGTCCGCGCCACCAAGCAGGTTGGCAGAAATCACTTCACCCTCGTTGACGCCGGTTTCAACGACTTGATGCGCCCTGCCCTCTATGGCAGCTACCACGAGATCTCGGTGCTCCCGCACGATGGTCGAAGCCTCAGCCCATCTAAGCTACGCCCTACTGTCGTAGCAGGCCCGCTCTGCGAATCGGGCGACGTATTCACGCAAGGGGCCGATGGCGTGGTCGAGACGCGTGCGCTCCCTCCTGCCGAGGTCGGCGACTTGCTCGTTTTCCACGGAACGGGTGCCTATGGCGCGTCGATGTCGTCGAACTACAACAGCCGGCTTCACGCTGCCGAATATCTCATGGACGGGGAGAACTCCCGGCTTATCCGCCGTCGCCAGACTATCGATGAGCTTTGCGAGCTGGAATTGATCGCGGCTCATTCTACGGATGCGGCGTGAGCCCTGAAAAATCCAGGCAGGATTACAAAAAAGCGCAAACGCCCTTCCGCACGGGTACTCGAAGCCTATCGTCAGAGGTCGAGCAGCAAATCGCCAACGCGTTGATCGCGCCCCCGCTTGCTGACTTCGGGTGGCTTGGGGCTTGTTGCCTCTTTGCGCTTCCGGGAACCCGGCTTTCTGCCTTTCGCAGGGAGCTCCTCGCCTGATAACTCAAGGAGTTTTGCGGCAGGCCCGGCAGGTCCTGATGTCGTCGTGGCAGCCTGCCCGTCTATCTTGTCGGTTTCGTTCTTAACGGCAGCGCTGGAAGTGTCCGAGAGCTCGATGTCGGATCGTATCTTGGCGTTCGGCTTTGCAATTTTGATTGCTGGGGCAGCGTCCTGCTCTATCTTCGGCGCGAAACGTATCATGAATGCTCACCTTCCCGTTGGTTCGCTCTTTGTTCTCATCGACGAGCGCGCTTGTCAAGCTCGCTCACATCCGAATGGCCAGACGTTCTCCCCTTCCAGGAGTTTCTTGACGATAGCAGCAGATTGCTCCGGCTCGTACCCTGCCAGCCGCCCCAGACGAGCACGTCTGGCGTCATGCAATCCTTCTGGCTGACGACCGGAAGCGGTTCCGGATTCTATTTTCGATCAAGCCCGTTCGCCATTCTCGAGCCACCGCACTTCTTCGGGCGAAAGCCGGACCGCGGAGGCCGCCAGACTATGGCGAAGTTCCGCAAGGCTCGCCGGACCGATCAGGGGAATGACCGGCCAGGGCTGGTGCAGGACATAGGCGAGTGCAATCTGGATCGGATCCTTGCCGAGGCGATGACCAAGCTCCTCCGCCCGCGCCTTTCGCTGGAAATTCAATTCGGAATACCAGGCACGGACCAGATCTCCATCCGACATTTTCTCACGCCCCGCCCTGTCGGTGAAGAAACCGCGCGCCTGGCTGGACCAGGCAAAGTTGACCACCTTCCGCTCCTTCAGCCAATTCTTCCAGGCTCCGTTCGACGAAGCGATGCATCCTGGCCAGACCGGATCGACCATCTCCGCGAGCGAGAAGTTGTTGGAAAGGACGCTAGGCCTCGTCTTGCCGGTACGCTCCGCATAATCGATCGCTTGGTCCATGCGCTCGCGGGTCCAGTTCGATCCACCGATTGGCCCACGGATGCGACCTGCCTTGACTTCCGCATCCATGGCATCGACGAATTCGCCAACCGGTATGTCGGGATTGTCGCGATGCATGAAGTAGACGTCGACATAGTCGGTCTGCATCCGTTCGAGACTTGCCGTCAGTTGCTTGGCGATGACGTCGGGATAGCAGAGCGGCGAATGCGCGCCCTTCTCGATGATCACCACATCGCTCCTGACGCCACGGCTGCGGACCCATTCGCCGATGAGCCGGTCCTGCGTTCCTCCCCCATACTGGAAGGCGGTGTCGATGAGATTGCCGCCGGCTTCGAAGAATTCGTCAAGAACGATCGAAGCGGCGGGGAAAGTTGAAAACAGCATCATGCCGAGCGCCAGCATCGAGCTTTCCTTCTCGATGCCGGGAATGTGGCCGCGCGGTACGATCACGTCCTTGCGCCGGAGCGTCTCGCCGGTCAGCGTCCTCGTCCGAACGGCGGGTGTCTCAAGGGCGTATTCCAGCCCGATGCCGGCGCGCCACTTGTCCATCACCTTGAGATTGCCAAGTGTGTCGAGGGCCGTCATCCCGGGATAGGCAAATTCGCCCCGCCCAGCTTTGATCGCCTCTGCTGCAGCGTCAACCTCGAAGCTGTAGACGTGCCTGGGTTCTTCCACAGGAATGTCGTTTCGATTTCCGGCGGCGTCGAACAGCCTGATGACGGCGGTACCGCCCTGCTTGCCCGCAGCGAACCAGAAATGATCGATCTCGATCGAACCGGCCGTGCCGAAGATGCGAAGGACATTGTCCTGCGTAAGTGATACCGAGCAGGCGACTTCGGCGACGATGCCATTCGGGAAGCGCAGGATGGCAGCACTCCATTCGTCGACGCCCGTCGAGCCGAGATGTCCAACGGCGAACACCTGGTCGGGCTCGATGAGGCCGTTCGGCTGGCCGACGCCCGCAACCAGCCGCACCATCGAAACCGGATATCCACCGACGTCGAGGATGCCGCCACCCGCGAGATCGTTTGCAAACAGCCTGTGGTCTTCTTCGAACGGCTTGGCAAAACCGAAGCTCGACTTGACCATGCGGACGTCGCCGATCGCCTTTTCCTCCAGAAGCTCGATCAGTCTCAGCGTCAGAGGATGCAATCGGTACATGTAGGCTTCGCCAAGGAAGGTCCCGACTGCACGTGCAGCGGCCTGCATGGCTTCGGCCTCGGCTGCCGAAAGGCCGATCGGCTTCTCGCACAACACGTGCTTTCCGGCCTTCGCCGCCTTGATCGCCCATTCCGCATGGGTCGGGTGAGGTGTCGAGATGTAGACGGCGTCGATCTCCTTGTCCGCCAGAAGAGCGTCGTAGCCGGCAAGGATCCGTGCACCGGAGAAGCGCTCGGCCAGCCCCGGCCGATCCGGGTCGCGGGTGGCGATCGCCTCCACGCGGCCAGTTTTTGATTGAGCAACGCCCGCGAAGAAATCGCCCGCAATCCGGCCAGGGCCAAGGATGCCCCAGCGAATTCTATCCGTATCGGTCATATCGTTTTCCTAAGCCTGTCGAGCCAACGGCGTTTCCGGCCGCGGTGTGTTTCAGGAGAGTTGCACCACGGCGCAGCCGTAGCCGTCGAGCGCAAGCGCACCATCCACCGGCTTGCCGGCGTCGAGAAGATCGGCGCCGGCGGGAACCCGAGCGATCGTGGCGGGCTTGTCCGTGTAGTTCTGGATGAAGAGAAGGCGACGATCCTCGTTCATGCGCATCGTCACCTCGACACCCTCGGGCAAGTCGGCGACCAGCGGCTCGATCCCGGCATCCCCAAACAGGCGTTCCGACAATGCCTCCGTCAGATCGGGCGTGAGATAGGTGCCGAGATAGATGACGCGGCCCTTGCCGACCTTCCTGGATGTCGCCATCGGCCTTCCGTCGGCGTATCGGTTCGACCAGATGGCGATCGCCTCGACATCATCGTCGACGCTCAGGTTTTCGTAGAAATATCCGGCGGTGAGTTCACGATTGCCGATCTTGAAGCGGCGCTCGCGACGGTGGGATTCCGCCGGCCTGTTCGGCGGCACGACCAGGCCGCCGGATCGCTCCATGACCTCAAACAGGCCCTTGGCGCCAGGGGCCGCAAGCCGGCCGAAATCTTCCACCCGCACGCCCGTCAGCTTCGAAAGCGACGTGCCCGGCGCCGTCTCCCTGATCACGTGGTTGTTCTCGTCGCGCGTCCCCGTCCGGGCACCGAACACCACCGTGCCGCCCTCTTCGGCGAAAGACTTCAGGCGCTCCGTCCATTCGTCCTTCCACATGACCCAGTGCGGCACGTAGAGGAGTTTCAGCTTCGAGAGATCGTCTTCGGGATGAATGAACCCGCAGGCAATGCCCAGGTCGTAGCAATATTGATGCAGCAGGACGGCGTCGTCCTGTGGGCTCGGCAGACCGATCGAATAGGTCTTGTGAGCCTCCTGATTGTCGAAATCCGATCCGGCAATGCCGACATCCATGCGCACATAAGTGCCGAGGATCCTGTCTTGCAGCGCCGTCATTTCGGTCGCGAAGCGCTTCGCCTCGTCGTAGCGATGGCGCGGGATGTCATCGTGATCGATGATCCCCATCCAGTAGATCTCGGCGCCGAAATGGGCAGGCCGCCAACGGAAGAACATCAGCCCATCGGCGCCGCGCGCAACAGACGACATCGCCATTCGGCGCATCTCTCCGGGCTCCGGCGTCAAGGTGCAGAAGCCCGGCTGGCTGCCGAAGCTCGACTGCTGTTCGGGCACGATATAGTTGCCGGAGAAACCCCGGCAGATGTCGAGATGGAGCGCTTGGACCTTGGCGTGATTGCCGATACGCTGGAACTCGTCGTAGAGCATGGGATAGATGTCGTAGCCGACGAAATCGAGATCGGCGGTGAACTGTCCGCGGAAGTCGATATCCCGCAGGCCGCCCAAATTGTGGAAGACGAACCAGGACGGTTTGACGGCGCGCAGGATTTCGACCTGGTCATGCTGGAAGCGGGCCGTCGAGAAGGCCAGGAAGCGGTGGTAATCCTGCACATGGCCGGGGCTTGGAAAGGTCGGCCCGAAATCGATCGGCAGCACCACCTGGTCGAAGCTCTGGTAAGCGGTCGCCCAGAAATCCCCTCCCCAGGCATGGTTGAGCTTGTCGATCGCGCCGTACTTCTCGGCGAGAAAGGCCTGAAACTCGCTGAGCGTCGCCCTTGAGAAACTCTCGGGCATGCTGGTGTTGAGTTCGTTGTCGGTCTGCCAGCCGACGACACGCGGATTGTCACGATAGTGCTCCGCCATCGCCGTCGTGATACGCCGGCTATGCTCGCGAAACACCGGACTTGCGGTGTCGCAGTGCTGGCGTGACCCGTGGCTCATCACCCGGCCCTTGCCATCCACCCGCAGGATCTCGGGATGGGCGACGGTCAACCAGCGCGGCGGTGTGGCCGTCGGCGTGCACATGATCGTATCGATGCCATGCTTTCCGAGGATGGCAATCGCCCTGTCGAACAGGTCGAAGTCGAAGCGTCCGAGCTCGGGTTCGAGAATATGCCAGGCAAATTCTGCCATCCTAACGACGTTGAAACCGGCTTTGGCCATGCGCTCGGCATCGCGCTCCCAATAGCTCTCATCGACATGTTCGGGATAGTGCGGAGCGCCAACGAGAAAGCGGTCGGTCTTGACCGGATTCCAAGCGGAGATTGTCGCAGACTTGTTTTCAGACACGGGCGTCGATCCTGATATCTATTTGTCGATGATTGCCTTGCGGGCGCTAATCGTGCGGCCCCCGTCAGGCGTGAAGAGATAGAGTTCGGCAGCGTCGAGTTTCAGCGTCACCGGCTGGTCGGCCTTGAACGGCGCGACGTAACTGAGCTGAATGGTGATGTTTCCGGTTCCGCTCTCCGACGCGACAGTCCTGAGCTCGCCGGCATCGACATAGAGGATCGTTTCACGGCCGAGATGCTCGACCAGTCGGACGATGCCGTTCACTGCGCCGCTCTCTGCTCCATCCGTGACCACCGAAATATTCTCCGGCCGCACGCCGAGCGTCAGGCTCGCACCCTTCTGGAGCGCTGCAAGGTCTGAGAGTTCGACCGTCGTAGGGGCAAGTCCCGGCGCGGAAACCCTGATCTGACGACCCGAGACCTCGTCCACCGTGACGGACAGGAAATTCATTCTGGGAGCGCCGAGGAATCCAGCGACGAACAGGTTGTCGGGATTTCGATAGAGCGCGAGCGGCGATCCGACCTGTTCGATAATACCCTGGTTCAAGACCACGATGCGGCTCGCCATGGTCATGGCTTCGACCTGGTCGTGGGTCACGTAAATCATGGTCGCACCGAGCTCGGAATGCAGGCTAGACAGCTCGACCCGCATCTGCGTGCGCAGTGCCGCATCGAGGTTCGACAGCGGTTCGTCAAACAGAAAGACATCCGGCGAACGCGTTATCGCGCGACCGATCGCGACGCGCTGGCGCTGCCCGCCCGACAGTTGCTTCGGCCGTTTTTCGAGCTGATCGGTAATTCGAAGGATTTTGGCCGCGCGCGCAACTGCCGCATCGATCTCCGCCTTCGGTCTTTTCGCCATGCGAAGGCCGAAGCCCATGTTCTCGGCGACTGTCATGTGGGGATAAAGGGCATAGGACTGGAACACCATCGCGATGCCGCGGTCACCCGGCTCCTCACGGCTGACATCGCGCCCGTTGATGAGGATCTGACCCGAGGTGATGCCTTCAAGACCCGCGATCGTCTTGAGCAGGGTCGACTTGCCGCAGCCGGACGGACCGACCATGACGATGAACTCGCCCTCCTCCACCGAGAGATCGATCCCTCGCAATGCGTGGTAGGCGCCGTAATTCTTGTTTATCTGTCGCAGTTCGAGGCTGGTCATGCTTCCTGGCTCTCTGCTTTTGAAGATCTGATTTCCGGATTCCTCAGCGCGTTCATCCTTTGACCGCTCCCATCGTCAGGCCGGCGATGAAGTGTCGCTGCATCAGGAAGAACATCACCACGGGCGGAACGGCGACGACGATCGTTCCGGCCGAGATGAGGTTCCAGGCCGAGACCCATTCGCCGCGAAGGTTGGCAAGGCCGGCGGTCACCGGTTTTACGGAATCGCTCACCGTCAGGACGACCGCCCAGAAGTAGTCGTTCCAGATGAAGGTGAAGAGGAGGATGGCAAGCGCCGCCAGTGCCGGCCGGACGAGAGGAACGGCGACATGGATGAGTGTCTGGAAAGGCGAGGCTCCTTCTGCCCTTGCCGCCTGGAACAATTCGTCAGGCAGGGCTGCGATGAAGTTGCGCATGAAGAGCGTCGCAAAGCCGGTCTGGAACGCGACATGGAAGATGATCAGCGCCGTTGTCGTATCGATCAGGTCGAGCCGCACCATCAGGTCGCGCACCGGGATCATCATGATCTGGTGAGGAAGGAAATTGCCGCCGACGAAGAGCGCAAAGATGAGCATGTTTCCCGGAAACCGGTATCTCGACAGGACGAAGCCGGACAACGTGCTTAAAATCAGGACGCCGATCACCGAAGGGATCGTTATCGTCAGACTGTTCAGGAAATATTGCGCCATCGGCGTCTGGGTGAAGACGGCGGTGTAATTGTCGACGAGGCCGAACTCGGTCGGCCATCCCCAGAGGTTGCCGCCCATCACGTCCGCAGTCGATCGAAACGAGGTCAGGATAATGGCGAAGAGCGGGCAGAGCCACAGGAGAAGGACGGTGAGCACGGCCAGGAAATAGAAGCGGCGATGCCAGACGGCCGCCTCGGGAATTGGACGAGGATACATCAGCCGCCCCTTTCTTCGGTGCGGATGATCCGCGACAGATACCAGGCGATGAAGACCCCCATGATCACGAACAGGACCGATGCGATCGCCGCGCCATATCCGAAGCGGTAGGAGAAGATCGACTGCTCGAACATCTGGTAGGCAAGCACCGACGAGGAGCCGAATGGTCCGCCACGCGTCATCACCGACACCATATCGAAGGATCGAAGTGCACCGACAACGGTCACGGCGATCGCGATGAACGTGACCTGCGTCAGTTGCGGCAGCACGATGTGCCAGAGCATATTCCATCCCTTCGCGCCATCGACGCGCCCGGCGCCGATAAGCTCCTCGCTCAGGTTGTTGAGACCTGCGAGATAGAGCACCATGCAGAAGGTGATCTGCGGCCAGAGTGCCGCGATGACGATCGCGAAGGTGACGAAATGCTCGTCCGAAAGCACGGCAGGCGCCGTTGCTCCAAACGCCTTGAAGACGAGTGCGAGGAGCCCGAATTCGGGTGTGTAGACCCAGGTAAAGACCACGCCGACGGTGACGGAGGCGAGCACGAGCGGAATGAAGAACAGCGACTTCAAAAAGCGCATGCCGCGGATCTTCTGATTGACGAGCAGCGCGATCGCCAGCCCGAGCGGCGGCGCGGCCATGAACATGACGAGCCAGATCAGATTGTTCTTCAGCGACGTGTAGAACTGCGGATCGTTGTAGAGCTCGACATAATTGCCGAAACCGATCCACGTCATTGGACCCATTCCGTCCCAGTCGTGGAGACTGATCCACAGGCTGCGGACGGCCGACAGCAGGATGACGGTGAAAAACAGGATGATGGCCGGAGCGATAAGCATAGTCGGGGTGAGCCACCAACGCTGGCGGCGCCATAACGTCAACATTGTCCAGAACCTCTTGGAGGATTGAAGGAGCGGAACCGCGGTTCCGCTCCCCGGTCGCCGGGAGGAGAGCTAGATCTTGTAGATACGCTTGCGGGTGCCTTCGAGGCGCTGCAGGATCGCCTGGCGACGGTCAGGCTTGGCCATGAATTCCTGGAAGCCCACAAGGCCTGCCTGCGCCATATCCGGGTCGCTGTCGCGGTCGTAATATTGCGAGGTTCCCTTGACCTGCTTCAAGGATTCGACTGCGGCATTGACCAGCGGATCCTTGCTGGGCGGAAGGTCGCTGCGCGGCGGCACGTTGCCGCCCGGCTCCAGATAGGTCGCGAGATTTTCCGGCTTGTAGAAATAGGCGAGGAATTCGCACGCACCCTTCTTGTTCTTGCCGTTCGTCGGAATGTGGACCGAGTTCAGCGAGAACTCCTCGAAGCGGGGAACATTGGGATCGAGGATCGGGAACGGTGCGAAAGACAGTTGCGGCAGGTCCGTTTCCGTGAAGGCGGCGCGCAGGAAGGCGCCGAGGTTCATCATTCCGGCCTTCTTCTGAGCGAGCAGCGCTGCCGCCTCCTGCCAGCCGAACGACGTGTGGTTCGGGGTGAAGACCTCCTTCTTGATCATGGCTTCCCACTGATCGAAGACCGGCGCCAGGGCCGGGTCGAGATAGCTCATCTGCCCGTCCATCAACGCCATGTGCTTGTCGAGCCCGTTGATGCGAAGATTCATCTGATCGAACCAGCCGGCGGCCGGCCAGAGCTCCTTCGTGCCTATGGCGACCGGCGTCAGTCCTGCCGCCTTGGCCTTGTCGCAATAGGCCGCGAATTCCTCTGCCGTCGTCGGCACCGTCAGTCCATTCTGATCGAAGACATCCTTCCGGTAGAACATGCCCCAGAGCGTGCCGCCGGTGGGCAGACCGTACTGCTTATTGTCGACTGTAACCGCGCCCGTACTTGCGCCGAGAACGTCCTTGTATTTCTCCTTTTCGAACAGGTCCGAGATGTCGTCGAACAGGCCTCGCTTGACGAAGGCCCGCATGCGGTTGCCCGAGAACCAGAAGCAGACATCCGGCGCACCTGCCGTCAGATAATTGCGGATCGCCGTCTTGTGGGCCTCGTGGTCCATATTGTTGATGACGACCTTCGTACCGGCCTGCTTGCCGAAGTCCTCGGCGATCTTCTTCAGCGCTTCGAGCGCCTTGCCGTTGCTTTCAGCGGAAATCACGTTGACTTCCTGGGCCTGGGCAATTGCCGGGATCGGGAAGCCGCCTGCAACCGCGGCCGCAGATGCCATGCCTGCGCCCTTCAGAAAGGTGCGGCGCGTGGTCGACGAAAAATGCTTGGAAAATGCCATTGAATTCCTCCCAGTTGAGCAGATCAACACGTCCCGGCGACCGTCCTCCACAACGGCGACGCCGAGCATTCAACGTGTCGATCTCCACATTCCGAGTTGATCGACGAGGCAAAGTTATGCATAGATCAGGCAGCGTCGCAATAGTTTATTTACAAAATAAAGGAACTCAGTCGTGAAGCTCAAAGGTGACCAGACGACTGCCAGGGCCATGAACCGCCGTCTGATCTTGAACCTGCTGAGGCAGGAAGGGCCGAAGAGCCGTGCCGAATTGGCAACGATCACCCAGCTCAGTCCCGCCGCCGTCACCTTCGTCGTCGGTGATCTCGTGGAGGAAGGTATCGTCACCGAGGGAGAAGCGGTTTCAAGCTTCACCGGTCGTCGGCCAATCCCCGTGGAAATCAACTATGGGCACGGGCTGGCGATCGGTTTCAAGCTCATGGCCGACACGGTGGAATGCGTCGCGACTGACCTCGCGACGAGCCCTCTCGCCGCCATCAGGATTCCGATGCCCAGCCAGGTGCCGGATGATGTCGCAGACCTCCTGGCTGCAACCGTGCCCCGACTCGTCGGACTTGCGGGACGCACGCATGCCAAGCTTACAGGCATCGGCATATCGATGCCGGGCGTCATCAACCACGAGCAGACGATGTGCATCAGAAGCCACCGCTTCAATTGGGACAACGTTCCGCTGGCATCCCTTCTCGCCAATCGTGCGAATGTTCCCGTCTGGCTCGAGGACGATACAAATGCCTATGCCATCGCACAGCAATTGTTCGGCCTCGGCCGCCAGCATCGCAACATGGCGGTGCTGGCGGTCGGCGTCGGTATCAGCTGCGCCCTCGTCATCGAGGGCAAGCTCTATCGCGGCGCCAACGGTGCAGCGGGCAAGTTCGGACACACGCTCTATGAGGAGAATGGCCGCCTCTGCGAATGCGGCAAGCGCGGCTGCCTGATGGCCTACCATTCCGAGGCTTCGATGGTGCGGCGTTGGCGCGAGGCGAATGGCGGGGGCCAGGATCTGGGCACACCCGAGCTGCGCCAGGCGCTTGCTGCAGAAGATCCGACGGCTGTGCGGATCGTCGAGGATTCCGGGCGCGGCATCGGAACGGCTCTCGCCAATCTCGTCAATGTGACGGATCCGGAAGTGGTCGTGGCGGGCGGAGAAGCTGTTTCACTCGGCGAACACTTCCTGGCGCCTCTGCGGGAGGCCCTGGCGCTTAGAACCTTCAGGATGCCCCCCCCCATTCTTCCCGATTGGGAGGACAATTCATGGGCACGCGGCGCCGCAGCGTTGGTAACTCAGAAAATGTTCGATTTCGAATCGGTTGGAGGCGTCGCGAGACCTCTCCAGGTATTCGGATAGAAGGAGCCGCCCTATAGGAGAGGTTTGGCGGCAAAAGGCCTTATCTTCTCAGCTCGTGGGCGATCGATCGGGACAATGCTCATGCCGCGTGCTCCTTGAGAGCCGCTGCTTCCGAGAGGTCGAACTGCAGTTCGGCAAGCTTGGAATATACTCCGCCCTTGCGGATCAGTGCGGCGTGTGTCCCCTCCTCGATCACCCGGCCGCCATCGATCACCAGAATTCGATCCGCCTTGAGCACTGTGGCAAGCCGATGCGCGATCACGATCGTTGTGCGATCGCACATCAACTCATCCAGTCCCCTACGCTGCCATCGGGCTCGATCCGACCGGAAGGGAGGCGATCGATTGGGGTGTTTACGGCGTGCCGGAGACCTTCGTCATCGACCGCGACGGCCACATCCTGTTCAAGCAGGTCGGCCCGATCGACGACAAGGCCCTGTCGACAGGCATCGGTCCTGCACTCGACAAGGCATTGGCTGCCGGCGGCTGACGGAAGCCCCTCGCCTGCGACTGGATCAGTGGCTTGGACTTAAGCCTGTTGCGACCGCTTGTCCGGATCTGAACCTGCGGCAAGCTGCAACCGATCGAGGCAGCCTCCCGATCCGAGATTCTCGACGAGCGCCAGCACGGCACGACGCTGCAAGTCGGTTTCCACATTTCCTTCGAGAGTGATCTGCCCGTTATGGACGGAGACGCGGATCCTTTGCGGCGTCAGGCCGAGATCGTATTTCAGGCGTGCTCGAACGGCCAGGAGGATCGCGTCATCCTCGCGCGGTAACCTGAGCGTCGGTGCGTCCGCTATCAAAGCGAGGATATCGCGCCGGCTGACGATCCCGACGAGCCGTCCGGCGTCGACGACCGGAATACGCTTGATGCGATGGACCTCGAGGCTTTCGGCAATATCCGAGACCTCACTGTCGGGGCTGGCGACGATGACGTCGCGTGACATGATATCTCTGACGGACCAGCCGTTGCCGCGAATGTAGCGGTCGAGATCGACATCGGACGTGATCTCCGCATGACGCGCGGTTCGCGGCGCAAGCCGGATCTCGCGCCTCAACAGCAGATCGCCTTCGGTCAGAATTCCGCAGGTCCGCCCTTCGTCGTCAACGACAGGCAGCCCGCTGATGTTGTTTTGCATCATCACCGCGACGGCATGGCGGATCCCTGCCGCAGGGCTGATCGAAACCACGTTGCTCGTCATAATGTCCTTGGCCTGCATGCGTGCACCTCCCTTTCCGGAAACATCTGGTGCCATGAGAGTAGGACGGCTTGGACGAACTGACCTTGACCTCCGTCAAAGTCGCGGTGTCTGGTTGAGCAACTCGGCGAGCCTGGCCTGCTCTTCGTCCGTGAGTTTGCTGCCGGTGGGTTTGCCTACCCGCTTGCGGGCGAAGACGATGAGCGAGGCCCCGCCGGCGAGGATCAGCAGCACGGGTGCGCC
>NZ_JAVDSU010000021.1:0-62994 GCF_031455475.1 Rhizobium sp. 1399 | reverse complement strand
GCTGATCAACTTGCCCGCTGCAGGTTGACCCGTTCCCGGCCCTGCCCGGAAAGCTCGACGATCGAACGAGCTACACCACTCCCTGGGACATCATCAAAAGCTCTTTACGCAAAGCCGTCCCTCCGATATCTCCGCCGCACGTCAAATCGCCTGCCGAGTCTGTCGGTTTTTGCGCTTTGAGCAACAAAAAGGGCGCTCCCCGGAAAACGGGTTGAGCGCCCTATAAGTTTTCTATGGAGCCGTCGCGGCCGGGGAATACCCTGGCGATCGATTTGGTGAAAGGGATGATGTTCTTCGTCCCCTCGCCCTGGTCGCGTCGACGTTCTGTTCACGGAGTTCAGCGTCAGCCTGTCGCGATCCCCGAGACACCCTCATCGAACATTGCAAAAGGTGCCCTCTACCTCCGGCGTCACTGGGAGGCTTTACTAAGCTGAGAATTTTACCGTCACGCCACGCTGCCGAAAGTAGGCCTGCATGAGCTTCCTACCGGAACGATTGTTCTGCACGAGCCTTGCCGGGTCGAATACGGCCTCTTTCAAACCCTCCCGGACCAACGCTGCCTTGAGGGATGCGATATGTGCGTCGATGTCAGCATTGTCAGACTGAATCGAAACATAAACGCGGTCTATTGCATCTGCTACGGTCGGTTCGGTCAACATTGTACTCCGGTTCATGTTCTCTGGCGTTGTTCGGCCTGACCCTATTATGGTGAAAACTGCTTTCGTCAACCTAGCACGATGCCCTCGGAAGCGATCGGACATCCAAGGCCGAAGACTTCGGGACTTATCCAGCGTCGACACACGATCTTCGCTGGCAAAAAAAGAGGGCCGACGGAGAACCGTGGCCCATTAATTGTGAAGGTTATAAACCTCCAGAGGGGAACAGCTGAAACGACGGAACTGGGAGGAAAGCCGTCGTGTTGCATCAGCTGCAATCGTTATGCTCTTTTTTTGACCAGTTGGAAAACATTTTTTGTGCAATACAGCTATGCAGCGACGGATCATCCGGCCGAAAGTAGCCCGGATCAGTGATGGCATCTTGAATGCTTACTCGGCGTCCTCATTCGCCTTGGGGAAGAGCTGCAGCACATTTGAACCATTCGACGGCGCGACAGGGCCTGCCTTTCGGCGCCGCGAGTTGTTTTCTCCAGCCTTTTGGATAGCTGAAACGAGACCTTCACGCTGGCGATAAAAGTCGGGCTTGGCAGGCAGGGTGAGGTCAAACTCTTCGAGCATACGCTCAATGATGTCCATCGCTTCAGCCGCCAGACCAGCATAACCTTCCTGGCGCCGCTCGAAGAAGCCATCGTATCCGGGCTTGGAAAGGTCGAGACTGTCCAACGCATAGGAAAGGGTCTTTACCCGGTTCGACAACCACAAAATTTCTTCTGAAAGCTCGTGGTCAAGAAGGTCCCAATTTGCGCCCTGTGGAAGCGCAAGGGTTGGATCTGGAACGTGAAACGCGAATTCGCCTTCATCCATGGGATTGAATTCGGGCATGTCGTGAATGGCCGCATAGCTGGCTCCGACAAAGTCATCCAAGGCCAGCACCGTCATCATCGCAAGGTTTCTAGCTTCGGTTTTCTGGGGCCGGTTGATCCCAGACTTCGCAAAGCCAATGACGATGGTAAGCAAGGAACCAGCAGCCAAACCGCCAGCGCCGATGAACGCGCCCATTGCCATGATCCCTTGAGTGGTTTCGAAGAACTGCGTCAATAGTCACCTCGTTGAATGGGAGATGTGAGTTGCATAGAGGCACGCACAGACGGAATCAGCACTTTCCGCTTCAGTTTGCCTTGAACTTAAATGATAGGGAACTCCGTTTCCGCCGGTCCGGCGCCATCGAGCGAACTGACGACATCATGTCATCGGCGACCACAGTTCCTATAAAGCCCCTGGGAATGGTGCTATCGGTGCAACGATCCGATAGCACCTCAAGTGATGTCGACTGGCCTGCCTTTCAAGGACCTAGCTCAGAACTGGCGACAACGCAGAATATCTCTTCTGCGCCGCCTTCGGCTGGCATGAGTCGCGACCCATCTGCGTCCAACATACCTTCCAGCTATGCCCTTGGCTTGGGCCGCAGATCGCGCATCCGTCTCGTTCTTTAAGCGTTTCGGCGTCCACTCAGAGGAAGGTCGGCTATATCGGACTTAAGTCCGTGTTGGCCAGCGCGCAAAAAAGCTAGAACACGATTGCGTTGCTTTTTATCGAGGACATTGAGGTGCGCCGAAGGCGGACGTCAGTATTCTTTCTCTAGAACGGTGCATTGGATGGAGATCATTCTTGGCGCATCGATTTGTATATAGAGGCGTTGCAGAAATCCAAAGTAACCGCCACTCGCCGAACTGAACAATCGAAGTTCTGAACTTTAAATTCCAGAAAAGCGAAACATGTCATCTGCTGGAGAAGTAATGAAGAAGGTGCTTGTAGCAGGCGGAGCTGGTTTTCTCGGATCACATTTGTGCGATAGGCTTTTAAATCGCACCGACATCGAAAAGCTGGTTGTTGTCGACAATCTTTGGACTGGCCGTGAGGCAAATATTTCCCATATCCAGGATCCCCGCTTCCATTTTGTGCAATCCAACGTGGAAGAGCTTCGGACTTCGGATAAGTTTGACGAAGTATATCACCTTGCTTCTCCGGCCTCGCCGCCGTGGTACATGAAGGAACCCAAGAGAACCATTTCGGCAAATCTCATTGGAGCCTTCCGTCTTCTGGACCTTCTGAAAAGAGGAGGCCGCTTCTGTTTCACCTCTTCCTCAGAAGTCTATGGCGATCCACTGGTCTCGCCGCAGCCGGAGTCTTATAAGGGCCAGGTCGATTGCACTGGGCCACGCTCATCCTATGACGAAAGCAAACGCTGCACCGAGTCCTTACTGTTCGAAATGCAGCGCACGCAGGGTCTGGACCTTAAGATCGTTCGGCCCTTCAACGTATATGGACCGAGGACGCGGCCGGACGACGGCCGAGCCGTCTCTAACTTCGTCGCCCAGGCCCTGACCGGCCGCCCCATTACGGTGTTCGGGGATGGCCTGCAGTCCCGAAGTTGGGGTTATGTCGATGACATCATTGATGGCTTTGCACGTTACTTCTGGATGAACGAAACGGATTACAGGGGTCCGCTTAACGTCGGGAACGATCGGGAGATCTCAGTCCTGGAAGTGGCGCAGTATGTCTCGCGCCTGATGGGCGGCATTCCGATCGTCTTCGAGCCCTCGCCGCCGCATGACCCGACAAACAGACGGCCAGATCTGACGAATGCGAAATACGTGATGCCCGAATGGTCGTGCGCGATCAGCTATGAAGAAGGCGTTGCAAAGACTCTGGAGTGGTTCAGGCAGGAGATGAAAATTACCGCGACGGAGGCAGCTCAGGCGGGCTCCCACCGGCTGGCCAAGGCAGGACGCTGAACAGTTCCCCGGCATCTGGCGCAGAGTATACTAATGAGTGACGCCATACCGAGTGACATGAAAGACAATGTCTTTCCTGTGCCCATCCGATACCTGGATCTTTCGTCGGATGACGTTGGTCCGAATGCCCCGGCGATCAGCGCCGGGCTTGTCGTCTTCGTCTCCGCAGGCCTTCCCGTCGGTCAGGCCTATATCGAGGGGTCAGAAATCCCGAACGATCTGGCTGCGCGCGCCGTGTTGCCGGAGACCATCGAACACGCTCGGAATGTGATGCAGGCGCCGATCAGGAACCGCGACGTCAGCCTTCTGATCTGCACCAAGGATCGGCCGGACGAACTGGCTAGATGTCTCGCGTCAATCCCCAAGCAGTCCCTGCCTCCAGTTGAGGTAATCGTCGTCGACAACGCCTCAGCCGGTGATGGTACGCGCCGCGTCGTGGAGGCCGCCGGCGCGACCTACGTACGCGAGAATAGGGTCGGGCTGGACTACGCCCGCAATGCGGCAGTGCGCGCGGCAAAGACCGAGTTCGTGGCGTTTGCCGATGATGACGTCATCCTGCATGAACGTTGGCTGGAAAACCTGATGAAGGCATTCGACCGGCCCGAGATTGGGTGCGTCACCGGACTTATCCTTCCCGGAGAGCTTTCCACGCCCGCGCAACTGATATTCGAGATCCATTGGGGATTTGGCAGAGGTTATAGGCGCCAGGACTTCGGTCCGGACTTCTATCGCCAAGGAGCGCCATACGCGGTACCCGTCGGGCTGATCGGCGCTGGCGCAAGCCAGGCATTCCGGCGACAGGTATTCGACGATATCGGATTGTTCGACGTGCGACTGGACATGGGCGCGGCGGGGTGTTCGGGCGATTCCGAATTCTGGAATCGGCTTCTTCATAACGGCGTCACCTGTCGGTACGAGCCGACGGCGGTCTCCTGGCATTTTCATCGCAAGGACATGAAAGGGCTTGCCAAACAGATCCGTCAATATATGAGCGGTCACGTGGCGGCCTTGCTGGTCCAGTATCAGAACACCGGAAACCTGGGTAATCTGCGGCGCATCCTGGTCTCGTTGCCCCGACACTATCTTCAAAAGTTGGGGAAATGGCTGCGCAAGGAAGCGACCTCGGACAACATCTTTCTCAAGGACGAAATACTGGGGTGCCTGAACGGCGCGTGGTATGTCCTTCGCCGCTGGAACACGCCAGCATGGTAGCCGTATCGAAGCCGGACATATCGTTCCTCATCCCCGCCTATAACGCGGCGGAAACTCTGGCCGACTGCCTGGGCAGTCTACAAAAACAGTCGGTGTCGAACTGGCAGGCCGTGGTCGTCGATGACGGATCGAAAGACAAGACCTGGGACCTCCTCGAAAGCTTTGCGAAAGTGGACAGCCGGATACTGATCCATCGGCAGGCGAATAGCGGCGCGGCCGCCGCGCGCAACGCAGCTGCCGGGTTTGCCACCGCTCCCCTACTTTGCATGCTCGATGCGGACGACTGGCTGGATCCGGCTTTCATCGAAAGCATGTTGCCTGTTGCCGCCAAAGGCCCTCAGCCGGTGATCGCCTTCTGCAGCTATCGCCGTGTCACGCCGGATGGTCGGATGCTGGAGATCGAAACGCCCCCCAATCTGGCGGGCAATCGGGCAAAGCGGGAATTCTCGTTATTTTGCGCCCTGGCCATTCATGCAGTAGTTTTTCCCAAAGACCTTTTCGTCCGGCTTGGCGGTATGGATGCCGAGCTGCAGACCTGCGAGGACTGGGATCTCTGGCTTCGCATCGCGTTTGCAGGAGCTGAATTCAGGCAAGTCGACCAATGCCTTGCCTTCTATCGTATGAAGGCCGGTTCGCTCTCGCGCGATCCCTATAAAATGGTACGGGATACGATCCGGGTTACCAGCAGAGCGCAGGTCCTGCGCATGAACGGGAATCGGTCGGCGAACGATGAGCATGCACTGTGGATGGCGCCGGCTATCGCGCAATTGCGAATGCTCGCCTGGGCCGCTTCAGCAAACCTATGTGTGGGAGCCGATTTAGCCGCGCTAGCAGAGCTTCTTCCGGAATTTCCCAACGCCGCGGGTTATGAAAGCTTACTAGCCGCGGTGATATTGCATGGATTGCAAACAGGGCTGGCAGTTGCGCATGCCGCCGATCTTCTTGATGTGCAGGAGCGCTGGAAACCAGCATTTTTCGACATTGTCCGACTGATTGAGCAGCACTCGCTGGCCGGGACCGGGCGGCGGCTGAAAGAACTCGTTGTCTGGTCGGTCTCGGCGGCGGATATGTCGCGCTCCTTCGTACTTGAGCATCTGCAAGTGGCTGTCGTCGATACGGACAAGCTGATGCCTGTAGCCAAGGTGGACGAGGCCGATACGCTGTTGCTGCGGGTCTTTTCCGCAGGGCGACATGTCGGGACCTATGTCGGCCCCCTGTGGGGAGACCTCTCTGTTCGCGCTCAACTTAGGCTCATCATCGATGAGCTGGGGGCCGGAGATCACGTGCTCGCGCCTTCGACCTTTTCTTATGCCAGCTCCTGGGCAGTCGAAGCCGTTCGCAACGCCAGGGCTTTGGGCAAAATCGTCTGGCAGCGGCGGGGGCGCCGGCGGCAGCTCAATCAGCTCTCCTACGCGATACGCCGGAACGTGCTCATCAACTCTGCGGCGAAGGTGTCTGGCGACAATGACGCGCGCTTCTTGGAGGTGCATTCATTCTATAAGCGGAAATTCGCCGGGCCAGTTGCCAAGACGCGCGACGCGCCTCCCGAAACGGCAGACACGCTGCCGGTTCTGCCGGAAGTCGCAACGAAAGAGGAATATTGGGAACGCGTTTTTGAACGCCCGGACCCGTGGAACTATCTCTCTGTCTACGAGCAGGTTAAATATGAGCAGACACTGAGCCTTGTTCCCGAGGGGGTTGGTAGAGCGCTCGAGCTCGCCTGCGCGGAAGGGATATTCACAGCAAAGCTTGCACACAAGGTCGGTTTGCTGACGGCAACGGATATTTCCCGTCGCGCCATTGAAAGGGCATCCGAGAGATGTCGGGACTGCCAGAACGTGGAGTTTCGCGTTCTGGATTTCGTTGAGAGCGAACTTCCGCCCGAGCAGGATTTGATCGTCTGCTCGGAAGTCCTGTACTACATGGACGATGAGAGGATCCTGGAACAGGTCTGCCGGAAGATTGCGGCGGCCCTGAAACCGGGCGGCGGCCTTGTCACCGCGCATGCGCATATCCGTCGCGACGAACCCGACCGAACCGGTTTCGACTGGAATAACCCGTTTGGCGTGGGCACGATCAGGAAGGTTCTGTCGAACCTGCCTGATCTGGTGCTAGAAGAAACGATCGAGACCGAACTCTACGCGGTCCATCGGTTCGCAAAGCGCAAGATCGCAATACCGACCCTGCGGATCGAAACCCATGGCGTCCCTCTCGATGCCGATGTGGCCAAGCACATCATCTGGGGGCCGGCCGGCGTCGATCGCGGGGCGGCATGGACGAACGAGGTCACGACTTCGGTTCCTGTACTCATGTATCATAGAATTGCGCTCGACGGGCCGGACGCACTCCGTCGATTTCGAGTCGCGCCGGAGGTCTTCCGCAAGCAGATGCAGTTTCTCCGGCGGGAAGGCTATTATACTCTGACGGCTCAGGGCCTGGCAGCACTGTTGCGCGATGGAAAACCCATCCAGGGACGTCCCGTCGTCCTGACCTTTGACGACGCCTATCTGGATTTTCTCACCGACGCCTTCCCTATTCTGGCTGAGAATGGGTTCGGCGCGGACGTTTTCGTGGTGACAGACAAGGTCGGCGGCCGGTCGGATTGGGATGCCGCCTACGGCGAACCAGCCCCGCTGATGTCCTGGGCCGATATCCGAATCCTGCACCGGGAAGGAATTTGCTTCGGATCTCATCTGGCGTCGCACAGGCCCGCAAGCTCGCTCGACAACGCTACATTGCTGGGCGAAGCCGCTGTATCGCGTAATACGCTCGAAAACCAGCTGAAAGAGGCTGTCACGTCCATCGCCCTACCCTTCGGCTGCACCGATTTCCGCGTCCCCAGCATCCTTGCTCACACCGGTTACGAGATCGGCTTTTCGACAAAGGCTTCAAGGGTGAGCTCCGCCGACCCTGCACTTTTCCTGCCGCGCCTTGAAGTTCGCGGCGACCTTCCGCTTACGGCCTTTGCCGAACTGATGGGCCAACCCGATGCGTTCATTGGATA
The DNA here is from genome assembly GCF_031455475.1 of Rhizobium sp. 1399. Classification (NCBI taxonomy): domain Bacteria; kingdom Pseudomonadati; phylum Pseudomonadota; class Alphaproteobacteria; order Hyphomicrobiales; family Rhizobiaceae; genus Rhizobium; species Rhizobium sp. 1399. The sequence goes on along the minus strand of NZ_JAVDSU010000021.1, from coordinate 55,366 downwards.
GCAAGCGATGAGCGCGTCCTTCCTCCCTTTGGTCACGGTCGTCATTCCGGCTTATAATGCCGAGAAAACGCTTATTGACACGCTTGAGAGTGTATCGAACCAGACCTATGAACGCCTAGAAATCCTCGTAGTGGATGATGGCTCACGTGACAAGACCTGCGAGCTGGCAAGTGAATATCGCTTCAGGGATCCGCGTGTCAGGGTTCTGCGTCAGGAAAATGGAGGCGTTGCGCGTGCCCGCAACCACGGGATCCGAAAGGCGACCGGAAGCTATATTGCTCCGATCGACGCTGACGATCTCTGGCACCCCCGCAAGATCGAACTGCAGGTCCAAGCATTGGGAAATTTTCCGGAAGGACGAGCGGTCGCCTACAACTGGTATGCGGCAATCGACGCTGATGATGTGATATTCAGCCATTCGAAACCCGTGCTGTACAAAGGCGACGTGTTCGAAATCATGGTTTTGGAAAACTTTATCGGCAACGGCAGTACGCCGCTCATGCCTCGTGCGGATGTCCTGGCATGCGGTGGCTATGATCCGGCACTGCGTGATCAAAAGGCGGAGGGATGCGAAGATCTGAAGCTTTATCTCGCACTCGCCGAGAAGCTGCCCTTCGCTGTGGTTCCTGATTTTCTGACCGGATACCGGTTCAGTCAGGGGAACATGTCGAGCAATGCGTATTGCATGTTGAAATCTCATGCCCTGGTGATGGCAGAGGTCAAGACACGCTACCCACACCTTGCCGCCACCGCCAGCGCTGCGGAATTCAACACGGCGCGATGGTATTTCAACAGGACAATTGCTAGCGGAGACCAAGACCAGGTCAGAAAACTGGCGCCGATGATTGCCAGACGGTTCCCTCTAAAACTCGCTGTCCATGCTGCTCGCCTCCTCTGGCGCGCGGCTAAACGTCGAGCGCGGCGATTAGCAAATCGATTGCCAAGGCGTCCAACACCGTCTGCCCGGCCGATAACAGACGGGACTATGAAGATCGCATTTCCTGAAAATGGTACATCGTTCCATGATCATGTTGAAGGAGTTGCTGCCGGACGAGCTGGTGGGTTCACCACGCCGCGGGCGGGTGATGCGTGACGACTATGCGAAGATCCGTTTCCGGCAGGCCGACAGGCGCCTTCGACCAGGTCGTCGCGGCCCGTTTCCGAGAGCTTCTACAACTCGTTCCAGCGCTTCGGATGAAGACCGCGGTGATGATCGTGATCGGCATCCTGAGCGGCCTAATGGAAATGGTCGGAATCACCCTTCTTGTCAGCCTCGTTTTCCTTCTTGGCCAGCAGAGTCCTGCTTCCGAAGTGGCAGTCAGTTGGCTTCCCGCATTTTTTGGTAAGTTCGATTCCGCGATCTCGAAGCCGATGTTGGTCACCATCCTCGTCTGTGCCATTGTCCTCAGGATCGTGCTGGGCTTTGCCAACTCCATTATCGCGGGGACCGTCAGCCATCAGATCAGCAATCGCATCCGGCACCGTCTTTATTCAAAAATCCTGACGATCCCGTTCCAGCGCTTTCAGGATTACGAGCGTAGCGACGTGATGAATGTAATCGCCGCTGAATCCTATTCCGTCGCTTCGGCGCATGCGAGCTTGGTTCGCGTCGGGATCAATCTCGGGACCATCATTATCTTCGGCGCTGGAATGTTGGTCATGGCATGGCCGATTGCGCTGCTCGGACTCGTCTTCGGAATTGTCCACAACCTGACGCTCGGCCTGTTTGCCAATGCTTATCGGCGTGTCGGCGAGACCGCTCTTTCGGCAGTGGAGGATTTGGCGCAATTAACATGGACCACCCTGCAGACGTTAAAGGCGGTTAAAAGCTTCGGCCTGGAAACACGCTACGAGAGGATTTTTGAATCCCTTTCCAAAGATGTCGGGCAAGCTATGTCCCGCTCCGACCGTTTGGACGCGGCAACGTCGCTACTGAGCGAGGCGCTGACATTCGGTGTGATTGTAACAATCATTCTGTCTTCGCAGTTTCTTCCGGTGGATTTCCGCGCAGCATTATCGGCCACCGTCCTTCTCTACAGGCTTCAGCCGCATATCAAGGAGTTCGACTCCCAGATTCTTCGCCTTCATGCCATGGAAGCCTCCTTGCAAAACGTTCTCAAGATAATTTCCGAAGCGGACGATGCCCGACAAGCTTCTGACGGGGAAGAGTTGCGACATCTGCAAGGCGAGATTGCTTTCCACGATGTTTCCTTCTTTTATGAGCCCAGTAGCGTTCCCGCTGTCAGCCATGTCAGCTTCTCGATTAAAGTCGGCGAGACGACCGCGCTGATCGGCCCAAGCGGCTCTGGCAAGACGACGATCCTCAACATGGTTCTCGACCTCATCCAGCCGACGGAGGGTCGCATCACTCTCGACGGCAAGGATCTTTCGACCATCGAACGATCAAGTTGGTTGCGGCAGTTGGCCGTGTCGGGCCAGGATGTTGAACTTATGGAGGGCTCGGTCCTCGACAATATCCGCTTCCGTCGCGAGATTTCCGAAGAAGATGTTCGTTGGGCAGCCGATATGGCCTGCGCGACTGAGTTTATAGAGAAATTACCTTATGGCTACGACGAATGGCTGGGCGATGAAGCAATAAGACTTTCGGGTGGCCAGCGGCAGCGCATCGGACTGGCGCGGGCGCTTGCCGGCCGACCTGAAATCCTGCTCCTGGACGAAGCCACCAACGCGCTTGACGAGGCGACCGAGGCGCGGGTGCTCTCCCTTCTGCTCAAGGAGTATCAGAGCCGGACACTGATTATCGTCAGCCATAGATCGTCCGTTGCTAGCCTGATGAAGCGTCAGATCTGTCTCGTCCCGCCAGCAGCATAAGGAATAATCAATGGATCGAGGAGACGCTTTTTATTCCACCCAGCCCTTGGTTTCGGTGGTCATTCCGGCCTTCAACGCTTCCGCGTATATTGAGCGCACGCTTCGATCCGCTGCACGCCAGACCTATACCGCCCTGGAGATCATTGTCGTCAATGACGGCTCCACGGATGACACGGCACAACTGGTCGAGCAGATAGCCATCACGGATTCACGCATCCGCCTCCTGTCCACACCAAACCGCGGTGTCGCTGCCGCAAGGAATACCGGAATCGAAGCATCATCAGGTCGATTTGTAGCATTCCTCGACGCCGACGATCTCTGGCACCCGACGAAAATCGAGAAGCAGGTCAACGCTCTCAATCGCTTATCGCCGCGATGGGCTGCGGTCTATGTGCTGCGTTATATCATCGATCAGGACGACGAGATCATTGGGCTCGGCGGATCCAAAATCGCAAGGGGTTATATCTATGCCCGGCATCTGAATTTCAAATATATAGGTAACGGAAGCGCGCTGCTCGTCCGACGGGACGTTACGCCTGAGATCGGTGGGTTTGATAGCTCATACGCAGCAGCAGGTATTGGAGGCTGCGAAGACGTCGATTTCGAACTCAGGCTTGCCGCACGTTATTGCATGGAAGTCGTTCCCGAACGCCTTGTGGGATACAGAAAATATCCCGGCAACATGTCGTCAAATTACACGCGAATGGCTCAAGGTCTTTTGGAAGTAATCAAGCGCTCGATCGCCGCAATCCGCGGCTTCCCAGATACGCAGCCAGAAGCGCTATCGCGCTCACTCAAAAATATGCATTCCGGCAGTACAGAAAGGCGGGGAATCTGCATCTGTCAATGGTGACCGCTTGGGCGATTTTTCAAAACCCGCGTTTTATGCTCAGTTTCGTAAGGCAAGCCATCCTACTTGTCATGAAGCAGCGCCATGCTCCCAAGCCAGGAATGGCGCGTGGTATGTTGAACAAATTAAAATTCGACGAACAAATCATCCTTTCGCCTGTTGAGGGCGCGGAAGAGACCCCCTCCTCACGACGTCATCTGATGCGACTGACTGCTGTGGATGCCAGGCTGAGTTCAATCCGTGAGAGCGATGAGCGGGCAGATTTCCCCAGCGGTGAAATCACCACAAGACCGTGTGACCCCTAATGGCCATCGGGTGGAACGTCGGCTTTGGGCGTGACGTCCACGATGTTCTTGCGATGGAAGATGAAGAGGCCTGCGAGAACGATGATGACGGAGCCGATCAAAATCTGGCTGTCCGGCAGCTCGCCGAAGAAAATATAGCCAAGCACGATTGCCCATAAGAGCAGGCTGTATTGCAGCGGTGCAAGCAGGGAGGCTGGGGCAAGCTTCAGCGCGCGCGTGATCATCATATGGGCGCTGCCCGCGACGATGCCTAGCGCCAGCATCGCTACGAAGTCGAGGATGGACATGGCCCGCCAGTCACCCACGCTTAGAACTAGACCCGTGACGAGGGCGCCGACCGTCTGCCATGTCACAAGCGTGGCGTCACCAGTTTGGCGCAGCCGACGGCCGAGGATCAGCGTCAGCGCGAAGGAAAGGCTGCCGATCAGGCCGAAGATCGACGGCCAGGATAACATGGCCGTCGAAGGTCTCAGCGCTATCACGACGCCGATGAAGCCTATGATGACGGCGAGCCAGCGGCGCCAGCCGATCGTTTCACCGAGGAAGAAGTGCGAAAGGGCGGCTACATAGATGGGGCCGGCCATGTAGAAGGTCATGACGTCGGCGAGCGGAAGGTAGGCGACCGCGGCATAGAAAAATGCGACATCCCCCGTCGTCAGGATCACCCGCAGGATCTGCAAGGGCACACGCTCGACCTGAAATAGCGAGCGAGGTCCTTGCCCGGCAATCATCGGTGCAAGGATCAGAAAGGAGCCGAGCGAACGGATCACCAGGACCTGACCGACCGCAAAGCTCGCCACCAGCCATTTGCCCATGGCATCATTGAGCGAAAACAGGAAATCGCCGAGAAGCATCAGCAGCACGCCAAGGAGTACCGTGTTTCCTGCGGTGCGGCTGATGCGCAAATTCATGATTCGTCCCAATTGGTTAGGCTTTCCACCTGCCATAGAACTTCATCCTGGCGCCGTCGATTGCTGGCAGGCGACTTTCATGACCGATCTCCTATCATGCCGGGGAATTCGACACCTGTCCGACGCCGTCAACAGCATCGATCTCCGCGACACAGCCGTTAAAGTGATACTTTAAGAACCGGCGAAACAATCGGTATCAATTGTCGGCGCGATCACATTGAAAAGACTGGACACTTCTCCCCTTCCCCACATGGTCGTCTTGTGGCAATGGTGATACTCAACCTCCATAAAGACATCATGAAAGCGATTTCAGGCACCAATCTCGAGCAGGCCAAGTCACACAACAGGCGTGTCGTGATTGAGGCTATCCGTACCAACGGTCCGCTGTCGCGCGCCGCGATCGCCCGTATGACCGCGCTGACGGCGCAGACAGTCTCGAACATCGTCGAGGAATTGCAGCGTTCTCACCTGCTCGTGCCAGCAAAAGCGCAGAAGCTTGCGCGTGGTCAGCCGATCATTCCCTACTCGATCAACCCGCACGGTGCCTATTCGGTCGGCCTCGAACTTGGCCGCCAGCGTGCCAGCGGTGTGCTGACCGATCTCTCGGGCGCCGTCTGTGCGCGCATCGAGCGTCACGTCGAACATCCCGATCCCGAACAGGCGATGCCTGTCCTCGGTTCTATTGTCGAGGATCTGCAGCAAGCTTTCTCCTTCGATCGCAACAGGCTGCTCGGTGTCGGCATGGCCCTACCCGGCCGCTATGCGGAAGGAGGGGTCACATCGCTCAGCCCGCAGAACCTGCCCGGTTGGCAGGACTTCCCAGTCGGTTATGAGCTGGAACGGCGCGTCAAAGTGCCGGTGCTTGTCGAGAATGACGCAACGGCGGCTGCCATCGGCGAGCGCCTGCATGGTGTTGCCCGCGGCTTCAGCAGCTTCGTCTATCTTTTTCTTGCCGGCGGCGGCGGCATCGGCGCCGGCATGTTTCTCGATGGGCACCTCTACAAAGGCAGCCGGCAGAATGCCGGCGAGATTGGCCACATCATCGTTGAGCCGCATGGCCGGCTCTGCAGCTGCGGCAAGCGCGGGTGCCTCGATCGCTACGTATCGCCGACTGTCGCATATGAATTCATGGGCATTGCGAATGCTGAAGAGCTTTTGCCAGATGAACTCGATGCGCTGATCGCCAAAGGCGGCGACGGTCTGGATGCCTGGCTGGACCAGGCCGTCCAGCCGCTGCGGCAGACCGTCGATTTTCTGGAACTGGCCTTTGATCCGCAGACCATCGTGCTGGGGGGCAGCATATCGACATCGCTGATGCAGCGGCTCGCCGAGCGGCTGGAGCCGCTGCACATTCCGATCGACCCCAGCCAGAAGCGGACCATTCCTCGCGTCATGATCGGCATGACCGGCAAGGATACGGCAATTCTCGGCGCCGCCGCCCTGCCGATATTTTCCGAAACCAATCCGCGCTTCGATGTTCTGCAAAAGCCCCTCGGCTGAGCCGAGGCTCATTGGTCAGGTCACCGCCACAGCTCCGTTCGAAAAGAAGATGTTTACGCGGCGGTCATCGAAAGTATCGATGACCGCCCTATCGGCGCCCTCAGGAGGCAGACGGCCTCGCATCGGCTTGGTGCGGGGGACGGGCCAGAGGTCGCGCAAAGATGACCACGTTCCCGAGAAGCGTCAGCGCCAGGCCGATGAGGCCTAGACCGCTCCAGTGGTAACCCTCGAAAACAGTCGATAGCGACAGGGCGACGATTGGGAACAGGACGGTGGCATAGGCAGCGCGTGAGGAGCCGATGCGCGATACCAGCATGAGATAGGTGGTGAAGCCGATCACCGATCCGATCGCCGCGAGATAGAGCAGTGCGGCAAGATAGGTGATGTTGGGCGGCGCCACGATCGGCGTTTTCGTCACGGCAATGAGGAAGAGGAGGATGATCGCGCCATAGGTCATGCCCCAGGTATTGGCGATAAGCGGTGAGATTCCGGCAGCACTGTTTCGACGCGATGCCATATTGCCCAGCGAGAAGAACAGCGTGCCAAGCGCCGCGAGCCCGATCCCTTTCAACGTACCCATATCGAAATCGACGACAACGTCCTGTCCGAAAAGGAGGAGAAGGCCGATTGCTCCGAGCGCGGCTGCGAGAAGCGTGCGGCCTGTAATGCGGTCGCCGAAGAAGAGGCGCGCATTGACGGCATTGTAGATCGTTGCGAGCGAGAAGATCACGGAGATTAGCCCGGACGGGATCGAGGCGGCTGCGCTGTAGAAGCATATGAAATTGAGGCTGAACAGGCAGAGCGCTTGCGCAAGAATGAAAGGCTGATCGCGCAAGGCAGGGAGCCTGAGCCGCCGCATGACAGCCAGGATGGTGACAAGGATCACTGCTGCGACCGCAAATCTGTAAAAGACCGAGACCAAGACCGACACGGGGCCGACCTGCATCGCAATGGCGATCCATGTCGTCCCCCATATAAGGACGGTCGCGATGAAGAGAGCGGCATTTGCCATGGAGTGATCCTCGTTTTCCCGACCGATAGGCGAACCGCGAGCAGGCCTCTTGCAGATTCTTGCTATGAAATCGATCTGCCTAGACTTCCGGCTCGCCATGCGGGTCGTCCGCCGGTATTATTCACACGGCATGGTCAGGTGTGGGGAAGAATTGGTGAAATATAATCACCCCTCGGTTTTCAGGTTTTTGTCCGCATCTCCCACTGCGCGGATGTCACAGTCTATCGATTTGGGGTTCGGGCGATCAGCTGCCATCTGGAGCAATGCACACGACAGGATGAGCTATCAGCGGCCGAACGGTCATACGTTCAGTCTTTATCTGAGGGGTGGCGCGGGAACGCGTCGCCTGGATGGCAGCCCCACCGCGCGCGGTCGGCCGGGAGTCCTGTGCATCATGCCACAGGAGCACTCGTCCGAATGGGAAATCTCCGACTTCTCCCAATTCGTCCATCTGTATGTTCCCGATGATCAGATGCGCCGGATGTTTGCGGAGACGTTTGACCGCGATGCTCGGCTTATGGCCCTTCCCGAAGTGACCTTCGCAGATGCACCCGCCTTGGCGCGTACGCTTCTTCAGATGACGAAAGCGATGGTGGCGGGCAGTCATCTGCAGGCTGAAGAAGCGATGACACAGACGATCAACGATTTCTTCGTTGATCCGCGTTATGGAGGGATGCGTCCCTGCACGATCAGCGGTGGGCTCGCTCCTCATGTGCGGCGCCGGAGTCTGGAGTACATCGAGGCCCATCTCGATGAGGCAATCCGCTTGCAGGATCTGGCGGCGATCGGGCAGCTCAGCGCCTTTCATTTTCAGCGGATGTTCCGAGCAAGTTATGGTGTGTCCCCGCATGGCTGGGTGGCCCACCGGCGTGTCGAGCGCGCCAAATCGATGCTGTGCGGCACGGACCCAATCGTGCAGATCGCTTCGGCCTGCGGTTTCAGCAGCCAGAGCCACATGACACGGGCATTTAAGCTGGGCACAGGCGTCACACCCTCTGCCTACCGGCAACGACAGTGAAGTCCCTTCGCTTGACAAGTGTTTGTTCGTTGTGGCGAGACGGCAGCCTTGATCTCTGACGGATAACGCCGGCGCTGGTACTTCCGCTGTTTTCGGCCGGGTACCCATAGCTATCGACGCGGATGCCTGCGCACTTCTTTTTTCCGAAACCAATCCGCGCCTCGACGCCTGCAAAAGCCGCTCGGCTAAACCGAGCGCTCTTCGGCCTTCCAGACCTCACTTCACCGCGATTACGACCTTGCCTTTCGCGCGGCCCGTTTCCACATAGTCCAGCGCCTCGTTGGTCTTCTCGAACTCGAAGGCCCGGTCGATGACGGGGCGGATGGCGCCTGCCTCGATCAGCGAGGTGATCTTGCCGAGCTGAGCGCCGTTTGCGGTCATGAAGAGGAAAGAATAGCCGATCCCCCGGTGTTTTGCTTTCCGCCTGATGCCGAAGCTCAAAAGGCGCATGACTTGCCGCAGCAGCCAGCCCGAGCCGTTCTCCTTGGCGAAATCGGGATCGGGCGGACCTGATATCGAGATCAGCCTGCCGCCCGGCTTCAGAACGGCGAGCGATTTTTCCAGCGTATTCTTGCCGAGGCTGTTCAGCACGACGTCATAGCCCGTCAGCACCTTTTCGAAGTCGTCCTTCTTGTAATCGACCACCACGTCAGCGCCGAGGCTTTTCACCAGATCGATGTTTGCCGTGCTAGTGGTCGTCGCAACATGGGCGCCGAGATGTTTGGCAAGCTGGATGGCAACCGTGCCGACGCCGCCGGAGCCCGCATGGATCAGTATTCTCTGTCCCTTCTGCAGTTTGGCACGCTCGACCAGAACCTGCCATGCGGTCAGCGCCACCAGCGGAATCGACGCGGCCTCTTCCATGTTGAGATTGGCAGGCTTCAGCGCGACATCGGCCGCATCGATGGCGATATACTCGGCAAACGTCCCGATGCGATCCTGGCCAGGCCGCGCATAGACCTCGTCGCCCGGCTTGAACTGCCGGACATTCGCCCCGACCCGGACCACGACGCCCGCGACATCATTGCCGAGCACCAGCGGAAGCCGATAGGGCAGGATGAGCTTGAATTCCCCGTCCCGGATCTTGGCATCCAGCAGGTTCACGCTGGCAGCATGGATCTCGACCATCACGTCGTTTTCACCCAGTTGCGGTTCGGGGCTGTGGCCGAGCCTGAGGGCGCCGCCTTTCTTGTAGCGATCGATCAGCAATGCTTTCATTGGACGAACTTTCGTTTCTGTGGTGAGCCGGCACAGCGACAAGGCAGGCTCAGTCGGGAAGCTTGTTGAATTTCCGGAGGTTCCTGTCGACGAAGGACTCGGGCAGAAAGCGGCGGATAAAGCGCACCTGTCCCGCGGCCTTTCCGGCCGTGTAGCGTCTCTTTGGCGATGGCGCATTGGCGGCTCGGACGACAGTTGCGGCCACCACCTCGGGTGCATCGCCCTTCGAGATGATTTCGCGCATCAGCTTTTCGGCGTCGGCGCGTACCGCATCATAGATGGCAAGCGGCCGGTCCGGCCGCGTGATGTTCTCCTCGAAGGAGGTACGGGTGACGCCCGGTTCGACGAGCACCACACGGATGCCTTGCGTGCGCACCTCGTGGTCGAGGGATTCCGAGTAGCCTTCGACCGCGTGCTTGGTCGCCGCGTAGAGCGCGTTAAAGGGAGCCGGGATCAGCCCGAGGATCGAGCTTAGGTTGACGATCCGGCCGCTGCGTTGCCGCCGCATCACCGGCAGTACCGCATTCGTCATCCGTATGGTGCCGAAGACGTTGACGTCGAATACGGATTTCGCCTGTGCCGTCGTCGATTCCTCGGCGCCACCAAGCAGGCCGATCCCGGCATTGTTGACGAGAAGATCGATCCGCCCTGCCCGGCTCAGAACCTCGTCAACGACGCCCTGCACGGATTGATCGTCGATGACATCGCAGATCAGCATCGTGATCCCGTCGGCGGTATCGGGCATCGACCTTCGGCTGGTGCCGAACACACGGTAACCGTCGCGCCGCAGCGCTTTCGCCGTCACCAGCCCGATGCCGGAGGACGCCCCGGTGACCAGGGCAATGCCGCGTTCTCTCTTGCTCATCTCTGCCTTTGTTTTGTCATGGAACATCGATACGCATTCTGTTACTATTAAATTGATAGCAAGTCACTACTAAAAAGATATCGACATGAAAAAACTCTCGGATCAGCCCTGCCTTATCGCCCGCAGCCTGGCGCTCGTGGGCGATGCGTGGAGCATGCTGATCATGCGCGACGCCCATGCCGGGTTGACCCGCTTTGATGATTTTCGAAAAAGCCTCGGCATTGCCCCGACGATGCTGACGGGGCGGCTGTCATCGCTGACGGAGGAAGGGCTGCTGGAAAAACGTCGCTATTCCGAGCGCCCGCCGCGCGACGAATATGTGCTGACAGAGGCCGGCCGCGACTTTTTACCAGTTCTGTTTGCGATCGGCGCATGGGGCCGCAAGCACCGCGGCGGCGGCGAAGTCACCCGCTTCTTCGATGCTGAAACCGGAACCGAGATCGATCCCGTCACCATCGATCGCGCAACCGGCGCTCCTGTTGGAACCCGCCCCATTCGCATTGCCGAACCCGGTTTCGCCGCTCCACCGCAGGATCAACAGGACTGACTGCCGGCGCAGGCTTGCTTCGGTGGGTCTGCGACGCTCAAGCTCGCAGCTTGAGAGCAATGTCCGTATCCATTGCCATCACCGTCTCCGGTGATGGCAAAAATGATCCTCAATCCTAACCCGAGCTTACGACTGCTGCAGCCCGTAGAGCAGCGGCATCAGCCCAGCGAGCGCCCTGAAACGCTCCCACGACTTGGACGACGGTTTCGTCCAGCCCGTTTCGGCAAGCGCGGACAGGCGCGGAAAGACCAGCCGATCGAAGACGGCGCGATCGGTCATCGGTTCGGACCAGATGCAGGCCTGAATGCCGCGAAGTTTCTGCTTCTGGGTTTCCGTCCAGCCGCCGACCGGGTCGAACGTGTAGATCTTCTCAGCATCCGACGTGCCGGCCCAACTGGCGCCCGGCTCATCCCAGTCGGGCCGCAGCGCCATGTCGAGATAATAGACCTGCCCCGGGCAGACGACGATCTCATAGCCACGATTGGCAAGTTCGGCCGCGACTTCGACATTGCGCCAGCTGCAAAGATAGCTCTTCGATTTGTCGATGACGTCGCCATGCGCCGCTTCTTCCCAGCCGCCGGTAATGCAGCCCTTGGAGGCGAGGAAGTTCTGAATGCGCTTCAGGAACTCTGCCTGCAGGAAGGCCGCACCCGAACCATGGATATCATCAGCGCCATGCGTATTGGTGATGACGTTCAGGCGCTTGGCATGCACATCGGCAACCTCATCACCGGCGAGGGAACGCAGCTCCAAGAGCGCCTCCGGCGAGCCCGACCATGCGCCGAGCGGTACTTCGTCGGCGCCGATGTGGATGGTCTTGAAGGGGAAAAGCTCTATGAGTTCCGAAAAGATCGTTTCGATGACCTCATAGGTCTTTTCGCGGGCGGGATTGATGCAATTGTCCGGAAAGCCCTGAACCGAATAGTAGCTGCCGGCCTCTTGCGGATCGCGCAGTTCCGGTATGGCCTGCAGCATGGCGTAGCAATGGCCGGGTATGTCGATCTCCGGCACGATTTCGATGCCGAACCCTTGTGCGTAGGCGACAATCTCGCGAATGGCAGCCTTGGTATAGTAGCCGCCGGTGCGGGCCGGGCTGGAGCCGAGCAGCGGCGGCAGGGCAAGACCGTGACCGCGCCACGCACCGATTTCGGTCAGTGCCGGATAGGCATCGATCTCGACGCGCCAGGCTTCGTCATCGGAGAGGTGCCAATGGAAACGGTTGAGCTTGTTCCAAGCTAGCACCGCCATCAACTTCTTGATTTCTGCCTCGCTATAGAACTGGCGGGCAACATCGAGATGCAGCCCGCGCCAGCCCATCGACGGCTCATCCACAATCTCGCCCGAGGCGGGGAACTGGAAGGTTCTCGGATGCAGGCGCGCACCGCGCCAGATCTGCCCGAGCGTCACAAGGCCGTAGAGAAAGCCGGCGCGACTGCTCGCCTCGATGGTGATCGCCTCGCCTTCGAAGCTCAGCCGATAGGCTTCGGGGCCGAAACCGGCAGTCTTCTTCAAGCTGACGCTTGAAGCGCCTTCCGCGGCAGTGCGGATGATGCCTTCGACAGCGAAGAGATGGTCGACCAGCGCCTTGAAGCTGTCGGCAGCCGCTTTTGCGTCCGGATCGTCGGCCTGCAGCGAAAACCCGGCCGGCAAGGGCTGGCGCGAGCCGACGGCGACGTGGTTCGGCCAGGGAATGATTGAAACCTGAACGGGCACAGTGGCAGGTACCGGAAAGATCTCCGCGCCACGCTTCAATGGTGCATTGCTGTTGGAAGACCGCGTCGGCTCGAGCCCAAGCGAAACTGTGCTGCCGTCGGCAAAGGCCAGATAGGCGCTCGTTGCACCATCCGTCCAATGACGGAACTGCCAGCTCAATGCATGGACGGAAATCGTCCAGGTCTCGCCCCTATCGAGAACGAAGCCTTCCGGAGGATGAAATTCGGTGAAATTTGACAGCCTTTTTGAAACCGTCGCACCCTCGACGCGACCGGCGGGATCGACCCGCCCGGGGCCGCTGACGCAGAGTGAGAAGCCGGATAGCGGCTCGGCGTTGAGGTTCTTGAGCTGCAGGACATAGGAAAAATCCTTGCCCTCGGCCGGCGGATTCCAGACTGTTTCGAGCCGCAGGGCCTGAGGTCGCGGTGTGGACATGATCGTTTCTTTCTATTCGTATTGTCGAAATCAGGACTTCAGCATGCCGGCATAGATGCCGGGAGCGGAATCGGGGATCGCAGTTGCGCCGACGGCTTTTTCGTAGAAGGTGGACGGGCCGACATCCCCGATGATCGCGTAGCCATAGCCCATGGTTTTCAGGTCATTGAGGCTCGCAAAGAGCAGCGCCCTGCCGATGCCAAGCCCGCGCAGGCTCTCGTCGACACCGGTCGGTCCGAAGAAGTCGGGTGCGGTCGCCTCGTGGCAGGAAAAGCCGACGAGCTTGCCTTCGCGCGTGGCGATGAAACAGGTCGGCGGTTGGCGCGTCATCGCAACCGTTGCCTCGCTTGCCCAGGCTTCGCCGAAATGCTCGTCGATCCAGCGGACAATCAGCTTCAGTTCGGGCGGCAGTGCCCGGCGGATGGTGACACCTGCCTTTGCCATGGCGTCGGGTGACTTTGTGTCCTGCGGAAGGGTCGACAGGTTGACGAGATAATCCATGAAAAGACGTCCTGTTAGCTCTGCGCGCCGAGCGCGCGCATGAAATGATTGGGACCGATTTGCTCGATCACGGTGGATTCCGGGCGGCTGAGTGACCGGACGCGCTCTGCCTGTTCAAGGAAGCGCGCGCTGCCGCCGGTTACGAAGGGCCGTCCGCCGTCAGGCACTGCGGAGAGCAGCAGCTGGGTATAGGGATGACGCGGACTGGAGAGCACCGTTTCGGTGTCGCCCCATTCGACCATTTGACCGGCAAACATCACAACAATTTCCTCGGCCACGTGGGCCGCCGTCGCGATATCATGGGTGATATAGAGCATCGCCAGCTCGTTCTCCTGCTTCACCCGGGCGAGCAGATCGAGAATATCCTTGCGGATGGAAACATCGAGCATCGAGGTCGGCTCGTCGGCGACAAGCACGCTCGGCGACACCGCAAGCGCCCGGGCAATGTTGACGCGCTGCCGCTGGCCGCCCGACAGCTCATGCGGAAACTTCTGTTTCGACACGGCCGGGTCTAGGCCGACGCTTTCCAGCAATCCCGTAATGCCATTCTCAAGGGCGGTCCGCCACGTGTTCTGGCTGTGAAGCTGCAGCGGCCGGGAAAGATGATGGCTGACGGTGAAGGCGGGGTTGAGCGAGGAGAACGGATCCTGAAAGACCATCTGCACGTCCCTGCGATAAAGACGCTCATCTTTTGCCGTTCCCTGAGCGGTCAGATCCTGCCCGTGAAAGAACAGCTTGCCGCCGGTCGGCCGATCGAGACGCGCGATGATGCGGGCGCAGGTCGTCTTGCCGCAGCCGGATTCGCCAACAAGTGCCAGCGCGCGGCCGGGAAAGAGCGAGAAGGAGACGCCCTTCAGCGCATGCACCGGGCCGAACTGGCACCTGATCTCCTCAAGCCGTATGACGGCTCCGGCCGGGGACAGGTGTGCCTCGGACTTCATGCCAATGCTCCTGAAAGATGGGGCTTGCTCGGAAGCTGGGGAATGGCGTTCCAGAGCTTGCGCGTATAGTCGTGTAGCGGCGCCTGGCTGACCTGCCTGACATCGCCGACTTCGACCAGTTCGCCCTTCAGCATGATGCCGATACGCTGGCAAAGCTGCGCCATCAGATGCAGGTCGTGGGTGATGAACAGTACCGAGAAACCGTAAGTCCGCTGCAGATCGACGACCTGTTCGAGGATCTCGCGCTGCACGACGACATCGAGTGCCGTCGTCGGCTCGTCCATGATGATGAGCTCCGGCCTCAGCGCCAGGCAGATGGCGATGACGATGCGCTGGCGCATGCCGCCGGAAAACTGGTGCGGATAATCGCTGATGCGCTGCGGCGGTATGCCGACG
Organism: Rhizobium sp. 1399; assembly: GCF_031455475.1. Lineage (NCBI taxonomy): Bacteria > Pseudomonadati > Pseudomonadota > Alphaproteobacteria > Hyphomicrobiales > Rhizobiaceae > Rhizobium > Rhizobium sp. 1399. Next base: position 40,322 of record NZ_JAVDSU010000021.1, on the reverse strand, counting down.
AGCCGGAACATCTCCTCGCCGCGCGCCCGTGACTCCTGGCGCGAGCAGCCGGTGTGCCGGTAGAGCACATCGTGGAACTGTGCCTCAACGCGCATCAAAGGATTGAGCGAGTTCATGGCGCTCTGAAAGACCATGCCGATGCGCTTCCAGCGGATTCTCTGCAGCTCCCGCTCCGGCATTTTGAGAAGATCGCGCCCGTCCATCCGGATGCTGCCGCCGCTGATCCAGGCCGGGGCCTTGGAAAGCCGCGTGATGGCATAGGCGATGGTGCTCTTACCGCAGCCGGATTCACCCGCCAGCCCGAAGATCTCGCCTCGACCGATACTGAACGACACGTCCTTGACGGCGCGGAACTCGCCCTTGTCGAGCAGGTAGTCGACGTTGAGCTTTTCGATTTCCAGCAGATTGTCGCTCATCGGCCGGCCCCCAGTTGACGGTTGCGGGCACGGGTCAGGCGGAACCAGCGCGACAGCGCCGGCCCAGAGCGAAGCTGCGGATTGGCGATCTCGTCGAAGGTGAAATTGAGGAGTGCGAGGCCAAGGCCCGTCACGGCAATGCCGACCGCCGGGACACCGACATCCCACCAGGCGCCGACCATGATCGCCGAAGCGTTCTGGGCATTATAGAGCATGGTGCCCCAGGACACTTTCAGCGGATCGCCGAAGCCGAGATATTCGAGCGTCGTCTGCGCGACGATCGCATAGATGATGCTGCCGACGAGGTTGATACCGATCAGCGGTGCGAGGTTCGGCAGGATCTCCACGAAGATGATCCGCCAGGCGGGCTCGCCGATCATTTTCGACGCTGTGACGAAATCGCGATTGCGCAGCGCCATCGTCTGCGACCGTGTCATACGGGCACCCCATGGCCACGAGGTCAGGGCGATGATCGTCATGATTGTCATCGGCCCGACCGTGCCGGCAAAAGAAGCAAGCAGGATCAAGAGCGGCATATTCGGAACAACGAGCACCGCGTTCGTTGCGAGATCGAGGGCGGCATCCGTCTTGCCGCCGAAATAGCCCGCGACGAGGCCGATGGCGGTGCCGATTACGGTGATTGCGATGCCCGTTGCAAAACCGACGGTGAGCGAACTGCGCGCACCCCAGACGAACTGGCGATAGACGTCGCGGCCCATCTTCGTCGTGCCGAGCACATGCTCGATGGACGGAGGCTGGTGAGAGCGGCCGACACGGGCGCCGGGTTCGCCGGGCGCAATGATCGGTGCAGATAGCGCCATGAGCCAGAGAGCGACTACAATGATGAGGCCGGCGACGGCCTTCTTCTGGCGAAGGATGGATCTCAGCGTGAAGCCCATTACACAGCATCCCGCAGTCGGGGGTCGATAAACCCGTAAATGATGTCGACGAGGAAGTTGGCCCCGAGCGTTGCGAGCGTCATCAGAAGCAGCTGCCCCTGGATGACCGGATAATCGCGGGCAATGCTCGCCGTATAGAGCGTCAGGCCGAGCCCCGGATAATTGAAGACGATCTCGGTCACGATCGAACCGCCGAAAACAGCGCCAAGCATGAGGGCGAGGTTTGTCAGGACAGGAAGCATGGCGTTGCGCGCGCCATAGCCGAACATCACGTTAAGATGACTGAGACCCTTGGCGCGGGCCATCGTTACATAGTCCTCGCCGAGGATCGAGATCATCGACGAACGCATGGTCGTCTGGAATTCACCGATCAGGAAAGGCGACAGCGTCAGTACCGGCAGGATGGCATGCATGAAGACGCTGCCGGCAAAGGTGAAGTTGAACGCAGGATCGAGATTCGGGTCATAGGCGTAACCGACCGGAAACCAGCGCAGCGAGACGCCGAAGACGAAAAGCGTCGTCAGCGCGATGATGACAGGCGGCACCGAGATCATGATGACCGATAGCGGCGAGACGATCGTGTCGAAGCGGCCACCGCGGCGCCATGCCGAGACCGCGCCAAGCACGACGCCGATGCAGAGCGAAAAGATGATGGCGGTCACGACGAGGAAAATGGTCCAGATCGTCGAGCGGGCAAGAACCTGAACGACGGTCTGGGGATAGTATTTGACCGAGACGCCGAGATCGAAACTCGCAAGCCCCTTCAGATAATCGACGAATTGCAGAAGCATCGGCTGATCGACGGCACCGAAGCGAACCTTGATCGCCTCGACGGCTGCGGGTGTGGCCCGCGGGCCGAGCTGAGCGACCATCGCATCGACGGGTGTCCCCGGCATGAGCCGGGGAAGAATGAAATTCATCACGATGGCGAACGCCAGGGCGACCGCATAGACGCCGAGGCGCCGTCCGGAAACACGCATATCCCTTCCCTCGCCGGTCTTATTGGACCGGCTTCAGGCGCAGGAGATGCATAAGGCGCATCCGGTTGTTGTCATGATCTTCCGGGTTCATGACCGGATCCTTGTCGGTCACCCAGCCGGTGAAACGCTTGCTCGAAAACTGATACCAGGTCGGACCGTTGAAGACAGGCACGACTGGGAAGTCATCGGCAACCAGCAGCTGGATATCGTTGAAGATCTTCTTGTGATCATCTTCCGACGTCGCCTTCAGATACTGATCGAAAAGCGCATCGAGTTTCGGGTTCGAGTAGCGCGAGGGAGCACCAGTGATGCGCCCGCCATAGGCGGTCGAGAGGTTCTGGTAATAGCCGCGGAAAGGTGTGGCGCCATCGGCGCGCGAGTTCATGACGACCTCGAAGCTGCCATCGAGAATCTGCTTGCGCCATTGTTCGTATTCGGGAGTGGCAACCGAGGCATCGATGCCGGCCGCGCGCAGGCCTTCAACGGCGATCTGCACGGCGTCGATCCAGTCCGTCCAGCCGTTTGGGACGATGATCGGAAAAGTGATCGGCTTGCCGCTGGGGCTCGTGCGGAAACCGTCCGCACCCTTCTTGTAACCGGCATCGTCGAGGATCTTGTTGGCCTTGTCGGTATCCAGGCCCATGAAGGCATCCTTGTCGCCTTCAGCCGCCTTGTTGCTCCAGCCTTCAAAACGCGGCGGCAGACCGGAGGCGTGCTCGTTGACAACCGGATAACCGAAGCCCGCAATATCGACCATCGACTTGCGGTCCATGGCAAGGCTGAAGGCGTGGCGGAAGTTGAGGTCCTTATAGGCTTCCAGATTGCCCTCATCCTTGGTCTTGAAGTTCATCTGGAAGGCAACGGTCTCGGCCGGAGGCTGCCAATAGCCGTTATGTTCGGCGTCGAGCGCCACGAATGTCTTGTCGATCTCGGGAATGAAGGAGCCGATCCAGTCCATATTGCCCTCGGGCAGGATCGCGAGCATCTGGTCGTTGCCGGAAATCTGCGGCAGGCGCAGGCAATCGACATGCAAAGAGGCTGCATCCCAATAGTTCGGGTTGCGGCACTGCTCATAAACCTGCGGTGTGAAGCGGCGCACTTCCGTCATCGGACCGGAGCCAACCGGCTTCTCGTTTTTGAATGCCACGGGATCGGAAACATCCTTCCAGACATGCTCGGGAACGACGGCGAGGTCGGCCAGCGATTCCGGGAAGTCGGAATTGACGGCCTTGAGCTTGATCGTCACCTCAGTCGGCGAAGGCGCCTCGACGGATGCCACGGTTTCGCCGACACCAACGGTATCGAGCGCGGCATTCTTCAGCATCAGATCGATCGTATATTTGACGTCCGCCGATGTCAGCGGCTGGCCGTCCGACCATTTCACGCCCGGGCGCAGTTCATAGGTGATCGACTTCATGTCGTCGGAAAACTTGTAGTTCGTGGCAAGGCGCCAGACCGGCTTGCCACCGTCCTGTGCGTTGAAGATGACGAGCGGCTCATAGATGAAATCCATGGTGCTCTGCCGGCGGCCGGCAAGATCGAACGGATTGAAGTTCTGCACCCAACTCGTCTGCTCTTCGATATGCATCGTCAGTACGGCTTCGGCGGCCGAAACAGCCGATGCACCAAACGCCATCACCACCGTCAAGGCGGTCGCCGCCGCCCAGCCGGCACGCGCGGAAACATTGCGGATTACGCTCTTATCCAGTCCCATTTTACGTTCCCTTGCTTGTTATTTTTTAGATTCAATCAAATTGATTTAATCAAGCTAACGCGAGATTTCCGATCCGGTCAATCGGGTGGAAACTAAAATTTCGGCTCCAGCATCTGAACTTGATCGCGTCGACGCAGATGCCGACAGATTGCTTGCCAACCGCGGCTTTGTCGGGAAAACTGAATTGTCATACTTATTGTGCGTCGCGAAAAGCCTGGCGCAAGCGCCGTCCGCCAGACTGAATTCGTTAAGGCGTGACTATTTGATCCAGCCTATGTTGAAGCCATGACGGCCTACTTTTCAGCACGATCAGCCGTCCAGCATCTGCTGGGCGGCTATTTCACCGATTATCGGTTCAGGTAAACCTCTTAAAGACCTACCGGAAAACCTTCGAACGGCTTGATTTCCTTGAGAACGAAGGTGGTCTGCATTTCCTTGATACGCGGCAGACGGCGCACGACGGACATCGCGAAATCGGCATAGGAATCGAGATCGGGAGAGACGACCTGCAACAGAAAATCTGAGTCTCCGGCAATGCTGTAGCAGGCAACAACCTCCCGCAGCCGTGCAACTTCGGCGGCAAAGGCGTCCGCCTCCGCCTCGTTATGGCCATCGATCTTCACTCGGATGAAGGCAAGGACCCCAAGCCCGAGTTTGCGCCGATTGAGATCGGCCCGGTAACCCCGGATCACACCCGTCTCTTCGAGCTGACGTACCTTTCGCCAACAAGGAGACGTCGACATGCCGACGCGCTCGGACAGTTCCTGATTTGTCAGCCGCCCCTCAGCCTGTAGGCTTGAAAGAATTTTCAGCTCAACTGGCTCAAATGTCGTCATCGGTAATATCTACCCAAAAATCACATCAACCGGGTGAAACCTACCAAATATCCACGCCGAACGGCAATAGTAGATAGGATCCTTCTGCCGGGATCGCTTAGGCTGTGGCCATCGCAATCTCAGGTCTTTTCCATGCTCTCAGATATCCGCATTGCCATTGTCGTCGATCCCAAACTCCCGCCAGCTCTTATTGCAAATACCGTCAGCGCCATCGGCATAGGCATGGGCGCCAAGATGCCCCTTCTCGGCGCCGAAAGGCTTAGCGACCACACCGGAAGGACCACCGATATCATCTCCAACCGACCAGTGCCGATTCTGCAGGCCGACGGACAGACGATCCACCAGATCATGTTGAAGGCGCTGAACCAGCCGGAGGAACATGCCATCGTACCGTTTCCCGCTTTTGCGCGGTCACTGCATGATTATGCTGATTATCAGCGCAGTTTCCCGGACAGGGACTTGAGCGAAGAAGAGATCGATGGATTAGGCCTTGCAGGGCCAGCGAAATGGGTGAGGTCGCTGACCGGTTCCCTTAAATTACTGCGCTAGATCGGCGAGCAAGCACAACAAAGGGCTTTGTTGTCGCCGGGACATGTTTGGTGGTGCAAAGTGACGTCTTAATCGATACCCAAGGCCGACTGGTTTGGAGTAGATCATGAGCGTCCTTCGAGTTCTTGGCAGGCAATCATCCATCAACGTTCGCAAGGTGCTCTGGACCTGCGAAGAGATCGGCATCGATTACGTGCAGGAGGATTGGGGAACGGGGTTTGCCTCGACCAGGACACCGGAATTCCTCGCACTCAATCCGAATGGTCTCGTGCCGGTCATCGAAAGCGATGACGGCATCTTGTGGGAATCCAACACGATCTGCCGTTATCTCGCGTCCAGACACAGCCGCGACGATCTCCTACCGTCGTCCCCCTGGAGGCGGGCACTGGCCGAGCGATGGATGGATTGGCAGGCAACAGAGCTGAACAGTGCCTGGCGCGGCGCGTTCCAGGGTCTTGTGCGCAAAGACGCCGCCTATGCGGCCCCCTCAATCATTGCCGCTAGCGCCAGGGATTGGAACGGTACGATGGAAGTCCTGGAAAATACCCTCTCGACGGGCGGACCTTTCGTGACGGGAGATCACTTCACGCTGGCCGATATTTTGATCGGCCTGTCGGTCAATCGCTGGCTTCGCACACCGATCGAACGACCCGCGCTGTCGGCGGTCACAGCCTATTTCGATCGCCTCAAGGAACGACCGTCCTTCCGGCGAGGCGGTTACGATGCGCTGCCGTGAACTCTGGTGTTTAACCGCATGCTCGCAGTGTCGGCGTTAGTGGCGAGCCACGGCGGTTAAGAGCAGATATCCAGCATCGACTTTGAAGGTTCCGCACAGAGATATCCAATTGGGTCTCGGAATCTTCGCCGGCAATCGCTACTTCATTCCTGATGTGATCGTGGGAGAAGGTGAACCCGTGCAAGCGGACCTGCAAAAAGATATGACGGCCTGGTTCCAGTCGCTGGAGCCCGTCAAGCCCGTTGAGATGGTCGGATTGTGGCGAGGCGGCGGCGTTCCATCGGGGCATCCGCTCGATGGCGTCCTCGAAAACCTGCGATGGTTCGGCAAACGCTTTCATCCTGACATGCGGGCCGACGCCCTACTCTTCCAGTGGCATCCGGGACGGCTCGTGGCCATCGATCCGCGCTTCGTCCCTATCGGGCTTGCGATCAAGCTGGCGCCATTCGGACGGACCGCCCTCGCCCAAACCACGTTTTCGTATTTTCATAAGGTATTCCGCGCGCGAGGCACGACAGCCGCACTGGAGGTTCGGACATTCGAGCACATCGCAAGCGCTGCAATGGTCTACAACGAGCAGCCGATCGTCGACCACTTCAGACGGGTGGATGAAAATACGCTGGCTGGGATGATGTGCCTGCGCGGCGACGAAAGGCGGTTTTTCTTCAAACTCACGAAGATGGACGCGCAAGGTTAGCGCGATGTTGAGAACAATCGCATGGGCAATTACGGCAGCTTCGGTTGCGGGCAACGGTTTCGCGGCTGATGCGGATCGTGGCGCGAGAATTTACCGGGCCTGTTCTTCATGTCACATTATCGATGACACCAGGAGTACATTCGGCCCCTCCCTGAAGGGTGTTGTGGGACGGCGGGCAGCTATCATAGACGATTATGCCTACTCTCCCGCCCTGAAGAAAGCCGGCGAAGACGGGCTTGTGTGGAACGAGCATGAACTTGCGGAATTTCTGACAAGCCCGAGCAGAAAAATCCCCGGCACAAAGATGCGCTTCTGGGGACTCTGGAGCTTCGAAATCGACGACCTTATCGCCTTCCTGAAGGCAAATCCGTAGTAGCGCGGCGGCGGAAGGCGGTAGGCATATATGAGCTCTGTCGCCTCCTCCACGTGAATTCGCAGGATGAGCGCCCTTCGCAATTCAAGCGCTCGTAACACATGACACCCTTGCTGCGGGTGATCTTCCCTCTAGTTCAGTATACCGCGCCGCGCGCTCGGTCGGCGCGGACCAAACTTGGGAGAAAGCGATGCAAGAGGCCCTCGTCGTTCGCCGCGAAACGCATCTTTCAGCGCCGCCCGCGGCCGTGTTCGCCCTGCTGACGGATCCGGAAAAGATCCTCCGCTGGATGGGCACGGAAGCAGAGATCGAGCCGCAGCCCGGAGGGCTCTATCTCGTCAACGTTACCGGCGCACGTTTCGCTCGCGGCTCTTTCCGCGAAGTGGTGCCGGTCCACCGCCTGGCCTATAGTTTCGGCTGGGATGGGAGCGAAGTGGTGCCGCCGGGCTCCAGCCTAGTCGAGATTGATCTGATCGAACAGCCTGATGGAACGCTCCTGCGTCTGACGCATACCGGCTTGCCCAATGCCGAGCAATGCGCCGGCCATGCCGAGGGCTGGGCTCACTACCTTGGTCGGCTGAGCACCGTGGCGGCCGGACGCGACCCGGGACCCGATCCCTTCTATGGCAGGAAATGACCAAGATTCTCATTTGAAAGAGAAGCCGAATTCACGAGGAAGGCTACGTCTGGCTGACATCAGGTGACCGCTATGGCATGATCGAGGCATGGATTTGCCCGCCCACCTCGCCTGGCTGATCGATGAGGCCGGCGCCTCGTCCGGTCCCGAACACTTCATAGCCGAGCTTGGCCGCCAGTTGCTTGCCGATGGCCTGCCGCTCGCCGGCGGAGCCCTCACCCTTGCCGTTCCACATCCGATCATTGCGCGTCGCACCTGGTTGTGGCGGGCCGAGAGCGGCACCGTCATCGAGGCGCTCGACTTTGCCGGCAGCTCGCTCAACAAGGCTGCGGGCGACTGGCTTGCCGGGCTTGGGCCAGTATATGAAGGAAAGATCGGCAGAGGCTCCGACAGTCCGATATTGGGCTGGGCTGGATCCCGCTCGTTCGATCCGAACGAGGCGGACCGGCTGCACCAGGCAGCGCGCTTTGCATTAGCACCCTTGGCGGCTCTGACCGCACGAACCGCGCTAACAACCCTTCTAGAGGCCTACCTCGGTAAACGCAGTGCCGCGCAGGTGCAGGCCGGAGCACTCGGCCGCAGCAGCGGTGAAACCATTCGCGCCGCTTTGCTCTGTGCTGACCTGCGCGATTTCACGGCCCTCTCCGAAGAAACCGAGCCCTCTCTCATGATCACCACCCTCGATGCCTGGTTCGATCGTGTTGCAGGCGCGGTACACGCTTTTGGGGGTGAGGTGCTGAAGTTCATTGGTGACGGTGTTCTGGCGATCTTTCCCGTTACCGGAACGCCTGGTGAAGCTTGCGAAGCGTCGCTACGCGCCGTCGCGGCCGCCCGTGCCGGCATGGCCCATCTCGACATCGCGCGGCAGGCACAAGGCCTGCCGCCGCTACCCTTCGGCGTGGCGCTGCATTTCGGCGAAATGCTCTGGGGCAATATCGGTGCGGCCGACCGGCTGGACTTCACCGCCATCGGCCCCGCGGTCAATCTGGTCAGCCGGCTGGAAGGGCTCTGCAAGTCCCTTGGTCATCGTGTGCTGATATCAGGTACGCTCGCTGCGGAGGTTTCGACGCAACTGGTTCCCCTGGGTGAACACCGGTTGCGAGGCATCGCCGACCCCTGCGCGGTCTTCACTCTGCCAACGGATTGAACGACGCGCAGATCGGGGCAATCGCCGGGGCAGTGACACCAGTCAATCTGCCCCGGCAGTGAGTTCTCATTTGGCCGCCAACAAATATCCCTCGCTCAAATCATCGAGCGCCGTGCCGTTGATCGTCACAGAGCAGCGGTCCGCATCCACCTTCGAAACGGAAACCTGATATTTCCCGCTCGGCAGATCGAGCTCAGCGGAGAACCCGTTCCATCCGGCCGGCAGGGCCGGCTTGACATGCAGGCGGCCGTTCTCCGAGCGGATGCCGAGGATGCCCTCGACTGCCACACGGTAGAGCCAGCCGGCCGAACCGGTGTACCAGCTCCAGCCGCCGCGGCCCTTGAGCGCACCCTCGCCATAGACGTCGCCGGCGATCACATAGGGCTCGATGCGATAGACGTCCGCAGACGATTTATCGAGCGAATGGTTGATCGGATTCAGCATTTCGAAGGCGCGCCAAGCGTCTTCGGCCCGACCCATGCGGGCGAGAGCCAGCACTGCCCAAGTGGCAGCATGGGTATACTGGCCGCCGTTTTCGCGAACGCCAGGCGGATAGGCCTTGATCACACCAGGATCGTTGACCGACTTGACGAAGGGCGGCGTCAAGAGACGGATGAACTTGCCCTCTTCATCGACGAGCTTGCCAAGGACCGCCGTCATCGCCATGTCGCTGCGTTCCGGATTGCCCTCGCCCGAAAGTACGCTCCAGGATTGGGCGATCGAGTCGATCTTGTCCTCTTCGGACTGGCTGGAGCCGAGTGGCGCACCGTTATCATAGTAGCCACGGCGATAATATTCGCCGTCCCAGCCGGCCGTTTCGATCGCTTCCTTGAGCTTGCCAAGATGCGTCGTCCAGTGGCTGACACGTTTAGTATCTCCGCGCGCCTCGGCATAGGCGATGAAGCGGCGCAGTGCGCCGGCCAGGAACCAGCCGAGCCAGACGCTCTCGCCGCGGCCGGCCATACCGACCCGATCCATCTTGTCACACCAGTCACCGCTCATCATCAGCGGCAGGCCGTTGACCCCGGTACGCTTGATCGCGAGATCGAGGCCGAGGGCGGCATGCTCGTAGAGCGATGCGGTCGTGTCCGAGATACGCGGCTGCAGGAATGCGTCGTACTGACCAGGGCTGAGCTGCGCGCCTTCGACGAAGGGCAGCATCTCGTCCATGATCGCAGCATCACCAGTCGCCGTGCAATATTGATCGACCGCATAGGCGAGCCAGACCGGATCGTCGGAGATGTTCGTGCGCACACCGGCGCCGCTGTCAGCCAGCCACCAGTGCTGGAAGTCGCCTTCCGGGAACTGGCGTCGGCCGGTATTGAGGATCTGCTTGCGGGCGATCTCCGGTGAGTGCAGCAGGAAGGCCAGCGAATCCTGCAGCTGGTCGCGCAGGTTCCACGCGCCGCTCGACTGGTAGAAGGCGGTGCGGGCCATGATACGGCAGCCATAGGTCTGATAAGGCAGCCAGCTGTTGACCATGAAGTCGAGGCGCTGATCCGGCGTAGAAACACGCGTCTTGCCGGTAAAGTTCTTCCAGAAGTCGCGGGTCTGACCAAGAACAGCTTCGAAGCTGACCGAGCGGATCTCAGCAATCAGAGCAGCGGCGTCTTCTTGCGAGGCAGCATCGCCCATATAGAAGCAGATGTCGCGTACCTCGCCAGGCCCGATCGTCAGATCGAAGGCCATGGCGGCTGCCGGATCGCCATCGAGATCCAACGCGTTGGAGAGACGCGAGCCCGCCGAGACGGTGCGCGGCTGCTGGATCGTTCCGTGCCGGCCGATGAATTCGCGACGGCTGGTGGAAACGCTCGACGGCGTTTCGCTTGCCGCAAAGGCTGCGACACGCGTCCCGAAGCTCACGCTGAACGGATTGCTCGCGAAGACCGCCCCACTCGCGCTGTCATAGCTGGAGATGATGAAGGGCTTGCTCTTCGTCGGGTTGTTGCCGAGGATCCATTCGGCATAGCCATAAAGGCGCAGCTTGCGTGCCTCGCCCGCATCGTTGCGGATGCGCAGCTGCGTCAGCTTGACCGACTTTTCCATATGCAGGGTCTGCGTGACCTCCAGGGCGATGTCATCCTGGACCGTCGAGAAGACCGAGTAGCCGAGGCCATGGCGGGCTTCGAAGCGCGTGTCGGAGCGCTGCGCCAGAGACGCATAGGGCACGATGACCGAGCCGCGATCGAGGTCCTTCAGGTAGAAGGCTTCGCCCGGCCGGTTGGTGACCATGTCATTGGTCCAGGGCGTCAGCTGGTGATCGCGGGAGTTCTGGCTCCAGGTAAAGGCGACACCTTCGGCCGAAACATGGAAGCCGAAACTATCATTGGCCATGATGTTGATCCACGGCTGCGGCGTCTGCTCGCCGCCCGACAGGCGCACGACATATTCGCTGCCCTCGGCCGCAAAGCCGCCATAGCCGTTCCAGAAGGCGAGATCGGTGCCATCGGCCTCTACCGGCTCAGCAGTACCGCGGACCATCCTCGGCACCAGGGTCGAATCGCCCCACTGGCCGAGCAGCGCCGGTGATCCGGCAACGGAACGAGCCTTCTGCAGCTGGTCGATGAGACTGCCGTCGCGGCCACGCAGAACAACGCGCGAGGCAGCGATGATGGCGCCATATGCTTCCGGTGTCGTCAGGTCCTTGCGCAGTACATAGATGTTGCGCTGGATGCCGGCAATTTCGCTTGCATGGCGCGCCGCATCGCAGAGCTGGTCGATCGTGCGCTGCATTTCCGCAGCCGCCTCGCCGGCACGCTCGTTGAAGATCACGAGATCGACCTCGACGCCGCGCGATTGCAGGAGACCCTGAGCCCGCAGCAGTTCCTTGACGAGATCGGTGCCGAGTTCGTCGGTGATGCGCAGCGTCATCAGCGGCGCATCGCCTGATAGCGTTGTACCCCAGAGAACGGACTGCGACTTAAGACCCTCGCGAACCGCCTTGCTGTCGGCGCGCAGCGCCATGTCGGGATAGATGATGTAGCGCGCGAACCGTTGATAGGCGGCGGCCTCCTTCGAGTTGACGCCGATCTGGCGCAGCTGGCTCTGCGTCCTCGTCCAGGCCTGAACGAGGCCCTGGGCAAAGCTTTCCGGCTGGCGATAGTGCTCCAGCGCCGTTTCGAGTTCGGCGCGTTCGGCGGCCGCAATGGTCCAGAAAGTCACGCTGACCTTTTCGCCGGCCGGCACGCGAAGCGTACGGCGCAGCGACACACAGGCATCCATGGTGAAGCCGTCCGTGCCCGACAGCTTGGCATCCGGATCGAACGCAGCGGCTTCGGTCAGGGTACGGCCCCGGCCGAGGAAGCGCATACGGTCAGTCTCATATTGCGTCGGGGCATTTTCGCCTGACGTATCGACGATAAGCTGCGCGATGGTGACATCGGGATCGGTCAGGCCGCGTTTCTGGCGTTCGACGACGATCGCGTCGCCGGCAGCGGCAATCTCGGTCTTCAGGAACATGCGGGCAAAGACCGGATGGCCGGTATCGACGACATCGAGTGTCGCGACCGGTTCCATATAGGAGGTCACTTCGATGACGCGATCTTCAGTGCCGGTATTGGTGATCGTCAGACGGCGGCCTTCCGCATCGTGATCGCTCGCGACGAAGACTTCCATCTCGCTCGTCAGCTCACCGACGGTCTTGACGAATTCGGCCTTGTCGTCGCTGAAGCTGACGCGCACGTGTTCGTTGGCGATCGAGCGCGGCTCAGCCGTCGCAGACCACCATTCGTTGGATTCTGTATCCCGCAGGAAGATGAAGGAACCCCAGCGATCCTCGGTCGGATCGGCCCGCCACCGGTTGACGGAAAGGTTCTTCCAGCGGCTGTAGCCGGAACCCGTCGCCGTCAGCATGGTCGAATAGCGACCGTTGGACAGCAGCAGCAATTCGCGTTCGCGCGATGCCGGGTCTTCCAGGCGACGCACTTCCGGACGCATGAGGTCGCCCTGGATGGTGGCAGGCGCATCGGTTTCATGCTTGGCCGCCATGACAGGGATGTCGCGCGGTGCCTTTTCCTGCAGCAGCAGCTCGGCTGCCTCGATGACAGGATCAGCATGGAAAAGCTCACGCAGCATTCCATCGAAGGCGACGTTGGCGACGGCTGCGATCGACATGCCGTGATGGTGCGCATAGTAGTTATAGACCACGGCGCACTGCTTGCCCTCAGGCACGCGGTTCGGCGTGAAGTCGACGGCATCATGGAAGCCATACATGCCAAGCGCGCCGACAGCCCTCAGCCTGTTGAGGTTTTCGAGTGCGGCGACCGGGTGATACTGGCTCGCCAGCAGCGAAGCGTAAGGCGCAATGACGGCGTTCTGACCGAGACCGCGCTTCAGGCCGAGCGTCGGCACGCCAAAATTGCTGTACTGATAGTTCATCTGGTGGTCGCGGGCATTGAAGGCCGCTTCCGAAATGCCCCACGGCGTGCCGAGCTTGCGGGCATAGTTCATCTGTTCGAGAACGATCAGGTTGTTTGTCTGGTTGAGAATACCTCCGCTGCGCTCCTGCATGACGAGCGGCGGCATCAGATATTCGAACATCGAACCGGACCAGGAAACCAGCGCCCCGCGCGGGCCAACCGGGACGACGTGACGACCAAGCTTGTACCAATGCTCCGTCGGCAGGTCGCCCTTGGCGATGGAAAACAGGCTGGTCAGGCGTGCTTCCGAGGCAAGCAGGTCGTAGCAGGCCGCATCGACTTCTTCCGTCTCGACCCGGAAGCCGATCGACAGTAGCCGGCGCTCGGGCCGATAGAGGAAACTGAAATCCATGTCGAAAGCGATTTCGCGGGCGCGATTGCCGACGTGGATCAGCCGTTCGCTGATGGCATCCACCTGCGAAGGATCGAAAGCCTTGTCGGTGAGATGAAGCTCGCAGGTTGCCACGAGCTTTTCCGCCCATTGGACGATCTCGTCGCTTTGCGCCGTCTTGACCTCTCGGTCGAGGCTGCCGGCAAGTTCGCGGATTTCGCGGGCCTGTCCGGCAAATCGCTCGATCAGGCCTGAGGAGAATTCCTTCTCCCGCTTGCCGGTGGCAACCGCTGTTTCGAGATCGGCGATCCGGCCATCGAGCCGATCGTGAAGGGATAGGACAGACTTGTCTTCTTCCCGAAGCTCGTTCAGCACCTCGCGAAGAATGGCCGCGACATCGCCAATGCCATCGAGATCGGTGTGAATGTGGGCAAGCGGAGCCTGCGCCCAGATCCGGCAGGCTGACGATACCGCAATCAGATGGCCGGCAAAATTACCGCTGTCGACCGATGACACATATCGGCGACCGAGCGGCTTCAGCGTATCGGTATGATACCAGTTGAAGAGATGGCCGCGATATTTCTCGAGCCTGTCGACGGTTTCGATCGTCTGCTCGATGCGCTTGACCGCATCCTCGAAGGAAATCCAACCGAAGCGGCGCGCCGAAATCACCGACAGAAGGTAGACGCCGATATTGGTCGGCGAGGTACGCATGGCGACGACGGCATGCGGCGTCTGCTGGACATTGTCCGGCGGCAGGTAATGCTGACCGGGAACCACGAAGTGGTCGAAATAGCGCCATGTACGCCTTGCGATCTTGCGCAATTCGTTGCGGACATTGTCGGGCACATCGAGCCGGTCCTCGGTTTCCGCCGTCTGGCTGACCGTCCAGGCGATAGCCGGCGAGAGGACCCACAAAATAACGAAGGGAAGGCCGACCATCCAGGCGCTGTCGCCGGAGGAAATGACGAAAAGCAATGCCAGGACGGCGAGCACCGGAGCCCGCCACATGACTTTGTAATGGCCGAGGATGGTCGTCTGAGCCATGGCCTGGGCGCTTGCGGCGGTGCGCCACTGCAGCATCAGCTTGCGGCTGACGAACAGGCGGTAGAGCGAGCGGATAATGGCGTCAGCCATGACGCAGGCGGTGTCGGCGATGAAGACGATGCGCATCGCCACCTGGGCGTTGGCATTCTCGATATCTTTCCAGACAGTATGCAGATGGGCCTGCAGGATAATATCGCTGGTGCGCGGGATGATGCCGTTGATCAGCGACAGGGTCGGTGCGACGAACAGGCTGAAGATCAAGAGGATCTGCCAGATGAGCGCACCGAGCGGGTCCATCCAGTACCAGCCGAGCACGGATGCCAGGAACCAGGCGATCGGCGTCAGCGAGCGACGCAGGTTGTCGAACATCTTCCAGCAGCCGAGCGCAGTGACGCCACGGCGATCGTCGAAGATGTAAGGCAGAAGCTGCCAGTCGCCACGCGCCCAGCGATGCTGGCGCGAGACTTCCACTTCGTAGCGGATCGGAAAGTCCTCGACCAGTTCACAGTCCGTCACCAGTGCGCAACGCGCCATCGAGCCTTCAAGCAGGTCGTGGCTGAGAACCGAGTTTTCCTTGATCCGTCCCTTCAGCGACGCTTCGAAGGCATCGACGTGATAGAGACCTTTGCCGGTGAAGGTGCCTTCGCCGGTAATGTCCTGATAGACGTCGGAGACGGCAAAGACATAGGGGTCGAGGCCGCGGTTGACCGAGAAGACGCGCTGGAAGGTCGATGCATCCTTGCCTGTCGTCAGCGACGGCGTCACACGGGGCTGAAGCACGCCGTAGCCATCGACCACCCGCTGTTTCCTGGCGTCGAAGACCGGGCGATTGATCGGATGATGCAGCTTGCCGACAAGCTTGGTCACGGTGTCTCGGACGACGCGCGTGTCGCTGTCGAGCGTCATGACATATTTCACGTCCTGCGGCACGACATCGGCGCCTGGCAGGAAACTCGTGTTCGGCTCGCCGCGCAGCAGCATGTTGAGCTCATGCAGCTTGCCGCGCTTGCGCTCCCAGCCCATCCAGGCGCCTTCGGCGGGATTATACTGGCGGCGGCGATGCAGCAGATAGAAGCGCTGCTTGCCGTCCTCGGCGTAACGTGCCTCCAGATTGGCGATCTTGCTCAGCGCATAGTCGAGCACTTCGAGATCGCGGGCATTCTGTTCTTCCTGCGCGTCCGGCCAATCGCTCAAAAGCGCGTAGTAGATTTCGCCGCGCGCATTGGCGAGATAATGGACCTCAAGATTGCGAACGAGTTCATCGACATGTTCGCGCTTGCCGATCAGGCAAGGGATGGTGACGAGCGTGCGGGCTTCCGCAGGCAGTCCCTTCTTGAATTCATAGCCGACAAGACGGTCGGGCGTGATGAAGAAGGTGGCGAAGAAGTTGAAGAGGCCCGTCGCGCCTTCGGATGCTGGAAGCGCGAACATCAGCAACAGCACGATCGTCGCAAAAAGCGGCATGCCGGCATCGACAAAAATCGCATCGGTGATGACCAGCGCCAGCAGCGTCAGCAAGAGAACAGGCACGGCGATCGCCAGCCAGTTCAGCTCGCGGATTACGCGCATGAACCGCAGGCCAAGCGTCGGCCGGAAGCCGATCTCAGACTCCAGCGCCGGACGCCCGTTGCCGACGAAATAATAGCCGACATTGCCGGCAGAGGAAGATGGATCCTGGCTTCCTGCCTTTGCGCGGTCAGCCAGGCGCACGGCCGCCTCGGCGATATCCATTTCCGTCTTGTCGGAGCGCTTGGCAAGCTTTTCGATCTGGCGGCGGTAGCTGTTGCGGGAGCCGGAATCGAGCTCGGCATAATCCGTCTGCTGCCAGAGCAGCTTGTCGATCGTGCTGACCTCTTCGACCCATTCGGACCAGTCGGTGTCGTTGATCTCACGCAGGCTCTTGATGATGCTGCCCATCAGCGTATTGGCCGCGCCAAGACGCACCTGCTCGGCCGACATCACCGTTTCGGCATCGGTCCCCTTTGCCGCGAGCTTGGCCTCGAGCCAGCTCAGCGCAGCTTCGGTCGGCTCCAGCGCGTTACGCAGGCGATAATGCAGCTGGGTGACGAAGGTCGTATCATCGAGATTGGCAACCAGCGTCTCCAGGAAACCGGCGGACCCGGCATCACCGAGCGCAATCGCCTGGGTGGCCGCTGCATTGGCGCTGGTGCGCATTTCGCGGCTCTTGTCGACATGCGTCGCAACATGGCGAAGGTTGTCGATGAGCACGTAACGGACGAGCGATGGCAGCGCCCAGAGTTCGCCGATGCGCAGCGTCTCCCTGTCCTGGAAGCCTTCCGTGACCGCGGCCATACCAGAATTGCTGATATTGCTATGCGCATGCGCCATGTAGAGCCAGGCAAGCGCCAGCGTGCGCGGCACTTCCGTTCCGTCAAGCTTGATCTTGCGCAGTTCGCGATAGAATTTCTTCGGAAAGTCACGACGGACTTCCTGGATGGCTTCCTCGACGATGTAGTGGTTGTCGAGCAGCCATTCGGTCGCCGGTGTGATGCTCTCGCCCGCATCGACATCCGCTGCAGCAGCGCGATAGACCCTAAGGATCTCGGCTTCGTTCTCCCGGTGACGCTGGAAGAAATCGAAATTCTTAAAGCTCGCCACGTCAAGGGCGCGGTTTTCCGCAAACTGCGCGGCCTTTACCCTCAACTGATCATTCGACAGGAGAGCGGCGCGGATACCGAAATCGGGATCGGCGGCAGTTGCATGAACATTCGCGCCCGAAGCGCCCGTAATATTTTGAGAGGACATAGTGTTTTCTCTTCTACTGGGTTCGTGTCCAGCCGATGCATTCTTGCGGAACTGGATGCGAGAAGGGGCACGAGCGTTTCGAATTGGGCATCTTCATTGCTTTTGAGCGGGAGTTTACATTCAAACGTGGATTGTTCGAAATGGCGGATAGTGGTCAATAGCGGCCGCAAAATGAACGGACGATTAATCGAACCGTTGGCCGGGTAAAATGAACCCCTATCGCCATGCCGCCGCGTCCATCACCGCCTCCGAAAAATGCAATCGACCAGGCGGAGCCACGGTGGCTTCGCCTGGTCGAATATCTGTTCGTGCTGTGGATTTAGGCTGGCAGCCGGACGCTTCTAGGCCGCCAGCGATTCATCGGCCGGGCCGAAGAACTCATAGTGGATGCGATCGCTGGAAACGCCAAGCGCCCGCAGGTTACTGACCATCGATCGCAAGAAGGGCTTTGGACCGCAAATGTAGAAGTTTGCCGTATCGATCGGCGTATTTGCTTCCAGCCATCCTCTGGTGATGAAACCATCCTCGTCGTGAGAAAAACCGGCAACATCCCTGGCTGCGGGCTCGCTGTAGAAGGTGCTGACCGATACCCTACCGTGCCGCTGGGCAAGCGAGCGGACATGCTTGTCCATCGCATGCGTCGAGCTGTTCATGGCTCCGTGAACGAAATGGGCATCGACGTCAGGATAATCGCCAGCAATCGCTTCCAGCATGCTGACCATCGGCGTGAGGCCTACGCCGCCTGACAACAGGACCATTTCGCTGGTCGGCTCCTCAGGCAGGTAGAAGTCTCCGGCAGGCGGCGTGACCTTCAACACCGTGCCGACCGCGACGTGATCGTGCAGATAGCGCGAGGCGCCCTTGCCGTTCTCCTCCCGCTTGACCGAGATGCGATAGAAGCCCTGGTTCGGGCCGGACGAGATCGAATAATTCCGCTTCATCCGGTTGCCATCGGGCAGGCTGAGATCGAAAGTCAGATACTGGCCGGCACGATGAAGCGCGACGCCTTGCCCGTCGACCGGACGCAGGACAAACGATGTCACCACATCGCTTTCCTTGATTTTTTCGGCAACCCTGAATTCGCGCCAGCCGTTCCAGCCCCCTGCCCGCTTTTCAAGCTCGGCTCGTATCTGCTCCTCTCTTTCGATCAGGGTGTCAGCAAGGAACCAGTAGGCTTCTCCCCAGGCATTGATCAGCTCCTCAGACACCGCCTCACCCAATACCTCGCGGATTGCTGCCAGCAGTGATTTGGCGACGTAGGGATAATGTTCGGAGAGGATATGAAAACCGATGTGCTTATGCGCGATCCTTTCGATGACGGGTAAAAGAGGCGCGAGGTTATCGATGTTCTGCGCATAGCCGACGATTGCCGCCGCCAGCGCGTGAACTTGAGAGCCATTTTCGCCGTGGTTCGCCTGATTGAAGAGCGCCTTGATGTGCTCGTCCTTGAAGAGCAGCCCGTACATCGTCTTCGTTATGTCGCTCGCATGGGCGGCAACCGCCGGAGCACTCTGCTTCACCAGTTCGATGGTGCGTGCCGAAAGTGGATTAGGCATGTTCTTTCCTTTCAATGCTATCAATATGGAGAGGGTCCCGATCGAAGAATTCGATCTGAAATCGAACAGGGCCGTGGAGCTCCAGGTGATGCTCCACCTCCGGCAGGACCCGGCCGATGTGATCGGGGCTTAAGGGGCTCACCGTCCGCCCTGTCACCAGGCGGATGCTGCCCGTCAGAACGCGGATGAGTGCCCAGGCGCCGGATTTGACCCGATGATTTTCGAGAAGTGCATTTGGCACAGTCGTTTCATCGAAGATCTTTGTCGTCTTGTATGGCTTCAGAGGTGGCGGTGCAGACTTTTCGGCCCGTAACTCAAGCATCTTCCCGGTCAGCGCCAGGTTCAGCCGCGAGGCAATCCGCCCCGCCTTGATCTGCATTTCCTGCGCGACCGCGAGCGGCAGCATCTCGTCTGTCGTCTCGCGCCAGATCGCAAGCCAGCGCTCAAACATGGCAGGTTCTATCTTGTCCGAATGGATCAGGTGGATCGCGACCGGATTGCCCTTGTATTTGCCAGTCGTGAGCATTAGCGAAGACCAGAATTCAGTCAGTCGCTGCAAATGCTCCGGCCAATCCGCCACGACGGTGAAAACCGGGCCAAGCATCGGATCGCGCCGGACTTTCTCATAGAACCGCTCCAACACCGGCAGAATTTGGCTCTCTTCCAACTCGGCCGCATCCATCGCGTCACTCCATAATCATGCATCTCGAATGCATGTATACGCAGCCAATAAAAGATGCTATTGAAATGCATCATTTCTTTTTGGGCGTTTTGACGCAGGTGCCATGAAGCTTACACGGTACACCGACTATGCGATCCGCGTGATGATTTACCTCGGATCACACGAGGGAGAAATCTGTTCGATCAAGGAGGTCGCTGAGGCCTATGAAATTTCCCAGAACCATCTGATGAAGGTGGTTCAGGATTTGGCAAAAGCCGGTTTCGTGGAATCGATCAGGGGTAGAAACGGCGGAATCCGGCTCGGCCGTCCGGCCGCCTCCATCAATCTTGGTCGCCTGCTCAGACATACTGAGGGCCTTGACGATATTCTCGAATGCTCTTCCTGTTCCATCAGAGCCGGCTGCGGCATGCCGCCCATCCTGCGAGAGGCGACGGCCGCTTTTGTCGGCGTCTTCGATCGGTATAGCGTCGCCGACATCATAGAACGGAAAGACGTGCTGAGAACTCTCTTTGCCGCAGCATAGGCTGTAGACTGCCGAAAGGCTGTCAGCTTTCAGGTGCTTCCGCGCATCTCGACATGCGGCTCGATCAACAGATGACGAGCCTCTTCGCGGCCATCAATCCTGCCGAGCAGCGTCTCTGCCGCGGTTCTGCCGAGTGCCGCGGCGTTCTGGTCCACGCTGGTCAGGCCGACGAGCGGAATGGCCGCCATCGGCGAATTGTCGTAGCCGATGATGGCGAGGTCCTCCGGAACCCGGATGCCGCTCATACGCGCCGCATTGATGAGGGGCACGGCATCGAGATCGGACCAGACGAAGACCGCACGGGGGCGGTCCTCTAAGGCCAGGAAATCATTGATTGCCACCCGACGGTCAGCGCCTACCAACGGCAGGCGGATGATGCGGCCCTCCAGCCCCTCCGCCTTCATGCCATCCAGATAACCCTTCTCGCGCTGAAGAGCGACGATGGTCGGCGGCGAGTCGCCGAGGTCGTAGCCGAGCATTGCGATGTCTCGATAACCCCGCTGTAAGGCGGCTTGGACTGCCAGATAGGCGCCTCTGTGGTCATCGGAATTGACCGTGTCGTAGGTCTGGGCATGCGGCTCATGATGGGCAATCACCACAATCGGGATTTGCCGCGCATAGAGCTCAAGGATTTTGCCCGATATTCGCGGAGCGATGATCAACACGCCATCCATGCGGTTATCGATCATCGATTCGATCATCGATGCCTCGATCGGACTTGTAGAGCGGCCGATCCCGATCAGCGCCTTGAAGCCGCTCTCGGACAAGGTCGCATTGGCCTCCTCGATAACACCCGCCAGGAATGGGTTCGACAATTCGATGACCAGCATACCCACCGTTTGCGTGCGGCCGCGCATAGCCCGCGCCGCGACAGAGGGCCGGTAATTCAGCTTTTCAATCGAGGTCTCGACCTTTGTCCGCAAGATGTCGCTGACGCCGTAAGCGTTGCGAAGGACCTTCGATACCGCAGCAACGGAGACACCGGCATCTTGTGCCACATCGCGGATCGTTATCCGGTCCCTTGTCGCGTTAACGGTCTGATTTTTCATTCCAAATTGCCTCACTCTCAAGTGTTGGGAAATTATAGGCACAAAACCTCTTGCGCGGCAATTGATAATGTAGAATGATATACATAGAACGATACACACTGAGCGACCGCTTGAGGAGATTGGCGGTTGAGGGAGGCTCTAAATGAAGACTGTTTCGGCCCACGGCATCGCCGGAGAAGACGGCCTCGCCGGTTCTGCTTTCCAGTTTACAGCGTCGATGATCGGCCCCTCCTGTGACGGCGGCCAGGCAACCGCAGGCACTTTCGTGTCGCGCGAATTCGCGCTCGATGCCATCCCCGCCGAGGCGACACTGCGCATCTCGGCACTCGGCCTCTACCGCGCCTTCATCAACGGCAACCGCGTCGGCACCGACCTCCTGACGCCCGGCTGGACCTGCTACGACGACCGGATCGCCTATCAGGCCTATGATGTGGCGAAGCTCTTGCAGCCCGGCAACAACCGTATCGAAATCTGGCTCGGCGACGGCTGGTATCGCAGCCAGCTGATGTGGGCTTCCAATCCAATCATCAATTGCTGGGGCGACCGGACGGCGGCAATCGCAGAATTGCGCGCCGGCGGTGAAACGCTTCTGAAGACGGATGACAGCTGGAAGAGCGGCTTCACCCCCGTTGTTCGCAACGGGATCTATTATGGCGAGGATTACGACGCTCGCATCCGTCCACAGGATAGTCACGGCGTCGATGTCCTCTCCTTCGACAAGGCTTTGCTCGTTCCGCATGAGACCGGCGCAGTCAAGGAACTGGCCAAGCTCTCTCCCATTGATCGCTGGACGGAGGCCGATGGCCGGGTTGTCTATGATTTCGGACAGAATGCCGGAGCCTATATCCGCCTGCGCCTTAAGGGTGCAGCCGGAGCACAGGTGCGCGTCGAACATTCCGAAGTGCTCGGCCCTGACCGCTTCTTCGACAACCGCAATTATCGCAGCGCGCGTGCGGAGCTGATCTATACGCTCTCTGGACAAGCCGAAGAGGAATACGCGCCTCTCTTCACCTTCATGGGCTTCCGCTATGCGCGCATCACCCTGACAGGCCAGGCCGAGCTGATCGCTATTACTATGGTGCCGATTACCTCGGTGCCAGCAAGTGCCGGCGGCTTCACGTCAGGTGTTGCGGCCGTCAACCGGCTCGTCGACAATACCATTTGGTCGCAGCGCTCCAACTTCATCGAAGTGCCGACGGATTGTCCGCAGCGCGATGAACGCCTCGGCTGGACCGGCGATGCCCAGGTCTTTGCCGGCACGGCCTGCTGGCTTGCCGACAGCCAGTCCTTCCTCAGGAAGTATCTTCGTGATGTGATCCACGACCAGCGTGCCGATGGCGCAGTCCCGCATTTTTCACCTGATCCGACGCGGCTTCACCCGGTCGACGGGCGCGGCGATTGGGCAGGATCAACCGGCTGGGGTGATGCGATCACCATCATTCCCTGGCAGCTTTACCTGCATTACGGCGACAGCGCCGTATTGGAAGAATGCTTCCCTGCAATGCTTCGCTGGCTCGATTACCTCTGGGGTATCTCGGATGGACCGATTATCCGTCCGCCGGCAGTCTGGGGCGCGCATGGCTTCACTTTTGGCGACTGGTTGCAGCCGGTCGGAGACAACCGGAAGCCGCGCCCGACCGTGGCAGACGATTGCGCAGCGACCCTTTATCATTTCATTTCCACCCAGCTGACGGCAAAGATCGCGCGCATTCTGGGTGAGACTGTCGAAGCAGCAAGGCTCGACAAGCGTGCTGATGAAATCGAGGCCGCGTTCAAGCACGAATTCTTTTCGCCCTCCGGCCGCATTGCCCATAACGACCAGACGTCCTGGTCTTTGGCGTTTCTCTATGGCCTCGTGCCGCCGGAATATGAACCGGCTGCTCGTGACTATTTCCGCCGGGTGGCGGAAGAAACAGACGGCGTTATCGGCACAGGTTTCATCGGCACCCCTGCCCTGCTGCCGGCGCTGACCCGGCTCGGCATGCTGGACCTTGCCGAGAAGATGTTCCTAAACCGGAAGGTTCCGGGATGGCTGTATCAAGTCGAGCGCGGCGCGACATCGATCTGGGAGCGATGGGATGCGCTCGCCGAGGACGGCACGATCTATGATCCCGACATGAACAGCTACAACCACTATGCCTATGGCGCGGTATGCCAGTGGCTCTTCGAAGATGTCGCCGGCATCAAGCCGCTGGAAGACAAGCCAGGCTTCGAGGAAGTCGCCTTCGATCCCGCCATCCTGCCCGCCCTCTCGCCGGTTGCGGCCTGGCATGACACCCGCTTTGGCCGTATCGAAGCTGGCTGGACACTGGAGGGGGGGACCGTCACGTGCCGCTTGGTGCTGCCGCAGGGCGTGACTGCGCGGCTGCAAGGCAGGGGCCACCGCAAGTCACTGAAGGCAAATGGCACCCTGATCGAGCAAGGTGAGGAGACCAAGCTCGGTGCGGGAGAACATACGATTACGTTTTCTATCTGATGCGGTTGCTCGCGGGTTTTCGATCCGCGGGCAAGCAGCCCAACGCATTCCGGTCTTCAAGAGGAGGAAATGACTATGCGAATGACGAAGTGCAGCATCCTTGCAGCCAGTATCATGGCTCTTGCCGCTGGAGTGGCGCATGCAGATGCGACCCTCAGCGTCCTGATTGACACCAATCCCGAGACGATTGCCTCGTTCGATGCCGTTTCCAAAGCCTATATGGAAAAGCATCCCGACGTCACATTTGATGTCGAGCAGCGTGCCGGAGGCTCGGAGGGCGATAACATCATCAAGACCCGGCTCGCCACCGGCGAAATGGCCGATATTTTCCTGTATAACGGCGGCTCCCTCTTCCAGGCTTTGAAGCCGCAGGAAACGATCGCAGATCTTTCCGATCTTCCGTCGGAAGCCGGGATTCTCGACAGCTTCAAGAAGGTCGTCACCAGCCCGGACGGCCATGTCCGCGGCCTTCCTTTTGGTCCCGCCATGGGCGGCGGCATCTTCTACAACAGAAAGATCTACGCCGATCTCGGGCTGACCCCGCCGAAGACATGGGCGGAGTTCATGAGCAACAACGAGAAGATCAAGGCGGCCGGCAAGGTTGCCGTGGCGCAGACCTATGGCACGACCTGGACCTCGCAGCTCTTCGTGCTTGCCGACTTCTATAACGTCCAGACCGAGGTCCCGAATTTCGCAGCCGACTATACCGCCAACAAGATCAAATATGCCAATACGCCAGCTGCCCTGCGCGGCTTCGAACATCTTGAGGAGGTCGCGAAAGGCGGTTTCCTCAACGCGGACTTCGGCGCGGCAACCTTTGACGACGGCATGCGGATGGTGGCCACAGGCGAAGCCGCGCACTATCCAAACCTCACCTTCGGTATCGGCAACATCCAGCAGAATTTCCCTGACAACCTGAAGGATCTGGGCTTCTTCGCTCAGCCTGGAACGGACGCTGCCAAGAACGGCCTGACCGTCTGGATGCCTTCCGCGCTCTATGCTTCCGCAAAGTCCGAAAACCTGGAAGAGGCCAAGAAATTTCTTGATTTCGTCGGCTCCAAGGAGGCGTGCGACCTGATGGCCAAGGCTGTTCCGTCGGGTCCCTACCTCGTCAAGGGATGCGAACTTCCCAAGGACATTCCGCCGGTCGTTTCCGACATGCTGCCCTATTTCGATACCGAGGGACGCAACGGTCCGGCGCTCGAATTCCTCTCGCCCGTCAAGGGACCGGCGCTTGAGCAGATCACGGTCGAGGTCGGAACCGGCATACGCTCCGCCAAGGATGCGGCAGCCCTCTACGACCAGGATGTCGAGAAGCAGGCCAAGCAGCTCGGCCTGCCGAACTGGTAACCTTCCAGCCGATCCCTCACTCACCTCTTTGAGCCTGGGTGGGGGACGCTTCACGGTGTCCGTATGATAAAACGCAAGTCACCCTATCCCTACTGGTTCGTCCTGCCGGCGGCGGTGATATTCACCGTCCTCTTTCTGGCTCCGACGGTCGCCTCCTTCTGGTTCAGCCTCACGCGCTGGGACCTGTTCACCACGCAGTTCATCGGCCTGGAAAACTACCGGCAATTCTTCCGCGAACCCTTTCTGATCCAGGGCCTGGTCAACACGGTCATCTATGCGGTGCTGACCTCAGGCACGAAAACCGTTCTCGGTCTCCTGCTCGCGGTGCTGTTGACCTCCGGCCTCTGGGGACAAGGCCTGCTGCGCACCGTGATCTTCTTTCCGGTTCTGGTATCGACGATCGGCGTCGGTATCACTTTCTCGGTGCTCATGCATCCGACACGCGGGCTGATCAATGTGGCGCTCGCCGCCATTGGCATCCACGGCCCTGGCTGGCTGACCGATCCGGCTCTTGCGCTCTACTCCATCGTCTTCGTCGACCTGTGGAAGGGCATCGGGCTTGCGACCGTGATCTATATCGCCGGGCTCGCATCGATCAGCCCCGACTATTATGAGGCCGCCCGCATCGATGGCGCGACCCGCACCCAGATGTTCTTCCGCGTGACTGTCCCATTGGTCAAGCCCGCGACGGTGACGGTCGTGACGCTCTCGTTGATCGGTGGCCTCAGAAGCTTCGACTTGATCTGGGCAATGACACGCGGCGGCCCCGGTTTTTCCTCGGATGTGCTCGCAAGCGTCATCTACAAGCAGTACCAGGCGGGCTTCTACGGCCTTTCGACGGCTGGGAATGTCATCCTCTTCCTGCTCATCGGCCTCATTGTCCTGCCGCTGACGGCCTGGTTCAATCGCAAGGAGGTGGATCTATGAGCCGCCGCCAGCTCTATACCGGGATTGCGGCATTGGCTGCGTGCGGCGTGATCTTCGTGCTGCCTTTCATCTTCATTTTCATCACGGCCGCCAAGACGAAACAGGATGCGGCAACGCTGAGATTCAGCTGGCCGGTCGAGTGGCAGCTTTGGCAGAATTTCATGGAGGTCGTGCAGACCCGCAACTACATGCTGCTGCTGGCCTACTTCAACTCGACCGTCATCACGGTGGCCGCCGTCACCCTGCTGGTGCTATTCGGTGCCATGGTCGGCTACGTTCTGCAGCGCCGCCCCTCACGCTGGAATACTATCATTTATGGCTGCGTGCTCGCCGGCTTGATGATCCCGCCGGCCATTGTTCCGACCATTTGGGTGCTGCAACTCCTCGGCCTTTTCAAGACCTTGTCCGGCATGGTGCTGATCCAGGTCGCCTATGGCCTCGGCTTCACGGTTCTCCTGTTTCGCAGCTTCATCGCAACGATCCCACGG
Organism: Rhizobium sp. 1399; assembly: GCF_031455475.1. Classification (NCBI taxonomy): domain Bacteria; kingdom Pseudomonadati; phylum Pseudomonadota; class Alphaproteobacteria; order Hyphomicrobiales; family Rhizobiaceae; genus Rhizobium; species Rhizobium sp. 1399. The sequence continues at coordinate 13,725 of NZ_JAVDSU010000021.1, read as the reverse complement.
GATCTCGACGAAGCTGCTATCATCGACGGGGCCAAGCCATTCCAGATCTTCTTTCGCGTCATCCTGCCGCTCTTAAAGCCGGTCACGGTTACTGTTATCGTCGTCCAGTCGATCGCCATCTTCAACGATTTCACCAACCCGCTCTACTACCTGCCGGGCCGGGAAAACGTGACGGTGCAGCTGACGCTCTATAATTTTCAGGGCCAGTTCCAGACCCAGTTCAACCTGCTGTTCATGAACATCCTTCTGGTGACTATTCCGCCCCTGATCGTCTTCATCTTCTTCAACCGGCAGATCGTGGCAGGCATGACCGCCGGTGCAGTCAAGGGATAAGCCATGACATCAGTTGTTCTCGAAAGTGTCCGCAAGAGCTTCGGCAGCCTGGAGGTCATGAAGGGCGTCGATCTCACTGTAGAGCCGGGCGAATTCTGCGTCTTCGTAGGCCCGTCCGGCTGCGGGAAATCGACCCTGTTGCGCATCATCTCGGGGCTGGAAACACAGACCTCGGGCAAGGTCTTCATCGACAGCAAGGACGTGACCTATGCCGAGCCATCCGAGCGCGGGATCGCCATGGTGTTTCAGTCCTATGCGCTCTATCCGCATCTGACCGTCGCAGAAAACATCGGCTTCGGCCTGTCGCTCGCCAGGCGACCCAAGGCGGAAATCGCCGAAAGGGTGAAACAGACCGCCGATATCCTGCAGCTGTCGCACCTGCTCGATCGCAAGCCGAAGGCACTGTCGGGCGGGCAGCGGCAGCGCGTGGCGATCGGGCGGGCGATTATCCGCAATCCAAAAGTCTTCCTGTTTGATGAGCCGCTGTCAAATCTCGACGCGTCGCTGCGCTCGCAGATGCGCATCGAACTGACCGAACTTCATGCCAAGCTCGGCGCCACCATGATCTACGTCACCCACGATCAGGTCGAGGCGATGACGATGGCCGACAAGATCGTTGTTCTGAATGGCGGACAGATCGAGCAGGTCGGAACGCCGATGACGCTCTACAACAATCCGGCCAGCCCCTTCGTGGCCGGCTTTATCGGCTCGCCGAAGATGAACCTGTTCGAGGGAGAGATCGCCGCACAGGAGGGATGCCGGACCTACGGTATCCGGCCCGAACATATCACACTCTCGCCGACGGAAGGCAAATGGCAGGGCAAGGTGCGCCATATCGAGCGGCTCGGCGCAGATACTGTCGTCTACCTCGATGTGCCGGAATTGCAGACACTTGTCGTGCGTACGGATGGCGACCGGCCGGTGACAACCGGTGAAACGCAGTTTGCCTCACCGCTCGCCGGGAAAGAACACAGGTTCTCCTGATCTCTATCGTACGATGCGGAAGTCGCTCGGTATCTCATCGAGATTTGCCGGCTCCGCTTTCACGTCTGCCACGGAGGAGCCGGCGGGACCGCTCCAGAAACGCTCGAGCATGGAGCCGGTGGCGCCTTGAGAACCGACGATCAAAGCGCTGACCGAGCCGTCGGCCTCGTTCCTCACCCAGCCCGTCAGGCCGAGTTGGAGGGCCTGGCCGCGAGTCCAGGCGCGATAGCCGACGCCTTGCACCCCGCCGGTGATGTACACACGAAAAGCATCCTGGGTCGCGGTCATCTGGGTTCCTCTCCGACATGATGTCGCTCCCGGCGCTCTTTGCAAGGGCCATGTTTCCGTCGGCGGAAGATGCACCCCGTTCAACACGTCTTCTTGCGGGGCAGATCTTGACGATCGGCAGTCGACCTAGCGCCCGGGCGCGACTGGACCGACCCTATCCATGCCCGCGATCGAGATCGGTCTTCGAAGGCAAACTCAGGGCGTCTCAACCAGCAGCCGAGATAGCGCCGATCATCGAACGCATGTCCCGCCGAAAATCAGATGGAGACATGCCGGCAATATTGCGGAAGGACTTGTTGAAGGCGCTGATCGAGCCGAAACCGCTATCCATCGCGATCTGGAGAACGTTCGCGCCTTCGCCCATCAGTTGCGCCTGGGCATGCGAAAGGCGCAGCAAATTAACGTATTTGCTGATCGTCATGCCTGTCGTCTTCTTGAACAGGTTCATCGCATATTTCGGATGAAGATCGACCGTGCGAGCAATTTCGACCGTATCGATGTCCTGCAGGAAATTGCTCGCTATGAAATCGCACATACGCGCGACGCTGCGGGAAAGATGCGAATTGGGCTGCTCAAGCTCGTCTGTGCTGGTGCCTGGAACCATCAGATATGATTCCAGGGCAATCCGCTCGATGCGCAGAAGCAATTCATCGACGGCGTGCTGCGTCTTCCTGACATCATTGGATCTCGCATAGTCATACCAGCGCGGGAAATTTGCCTCATCCGCCGCATCGGTCGCCGATGTCAGCAGGATTTCCCCCTTCATCAGACGGGTACCTATGGTCGGAGGCAGGCGCAGCCTGAAGAAATAGACGAGTGGCAGATGCGCGCCCGCATAAAGGGAATCATCTGAGGACTCATCCATCTGATGCGGCTGCCCGCCCCAGAAAAGGCACATCTGGCCGGCTTTGAGCGTGATGTCATGGTCGCTCATGCGATAATGGACGCTGCCGCGCATGATGTAATTGACCTCGACCTGGGCATGCCAATGCGGCATCGCCATGACAGGCGGATGAGCATAAAACATCTGCAGCGCCATCGGCATGCCTTCAATCGTGCTGGCACCAGGCTGGTAAACAGGTTTGCCAACGACCTTACTTTCCGCCAATTCTATATTCCCTTTTTATGAGACAGCCGCTCCCGCCGCGCTAGATTAGCCACGTTCGCTCAGCGACGGCAAGGCAATTGAAAAGGGAGGATTTTCATGCGCTCTAAACTCATCACTGCAACGACAGCGCTTGTGCTGCTTGCATCCGGATCTGCTTATGCGCAGTCCGCTACACTTACCATCTGGAGCTGGAATGTCGCAGCTTCCGCTCTCAAATCGACGGTCGAAGGCTTCAACAAGCAGTTTCCCGACATCAAGGTCGATGTCCAGGATCTCGGCAACCAGCAGGTCTTCGACAAGACGCTTGCCGCCTGCGCGGCCGGCGGCGACGGCCTTCCCGATATCGTCACGATAGAGAATTTCGAGGCGGAAATCTTCTGGAGCCGCTTCCCGGATTGCTTCGCTAATCTGAAGGACCTCGGTTACAACGCCGACATGCAGGCGAAATTCCCCGAGTTCAAGCGTACAGAGCTTGAAATCGGTGATGTCGCCTATGCCATGCCGTGGGATTCCGGTCCAGTCACCGTCTTCTATCGTCGCGACTATTACGAAAAGGCCGGTGTCGATCCGAAGTCGATCGCAACCTGGGACGATTTCATTGCCGCCGGCAAGAAGGTCTCGGCAGCCAATCCCGGCGTCGTCATGGGCCAGGGCGATTTCAACGGCGACAGCGAATGGTTCCGCATGCTCGCCAACGAACAGGGCTGCGGTTATTTCTCGACCGACGGCCAATCGATCACCATCAATAAGCCCGCTTGCGTGCAGACGCTGGAAAAAGTCAAGGCGATGAAGGATGCCGGCACGCTGACGGCGGCGAACTGGGATGAGAAGATCTCCTCCAACACCGCCGGCAAAGTGGCAAGCCAGGTCTTCGGCGGCTGGTACGAAGGCACGATCCGTTCCGGCTCTCCCGATCTGTCAGGTAAGTGGGGCGTTTACGCCATGCCGGGCATGACCGCAGACAGCCCCCATGCTGCCAACCTCGGCGGCTCCTCGCTCGCCATCAATGCCAACTCGCAGAACAAGGAAGCAGCCTTCAAATATCTGACCTATGCGCTCACCACCAATGAGGGCCAGGTCACCATGCTGAAGTCGTTCGGTCTCGTGCCGTCGCTGCTGTCGGCCGTTCAGGATCCCTTCGTCAACGAGCCGCAGCCCTATTGGGGCGGCCAGAAGATCTGGGCCGACATCCTGGCTACCCTGCCGAAGATCGTGCCGAGCCGCGGTACGGCCTTCCAGACGGATGCAGATGCCATCTACAAGACGACGCAGACGAAGTATTTCGCCGGCGGTTATCCCGATGCGAAGGCTGCCCTCGACGATGCCGCCAAGCAGATTGCATCGGCGACCGGTCTTCCGATCGCACAATGAATGGCAAGCCGGGCGCCGAAGCGCCCGGCCTCGCCTGCCGCGGGAGGCGGTCGGCACATTCGTTTCGGTAAGGAGGATTCATGCCGATCAGAAACCGCAGCGCCTATGCGTTCCTCGCGCCCTATCTTCTGGTCTTTGCCGCCTTCTGGGTCTGGCCGATCATCAATTCGTTCCTGATCTCGTTCCAGAACACGCGCATCAATCCGTGGAAATTCAGCCTTCAGGCCAATTGGGGGCGCCTCTTCGCCGACCCGGCCTTCTACAACGCCGTCTATAACACGCTCATCATCCTGGTCATCCAGGTGCCTGTCATGATCGCCCTTGCGACCATCATGGCCGTGCTGCTCAATTCGCCGCTTCTGAAAGCACGCGTCCTGTTTCGTTTCGCATTTTTCGCGCCAGTCGTGGTTGGCGAGGTCGCCTATGCGGCTGTCTTCCGGCTGATGTTCAATCTCGATTTCGGCATCATCAACAAGCTGATCGGCGCAGCAGGCCTCACCCCGGTTTCCTGGTTCGACAACGCCAATGCCGCCATGGTCGTCATTATCATTGCCGTCACCTGGCGATGGGCGGGCTACAATGCCATCATCATCCTGGCCGGCCTGCAATCGATCCCGGAAGATGTCTACGAGGCGGCTACGCTCGACCGCGTCAGCAAGCTGCAACAGTTCTTCCACATCACCCTGCCGCTTCTGAAGCCGATCATTCTTTTCTGCGTGGTTCTGTCCGTCATCGGTACGATGCAGCTCTTCGCCGAACCTTTCCTCATTACCAACAGAGGCGGACCTGGCGGTGGCACGGAGACACTTGGTCTGCTGCTCTATCGCCAAGGCTTTACATCGCTGAACTTCGGTTATGCCTCGGCGATCGCCTATACGATGGCAGCGCTCGCAGTCGCGATCTCGTTGCTCAACCTTTGGGTTGGGAGGGAGCCGAAATGAGATCCAAGTCACAATCCCTTCTCATCCGCCAGATCGCCCTGCACGCTTTCCTGCTGCCGCTCGCGATCATCTGGCTCTTTCCGCTCTGGATGATGTTCGTTTTCTCGACCATGCCTGACTACGGCATCTTCAGCCCGCAGATCGTGCTCTGGCCCTCGACCAATTTCGTCGCAAACTTCCAGAACCTGCAGGCAGACACGAATTTCATCGGCGCAATGGTGATCTCCATCGTTGTTGCCACCGTCTATACCGTGCTTTCCGTGCTCCTGACATCCATGGCGGGCTGGGCGCTCGCCCGCTACCGCTTCGTCGGCCGTTCGCTGGTCATCGCCATCATCCTCGGCACGATCACCCTGCCCTATTTCGTGGTCGTCATTCCGCAATTCATCATGGTGGCGCGCGAATTCAAGCTCGCCAATACCTGGATCGCCCTCATCGTGCCGCCGCTCTTCAACTCGCTCGGCGTGCTCTTCATGCGGCAGTCCTTCTCCATGATGCCGAATGATCTCTTCGACGCAGCCCGCGTCGAGGGCGTCAAGGAATGGCAGATCTTCCTGCGCATTGCGCTACCGCTTGCCCGGCCGACCATGGCCGCACTGGCGATCATCCTCTTCCTCGCCTCCTGGAACAATTATCTCTGGCCGCTGCTGATCAATTCGAAGCCCGGCATGATGACGGCTCCGGTGGCGCTCGGCGTGCTGATCGGCCTCACCAAGGTTTCCTGGGGCGGCATCATGGCGGGTGCGGTACTTTTGACGGCGCCGATCCTCGTCGTCTTCGTGGCTCTGCAGCGTCACTTCATCGCCGGCATTGCGGCCGGCGCAATCAAATAATCGAGGGGCCTATGGCAGAGCTTTCACTCAACAATATCGTCAAGCGCTACGGCGCGCTTGAAATCATTCATGGTGCCGATCTGGACGTGAAGGACGGCGAGTTCGTCGTTTTCGTCGGCCCCTCCGGCTGCGGCAAGTCCACGCTGCTGCGCATGATCGCCGGCCTTGAGGATATCACCGGCGGTGAGCTGAAGATCGGCGGCCGCCTCGTCAATGATGTCGAGCCGGCCGACCGTGGTATTGCCATGGTTTTCCAATCCTACGCGCTCTACCCGCACCTGACTGTCGAGGAGAACCTGAGCTTCGGCCTGCGCATGAATGGCAACCCGAAGGACGATACCGAACGGCGCGTGCGCCATGTCGCGGAGATCTTGCAGATCACGGAATTGATGAAGCGCCGGCCAAAGCAGCTTTCCGGCGGCCAGCGCCAGCGCGTCGCAATCGGCCGCGCCATCGTGCGCGAACCGCAGGTCTTCCTGTTCGACGAGCCACTGTCGAACCTCGATGCGGAACTGCGCGTGCAGATGCGCGTCGAGATCTCCAGGCTGCACAAGCAGCTCGGCACGACGATGATTTATGTGACACACGACCAGACGGAGGCGATGACACTTGCCGACAAGATTGTCGTTCTGCGCGCCGGCAATATCGAACAGATCGGCGCGCCGCTCGATCTCTATGACGATCCGGCCAACCAGTTCGTCGCAGGCTTTGTCGGTTCGCCGAAAATGAACTTCCTCAAGGCCGAGGTGGCCGAGGTACAGGCGGGCAAGGCGACAGTCGCGCTCGCGAACGACAGAACGGTGCGCCTCGCGGTACCATTGCACGACCCCATCACATCGGGCACGCCCGTCACGCTCGGCATCCGGCCAGAGCATTTCGGCGAGGCGGGTCAGGGCGAAGCGGATCTGACGGTTGCCGTCGATGTCGCCGAGCACCTCGGCAATACCAGTTACATCTACGCAAACTTTGGCGGTGAGCAGCTCATCATCGAACAGCCAGAATCTCGCAGCCTCGGCAAAACCGAGCGGCTGATGGTGTCGCTGTCCGCCGCCCGCACCTTCCTGTTCGATGCGGCCGGCAAGCGGCTCCGATAACGCAATCCCAAGACCGAAAGACGAAAGAGGATAGTCATGACTTCAGATAATCCGATCCGCTGGGGCATTATCGGCCCCGGCACCATCGCCCGCACCTTTGCCGATGGCGTCGCGCATTCGCGCACCGGCAAGCTGGTGGCGATCGCCACCCGTAATCCAGACAAGCCAGGCCTTGCCGATGGCTTTCCGGGTGCGCGTATCGTCAATGGTTATGAGGCGCTGTTGGCCGACAAGGAGGTCGACGCGATCTATATCGCCACGCCCCATACCGGGCATGCCGAATGGGCCATCAAGGCAATCCGCGCCGGCAAACATGTGCTCGTCGAAAAGCCGATCGCTCTCTCGGCCTATGATGCCGAGGCGATCTATTACGAGGCGAAGAAGGCTGGCGTTTTTGCTGGGGAAGCCTTCATGTATCGTGTGCATCCGCAGACCGAAAAGCTGGTCGAGCTGATCAAGAGCGGCACGATCGGCGAAATCCGCATCATCCGCTCCAGCTTCGGCTTCAGCATGGGCAGCTACAAGCCGGAACACCGCCTGTTTGCCAATGAAACGGCTGGCGGCGGCATTCTCGATGTCGGCGGCTATCCCGTTTCCATGGCCCGGCTGATCGCGGGTGCAGCGGCCGGCAAGCCGTTCCTGGACCCGGAAAAGGTCTCTGGTGTGGCCCATCTCGGCCAGTCCGGCGTCGATGAATGGGCGTCTGCCGTGCTCAAATTCCCGAACGACATCATCGCCGAAGTTTCGTGCTCGATCATGGCGCAGCAGGACAATGTGCTGCGCATCATCGGGTCTGCAGGCCGCATCGAAGTCAAGGATTTCTGGTTTGCCTCCGGCCACAAGGGCGGCGTCGGCAAGATCGAGATCTTCAGGAACGACGAGCAGGAGACGATCGAAGTCAAGGAAGATCGCTGGCTCTACTCGTTCGAAGCGGACGCTGCCGGTGACGCAATCCGCGCCGGCGAACAGGAATTCCGCTCACCGGGCATGAGCTGGGCGGATTCGATTAACAATCTCAAGGTGCTCGACCAGTGGCGCGCTTCGGTTGGTCTCGAATATAGCGTCGAGAAAGCAGCCAAGCGTACCCTGAACATTGCCGGCGGTGCTGTCCGGCGCGGCAACTCGATTCCGCAGCGCCAGATCCCCGGCATTTCCAAGCCGGCCTCGGTCGTCACCCTCGGCTTCGAATTCTTCCCGAGTTTCGCTGCCGCCTCGCTGACGCTCGACACCTTCTATGAAGCCGGAGGCAATGTCTTCGACACGGCCTTCGTCTATGGCGGTGGCAAGACGGAGAGCATCTTCGGCGATTGGCACACGAGCCGCCAGGTTCCACGCGAGGAGATCGTGCTGATCGGCAAGGGTGCCCACTCGCCGCTCTGCTATCCCGATGTCATCAGCAAACAGCTCGATCAGTCTCTCAACCGCCTGAAGACCGACTATGTCGATATCTACTTCATGCATCGCGACAATACCGACGTGCCGGTCGGCGAATTCGTCGATGCCATGGATGCCGAGGTCAAGCGCGGCCGCATCCGGGACATCTTCGGCGGCTCGAACTGGACGCGTGAGCGTTTCGACGAGGCGATCGCCTATGCGAAGAAGAACGGGAAGCAAGCGCCTGCCGCCCTTTCCAATAACTTCTCGCTCGCCGAAATGCTCGATCCGATCTGGGCCGGCTGCGTTGCCGCGTCGAACGATGAGTGGAAAAAGTGGCTGAACGAAAAGCAGATCCCGAACTTCGCCTGGTCGAGTCAGGGCCGCGGCTTCTTCACCGACCGCGCCGGCCGCGACAAACGGGACGACGAGGAAATCGTCCGTTGCTGGTATTCGGATCGCAATTTTGGGCGACGTGACCGGGCAATCGAACTCGCCAAACAACGTGGCCGGCATCCGATTCATATCGCGCTCGCCTATGTCATTGCCCAGCCGTTCCCGGTCATTCCGCTGATCGGACCGCGCACGATCGCCGAGCTGGAAGACAGCCTTTCGGCACTGAACATCACGCTGACGCCCGAACAGGTGAGGTGGCTGGAGGGCTGATTGCCTCGTCCAGAGAGCACGTGACGACAAGCGGCAGGCCTTAACGCCTGCCGCTTTTCTGTTGCGCGACGGCGCAGCCGCCAATGACAACTAATCGATCGGTGTTGCATTCTCGCCATTGCCCTCAACCATAGGTCATCTAGTGTAGGGCCGCACCAGGGAGCATGGCGATGACGCGAACGGTTTGGCCGAAGGAAGCGCTGACGTCGGAGACGATGAATTTTCTCGACGGCATTCACCAGGAATGGTGCTCGGCCGCGCGTTGCAGCCGTAGCGGCAATCTCGGAATGACAAAGGCGAGAGCGCTGGTCGACTGGTTCGAATTCGGGGTGCGGGATCGCGACGAATTGCTCGGCCTGCTGTCGGAAGATTTTTCCGACGCCGCCTGAGGCGCCCCACTTGTTTTTGCCGTATTGGCGCTACCTCACTCTGAACGATACCATGAGGAGACGCCTTTGCGTAAACATCTAGTATTATTTGGCATTATCCTGTTTCCAACGGCAGCTTTCGCGCAATCCCAGGATCTGGAGGCGACATGCCAATCAGTCGCCAAGGGCTTCTTAATGAGTGACCAGCTTTCGATCGGCACGGTTCAATCCTTCCCGGAACTCAAGCCACCGGGCGTTCGCATGACCTATTCGACGCGATCGGGAACCGCACCGGGTGAGATGACCGATACGTTCGAATGCGAATTCGACAAGGTCGACAAGCCGCATCATCTTGCGCGGTTCTGCGTGTCGAATACCTGTTATTCACCAGGTGAAGATGATGCCGATCGAAAACGCCGCTTCGAGGAAGCTCGAATTCTCCTGGAGCGAACCGAGAAATAATCTACCTATGCGCGACTAGTGTCGCGTGTGAATGTCTCCGCTCTCGCCGGCACCCTGCAGCAGAGCCGCATCGTCGCGATCGTCTTCATCGATCAATTCCTGCATCGTCTCGTGTTCGTCATCCTCGCTGAACTCGTCGGATGCTTGCAGCCAGTGCCGAAGCGCCGATCCGTCCGGGCGGCCCTCTTGCTCCCAGATCTCGTAGGCGCGCTGCCGAATTGCCTCTTCCTTGTCCCTGGCCATCCTGCTACATCCAATCGTCCCGAATCCGCCGGCGTTTTCTCGTCAGTGGGCGACGCCGGTGATCGGATCGACGATCGGCCGTTCGCTTTCATCCCAGGCGCCCGACGGCTGGACAGTCGGGGGAGCAATAGACTCCTTGTCCGCACGATCTGGCGCTTCGGCAATCGGTCCGACATCTCTGGGACGGCGTTGTTCGGCTTTGGCGTTGGTATCCTTCGTGCCCATGACGCATCTCCTTTTCTAGGAAACACCGGCATTCGTTCGAGGTTCCGCCACAGAGTTCAAATGAGAGCCTTGCCAAATCGCTCCAGCCGACTGGCAGGAGCGATTTGGCGGAGCAGAGGAATTTTCTCGGCTATCAGAACTTCTCGGTCGTATCGGCCTTGCCCTTGACCCAGTAACCCGAGGCCTTGATCCAGCTCAACGGATAGCCGCGTTCTTCGACGAGATAGGCACGGATTGCCCGCACCACCGACGCCTCGGCTGCAATCCAGACGAAGGTCTGGGGAACGATGTCGATCCCTGCCAAGGCAGCAATCAGCTGTTCGGCATTCGTCGCATCGGAGAGGGGACGGTAAACCCAACGCGTTGTGAGCGCTGCAGCTGTCTCGAAGGATTGCTCTTCTTCCGGGCCTGCGACTGCGGCGATTGCCACAATGGTCGTATCGGCCCCGCTCTCCTCGATGCGCCGCCCGATGGCGGGCAAAGCCGTCTCATCGCCGACCAAAAGCCATCTCTTCACGCTGCCGGCAACCACGGCTGAGCCGCGCGGGCCACCGATCTCAAGAGATGTGCCGGGCTGGGCGTCGATTGCCCATTGCGTGACCGGACCGGCCTCGTGCAGGGCGAAGTCGATCGTCAGGCTGCGGGCAGCATTATCATAGCGGCGCGGCGTGTAGTCCCGACGCTCCTCGGCGCCATCGGCGCCGGGCACGATGATCTTGATGTGATCGTCATGTGCAAGGCTGGTGAAATCTGCGAGATCTTCGCTCATCAGCACGATGCGCCGCATGCCGGGCGTGATATCGGCCACGCTTTCTACCGTCAGCAAACGGCGGCGCAATTCATGGCGGACCCGTTCGATAGCAGGTGCAGGGAACTGGGGATGTGTGGATTGCTTGTTATCCATCATGTCCTTCCGGGGCCTCGGGAAACGATCCGCAGGACACAGTCGCGCAGATCGAAGCCGCAGGGCCGTTCGATCATACGCGTTGAGTGACGTTAACGCTTACGTGGCGGAGCGTCTCCGGCCAATGACGATCCTTCTTTAGCCAGGGCCGGAACGAGACGCAATAAAAACTTGAGTTTTCGCCTCCATTTTAGAGCATTAACCGAACCTCAAAATCAGCCCGCAACGCTCAAGTTGTCGGATGCATGATTTTCACACGCGAGCGGTATGGTTCTTGCAGCGTTACCAATATCCTTACGTTGGGGAGACCAAGTGTAATGGAATGGAACACATACGAGCGCTTTCCCCCTCTGGTGCTGATGCTGGGTGGCCGGGAAAAATACAGGGTTCTCAGAACGTTGAGAGACGCCGCTGAGGTTTTGATAACGGACTGGCCGTCAGAAGACGGCGAGGAATATGTCGTGGCCGTCAAGGCCTGCGTCGATGCGATCAGCGGACACATCGATGTTGGCGAACTGCAGGACGCCATTCGCCGTGCGGCAGCTGAAGCCGGCATTGCGATCTTGACCGTTGTGCACTGAAGCCAGTCGCCCGCGGCCAGGGCCGCGGGACTGACGAAGGAAGCTTGCCGTCTTGCCTGAAAACCGCGACGATGTCGTCAGGCAAGGTTTGGCGATGATGAGATGCGGCATAGGCTTAATAGCTGCGGCGCTGGTTTCCGCAGCGTGGATTATCGTGGCGATGACGACCAGCGCTGCCGAGCCATCCGCTCCTGAAGCGGCGTGCCTCTACCAAGGGGACGCTGGTGACGGGCAAACGCTCTGCATTCGAAAAGATCACTTCAATGCCGATCTCTGCGCGGTCATGGACCGTTTCGCAGCGATCCATAACATTCCACCTGCCTTCTTCGCCCGCCTGATCTGGCGCGAAAGCCTGTTCCGTCCGGAAGCGGTCAGCCCGAAGGGCGCGGAGGGCATTGCCCAATTCATGCCGGGCACTGCCCGGCTGAGGGCATTGGAAAACAGCTTCGATGTCGTCCAGGCGCTCAAAGCGTCGTCGAGTTACCTCGACGAACTCAGGCTTCGTTTCGGCAATCTCGGACTTGCCGCCGCTGCCTATAATGCCGGTGAATCCGGCCTCAGCCGGTTTCTCTCCTCAGACCGCCTGCCGATCGAGACCCGCGACTATGTGTTCGCGATTACCGGGCAGACCGTCGAGACCTGGCGGGATAGCCCTCCGGAAACCGCTGCGCCGGAGCTGCGGGACGGCATGCCGTTCCGTGACGCATGTGTGGCGCTTGCCGAGACCCGACAAATGAATGAACCGGTCCTGACCGGATCGGCCGACTGGGTGCCGTGGGGCGTACAGCTTGCCGCCCACTACAATCCGTCCGTGGCCGACCGGCTCTTTACCATATCGCTCACAAAGCTTCCCGAACCGCTGAACGCCGAGCGCGCCCTGATCGTGCGTCAGAGGGGCGGAAACTTCGGCTATCGCCCGCGCTATGCCGCCAGAATCGGCCGGGAGACCCGCGCCGAAGCGACCAAGCTCTGCAGCACGATCCGCGCTGCCGGTGTTGCCTGCACGGTCTTCCGGAATCGCTGATCCGAAGCGCATCGCGGTTCGCCCTATCCGAGAGTTTAGTGCCGAAGTGCCGCCGGGCTTGCTACGTTCGCCAAGCCAAGCATCAAGGGTATTGAAATGATCGAAGTTGCCGAAGCCACCAACAAGCCTAACGAGACGGACACCTTCGAACAGGAGCAGGACGACTTTCTCGAGGAGTCGCTTGAGGAAACATTTCCGGCAAGCGATCCGATCGCGCCCGGCCGCCCGTCGCGGAAGCCGTCAAAGGATAGCCCTTCCACCTGACGGATCGTGATCGATGCCCGTCAGACCAGTCTAGTCCGGTTCACGCTCCCAATACCAGGCGACATACATGTTCTTCCTGTCGTGCCGACGCACCTTCAGGAAAGTCCGCATGGCGCGTACATCCTCCTTTTCGCAGGCAAACCAGACGAAGGTTTCGCCCTCGGTAGCGGCAACCGCCTGTTTGGCTTCTTCCAGCAGAACGCCCTTGGCGCCATTGGCGTAATGCCTTCGATGCAGCCAGCGCACATCGAGTGAACTGGCTGATGACAGTGGCTGCTCTTCCGTGTCGTCGGCGACCTCGATGATTGCCTGCAGCCGCGTCCCTGCAGGCATTTCCTCGGCGATGCGGGCAATGGCAGGAAGCGCGCTTTCATCGCCGGCGAGCAGGATGGACTGCGCCGCCGGAAGGTTGCCGCCGCCGGGACCGTGGAGCGCAACCCGCTGGCCGGGCTCGGCATCGCGGGCGAAATCGGCACCGGGCGTTTTGACGCCTGATGCCGGGTGCTGCAGGAAGTCGATCCACAGTTCACGCTTTTCGACGTCGACGGTACGGATCGTGTAGACGCGCACTAGACCGTATGTTCGTTGGTGAGGGCCGCCCACCCACGCTGTAGATTGTGTGGGCTCTGGAATTGGCCAGGGCGACCTACCGACCAGCGAGG
>NZ_JAVDSU010000020.1:0-129065 GCF_031455475.1 Rhizobium sp. 1399 | reverse complement strand
GGCGCTGGTGACGACACCTATGTCTATGCCCGCGGCGACGGCAACGACACGATCACCGAGGACGCCTGGAACGGCAGCGACAGGCTGGTGTTCACCGACATCAATCCCGCCGATATCAGCATGGTTCGCAATGGCAACGACGTTACGCTGGTGATCACCGAAAGCGCTCCTGGAGCTGGCGACGGCGGGTCGGTCAAGCTCGTCGGCACCCTCATCGATGCTTATGGCCAGGGCGTTGACACCATCGTCTTTGCCGACGGTTCGACTTGGAATCGAGCGAACATGCTGACGCATATCGCTTACGTTGGCGGGACCCCGGGCAACGAGACCGTCACGGGTTCCTCGGGAGCTGATGAGGTCCGCGCTGGTCTCGGCAACGACACCCTAGCGGGCGGCACGGGCAACGACACCTACATCTACCTCAAGGGCAACGGCAACGACGTCATCGACGAGGTGACGTCGGGAACCGACAGTGACGTCTTGCGCCTTGACGATCTTCTGCGGAGCGATGTCCGGTTCGAACGGACAGGATCGGCTGCCAACGACGTGATCGTCCGCGTCCTTTCGACGGGTGAGACGATCACCCTCAAGAACCAGTTCAACCTTGCTGGCGGCGTGGAATCGATCATCTTCAAGGATGGCGAGGTTCTGGGTGGGGCGGCCGGCGCGCTCGATACGGCGCTCAGGGGCCTGGTTGCGATCTACGGGACTACGGGCAACGACACGCTCGCTGGTACTCCGGACGGCGACACCTTCACCGGCGGGACCGGCGACGACCGGTTCAACAGCGGGGCGGGTAGCGATATCTACCTCTATGCCAAGGGTGACGGCAGCGACTATATCGACGACCAGTCAAGCTCGACGGTTGATGTCGACGTCCTGCGCTTCAGCGATCTAAATGCCGGTGACGTCACATTCAGCCGGTCAGGGGTCCATACGCTTATCACGGTCAATCAGACGGGGGCGGTCATCACTCTCGACGAGCAGCTTACGTCCACGACCGGCAACTGGGGCCTGGAGCGGATCGAGTTTGCCGATGGCACGGTTTGGAATCGTACGCAGATCCAGGCTGCGTCGTGGATCCGCGGCACAGCCGGCAACGACACGCTGACCGGTACCACCGGCAACGACACACTTTATGGCGGAGCCGGAAACGACACGCTCAACGGCGGCAATGGCGACGACATCCATCTTGGCGGCGACGGCGACGATCTCTTGATCGGCAATTCGGGCGCGGATAGCTTCGATGGCGGCAACGGCATTGATACGCTCGACTTCACCTACTACACGGCCGCCAGCCACACGATCGATCTTTCTGCAGGCCTTGTCACGTTCTCCGATAACACCACCGAGCAGATCCTTAACATCGAGAACGTGGTGGGGGGCTCAGGTGTCAATGACATCCGCGGGTCGTCCGCCGACAACAGGCTGGACGGCGGCGCTGGGAACGATGTGATCTCCGGCTACGACGGCAACGACATCCTGATTGGTGGCGACGGCGACGATACGCTTCATGGCGGCAATGGCAATGACACATTGGTTGGCGGTACCGGTCTCGACAGCTTCGAGGGCGGGGATGGGTTCGATACGGGCAACTTTAGTTATTCGACAGCCGCCTGGACATTGGACCTTCAGCAGGGCAAGGCGCTCTCGAGTGGCACCACCGAGACCATGGCGTCGATCGAGGCATTGATCGGCGGAACCGGAAACGACATCCTCATCGGCAATGCGGAAGCCAATCAGTTGGAGGGCTATATCGGCAATGACACGCTTACGGGCGGGGCGGGCGACGATGTCTTCGTGTTCAAGGCAGGCTTCGGCAAGGACACGGTGACCGACTTTGCCGCCGGGGCGGGTTCCTTGGATGTTTTGGACATCGGCAACGATCTCTTTGCCGACTTCGCGTTCGTGCTGGCGGCCGCCACACAGGTCGGAGCAGACACGGTGATCACCCATGATGCCAACACGTCGATCACGCTGAAGAACGTCGCGCTGACAAGCCTGCATCAAGACGATTTCCGCTTCACCACCGCAGCGTGATGAAAGGCATTCGACTTGAGCAATAACCCAGAACAACCGCCACAGGTCTTTCTTGTGGCGGTTCTCTCGTCGCTCCGTAAAGCCTTCCTCGGCGTCGGGCTGACGAGCTGCGTCATCAACATCCTGGCTCTGACAGGTTCGTTCTTCATGTTGCAGGTCTACGACCGAGTGATTCCAGGCCGCAGCCTGCCGACCCTCGCTGGGCTCGGTATCATCGCCGCCACGCTCTTCCTGTTTCAAGGCGTGCTCGAATTGATCCGGTCGATGCTGCTCGTTAGGGTAGGAACGGCGGTCGACGAGCGTCTCGGCGACCGCGTCTATCGTTCCCTTATCCTGTTGCCATCGCGCATGCAGATGCCGGGCGATGGACTGCAATGCGTGCGCGATCTTGATACCGTGCGTGGTTTCTTGTCGGGGCAGGGGCCGACGGCCCTTTTTGACATGCCCTGGATGCCATTCTACCTCGGGCTTTGTTTCCTGTTTCACTTCTGGATCGGCATGACCGCACTGGCAGGCGCGCTTTTGCTCATCGGGCTGACGGCGCTCACCGAAATCCGGTCACGCGCTCCGGCAAAGGAGGCGGCCAAGCTTGCTGCCGAGCGCATCAACCTTGCCGAAGCCACCAAGCGCAATTCGGAAGCCGTGCTGGCGATGGGCTTCGGGCATTTCATCGGGCAGCGCTGGACCGATCTCAACCGGCGTTATCTCGCAAATCACGTCGCCGCCAGCGCCGTGACCGGGGGGCTTGGAACGGCGTCGAAGATCCTGCGCATGATGCTGCAGTCGGGTGTTCTTGCGGTCGGTGCCTATCTCGTGATTAACCAGCAGGCAACGGGCGGGATTATGATCGCAAGCTCGATCCTGGTCAGCCGGGCACTCGCCCCGGTCGAACTCGCTATCGGCCAGTGGAAGGGCTTCGTAGCGGCGCGGCAGAGCTGGGCGCGCCTGACAAAACTGATGACGCTGATGGCGACCGAACAACGCGAGGTAACCCTGCCGCCACCGCGGGCAAGTCTCGTCGTGGAAGGCCTGCATGTCGCTGCTCCGGGAAGTCGAAACCCGATCGTTCGCGGTGTTTCCTTCAAGGTCTCGGCGGGGGAAGCCGTGGGGATCATCGGTCCAAGCGCTTCGGGAAAGTCCACGCTCGCCCGTGCTGTTACCGGCCTCTGGCTACCGCTCAGCGGCGCGGTCAGGCTGGACGAGGCGATGCTCTCGCAATGGGACCCGCACGAACTGGGTCGGCACCTCGGCTACCTGCCGCAGGACGTCTCGCTATTTGACGGCTCGATCTCGCAAAACATTGCCCGTTTCGACCCTGAAGCCAGGTCGGAAGCCATCATCGAGGCCGCAAGAGCTGCGGGCGTTTACGACATGATCGTGCAGCTTCCCGAAGGTTTCGACACCAAGGTCGGCGAACATGGTTCTGCACTGTCTGCCGGACAAAGGCAACGCGTTGCGCTGGCACGCGCGCTCTACGGCAAGCCGTTCCTGGTGGTTCTGGACGAGCCGAATTCCAACCTGGATGCCGAAGGGGAAGCAGCCCTGACGCAGGCGATTTCCGGCGTCCGCGCCAGGGGAGGCATCGCGCTCGTGATCGCCCACCGGCCGAGTGCGCTCATCGCCGTCGACAAGCTCCTTGTCATGGGCAATGGGCAGATGCAGGCCTTCGGGCCGAAGGACGAGGTGCTAAGCAAGACCACGAAACCATCGAAGCCGGCTCCGCAGCCCGTTCGCCTGCTGATCGGCGGCGAGGAGACAGGATCGTGACGGAGACCGGAGCACCATCGGCCGAGCGCGCCGTCCGCAGGTTGACGATTGCCGCACTCAGCGTCGTCGTCTTGCTCGGCGGGGTCATGGGTGGCCTTGCAGCGACCACGCATCTCTCAGGCGCTGTCATTGCAGCCGGCACCGTCGTGGTCGATAGCTATGTGAAGCCGGTCCAGCACCAGAAAGGCGGCACGGTCGGCGGTCTCTTCGTCAAGAACGGTGATACCGTTGAAGCTGGCCAAATCCTCATACACCTGGACGACACTCAGACGCGCGCCAATCTCGCGATCGTCAGGAAGCGCCTCAATGAGCTTACCACTCGGACGGCGAGGCTTGAATCCGAGAGAGACGGTCTGGACGCCGTACAATTCTCGCAGGGACTCCTCGCGAAAGCAGCAGACCCTGACATCAATCGCTCGATCGAAGGGGAAAAGCGGCTCTTTGCCGACCGTCGATCCTCGCGCATGAGCCGTAAGGCGCAGTTGCGCGAGCGTATCGAGCAGCTGAAGCAGGAAAGCGAAGGCCTTTCGGCGCAGGAGCGTGGCAAGCGCCAGGAAATCGCGTTGATCGAAAAGGAACTTTCGAGCCTGCAGCGCCTGTTTGACCAGGGGCTGGTTCCTGCAAACAGGGTCTATGCTTTGCAACGCGAGGCAGCGAGCCTTACCGGGGAACTCGGAAGCCTGGTTGCCAATGAGGCGCAGACCAAGGGCAAGGTCACTGAAACAGAGCTCCAGATCATCCAGATCGACGATGATCAGCGCAGCGAGGTTTCCGACCAATTGCGGCAGGCCGAAAGCGACATCGGCGAGTTTTCCGAGCGCCTGGTCGCCGCTGAGGATGAACTGCATCGTATCGATATTCGCGCACCACAAGCTGGTATCGTCCACCAGCTTGCCGTCCACGCACCCGGCGCCGTCATTGCGCCTGGTGAAGCAATCATGCAGATCGTCCCGGATCGCGATGCGCTGGTGGCCGAAGTCAAGCTTTCGCCGACCGATATCGATCAGGTCAGCATCGGCCAGGCGGTGCATCTGCGGTTTTCTGCGTTCAGCCAGCGCAACACGCCGGAAATCAATGGGGTCGTCACAAGCGTAGCGGCTGACCTGACCTCCGACCAGCGCTCGGGCCTCAGCTACTATGTCGTGCGCGCCAAGGTTTCCGATGGGGAATGGCAACGGCTGGGGGAGGTAACACCACTGCCCGGCATGCCGGTCGAGGCGTTCATCCAGACAGGCGAACGTACGGCGCTTGCCTATCTGACGAAGCCGTTCATGGACCAGGTCGCGCGTGCATTCAGGGAGGAGTGACGCAAAGGACGAACAGTCCAGGACGATTACGATCATGCACAGCTTCCGCAATGACCTCTATCATCTCGGCGCGCAGTATGAGTCGATTCTTCCAGATCTCGCGCGTTTTTCGATAGCTTGCCGCTTTTTAGGAAGCTTCAAAATCTCTTGGTTCAGCTACAGCACAAGCGCAGTGCTGCCAGATCGAGCGAAGAAGTTTTCCCTAACAGGAGTCCTGCGGACTCGATTGCCATCACAGCTATGTGTCGTAGGGCGTGTCTCTTTTCGTGCTCGCCGGCATGATCCCAGTCCCTTGATCTGGGTTGAGTGGCGCATGCGAGATCACTTGTAGTCGGGAAAGACCACCGCTTTGTCGGCAGGGGTATCGACCCATTGTCGATATACCTCGTAGGTCACGGCGCCCGAAGCGATGCCTTTAATCATACGTCGGCAGATTTCCTCGGCAGCCTTCGAGGCGATTAAACCACTACTGCGCTCCAACTCTGCATTTACTCCGCCGTCTTCCGCGGCCCTCTGGTTCTTCGCGCATGCAAGAATCAAACGCTCATGTACCTCGGGCGATTTTCGTAGAACTGAGGAGTAATGTTCAAACGTCTCTCTATCCCACGCATTATTATCCGCCTTCGCTGGAGAAACCGCAAAAGCCGTGAAAACACATACTGTTACAGCTATGAGGTAATTAGATATCTTTATCATCCGATCATGACGTTCTAAGTTTGAGTACCGAGCTCGATTTTGGCGTCACTTCAATAGTTGCGCCCCGCATCACATGCATCTACCTAATAATATCCTCCGGTAGCGTTGCAGCGGCGGTTCCCGGTCTCGATTCCAATAATAGCGCATTTTCATTGACAACGCAGATTGCAGCAGTCCTAGTTACAGTCGTGCAGCATGAAGCATGCGTGAGGCGAACGAAATTCATGCACGGCGGTTCGCCGAGATCGAAACGACAGAAGAACTTCGACTTGTCGACCTGCGCGATGATCACGCTGTCAGAATGGGAGTTCCGACGGACGTGGCCAAATCCTCGCGCGAAAGCTTGGCGCGCGCGTGGTCGTTGGCATTCCACGAACACAAATCCCTACCGGACGGCATCATCTATCCTTCACGGCTCAACGGACACACGAACATCGCGGTATTCGGACGCGCCGTCTCGAAACTCGATCCGGTACGGATCGTGCCCTTGATAGGCGCGACTGGCCTTGCCGCTGTGATCAATGACCTCCGAGTCAGTCTGATTTGAGAAACCAGCGACAGAGGCGCGAACCTTTGCAGTGGTTCCTTGATCTCTGCCGCAGGCGCATCTGGCGCCGCTCCGATGGAAAGGCCAAACGAAACCCGAACAACTTCGTCGATTTTTCGACATACCTCATAGGTTTCCTTCTTGGCCGGTCGTCGCAGCGAAGGCATATCCTCTGATCTATCCATGCCCTAAACCGCCCAACATGGCGCCTCCGCCATCAAATGCTATTACCTATTTGTCAGAGTGGGCTCTTCGGCGCGACATTCACCTTGAGACGCACCTGCCGGATCCCATCAAATCGACGGAATGACATTGCGTGGGGATACTTTACGTCCGCAACAAAGCTCGTCGGATTTTTACGACCACCGTGGTCTGTCCCCGCGATTGACACCACTCGAGCTATTTCCCGGCTCGCCTGACTTGCATGCCGAACCACTTCCAACTGCACCGATTTCGTCAAAGGGTATTAATCAAAGGGACTCATCTCGATAAGGAGCCTTGCGCAATATCTCTCCTATCTCTGCTTCTCTTCTAACCTTCCATTCATTTGACGCGCGTTTCAATAATCTAAGTTGCTCCTTAAACAAAAGTCGTCTGGAATCCATGCCCAATTTATCGTGGCTCGCAGTGTAGTCAGAGGCTAAGTCATGGGTTATCCACGAGAACAGGTAATACAATGCAACGTCGATTGACACGCATTGTTTTCTCGTCAGTTCAACGCCGCGTTCTTTGACTACATAAGAGATTTCTCCGTTATCTTTTAGATCGATATATGGCGTAGCCATGCCATCATCTTGGAATTGTAGCTTATCTTGCGTTATCGGAAGACCTATTTTTCTTGCAGCATCTCGGAAAGCGCTCTCGACATCTTCTTTTGTCGACATAATTTTACCTCGGGTATCTTTCAATGAAACCGCCGTCTATTAAGTCCTGCACGGCCATTTCGGTCTTGAATTGCAGTCCGCCGCCCGGCTGTCCAAACCACGAAGCTGCCGGTCCTGCTTGTACCGGAAGTGGTTTCACGACGATATAAGTCGTGTAGGTATCGCTCGCCGAAATAGCAGGCAATGAACGTTGCTCGAACGGTGTTCCCACTGGTGCGAGAAAATTGCCGGTGGTCTTTCCATAGCGGTCAATTAAAGTCCCTGTTGCAAGAGTAGAATTTTTTGGCCCCCCCCGAGAAACCGTCATTGGGAGGCCAGAGTATTTCGCCATTCGGCTTTATCCACCGAGGATCGACTCCTAGCCGCTCCGCGCTCGCCAGCTGCTGGGGTGTCGGATTGACTGCAGGCGGTCTGATCGCACCATTTGCCTCACCCTGTGCTGCGGCGGCCTGCACGACTTTCTGAGTGACGGCTGCAGAAAGCACGGCCATGGCAGCGTTAAGAACTTCTTGCTTCACGGCGCCAGTTAGTGCCAGTTTGCGTCCGTGCCGCCGGTCAGCGCTGAGGCGACATTGAGCTCTGAGGCCTGGCTCTTGTCCTTCTGCTCCTTACCCCAGAGCGAGATGAAGCCACCGCCGGACCCAGCGAACAGGCCGGATTTCTTCTTGCTGCTTTCGAGCTCGTGCTGCTCTTCGGCGCCGATGACGGAGACGCTGTCGCCTTCGACGCCGAGACTGCCGCCTGCCGTAACCCTCGAGCCCGCGATGACCGCGTTGTCACCGGCCTTCAGGGTGACGTTGCCGGACGCGGAAAGCTCGGAGGCAACCGTCGCCTCGTCATAGCTGTGGAGCTTCGAGCTCTGCTTGGACAGGAAGCCCTTGCTCGAGGAGGACTGATCGATCTCGGTCGTTTCCGTGGCCGACGCGATCAGCAGATCGCCACCGGCACTCACATTGATATCTGCCTTCTTGACCTCATCCCCGGCGGTCACCTTCGAGGCGGAAACGACGGTGTCGCCGCCAGATGTGATCGACACGCCTGTTCCGCCGTTGACCGAAGATCCAACCAGCGTTTCAGTCTGCGCATGGCTGGTCTTCTTCTTGCCGCCGCCGAACAGGCCGCCCTTCTTCTTGTAGCTGTAGTCGGTCGTTGTGGTCTCGACCGCTTCGGCGATCGTCACGTCGCCGGTCGCCTTGAGGCCAACGGTTCCGGCTGCGGAAAGGTTGCTGCCGACGACAGTGAGATTGCCGCCTGCGTCAGCTGCGATCGAGCCTCCCGCAGTGATCTGGGAGCCGGTCGCCGTCGTCTCGACAATGGTTGTCTTGCTGCGTCGGTCACGCTTCGTCCTGGTCGTCGTGTTGCCGATCGCGGCGATGTTGATGTTGCCGTTCGTGCTCAGGGCGACATTGCCACCGGCCGTGGCGGTCGTGCCCAGGAGGGCCAGGTCGCCGGCGCCCCCGGCAAGCTTGAGGTCGCCGCCTGACTTCACACCGCCATTGCCGGAAACATACGTCTGGCCGCCGATCGACATCGTCTGGGCGGCAAGCGTAATGCCGTTGGCGGCATTGAGGTTCATGTTGCCGCCGGACAGAAACGCACCCGTCGCTTTGATCGAGTTAGCGACGATGGTAAGGCCGCCGGCTGCGGCGATGGCGCCAGAATTGGTGAGGTCGCCGACGTTCATGTCGACGCTGTTGCCGGCGATGGTGGCGCCGGAGGCCTTGATCCCGGCGCGATCAGCGACAGAGAGATAGACGACCGGCGCCAACACCGTGACGCCGTCGACGATCTGCGGCTGGTAGACGACGATCGACTGCTTGAGATTGGCTGCCTGCTCGGGCGTCAGCGCCTGACCGAAGGTAATGCCGTTCTCTTGCAGATAGGCGACACCGTTGTCGAGGAGCGTCTTCATCTGTTCGGTGGCGTTGTTGCCGGGAATGAAGGAGCCCTTGCCGAGTCCATCGCCGACGAGCTGGCGCAGCTGGGTATCGATCAACTGGTTGTCGAAATAGGCGTCACCGAGGAAGGGGACGGTGGTTTCCGGCTGGTAGCCGATGCGCTTTATAAAATAGCTCGAACCGTAGAATGTCGAAACGTCGAGGAACCCAGCTCGGCTCTCGAAGATGAAGGCCTGGCCCGGGATCGTGCCGCCGATGCCGCCCGATTGCGGTTTGGCAAACGCTGCCAACTTCACCCAGGTGGCTTGCGGCATCTGGGAGAGATTGCCGAGCGAAGCCGTAAGGCTGCCGTTGTTCCCGACGCTGCCAAGGGCGGCATTGACCGTGAACAGCGCGCCACCGGCCGTCATGCCGTTAAGGGCAGTGAGCGGGCTGCTCTGAGTTACCGGTGCACTGATCGTCGCCTGACCAGCGATCGAACCACCGGCGGCAGTGTTGTTGACGGCGGCAAAGCCGCTGATGGCAAGCGTTCCTCTCGACCGGATAGTCGCGGCAACGCTGCCGATCGCCGTCACGCTCTCGAGCGTGCTGCCTGAGGCATCGCGCCTGCCAAACGGGTTGGGTTCGTGGTCGTGACCAGTTAGCCATCGCCGTTGCCGCCGGTCTCGCCGGTATGCCGCTCCATCCACTCTTGCGCCACGAAGGTGGGATAATACAGGCAACCCGCGGCCCGGTCACAGTTCAGCGACACCGTGCGCTTCAGTTGCAAGCCAAGATTCGTCAGCGTGCCGGTGCCGGACACCGTCATGCCCGTGCCGGCCTCGATGGCGCTATAGGCGTTGGTGAGATCGACAGTGTTGATCGAGAGTATCTCGCCGGCCTTGATCAGCGCCCGGGCTTCCATACGAAAGCACCCGATCCTCGGCAATGTCACGCCAAACGTGATGATCGGCGTCATCGATGATGTAGACCGTGCCGTTGTATTCTATTCCCCTGCTCGGGTCGCGATGGCCAATCTATTCCATATACCACGCCACGACATCTCATCCAGCCATCATCGCGAAATGCGTTCAGCGGCGATGAACCTGTGGGCGAACATCGCTCGGGCGTAAGCCGCCGTGGTGCAAGCGGGCTACGACCGCCTCGTGCCCTTTAAGTTTACGATGCCTTCCAGACTGCAAGCGCGCGAGCGCCTCCCGCGACAGACAGGTCCACCCCAAAGCAGGTTCGACGGTTCGGCTGCGCCTTGTGCGGGACGATTTTGCCGATTGTTGTACAGCCCTCACCGCCACAAAGCTGACAGTGGCGCTGCGGCCAATCCGTCGCCGAAGGGCACGAGATCGGTGCTGTCATAGAGCACGACGCCGTAGGCGAACCTGTCCTTGCATGCTTCGGCCAAGGTCCGCAGTCCGGCAAAGTCGCTGGACTTCACCGTCGCTGACGCCTTGACCTCGATTCCCACGATCATGCCGTCGTCACGTTCCAGGACGATATCCACCTCATGCATCTGCTGATCGCGAAAATGATATGGCGTCAGCCGCAGGTCGGACGCACTCATGAGCTTGAGGACTTCGGCGAACACGAAGCTTTCGAGAAGCGCACCAAATACGCCGCGGTCCGCCTTGACCCGATCGAAGGTCAACCCGCGCGCCGTGGCGAGGAGGCCGGAGTCGAGGAAATGCAGCTTCGGCGTCTTCGCGATCCGCTTCAGCGCGTTCGTGTACCAAGGCTGCAATGTCGAGACGAGAAAGACCTGCTCCAGCAGCGCGACATAGCGCTGTCCCGTCTTGTGGCTGACATTGATGCCGGAGCCGAGCTGCGAATAGTTGACCAATTGTCCCGAATGCTCCGCGAGCAGCCGCACGAATTTCGGCAGTTCGGTCAGCTTCTCAATCTCGGCGATATCTCTGAGGTCGCGGGTCAGAACCGACGTCAGATAGGACCGCGCCCAATCCTGCCGCCGCCGTTCGCTCTCACGGCTAATTGCCTCGGGAAAGCCTCCGAACAGCGCGAGTTGGATGAGGTCGTCACCAACAATCGCCTCACGGTCCCCTTGAAATTTCCCCGCAAACAGATGCTCCAGGAAACTCGGCGCCTGCCCTGTTATTTCGGCGCGAGCAAGCGGCAGCATCCGAATGGTTTCCATACGACCCGCCAAGCTGTCTGCAACTCGCGGCAAGGTAAGTACATTGGCAGAGCCGGTGAGGAGGAAGCGGCCGGGCCGATAGTCCTCGTCCACCGTTTTCTTGATCGCCAGAAGCAAATCGGGCGCGCGCTGAATCTCATCGATAATCGCGCGATCCAGACCGCGAATGAAACCGGCCGGATCGGACTGCGCGGCGTCGAGCACCGTCTGGTCGTCGAGCGTGATATAGCTCCGCCCCGCCTCAGCCATCTTGCGGACAAGCGTTGTCTTGCCCGCCCGGCGTGGTCCCACGATCAGAACCACCGGCGTGTCCGAAAGTGCTTCCACCACCCGATGCTCGACGAACCGCTCGTACATGCCTGTTTCCGATTCTCTGACGACTGGAACTATGGGGCATGACAATTGGAAGTCAATGGCCCGTAGATTGGAAACGAAATAGCACAGCCGACACGATGATGTGGGATCTATTTTTCGTGAGCGCTTCGCTGCAGTTTTAGTAACGCTACTTCTTTTCCAATGGGCTTCGGAAGGCCAGCCATCGAAGTTTTGCTCGAAAAGTGCCCTACGGCTCCAACCACGAAAGGTCTGTCGCTTGTCCTCGTTGGCCCGCCCGCTCAGCGGGTTCTTCAGCTAGGTGTAAAATCCACTGGGATGAACCCGCAAAATGCGGCACATCGTCCGCACCGAGAACTGCAAGCGGTGCAGGGCAATGAACGCGCACTTCACTTTGCATCCCTGGCGAAATACGCGATCGCTTTTTTAGGATGTCTCGCTCCTCGGTGACGCGAGCCAGTTCCTTCTTCAGCCGACTGACCTCCTCGCCCTCGTCGTTGCCCTTGGAGTTCGACGCAGCAAACTTCTTCCTCCATTCGTAATGAGAATGCCGGCTGACGCCGAGACGCTGCGAAACCTCCGCAACCGGATAGCCTCGCTCCGTGACCTGGCGCGCCGCGTCACGCTTAAACTCTTCACTGAAATTCGATTTGCTCATGAAGAAGGCGTCTGCAAATCTCGGGGCTATTCAGGGTTGCTATAGGCGATGGCCGCCGAATTGCGCGGATCCGAGGAAGGTGAGTGGCGAGGGCGGAGTTCTTTTGGCGCGGAGGGACGAAATGATTTCTGACCGCTGAAAACACCGACATAAATAGCTGCAGGCCACCTATGGATCGGAAGCCCTGCATCACGCGTTCCCGTTTTCGCAGAGGCAGATGGGAATTTTCCGCCCGATTGTTCAGCCCCTTGTGCGATCGATGCTCGACTGTCGGCATCACATCCCGCTTTGCCGCTCCATATGAGCGGAGTTTGTCGGTGACGATCCGCTTTGGTGCAAGGCCTTGCTTCTTCAACAGCCTGACCAGTAATCGCTTGGCAGCCCTCGTGTCGCGGCGAGCCTGTACGATTTCGTCGAGAACGTAGCCGTCCCGATCGACGGCTCGCCAAAGCCAGTGTTTCTGCCGCCAATGGAAATCACCACCTCGTCCAGATGCCAGATATCCTTTCGCGACGACTTCTTTCTTCGCAGCTGCTTTAAGTAGGCCGCCCCGAACTTGCGGCCCCATCGACGGGTCGTTTCGTAAGAGACGACGATGCCACGTTCCAGAAGCATCTCCTCGACCAGCCTCAAGCTCAACGGGAACCGGAAAAGCCAAACCGCATGGGCAATGATCTGCGGAGGAAAACGGTGGCTCTTGTAGCTGACATCGATGAGTTCATACGCCACGGCTTAGTCATCAACCGTTAAGCCACCAACAACGTGACATCACCATGCAATGAGCTGAAGATTTCTCCAGACGATCGGGGCTCTGTCGCGCGGATCGTAGACTTGCGCTCCTAGGGCCACTCCAGGGAGGAAATCCTCGAAATTCTACGGGTGGAGTTCGAAAAGCCACGCGGCCACGGCCAGAGACATTTCGATCCTTGAAGACGATGTCGGAATTGGCAGACGCTTGCCAAGCATGACATCTGCGAAGCCAGGGGCAAGTCCCCGACAGTTCGGTCAAGCGAAATTCGACTATCGCTGGACGATCACCTGGGTCCCCGGCTGCACCATCTCGTAAAGCTCCTCGACGTCTTCGCGATACATCCGAAAGCAACCGCTCGACGCGTTTGTGCCAATAGAGGAGGGATCGTTGGTGCCATGTATGCGTAGCAGTCCGTCGGCAAGATAGATCGCTCGGGTACCGAGCGGATTTGAGGGGCCTGGCCCTACGACGGCTGGCAACCTTGGATTTTTCTGTCGCATGCTTGCAGTTGGCCGCCATTCGGGATGCTCGCGCTTGGATACAACTCGCGTCGACCCGTACCATTGTTTGCCTTCGCGGCCGACGGCGATCGGGTAGACAAACTGTTCACCCCATGCCGTCGTGTAGACAAGCGTATGGTCGCGTGTCGCGATCACGATCATCCCCCGTGCGCTCGGTGTCGCCCGTTGCCTGCGCTCACGCGAGGGTTCCTGGTATCGAGGCGTTGGCTCATAGTACGGGGGAGGTGGCGGATAGGGGCTATATGGATCGTCATAATAGTAATCGTCGTAGCCGTCGTAGCCGTCGTACGGCTCGTAGACCTGGGCTTGAGCGTTGAGGACCGTCAGCAAAAGGGCCGCAGCGAGGAATGCCAGCAATCTCATTTTATGCCATCCACTTGTTATACAAGCATGATTGGGCGGAATTTCTGTGGCGGCACTATGGCAGGAAACGTTATGAGCGGACATTGTACCAGCCCTCGTTTGATTTAGACTAACTGCATTGATCGGTTCGCAATCGAGGTAATGATGACTTGCTTGGAAGGCCCAAGCTTGCGGCTACGGCCCGCTTCCCCTGACGATGCCGCAGCCCGATTTTCGCTGGGAAACAACTCCGACATTGTAAGGATGTTCGGCGTGAGCCATCCCGACACGAAACCTATGACATTGGATGCGGCTGAAGCGTGGGCTCACGGCCACGCGAGCAACCCTTACGCTTGGATTATTGAACTTGCGGGACGGCTGATAGGAGAAATCAAACTCCACGGCATTCATGCGCAGGATCGCCGAGCATCAATGGCAATCGCAATCTATGATCCCATGCAGCTTGGAAAGGGACATGGAAGCGAAGCAATCCGCCTGCTTTTGCACCACGCCTTCACGGAGTTGAATTTCCACCGCATTGGCATAAGGGTTCTTGCTTACAATGAGCGAGCAATCAGGGCCTACCAGAAGTGTGGCTTCGTGATTGAGGGACGGGAGCGAGAAACTGCCTTCGTAGACGGTTTGTGGCATGACGACCTAATGATGGGCATACTTTCCAGAGAATTTCAGGCGTAGCCGTCGCCGAACATGTCGGCTTCGGGCCGAACCCCTACCGGCCCTTTCGCGTCAGAAGCGGGTCGCCTATCCGGCTACTCGGGATCGGATAACACGGTGGTCAGGCGTCAGTTTTGAAGAACCTGGCAATGCTGCGACAGCGCTAACGACAATTGCCCATAGTCCGAAGAGATTAGCTCAAGCAGAGATATCCGCCAGCAGCCGCCTTGGAACTGCTGGGGCCGCAATCGAAATCATGCCTCCGTATCAAGCACGGCGATCTCGAAGCCCGATCCTGTGTTCACACACGCCGCCGCGCAGATAGGCCTCTCGAACCCAGAAAATACTGAGCCACCGATGACGTGCCGGCAAACCTCACCTGCATCGGCCGCGTTGAACGCTATATCGGTCTGTGTGCTGTGCGGAAGCGGATATTCGTATGTGGTGATATACGCCATCTGACCATCAGTGACCTCGACAGGCATCACTGCCACGCTATTCGCGGTGACACTTCCCAACCATAGTTTATCCTCGGCAAGGTCAATCAACCCACAAATTCTTGGCGTGTCATGCTGATCAAACTCGCGATCGAGGCCCACGAGAACACCGACGATCGCGTCCCTTGGGCTGTTTCCGGCCTTCAACCTTTCATACATCGGCCGGGTATGCGTACCGTTGCTGACGACTGAAAACCGCTCACTCCATATTAGGCATTCATAAGCGATGTATGGACTATCGGACATCGCGTCAGCGCTTCCCGGCCTGACAACTATGTTCACACTGGTGCCTGTCCTCTCGGCGCTGCGATTCGGGAACGATCTCCTAGAAATCCGGTAGGCAGCAGCGAGCTTTCCGCTCTGGTTTCGACCTGCTCCGACAATCCGGCCAACATACATTCCAGTATCTTCCCTACATCTTCTGACCTCTCTCACTGACATGAAGAACCAGCTTCCGCCATACAGCAAAAGTCAGGAAATCCGCGACACTCCATGCCGAAAGAGAAGGTCCATAGGATAAGGGAGTGCAAGCCTTGTCATCTCATCACGGCTTAGAAATTTGACGCGGCGGGTTTCGGGATCGCGGCCAGTGCCGGGATCCAGCAGCTTTTCGATGATGGCGTCAACATCGAACTGTCGCGGGCTGCACTCTTGATTGCCGACATCGCCGCCGGACGTTTTGATACTCTAGCCGGTCATCTCTTGCGTGGTGTCGATGATGGCGATGCGCTTGCACAGGAGATGGACGCCATAGTCGCGGCAGACGGCAGAGCGTTGCGCCCCAGCGACGTCGAACAAGCCAGGCTGTAAAGTGGTTGGAGATCAGGCTATCACGACGAGGGCCGATGATAACGATGACCGAGACCGCGATCTGCCTCAGGCTGCGGCCAATGCGTCTCCATGATCAACCTTGGAGCAGCGCTTTAACGAACCATTAACCATGCGCAAAGTACTCTCAAGCTGGCCGCCGCATTCTCCTCCCATGCTGTGCGGCTTAGACATTGGCCCGAGCCTCGTAGCTCGGGCCTTTTTTTGCGTGCGCCAAGATGCACGACCTGAGTGGATCATATCGATGGCGCCACGAATGGCAAACGCATAAGCGAATAGATGTAATAGCCCGGGTTGCTAAAGCGCCAGTTCGGTTCTCAGCATCTCGAGCCGCTCCATGGCGATGACGCCGTCATGGATGCTGGGCGCTGCGGTCGTGGCACCTCCAAGGGCGGGAACGACATCCGACAGCAGCGAATAATAACCCTTCGGATCCTCGTTGGCTGCGGCGGTGAAGTTCGGTTTCCAGGTCAGGCTGTCAATCGCGTCGGTGAGAGTGGCTGCGGGGTCGTCGACCTTGAAGGGCGGGTTGCGGTTCCATTTGATGTCGATCACGTTATCGACTTCGATGCGCTGATGGTCGCCCATGAGCTCGATGCGTTCCACCGGCGCCCCACGCGACTGGATCGTGCCCATGGCAATCGTGCCGATCGCGCCGCATTGGAAATCGAAGTTGATGTGGAAGAGCACCTTGCCCGGCTCTTTCTCTACTTTTCGTGCGGTCAGTTTCGTCACCGGCGAAACCAGGAAGGAGACGAGGTCCATGTAATGGACGCAATGGTGCAGGAAGAAGCCGGTATAATCGACATTGCCGACGAAATAGCCGGGTGCCGTCATATAATAACCGGTCAGACCGAGCACATCGCCGAAGCGGCCCGAGCGGACGATATTGGCGGCAATCTTGTTGCCGGCCGAATAGCGTTTCATGAAGCCGAGAAGAAGTGGCTTGCCTGATTTTTCCGAGGCAGCCTGCAATTCGCGGGCGCCGGCGGCGCTGCCGGATGGCGGCTTTTCCATGAAGACGGGAAGGCCGCGTTCCAGTGCCGCCTTGCCAAAGGCCAGATGTTGATCCGGACCGACGGCCATGCCGACGGCATCGATGCCAGGCGTCTTGATCAGCTCGTTCGCGTCCGTACTCAGGGTCGAAACGCCGAACTGTCGGCCGGCGGACGCCAGGCGCTTGGCATCGATGTCGCAGAGCGCCACGAGCTCGACATCGTGGCGGACGAGCTGCGGGAGAAGCATCTGGGTCGCATGGATGCCGCACCCGATCCAACCAATCTTCAATGTCATCGGCGATATTCCGTCAGTGTGAGATGGGATTTGATGAAGGCCGCACTTGCCGCCAGCCTCTCGCTCTCGTCTTCATGCGGCGCGCGCCACTGGGCGAAAGGCACGCCGAAGCGGTCGTCGTTGCGGCGGAACGGCTCCAGCGAAACCGGACCCTGATAGCCGATCTCGTGCAGGGCGCGGCAAACGTCCACCCAGTCGGTAGCGCCGGTTCCGGGAAAGCCGCGGTGATTTTCGTTGGCCTGGAAATGCACGACGCGCTTGCCGCCGAGCCGGATCGCTTCGGCAATCGAGGCCTCTTCCATGTGCATGTGGAAGGTGTCGAGCATCAGCTGAACGGCGGGATGGTCGACGGCGTCAAGGAGCTCCATCGCCTGTTGCGTGGTGCAGAGCACATCACTTTCGAAACGGTTGAGCGGTTCGACGGCGAGAAGAATGCCGGCCTTCTGCGCATGATCGCCGGCCTCTTTCAGGCCGTTGACGCAGCGCTCCTTGCGCGCAATACGTTCATCTTCGGCGACAGGCTGCGGCGGCCGGCCGGCAAAGACCAGGGGGTTGCCGGTCAACGGGCCGCCGACGATCTTGGCGCCAAGGACTGCGGCGCAGTCGGCCGCATATTTCAGATAGTCTATTCCGGCGCGATAGGCTTCGGCCTCCGCAGACGAGAGATTGCGCTGGAGATTGACGCGGGCGGCAAGGACGACGCCAAGGCCGGCATCGTCGAGCGCCTGTTTCGTCTCGGCGAGGTCCAGTTCTCCCGGCTCCGGCACCAGCAGCTCGACGAAGTCATAGCCAAGGTCGCGCATGCGGCGAAACAGCGGGAAGTGCTCGGCCGTGAAGGGCCTTGCATATTGCATCGATATCAACCCGACGGGGTTCATGATCATTCCTCTTTCTGTGACATCAGCCCTTCACCGCGCCCTGGGTGAGGCCGCCGATCAGCCGGCGTTGGACGAGAAGGAAAAGTGCAGTGGCAGGCAGGGCCCCGACGACGGCGCCGGCAGCAAGCAGGCCCCATTCAATCTGGTATTCGCCGATGAGCGTCTGGATCGCCACCGTCACGGGGCGCACGTTGCGGCCGCCAAGGGTGAGCGCGTAGAGATATTCGTTCCAGGCGGTGATGAAGATATAGATGCCGGTCGAGACGATGCCGGGCATGGTGAGCGGCAGCACGACACGCCAGAGCGCTGCCAGCCGCGAGCAGCCATCCATCATCGCCGCCTCGTCCAGACTTTTCGGGATGGCCGAAATATAGCTCGTCAGCATCCAGACCGCGAAAGGAATGGCGACGGTGGAATTGGCAAGGATCAGCCCGATATGCGTATCGAGGATGCCGGCTTTGCGCATCATGATAAAGAGCGGTAGGATGAGCAGCACGACAGGAAACATGTTGATCAGCAGGAATTGCAGCATCAGCAGCTTGCGGCCGATGAAACGAAACCGCGAGAAGGCGTAGGCTGCAGTCACCGAGACGATAAGGCCGATCACGACGGTACCGACAGCGATAATGAGACTGTCGAGCATATTGCCGAGGAAGGATGTCTGGGCAAACAGCCTGGTATAGTTGTCGAAACTCCAGCCGGCCGGCGTTAGCGAGACGCCCGTGGCACTGAGGACTGCCGTCGGCGTGAGCGAGGTCAGGATCATCCAAACGAAAGGCGCCATGGCGATGATGAGGATGATGAAGACCGGCAGGTCCGTGATTAGCATACGGCGAAGCGTGTTTTGCTTTTTCATCTTTCGACCTCCCGCATGGTTCGGGCGAGATAGAAGGCGACGACCACGCCGAGCAGAATGGTGAAGGTGACCGCGATCGTCGTGCCATAGCCGAAATCAACATTCTGCCGCGCCCGGACAAAGGCGTAGAGCGGCAGCGTATGAGTCGAGTAACCTGGGCCGCCGCCGGTCATGACGAAGATGACATCCATCGAGTTCGCCACCCAGATGACCCGCAGCAACCCGGCCGTTGCCAGCACCGGCGCAATGCCCGGCAGGGTGATATGCAGGAATTGCCGCCATGTGGACGCGCCGTCGATCGAGGCCGCCTCATATTGGCTGCGCGGAATGCCTTGCAGGCCGGCAAGGATCATCACTGCGAAGAAGGGAAAACCCTGCCAGGTCAGCGTGGCGATGATCGAATAGAGTGCGTAATGCGGGTCTGCCAGCCAGGGCACGGCGCTGTGCACGATCGAGAAATAGAGCAGGATATCGTTGAGCACGCCCGTCGTCGGATCATAGATCCAGCGCCACATCAGCGCGATGACGACGCTCGGCAGCGCCCAGGGAATGATGATCAGCGCGCGGGCTAGGCCTCGCCAGGGGAATTCGCGCTGGAGAAGCAGCGCGGTCACGAGGCCGAGCAGCATCTGCAGCGGCACGGTCAGCCCGATCCAGATGATCGTGTTCCACAAAGCTGTCCAGAAGACCGGATCGTGAAAGAGCTTGATGTAATTGCCGAACCCGACGAATTTCGTGGCGTTGGGCTTCCACAGCACCAGGTCGTAGAAACTGGTGAGAACCGCCTGAACCATCGGGAAGAAGACGATGACCAGCGTGACGATCAGAGAGGGCGCAAGCAGCATATAGGGCAGGAGCCGGCCGTTCAGCAGCTTTGGCTTTGCCATGCTGCGGCCTGGACTGAGCGTGCTGACGGACATGGGAGACTTCCTGAACTGTAATCGCATTCATGAGGACCGTTCGCGCCGCATCTGGACGCGAACAGATTTGGCGGGGAAACCCACAAGGGATCGCCGGCCTTTACTGGGAAAAAAGCCCTTCCAACTGCTGCATCATCTCAGCCGAGGTGATCTGGCCGGTCAGCGCCTGCTGCATGGCGGTCTGCCATGCCGTATTGACGAATTCCGAGGTCGCGGTGTTTTGCGGCAGCACATGCGCGAAGGGCAGAGATTGGACCGTCGCATCGACGAAGCGGCGTTCATGCAGCGTCCAATGCGCCGAGCCGCTCTTGGTGACGGTCATCTGGCCGGTCGCCTTGTTGAAGGCGACATTGTTGTCGCCCTCGGCGAGGAAGGAGATCCACTTCCAGGCCGCGTCCTTCACCTGCGAGGCAGAGAAGATCGCGAGCGACTCATCGCCATAGGAGGTCCACTGTCCGCCACCGCATTTCGGCACCGGAACGGCCGAGACCTTGTCGCCGAGAGCCTTCACGAGATCGTTCGACGAGCCGATATGGTGGATCGTCATTGCCGTCTTGCCGGCCTTGAAGGCGGCAATGATTTCTTGGAAGCCGTCATTCGGTGCCGAGGGCGGAATGACCTTGTCCTTCTGGAAGAGATCGACGAGCCACTGGTTGGCGGCAACCGCTTCCGGCTTGGTGAGGCCGCCCGGCTTCAGCTCGGCGCCCTGCGAGAGCACGAAGGCGCCCCACTGGTCCCAGCCACCCTTGCCGCCACGCAGGCCGAAGCCGTAGACGTCAGGCGCCCTGGTCAGCTTGATGGCGGCGTCCCGGAATTCTTCGCAGGTCGTCGGCGGCTTCAGGCCGGCGGCCTGGAACAGGTCGGTGCGGTAATAGAGGTAGAGAACGACATACTGGATAGGCAGGTAATATTGCTTGCCGTCGGGACCCTTGTTGATATCGAGCAGGTTGTCGAGCAGGTCGGCCTTGCCGGGCCAGGCATTGATGCGGTTGTCGATCGGTTCGAGCGCGCCCATTTCGGCAAGGCGCGGCTGGGCGAAGAGCTTCACCATCGCCGCATCAGGCGCGTTACCGCCAACGATCGAAGTATAGAGATTGTCGTAATAGCTGTTCCACGGTACGTTTTCGGCATCGATGGTGATGCCGGGATTGGCCTTTTCGAACTTCGCAACGAGATCGCCCATCGGATTTTCCGGATTGTCGAAGTGATACCAGAAATGCACCGTTTCGGCAGAGGCAGCGCTTGCCACCAAGCTTGACGCAAGCGCGACGCCGAAAGCCAGACTCTTCAGAAACTTCTTCATTCTCTCCTCCTCCTGACGGTCAAACGTGTGCCGTCATCTCCTTTGCCTTTTGACCTGCGGCTGAAAGCGCCTCCCGCGCCGCAGCCAGGTCGATTGTGTTCTGCAGAAATCCATGCGTTACGCCGGGTACGACCGTGACGGTCTCGCTGCGCCCGAGCGATTGCAGGCGCTGGTGCAGGATCAGCGTGTCCGAGAGCAAGGGGTCTACGGCGGCGGCCATGAGATGCAGCGGCGGAAGGGCCGCAAGCGCTTGATTGGACGCTGCAAGCGGGCAGGCGAGCGGGTCGAGCCCGACATCACGATCGCCGACATACCATTGCCAATAGCGCTGCATCTTGTCGCGCGTCAGGCCAGGTCCGTCGGCGAAATCGCGATAGGAGTCCGTGGTGAAATCGCGCGCGAAG
Organism: Rhizobium sp. 1399; assembly: GCF_031455475.1. NCBI lineage: Bacteria > Pseudomonadati > Pseudomonadota > Alphaproteobacteria > Hyphomicrobiales > Rhizobiaceae > Rhizobium > Rhizobium sp. 1399. The sequence continues at coordinate 107,521 of NZ_JAVDSU010000020.1, read as the reverse complement.
GTGCCGTAGAACAGGAGCGCTCCCGCGAGTGCCGGGCGTCCGACCTTATGTTCATGGAGAATGGCCGCAAGCGCGAGATTGGCGCCGGCGGAATCGCCCCCAATAACGATCGGACCGGCGCCGACACCGAAAATGGTGGAAGACGACTGCAGTTGGCGCAGAGAGGCAACGACATCCGTCAGAGCAGCGGGGTAAGGATGCTCCGGCGCAAGGCGATAATCCGGAACCAGCACGGCCATGTTCGTCTCGATTGCCAATACCCGCGCGCAACGCTCATGGCTTTCAGGCGAACAGAATGCGAAGCCCCCGCCATGGACGAAGAAAACGGCGCCTGGTTTCGCCGCATGCGGAATGAACACACGAATTCTCAAGCGCGCGGAACCAAGCGTCGCGTCCGGTTCGATCCAAATATCGTGCGCTGATTGCATCGCTGGCAGATCGAGGTTCCAGCGCCGGTTTGCTCTTTCCGACTGCGCCCGACCCTCTGTCGGCGACAGGGTCGTCGGATCGGGCAGCGGACCGTCCTCGGCCGCGACACGCGCGAGAAGTACTGCCATTTCAGGCGACAGAAGACCCATGTCGGCTAAGGCGGCACTCATTGTCTGGCATCCGGGAAGACATCGGGGCCAAGATCGACAATGGTCGCGATATGATGGTGGAGGGCGGCAACCGACCTGGCAGCATCGCCGCTCTCGATCGCCTCGATGATCGAATGGTGGCGCTGGGCGGTGGCAACGAGATCGCGTGGCGTCGTGCTGCGCGAGATCTTGAAGCGGTGATTATGTACTAGGCAACGATGGAGAATGGGATCCAGCGCCGGCAGGGCTGCATCCTGGAAAATCCGGCGATGAAAGTCGCGGTCGAAAGAGGCGAGCTCGAGCTCGTCGCCCTGGCGGGCGGCATCCATCATTTCCTCGAAAAGCTGACCCAGGTCGCTTAACAAAGTCCGGCTCGGCGCTTTGATCACGCGCATGATGCCGTTGCACTCGATTTGCTGGCGAACGCGGAACATCTCGATCGCTTCGTCCGCGGTGCAAGCGGAGACCTGGGTGCCGCGATGACCCTGGCGCAGAACCAGGCCTTCTTCCTGCAACTGCAGCAACGCCTCGCGAACCGTGCCCTGGCTGCAGCCGAAATGTGCTGCAAGGTCGAGCTCCGTCAGCGCCGTTCCGGCGGGCAGCGTTCCGAGCAGAATATCCCGCTTCAGCGCATTGAAGGCGCCGGTGGATTTGGCCGGCTTCGTGGCGGCGTGCCGGCCTGCTTGTCTGGCGGAAAAATAAGTCATCAATCTCGCTCTGCAGAATTCCGTTTGCATGTGCTATCATTATTGATATTGATATCGATAATTAAGGTCAAGTGCCTAAATGACATCAGGGAGGATACGGCGTGACGGCAATTAGTTTGAAGCAGATCAGGAAATCTTACGGCTCGCTGCAGGTCATTCACGACGTCGATATCGATATTGCAAGCGGGGAGTTCCTGGTTCTCGTCGGTCCCTCGGGCTGTGGGAAATCGACCCTTCTGCGCATGATCGCGGGGCTTGAAGATATCAGCGGCGGCACGCTAGATATCGGCGGGCGGGTCATGAACGATCTGCCGCCAGCCGAACGCGACATCGCCATGGTGTTTCAGGATTACGCGCTCTATCCGCATATGAGCGTGCATGAAAACATGGCTTTTGGCCTGAAGATGCGCGGCGCCGATACCGCGGCCATCGAAAAACGCGTCTCCCGTGCCGCTGATGTCCTGAAGATCGAACCTTTCCTCGACCGTCGGCCCGCGCAGCTCTCTGGCGGACAGCGTCAGCGCGTCGCCATGGGGCGCGCTATTGTGCGCGAACCAGCTGCCTTTCTATTCGATGAGCCGCTCTCCAATCTCGATGCATCCTTGCGCGTCGAGATGCGGCTGGAGATCGCCAAGCTGCACAAGCGCATGAAGGCGACCACCGTTTACGTCACCCACGACCAGGTCGAGGCCATGACGCTCGCCGACCGTATCGTCGTTATGAACGGCGGCGTGGTCGAACAGATCGGCCCGCCGCTCGATCTCTATCACCGCCCGGCCAGCCTCTTCGTTGCCCGCTTCATCGGCAGCCCGACCATGAACACTTTTCCGGCAGAAGTGTTGGCGCCCTCGGGCGCGATTGCGGTTCTCGGCAAGACCATCGCTCTCAATCGTTCAGGGCACGCGGCACTACCAGAGGGCGAGATCGTCCTCGGTATCCGGCCTGAAGATTTTACACGTTGTACTGCCGAGGAGGCCTGGTTCAGCGGCGAGCTCGTGGTGGCCGAGCGCCTCGGCAGTCAAACATACGGCTATATTGAAGTCGGGCATAGCCGTATGCTGAGCGTGGAGTTTCCGCGAGATGCGACTATCGCCGTCGGCGAGACCATTCATGTCAAAGGCGACATGGCCCATGTCCATCTCTTCTCGCGGGGAACCGGCAGGCGGTTGGATTGAAACACCGAGCGGGCGGGGATCGTTTTGGCAGCGATATATGGCTTTGTCGGGCGAGGATGGAATTGACCCGCCAGTGTAGCTGTCCGGTGCGTGTCTCTCGTACAGATATCTCAAATCCATAAGCAACCTTACACTATTCGAATGGATCACGGAGCAACGGTCAGCGCTGAATGCGACTATGCTCTGATCGAGATTCTAGAGACTGACCCCTTTGCCACCGCTTTGGGTAACAAAATCATCCAGAAATATGGAACGCCAGATCGGAGACGAGGTCGGCGCCGCGCCGCCGCTGTCCACGCAGCATGTCATATCAGTTTTTATCTTCCGCACGGCGTTCGGAGAATTGCTGATGGGGCCATTGTCCGATGGGATAGGGCGCAAGAAAGTGCTTGTGCACGGGCTCTGCCTCCATGCGATCGGAACCGTCACAACGATCCTGGCCGGATCGCTCGAAATAGTGATCCTGGGCCGGTTCCTTCAGGGCAAAGGAGCGTCCGGCCCCAAGATCGCAACACGTGCTATGATTCGCCATCAGTTTGAAGGGGATGCGATGGCGCGCGTCATGTCCTTCATGTTCACGCTGTTTATTCTCGTGCCGATGCTGGCTCCCGCCCTGAGTCAGGGTCTGATCTCGCTTGCCGGTTGGCGTAGCGTCTTCGGCATTTGTCTTGCGATCGCGGTTCTCCTTGGCGTCTGGCTGGTGATGCGACACCCGGAAACATTGCCAGTCCCTAAACGCATAGCGTTCCAGCCGAAACTGTTGTTCCGCAATGGCTCCCGTATCCTGTTAAAGCGCCGTGTGACCTTGCTAATCATCGCAACCGGGATCGTGTTCGGCGCTCAGCTCCTCTATCTCAGCACGGCGGCCGATTTGTTCTTCGACGCCTATGGAATCAAGGGAACCTTCCCGTTTTATTTCGCTGTCCTGGCCACTGGAATAGGCTTGGCATCGTACCTTAATGCAAGGTTCGTACAAAAAATCGGCATGGATGCTATGGCGCGCGCCGCCTTCATCGGGCTTGCATCCGTCGGTCTCTTTATGCTGCTCGCTTCGATGCTCTGGAGCGGTCGCCTGCCTCTTGTCGCTCTGATGGTGTTCGGGTTTTCGGCCTTCTTTGCCATTGGGATATTGTTCGGCATTCTCAATGCCATGGCAATGCGTTCTCTTGGCCAGGTTGCCGGGTTGGGCGCATCGCTGATTGCGTCGGGATCGAGTTTCGTTGCGACCCTGTACGCTATCGGCATAGGAAGTTTCTATGGCGGAACGGCCATGAATCTGGCAGTCGGTTTCTTTGTCGCAGGTGTCAGCTCCCTGGTTTTGGTGGAACTGGCGGCAGGGGGTGATGCCTCGCCAGTCGAAGCGGCTCGATAAGCAGAAGCAATGACAGGAATTCGTGAAAGCCGGACAGATGTCATTTCGGTCCGGCTTCCGGAAGTAGCCTTGGATCACTTGGCCCACACGATGCGATTCCCATCACGGACATTTAGGTATGGGCAGGAGGAGAGGGCGCAGCAACGTGCGCCGCGCGGTTCCTACCTTAGGCGTCCCAACCGCGCACGGTTACTACAGCGTCAGCGAAATCCTTTGGTGCCTCCCAGGGCAGATTGTGTCCGCAGTCAACAACCCGATGCTCGTGTCGTGCTTTGAACATCGGGGCATGATCGGCCGTACCGCCAGGCTTAAGCGGGTCCTGTGTCCCATCGATGGTAATCGCGGGAACGGTGATGGGTGGTTTTTCGGCCAGTCGCGCTTCCAGGTCAGCCAGCGCCGGGTCCCCTTCAGCATTTCCAAAGTCGCAGCGATAGGAATGGATGACGACATCAACGAAGTCCGGGTTGTCGAAAGAGCCGGCTGTCCGATCGAACGTCGCATCGTCAAACGCCCAGGTGGGCGACCACTGTCTCCAGAGCATCCGGCACAGTTCGCGGCGGTGGAGAGACAGGCATTCGCGGCCGCGCTCCTGCTGAAACAGATGTTGATACCAGACGGCATGTTCAAGGCTGGGCTGGTAGGCGTGGCCAAGCCGTTCCACATCGATAACGTCATAGCCCGCATACGACACCAGACCGGCCACTCGATCGGGCCACAATACCGATGCAACGCATGAAGCAAGGCCGCCCCAGTCATACCCGGCGAGAACGGCCTTTTCGATGCCAAGAGCGTCCAGCAGGTCAATGACGTCTTTGCCAAGAGCTGCTTGCTGACCGCTTCGCATTGTGGACTTCGACAGAAAGCGCGTAGGGCCAAAGCCACGCAGGTAAGGCACAATCACCCGTGCTCCCGCGTCCGCTAGGCGAGGCGCCACCTCATCATAGGCGTGGATGTCGTACGGGAATCCATGGCTCAGCACCACCGGCCAACCTTCGGGCGAACCGTGCTCGAAAAAAGCAATTTCAAGAGTGTCGGTTTTGATTGTTCGCATGAAGATCCTCTCATCTGGACTGCTCAGTGACGCACTCTCCCCGAGCGCAGGCCTTTGGCGGCGGCTTGGTTGCCTTTCAGCGCCTGAGGAGAGGGCACGCACGGCGGGTTGTCATTGCAGTTGCTGTTCAACGACTGTTGCGAAATAGGAAGCGCCGTAGGGCAGGGCCTTGTCATTGAAATCGAACCACGCGCTGTGAAGGATCCGGCCATTATCGTCCGGGCCATTTCCGATCCATCCATAGCATCCGGGGCGGTCCTCAAGCATGAAGGCGAAGTCTTCGACGATCATCGTTTGCGGCGGGTTTGTCTCGACCTTGTTGAACACCGATCGGCCTGCAGCCTCGGCCGATTGCGCCGCGGACTCGGAGTTGACGAGTGTCGGATATTGCTGGGCGTATGACACCTTGCAATGGGCGCCTGTCGACAATGCTATGCCCTCCACCACGCGCCGAAGTGCCGGCTCGGCTGCGGCGCGTGCTTGGGGAGAAAAAGCTCTGACTGTCCCTCGAATGGTGACAGTGTTCGGCAAGACATTGTAGGCGTCGCCGCCATGGATCTGCGTGGCGCTGACGACCAGTGCGTCGAGCGGATCAGTGTTTCGAGCAGAAATTTGCTGGAGCGCCACGACGATGTGGCCAGCCGTCAGAACGACATCAGCGCCTTTGTGTGGTTGCGCTGCATGCATTCCCGTGGACGTCGCCTCTATCTCGAAGCTGTCGCCCGACGCCATCATCGGGCCTGCCTTGACTGCAAAGGTTCCGACATCCATTCCCGGCCAGTTGTGCAAGCCGTAGATCTCGTCGCAGTGAAACTTGTCGAATAACCCTTCGCGGATCATGCGAGCCGCGCCGCCATCGGCGCCTCCCATTTCCTCTGCCGGCTGGAAGATGAAAACAACGCGGCCCGAAAAATTGCGCGTTTCAGCAAGATAGCGCGCCGCGCCAATAAGCATGGTCGTGTGCCCATCGTGTCCGCAGGCGTGCATGACACCCTTGTTCAATGAACGATGTTCGAAATCGTTGCGTTCCTCTATCGCAAGCGCGTCCATGTCCGCGCGCAGAGCGATGGAACGTTCACCTCTTCGGTCTCCGTACAGGACGCCGACGACGCCAGTTCCGCCAATGCCTTCGCTTACCTCGATCCCGAAGGACCGAAGTTTGTCAGCAACGAACTTTGCTGTTTGATGCTCTTGGTAGGAAAGTTCAGGATTGGCATGAAGATGACGTCGCCATACGCTCATCTCATCGTGAAAGTCAGCGATCCTGTTTATGACCGGCACTGTCAGTGCTCCTTGTTCTGAATGTCTTGATATGCAAGCTGGAGATGCTCCGTCAGGCAAGCGATCGCGCCATCCTCGTCTGCATTGCGGCAGGCCTCCAGTAGTTCACGATGTTCGGCAGCCGATTTCTCCGATCGAACAACGATGGACCTCGCAATCGTCTCCGCAAAAGCAGACGCTCTGTTGAGCTGCTCGATGGTCTTCATGAGCGTTTGCCGGCCTGAGGGACGGTAGAGCGCGTGATGGAATTCCCAATTGAGCTCGGAGAGCTTGGAGGGGTCTCCTTCTGCGTCAGCTGCATCGAGCGCCATTTCTGCCTTGGCGAAATCAAGCTTTGTCTGGTGCGGGAGTGCCGACTTGAGCGCGAGCGGTTCCAGCAGAAGGCGCATTTCAAACAGATCGTGCACAATTCCCGGATCGGGCTCTGCGACGCGTGCCCCCTTGAAGCCAACTGCCTCGACTAAGCCTTCCTCAGCAAGGGATTGAAGCGCGTGCCGAAGGGGTGTGCGGCTGACATGGAGGTGCGCGGACAAGGCTTCCTGCCGTAAAGGCTGACCGGGCCGGTACGTGCCATTCAGGATCAGGGTCCTGATCCTGTCGGTCGCCATTTCCGCCTGCGTTTTTTCTGTATCCGAAACCATAATTGTATCCAATTATAAAATCGTCATGCTGTCAAGTGATCAGTCCTGGCGAAAAGCAGCACAAGCAAAGCCCTAGATTTCGCGTCACGATGGCAGGTCCCCGCTGAAATCAACAACCAAACATGAGATCGGTGAGCATGCCGGCTGGTTAAGACTGATCCAGCGCGGTTCGCGCATCGAGCCCGAAGTGTAGAAAGGCAGGTCTAGCCAGACGCAAAACTTGGCTTCCCCGGTCCGGAACTTGTGCTCAGCTTAGGCGTTAAGGTCGGTTAAACCACAGGCTTCGGCCGGGGAGGCCTGAGAGCCACATGAACGACCACTCTGTTTCTAACGGCGCTCACGCCGCCGTTCCGGCTAGAAACCATCATGAAATTTACGAGGACTTCTTTGAGAATGGCGCGGTTGCGCTTCATCTTGTCGGCGAAGATTGCACCATTTTACGCGCCAACCAGGCTGAACTCGACCTTCTTGGCTACACAGCCGAAGAATACATAGGTCGGCCAATCTCCCAATTCCACGCAGATTCAAATACGATCCGCGAGATATTGGCCCGCCTGTCAGACGGAGAAAAGCTGAACCGCTTCCCGGCTCGATTACGCGCGAAGAACGGCTCGATCAAGCACGTGGAAATCACCTCAAGCGTCCAGTTTCGCGACGGGAAGTTCCTTAACACCAGATGCTTCACGGTGGACGTCACCGATACGGTACGGCTGAAACGACAACTCGCCCGCAAAGAACAGGAGATGCGCCAGATCCTCGAGGCGCTTCCTGCGGCCGTGTACACCACGGATGCGCGGGGGAAGATCACCTACTATAACAGGGCTGCCGTCGAGCTTGCCGGCAGGCAGCCGGTCGTAGGCCAGGACGAATGGTGCGTCACCTATCGCTTGTTCACGCCGGATGGGCAGCCTCTACCCCACGATCAGTGCCCGATGGCCATCGCGCTCCGTGAGAAACGGCCCGTGCGTGGGGTTGAAGCGATGGCGCAACGTCCCGACGGAACAATGGTGCCTTTCCTACCGTTTCCGACACCGATGTTTGACGAAGACGGTGAGCTCATCGGGGCGATTAACATGCTTGTCGACATCAGTGATCGAAAGACTGCCGAGACGAACCAGAAGGTCTTCCTCGACGAGCTCAATCACCGCGTCAAAAACAACATGGCGATGCTGTACGGGCTCATCCATTCGGCCGCACGGGAATCGAACAGCCCCGAGGCCCGTCGCGTATTGGGAGACGCCGCCCAGCGCGTCGGAGCCATGGCAGCCGCCCAACAGACCCTCTACATGGAAAAAGACCGGACCCGGGTGAATGCGAAAGAGTTCCTCGAGGCGGTTTGCAGCAGCGCCAGGCAAGCCTTCTCAAAGGACGTCGCGCTCCATATCGACGTGGATGCGGTGCAATTGCCGAACGATGTCACGATGCCTCTGGCGCTGGTCCTGAATGAACTGCTGACAAACGCCGCCAAGCATGGCTGCGACGATGCGGGGAAATGCGACATCTGGATCACCCTTTCGCACCGTGTCGGGGAATTCGTGCTGACGGTCCGGGACAGCGGTCCCGGGTATAATTTTGAAGCCACAGGCAGGCGCTCTTCGGGTACCGGCCTTGTGTCTGGCCTGGTGAGGCAGCTACGTGGCTCATTCTCCGTGGCGCCTGGTCCCGGCGCGATGTGCACGATCCAATTCCATGACAACAAGCTTGGCTGAACATGTCTCCGATAACATCGCACCGAACTTCCTCCCATGGATCCAACCCATCGTCGCAGAAAACGGGCAAGGATGGGCGAGGAACTAAACCAGGGGACCTGCGCATTCTCATTGTCGAGGACGAATTTCTGATTGCGCTGGAACTGGAGAACAGACTCCTAGATGCGGGCTACAAGGTTGTTGGTATAGCTGTGACGGCCACAGAGGCCGTCGCAATGGCTCGTGCCGAGCAGCCGGATCTGGCGATCATGGACATTCGGCTTGCTGGACGGACGGACGGTGTAGAGGCCGCAATCGAGTTGTTCGGTACGTTTGGCGTTCGCTCCGTCTTCGCGTCGGCGCATGCTGATGCAGAAACGCGGAAACGAGCCGCACCAGCCAGACCCATTGGTTGGGTCCAAAAACCTTACTCCGCCGAGGCGCTGATACGTCTGATCAGGGACTTCTGCGGTTAAATCTTCATGGGTCTTATCTGATATCCGCGATGCGGCTCGCTCTTATTGAGTTGTCTTTGTAGAGTGATTCAATGCGCTTCAGCTGTGTCTCGGTGAGCCTGAATTGATCGGACATCGGCAGATCCTCCTGCCGCGCTTGAAGCACGACGCTACATCGGATGGAATCCAGCTGTTCAGTCAAGATTCGCTCTGCGGACGGAGCCTGCGTTTGTAGTGTTCCCTTATAAACGCGCTATCCATTCATGCTCGGGATGCAGGGCCTCTAGCCAGAGGCGCAGATCAAGCTTTTCTTGGAAATTGAGTTTGGGGAGCGCGGCCTCGAAGTCGCGCTCGTCTTTCTCTCTACGGTACTTTGCCTTGAAGAGCAGAACGTTGGCCGGTGCGAGATAGGGAGTGCCAGGTGCTTGATCTGTCACAGCCGATACCTGACGACAGAAACAAAGCCCTGAGGACAGGGACGGGTTGGCTGATCCAGCACTGTGATGCCGCCGTCTTCCACAATTTCTCCGGATGGAGGTATGTTGTGCAAGCAGGCAGCGGCGATCTCGTGATCAAGGCTATGAATCGCGGGGTTGAGTTATCGGACAATGAGAGCGTGCTGAGCGCTGCCTCCTGCCGTGGCGACGAGGCTCTGGCTACCCGACTTATGGAGGGAAGGGCAATCAGCGCCTACCTTTCGCGTTTCTTCGCCTGCCTGATGCCTCTTGAACTCAAAGGGAACGGTGAGGCCGGCGACGCTCAGGTGCACTCGCAGCAACCTGGGAACGTGAAGATGATGGATGCCCAACCCCATTTCTAGTCGGCAAGTTTTCGGAAAGGCGCCGCTCGTCAGATCTCGTCGGCTTCATAAAACTGTCATCGAGGCTCGGCATAGCTTTATCGAATTCCGATATCGTCATCCGAGGGGCTTTCGATGCAGGACGGGACCTACCGCGTACTCTTCCTCTCGCGCCGCAATTCCGCGCGCAGTATAATGGCGGAAGCCATCTTGAACAAAATCGGCAAGGGACACTTCGAGGCAATGAGCGCGGCCGTCGATCCCGCGCCAGTGATCGAACCAACCGTCCTGGAATTGCTTCGCATTGCGGATTATCCGTTAGAGAATATAACGCCGCGGCATTTCGGGGCGTTTGCGGATGTGGGCGCCGCTGATCTGGACTTTGTTTTCACTCTTAGTGACACTGTCGCGGGTGAAGCCCTTCCGGATTGGCCTGGCTTGCCCATCACCTCGCACTGGCGGTGCCCAGACCCTATCCTTGTCAAGGGCGAAGTCTGGGAACGTAAGCAAGCTTTCACGCAGGTACTGACCGGACTGGAACGTCGCCTTAACATTTTCATCAATCTCCCTTTTGCCTCGCTGGATCGTATGAGCCTCCAGAACCAAATCAGGGGCCTTGGCGAGTCACAGGAAGTCTAGCTCTTCGGGTGGCTGGAAGAGCGGTCAAGACCTATCCAATCAGCGATCAGCCACCAGCTGCCGGCAAGAATACCGGCACTGACGGTCGCTGCGAGGATTGCGACCAGCAATCCTACGCCGATCGCCAGCGAATCGCGCTGTGCCATGCCCAGAGCCGTGATAAGAACAGCGAGACCCGGCAGCATATTGCCGAAAGGAATCGGCAGGGCGATCAGGATGGCCATCGTTAGGATGACGAGCCCAAGCACTGGTCGCATTGCAGCCTGTGAGAGCAGCCTGCCTCGCGGTCTCATGTGACGCTCAAGCCGGGCGAGGATTGGAGCACCATGCATGGCCGTCCGTTCAACAACGGATCGAGGTACGCCCATGGCTGACAATCGATGCGGAAGCCGTAATCGTTCCACGCCGAGGATGACCTGCATCGACAAAAGAGCAAGCGCCATGCCGAATACGAGTCCTGCCGGAATGCCCGGCGTTGGAATGATCGCAGGAATGGCGAACATCAGCAGCACGACCGCAATTCCCTGGTCACCCATCGCGTGTAGAAGGTCACCCACGGTTACAGCCCGCGGCAATCTCTCCGGCAGGGTGCTGAGCAGGCTCGCCATGCCGCCGGTGTTGGCGGAGTTGCTCATGCGTACCAGCACTTCCGCTGATCGAGGCGCACTATCGCCATGCGGCCTCGTTCTTCTTCTCATAGTCACCGAACGCCTTCTTAAGGCCGCCCAAGACCTCGGCTGCGGTTTCGAACATCGCCTTCAGTTGCGGCTCGTCGACCTTTTCAATGTCTTCCCGCAAATGATCCATGGTTTCCTGCAGGCGGGTCTGCATTTTCTGCGTATGGTGGCGCGGATCATGATCGGCTTCACTGACCATCGGTATTCTCCTATGGTTTGTGCTTCGATGAACCGCCAACCGGTTTGACGGTTGCAGGCAAAACTCGTTAGCTCTAGTCTCGGTTCCCGATATCGTTTTTCGAGAGTGGGTTTTATTTTGATGGTGATGAATGGAACATCAGGACCTTCTTTCCGGCTTCATCCGGCTTCACGTCCTGTATCATGCCGCCGAAGGCGATCTCTATGGTCTCTGGATGATCGAGGAACTGGCGCATCACGGGTACAAGGTATCCGCCGGGACACTCTATCCGATGCTGCATTCCATGGAGAAGAAGGGATACCTCATCTCGCGAACCGAACGGGTGGGCCGCACGCATCGCAGGATCTACAACGCGACGCCTTACGGCCTTGCAGCCCTCGAACTGGCCCGGGAAAAGGCAAAGGAGCTGTTTCGTGAAGTCGTCGGTGGAAGCAATTCATGAAGACGCTCTCACGCGTCCACATGGCACGCCGGGAGAAGTCTTTGTAGCCTTTCTGAAGCTCGGCCTCACTTCCTTCGGCGGCCCGATCGCTCATCACGGCTATTTCCGCAATGAGATCGCCCGCAATCCTTGGATGATAGCGGAGACATGACGCTACCTCGCATTACAATCTCCTGCTGACTACTGAAGGCGCTTTCCAATGACAACCCGGCGAGGGGGCGGCGCGTGCGCAACGCGCTGTCACGGTCTCCACGAACTCCGGCCCGGTCAGGCAGTAGTTGGGGTCGACTCGGCTGGGGGGCGAAATGACACTCCAAGCGCAGGCGGCTGTCCCATTTGAACCCTCGTGAATTTGGGGCTCGGGAAGTCGTTATTGCTATGGGCTAAACGCTGTCCAAAACAGACTAAAGTACAGTTGGGACAGCGATGGCATTGGCCCGAATGCCCCATTTGCAGACATCAGAGAATGGCTGTAGTGAACAACGAATTATGCAATATTTTTAGAGGATCACAGTTTTGGACGATGTTTCCCTGCCGGTACAAAAGCAGCTTGAGGCCTATAATGCGCGTGACATTGATGCGTTCATGCTCTGGTGGGCGCTCGATTGCCAGTATTATTCCTTCCCAAACACTCTGCTGGCAGGAAGTGCTGAGGAAATAAAGGCGCGTCATGTCGAGCGGTTCAAAGAGCCTGATTTGTACGGTAATTTGCTCACACGCATTGTCGTCGGAAACGTCGTGATAGACCACGAGACGGTCACGCGAACCTTTCCCCAGGGAAAGGGAGAGATCGACGTCGTCTGCATCTATGAGATCGAAGACAGCAAGATTGCAAAAGCGTGGTTCAAGACGAGCGAGCCCCGAATGTATCCGCTCATCGCCTGACGCTTGCAGACAATAGATGTCCGCCTCGGGTCGACTGCGGTCATCTAGCGTTCCTGCAGTGTCATTTCGCCCCCAGTCTGAACCGACCCCTAGTTGGTTCAGATGTGGTTTCTTTTTCTGGGCATAGCAAGCGCGGTAGTTGCCCTTCTCCTCAGTATCCACCCTGCAGCTGGGCTACTGTCTATGGAAGCCTCATCTCGCGGCGTCCGTCTCGCATTCCCAGCGGGGGTGGAGTTGAAAGGGGAGCAACTTGCGTTCATCGGTTACGACATTACCGAAGTATCCGGTGCAGCAGCGGTCATCGACGCATGGAATGGGGCCATGCTTCCACTTGTTGTAGCGAACGAGCGACTTGGAGTTGAGAAGAAGGCGGCAATCGCTGAGATCGACGTTGCTAAGGACGACGAACGCTCAATAGAGCTCTTCGTCTCTGATATGATGCGACTTTCCTTGCTCAGCCCGGAATCAAGCTTGGACCTATCTCTCAATGATACGGCCCTGCGGCTGCTGGACAGTGATGACAAACCGACTCAGACGGAAGCACTTTGGGCGAAGAGAAATGTTCGGTTTCACGGTGCATCCGAACTTGAGGTGCTGCTCACCAAGCGCCAGAATGTCGGTGAAAGTTTGCCAATCGTTCGATACGACGGTCAAATAGATCTAATGGCGTTCGACAAACGAGCTCCGGTCAATGGCCAGCTAAATGGTCGTAGCAATCTTCTTCAATCCCCGACAATCACATTTCTGGAGTTTGGCGACCAGAAGGTGTCCTTTTTCGGTGGACAAGCGCTTTCGATACTCAAGGCAAATGGTGCGTTGGAACTGAGCGCAAAAGGGACGGCACTGAATGTAGCATTCAACGGCAAGGTTAAGGACGTCCGGCGGACGACGTCGAATCTCACGCCGAGCTTTCTTCACTGGCTGTGGAGGAATCCGACCATTACTTTTACCGTTGGTGCAGTTATCGGCGTGCTTGGCTTTCTCACGACAGGCCGCACTCGTATACGCGAGTTTTTGAACAGCCGATAAGACTTGAGCGCCGCACAATCCACCGCGGCCGGCCCGCCGCAGCCTTTACCAATGATGTGGATGCTGGTGACCATGTGGCGATCAATCTGGTCGAGGCGGATGCTGACGAGCTCGGAGACGCGCAGCCCTGCAGGCCAGATGCAGCGTCGCTCGATCGCGAAATGCCGGATACCTGACGCGGGTTCGGTGCATCAAGCAAAGTCTGCCTCTCGTCGCGGCTGAGATGGCTGACGGCAAGCGTCCGGTGAGTCGTTATCGTCGTGCTAAGTTTCGCTCCCAGACTGCGGTATCGACTCTTTTGATCGGATGATCAGCAATCCGGAATAGACCCCCCCGCTGCCAGAAGCTAATCGTGCCACCGTCGAACCAAGTCAGGAAATTTGTTCAACAGCGCACACTTCTCGTCTGGGTCAAGCCTCTGATATCTTCCCATTCGCAGTCATGAACCTTGCTTGAATGTCACGTCGGCCTTTCGTTCGGCGAGCGATCTTTGCCTCATCGAGCTCGAGGAAGAAAACAGGCGTCTGCGGAAACTGCTTTCAGAGAACCCTCGCGCCGAGAATGCTGATTTGCGGAAGCGATTGGGGCTCGATCGATAAAGCTATTGGGTTGCGGCTCTGGCGGGATCCTCGAAGCCAGGGTGTTATCGAAAACCGCGATATGTCGCAAAATGGGCCAAGCGCCGACTTTGACCGAGAGTCAGATCTCGCAACGCGCCATCGGTTGTGCGGACCTGTTTCATGCTGTCGCAACAACTAATCGAGCCGGAAAAAGCACTCCAGGTCACACCGACTGACAAATGCTTGCGGCCGCCGCGGTGGTGAGATGACGGCTTCATCAAGCACACGTCTCAAGACAGGCCCCGCCGATGGGCGAAGCTCAAGCAAATTTCTTTGACAAGGTGGTTGCGAATTTAAACCGACTCTGTATTTGGATAAATGGTTGCGAAGTTAAACCGCTATATGGAGAAGAACTCTTGAGCGATCTGTTGAATTTGGCTACCGCCGCGCATGGCGGCCAGCAGCTTTGGGATGGATTTCACGAGGTGAGGGCGCATGCAAAGATTGGCGGCGCAGTCTGGCACGTAAAGGGTTGGCCAGACGTCTACGCGGACATCCACACGCGCATCCTTACGAAGCAGCCGCACACCGAGTACTCGCCCTTCCTAAAGGAAGGGCAGCATTGTGTTTGGGAGCCGGCGCGGACCGCCATTGTCGCCAGCGACGGCAATGTTCTCAATAAGCTCGAAGAGCCTCGTGCGTCCTTCGCTGGACATTCGCTGATGACCCAGTGGAACGAGCAACAGCTAATCTACTTTTCCGGCTATGCGATGTGGACTTACCTGACCACGCCGTTCCTCTTCACGTTGCCCGGGTTCGAAATTCAAGAAGTTGAGCCCTCGGTCGAAGACGGAGAGACGTGGCGCAGGTTGAAGGTAACCTTCCCGAAGTCCGTGCCAAGCCACTCGACCGAACAAACATTCTATTTTGGACCTGATGGGCTCCTCCGCCGGCACGATTATAGCGTCGAAATCATGGGAGGGACCTCGAGTGCCAACTATGCGAGCGAGTACAAAGAGTTCGGCGGCATTGTCTTTCCGACGAAACGGCGTGTTTACTCGATTGGGACCGAAAATCGGCCCAACCTTGACCACGTAGCTGTCTCCATCGACCTCCTGAACATAGAAATTGCCTGAGGGGAAGACATGGATACAAAGGCACTCTTTTATCCCCTGCGCATCGGCTCGCTTGATCTGAAACACCGAGTGGTGATGGCGCCAATCACCCGTATGCGCGCCAAAACCCCGGCCAACGCAGCGCACTCGCTCAACGCCGAATACTACCGTCAACGCGCTAGCGAGGGCGGGCTGATCATCGCTGAGGGCTCACAGGTTACGCCGGCCGGTCAAGGCTACCCTGCAACTCCCGGCATCTACTCGGATGAGCAGATTGAAGGCTGGAAGCGCGTGACAACCGCTGTCCATGCGCAGGGCGGCTTGATATTCTTGCAGCTCTGGCATGTAGGCCGCATTTCGCATTCGAGCTTCCAGCCAGACGGCGTACAACCTGTAGCCCCATCCGCTGTTGCTGCGAAAGGGGATCATTTCACCGCCACCTGGGCACAGGCACCCTTCCAGACGCCTCGCGCGCTTGAAATTTCTGAGATCCACGGCCTCATTGAGGCATACCGTGATGGCGCCCGCTATGCGCTTGACGCGGGGTTCGATGGCGTGGAGCTGCACGGCGCAAACGGTTATTTGATCGAGCAGTTCCTCCAGTCACGGACGAACCGCCGCGACGATATCTATGGTGGCTCGATTCCCAATCGAACCCGACTGCTTCAACAGGTCGTGTCGGCCCTGATCGATACCATGGGGTCTGCAAAGGTTGGTGTTCGTCTTTCTCCGTTTGGCACGACGAATGATAGCGGCGAAGAAGATCCTCTGCCTCTCTACCAGTACGCCATTGCGGCTCTGGCAGAGCTTGGACCTGCCTATCTACATCTCATTGAGCCCCGGATCGAAGGGAGGCCGGGGGATGACGTGCAGAGATGGCGAGACCGGGAGCTCCTTCGCAAGACTTGGCCTGGTGTTCTCATCTCTGCGGATAGGTACGATCCAAAAACCGCCGAGAAAGCGGTCGCCGCCGGCTTTGCTGACGCCGTTGCGTTCGGACGTTCATTCATAGCCAACCCCGACCTCGTTGAAAGGATCAGGATCGGAGCACCGCTCAATCCCTGGGACCGATCGACCTTCTATGGGGGTGGCGAAGCGGGATACACCGACTACCCGCGCCTTCACCCAGATTTGCAAATTGAGCCGGCCTGACGCTCTCACGAAGGATAAGGAGACTTTCTATGACTGATGGAACACTTGGCCGCGCCGTTGTCACGGGCGCGTCGACGGGACTCGGTGCGATCTATGCGGATCGGCTGGCTCGCCGCAATTACGACCTCTTGCTTGTAGCCCGAGATAAAGCACGCCTTTCCGCGCTTGCTGAAAAGCTCGTCCGCGAAACAGGCCGCTCAGTTGAGGTTCTTGCGCTGGATTTGACGGACAGTGCTCAAGTCGCGGACCTTGCCCGCAGGATCGAAGAAGATGACTCCTTCTCCCTGCTGGTGAACAACGCCGGCATGAGCCTGCATGGAACGCTTGCGACTTCTGATGCTGATGAGGTGGCCCGTCTGGTTGCGCTTAATGTCGTTGCCCCGACCTTGCTGGCGCAAGCGGCGGTCAAAGCCCTCACCAAACGCGGAAAGGGCGGCATCATCAACTTGTCTTCGGTCCTTGCCCTGGCGCCGGAGAGGTTCGAAGGCACCTACAGTGCCAGCAAGGCCTTTCTGCTAAATCTGAGTCAAAGCCTTGCCGCTCAATTGAAGGACACTGAGGTGCGGGTCCAGGCGGTTCTTCCCGGTGCGACGCGCACGGAAATCTGGGAGCGTTCCGGCAAAGACATCAACGCGTTTCCGGCAGACTGGGTCATGGAGGCGGATGATCTGGTCGACGCAGCCCTCGCCGGCTTCGATGCGGGTGAGACCATCACCATCCCGCCTCTCGCGGATGAGGATCAATGGAACGCATTCCAGGCGGCAAGGCTGGCGATGGAGCCGAACTTGTCCCGTAGGGAGGTCGCACAACGTTATCGGGTCTAACTGCGAGAGCGAAGGCGGGCCAGAACAACCCCCGGTTGGAGCCTCACCCGCCGAAGCGATCGACACAGGACGGCCGATAGTTTAAATATGCAACTGAAGGACTGGCGTTGTAGGACGGAGAGATAAATGAAGGGAAAGCGCACCGACATGGGACAGGCGAACTGCGGAATTGCGCGGGCGCTTCAGATCATCGGCGATTGGTGGTCGCTACTCATTGTGCGCGACGCGTTCAAGGGTAGCCAGCGCTTCGGCGAATTTCAGCGCAGTCTCGGACTTGCGAAAAATATCCTCTCAAGCCGGCTCAAGAAGCTTGTAGATGACGGAATCTTCGTCATTCAGCCTAACCCGGACTCTGCTCTGAGCCATCGATACGTGCTTACGCCGAAGGGTGAACAGCTTCACGTTGTTCTCATCGCGCTTTGGCAATGGGGCGAGGAGTTTTGCTTTGAGCCAGGTGAGCTCAATGTCGAAATGGTGGATAGGCCGGAGGGACTGCCGATCGCGAGGCTTAAGCCGTTGTCGCAAGAAGGCTTGCAGATCGGCCCCCGCGATTTTCGCCTAACGGTAAGGCAGTAAAGCCCAAGCATCAGCCACTCAGAAGCAGGAGCATAGCGGTGGACCCAGTGGTCGACGGAAGCGTGAAAAGTCGAACAAAATCATTTGGGCTGGTTCGGCCAGAGATAGCTGCGCAGCTTACGGGGCTGGAGTTCATGCAAGGGCTGCGAGATGGCGTTGGAAAACCACAGCCTCGTGTTCTGACTGCCATTGCGCGTGAACTTGCCGGATTCATCTGGGACATTGCTCGGCACGTGCCAATCCGGGCCTCGTGGTCTGCGCCGTACCAGACCCTTTCTGCCTGTGCAGTATGCTGGAGATGACGGCCAAAGATCAGGGCACCCTCGACTTACGTTGGGATAGATATCCGTCCTTAGAGAGAGGCAAGCCCGCATCGAATATGGTCAGGCGGTGAAAATCCGCGGATGAGAGTATGATCACCATCGGTTCGGACCGCCATCTCCAGCACCGTGCACAGGCTGCACCAATTGACCGGCCTCGCGAAAACGGGGTAGTTTAAATGCGTCCGGAAAACCTAAATCGCTCATGGGAGCCTACGATTTTGGACTAATCTTGTTCTGCCCCCGATTCCGGGTTCGGTCCCAGCTTCGCGGCCATGTTGACCAGGTCGGGGAGAGACCTTGCTCTCATTTTCCTCATGACTTGTCCTCGATGCGCCTTTACGGTTATCTCGCTGATATTCAGCTTGAACGCCACCTGCTTGTTCAGCAGACCCTCAGCCACAAATTTCATTACCTGACGTTCTCGAGGCGTAAGAGACAGAAAATACGCTTCCAGACGGCTGGCGTCTTTCACTGCCCTTATCGCTGCCTTGATCTCCTCCTGAAGGTTGAGACGATCAACAGACTTGGCCATGAATGTCACACGGAATTTGTTGGTTGCAACAGTCATCGCTGCACGGGCCTCTGCAGTCAGCAAGATGACGGGGCAATACGCAGCACGCGAACAGATAAGATCCGTGAGATCTGAAACTGTCAGTTCTGCCGTTGTCGTATCAACGACAATGCAGGCATGAACGCCCGGATGCGCCAAGCGGAGCAAGCTCTGCGCCGAGTGATAGAATTCTGGCTGCCACACAGGTTGAGAAGAATCTTCGAGCAAGGCCGAACAGACGTCGGAGGCATTGCTCAGGATTGCCACCAGCGCGTCGCTGGTTGGTCTGTTCGGATGCTTTACGGAGGAGGTAAGGTGTCGAGCATAGTACATGTCATTCTCCCACGCCGATTATGTTCGCGCTTTGCGATGCAAGACTTGAGGTAGACGTTTAGATAAAGAGCTTCTGTGATCGTTTTAGACGAACAGCCCACCTGCTGCGACTTAAGTGGCGTGATAGAACCTGAAAAAAACTGAAATATTCTCCCACGGGTTGCCGAACAATGGTTGGCGCAATCTGCCCCTCTATGGTTTTATCACTACGATTTGAAACGGATAGAATTGGCTGGCATTGGGACAGATTGAGATTGGCCGCTTCGAGTACTCCGGATGGGAGCTTGATCTCGAGAAACGGGAGTTGCGCGCCATGGGCGCTCCAGTCCCGCTCGGCAGTCGGGCTTTCGATATCTTGGAAACCCTTGCGCTCTCCTCAGGTGGCATCGTCACCAAAGTCGACCTGATGAAGCGCGTCTGGCCCGGACTTGCGGTTGAGGACAATACCCTGCAGGTCCACATCTCAGCGATCCGGCGGGCGCTGGGAAAGGATCGCGAATTGCTGCGTACCGTCTCCGGTCGGGGTTATCGGTTGCTGGGGGAATGGATCGAACCGTCGTCGCAATATGTCGAACCGGTGCCTGCGCCTCGAGCGCAGGTGGGCGAACGAGGCGATTTTGTCTCGAACATTCCTTCGGCAGCGTCTGAACTCATAGGTCGTCAGGCCTCGGTTTCGCAAATTCAAACGCTCATGTCGGCCTATCGGGTCGTGACCCTGACGGGACCCGGTGGAATTGGTAAGACCGTGCTCGCGTCAGAGGTCGCCCGGCATCTCCAGGCGTCGATCGGCGGTGATGCTTACTTCGTCGAGCTCGTCTCTCTGTCCGATCCCCATCTGGTTCCAACAACTCTCGCTCAGGCCCTCGACCTGCGCCTCCAAGGCGACGACCTCTCAACCGAGGTCGTGGCCAGAGCCATAGGCAGTCGGAGGATATTGCTGGTCATCGACAATTGCGAGCATGTCGTTGACGCCGCCGCCGAGATGGTAGAGGCCATTCTGCGTGCTTGTCAGAACGTATCCGTGCTCGCGACCAGCCGAGAAATTCTTCGTATCGAAGGCGAATTCGCATATAGGGTGCCGCCGCTGGAAGTGCCCGCCAAGGAACAGGAAGCCGATCAGCTTCACCATAGTGCAATCCAGTTATTCGTCGCTCGAACCCAGGCGCTGCAATCCGATTTTGAGGTGACAAAGGAGAAGATCCCGGTGATTGCGGGTATTTGCCGGCATCTCGATGGAATTCCCTTGGCCATAGAGTTTGCAGCGGCACGTGCGGCCACATTGGGCCTTCAACAGATTGCCGGTCGTCTGGATGATCGTTTCGTCCTGCTGACCGGCGGGCGACGAACGGCACTGCCACGACATCGTACCCTGCGAGCCGCTCTCGACTGGAGTTATGAGCTTTTGCCGGAGGGTGAACGTTTCCTCCTTCGCCAGCTCGCCGTCTTTCCCTCAGGTTTCACGTTGGAAGCTGCCACGGCGGCGAGCGGACAGCAAGAAGGTGAAGCCGCTTCTGGGCTTTCAAATCTCGTCTCAAAATCGCTGGTCGCCTTCGAGGGAAGGGGCGCTGCGCCTCGATGGCGTTTGCTTGAGACCGTCAGGGTCTACTCTCTCGAGAAACTAGGGACGGGCGCCGACTATCACGTGACGATGCGGCGTTGCGTGAAATTTTTCACGTCGTTCTTCCAGCCATTCTCAAACGAGACTTCCCTACGTGCAGCGATCGAACATCTGGGCCCCTATAGACGCGAGATCGACAACCTGCGGGCAAGTTTGACCTGGGCCTTGTCTCCCGGTGGCGATGGGACGTTGGGAGCCAAACTGGCAGCCGTCGCATCCGATTTTTGGATTGCCCTCGGACTTGTGTCCGAATCCGGTGAATGGGCACAGAAGGCTCTCACTTGCCTCGAAAGCAAAGAGGACAGCCGATCCGAAATGGTCCTTCGATGCGCGCTTGGATTTGCGCTGATTTATACGGAAGGGATGAGTGAACGAGGAAAGGATGTGCTGATCCAGGCGTTGTCGATTGCAAGAGCGCTGGACGATCGCGACTATCAGCAACGTGTAACTTGTGCCCTCTGGCTATTTTGCGCCCGTTCGATGGAGTTAAACGACGCCCTTTTTTATGCGCGCGAATACGAGCGGGGGGCCAGTGGCCAGGACGAAAGGGCAACAGCAGCCTGGTTGATTGGCATCCCACAGACCTATCAAGCCGAGCACTTGGAGGCGCAGGCCAGGCTTGATTGGGCTGCCCGACATTCGTCTTCCAACAATCGTCGCCGAGACATGCTGAGGCTCGGTGCAGACATTCGAACGTCTTCCATGGCCCACAACACGGTCAACATGATATCGAGGGGTCAGCTCGACACCGCCTCGCGAACAGCGGAGGATTCAATCCTTGAGGCGCGCTCGACGAGACAACCCTTTGTCTTTTGTGTCGCTTTAGCCTGGGCGTCGGCGTTCCTATCCTTGAACCTCGACAATTTTGTTCAAGCCAAAGAATGGAGCGAAGAACTGATCGAGCACGCGCTGCAGCACAATCTAAGACCATTTCACGCTGTGGGCGTGTGCGTGCGTGGCACGCTCGCATCACGTTCGGGATCGCCCGCGGACGGTATCGACGACTTGTGTGCGGGCCTTCGCGAAATGCTTGAGACGACATATTTGCTCTTTTATCCCTTTTTCATGTCTGAACTTGCAGTGGCGTTGCACGGATCAGGCCGTTCGGGTGAGGGTCTCGATCGAATTGACGAGGCGTTGAGGTTTTCATCCGACAAAGGATATTACTGGATGGTCCCCGAACTGCTGCGCAGAAAAGGCGAGATTGTCGTGACCCAAAGGATCGGCGCAGGTCTGCAGATGGATCTATTTGAAGAGGCCAGCCGGAAAGCTTCCGCCCAGGGCGGTTTATATTGGGAGCTGACGGCAGGTATCAGTCTTGTCGAGTACCTTGCCGGCCGCGGCGAAGGTCGCTCGGCCCGGAAGATCCTCTTGCCCGTTTACGAACGTTTCACGGAGGGGCTCACCGCCCCGCGACTCTTGCGAGCGAAGGCATTGATTACCGGTGACGTCTGATGCCCAGTCCATATTTGACGCCGAGCCTTCTGTTCACGCGACGACAATTCTCACAAGATGGCGGCGAGTTTCCAGCACGCGTGCTGCTCATAATGATCTCGGCAACGATGAGCGGTCAGGCTACCGCGCAGGTCGGCCAACCAAAACAACCTTCCCGGAGTGATCTCGATGCGGAATCTTTACGATTACAAAGTTGCCCCGCCAGACTATGTGACGCTGAAGGGTCGCCATGGCACCGTCGAACCGTATGTTCACGACCTGCATCTCCAGGGATTGTGGGATGGACTGGGAGGAATGGGGATAAACCCTCTGCTCTTATATTTCGTCCAGGACGATTTTGACGGAATCGACGATTTCGGCAGATGGCTGAAGGAGGTCAAAACGAGCGGCTGGTTGACACATATCTTCCGCAGCAACATCACAGGTAGAATCGTGGGGATGGCGAGTTTCATGCGCGCCGACCCGGCAAACGGCGTGGTCGAAATAGGGGGTGTTGCCCATGGCGCTGAAATGAAGCGCTCCCCGCTTTCCACCGAAGTGCACTATCTCCTGGCAAAGCATGTGTTTGAAGTCCTTGGATATCGCCGTTACGAGTGGAAGTGTGACGACAGAAACGAGCCGAGCAAAACGACGGCGGCGCGCTATGGCTTCAGTTTCGAAGGCGTTTTCCGCCAACATTTGATATCGAAGCACCGAAACCGCGACACTGCCTGGTATTCGATGATCGATAGTGAGTGGCCTACGCTCAACGCTGCATTCGAAAAGTGGCTCTCTCCTGACAATTTCGGAGCGGAAGGAAGGCAATTGCGTCGGCTGGAGGATATCCGCGCGGAGTTGTCCGGGCACGTAAGGTCAAGCGCAGATCGTCGCGCGTGAGGCCTGTCGCCTCTAAGTCGCACTGCGGCCATCACCTCTTTCGAGTTCGCTCGAGAGAGCGGGCAGCCGCCAAGAAAGCGGCAACCCGGTTTGGACACTTTTAATAATGTGGCAAGGTGTAGTTCGGATCGTTCTCAGATTTGCTCGCGCAGCGACTTGAAGGAAGCGCGCAGCTCTTCGGTAAACAGCTCCGGCTGCTCCCAGGCGGCGAAATGCCCGCCCTTTTCCGGCCTGTTATAGTGAACGAGCTTCGGATAGGCCTTTTCCGCCCAGCTCTGCGGCGCCTGGTAGATCTCATCCGGGAACGCGCTGACGGCGACCGGGATCTTGATGCCGCGCGGATCGAAGAAGCCGCCGGACGGGAAATGCGCATTGTCCCAATAGAGCCGCGCAGACGAGATCGCCGTATTGGTCAGCCAGTAAAGCGTGACATTGTCGAGAACATCGTCAGGCGTCAGACCCTCCTTTTCTCCGTTGAAGGAGCGGGCGATCATCCGGTAGCTCCGGATGTCGTGGTCGAGCATCCAGGAGGCGAGACCAACAGGTGAATCCACGATGCCGTAAAGCGTCTGCGGCCGGTTGTTCATCTCGATCGCATAGCCGAGACCGTTCTTGTAGAAATCGTCGAGCTGCTCATAGGCGCGTTTTTCATCGGCCGTTAGATCTGCGGGCGCCGGCGCCCCTGCTGACAGCAGCTTGGCAATGTCGGCCGGCACGGTGGCGGCCATGTTTGTATGGATGCCGATGAGGCCGGCAGGCTCCTGCACCGCCATGAGTTCGGTCACAGCATTGCCCCAGTCGCCGCCCTGGGCGACATATTTGGTATAACCGAGGCGCTGCATCAGCACCGCCCAGGCCTTGGCGATGCGCGGCGGGTTCCAGCCCTTTTCCTTCGGCTTGCCCGAGAAGCCGTAGCCCGGCAGCGAGGGAATGACGACATCAAAGGCATCGGCCTCGGTGCCGCCATAGGCGGTGGGGTCGGTCAGCGGCCTGATGATTTTCATCTGCTCGATGATCGAACCCGGCCAACCATGGGTGATGATGATCGGCAGCGCATTCTCGTGCTTGGACTTCACATGGATGAAGTGAATGTCGAGACCGTCGATCTCGGTCATGAACTGCGGGAAGGAATTCAGGCGCGCCTCGACCGTGCGCCAGTCATGCGCCCGCCAGTATTTGGCGACCTTCTGGATCGTATCGAGCCGCACACCCTGCGTATCGTCGAAGACCGTCTCACGGTCCGGCCAACGGGTGGCGGCAACGCGCCGGTGCAGATCCTTCAGTTGCTCGTCGGTGGCCGAAAACTTGAACGGCCTGATATCGGCGCTCGTGGCCGAAGCGGCGGGCGTGCCTGGGAGTATTCCAAGCGCGCCTGCGGCTGCGGCGGCGGTAAGAAGCGTTCGACGTGTGATTTCTGGCTGTATATGGGACATGGCATCCTCCTACGTGTTTGGTGGGGTTGATGGGGAGGAAACTCACACTGAACGGGCGTCTGAGCTATTGTACCATGGTATCGCCGATACTTTCGTGTGTGGCTCGCTGCTCGCTTGACGCGGTTAAGGTTCGCAGAAATCCGTCTACGGGGGATACGTCGCGCCGAACGAAGAGCTCGGCGCCACAGGGGTGGCTCAACCTGGCGTCAATCTGCTCGATCACGGACGATCAGGTCGGGGGAGTGCTGCCCGATTGCTCGCTCACCACATATTCGGCATACCAGTCCGGCCATGCCTCGTCGTGTATCCCACCCATGCGCTTCTCATGCTCGCCATGGGCGTTCGCGGCACGACGAAGCGCGTTAGCAAGATCGGGGGCCGAACTGAACGTGGCACCCTTGGCATCGATCCGGCCCGGTAGTCTTGCGGTCACTTCTTGTAAGAGCCATCCGTTACCGTCCGGATCCTTGAAGGAGGCGAAGGAGCCATAGGTCGCACGAGACGGGTGGGGGCCGTGGAGCCGCCTGTCTGTGCCCTTATGGTGGAACACCCCGCCTTCATCATGGAAGACATCGCTCATTTCAGCGCCGCGAGCGGCGAGTGCCGCATGGGCGATCTCGATGTCCGAGACGATGAGGTGCAGGCCTTGTGCTGATCCCGGGACGGCCGCAGTAACGTTGCGACCGAAGATGACCGAGCAAGGCGATCCGGGAGGCGTTACCTGGACGACCCTGAAGCCGTCTGCGCCAGAGACGTCGGCGTCTAGTCTCCACCCAAGGCCGGTGTAAAAGGCCTTTGCGCGATCGACGTCGGAGACCGGGATCACGACTACCTCAAGCTTCATGTCAATGTCGTTCACGGCGGTGGCAGACTGCGCGTTGCGCTGCTGAATGGTCATTTGCCTTTTCCCTCTATGTGATCCCTGCGGACCGTCCGCAGAGGGCGTGACGATGCTCCCACGTATCAGTCGCGTCCATTGTCCGATGGTGTCGGTCCGACCTCGGATCGATCGCGAAAATCCCTTCCAAAAGGATCGGGGCGCGGAGGACGAGATCCGGCTCTGCAACCCTCCATCGCTTCATATCGTGTAAGGACAACATTAACCCCGGCGGGCCATTAAGGCCGGCGGGGTCTTTGTAGTTCCTTCATGATCAGGCAGCCTGAGCTACGGACAGTACCGAAAGGATCTCACTGGTATCGACAATGGCGCTCGCGTAGCTTGGCATGTTGATCTCCAGAGCCGCATGCATCATTTCCTGCGAGTAATCGGCGACTGCGTCCTTGACGACGGTCACGTCGTAGCCGAGTTCGGCGGCGTAGCGCACGGTCGCCTCGATGCACGTATGGGCAACGAGCCCGATCACGATGAGCCTCTGGATTCCATGCCGCTTCAGTTCGAGATCGAGATCGGTGTTGGCGAAGCCGCTGGAGCACCAGTGTTCGGACGCGACGACTTCACCCGACTGCGGCACGAACTCGGCGCGGAATTCTCCGCCCCAGGTGCCGAACTCGAAGCTCTTGCGATGCCATGCCGCGCGCTGGATAGGAGCGATGAACTTCCAATTCTCGTAGTCGCCGGGGCGATACCGGTGATGCATCGCATAGAAGACGCGAAGTTTTGCCTGGCGTGCCGCGTTCAGCACCTGGAGCATATGCGGTACGCAGTTGTTCGCCTCCGCCACCTCCTTGATCCTTGGCCAGATCTTGCCGCCTTCGGAAATGAAGTCGTTATACGGATCAACCACCAGCAGACCGGTGTTGTTCCGGTCGAAAGACATTTGGGTCATGGGGTATTCCTCCGGGTGATCAGGCCGCTTTCGTGGAGGCGGCGTTCTTCAGCGCCGCCCGTTCGATGCTTGCTGCGAACAGGGGCGTCTCTCCCTTGTTATGTGCGATCGACATCGGTTGCCGCTGGGTTCGGAAGATATCGAAGGGAATGCCCTGGCGCTCGAGGGAGGCCATCATCTCCTCCGTCGCATAGGACCTGACGCGGTTGGTGAATTCACATCGACCCGCGTCGAGTTTCTTGACGCTGAGCTCCCAGGTGACATGGATCGTCACGCGGCCATTCGGCGTGAAGACGTCGGAATCGGAGTCGAGGATTAGATGATCCTTCTCGCCGAGTGTTTCGAGGTAATGCTGGACCATCAGGCTTCCGCCGATCGTCTCGACATTGATCGACATTCGCGTGCCGTCGGGCGCCGTGGTGAAGCCCGCGGCAATGTGCGCCGGAGAGCATCCCTGATATTCCTTCTCAGGCAGGGTGAAGCACCACTTCGGAATATCGACCTGTTCGATCGGGGCATTGATGATTGCCGAAAAGCTGGAATCGACGATCTGGTTTTCGATGCTGTGCATGTGACGTCTCCATGGCTGGTTGGGTGGTTCGCGCGGAAGACCGCGCCTTCATCACCGCGGCTGGGAGCCGCGACTTCACTGATTGGACGACTGGCAGGATGAGATGTGCGCCCGCGCGACCTGCCGTTCCGACGCGCGGGCGCGGCTCTGGCCTACTTGTCGGCCAAAGTCTGGGTATAGTGCCCGAGGCGCGCTTCGATGTCGGGGTTCGTCTGAAGCCCGATTTCCATCAGGCGACCGATGTTCTTTTGCGCCACCGGGCGCTGGACGGACTGGATGAAGGCGTCCCAGCCAGCTCCGATTTCCGGATCACTCGGGAGGCTGGCGAAATCGACGAGCCGCTTCGTATCGGCGATCGCCTGGCGGTCGAAACCGGAAATCCTTGCGGCGAGTGCATCGACGAACGGGTCGAGCTTGTCGTCGTCGAACGAACGGTTGACGTAGCCGTATTCCTCGGCGAGTTCGCCGTTGATGTCATCGGACCCGAGAAGCACTTCGAGCGCACGGCCGCGGCCCATCAGACGCGGGAGGCGCGCCATCGGACCACCACCCGGGACGAAACCGGCTCCGACCTCCCATTGGGAAAGGACTGCATTCTCCTTGCTGGCAAACCGCATGTCGCTGGCGAGCGCCAATTCGCTGCCGACGCCTGTGGCTCGCCCGCGGATGAGGGCGATGGAGACAACGGGCGCCTTGCTGATGCGAACGAGCATGTCCGGCAGGGGGTGGAGCCCGGTCTTCCCAGAGGGAAGGCTCGTGGATTCGGAGAGCGGAGGCGTAAAGTTGTAGTGGGTGAGGAAGAAGCCCGGCACCGCACTGTCGAAGACAACAACTCTCAGGTTCGGGTCCGCTTCGATCTCCTCGACGACCTTCTCCATCTGCGGAATGGTCTCGGGCCCGAATATGTTGAAGGGCGGGTTGTCGAAGGTGACACGCCAATATGCGGGCGTGCGCTTCTCGATCCGGATCTGCTGCTTCTCGCTTGCAGGAGACTGGGTCTCGGCCGGACGACCGGTCTTCTCCGCCATGGTTTGGCCGGAAAGCGCGAGCGCGGGAAGCATGAGCACTGCCGCAGCCGTCAGGAACTTCGACGACGCGATCATTGCGCTCGTCGAGATGGGTGATCTGACTTTCATGAATACCTCCATTCAGGTTGTTGCGAACGATGTCGCTAGGATTCGATCTCGAAGGCGAGTTCGATTTCGACCGGCATTCCCAACGGAATGCTGGAGACGCCAAGGACGATGCGCGGCGGAACCAACGACGCGCCAAAGACATCCCGCAGAAGCTCTGACGCTCCGTCGGCCACTTTCGGATGTTCTTGGAAATCGCCAGGAGATGCGATGTAGACGCCGAGCTTGGCGATACGGCTGATCCTGTTCAGCGACCCCAGGTGCGCTTTCGCCGCGGCGAGCCCGCTGAGACAAGCAGCGCGGGCGGCGTCGTAGCCGTCAGGGACCGAAAGACCCTCGCCGACGCGCCCGTGGTAGATCGCTTCGTGTCCGCTCACTGGGAGCATGCCGCTGAGGAAGAGAAGCGAGCCGACCTGGACCGCTTCGACATAGGCGCCGAAAGGTGTCGGCGGGGGAGGAAGTTCGATCTCAAGATCCCGCAATCGTGCGTCAGCGCCAGGGACTACCATTTCCCCAAATGTGCGCCGTTGTCGACGTGCAGCACCTCCCCGGTGATGTTTGTGGATTCCGTCAGATAGACGACGCCGTTGACGATCTCCTGGACAGCAGTGATCGTGCCCATTGGCGAGAGAGACCTCAGAAAATCCTTCGGATCCTTCTCATGCATCGGCGTGTCGACGATGCCGGGAGCGACAGCGTTCACCCGGATATTGTCCTTGGCGAACTCCATCGCGAGGCTCTTCGTAGCGGCATTGAGGCCGCCCTTGGTGATCATGGCGAACGATGCGGTCACGCCGGCGATCGGGTGGTCTGTCAGCGAGGTCGTTATCGTGACGATACTACCGCCCGAACCCTGGCGGAGCATCTGCCGGATCGCGTGCTTGGTGAAATGAACGAATCCTTCGACATTCGTCGCGGTAAGCTGCCGAAGGTCGTCGATCGTGTATTCGAGGAATGGCTTGGTGAAAAAAACGCCGGCGTTGTTCACCAGCGCGTCGATCGATCCGAAGCGCTCGATTGCGCGTTGGGCCACTCGTTCCGCGGTTGCCGGATCACCCACATCGCCATCGACCAGTTCCAGGCGTTCCATGGCGGCGGGCAGCAACGCTTCCGTGACACGGCGCGATGTGCCGACGACATTGTAGCCCATTTCGATGAAAGATCTGACCAGCGCGGCCCCGATTCCCTGCGACGCCCCGGTGATTAAGATTGTCTTACGCGTGCTCATTATGCACCTCCATTTTTGGACACACAGGATCCCTCGCCCGTCGAGGCACGGTGGGTTCGTCAGGCTTTCAAAGCCATGTCTCTGCTGTTGCGGATAGGAACGATCCTCGCCAACCGCCGTCACGCCAACATCTCGCGGATTACGGCGCCTCACTATTGTACGAAGGTGTCCCCGATACCTTTGGATCGGTGTCAGATATGAGGTGGAATAGACCCGCCACGTGCAGCTGACTGTGAACTTTCAAACGCCTCCTGTGGACGCGGTCGCTCAGATGCGATGGAGGGCGATGGGTTTGCGCCGACACCATCGTACAATGGATTACGCCACCATCGCCGCGCATGCTGCCTTCGTCGGTGCGGTCACTGAGTTTGAGGGGGCATTTTCTCTTCTTCCGCAAGGCGACCGACTGCCAATAGGTTGGCGTAGCTCGCCAAACGAGTCCGGAAAGAGGTTTCGACATGAAGGAACGTTTCGAGGAGATTACAGGCGCGGAACAGAAGACAGGGGATGGTGGCCCCCTGGATGCGCTGATCGAATTCTACAGGGCATTCAATGCGGCCGATATGGCGGGCCTGGAGGGGGTCTGGTTCCCCGGAGAGGCCCCGAGCATGGACAACCCTATCGGTGGCATCCGTCGCGGTTGGAATGAGATCGCGGGGGGCTATGTCAAGCTGTTCGGTGGCGCCGCCACGGTGAACGTCACGTTCCACGACTTCACCAGCCAGGGCGGACAAGAGTGGCATCTGTTCGTCGGTCGCGAGCGGGGTAAGTGCCGCACCGCCAACGAAAGTCTGGATGTCGCCTTCCGAACAACCCGCTGGTTCGTTCGGATGGACGGCGCCTGGAGGCAACTCCATCATCACGGCTCCGTCGAGGATCCGGAGATGCTAGCAGACTATCAGAAGCTGATTTTCGGCAGCAGCAAATGATCACAGCGCCAGCTCGGATGCTGGCGCTGTGATCTCGAATGATTGTCGTGACCAAAGGTCGAAACAACGTCGGCTCATCACGCCAACACGCTGGCCTCTGGATCGCCTGTGAGAAGGCGTTGGTGCTTCCATCCGGAAGGTCGCGACCGATCCTACCAGTGATCTGGCGGTGCTCGTGGCTTCCCTTGAAGCTCGCGTCGTTTGATGGCCCTGCTAAGGACGTTGTCCTCGAACGAGACGCGCGACATCAGTGCCGAGAAATTCGATAGAGCGGCGCATCGCCTCGGTCTCCAGGGCAGCGGTGCTCATCTGGAAGGTGATGCGAGAGACTCCGCGCAAGGTCTCGTTAAGATGCGCGATCTTGGCCGCAACCGTCCGCGGGCTCCCGACCAGGAATGCGCCGTTCGGACCGCACATCTGCTCGAATTGGGCCTTCGTCGGCGGCGGCCAGCCCCGTTCCCGTCCAGCGTCGGAGAACATCTGGAACCAACCCGGAAAGAACGCTTTCCTGGCAGCCGCGTCCGTCTCTCCGACAAAGCCGAGGGCATGGATGCCGACCTTCTGGCACTGCGGGGGATGACCCGCTGCATCCCATGCGCGGCGATAGAGATCGACCAGAGGCAGGAAACGCTCGAAGCTTCCGCCGATGATGGCGACCATCAACGGCAATCCGAGTGTTCCAGCGCGAACGAAGGATTCAGGCGTGCCCCCGACGCCCAGCCAGATTGGCAAGTTCGGCTGGTGTGGACGGGGAAAAACACCCTCGCCATTGATCGCAGGACGAAAGCGACCCTGCCATTTGATGTTGGGTTGCTCCCTGATCTTCAGCAGCAGGTCCAGCTTTTCCGCAAAGAGCGTATCGTAGTCCCGCAGGTCGAATCCAAACAGCGGATACGCCTCGACGGAAGAGCCGCGACCGACCACGATTTCAGCTCTTCCGCCGGATATCAGATCCAGCGTGGCAAATTCCTGGAAGAGCCGCACGGGATCGGCGGCGCTGAGGACTGCAACGGCGCTTGTCAGTCTGATCGACTTCGTGCGTGCCGCGGCGGCCGCAAGGATGACGGCCGGGGCTGAATCGAGCGCGTTCTCTCGATGGTGTTCTCCCATTCCGAAGACGTCGAGGCCGACTTGATCCGCGAGCTCGATCTCCGCAAGCACGCTCTCCATACGATCGATGGCTGACTGCAATTGCCCCGTGGCGGGGTCGGTCAGGAGCATTGCGAAACTGTCGATACCGATTTCCAATGTCGGATCCTTTCAAAGCGACGTTTCCGCCCGGCAGTTGCGCGATGCATCACCGACAGAAACGTGACACTCATCCTACTTCTGCCAGTACCGCGCCATCCTCCTTTTTAGAATGATGATGATCGATAAATTCGATAGGTGCTTTCGGCGTGAAGGGCATCTGACTACCCGTCATCCCCAGGCATCGACGTCCATCACTGCCTGCGCGAAGGCGTGACCGATCCCACCGGTGATCAGACGGTATTCATATCTTCCCTTGAACTTCGCGTAGGCCTTGGGAGCCGGATGAGGTGCCCCGTTTGCGTCGCCTTCGAGCGTGATTGTCGGGACCGATACGTCTGGGGCCCTGGTGAGCGCGGCCTCGTATTCGTTGAACCGGTCCTCGCCGGGTGCTAGTCCGAGGCGCCATCGATAGTTATGGACGACGATCGCCACATGGTCGCGATTGGCGAATGCGGCGGCGCTTGGCGAGAACGTTTCGTCGTCGAATTTCCAATGTGGGGAGGCGAGCTGCCCGATAAACTTGGCGAAGTCGTTCGGGTATTTCTCGTAGCCTTCGCGACCGCGATCGGTGGCGAAATAGAATTGATACCACCACTGAAGTTCGGCGGACGGCGGCAGTGGCGCCTTTTCTCGCGGACTGGTTCCCGATCAGATAGCCGCTGACCGACACGAGGGCTTTGCAGCGTTCCGGCCAAAGAGCCGCGACTATGTCGGCTGTCCGCGCGCCCCAGTCGAGGCCTGCGATAGTAGCCTGATTGATCCCCAGGGCGTCCATCAGCTTGATTGTATCGACTGCAATTGCCGCCTGCTGGCCGTTGCGTTTCGTCTCGGCTGCAAGGAAGCGCGTGCCGCCGTAGCCCCGCAGGATACCAGCGCGAAGCTGTTGATGTCGTAGGGCCAGCCGTGCAGCAGTAAGACTGGTGATCCAGTCGCCGGTCCTATGTCGGCATAGGAGACGAACAAGTCTCCTGCCTCGATACCCTTGTTTGCTTCGAGAGTGGCTCCGTCGGCAGCTGTCAGTATGTCCACACGCGTGGTCGGCTGAGATGCTTGGGTCGTCTTTTCGCCGAGGACATCCGCCGCGGCAACAGCGAGTGCAACGCTGCCGAACGATCGACGCGTGAGATTTGCGGGTACGAAATTGAACACTGTGCCAGTCTCCGATGATCATTGCTTATCTTGGGTTAAGGCTGTGCTCTCGGTTAGGATCCCGCGAGTGTTGGCGCTGGCCCTTCGTACCGAGATCTGTTGTCGATCCGGACCTTTGAACATTCAGGCTGGCCCACGCAGAGCGCCACTTCACGATGGTATCGCCCATACGAACGTATCGCCCATACCAAGGTGCAAATGCCTTCCTGACAGTTCGCCGACATAGTCTCGGTCGAAGCCGGCGGTTGCGGATCAGCCGCGGCCAGAAATCGGGAGCAGACGATGATCTACCGCGACCAGCAACCTGCTAGTTCAAGCTTTCCGCTTGTTGTGATCGTAATTGCCATGGTGGCGATTGTCGGGGTTCTGATTGCCGTCAGCGATCGGCCAGCACCGACGCGTGTCTGGGTACCTTCCGCTTCCGTCGGTTCCGGAGCGACCGCCGCTGTGTCGGACCCGGTTTGACCTGTCAAGGGAAAAACAATCATGCCAAGCCCGATCGATAGGCCGTGTCTTCGCCCGCTCATACCGGAGGAGGTGTCGTTGGCCGCAGACGTCCTGAAGGAGTACTGCGAAGCTCGACGTTGCGACAGAAAGAGCGAGGAAGCGGAGGCCGTGGCACGGGATATTATTCGCTGGCTCCAGAACGGGGTTCCAAGCAGGAGCGACTTCAGGAAGTCCTCAGAGCAAGATATTAAGACCGCTCATGCCGCGCGTTTAATGATCTGGGACGGGAGCGGTCAGAAAAACTCACAGGCACGCCACCGTTTGTCAGGTCGAAGACCACTTCCGCGCCCGGAAATGCGCGATATAAGCGTGAATGTTGACATGCCGAGTGCAAATGACACTTCACCTTTGAATCAGATGAATTAGATGCCCCACAGTGTGCTGCCGAGTTCGATGTGTGACACTGGGCGATGGGTGCTATCCCGGTCATGCGAAATGCAGGGATCTCTCCATCGCGCGGGGGCTGGATCATATCCACGTCCGGAGGAGGGACGCCGAACTGCCTCCGGTCGCTCGCGGCATTGCTGAAGGATCTGAGCGGGATAGGCGGGATCGCTGTTCTTCAGTCGTAAAAGGCCGGAAGAACCTTCAATGTATCTGTCTGCCGCTTATCGTGGTTTATGAACATGGTCGCATTGTACTGCTTCATCAATTCCCGCACGCGATCCATCGAGGCGATCGACTTTGCTTTGTCGACGTTGAGTGCGGGAACGATGTCATGCTCGAAATTGCTCTCGAGATGCACAACGTCGCCCGAGAGAACCACGTACCCCATCTTGGCCAGGTGAACCATGAGTGACTGGCTGCCAGGAGTATGGCCAGGCGTTGAAATGAGCCTAACGCTTCCATCGCGAAAAAAGTCGATGTCACCAGTGACGAGCTCTAATCGCCGAGGTTGGCCAAGCAGCTTCTTTGCAAGGATTACAAGCGCGTTGATGTTAGGATCAGCCGGGGGAGGCGAGTTTATCCAGTCGTACTCCGCTTTCTGCATAACAACGGTGGCATCCGGGAACAGACCGATGTTTCCGATATGATCGCCGTGCGTGTGCGAAACGAGGACGTATTTTACATCCGCCGGGGTGAGCGCGATCTGCGCGAGTTGCGATGATATCGTCTTGTCAAGATGGTAGACGATGAGACTGGGAAGCGTGGACCAGCCTTTTGGATCGTCAATGGTGGCTTCAGGCACTCCGGTGTCCCAGATGAGTATTTCTGAGCCGTGCTTTATCACATAGCACGTCGATGAGAATTCGATGGACTTGCCTACGTTCTGACCGGGCGTCCAGACAGACTCATCGTTCGCCAGGGAGTGACCACAGTCAATGTGGTACAGCTTATCAATTGTAGCTGTTGGTGTGGCGCCGTCTCCTGCCAGCACTGCGCTTCCCGGCATAGCAAACAGAGCAGCAGCTACGAACATTGTTGTTGGACGAGATCTCATTCCAATTCCTCCAGAATTTAATGATACGACGATCCAACGGAACACGACGAGCCGGGCGCAGCCGGCCCCGCAGTCCTGCAGGAGCAGCAGGCGCTTCAGTCGAGATTAGGAGCCCGAGAGACTTTGCCTGTTCCGAATTTTTGCCCAGCCACAATGAGGGCGACGCGTCACAGGTAGACGGTTCAATCGCTCGCGGTAAGTGAACTAAGGTATCGATTGTTGGTGCCCGCTGGCGGTCAACAGTAGTTTTTGTTGCGAATATGCGCGCGCACTCAGCAATGACGGGCGCTGATCGCTTCCGTCCATGCGAAGGCCCAGTTGAAGAAACAGACGCCTTCTCGTCACCCATTGGAAGAGTGAATAGAAGGGTCGCCACGGTTCCCCGTCATTCGCGTCGGCTGATAACCGTCCACGGCCTCCTCGCCGGATACCAATACCAACGTATCGGCGATACCAAGGTCCAAGTGTGAAATGCCTCGATCCTCAGTAGTTCTTCTGTGCAGCTATTCTGCTGTTGGACAGAACTGGATGGAGCTGAACAATGAAGATCCTCATGGTATTCACCTCTCATGACATACTCGGAAGCACAGGGCGCAAGACAGGCTTCTGGCTCGAAGAGGGCGCCGCCCCGTACTATGTCTTCCGCGATGCCGGAGTCGATTTGACGCTGGCGTCACCCAAGGGCGGTCAACCGCCGATCGACCCGAAGAGCGACCTGCCAGAGAACCAGACGCCTGCCATGACGCGGTTCAAGCACGACGAGGCCGCTCAAAGAGTGTTCTCGGCCACCACCAGGCTAAGTGACGTGCGCTCTGAAGATTTCGACGCGGTCTTCTATCCTGGCGGTCACGGTCCCATGTGGGATCTGGTTGACAACCCCGAGTCCATCAAGTTGATCGAGTCCTTCTACAACAACGGCAAGCCCGTTGCGGCGGTCTGTCACGCGCCTGCTGTGTTGCACCGGGTAACCTATAAGGGCGCTCCGATCGTCAAAGGAAAGCGGGTGACGGGTTTCACCAACGGCGAAGAAGAAGAAGTGCAGCTCACGAAGGTCGTACCGTTCCTGGTTGAGGACGAACTCAAGCGGCTCGGCGGTCTCTACGAGAAAAAGGCAAACTGGGAGAGCTTTGCGATCACTGATGGCAGGCTGATCACGGGACAGAACCCGGCATCGTCGACCGCGGGAGCCGAGGCGCTCGTGACCCTCCTCACAAGTTTAAAGGCCGGTGTCGCTGTATAGCTGGGCATTGATGAGGGGAAGGCCGGGAGATGAGTATCTCCCGGCCTCTAAGTGATTTGAATGGTTACGTGGCGCTTCGCGGGTGGGACTGACTAGGGTAGGGGCGGCCTACTATCAGCGTTTCTACGACGCCACATTCGCTGCCTTGGGAGGCAACCTCGGCGAGATGGATCCGAGGGGCCGCCCGATCTATTCACACGAGGGCGGTCGACTGATGATCACGAAACCGATCGATGGCAAGCCGGCGACTGCGGCCAACGGTGGGACGATCGGTATCGCCGCAGCGGGTCGGGACCACGTTCTCGCATGGCATGCCGCTGGTACCGCGCATGGTGGGACAGCAATTGAGAGCCCGCCTGCCGAGCGTCCGAACGGGGCATTCGTTGCATATCTTCGCGACCCTGACGGAAACAAGCTGAGTGCACGGTCTCATCCGACGAAAAGAGGATGCCCGAGCTTAGCCGATAGTGAGCAGCATGATTGATGGTTAGAGCGGAGCACCCGGGGAATGTCGGCTCGGGCCGGTTCGGGATTACGCATAAGATGTTTTTCTGTTCAGTTGAAGTATGAGCGTGAACCCAGCAGTCTGCCTGCAGCCCACGTCCCTTATCGCCGAAGAAATATGCTGCGAAATACCGGGCTTACGATGTCGTCCTGGACGCGGTGCCGCAGAACGACGCCTGGAACAGTTAGTTTCGTTCGTTTCTGCCTGACGGATGCCGATCAATAAGAATCGTATGTATGGCGATCCCCTCCGGCGGCTCGATCAGATATTCGGCATCTCTCTTGGGGTGGTGCATCTTGGTAGGATTGCCTTTCGTGAATGCCGTCATGGATTCGATATCCGGCCAATACGATGTCGTCGCGAACCACGTCTCAGTATCGAGATCCTCCCTTAAGAGCTGAACCAAGGGCATTTTGCAACAGCCGCGGGATGCCTTCGGCCTTCAGATATTGTTCGCATTCGTCAGCAATTTCCCGTCGGGTTCGGCCGCGCCACACTCGGGCTATTGGTGCGGTGGTCATGGATCATGTCCTCTTCGGTTCTGCAAGGATGTGGTCGTTTGGAACGCATGAGCAAGCACGTTAGGTCCCCGAAGGCGGAAGACCACCAGGCTTCCGGCGTATCGAGAACGAGCTCTGAGCTCCTATGCAGTGCCAGTTCAGGCTGAACAATTGTCCGTTGCTCGGATTATCATGCTGAAGTCCGTCAGGAGCCACAGGCGTCAGGGGAACAAATGAAGCAGAATGTCGAGCATGCGGAAGCATCCGGGGTTTCGCCTTTTCGCGTGCCGACCTTCGGTGCGGTATTCTTTGCGATCCTCTTGGCGATGCTCGCGGAGGCGATGGCAGGGAGCTACATCGCGCTCCTTGCAGTCCAAGTAGTTGGGATGTCGCCGCTGGAGCTTGGCGCGTTTCTGACGATTCCAGCGGCGACTGGAATTGCCGTCACGAGCTTCTTCGGGCATCTCCTCGACCGCCAACCCGTCATCTGGCCGCTCCTCACTTCGCTTCTTTCGAAATGCATCGGATTTAGTCTTTGCGCGTGGCTTACAGAGACTTGGATGTTGGTCGTAAACGCCGGCATTCTCCTTGGGCTTGGCGCGGCATCTTTCAGCATCTTGTTCGCGGTGGCCAAAGGCCGACTGGACGAGTTCGGGGGCTCGACAATATCGCGCGGAATGGCGATCCTTCGGCTGGTCTCGTCGCTCAGCTGGACAGTCGGCCCGGCTCTCGGCGCTGTCCTGGTGTCTCAGACAGGTTTTCCAGGCGTATTCCTGGGAGCGGCCTCGCTAGCTGGACTGTCATTGGCCATCGTTTTCTTCACCCGCATGCGAGCGGTCGTCAATGCCGAGGGACGCGCTAAGCTGACATCGGAAGTCTTTTACCGTGCCGCGCCAGCTGCCGTCGCCCTGTCGGCTTTTCACACTGCGATGTTCATGGGGTCGAATGCAATGGCGATCGTCGTGGCGAAAGAGCTCGGGACCGAACAAGACGTCGGTTTCCTATTTAGTCTCTGTGCGGGATTGGAAGTCGTGGTCATGGCCGCCTTCGTGCTCTGGCCAAAACTGTCAGACAGGCAAGAGCTGCTCCTCGCAGGGTTTGTTCTTTTCGCCGCCTACTTCGTTATGGCACTCGCATGGCCGACACTGGCGTCGCTCTATCTGGGTCAAATCCCAAGGGCCGCCGGGATCGGATTAATAAGCATCGTCGGCATGGCCTTTATGCAAGACCTTCTTCCCGGCCGGGCTGGAATCGCCTCTGCTCTGTTCGGCAACACGATTAGTGTCGGGTTCCTCCTTTCGGGGGCTTGGCACCGGGCTTTGGGCCAATGCATTCGGGTATTGGTCACTGTTCGCGTTATGCGCGGCACTATGCGGGTTGGGCGCGATGATCTTGATGGTGGGACGACGCCGCGCAGCCTGAGTTTTAGCTTTCGAAAGTAAGGAATTGCGCGACAAATCGATCAACGGAAAGGCGCTCAAGGGTTAGGTGTCGCCACTGCAGGTGCCGGATAAAATGGCTGGGCATGCTGACGAATTCGGAAGCGAAGCCGTCCAAATGCTCACCTGGTATGTCGC
Organism: Rhizobium sp. 1399; assembly: GCF_031455475.1. Classification (NCBI taxonomy): domain Bacteria; kingdom Pseudomonadati; phylum Pseudomonadota; class Alphaproteobacteria; order Hyphomicrobiales; family Rhizobiaceae; genus Rhizobium; species Rhizobium sp. 1399. The sequence goes on along the minus strand of NZ_JAVDSU010000020.1, from coordinate 69,270 downwards.
GTCTGGTAGAAGACATCATTTCGCCGGCCGTCCAGTATGGGTAAAACGCGCTAACAACGCTGTCCCCAATTTTAATCCGCTGACCCGATCGCCGATCTCGACCATCTCTCCGGCGCCGTCAGAGAGAGGCACGCGCCCGTCGACAAAAGGCACTTTGCCTTGCACTATGAAATCGTCTCGTAGATTTATGGAAGCTGCCCTGATCCTGACCAGGATTTCTCCCGGCTTTGGGGAAGGACGATCTTCTCCAGAAACTCTAGGATTTTCCAGACCTCCGGGAGCTGTCAATCTAGCCAAGCGCATCTATGCCGTCATCGTTATTTGTTGGGAAGGTTCGTAAGCGTAGGAACTAACTCGCAGGAAGCTCTTTGCAGCGTGATATTAGCGGCCGAGTGGATGGTTATCGCATAGAATCCGCCAAATCTTGCGCAGATTTCGCCAGCATCCGCATGCTCACCTCGGCCGCCTAGAGTACATACTGCCATTCGGCGGGCACAAACCGGTATTTACCATTGTCCGATGCGATGTGGCCAAAGCCAGGAAAGGGGATATGCATTCCAGCTATAAGGATGCGATCGTAGGCGGCTTGGTCAAACGCGCGCTTGCGTGAAGCTGCTGCTTGGTTTGCATCAACGTCGAAAGCGGGACCCCATTCCGGATGGGCGAACTGAAATGCCGCATGGTGCACAATATCGGCCCAGATGAAGAGGGCGTCGTCACCGGAATGAAGCACAACACCGCTATGGCCCGGTGTATGGCCGGGCAGCGGCGCAGTCCTCAGCTCACCGAATACCTCGGTTTCACCGGAAAACTGCGTCAAACGCTTTTGGTAAGCGCTGGTGACGGCGCGAGCTCCGGAGAAGAACGGCTTAAATGCAGCTGGAGCCTGGCCAAGCGCGGCATCGTCGTGCCAGTAGCGAAAATCAGCCTCGGATACAATTAGCTCAGCGTTTGAATATACGGCCTTGCCATGCTGATCGATGGCGCCGCCAACGTGATCCGGATGCATATGGGTGAGCAGCACCGCATCAATCTGCTCGGGTTTGACTCCGACCGTGGCAAGTGCCTGCGGCACCTTTCCAAGCGTTGGACCGAAGAGATTAGCTGCCCCCGTGTCGATCAACATGAGCCTGTCGCCTAATTTGATTAGATAGGCATTGACCGGGCTCAAGCGCGGTGATGCCGGCTGGAACTGTTCGCGGGCGAGGCGGGCAGCTTCTTCCTGCGGTGCTTTGAACAGAGCGGCGGACATTTCCATATAACCGTCGAGGAGAGCGGTCACCTCGATCTTTCCGACCTTTCTGCGGATCACACCTGGCACTGGAGTTTTGGCGGCGGGAACCGATGCAAAAGCACCCGGGGAGTCAGGGAGAACAGCGATGGAAGCGAGGCCTGCAGAGACGGCGAAAAGATTACGGCGTGAGATTGGCATGTCAGCTCCGGGCAATTTGGACGAATACGTGAATTCGTATACCGCGATTGTCCTGGCTGATTAATTCTGGCAAATTAGATAGCAATTATCTCACTCGCTTATATATGGATCTCCGTTGGATCGCCTTTCAATGTTGTCATGTTTCGTGCGCGTCGCAGAAAGCGGCAGCTTTTCGGCTGCGGCTCGTGATCTTTAGCGCGCGCAATCCGCTGTGAGTCAGCAAATCCGGGCCCTAGAAAATCAATTACGGACCCGGTTGTTCGATCGAACGACGCGGAAAGTTGCTTTGACGGAGGCGGGTGCCGTTTATCTGCAGCATGTCAGAGGGGTGTTGGAGCGCATGGAGGAAGCGGACCAGATTGTCAGTGATCTGGACGCGGGGATCACCGGTCGTTTAGCCATTAGCGCGCCGATTAGCTTCGGGACCCAAATTCTGGGCGCGTACCTATTTCAGTTCAGGAACGAACACCCGGGGATCGATTTAGACGTCGCCCTCTCCGATCGCTTCGTCGACCTGGCCGCCGACGGCCTTGATCTGGCGATTCGGATGGGGCCGGTCACGGAAAGTCAGCTGATTGTGCGAAAGATAGGGTTATTGAAACGCAGTCTCGCGGCAACGCCTCGATATCTGGATGAGCACGGACGGCCGAGCCATCCTGCAGATCTGAAGCATCATGACTACGTTGTGCGTTCGTATCTAGAAGGCGCCGAGCAGATCCGTCTGAGACGCTCGGCAGAGGTCACGGACGTGCTCGTGAAGCCGGTCCTCCGATCGGACAATTCACATCTTATATGCGAGGCGATCGCCGCCGGTATGGGTATCGGGCTCGTCCACGACGTCCTTTTGGAGCCGATGATTGCGTCGGGCACGCTCGAACGCGTGCTTCCTGATTGGCGGCATGAGCCCCATGTCATCCGGGCCGTCTATCTTTCAAACCGCTATATTCCTAGAAAGGTACGCGTGTTCGTCGAGGGACTGACAAGATTTCTGCGAACACGAGGTGCGCTCGCAGAATGAGCGCCCAAGCCGATCTTATCGACTAACTGGTCGCGTTGGGACGTATTCTGTGGTGCTGCCGCTTCTGGCTGAAAGCGAATTTTTCCCGGTCACTTGAGATAGCCATGCCTGGCGCCTTCGCCAGGCAATCTGCTTCAACGCTTAGTCCGTCCGCGTTAAGCCGTCCCTGTGCAGGTTTATGCATCACGCGGAAGAATAACTTTTGAGATTATTTTGGTGTTTAGGACATTAAAACGTGAAATTGCGCGCGTTTTTTGATCCTTCTCGATTTAATGACCTGCGACTGAACTTTCATCCAGCGGCGATTTCGCACTCCTCTTGTTCCGCTCCCCTAAAGTTGATAATCGCGCCACAACCGGCCATTCCCGCAAAGTCTGCAGGCGTCACGCCCGCCTCGCCCGAACACTCAGCCACCGATCATGGGGCTTTCCAACGCACTGTATTGGCTACCCTGGTCCGAATGATGCAACAGCGCATCCGGCTTGCCTCTGCGCCAGATGGCCATGATCAGCGCGTCGGTCACGAGTTGGGAGGTCATGCTGTTGTTCATCGACCAGCCAACGACACGACGAGAGAACAGGTCGATGACGGCAGCCACATAGAGCCAACCCTCAGCCGTCCATAGGTAGGTAAAATCGGCCACCCACTTCTGGTTCGGCCGATCCGCTTCGAACTGCCGGTCCAGCACGTTCGGCATGATGACCGGGCGCTCACCGCCATCTTTCGGCAGCCCGCGTCGCCTCGGCCTGGCCCTCAGAGCATTTTCGCGCATCAAGCGTTCGATATGTGAGCGATGTCCCAATCCCACCATGAGCTGGGCCAAACGTTTAAAGGACTTTGAACTTAATTGATTTACCATCCGCTGCGTGCGCACGGAGGGCTCCGTTTGACGGGCAAGGTAGGCAAAGTAATCCATCGTCTTGTCGATTTCGTGCTTTTGAGGCTTTCGAAGTCGATCAGTGTTGACGGTCTTTGGATCGGGGCTTTCTGTGATGAGGATCAGGGTGTGGTGATACACCGCGTAAAAAGCGCATTGGTCTTAATAAAATCCTATGATGCCAAACGGTACAAACAGGCAATTGCATCATTCGACCGAATTTGGGTGAGCTACCAGTTTGGGGCCGTTGGACAATACGCCCCCGAACTGAGGAGATGTAGGCTCGATCCGGGATTTGTCCTGTCGTCATCTGTTGAAACGATTGCATCGACGATTGTTCATGAGGCGACACATGCCCGGTTGATCAACGTCGGTAGCCCCGCAAGATCAACAATAAGGTCGATATCGTCGGTGGCCCTGACATCTTCGAGGGTCACCGGGTCCGTGATGAAAAGTGCGGTCGTACATCCTCCGACGAACACAAGACGATCGCGCAAATCTTGCCCCAGCGCCGTTGCTACGACTTTCAACATTTCGAGCAGCTGGCCGCGGACAGTCGTCATTTATCGAGTATCCTTTTCGAGAGCCGATCGCTTGCCAAGCCCACTTCTCGTTGGTTTCCAAGGCGGATTGCGTCGCAGAGTGCCAGATATTCGTAGAGGCGGACGTCCTTTTGGACTGCTTCCGGTACGCTCTTGAACAGCGGTTCGACAGACTGGCCCATTTCGTGCGCGCTTGGGTGGGGCCAGACGTAAATATAGTTGCCGGCACTGACCAAAAGGCCCTCGAGCATAGGTGCCGCAAAGGCGGTTGGAATGCCTCGCTGCATTGATCCGGGCTTTGCCGGAAAGATGAATTTCAGGCCGTGGACGATGAAATTGAACAGGTTCCGCCGGCTGGGCCTGGGTCTGCCAAGCTCGCGATCTTTGCTTGCAATGCCAGAGGCTAGGCTCCTCTTGATCGATTCGTTGACCTCGGTCTTGCTTATACCGAGAGATGCCTCCAAGTTCCGAACGGAGTATGGGTCATCGCCCTGGGCCTCTAGGCGTATGCGTTCGACCCCTTGCTCCTGTTCCTGCTCCTGGAGGCTGGAGCTTGAGCAGTATGACGATGTCCTGGCTTTTCATAAATTTTTCCAGCTTGTGTCCTCTGTCCTAGGACCAAGGACAGAAAAGCACGCCAGATCACTGTTTGTCAAAAGCCTGCGGTACCGTCTCCAATTTTTGTGAGCGTCGACTCTGACCTGATGACCGCAGCGAAAAGAAGAAAGCATCAGGTACCGAGGACAGCGACAAGATCCGCTTATGCACGATCTTTGTTGGTCGGAGGCCGATCTGTTGAGGCGCCCCATTCCCGCTCTTCATGGATGGCTTCCTGGTCCAGTCCCGGATTTCCGTCGATCAACCCGCTGACGGGGTCCGCTAGGCAAGCTGCGGCCGCCCCGGCTGCGCCTGCGCGGTGATCGCGACCGGTTCCGGACACTAACGGGAGCCATCGAGCGGGAATGGCCCGCTCCTAAGATGGAGCCTCAGATGAACACCGATCTTACCCTTGCGCAGAACCATGCCTTCCAGCTTTCCCGCACCCTGATGGTTCCAGTCACGCTGTTCAGGTCCGGCGACGAGTTCGGTGTTCTGCCGAGCGACGAACTCGATGACGAAGACGATCTGGAGATCGTGCATGAATACGTTCCGGGTGGGTCTCGTTGAGACCCTTCATCTCCTTGGTGCCGCTTGCGAGCGGCAGGCGGCAAGGGAAGCTTCGCCGCGCCTTGAGCGCTTCGGCAAGGGCGACGGCTATCGTTATGAGACGCTGTTGCAGCGCACTGGCGCAGACTACGAGATCGATCTGGCGATTACGGTCACTCCATCAGGCGCCATCTCTCGTCTGGAGCATGCTCTTGAGGGCTTCGACGACGAACAGCGCCAGTATCACCGGCGTCTGGAAGAGGCCGAGCAGCGATTGGTTTCCTACCGTTCCCGAGACGGGGGCGCTTTCGCGTTCGCAGACGACCTGGAGGAAAAGCGCCTGAAGCTGCGGGCAATCGAGGCTCAACTGTCGGCAGATCTGGACAACGAGACCGTCGCGGCAACTGCATAGCTGCGTTGCACAATAATTGTTTTCCTGGTGGTCAAAAATCAGGCATAACGCCTTCAGCTGATGCACATGGCGGTCACCTCCCAGTTCCGTCGCAGCAGCTGTTCCCCTCTGGAGGTTTTAGATCTCCACACTTCATGGGCCGCGGTTTCCGCAGGCCCATTTTTTTATTCATCGTTCGCCTCATCGGACGATCCCGAGCGACTTATGCCGCGACCGCACTTGGGCAGCTAACTCGGCCATTATCGTTGCAAGCTCCACGTCAGGAAGGTCTCTGGTTTGACGCCATCCGTCCGCGCCTTCTCGATAAGCGGCTTCAGGGTGTCGTTGACGAATTCTTCCATTGTCGTGGGCAGCGCCGGACGATCATCGCGGAACTTGACTCGCCCATCGTTAAGAGCCGCCGCGGTGTTCTTGTCATAGACCCACCGATCGAGCGTTCCGAATTTTTCCCGGAATACCGTTTCGACCTCGCGATCATTCGGATTGATGAAGCCATAATCCACCGCGCTACCGAGTGCCCGGCCGATCAGCGCGGCGATCTCGGTCATCGTGTAATCGATGCCCAGTTGCTTTACGGACCGGTGCTGCTCAGTCGGCGTGTCGAACTCCTTCGCCGCAAAATCCGCGAGGTCCTGAATGGAAACCCAAGGCGCTTTGACATCGGGGGCAAGCGTAAAGCCGATCCTATCGTGCTGCGCGATTGCATCCGCCCACCTCCCCAGGTCCTCCATGAACCAGCCACCCTGCAGATGCACCAAGTTGATGTCGCGTAACCGGTTGAGGATCTGGTCCAGGATATGGAAGCCCTGGAAATGGCCAGTGTTTCCGCTGAGCTCGGACCCCATTGCGGTCAGGCTCACGACCAATTTCACAGGAGAATCGCGAAGCGCGTCAAAAAACCGAAGCGCGACCGCAGGGTAGTGCCCATGGAAGTCCTCCGCCGCCCAAAGGGTTTTGACCATCAGGAAGGCAGCGTCAGCGTCTTCGAAGAACCTGCCAAGCTCGCCATCGCCCGTATCGAAGCTCCCCACGAACGGCTCTGCGCCTTTCGCGACAAGTGCTTCGAGGGCGAGCCCCCCTCTCGAAAGAGCTTTGACTGAATGGCCTTTGGCCAAGAGGTTCTCGGTAAGTCGGGCACCGATCCTGCCGGTCGCCCCAACCACAGCAATGCGCATGGCTCATCTCCTACAGTTTGCTGGGCCGATTCTTACAGGATTGCTTGGTGGGCAAAAGTGGAGATAATGCCATATGATCTCGAAATCAGGCCAACCGTTGATGAAGCCAACCTGCAGCACTGCCATAGATCTGAGCCTCTCGCATGGGCCGGCGATGGCGTTCAGAGTGGACTTCGCCGATTATGAAGCCGAGGGGCATCAGCATCAGCACCCGCAGGGTCAACTGATCCTGGCGCTCCATGGCGCGGTGACATGCACAGCGGAAAGCGGGGTCTGGGTCGTTCCACCCAACTGTGGGCTTTGGGTACCCGGCGGCGTTCCGCACAGCAATCAGGTCACATCCAATGCTCGACTGACATACTTGTTTGTCGAGCCTGGCGCGGCGGAGCTTCCGGATGAGTGCTGCACGCTTTCGGTATCGCCAATGCTTCGGGAAATGATTCACCGGATAGCGGACTTATCGGAGAGGGACGCGCCCGACGCTCATGTCGATCGCCTCATGCGGGTCATGCTCGATGAGCTCGCCCTGATGCCGCGGGAGAGGCTGGAGCTACCTGTATCCGACCATCCAAAGATTGCCTTGATCGCTGCGGCGCTTTTGGCAAACCCGAGCGACCGGCGCACGCTCGGCGAATGGGCCGAGCATGTCGCCATCAGTGAGCGAACGTTGAAGCGGCTTATGGTCCAAGAGACGGGATTGAGCTTTGGCCGTTGGCGGCGTCAGCTACATCTGGTCATCGCCCTGCGGCAACTTGCCGGCGGTGCGACAGTCCAACAGGTAGCAGGCGACTTAGGGTACGACTCCACCACGGCTTTCATCGTCATGTTCAAGAAGGCGCTTGGGACCACGCCATCGCGCTACTTTGCCGATCGGCTCTTGAGCGCCGAGCGCGCGTGACACGTTGCCCATCCAAAGTCTCGGCGGCTCTGGCTCAATCGATCGGCTCTGACCCTAGATCACGACTTGAAATTGCTCTTCGTCAACAATATCTTAGCATCACTTCCCGATGAGACGATGTCCTGCTCGCTGCAATCGCCGCGGCGTTTGACATAGTCCCGGGATACAGAAGAAGGCGCTCCCCTCACGGGTCGAGCGCCTTTTTATTTCGGAGGCGACCGCAAATCCGGTGCTGCATCTTGACCGCACCCGCTTGGCGGATGAGATCTGCACTCAAACATTGCGTGGGAACATATGCCGTTTTTTCTGGTGACGCAGACATCGCTGGTCGAAGCTCAAGACGAGCAGGAGGCCGCTCAAACGGGCGTCGACCGCCTCCGTTCCGGAGGACAGGTCACTGTCGCGGTTAAATCGGATGAGACAACGGTCACGCACGTCGTTGTCGCCGCACTGGTCGAACAGCCGCTTCCGGTCTCACCTTCCGAAACCATCAATCCATCGCCTTCTACCGTTGCTATCCCTAAAGCTGCTTCTGCCGCACCGGAAAGCAGGAAAGTCATCTTGAAGCGTATGATGGCTGACGCGCTGGCCCTTCTTGGGCGGCGAGCTTAGGTGATCCTCGCGACGTACGGCTGCTGCCGGATCCAATTATCTTCGCGCCCAGCTTCAAATTGATAAGTGAGAACTGAAAAGAGGGAGGGATGAACCCGTCGCAGATCGGTCCTCCTGCCGACGCTGTCGCTCAACCGCCGCCTGCGTCATCCCGGCCGCTTGTTCTTCGCAGGGCTGGCAGCCCCGCTTGAACTTCCCAGCAGGGATGCTCGGCCGCAGTTGCCGCAGTCCGGCCGCTCTGCGGTCCAGGAAGTGTCTTCGAGAAAAAATGAAGACAGGAAGGGCTGGCAAGGCGCCGGTCCATGATCTTCCCGAAAGGAACAGGCCATGCGGATCATGAAGGTTGACCCGCGCGCGCTCAAGGAAAATCCCGACCGGATGCGCCAGTCGAAGTCGTCGCCGCAGGCCGAGCATGAAATCCTGTACGAGCAGGATGAACTGGAGGGGAATGATGTCCCCAAGCTCGATGCGCTTCGAGAATCCGCACACGAGCACGCCGATAGCTTCATCGTAAAAAGCGATCTTGAGGATGCCGATCAACGGGAGGCGACGCCCGGCGTGCGGGAACAGCCTTGAACAAAATACCGACCTCAGTTGATTGGTGCGTAGCTGTTTCTCCACCAGAGAACTGATCAATTCGACCTGAGCCGGCGGCACAGCCCTCCCGTGTTCCGCTGCTTCGCGCTGCCTTGCAGTCAGGCGCCGATCTGCCAACCGGGCGAAGCGATGAGGAGACCGAAATCCTGGAAATAAAACGCGGCTATGGAGCCCTTGGCGAATGCCCGCAGAGGGCGAGCCACCTTCTTGCAGGCCGCAGGAACATTTAGATCAGACCGAAGTTTGCTTAAAAGGCGCGGCGGCCATGTCTCCTCTCGATGTGTCACGAGAGATGTCGCGTCTCCTGCACGACGCCCTCGATCCCGCCGGATCGGGGGTGTTGCATGATCCGGCCGACCCGGCAGCGCGGACAACCCGTTTGAAGCGCCATTTTGTTGAGAAAACCGGTGCTGGCATGATGACCGATCGAAAGTCAGCGATCCGTGTCGGTGACGGCGCCGCATTGAGGAGAAGTGAGAAGACTCTGTCCCCAATCGCCGACGCCTCGGCAGAGGACGTAACGTTTTGAGTTCAGCTTCTACCCAACCATCGAAACCCGCTTTCTTCGGCTACTCGACACGCTCCGACCGCTGCGCGAGTTGACGCCGTTATCCACTCTGCTCGACGTTTAGAATTCCTGCTTTGACGGAGCGCGTCAGCGACGTCGCAAGAGCCGACCGCTTTGGCTTCCCAGAATTTCTTTTTCAAGTGGAGCTGGAACCAAAGGAGACGTTTTGAGGTTCGTTGACCGACTCGCCGGCCTTGACCTCCCACAAGGCGAGATCGCCCCCCGATCGCTACGTCGCCTTGTTCCTCCGGCGCGGGTCTCCCCCAGTCGGAGGAATTTTTATCGTTCGGAAGAGGAAATATGTGGGTCTCAGTTGGTCAACTGACCTGCGGCTCCTGTACGAACCACCAGACCGGAAGTGCTGGTGTCACCGATATGCGAGCGAGCATGATTATGGCAAGCCTCAGTCTCGCCCAATATCGATCGGGTATCGGATCCCGGATCTGTATGGACAGAGTCGGTCGCGGCGACGACTCGAAAAATATCCGCAAACTGGCAGCGATGGTGTTGAGAGGTCGGCAAAACACAAATTACGAGAAAGGGCGAGGTGTCTGAGGAGCGGCGAACCCTGCACCGGGACCAACCGATAGTGGAATTCGCTCGGGGCGTGGAGCAGGTCAGAACTGAAACGACCAGATCAACTTGCGAACTTGTCACCGCTTCCGCGCTGTGGGTTGCTCCAGTTGTTATCGGTCAAAACACGTTTGAGGCGCGCTTGTTCCAGGGCGTGCGTTGATTGAGATCACGAGCTGTGCCGTTAGGGCCTACCAGCCGAGAAGAGGACACGTTAGCAGCTGTAAACGGGCGATCGGGACAAGGAACGAATTTGGTCGCCCGAAGTTGAGCTGCGAGCCAATAACGAGGTGCTACGATGGTTGAACATCAGCTGCCGAGCCGCCAAGCGCAAGAACGGCCCGACGTGCCTAAGACGCAATATGCCGAAGGGGGCCATCTCGACTACCCGCCGGTCGCCGATGCCGCAATTGCGCAACAGCGGAAGAAATTGTCACTGCCTGACTACACGCTTTTGATGAAACAATCCCTTGAGGGCCGTGCTTAAGCGCCCCGCCGGCAGTTCCTGCTAATAAGTTCGGCTGGAACGAGAGGCGCATGTGCTGGCGGGAGGTACAGCATGAGAGAAGTGTCACCGGCGGGGCTCAGCGATTCAAAGGATATACCGAGCCTATTGTCAAATTTGATTGAGGTTGCATATTACCCGCCTTGATTGTCCCCTTACGGTCTGGTGCTGTGAAGCTTAATCCTTGGAAAGAGTTCGAGCCGATTGTTCTCGTGTTCGAAAACAAGAAGAGGCTGATCAGTACCGCGCATGAGGCGGCCGCCGTACTGATCAAAGATTGGCCTGGTGACGACGGTGACGAGTACTGCGTAGCGGTCCGAACTTGCTGGGAAGTTATCCTCGGAAAGATGGACGCCTTTGAACTACGGCGCGCGTTGTTACGTGCCGCAGAAGAGGCGGGAATTGCTGCCATCGCGGCGGTGCATTGATCGACGTCACCGCTTGCGAACGGGGCGCCGCTGCCCATACATTCAGATTTGTTGGATGCCCCTGCTCTCCTGGCCGGTGCCTATCCGTTCAAGCGGCCGGTCCGGCTCCTTGGCGTAACATTGTCGTCGCTGATCAGTGGCAAAGAATCCAAAAACGAGGAACAATCGCAACTCGGCCTCCGTTTCCGAGCAGAAGAAACTGGAGCAAATCAAGCATTGAAAGCCGAAATGTTCCTATCCTGTATTCGCGTTATCGACCTTGAAACTGCCGGCAACGGGCCGAGCGATGTCTGCGAGATCGGATGGCAGGACGTCGTTCAGGACAAAGATGGGCGGTGGGAAGTTTCGGAGGAGCGTGGCTCGGCGCTCGTGAATCCGGGCCGGCCGATTTCGGCCGACACCATGGCGATCCATCATATTCAGGATTACGAAGTCGCGAGCGCACCGTTCTGGAAGGATATCGCGCCCAGCATCTTGCGGCCACCGCACCCGATCGCCGCGCTAGCCGCGCACCGTGCTGCCTTCGAGCAGCGTTATTGCACGCCAAGACTGGCCGGCGTTACGCCCTGGATCTGCACGTGGAAATGTGCTTTGCGTATCTGGCCGGAGCTTCCAAGGTTTTCCAACCAGATGCTGCGTTATCAGCGCAGGCCCGAAGGCCTGATCCATGAGATCGGCCTGCCCGCCCATCGGGCCATGCCCGACGCCTATGTCACGGCCCATCATCTGCGTGACGAGCTAAATGCCGCTTCATTGGATGAGCTCCTGTTTTGGAGTTCTGAGCCGGGCTTGTTACCGCGGGTTCCGGCGGGTCCTGATCGCGGCAAAAGCTGGGATCGCCTATCTATGGAGACACTCACCGCCTTCACAAGGGACCGCGACGGCGACATTCGCTTCAGCGCCGAGACGGAGCTTCTGCGGCGAGGAGAGAAAGCACCCACGGTGTCGGTTCCCGCCCAGCAGACGCTTTTGTGACTGATTTGACATTACATGATGAGCCCGGACCGCCAACTTGAAGACACGCCATCCGATGATCGTGACAGCCCAAATTGCGGAGCATGATCTCATCCCTTTCGATCTGCTACGTCAGAAACATTTTCCCCAAGACCGGAATTTCCTGCGGGCTCATCTGACGATGTTTCACCGGCTGCCGGGCGAATATGTTGGAAGGATCGTCGCAAGCCTTCAATTTGTTGCGAAGGAGACGCGCACGATTTCGGCCCGCGCTAGCGGCGTCCGTCATCTCGGAGCCGGCGTGGCATTCACAATTGAAAGCACTGAGCTGAACTCGATCCGCGATGCCCTACGGAGCGATTTCGTCCACTGGTTGGGGTCACAGGACATGCAGACGTGGCGGCCGCACATCACGATCCAGAACAAGGTCTCCGTCGCCGAAGCGAACAAGCTTCATCGCGAACTCGCCGGCAATTTCCATCCCTACGACATCACGATTGTGGGTCTCGATCTATGGAGATATCTCGACGGTCCTTGGGCAAGCGAAGCCACAATGCCATTCGCTGATTAGTTCACTGATACCTTCAGAACCGTTTTATGGCTCGGATCCAATCGAAGGAAACTCGGACTGGGTACAAGTCTGGATTTGCTCCGCCTCCGGTCAAGGACCAAAGGCAAAACGAACAAAGCCTGCCGTGGGAGGAGGGCTTAAGGAACCGACCAGCGTTCTGAGCCAAGCTGCAACATCTGCCATCGGCCCGGCGATGTTCGACGAACTTTTCAGCAGGCTTGGTAAGATCGAAGGGGCGTCCACGCAACTTCGCGGGACGTTGTCGAATACCTCGCACCCGACATAGTCCGTAAAACTATTTCCTGGGACATCAAGATGAACCGCATCCTCAAGGATGATGCGAACAAGAAGCAGGCTGAGGTGGCTGTCGTAGCGATCAATGGCAATGCATCAATCACCTCTTCGGGTGCAAAGGCTACAGTCCTATGGCGAAATCCCGGACAGTGATTCAAGCGATGGTTACAGCACAACGTGCCGACGGCCTTCAGTGCCATTAAAAACCATCTCCAGGCTCGAGCGGGAAAAATGCAGGTTCGCTTCGGCTGATCAAGCCGCCTGAATGGATCCGTCTTCGTATCGGTCGCCGAAATGCGGATCGGTATAGGTCCTCAGATCCTGCGGAGGATGCCCGAACATTCGCTTGAACGTCTGACTGCAGGACGTCCGCGATCGGTATCCATTGTCTTCTGCGATCGTCGCGAAGGCGAGATCCGTCTCGATCAAGGCTCGGCGCACGCGCTGCATCCGCCACCGCGTCACATAGTCGAGAGGTGCGACACCCACGACGGACTTGAACTTCTGTGCAAATGACGACCGTGACATGCCGGCAGCCGATGCCATTGATGCGACCGACCAATCCGCGGCCACATTGTTGTGGAAGCTTCGCATGGCGCGCGCGAGCTTTGGATCAGCGAGACCAGCGAGCCAGCTTGCCTGGCCCGGGCCATTTTCGGCGAGATAGGCCCGCAGAGCCTGAACCAGAAGGATATCGGCAAGTCGATCAACGATCACATTCTCGCCGGGTGCGCCGCCACCCGCTTCAAGGCCAAGAAGCTCCAGCGTTCTCCGTAGCGGGCCGGCCCCCGGCGATGAGGCTTTGATATGAATGATCGGAGGTAGGGCGCTCCTCAGCCAGGCGGCCCCTTCTTCGTCGAAAACGAACCGTCCGCCAATCACCACCTTGTCGATCGGACCGTCGCCCAACCGGATCGTTCCATCCTCGCCTCGCGCGCCAGCAAAATAAGTATTCCCGTCGATTTCCTGGGCGTCCTCAGAGTTCGATGTCCTGTAAGGCAGGCCGTCCGTCAGCAGATAGCAGTCCCCAGGACCAAGCTCGATCGGTATCGGGTTCCCCTCGACCCAGAGTCGGAGACTGCCGGAGAGTACAGCCCCGAACTTGATGTGGTCATATCCCGCGAACCTGAGAGCGTAGGGGCCGGAGGACTCGAACCGGATCGTGGCAACGCGCTGGACCGTGAACATCGTCAAAATATCGGACAGGGGATCCATTTTACACCTTTGGACGATTGGATACTCATTGCGGACTATAGAAGACGTAGCGTCCATCGCACAAGTTTCTTGATGGTGTTATCTGTCACTTCAACCCGCAGGAGAGACAGATGCAATACAGTCAACTCGGCACGACAGGCACGTTCGTTTCCCGGCTTTGCCTTGGAACAATGACGTTCGGCGGGACGGCCAATCCCATCGGCAATCTGTCGTTGGACGAGGCCGACCGGATTGTCGGCAGGGCGATCGATGCCGGCATCAATTTCATCGACACCGCGGATGTCTACTCGGGCGGCGGTTCGGAAACCGTGCTTGGAGACGCGCTGACCGGTCGTCGCGCAAATCTGGTCCTGGCTACCAAGGTCAGTAGCCGCGTTGGAGCTGGACCTAATGATGTCGGCCAGTCCCGGACCCATATCATGGCCGGACTTGAGGCAAGCCTGCGACGGTTGAAGACCGACTATGTCGATCTCTACCAGCTTCACAATTTCGATCGTCTCACGCCGATGGAAGAGACACTCCGCGCCCTCGACGATGCTGTCCGGCAGGGGAAGGTCCGCTACATCGGTTGCTCGAACTACATGGCCTGGCAGGTCCTGAAGGCGCTTGGCATATCCGATCTGAACCGGTCGGCACGCTTTGTCTCCGTCCAGTCCTATTACTCACTGGCTGGACGCGACATCGAGCGTGAACTCGTTCCTGCGGTGACTGATCAGGGGCTTGGATTGCTATGCTGGAGCCCGCTTGCAGGCGGGTTGCTCTCGGGTAAATTCGACCGCAGCGGCACTGAAGACAAGGATTCGCGCCGCGCCAAGCTTCAGTTCCCGCCTGTAGACACCGAGCGGGCGTTTGAAATCGTAGATGTTCTTCGCGACCTTGCTCCCAAGCATGCCGCGACGCCTGCGCAGATCGCGCTGGCCTGGCTGTTGTCCCGCAAAGTGGTGACAAGCGTCATCGTCGGCGTCAAGCGCCTTGACCAGCTCGAAGACAATCTCGGAGCGACTGGCGTCTCTCTCGACGCGGACGACCTGCAACGGCTCGAAGGGGCCAGCCGAATGACGCCGTCCTATCCGGGATGGATACAGACCTATCGTGCGAATTCGCGCGTCCCGCAAGGCCATCCGTTCGCCGGTCCGAGCTGGGGACCGGGCGACGAGCCTGTCTGATTTCTCAACAATACGAACACATCAAGGAGATGATCATGAAAGCCTGGCAGATCGACGGGTTCGGTACCCCGTTTCAACTTCGCGAAGTTCCCATGCCGGAAGTGCGGCCGGGCAGCGTCCTGGTCAAGATCAAGACGTCCTCGCTGATGTCGTATCTGAAGGAGTATGTCGAGGGCAAGCTGCCCACCTACCGGCCGCCCCACGGCGCATTCACGCCCGGCGGCAACGGGTTTGGCACCATTGAGGCGATCGGTCGTGACGTCTGGCACCTGAAGCCCGGCCAGCGGGTTGTGCTTTCCTCTCACCTCGTCACCAGCGAGAATGTAGCCGACAAGACGCAGATTCTGATCGGTGTGACCAACTTCGGCGGCGCTGGCGAAGCCCAGATGGCTGACTGGCCCGACGGCACCCTAGCAGAATATGCGCTGTGGCCTGTCTCGGCCGTGACGCCTGTAGACGGCCTTGATCACATTCCAGCAGAAGAATTCTCGATCTTCAGCCGTTGCGTGGTTCCCTACGGCGGGCTCATTCGCGGCCGCTTGGCTGCAGGTGAGACAGTCATCATCAACGGCATCACCGGCGCTTACGGTACCGCCGCCGCACTTGTTGCGCTTGCCATGGGCGCGGGTAAGATCATCGGCGCTGGACGCAACAAATCGAAGCTCGACGCAATCACGAAAGCAACCGGTGGACGGGTAACAACGGTGGCGATGAGCGGTGATGTCAAAGCTGATGGCGAAGCTCTCCGGGCCGCTTCCGGCGGCGGCGCGGAACTCGCTTTTGATATGGTTGGCCAGGCAAGCGATCCCAGCACGACGCTCTCGGCGTTGGGGAGCCTCCGGCGAAACGGTCGGCTTATCCTCATGGGCAGCATGACGGTGCCGGTACCAGTTAACTACATGCAGATGATGGGCAACAACCTCGAGATCATCGGTCACTTCATGTACGAGGCCGATGCACACCTGAAGCTCCTCAATCTTCTGAGGATCGGCCGTCTCGACATGAGCCCGATCAAGGCGAAGGTCTATCCGATGACTGACCTGCCTAACGCAATGGAAGTCGCCCGATCGGCCGACAGCCTCGAATGTGTAGTCGTTCGAAACGATCTTGGCTGATCTCGGCCGTAAACAGTATCAATTACCCAAATCTGAAAGGAGAACGCGATGAAGGTCGCTGACATGGTCTTTCGTCTTTACGTGGAGACGGACAAGCTTGAAAGCACGATCGCATTCTACGAGACGGCCCAGGCAACCGCCTGCGAGCTGAAATTCGAAAATACCGAAAAGCGCATCAAGGGCGCCAAGATCGGAAAGGTTCTGATCCTCGCCGGCGCCAAGGAGGATCTCGCAGCAGTCAACGATATCTCTGCGATTTTCTATGTCGACTCGCTCGACGCGTTCATTCCCTGGCTGAAGGATAATGGGGCGGTGATCTTGCATGCTCCGGTGACCATCCCCTTCGGCCGGAACATGACTGTCCGTAATCCCGATGGCCTTGTCGTCGAATATTTCGAAGCAAAGGCTGCGCCGTGATCAAGCCGAACTGAAGCGTCAGATTTTATTTGACTGATCGTTCAAGAATTCATAACGTTCCGGTATGGCAAGACCAAAAGTTTTTGATCCCGACGTTGCCCTCGATGTAGCGATCGAGATTTTCTCTCAACATGGATATGAGGGAACCTCTGCAGCGGCGCTGACAGCAGGGATGGGCGTCGGTCGGCAGAGCCTCTATGATACATTTGGCGACAAATGGCAGCTCTATCTCATGGCGTTGCGCCGATACGTCGACAGAAGTGTTGCGAAACAGGTCAAGGAGCTCCGGGCAGCACCCAATGCTCTTGATGGTATCGCAGCCCACTTTTCTGTTCTTATCGATGAAGCCTGCGCATCGATCCGGCCGGCGTGCTTGGGCGTGGGCGCGATTTGCGAATTCGGCCGCGAGAAGCCGGAGGTCACGGAAATCACCGACGCGTCGAACCGGGTTCTGACACAGGCGCTTACAGCACGCATCATGGAGGCCCAGGCGGCAGGCGAGATTGACGCTGAGTTGGATCCAGAAAGCGCGGCAGCGTTCCTGGCCGCTAACCTTGTTGCGATCAAAATGGCGGCCAGGGCAGGGGCTGGACGTCAGAAACTTCAGTCAATTGCAGCGATGGCTGTTCGAAGTCTGCGGTAATTTTTTTGGCTTATTCTGGAATGATCGTTCAATTACGTCGGATGGTCCGCTGCCTAGAAGGAGAATGAATGTGATGAAGGCAATTGTGTTAAGACAGCGCGGAGCTGCCGAAACGCTCGTCCTGGAAGACATCGAAGCACCGGTTGCTCGCGCCAACGAAGCGGTGGTCGACGTCTCTGCGTCCGGCGTCAATTTCATGGATATCGGGGTTCGCAATGGACTACTCTGGAAGGACAAGGCTCTTCCGCTTGTTCCCGGGGTAGAGGGGGCGGGTACCGTCGCCGCAGTCGGCTCTGGCGTCACTGATCTTCGACCCGGGCAAAGAGTTGCCTGGGTTTACGGCCCCGGTAGCTATTCTAAGCAGATCGCACTTCCGGCCGCATCCCTCGTTCCTCTGCCTGACGACATTACGGATGAGACGGCGGCTGCCCTGATGATGCAAGGGATCACGGCAAGCCACTTCGCAACACGGTTCTACGAGACAAAGCCGGGTGACGTGGCGCTTGTGCATGCGGCAGCGGGCGGCGTCGGTTCCCTTGTCAGTCAGATCGTCAAGCTTAGGGGAGGAACCGTGATCGGCCGCGTCTCAAGCGAGGAAAAGATCGGTGCCGCCCGCGCAGCGGGCGCTGACCACATGATCGTCGATAGGGAGGGGAAATTCGCGCAGCAGGTTTTGGATCTGACTGACGGGAGAGGAGCCGATGTCGTCTTCGATGGTTCCGGTGCATCAACGTTTCAGGATTCAATGGGATCTCTGGCGAGACACGGCGTTCTCGCCTACTACGGCCCAGTACTCGGTGCTCCTCCACCGATCAACGTCGCCACATTGCCGCGTAGCATAAAGATCGGCTTCCCAACCTTTGCCGACCATGTTCCTGATCGTGATGCGTTGCTGGAGCAAACCGCGATTTTGTTTGAATGGATCCGAAGTGGCGAGCTCAAGATCGAGGTCGGAAGCCGTTACGCGCTGTCGGACGCGGCTCTGGCTCACGCCGATTTGGAATCGCGCCGCACGACGGGTAAGCTCCTGCTAATTCCCTAATGTCGACCTCTCCCGTAACTGTTTGAAGAAATTCACTTTCACGGGTCGGTGGTTCCAGTCCCTTCAACCCAGCCAGTTGCCAGACCGAACAGTCAGGCGGCGGCAATGGCCCTTGAATATCTAATCATTTGAGTTATATTAATGCTCAAAGGAGCACGGCAAGCGATGTCGTGATATTCATATGGAACCTGCAACAGCAAGAGTTACATCGAAGCGCGAAGTCAAGTCTGATCTCGATCCGATGACCCCGGAGGAAAAGCTTCTGCGGGCGATTTTCGGCGAGCCATCGGAACCCGAGCGTCGCGGTAAGCGGAAGAAGACTGTTTCTGTTTCCGACTTCGAGGAAATCTTTCGAGCACCGGCTTGGCAGCGGATTGAGATGATTCGAGAAGGGATTAGCGCACGAGATGTGAAGCATCTGCAGGAGCGGCTTGGCATACCTCAGAGTGTGCTTCTAGAAAGCCTCAGGATGTCAATCGCCACGTTGAATCGAAAGGTGAGTAGGCAGGAAAACCTATCCCCGGAGGATAGCGAGCGTGTGTTGGGCGTTTCCAAGCTCGTGGGCCAAGTTACCGAAATGGTAAAGCAGTCTGGCGATACAAAAGGATTTGACGCTGCAAGCTGGCTGGCCGGCTGGCTACAGCAATCCGTGCCGGCTCTTGGCGGTGCCCGTCCACTCGATTTCATTGATACGCTCGAAGGGCAGGCAATGGTGTCGCAATTACTCGCCCGGATGCAAAGCGGGGCCTACTCCTGATGCCCGCAGCGTGGCGGATCGCGGCGGACACTCCAGATTACGAAGCGGATGACCTCACAGGAACGGGTGCGAAAGTTACCGGAGGGCGATGGAATGCGCCGGGCTTCGCTTTGCTTTACTGCGCGGAAAACATCTCCCTCGCGGCGATGGAGACGCTCGTGCATTTTGCTGCATCTAGCTTACCTTTAAACCGCTACCTCGTCAGAATCGACATCCCTCAAGCCCTATGGGAGGCAAGCGAGCGGCTGGATGCCAAAACGGCGCCGGTAGGATGGGATGCGCTACCAGCGGGGCGCGCCAGCTTGGCCTATGGCTCGACCTGGCTGGCTGAACGTCGGTCTGCCTGTTTGTTCGTTCCTTCGGTCATTGTACCCGACGAGTTGAACGTGCTCGTCAACCCGCTGCACCCAGACGCTGGTAAAATTTCAGCCATGAAGGTCCGCAGGTGGCTCTACGATTCGCGCCTGAAGTCGAAGGCCTAAATCACCTGCAGCCAACCAAGATCAGGCTTCGCCCCGGCGAGCCAGCACCGAACGGCTTCGCGCCGATGAGGCGCGCTCGCGCCCATCGCCGCGTTGACCGTGCGGCTTACGCTCGGAACCGCCAGAATGGCTTGTAGAACCTGACGTCGGACCCTTCGGTCGAAGTACGCAGTTGCGGATCGCAATGAGACCAGACCTCCGCTTGCATGCCGGCGACATTTTCGCCGAGGTTGCCAGATGCTCCAGTCGCGCGGCGGGATTCACGAACTCTTCGTACACGACTGTTTCGGTCTCTTTGTCATCGAAAAGATGTCGTAGCGGATCGTGCCCGTGTCTTTTTCGCGTGCCAGCCTGATGCTGTCTGCAGCGATGCGCTTGAATTCCTCCAGGCTGCCGACTTGGACGCTTCGAAGGCTAGAGCCATTACGGAAACTGCGCTCCAGCAGAACCCCGATCTCTGTGGCATCATCGACGTCGCGGGATGGACAGGGCATCGGAACCGGTGCTGCGATCAAGCGGGCCTGCAAGCAGGATCAGATTCATTACCTCGGGGGCGGCGCGCAGAGCAGGTGTGATGGTCTGTTGTACGGCACCTATTCGATGGTCATCAACTACGACGTCCCGGGCATGGGCCGCGACGCCTCGTGACGGCAATGTCGCGCTCGGACGCCGCGCCGTCACTCACGGCTCAACGCCGAGCCGATCAGCGATGTGATCTTCTCCGTATCCGCTGGAGTCGCCGGATTGTAGACACACATGCTGAGATCCGTCCGGCCGTCGACCGAGAAGGTCGAATATTCAAAGGCGAGCGGGCCGAGAACCGGATGGCGGATGCGCTTAATGGCCTCGCCATGAATCTCGCGAACATCGTTGTTACGCCACATAGCCCTGAACTCGGGACTGAGTCGGCAGAGCTCATCGACGAGAGGCTCGACCTCCGCCGCGGCCCCGGCACGCGCGGCCTCAACACGGAATGCACCCACGATGTGGCGTGCCACGCTCTCCCAGTCATACTGTAAGGCGCGGGAACGCGGAGCGAGGAAGACTATGCGCAGCACATTGCGCTGGTGCGGCGGCAGCGAGCCATAGTCGCCCAGCATGACGGTGGCGGCCCGGTTCCAGGCGAGCACGTTCCAGATCGCCGTCCCGGCTCAGTTTAGCAAGGCAATGAGTTCCTGCATGGATGCCATGTCGCTACAACAAGACGGCGACAAAGCTCGCGGAGCTTTCGTTGATGCTGCCCACACCGCGGGGATCCGGGTTTTACCCGATTGATTTCGTGGGCCTGGTTTGTCTCTGCGCTCCAACACCACCGCTCAACCATGGACATCTCCTGCAGCTCAGTTGGCGACCGTTGCATCTGCGCTATCTCCAATTGGAAACATGGGAGTCGACAGATGAAGGTCCAAAAATTCAGTGTATCTGACGCAAAGCTAGTCAAGTCGCCTGGACAGAATGCCAATATCTATGTCGGAAATCTGATCGACGAGAAAAACGGCGGCCCTGTCACTATCGGTTACGGCAAATACGCTCCTGGTCAGACGCTCACCGAAAAAATGGCCGTCGATGACACGATGATAGTCTTGGAAGGCCGGCTATCCGTTTCCACGCGCGATGGCACCGTCACGGCAGGTCCAGGCGACATCGTCTACATGCCCAAAGGGGAGGCGGTGACTATCTCGACGGAGGGGGAGGGCGCGCTCACTGCTTTCGTTACGTATCCGCACTGGGCGGAAGCCCATAAGGGATGAGACGTCATAGTTACACAGCTTGGCATTGCCCAAGCATCCGTCCGTCTGGAGTCTCCAGGAGACGCGCTTGCTAAAAATTTACCGCGATACCGATGGCACCGTCATGTCGGGCGGGGCCGATGAAGATTTGCCGAGCCATGTGATCTGGATGGACCTACTCAATCCCGATGAAGAGGAGATCGACTTCGTCAGACGCCGGGCGAAGGTGAGAGTGCCGACGCGCGAGGCTCTGAGCGAGATCGAGGCGTCAAGCAGGCTGTCGAAGGAGGGTAATCGGATTTATCTCAGTGCGCCGGTCGTCGCACACGCGACGCTCGAGCACGCAGAGCTTTCCCCGGCAGGTTTTATCGTCGGCCCCGATTTTCTTATAACGGTTCGTTACGAGAGCCAGCCCGCTTTCGATGCTGTTGCTGAAAGGCTGGCGCAGGACGAAACCCTGGCCAGCGGCATGGGGGTCTTCGTGGCGCTACTCGAGGCGATCGTGGACCGCGGTGCAGACGTTCTGGAACATTTGGCGACTGCCGTCGACGAGGTGTCCAAGACGGTCTTTAAGGGAGACCTCAGGGGCTCGGCATCTCCTCGCAGCGCCAATTTCACACTCCGTCGAGCGTTGTCCAAGGTAGGCGCTCTCGGAGACCGATCCTCAAAGGCCCGAGATGTGCTCCTTGGCGTCGGTAGAATGGCCTCGTTCACGCTGGATGTATGTCACGACATGCTGTCGGATGAATTCCGAGATCAACTCCACGCGGTGGCGAAGGATGTTGCTTCGCTGAGCGACTACGAGACACACCTTTCCGATAAGACGCAGTTCCTCCTGGACGCCGTCCTGGGCTTCATCACCATCGAACAGAACGACATCTTCAAGGTGCTGACAATCGCGTCTGTCGTTGGCGTGCCGCCCACTTTGATGGCCGGAATATGGGGAATGAACTTCAAGTTCATGCCAGAGCTGAATTGGCCTTGGGGATATCCCTTCGCGTGGGCCATCATCATCCTAAGCGCCGTCGCACCATTGCTTTGGTTCTGGCGCAAAGGGTGGTTTTGAGATTGCAGAAATTCGAAAGCCCACGGAGATTGGCTCCACCAGGCACTCTCGGATCCCGGCCTTAATCTGTTGAGACGTCATCCGCTGGAGAGATTTCTACGTCGGGCGTCAGAGGAAACCGATCGGATCAAACTTACAACGCCTTCCTTCCGAACGGCCGTGCTCTTCACGTGCGCGAGGTCGCCCGAGGGAAGGGGGCGTCGGGAACTCTCGAGCTTGGGATTGACTGCTTCCGCGCCCTTGAAGAAGTCGTCCATTGAGATTGACAGCGCTTGTGCGATCTCGAACAGAACGCTGGCACTAACGCGGTTGGTGCCCTTTTCGTATTTCTGAACTCGCTGAAACGTCTCGTCACGGTTTTCCAACGGAGGCTATCCGCACGTGCGAAGAGGAAAGACTATTGGGTCGCCAGGTCCGGATATTCAGCAACAGCGGCCACCACGAAGTCCATGACCGCACGGACCGCAGGAGTTTTGTGAAGGTCACGGTGAACCAAGAGCCATATGTCGCGTGCGAAGTGTGGTACACGCTCGTTGATCCGAACTAGATCGCGATCGCGGTCGCCAATAAAGCAAGGCAAACCTGCCACGCCCACTCCTGCCCGCACGGCGATTAGGTGTTCGCTTGAGTAAGTCAGTTCACAGACGATCGGACGTCGGCCGGCTATGCCGACCAGCCACGATTGTGCCGGCGTATCGGCAAAAGTCTGGTCCCACCCTATGAACTCCCAGCGGTCGGGGGCGGCCAGATGAGCATAGGAACGGTGTGCATAGAGCCCAAAGGCCAATGTCCCGATCTTCCGTGTCACGCTGCTGATCTCCTCCGGCCTGATGAACCGTACAGCGACATCAGCCTCTCGACGGCTCAGCGAAACCCGCTGCGGTTGCGAGGAGAGCGATAGCCGGATGTCGGGATGCTTCTCCCTGAAACGCGTCAACTGGTCGGTTAGAAGATGCGTTACGAGCACGGGTGGAGCGCTCAGCGTGATCCGGCCAAAAAGCGGGGCGTGAGCGGCTTTCGCCAGACGAGCGATGCCATCAGCCGCAGTCTCCATTTCCACGGCCCGGTCGAAAACCTGACTGCCCACGCTGGTGAGACGGCAGGACCGCGGCAGGCGATCCACCAGTTTCACGTCAAGGTCGGCCTCCAGGGCGGCAAGCCGCCTGCTTACAGTCGCGTGATC
The DNA here is from genome assembly GCF_031455475.1 of Rhizobium sp. 1399. Lineage (NCBI taxonomy): Bacteria > Pseudomonadati > Pseudomonadota > Alphaproteobacteria > Hyphomicrobiales > Rhizobiaceae > Rhizobium > Rhizobium sp. 1399. The sequence continues at coordinate 45,852 of NZ_JAVDSU010000020.1, read as the reverse complement.
GACCTTGAGGCTGCGGGCAGCGCCAGACAGCGTGCCGCTCTGAGCAGCTGCGAGGAAATGCCGAACGTCTTCCCAGTCAATCATCTGTGCAGAATCTCCAGGCTTACCGGCATAAATACCGAATTTTCGCAGGGATGCCATCCATGTACTTTGGGCGTCAGAATTTATCATACGGAAGGCGAACATCATGACCGGACAACGCTTCAAGATCGGCATCGTTGGCGTGCAGCCTGGAAGGAGCTGGGCCGCGCGCGCCCATATTCCGGCTTTGCGCTCTCTCTCCGGCACCTTCGAGATCGTCGGGATTGCCAACACCACCTAGGTCAGTGCCCAAGCGGCCGCAGCCGAAATGGGGATATCAAAAGCCTTCGCCGGCGTTGCCGAGTTGATCACATCCCCTGAGGTCGACATTGTCACTGTCGCGGTGAAGGTACCCCCACATTTCGAAATCGTGAAGGCCGCGATCGAAGCGGGCAAACATGTCTATTGCGAATGGCCGCTCGGAAATGGATTGGCGGAAGCCAGCGAGATGGCTGCGCTGGCCAAGGCACGAGGCGTCCTTGGCGTGGTGGGAACCCAAGCGCGTTTCGCGCCGGAGATCGAGTACCTGAGAAATTTGATCCTCGACGGCTTTATCGGCGAGGTGCTGTCGACGACCTTGGTAGCGCGAGGCGGGACTGCACTCGGCGGCGGCACTATTCCTGACGCGAAGACCTACGGATATTTGCTGGACCGCGCCAATGGTGCAAATATGCTGACGATCCCAGTGGGGCATACGCTGGCGGCGCTGAGGCATGTGTTAGGCGACATCGTGGAAGTTTCTGCTGTAGTAACGACACGGAGACCCATGGTGACAGCAATCGATACCGGTGAAACGTTACCTGTATCGGCACCCGACCAGGTGCTTGTGAGCGGGGTTTTGACCAGCGGCGCACCCATTTCTATCCATTACCGCGGCGGCGCGCCGCGGGACGGCGATGGGTTGTTTTGGGAGATTCATGGGAGCGAGGGCGACATCCGGGTCTCTGGTTTGTCGGGCCACGTGCAAATGGTGCCTCTTTCACTGACGGGTGCCCGCGGCAGGGAGACAGCATTCCGTGCGCTTGAGATTCCCGCCACGTACCGGGCTGGTTGGCCGGAGGATGTCGAGCCAGGGAATGTCGCACGCCTCTATGCAAACATGGCCCAGGATTTACGGGAAGGCACTCATACTGCGCCGAGCTTCGAGGACGCAGTCGCAGTGCATCGAGTGATTGACGCGATAGAGAGAGCGGCCGAAAGCGGACATCGCGTTGTGCTATCGTGAGGGATTACGTTTTATGCCGTGTGGCTAACACCGAACGTCTACCGCTTCGTCGGCGCTGCCCGCTTGCCATGAAGCTGGCGCTGGAGATCGCACGTATCCTCGATGTGTCATCAACCGGAGCCGACCACCAGAAACGCAGGATCAGCTTCCGTGTTGGTTTTGGCCGCACTGTTCAAGACGGCGGACGTTCAATCCGGACGCGGCTACGAAAATCAAAACGGAAGCCCGCGTTGCGGCACGGAGACGGTGTCGCCTCGGAAGACATTAAAATCGGCATCGCCATTGCGCCGCTCATGGCTGCCAAGCCTATGAGCACGAACTTCAAAAAGCCGCTCATGACAGCTCCTCCAATCGAACTTCAACCTCAAGCGCTGCGCTTTGTTCCTTTCTCCAATCGGATCGTACGCGGGTATGATGTCCCTATACCCGCGACTGATTTCAGCCACACAACTCGGACGGCATAGTCCCGCCAATCGAAGCGGTGCCAATTATTAGTGCTTAATGGAGGGAATTATGGTTCAAGATCACTTGCCGCTCGCCGGAAAGGTCGCCTTGGTCACGGGTGGTTCGCGCTGCATGGGAGCGGCGATCGTCAGACGGTTGACCAGGGATAGCGCGCACGTTGCCTGCAGTTACTCGTCGTCCAAGGACAGCGCTCTTGCGGCTCGATGGCGTTGCTGACGGCGTCGATGCGCGCAAACCTAGTGAAATAGATCGGGGAGCTCAGACATTGCAATTCTTCGCAATCTCTCGGCTTCCGAAGCATCGATCGATCGGTAGGGAAACCGCAGACGAGTTGCCACGGGTCCCCAATTGCCGATCGCACTCAGCAATTTGTCGAGGGCAGCGTTCGAAAAACCCATGTTTTGGCGGAAAGGGACGATATGATTGTCCATGAATGCGCAGATGCGTCGCTCGAGATCGAGTGCGGCACGCTTCTTGGCCAATATCCGAGCCTGGCTGCCAAGAAGAACAGACGTGCATCGGCCCTATCGGGCGGCGAGCGGCAGCTGCTCTCGCTGGCTCGCGCGCTGATTTCGGAACCGTCGATCCTCTTGCTCGACGAACCCTCGGCCGGCCTTTTCACGCCGGCAAACCTGATGAAAATGTCGGACGAGATCCCCGGCACGGTCGGCCTGCTTCCGGATGTGGCATTCGACGTGATCGGATTCGCCTGCACGTCCGGCTCCCTCGTCATCGGCGAGGAGCGCATCACCGAGCGTGTCCACGAGGTTCTGCCGGGCGTGAAGGTGACCAATCCGGTCACCGCCGCCCGCGCTGCGATGGAAGCGCTTGGCGCCCGGCGCATAGCCCTGCTCACCCCCTATATGCCGGAAATCAACCACTCCCTGCGTGCCTCGCTGATGGCGAGGGGCATGGATATTCCGGTCATGGGCTCGTTTCATGAGCCAGACGACAATCGTGTGGCGCGGATCACACCGGCTTCGATCGAGCGCGCCATTCTCGAGCTGGGAAGCTCGGATGAATGCGATGCTTTGTTTGTCTCCTGCACCAGCATGCGCGTTACGCGCATCGTAGCGCAGGTCGAGGCGAAGCTCCGCAAGCCGGTGACATCCAGCAACCATGCGCTCGCCTGGCATATGCTGCGGCTTGCGGGATATGACCAGCCAATGCGAGGTCTTGGTCGGTTGTTCTCATCGCCAGCGGCCTGACTCGTAAAACAAGCATCGGACCGGGATACTGCAAAATTAGTTGGGTCAGGGGTTCGTATCTATTCAAGGCGACCAACGCTAACACCGTGGCCGCATGAGCAGTTCGTGCGGTTCGAAAAGTTCCTCATATCCTGTGATTAGCATTCGGAAGCGCCAACGTCGTCATCAAACCCGATCGGGCACAACTTTCGACCACCAGATGGACCGGACCTGATGTTTTGGTTCGGAACTTTGTCGACGGCAACGCCAGCCCTTTGCTCCGGCGTGAAAGGGTGGAGAAGTCAGGCACGGCAATATCAAACTCCATCAGCGCCGCGACACTGCGCATCAGACCTTTGGTCTGGCGCAGCGCCAGCCCGTAGACGACGCGCAGGGTCAAGCACAGCGTAATCGCCAGATCCGAGTATTTCGGCTGGCTGCCCCGAGATATCCGGCGCGACGCAGACCACAAGCAAAGCGCCTCATCACTCACCCACACGGTCACATCACCACATTGACGCAGGCTTTCATTATACTGCGCCCAATTCGTCACCTGAAATTTCTGCTTGGCTATCTTGCACCGCCGGTCGGCATTGAACTTATGCGGCATCAAAGGCACCCCGGGAACAAAACGGCCGCCTGATATCAGCAAATCCAGGATCGATGCAACAAAGTCCGTCTTAGGCTAGGAAGATCGCATAATATATCGATAAAACTCTGCGGTCAGGCGGCTCTCGACCAGCATGAGCGCTTCGATAGAGCATTTAGTTTCGCGCATTGGCAGGGGTGTAAAGTGACGCCCCCGCTTTTTCGGCCGCTGCCCGCAGACGCTTGTCTCTGGTCCATAAGGCCGCTCGCTGATCGAGGAGAACCGAGGCCATCAAGTGTGCATCGGTGTAGCCAATGCCCATACTGAAAATGGCGTGGCGATCAATCATCATCATGACTTCGTCGTGCGTCGCGACGAGCGCTTCGCGCTGGGCCGTCAGGAAAGCTATCACGCTGCTGCGATCCCGAAGACTGCCAAGTGCAAGCTCTCCGATTACGGCTGGATGGCATAAAAGACGGTCGTCCTCAATAATCTTACGCAGCTCTGAATCGGCATGCCGGAAATGATCGATCCAGATGGAAGTGTCGGCAAGTATCACTTGGCGGCTGCGCTCCGGCGGCGTGGGGCTGCCTCCGCGTCCGGCATAGTTCCGCCGAGAGCGATGAGGCGTTTTCCCGACTCCACACGGACAAGCGTCTCCAACGCTTGGCGGACCAGAGTGGCGGTTTCTTTCGTGCCGGTTAGGGACCTAGCCCTTTCCATGAGCGTGTCGTCGAGATTGATAGTCGATCGCATTGTTGGTTTCCTGATTATGGTGTTATAGATAGCACCATTTGGTGATGAAATCTACGCCTGATCTCTATTCCAATACGTCCGCAGTCGGATATTCAAATCCACCAATGTAAAATTTCGCGCGGTCGCGGGCGCTCCGAGCTTAAGGCAAGTACGGCCTCGCCAGCGATATACGTCGAGTCGTACCCATAAAATCTAAAAAGCCGCAGGCGCGCCGGTTCGTATCCGTCGACTGCACGACTTCCGCATCGTTTCTCGGCTTTGACCCGGGGCGGTTCTCTGGCAACCGTGCTTGAAGGGATCGATGCTGCGCAGGATGCGGGGCTGGCGATCAAGATCAATGCGGTTGCGCTGCGTGGGAGCACGGAAGACGAGATCTACGACCTGATCTCCTTCGCTCACACGCGCGGCATGAGCCTGACGCTGATTGAGACCATGCCTCTTGGAGAAACGGGTGAGGATCGGCTCGATCAGTAACTGCCGCTGGACCGCTTGCGTCGCCAGATAGAGGCTCGCTGGTCGCTGACCGATATCGGCCTGCGTACCGGGGACCGGCGCGCTATGCAAGGGTCGACGAAACCGGAGGCGTCATCGGTTTCATCACGCCGATGACGCATAATTTCTGCGAGAACTGTAATCGTGTGCGTGTGACTACCGCCGGCGTGCTTCATACCTGTCTCGGCCAGAACGATGCGGCGGATCTGAAGGAGGCCATACGCGCATCTGATAACAACAATGTGTTGCTCGAGACGATCGCACATGCTCTCAAGCACAAGCCGAAGGGGCACGACTTCGTATTGGATCGGGCGCCGGTTCCACAGATTTCGCGCCATATGTCAGCGACCGGTGGCTGACCTTATACGAAAGCTGGAACATGCTCGCGCATCGTCACCCTCGACAGCGCACAGAGTTGGTGAACGCTTAGCGTAATGTGTTCTATGAATTTGGCCAGGTTGTTCCCCCGGAACCACTCATGTCACAAGTAGAGAAACTATCATCGAAGCCGCTGCAGTAGGCCTACCAGAGCGTATCCAGGAAGAGAGCAGCGACCTCTTTACCCGAACAGTGGAAAAGACGTTGTCGACTGATTAAAGAGCAAGTGATTGGCTGGTTTATCGCGGCAAAGTGAGATTGCGCCGCCCTCTTCAGACAATCCCGGGAACCAGCTTCTCGCCCGTGACCTCCACTTCATCAAGCTGGTCGTGGAGGATCGTGAGGTGTGGGCGGTCGTCGGCCCGACGGTCCTTGATTTGCTGCATCAGGCTCTTCTGCTGAGAATATTTGCGCCTTGCACGCCGGCTCGGCGTTGTTTGAACCTTCGTGTTGTCCCCTGCTCATCCCGAAGCCGCCCGTCGCGAGCCGTCCGTATTCGTCATGCACTCAGCCCGGATGAGGTCAGCCACCGTCGCCACCCGCTCGATCCGATCTTGCCGATTGGTGACATGCAGGAACGTCAGGTCGCGCGAGATCGCTTTTGTCCCGGGAAGATTGCAGCGCATGAGTTCGCCGCTTTCCAGCTGGGGCGCGAGGACCCGGAGCGACTCCAGAGCCACGCCGAATCCGGACAGGACTGCGGGTATGATCTGGGACGCCCGATTGAATCTGAGCCAGTTAACATTGACTGTCGCAATCCCGTTAAGTTGCAGCCAGTCTTTCCATGTGACGGCGTTTGTCTCGTTGACGATCAGCGCACAGTCGGCCAGATCGCTTACATTCTCCAGGCGTCCCTTCAGGCTTGGGGCGCAGACGGGGGTAAAAACATCGGGCCCCAATGGCTCAAGATCGTGAATTTTCGCCGCTGGCTCGCCATAGACGATCGCGACATCGAAGTCCCGAAAGCGTTTGAAGTCGGGTGCCTCGTCCGCAACGATCCTGATGTCGCGGATCTTGGAAGCTAGAAGCGATTGCACGACGACGGCTAGGAGTTGGCTTGCAAGGCCTGGCGGGCTGGAGATGGAAATGGGCGTGTCGCGCGCTTCCGTAAGCGTCCGCAACCCGAGACGCATTTCATCGAACCCCTTCGCCACGTGCTTCAGCAGGTTCTCCCCTTCCAGCGTCAGTTGCAGCCTGTTTCCGACACGCAGAAACAATTGGCAAGCCAGGCGCTCTTCCAGTTTTCGAATGGCCTGGCTCACCGCGCTTGTCGAGAGAGCCAAGTGTTCAGCGGCAACGCGGAACGAGCACGTCTGGCCCGCCTCAGCAAAAATCTCAAGGGCGCTCAAGGGTGCGCTCAGACGTGTCATCGTGAAGCTCCGCTTAACGGTTGAGAAACCAGAAGTCGTTTGCTCGCCGTCGATCTCGATCCTAATCATAGTCTCTGAGGAGACAGGGGCTGGTGATGTTATCGCCGCCGGAGGAAGCATGCAACGAGAACTGAACGGCCGCGTCGCGCTGGTAACTGGTGCTGCACGAGGCATAGGCTTTGCCATCGCCGAGCGGCTTGCGCAGCAGGGTGCCCATGTCGTTGTTTCGGACATCGACCTTGCCGCTGCAGAGTTTGGTGTCGCGCGCATCATGCGGAACGGCGGCTCGTCAAGTTTCGTTGCGGTCGATCTCGGTCAGCCAGGCGACGTCCTGCGTATGGCCGAGGAGGTCAGGCAGCGGCATTCGAGCATCGACATTCTGGTGAATAATGCCGGTATCGCGTCGACGGGCCCGATCGAGAACGTGGAATTGGAAGAGTTCCAGCGTCTCATGACCATCGATCTCACTGCAGTTTTCCTTCTCACAAAAGCCTTTCTACCCGCCATGGCCGTTTCCGGTTGGGGGCGCATCATCAATATAGCATCCGTCGCCGGGCAACAGGGCGGCGGCTTGTTTGGTAACAGCTGCTACGCCGCGGCGAAGGGCGCTGTCATTGCATTCAGCAAGGGGATAGCGCGAGAGGCTGGCCGTTCGGGCGTCACATGCAACGCCATCTGCCCCGGTCTAACCGACACGGCGCTGACCTCCAAACTGAGTGTGGCGCAGAGAGAGCAGATCATCTCGACCATACCGGTCGGACGCCCTGGAGAACCGCGGGACATTGCCGGGGCAGTCAGTTTCCTGGCCTCGGACTCGGCCAGCTTTATTACGGGCGTCACATTGAACGTTGATGGTGGCTTCATGCGCTATTGAAGGATGGACAAACAATCGGCAGGTCAGGGAGGCCGGCTGCAAAGTATAAAAAAGGGAGGAGTATACATGCAGAAGAATTTTACAACAACCGACGGCGCAGTCCTGACTTACACGGACGAGGGCCAAGGCCCCGCGCTGATCATGCTACCGGGCTGGTCGCAATCGGCCGCCATGTTCCGGCACCAGATCGGACATTTCTCGCCAACGAACCGTGTGCTGGCCGTCGACTTTCGCGGGCACGGGAAATCGCCGGACGCTGCGCGCGGTTTCCGCATCTTCCGCTTTGCGGCTGACATCATGGAACTGATGAAGCACGAGAAGATCGAAAAGGCCACGTTGCTCGGCTGGTCGATGGGCGCCTCGGTTATCTGGGCGATGATAGACATCTTCGGCACAGTCTTCATCGACAAGCTGATTCTCATAGACGAGCCAGCAACCGTCATGCGGCAGGCCGGCATGAGCAATGAGGATGTCTTGAATTCCGGTGCACTGTTTGACGCAGCCACCATGATCGCCATCGCAGATCAGATCAAGGGCGCCGAAGGCGCCACGGCGCGCGGCGCTTTCCTGGACGGCATGATCACGAAGGGCATTCCGGCAGATCTGAAAGCCTGGCTGCTTCAGGAGAACCTTCGCGTCAACGCCGTTCATATCGCAAATCTCTTCGTCGACCATTGTTCGATCGACTGGCGCGATATCTTCAGTCGCATCGACCGCCCGACACTGGTCATCGGTGGGCGCGTAAGCCACGTCAATCCACGCTCGCAGGAATGGATCCATGGGCAGATCAAGGGGTCTCGCCTTGTGATCTTCGAAGAAGCGGAAGGCGGAGCGCATTTCGCCTTCATCGAGGCACCTGAGCGATTCAACGAGGTTGTCTCAGACTTCCTTGCTGGGCAATAGGCGAGCCTGTCCTTGAGCAGATCGGAAGCAGACGGTTCCCGATACCAGATGCAAGGTTCGAACCACACCGTACCCTGCCTGCAATTCAGCGGGACTTGGAGGCCCAGAACGAAAGGCTTCGCCGCTTAGGTTCTGATACGGCAGCACCTTGCTGATAGTTTCGCTGACAATCCTTTCAAGAGCCTCACAGGGGGCGAACCTGATGCCGAGCCCACCGGAGTTCGTTCGCCTTGTGTCTCAAACGCTACGCATTTTCGGCGAGAAAGATCTGAATATCGGTTGCGATAGAGACTGCTTCTCCCGGCAGTCGGCCGAGAAGTTTTGCAACAGTTTCCACTGCTAGCCGAGCCTCCAGAAGTGGCCGTTGATCGATAACCGCGTTGATCTTTCGGGACTTTAGCAGCATACGCCGGTTAGGAGTGAGTTCGTGGGTAATGACCGCCGTATCTTCGATCCGACCAAGGCGTTGAAGTGTGCTCACGATCGGCACCGCACCGGCGGATAGGTGATATATGCCGCGCAGACCGGGGTCATCCCGGAAAGCAATCTCCACCACTCTCCCTGCTTCCTCTTGGTTTTCCCCCGTCTCAAGAACCGCAGCAAGGCTACACTCCGGATAGCGTTCGGTCAGGACTGCGCGAAAGCCCTCCTCTCTGTCCCGGTGGCCGGCGATGTCGCGCGACCCGGCGATCACGATCACCCGCCCGCCCTCCCGCAGGAAAAGCCCCATCAGGTCTCCGGCTACGCGGCCCGCTTGCCGATCGTCTGGTCCGACATAGGCAGCGCGTCCGCAGTCCGTGAGGTCAGTCGCCAAGGTCACTACAGGTATCTTGTGGGACAGCACCGCTACGGCTTCCCTAACACGAATATCGTCTGGGCTCGTGATGACGAGACCGTCGTATGAGCGACAATCGCGGACGGCTGCGGCAATAGCCGCGGGCTTCCCGGGATCAATGTGGTGGACGAAGAATTGCAGATTCAGCGCTGTGTACATTCTCCCAGCTAGATCAATGCCTTCTCTCAACGCTGCATGAAATGGATTAACCGGAGGCTGCATGAGGACCGCGACGCGCAGGGCACGAGAGGGCGTGCGGTCTAACGCCCGATCAATACCAAGCGCACGCGCCGTGGCCAGTACGAGGTCCTCTTTATCAGCGCGCACCCCTCCGCGATTGTTCAAAACCCTATCGACTGTGGCAGTCGAGACACCGGCTGCTTTCGCGACATCCGTAATGCTCACCTTTCGCGCAACCATCTGCCTCTCCATGCTCATTCTGATGGAATCCCATCAAAATCAAACTTTGTAAACCGTATATCTCAAGCTACATCTCTGCGTCGAGGAGGGTCGCCCACAGAGCGAGCGGCACTAGGGAAGGACCAGAACATCATGAGTATTACAGTGACCACGGCACCGTGCTGCTGGGGCGTCGATGACGTGCGCAATCCGGACCTGCCTCCATGGGAGCTCGTGTTCGATGAGGTCAAGGCGGCCGGGTACGGCGGAATGGAGCTTGGCCCTTATGGCTACGTGCCTTTGGACATCGACCTGGTTTCTTCGGCCCTAACGAGCCGAGGGCTCTATATCGTGGCCGGAACGATCTTCAACGACCTTGTCGCTTTGCAAAACCGCGAGAGCCTTCTGCAACAGACCGACGAGATTTGTTCGTTGATCACCCGCCTGCCAAGGCCGCCCAAATCCGCAGGCCAGCGCTTCTCCGCGCCCTATCTGACCGTGATGGAGTGGGGACACGACGAGCGGGATTATGCGGCGGGTCATTCCGACAGAGCGCCGCGGCTTGATGACGCCGCGTGGGCCGGCATGATGGACAATATACGTGCGATCTCCGATCTTGCCCGCGACAAATATGGCGTTCGCGCCACCATTCACCCGCATGCCGGCGGCTATATTGAATTCGAGGACGAGATTGCCCGTCTCGCCGCCGACATCCCCCAGGACGTCGCCGGCTTCTGCCTCGACACGGGCCACACCTGGTATGCCGGCATGGACCCTGTCGAGACCCTGCGCAAGTACGCCGATCGGGTCGACTACATCCATTTCAAGGACATCGACAAGGCCGTCTTCGACCGCGTGATGGGCGAACACATCCGTTTCTTCGAAGCTTGCGGGCAAGGCGTGATGTGCCCGATTGGAAACGGCTGCATCGATTATCCCGCCATCCGCGCGCTTCTCGATGAGCTTGGCTATGAAGGCTTCGTCACAGTGGAACAAGAGCGTGACCCGCGCAACGCCGGCGGCAGCCTCGCCGATGTGAAACTCAGCCGCGACTATCTCAAGTCGGCCGGCTTCTAATAATCCGGACGGAAAGCTCATGATTTACGGAACTCGTCAGACGAAACGACCGCTACGCTGGGCAATGGTTGGTGGCGGCCGGGGCAGTCAGATCGGCTATATTCACCGCAGTGCCGCGCTTCGCGATCGCTACTTCGATCTCGTCGCGGGCGCCTTCGATATCGATGCAGAACGCGGCCGCGCCTTCGGCATCGAGCTGGGTCTTGAGGCCTCGCGATGCTACGCCGATTGGCGAATGCTCTTCGCGGAGGAAGCAAAGCGTCCGGATGGCATCGAGGCAGTGTCGATCGCCACACCCAACAACACCCATTACGAGATCACGAAGGCAGCGCTCGAAAGCGGGCTGCATGTGGTGTGCGAAAAGCCGCTATGCTTCACGGTGGCCGAGGCCGAGGATCTTCAGCGTATTGCCGCAGAGCGTGGCCGTATTGTCGGTGTGACTTACGGTTACAGCGGCCACCAAGTGATCGAGCACGCCCGCGAACTCGTTGCAGCCGGCGAACTGGGTGAAATCCGTCTGGTAAACCTGCAATTTGCTCATGGCTTTCATAATGAGGCTGTCGAGCTTCAAAATCCGGCGACTCGCTGGCGCGTCGATCCCAAATTCGCCGGCCCAAGTTATGTCCTCGGCGATATTGGTACGCATCCGCTTTATATCTCCGAGGTCATCCTGCCTGATCTTCATATCAAGCGGCTTCTCTGCGCCCGCCAGAGCTTCGTAAAGACACGCGCACCGCTGGAAGACAACGCCATGACCCTGATGGAATATGACAACGGCGCCTTCGGCACCGTGTGGTCGAGCGCCATCAACGCGGGTTCCATGCACGGACAAAAGGTGCGCATCGTCGGGTCGAAGGCATCGATCGAGTGGTGGGACGAGCAGCCGAACCAGCTTCGCTTGGAGGTGCAGGGCGAGCCGGTGCGTATCCTGGAGCGTGGCATGGGCTACTTGCATGCAAGGGCGCTTGCCGACGATCGTATCGGTGCAGGCCATCCGGAAGGCCTTTTCGAGGCTTGGGCCAACCTTTACGACCGCTTCGCCATTGCCATGGAAGCGCGCAACGAAAACGATGCAGGCCGTTTGGCGAGCATCCGTTATCCGGGCATCGAGGCAGGTGTGGAAGGGGTGCGCTGGGTAGAGAATTGCGTGCGGTCTGCCGACCTCGGCGGACTCTGGGTCGACTATCGGTGATTGGGTAACAGGGTACGACGGTCGCACCCTCCCTCAGGTAGAGCTGTTAATCAGGGAGGAGGGCAGCAGGGAATCCAAATTGACTATGACAGCCTATTGGGAGGCCTGATGGCGGGAACCCCACATGCCAAGAACATCGGTGCGTCGATGGCCTTGTTCGACGACAACTTTCTGACCGTTCTATGCAACGGCATGATCGACTACTCCAAGGAGCTTACGCGAAGTAGACGGCCTCTGGTTGCGGGCCACACCTTCCTGGCCCGCAACCGCTAAGACCGCGCCAGAAAGCGCAACCTCGACATATATTCGCCCGGAGGCAGAAATGCGTATCGCAATAGACCCGTTCATGCATCGTCACTTGAGCCTTGAGGAACTGCCGAGCAAGGTGCGCGAGCTTGGCTACGACTGGATCGAGATGAGCCCGCGCGCCGATTTTCTCGAATGGTTCAAGGCGCCGCGAGTGTTCCCGCAGCGCATTAAGGAGTTCAAGAAAGCGCTGGCGGCCGAGAACGTCAAGATCGCTTCGCTTCTCCCAATGTATCGTTGGGCTTCGAATGATGAGACGGAGCGCCAGGCGGCGGTGAAGCACTGGAAGCGTGCTATCGAAATTGCCGTCGAGATGGAAATAGACACGATGAACTCCGAGTTCGGCCGTGGACCGCATCCCGACAAGGGAAGCTGCTATTGCTGCCACACGGGATCGATGATCGAGGCCTGCGAGGACGCCTGGTGGCGCTCGATCGAGGAGCTGGTGCCGGTGTTTGAACGTGAAAACATCCAGCTCAATATCGAGCCGCATCCTGAAGACTGGTGCGAGACACTGCAGCCAGCTCTAGACATCATCCGGACTGTCAACTCGAAGAATGTGAAGTTCCTCTATTGCGCGCCACACACGTTCTACTTCGGCGATGATACCAAGGCGATGCTGCGCGAGGCAAAGGATGTTCTCGCTCACGTGCATGTCGGCGACACGTTCAATCACAAGGCAAGCTCCGGCCTGCGCTACATCCTGAACCCGCCCGGCACGCAGGCTCGTGTGCATCAGCACCTCAATATCGGCCAAGGCGAGGTTCCATGGGACGACTTCTTTGGAACGCTGGCGGAGATCGGTTTTAATGGGATCATGACCGCCTGTGTTTTTGCTTGGGAAGATAAGGCTGATCACTCGGGCAAGCTCATGCTGTCGGAGATGAACCGCTACATCGAAAAATACTGGCCGAAATAATTCTGGATGCGCTTGAGGCGCATCCCAACCGAAGCGGAAGCAGGATCGGTCGACGGAGGTGACCTTTTCGCCCGACAGAAAGCTGGCTATAGAAACCGTCCACCGCTGTGCGGACTTTACGGAGAACCAAATGAAAAGTCTCTCGATCTGATCACAGTCGGACGTTCTTCGGTTAGCCGAATCCAGTCATGGGCGCAAAAGCCTTAATCAACGCGCTACGCCGTATGGCGCGCTGAGCCTACTCAAGTGCTGATGCAGCCGATCGATGATGGCAGTGCGCGTACCAGATCGCCTTTCCAGCAGCCCGATCGGCCGCAATATCTGCGGTTCGCCAAAGGGTACCGAGACGATCGGAGCTGCAATGTCTCTCAACGCGATCCAGGGAACCACGGACACGCCGAGACCGTGAATAACGCAAGAGACCACCGACGCAATCGTGTCGATCTCGGCGATCAAGTTTGGCTCGACGCCGGTTTTTGCAAGCTCGGTCTCGATAATCTGGGCGAGCCTGAATTTACTGTTGAACCTGACATAAGGCAGCGTCGAAAGCATATCGAGGCCAGACATGGGTGGAGTGCCGTCAGGACCGATGACCAGAAGAGGTTCATTGATAAACGGGTGCCACCTTAAGGCTGAAGGAATTCCGGAATATTCGGCGACCATCGCGCAATCCAGACGGCCTGACATGACATCGTTCATCAATTCATCCGTATTGGCGACCTGGAGCTTGATCCTGAGATCAGGATAGTCGGCCTTGAGGGCGACGATTGAGAGAGGCAGGAGCGAAAGAGCACTTGAGCGAACGGAGCCAATCGTGAACGTGCCGCTCACGGCTCTGCCGGAGATAGCGTCAATGATGTTGTCTGCACCACGAACCAGAGTACGTGCTGCTTCGAGCATCTGTAGACCATGGCCGTTAAGCGTGATGGGCCTGGTCGAGCGATCGAACAGCTCTCCGCTGACCTCCAATTCCAGTGCTTGCATCTGCTGACTGACTGCGGATGGAGTTAAACCTACGGCCTCGGCAGCCTTTGCAAAAGTGCCGTGCTCAGCTATCGCGATGAAGGTTTTGAGTTGCCGCGTATCCAAACCGACCTCCCACGTATTAAGTTTTCCTGTCCATGTTGGCCAGAATTATTCGCTTTAATCAAGGCTCTCTTATGTTACGTTCTCTTCAGGAGACGCCAGGAGGAACTTTGGCGTATGGGAGGATGATGAAACGGTGCGAAAGCAGCGCCGCGTCCTCGCGCATTCCAGTTCGAGGTACGCATGGGAAGCCGAAACATCCTGGTCACTGGACCAGCCATCAATGAACAAGCCGTGAGCCTGATTGCCAGCAAGGGCTACCAGGTGTCTTACGTCCCCCCTTACACGAGCGAAGACGATCTGGTCCGCATCGTGACGGAACTTGATCCCGTGGGCGTCGTGGTGCGCATGGGACGGTTCGGTTCTGCGGCGATCGAGGCTGCGCCTTCGCTCCGTGTCCTTTCGAAGCACGGTGTCGGCGTCGACAATATCGATGTGGACGCCGCGTCGCGCCGCGATATACCCGTTGTCGTCGCTGCCGGCGCGAATGCCCTTTCGGTCGCTGAACATGCGATTGCACTGCTCTTTGCCGTGGTAAAGCGGATCGTGCCACTCGACAGCAGCCTGCGCGCCGGACGCTGGGAGAAGCCGGGCTTCTCTGGGAGGGAACTCGCCGGCATGACCATCGGCCTTGTCGGCTTCGGAGCAATCGCTCGCCATACCGCATTCTTTGCCAAGGGGTTAGGCTTAACGGTGCAGGCGTTCGACCCATTTACCGACGAAGCGGCGTTTGCCGAGGCAGGAGTCGCCCGAGCAGCCGATGTCGACGACCTTATCGCGTCCTCCGATATTGTCAGCCTCCATTGCCCCCTTACTCCCGAGACCCGTAACCTGCTGAATGATCACCGCCTTGGTATGATGAAGTCGGGCTCATTTGTCATCAACACCGCTCGGGGCGGCCTGATCGACGAGGAAGCGCTCCTTCGCGCCGTCGAGAGCGGACAGATCGCCGGGGCCGGGCTGGACACGTTCCAGACGGAGCCGCCCGCGGACAACCATCCATTCTGGCAGAACCAGCGGATCGTCGTCACACCGCATATCGGCGGCGTAACCCAAGAGGCCAACGTTCGCGTGGGGGTGGACGCGGTGGAAGGCATCTTCGCCATTGTGGAAGGACGTCCCCTTGGTCGCGAGAGGATCGTTAACCACCGGGCACTGGCCAAGACGCCCGCCTGATACGTCACAAATTCAACAGCATAAGGAGACGACGTTGACCATAGGATTCAGGGTTCGAAATAGGGACAGGGTCATCGATCAGGAATGGATCGACAAGTTCAAGGAGCTTCCAGTCGCTAACATCAGCGACAGCATGCACCGCATGTACGCGGGCGGGGCCCAGCTTCGCCCGATGCACCGCGATGGCAAACTTGTCGGCCGCGCACTGACCGTCAAAGCTCCTCCGGGCGACAACCTCATGCTGCACAAGGCGATGGACATGGCCGTGGACGGCGACGTCATTGTCATGGATGCCGGGGGCGACGTGACACACGCCCTGATGGGCGAGATGATGCTCGACTACGCTCATCGCCGTGGCGTCGTCGGTTTCGTTCTTAACGGTGCGATCCGTGATGCGGACGCCTTCCTCGAGATGAACATCCCCTCGTTCGCAGTAGGCGTCACCCATCGAGGTCCCTACAAAAACGGACCGGGCGAGATCAACACGCCGATCGCCATTGGCGGAATGGTGATCATGCCGGGGGACCTGATCGTTGGCGACGCGGACGGCGTTGTCGTTGTCCCGATCGACGACGCCGCAGAGGTCTACGAAAGGACGGTCGCCAAGCACGCCGCCGAGCAAAAGCAGATCGAGAATATCAAAGCGGGCACGCACAATCCGACATGGTTCAACGACGCCCTCGTCAAGGCCGGATGCGAGCTACCGTCGACGAACTGAACGATGCTGGCCGACGCTCCGGAGGGGAAACGTCGGCCAGTCATGAAGGCACTGGAACATCAATCAACACTATCCTGGGAGGATAAGATGAAGCATCTGATCAGAAACACCGCTTTGGCGATGACGCTGCTCTTCGGCGCTGGCGTAGCACATGCCGACTGGCCTGCCGACCGTCCAATCGAGTTCATCGTGGCGTTCGCTCCGGGCGGTGGCACCGATGTGATGAACCGGACGCTTGCCCCTTTCGTCGAGAAAGAGTTGGGCGGCAAAATCACCATTCTGAACCGCCCGGGTGCCTCCGGTGAGATCGCCTACACTGCGATGACCCAGGCTCGCCCCGATGGCTACACGGTTTCCTCGCTCAACACCCCGGGCTATCTGACGATGCAGATGGATCGCAAGGTCCGTTTCGATCCGAAGAAGCTCTGCGTCGTCGCGCGGATCGTCGAAGACCCCGGCTCCTTCATCGTGCAGGCCAATTCCAAGTTCAACACGCTGAAAGACCTCGTCGCCTATGCGAAGGAGAACCCCGGGGCCGTGACTGTCGGCACGACCGGCCTGGGAACCGATGAGCATCTTGCCATGCTCCAGTTGGAGAAGTCCGCAGGCATCGACCTGACGGCCGTTACGTTCAACGGCGCGAACGAAGCCCGCACTGCTCTTCTTGGTGGCCACGTCGATACGATCGGCATCAACGTCGGGGAGTTCGTGGGCAGCGACCACTCCGCGTTCAAGAATCTCGGTCAGTTCGCGGAAGAGCGGGCCTCCATCGCGCCCGACCTTCCAACCGCAAAAGAACAGGGGTTCGAAGTCCTGATGAGTTCTGAGCGCGGTATCGCGATGGGTTGTGACGTGCCGGAAGAAATCCGGACGAAGTTCTCGGCCGCAGTGAAGAAGGCTCTCGACAATCCAGAATTCCAGGCAAAGGCGAAGCAGATGTCGCTTGCCCTTTCCTACCGCTCATCCGAGGAGTGGAACAAGGAGCTTCCCGTCAGAGCTGAACGTCTGGGCGCGATCTGGAAACTGGCCAAGGAACAGAAGTGATGGCCGCTCCCCGCAAGGCTGGAGGAACCGGTGACCGGCCGGACCTCTTCACCGCCGCGCTCTTCATCGGATTTGGTGCGCTCGGCCTCTGGGCCGGGCGCGACCTGACCATGGGTACGGCATCCGTCATGGGGCCAGGCTACCTTCCGAGAATAGTCTGCTGGCTTTTGATCATCATCGGTGTTGCGATTGGCGGGTTCGGCGCGGTCCGGGCACGGGTCGACATCGATAAACCGAGACTGTGGCCGCTGGTGATCATCCTGGCCGCCGTGGTGGGATTCGCATTTGTCGCTGAGTTCTTGGGTTTCGTCGCGGCTTCCGTCTGGTTGCTTTTGGTCGGCAGCATGGCTGATCGCGATTCAAGGTTCCGCGAAGTCATCTTGCTCACTGCCGGGCTGACAGCGTTTGGCGCTTTGGTCTTCATCGTCGGCCTCGGGGTCCAGATGCCCATCTGGCCGTTCTGAGGGAGGTAAGACATGAACTTCGTCGATCTTCTCATGTTGGGCTTCAGCGAGGCCCTGACGCCGACAAACCTTGGCTTCTGTCTGCTCGGCGCTCTGCTAGGCACGCTGATCGGGGTGCTGCCGGGTATCGGGCCGACGGCGACGATCGCCGTCCTGCTGCCGATCACGTTCTACCTTCCGCCTCTGGCGGGGCTCATTATGCTCGCCGGCATCTATTACGGCGCTCAGTATGGCGGATCAACCACGGCGATCCTTGTCAACCTTCCAGGCGAAGCGTCCTCCGTGGTTACCGCTGTCGACGGCTACAAGATGGCTCAACAAGGAAGAGCTGGCTCGGCGCTTGCTGTCGCAGCACTCGGGTCCTTCTTCGCCGGGACCGTCGCGACATTCGGCATAGCTATTGCCGGACCTACTCTGTCGTCATTCGCGCTCTCATTCGGCCCCGCAGAATACGTGTCACTGATGCTGTTCGGCCTTCTCGCCGCGACAATTCTCGCGCGCGGACCAGTCCTGAAGGCGATCGGCATGATCCTTCTCGGCTTGCTACTCGGCATGGTCGGTATTGACGCCAGCTCCGGCGAGGAGCGCCTCACGTTCACTGCGGTCGAACTCTTCGACGGTATCGACTTTGTGGTCATTGCCATCGGGCTGTTCGGCTTTTCGGAGATCATCGAGAACCTTGAAAATGTCGAAGCTCGTGGCGTGCTGGTCAGCAAGCTGAGCCGCCTTTGGCCGACCCGAGAAGACTTCCGGCGCGCATGGCCTGCCGTGCTGCGGGGAACCGCCGTCGGCACGCTTCTCGGCGTCTTGCCAGGTGGCGGTGCAACGCTCGCATCGTTCTGCGCATACTCCGTGGAAAAGAAGGTGTCCAAGCGTCCTCACGAGTTCGGCGAAGGTGCAGTCGAGGGTGTCGCTGGACCGGAAGCTGCCAACAATGCGGGCGCGCAGTCGTCGTTCATCCCGCTTCTGACCCTCGGCATTCCGTCGAACAATATGATGGCGATGATGCTGAGCGCCTTCATCATCCACGGTATCACGCCGGGGCCGACGGTCCTGGCAACCCAGCCGGAAATCTTCTGGGGTCTTGTTGCCAGCATGTGGATCGGCAACCTGATGCTTGTCGTGATCAACCTGCCGCTGATCGGGGTCTGGGTGAAGCTCCTGACGGTCCCGTATCGTCTGCTGTATCCAGCGATCCTTCTCTTCTGCTGTGTCGGTGTCTACAGCATCAACAACCGCATATTCGACGTGGCACTGGCTGCTGGGTTCGGCCTGCTGGGTTATGCCTTCCGTAAGGCAAAGTGCGAGCCGGGTCCGCTGCTTCTGGGGTTTGTCCTTGGGCCACTGCTGGAAACCAACATCCGTAGGGCTCTGACAATCTCCCACGGCAATCCCAGCGTGTTCGTGGAGCGGCCGATCAGCCTCGTCCTGCTGATCGCGACAGCCGGCGTGCTTCTCCTGATGATCCTGCCGTCGTTCCGCAAAACCCGCGAAGAAGCCTTCCAGGAAGAAGAAGCCTGAGGTTGATCTTAAAAGTGAGCGGCCGCTTCAAAGCGGCCGCTGTTCTCCCTCTGAACTTGGTGTCCTCCCAATGCCTGATGCTACCCGCAATCCTCTTCGCATTGTTCTCCTAGATCGCAAGACCTTGCCCGACGACATTCACTTCCGTGCCTTCTCCTTCGCTCATGAACTCGTTCAGTTCGACCAGACGGCTCCCGACGAGGTGCCGGAGCGCATGAAGGATGCCGACATCGTCATCACGAACAAGGCGCCCGTACGAGGCCCGGCAATCGCCTCCGCCCCGAACCTCAAGCTGGTGGCCGTGGCGGCCACGGGCACCGACGTCGTTGACGTGGCCACTTGCGCGCAGCGTGGAGTAACGGTCTCCAACATTCGCAACTACGCAGTCAACACCGTTCCCGAACACACCTTCGCTCTGATCCTTGCGCTTCGCCGCAGCCTCCTGGCCTATCGCAACTCGGTACAGGCCGGGCGCTGGCAGGAAGCAAACCAGTTCTGCTACTTCGACTTCCCGATCAACGATCTCGCCGGTTCGACGCTCGGCATCATCGGTGACGGTGCTCTTGGGCGCTCGGTGGCCGACATTGGCCGGGCCTTCGGGATGAAGGTACTGTTTTCCGACTACAAGGGAACAAAAGGAATGGGGCCGCTCTATACGCCCTTCGAGAAGGTCCTCGAGGTTAGCGACATCATCACCTTGCACTCCCCATTGATGCCATCGACCCGCAACATGATCTCTACTGCGGAGTTCGCACAGATGGCCAGGCGGCCGCTCCTGATCAACACCGCGCGCGGCGGTCTCGTCGACGAGGCCGCGCTGGAGCACGCGTTGAGAAGCGGCCAAATCAGTGGCGCCGGCTTCGACGTCGTCACCGCAGAGCCGCCTGCAGACGATCATCCGCTGATGCGTCTCCTCGATCTGCCGAACTTCATCCTGACGCCGCACGTGGCGTGGGCTAGCCGCGAGGCGGTCCAGTCGCTGGTCGATCAGCTAATCGACAACGTCGAGGCGTTCGAGCGGGGCACACCGACGAACATCGTGGCCGCTTGATCATGGCGGCCGTATCGGACACCAGAGCTTTTTTGTCCGACCTGTTTCGCGCTGCAGTCGCTGCTGCCGATCCTTACGAAGCGATCAAGGCAAACCTTCCGCAGCAGCCGAAAGGGCGGACCGTCGTCGTGGGAGCAGGCAAGGCATCGGTGGAAATGGCGCGTGCGTTCGACGACCTGTGGAAAGGCTCTCTCGAGGGTGTCGTCGTGACGAAACACGGGACACGGGCGTCCTGCGGTCGGATGGAGGTCATTGAGGCGTCTCATCCGGTTCCAGACGAGGCAAGCCTGAAGGCTTCGAGGCGATTGCTGCATTCCGTTTCCGATCTCACCCAAGACGATCTCGTGGTGGCATTGATCTCTGGAGGCGGATCGTCCTTGCTGGCTTTTCCGTCGGATGGTCTGACGCTGGATGATGAGATCGCAGTTGCAAGGACGCTTCTCTCGTCGGGTGCGCCCATCTCCGCAATGAACACCGTTCGGACACAAGTTTCGAAGATCAAGGGAGGACGCCTGTCGATCGCCGCCTATCCCGCCAAGGTCGTGACGCTGATCGTATCCGACATCCCGGGAGACGATCCCGAGCTGGTTGCCAGCGGCCCGACCGTCCTCTCGCGCTCGACCCCGCAAGATGCCCTTCGCGTCATTGAGCGATATGGCATGGCGTTGCCGGGGCGTGTCATCCGGCATATTCACGAGGAGTCAGCTGGAATCGACCCGGACCACCCATGCTTTGGAAGTAGCGAGATCAAAGTCATCGGATCTGCCCGGACTTCACTGGAAGCTGCCGCAGTACTTGCGCGGCGGCAAGGCATTCCGGCAGTCGTTTTAAGCGACGCCATCGAAGGCGAAGCGAGCGAAATCGCAAAGGTTCATGCCGCGATCGCAAAGGAGGTCGCGCGCAATGACCAGCCGTTTCGGAAACCCGTGGTGATCCTGTCGGGAGGGGAAAGTACGGTCACGCTTCGCGGCAACGGAAAAGGTGGAAGAAACACCGAGTTCCTCCTCTCGCTGGCGATCGAGATCGCCGAACATGGAGACATCACCGCTCTCGCAGCAGACACCGATGGCATAGACGGCTCCGAAGACAATGCCGGAGCCTTTGTCGATGCTGGATCGGTGGCCAGACTTCGAGCTGCGGGCCTCGATCCTTATGACCTGCTCGTCTCGAACGACGCCTGGACAGGGTTCAACGCCACAGGCGATCTGTTCGTGACCGGGCCGACCGGAACCAACGTCAACGATTTCCGGGCGATCCTGATCGGATAAACAAAATGCAGGCAAACACGCGGGCCCTCGACAAATATCTTTGCCTTGATGACTTCGAAAAAGCTGCCAAACGCCATCTGCCGCGACCGCTTTTCGGTTACGTCGCAGGTGCTAGCGAGACCGGGGCATCGCTGCGCTACAACAGGGAAGACCTCGCCAACTATGCGTTCCTGCCTCGCGTGTTGAGGGATGTTTCTCAACGGAGCACAGAGACGACAATTTTTGGCGAGAGCTACAGCGCGCCATTTGGTATCGCACCGATGGGCATCAGTGCCCTCATGGCCTACCGTGGTGATCTTGTTCTCGCCCAAGGGGCCGGCCAAGCGGGAATTCCCATGATCATGAGCGGGTCGTCCCTGATCAGGCTTGAGGACGTGGTTGCCAGTGCGCCGGGCACCTGGTTTCAGGCGTATCTTCCCGCAGAACCCGAACGGATCGACGCCTTGGTGGATCGGGTGGCCGAGGCTGGATTCAAGACACTCGTACTCACCGTCGATACCGCGGCATTGGCAAACCGGGAAAGCAACATCAGGGCAGGCTTTTCTACGCCGCTCAGGCCAAGCCTCGCTCTTGCATGGGAGGGGATCACTCATCCCCGGTGGACAGTTGGCACGTTCCTGCGGACCCTACTCCAGCATGGCATCCCGCATTTCGAGAACTCGTTCGCTACGCGCGGTGCACCGATCGTCTCCTCTCACGTCATGCGAGATTTTGGACGCAAGGACCATCTGAACTGGACACATCTCGAGCGCATCCGCAACCGGTGGACCGGGAAGCTGGTGGTGAAGGGTATCCTGCATCCTGACGATGCTGCCAGATCTCAGGCTGTGGGCGCCGAAGGAGTGATCGCCTCGAACCACGGCGGACGGCAGCTCGATGGCGCCATGTCGCCTCTAGCCGCTCTTCCGGGCATAGTAGATCGTGTGGGCGACCAGATGGCGGTAATGGTGGACGGCGGATTCCGTCGCGGTACCGACATTATGAAAGCACTTGCCCTCGGCGCGCGCTTTGTTTTCGTCGGCCGCCCCTTCATCTACGCCGCGTCGGTTGCCGGGCCGCTTGGTGTGATGAAAGCGGCAGAGATTCTTCATGCGGAACTGCATCGGAACATGGCGCTCCTCGGTATCTCGACAATCGACGAACTCACAAGCGAGTATGTCGCACAATCAGCATGAAATAAGATCATACCTGATGACATAAACTTCGCGCCAAGTGCGTTTGCTTCCGCATGCGAAAAAACCGTAAGCGTGATCGAATTTACGGAATGAGGCCATTGGCGCGATAGGTCGCGATGATCTCCTCGTAAAGGGAAACATCGTTGCGGGTGTGGGCGATCAACTGTGCGCCCTGAACGGCGGCATAGATGGCGCGAGCCTGACGCTCATTCTCCTTGACCCCGCCGGGGTTGCGCAAAGCCAACACACGGGCCAGCCAGCGTTCGTTCATTATCCCGTATTTGACAACCTCGGCCTGGACTTCTTCAGGCAGCTGATTGCGCTCGGCTCCCAACATTCCGGCAAGGCACAGGCGGTTGTCGGCGCGCAGCGTCTCGGCGAAGACGTCGGTGTAGCGCGCCATGCACGTCTCGACGTCAAGACCCTGCGTTAGCAGTTCGTCGAGAACAGCGCCATAATGGGCTGTATAGCGATTGGCGAGAGCCGCACCCAACTCGCCCTTGGTCGCGAAGTAATAGTGAATGCTGGCACTCTTGATGCCGACATCCTTGGCGAGCTCGCGAAAGCTAAGACCGCCATAGCCGAGGTCCTGCAAGGTCAGCGTTGCCGCCTCCATGATCCTATCCTTTGTATCCGCAGTCACTGTCGCTTCCTTTTATCGCATCGATATTTTTATCTACCTGACGACAGATAGTCGTTGACAGAGAAAAAAGCAAGGCGTAGGTGTAGCTCACTAACTACCTGACGACAGGTAGAAAGTCGAACCAACCAAAAGGGAACATCACTATGTCAGACAAACTTCGCCTCTTCACATCGCCCTCCGCTTTCCCAAACCCGCAGCGCCTTCGCCTCTTCATGCACGAGAAGGGCATCGCCTCTCACTTCGAGGAGCAGGTCTACGACATGAGCCCGGTCGGCGAGCAGCGCCAATGGCGGCATGTCAAGATGAACCCGTGGGGCGAAACGCCCACTTTGAAGCTGGCCGACGGCACCTACATCGCCGAGACCGACGCCATCGCCCGTTACCTCGATCAGTCCATGCCGGGTCGTAAGATCATGGGCGAGACGGCACTGGAGCAGGGGCTGGACAATATGTGGGGCAACCGCATCTGGGTGCACATCCTCTACCGCATCGTCACCGCCTTCCACGTTCTCCATCAGGGCCTTGGCCCTAAGCTCGAACTCACCACCAATCACGCCTGGGGCGAACATTGCCGCAAGGAAGCCCTGGCGCATGCCAGCCTGGTCAACCAGCACCTGGCCGACGGACGCGAATGGATGCTGGGCGGCGACGCGCCGACCTTCTCGGACATGACGATGGCCGTTGCCATCGCCTTCTCGAAGCTCCCTATAAACGCAACACCGCTGGATGAACGCTTCGAGCACATTGATGCTTACTGGAAGCGCTGGCAGGCCCGGCCGTCCTTCCAGGCCGCCTATGCCGACCGCAATAGCGGCGTGCCCGAAATCGACGAACGCTAGTCGTCACAGAAAATCGGCAGAGCCAGATTTGCCGATCCCCGAAAACCTTTAACTCAACCCCGTCCAACCCAACCCTGGCACTTCAACCTCAATCAAAGGAGACCATCATGCCCTTCGCCCGTATCGACCTCATCAAGGGAAAGTCCACTGAGTACCGCACCGCCGTCGCTGACATCGTCTACCGGGGCATCGTCGATGTCCTGAAAGCTCCGGATGGCGATCGCTTCATCGTCGTCAGTGAACACACCGCAGAGAACCTGATCTATGATCGCAAGTTCCTCGGCTTCGACCGCTCGCCGGACTTCCTGCTCATCCAGGTCACTAGCACCGTCGGCAACGACAAGCCTTCCAAGCTTGCCTTCTTCCGCTTCATCGCCGACGAATTGAAGGAGAAGCTTTCTGTCCGCCCCGACGATATCATGATCAACATGGTCTATGTCGATCGTTCCGACTGGTCGTTCGGCAACGGCGAACCCTGGAACTGACGGCGCCTTCGTGACACGGTCGCCAAAAGGGCGACCGCCACCAGAAAAACATCCCCGCGTAAATGCTCGACGCAGATCAGTCCAATAGACTTCGGAAAGGCAATTCAATGACAATGTCAATCGAACAACTCAAAGCCGATGGCTGGTTGAAAGAAGCCAACTATATCGCCGGTGAATGGGTCGGCGCCGACGACGGCAAGACATACGCGGTGGTAAATCCAGCGACGGAAGCCCGGATCGGCGATATCCCTTGGACTGGCGCGACCGAAACCCGCAGAGCCATCGACGCAGCTCACTCCGCGTTCGTCAGCTGGTCGAGAACAACGGCGGCCGAGCGCGCCGCGCGGCTGCACCACATGGCGCAGATCGTCCACGACAACCTCGACACGTTTGCCGCCATGCTCACTCTGGAGCAGGGGAAGCCACTGCCCGAAGCCCGCGCGGAAATGAAGCTGGGTGCGGACTATATCCAGTGGTTTGCCGAAGAAGCGCGGCGCATCAACGGCGAGATCGTGCCGTCGCCATGGAAGGATCGTCAGATCTTGGTAACGCGGGAGCCGGTCGGTGTCGTCGGCGCGATCTCGCCGTGGAATTTCCCGTTCTCGATGCTTTCTCGCAAGGTGGCGCCGGCGCTGGCTGCCGGTTGCACCATCGTCATCAAGCCTTCCGAGTTCACGCCGTTCTGCGGCTTGCTCTATGGAATCCTGGCAGAAAAGGCCGGCGTGCCGGCCGGTGTGGTCAATGTCGTGACGGGCGATGGCGCAGCGGTCGGCGGTGAACTCACCAGCAACGCAAAGGTGCGCAAGATCACCTTCACCGGTTCCACGCGCGTCGGCAAGCTGCTCTATAAGCAATCTGCAGACACCATGAAAAAGCTATCCATGGAATTAGGCGGCAATGCGCCGACCATTGTCTTCGACGATGCGGATCTTGATCTTGCCATCGAACAGGCCATCGCCGGCAAGTTCCGGAACAGTGGCCAAACCTGCGTCTGCACCAACCGTTTCTATGTGCAGGACGGTATCTATGACGAATTTGCGCGGCGGCTCACCGAGCGCGTTAAGCTGTTGAAGGTCGGCAACGGCTTCGAGGCCGGTGTCGAGCAAGGGCCGCTGATCAATCAGGCGGCGGTCAATAAAGTCGAAGCGCATGTCGAGGACGCCAAGGCCAAGGGCGGGCGCGTGTTAACGGGCGGCCAGCGGCACGCGCTGGGTGCGACGTTTTTCGAACCGACGGTCATCGCCGACGCCACCCCCGACATGCTCATTGCCCACGAGGAGACATTCGGTCCTGTCGCGGCGCTGTTCCGATTTAAGGACGAACAGGATGGTATAGATGCCGCCAACGACACGGAGTTCGGTTTGGCTGCCTACTTCTTTACCCGCGATCTGGCACGCACCTTCCGCGTCGCTCGTGCGATCGAAAGCGGCATGATCGGCATCAATGCCGGGGTGATCACGACACCGGAAGCCCCATTTGGCGGGGTTAAGGACAGTGGTATCGGTCGTGAAGGCTCCTCCCATGGGATCGAGGACTATCTCAACATCAAATATATGAGCCTCGGTGGGCTCTGATGTCTTCGGTCCGTTTTGGGGCGCAATCGGCACTCAAAACGGACCGTTTAAACCACGCCTTCTACAGTGTATTGCTGCAGAACGTCATAGGCGTATGACTTCGCGTCGAGAGGCAAAGCGGTGATTGCTATCAACGGGCCCATGGTTCGATTCCGTTGTCTAATCGCCTGCATCGGGTCAAGCGGATTTTAAACGAGGTATTTCGTTGCCGTGTTGCTAGCGCGAGATCTTTTTCACATTTCCTTTCGACATCTTGTTATTCCTGCAAATTCGTCCGGTGCTGGGAGCACGGTTGTCTCCGCGGTCGACATGCAGTCGCCGCATGATGGGTTTTCGCAGGGCAGGTCTTCCTATGTTCAAGACGCAGTCTCAACGAGCTGCGACGGAATCGACGGAATGACCCAACCCACGTCCACAGCAGAGACGCCCAGCATCTCAGTCGGATTGAGGTGCTGAGGCAGGTAGGCCGGCGCTTCGGTTAAGCCGCTGCGCCGGCCAATGGATTGAATGCTTCCCCGGTCTTGAGCATCCTATGCATGATGACGGCAAGTTTTCGCGCAACGGCAACCGCGGCACGTTTGAAGCCCAGCCGCTCACGCAGCTTCAGCCCCCAGGTCTTGAGACGGCATTCGGTCCTGGCGGAGGTTCTCGTTAAGAGAACGGTTGCCGCCTCGTAGAGTAATCCCCGCAGCCGACCGTCACCGCGTCGCGAGATATGGCCATCATAATCGATTTCGCCGGACTGATAGCGCCGCGTCGTCAGCCCTAGCCAAGCGCCAACTGAGCGCGAGGTGGGGAAGTTTTCAGGATCTTCGATCGCGGCAATGTACGAGACGGCCGTGACGGCACCAACGCCTGGAATCGTCATCAGGAGCTTCGTAGCCCGGCTCTGTCTGGAAGCTACGAGCAATTGGTGATCAAGATTGGATGCGCGCTTACGTATATCGCGCCATGCCTCGAGCAGGGGCAATATCACAGCTGCCAGGCCGCTATTTCCATTCAGCAGCGCTCTCACATTGGCATCAAATACCCCGCCTTCCCCTTTGGGCACGATGAGACCAAACGTTTTCAGAAGACCACGTATTTGGTTGCTGAGCTGCTTGGAAATGCTTACGAGCTGGCTACGCTCTGCCACCAGTGTGCGCGTCACCATGTTGTCGAAAGTCTTTACTCGCACGACTTTGTAAAATCCGGCTTCAGCCAACTGCGCTAGGCCATCCGCATCATTGGCATCAGTCTTATTGAGGGTTTCATTCAGAACCTTTTGCGCATGACGTGCTTCAATGCAGATCGCGGGAATTCTTTCGGCTTTCAGCGCATGATAGAACCATGTCGACAGTGGACCTGTCTCGAAGACGACTAGCTTTGCGTGCGGAGCATGCTTGCGGATGATTTGCGACAGAACTTTCGGATCAGAAGGGCATTTCCCTCGCCAGATACGCTTCCTATTCTCTCGGATCGAAACCGCAGTATCTTTCAGCGAAACATCAAGCCCGATATATTGGTCCATGGTTGCCTCCCATTTGATGCTGGGCCCGGTTCCAATCGTGAGCCCGTATTTCCATCTTACCGGGGGCAACCACCCATGTCAGATATTGCTGAGGCAATGCCTTTGGGGAAACCGTCCGCGATTACCCCATGTTCAAGGCGTGCGAACGCTTTTTCTCGAAGACAGGTTCGTGGGAGCCGGCGCTCCTGGACAAGCGGGCAATCCAGGCCGTCATCCGCGATGCCGCAACGGCGCTAAGGTAACCATGAGCTTCGGAGCGTTCCGCATCGACCTGCCCGGTAGTGCCTATCACGACAGCGATTTCATGGGCAGGCGCTATCGCCACCGCTTGACATGGTCGACGAGCGCTCGAAGCTTGGGAGCGAGATTGCGCCGGCTGGGGTAATAAAGAAAAAAGCCGGCAAACGGAGGGCGATACTCCTGAAGGAGAGGGACCAACTGACCCGAGTCGACATAGGGTTTGAACGTGTCTTCCATGCCGAAGGTAATGCCGCCGCCGGCACATGCTGTTCGGATCATAAGCCACATGTCATTGGTGGTGATCTGGGGATCGACAGCCACATCGAACTCGCGTCCATGCTGGCCGAACTCCCAACGATAGGGCGCGCTTTGTGGCGCCGGGCGCCAGCCAATACAACGATGCGCGGCGAGCTCCGAAGGATGCTCAGGCTTGCCGAAGCGTTCGATGTAGGATGGGGCGGCGAAGGCGCCCTGACGCTGATCGCCCGAGACCGGAACAGCGATCATGTCCCGATCGATGACTTCGCCCAAACGTACACCCGCATCATAGCCTTCCGCGACAATGTCGAATTCCTCGTCCGTGACAGTCACGTCGACCTGAACAGCGGGAAAGGTGTCCGCAAATCGCGCCAGCAGCGGCCCGGAGATGAACTGCTCGGCGATGGATGACACCGCCAGCCTCAACACTCCGCACGGTGCGCTGTCGCGGTCCGCCGTCGCGTCGAGCGCCAGTCCGACTTCGGAAATGGCCGGCGCCACTCGCTGATACAGTTGTTCGCCGGCCTCCGTGAGACTGACGCTGCGTGTCGTGCGCTGCACGAGCGCCACACCAAGCCGATCTTCGAGACGCCGGATCGTCTGGCTGACCGCTGGCCGCGTGACGCCCAGATTCTCCGCGGCCACGCGAAAGCTCCGCGCTTCGGCGACTGCCAGGAAAACAGAGATGCCATTCAGATCGATCGCCATTGGTTAGAATTAGTTACCATAGTGGTCAACATTGGGCAAATTGTTCGCTCTCCTTGGCGCGTCTATCTTGGATCTCGCAATCAGGAGACAGCGATATGACGCTTGATCAATATAAACTTCTTGGACGCTCGGGCTTGCGAGTTTCCCCGTTGAGGCCTGTCGACGGTGCGCTCAGCTTCAGTGTCGGTCGACAGGTCCCATCAAGCCCTCAGCAACAGGAAAGGACCGATACCATGACCATTCTCCCGACATACAACCGGATTGCCGGCGCAAGCCGAACGGCTCTGATCACACTGGCATTGCTGTCGCCCGCCCTGCCGGGCCCAGCCATTGCCAACACCGCAGCAACGCAGATGCAGGCTCCGCACAGTGCCGCAATGGAGCAACGGAACAAGGCTATCGTCGAAGCCGCCTTCGAAAAATGGCGCGGGGGTACCTATGTCTTCGCGGAACTTCTCGCTCCCGACGTCGTCTGGACGATCCACGGCTCCGGACCGGTTGCCGGCACCTATCGCAACCAGAAGGATTTTATCGAACAGGCATCGCGCCCTCTGACAAGTCGCCTTGCGTCGCCGGTCGTGCCCGAGGTGCACGACATCTTTGCCGACGGCGACATCATCATTATCCGCTTCGACGGGACGGCGACCACGACGTCGGGCGCACCTTATCGCAACCAGTTTGTCTGGATCTTCAAGATGAAGGATGGCCTCGTCGTCAATGCGGAAGCCTTCCTGGACCTCGTTGCCTATCAGCAGGTCGTCGACAACAACGCCCCACGTTCCCAATGACCGACGCCTGCGGTTTCGGCAGAACTGAGTGTCTGCCGAACCGACACCGCGCACCCACGCGCGATCCAAACTGAGAACGGTAACGCTTAACGGAGCCCGACCATGCGACAGCCATTTGCAGCACTCATCACAGCGGCCACACTTTCGTTTCAACCCGCAGAAGCACAGGAGACAAATTTGCAGCCGAACCACCCCTACGTTGGCATGTGGGTCACCGACGACAACCGTGTTCGCCATGAACTTCTGCCAAGCGGACGCTATGTCGAGGCCCGCGGTCAGCGTGAGCGAGCCTATGAGGGCCGCTATGAAGTCGAGGGAACGCATATCGAGTACTGGGATGACACGGGCTTCACTGCCGACGGCGATTTCGTCGATGCCAACACGTTGCACCATGGCGGCATGATCTTGCGGCGCAAGCCATCGACGCCCTGACATACCAGGCGAGCATCCGCAATGCGAAAGGGCTAAAAGCGATGGGTGCCGCGGGTCTACCACATCATCTGAGGGGGCGGATGCCATTTACCGTCGTCCCCTCATCGTGTTCTGTCCACCTCTCGCAAGAGGTCGATGAAGGCCCGAAGCGGGGATGGGACGTGCCGGCTACGCGGGTAATAGAGGGCCAGACCAGGCGTCGGCGGGCACCAGTCATCAAGTACCGTCACCAGCTGACCGGACCCGAAGAGATCGACCGGCACATAGCCACCAACCTTGCTGGATCCATCCATCTGATCCGCGCAGCACTTCCCTTTCTTCGAAGGCAAGGCGGCGGGCGGATCGTCCAGGTCTCGTCCGAAGGAGGGCAGATCGCCTATCCGGGCTTCAGCCTCTATCATGCAACCAAGTGGGGCATCGAGGACTTTGTCGAGGCCGTGGCACAGGAAGCGGCGCCTTTCGGTATCGACTTCATTATCGCCGAGCCGGGACCGACCGGCACGAATTTCGGAGCCAATCTCGTCCGCGCAACACCGATGGATGCCTACAATGAGACCCCTGCCGGCGCCGTTCGCCGGGCGATCGCTGAGGGCAGCTTCGAGATCAGGGGAGATGCGGCGCGCACCGTAGCCGCAATCCTGTCGGCCGCCGAGAGCGAAACACCGCCACTGCGGCTGGCGCTGGGTAGCACGGCTTATTCCTCTATTTCACAGGCGCTTTCCGCGCGCTTGCATGCTCTTGAGGCACAGCGAGAAGCGGCGAATTCCGCCGACCGACAGGGCCTGTGAACCGCAGCAGCGGCACGGGGACACCGACCTCGAACACGAAAGGAAACAAAATGTCCGTTCGATCAGCTATATTGGTTCTCGCCTTAATCATTTCGTCCTCTGCCTTCGCGCAGACCGCTACAGAAAACCAGGTCGTAGGCACCTGGCGCATGATGTCGGCGACGATCGATCCCGGCGGGCAAAATATCGCCGCCTATGGAGAAAACCCCAACGGTCTTCTCGTCTTCACTCCCGACATGCACTTCGTCGAAGTCCTTACCGACGCTGACGTCCCGCGGTTTGTTTCCAATGCTCGCGGTGAGGGGACAGATGATGAAAATCGCATGGCGATGTCACGCAGTATCGGTTTTTTCGGAACCTACACCGTTGATGAGAGGGGAGAATTCAGCGGCAACCGTGTCGAAGGGGCGACGTTTCCGAACTGGGTTGGCAGCGTGCGAACACGCAATGATCTAAGGCTGATTGTTGAAGATGATCGTATGACGGAGCAATTCCGCAGGCCGGAAGGCACTGAAATCAGAATCGAATGGCAGCGCGTCAAATGAGGTACCGGAGGCCGGGCCTCAAGCAAAGTCCCGATCTTGTGAGCGTAGCCCTTCCAACCGCCTGAGGGCGAAGTCGATCCTGAGCAGGAATGTCATGCTCTTCCATCGTCGTTCCATGTCCAAGGCAGGGGCCGCCGTAACTGCGCTGGTTCTTTCAACGCCTCAAATCATGACATGCGCAGCTTTCGCTGCCGGAGGGATCGATCCCTCCGGCTGTTTCATGCGTCATCGCAGTCCGATACTTGACGGTTCCGCGCTGAGTGCGTTTTCAAACAACGTTTTTCCTGGACCGGCAAGCCACTGTTCCAATCTCAACATGGGTCCGAACTCGCGTTCGAGGGCAGCGATGTCTGCGATCCCCGCGACCACGCCGTTGTCTACGAGAGCAGTCAGCCGTTTCAGAAAGTCGTTCTCGCTCAACAATTCCTCGGAAAACCGCTGGTAGCGAGTAGGACGTCCTGCGGCATGCGAGAATGCGTCTTGTAGATCCTTTCCTGTGATGTCTTGTCCAGATAGCTCGATGACCTGGCCGGCATAAATATCAGGTTCGCACAGTATCTGCGCGTTGATGCGACCAAGGTCATGGAGTGCTATCATCTGCATCGACTGATCCGGCCGCATGAAGTAGGTAAAAACGCCGGTGTTCAAACCCATTCCCGGGAGCATCATCATCTCCATGAAGCTGGCGGGGCGGGTGATCGTCGTGGCGATTGGCAAGCTGCGAACGTAGTCCTCGATGCGAGACTTGCTGTCGAAATGACCCATACCGGTGTGGCCCTTCCCGGCAGCTCCGGTCGAGGAGTAAACAAGATGAGCAACGCCATTGGACACCGCGCTGTCAGCGACAGACTTGCCCTGCTCGACTTCCTGTTCATCCGTAAGCAATCCCGACGGGGAGCTCGTCTGCACGCTGAAAACGCCACGGATTCCTTTCATCGCGAGGTCGATCGATGCGCGATCGAACAAGTCACCCACCGCTAGGCTGACACCGTCCGCGGCAAGAGACTTGGCCTTTTCGCTGTATGGGTCGCGAACGAAGGCGCGAACTCCGCGGCCTGCTTCGAGCAGTGCCCGAGTCACCGCTCCCCCTTGCTGGCCTGTCGCTCCGAACACGAGAAACTCCGGCGTATTTGACATGTTAGTTCTCCTTGGTAACTTACGTAGTTACCATGTGGAACAATTGGAAAATGCGCGCAAGACGGCACAATTTTGGTCCTCGGGCACACGAAGATAACCAATGGAAATGTCTGACGGAGGTTTAATGCCACGCGAGATAAACGGCCGACCTGTGATCGAAACGCCGCAAGGGCCGGTTCTGACCCCTTGCGCCCCCGGCAGCGTGCTGGCTCGCCTGGGAGACAAATGGACGATTCTTGTCGTATCGATGCTATCGCTTTCCCCCGATGCGCCCATGCGGTTCGGCGCCCTTCGACGCGGCATTCCCGATATCTCGCAGCGTATGCTGACGCTCACTCTTCGCAATCTTGAGAGGGATGGGCTGGTCGCGCGGCATTATTACACCGAACTGCCGCCGCGAGTGGAATACGAGTTGACCGATCGCGGAAAATCGATGCTCAAGCCGCTCGCCGGATTCACCGACTGGATCCGCGACACATGGCAAGACATCGAAGCCGCCCGTAGAGAGTTCGATGCGGCCGAACAACGCCGGATTTAGAAGAAGCTCCGATTTTGTCTCTACGCAAGCTGCGGCCAAATCACCACGGGGCGAGGGCGTCCTTCGCCTTCCAGTCGTAGCTCCTCATGTAGTCGAGAAATGCACGCATGGCTGCGCTCGGGAGGCGGCGGCTGGGGTAGTATAAGAACCAGTGTGGCAAGGTGGGACTCCAGTCGGACAGAAGCTCCACCAGCCGGCCGCTCTGGATATACGGTTTGGCGTAGTCGTCGAAGACATGGGCGATGCCTCTGCCCGCAAGTGCCGCTTGCAGTTCATTGTGCGCAGAGCTGACCGTCAGGCGGCCCGTCGGCGTAACTTCGATATCTTCGCCGCCCTCGTTGAACCGCCAGGTGACGAGCGTGCCACCCGGGAAACGACGCCGTACACAATCGTGGGCGCCGAGTTCATGCGGCGTCTGCGGCCGTCCGCACCTCGCGATATAGTCAGGTGAAGCGACGATTGCATAACGAAGCGCGGGTCCAAGCGGCAGCGCAATCATGTCCTGCGCCAGCTGCTTACCGAACCTGACACCGGCGTCGAATCCCTGTTCCACGATATCGATGACGGCCGCATCGCTGATGATCTCGATCCTCACCTCGCGATAGGCATCCATGAAGTCCAATACGAGCGGGCAGAGAAAATGATCGACGGCCGGTGCGGGAGCGTTGATCCTGAGAGTCCCGGACGGACTGTCCCGTAAATCGTCGACCTCCGCTATGGCGAGCCTGATGTCGCTCAACGCAGGTGCCAGACGCTCAAGAAGGCGCTGTCCTGCCTCCGTCGGGAACACGCTCCTCGTCGTTCGATTGAGGAGCCGGATACCAAGAGCCTCTTCCAGGGCGTTCATCGTTTGGCTCAAGGCCGATGACGAGACCCCTCGCTCGAGTGCTGCGGCGCGGAACCCGCCACAGCGCACGATGGCGACGAAGACGTCGAAACTGTCTAGACGAATAGGGTCCATTGAGAAGTATTTCTAATCAAGCTGATAAACTTAACGCAGGTTATCAGATCAATCGTCCCATGTCATGGTTGTGCGGATTAAGTTCGCGTTCTGGCAAATTCCTTTTGCCGGTCATGTCCGATCCAGGAAAACGAAGCGGAGCGCACCCAATGAAGAAGGGGAAACCGATGAATGCCTTCACTCTCAACCGACGAGCCATCATGCTGTCCGCCGTCGCAGGCGCATCAAGCGTGCTCATCCCAAGCCTGGGTGGCTCTGGCAGGGCCAACGCGCAGGCCGCGTCTTCGGTGAGCAGCAATGCTGGTCACTACCGTTTCCGCGTTGGCGACATCAGCGCGACTGTTTTGAGCGATGGTGTGATTGGTGGCCCGCCCCGCGTCTATGCAAGCAACGCGCCGGAAGCCGAGCTTCAGGAGGTCCTGCGGCAAGCATTTCTGCCGACCGACCACATGACGCTCAATCTCAACACGCTGCTGATCGAGACCGGCGGCCGGCGGATTCTGATCGAGGCTGGCGCGGGCAAGACCATGGGCCCGAATGGCGGGCGCATCTTCGATAACCTCGCGGCGATCGGCCTCAGTCCTTCGGACGTTGACGCGATCGTCATCTCCCACACCCATCCCGACCATGTCGGCAATCTGAGAACCGCAGACGGCAGCAAGGCCTTTCCCCGCGCCACTGTATTCGTTCCGAAGGCAGACTGGGACTTCTTCGTCCGAACCGATCCGGACCTCTCCTACATGCCGGTCCCGGAAGAATTCCGCCTGCGCTTCGCAGCGAACATCAAGAACAGCCTCCAGCCGTTCATGGACGATGTCGAGCTCTATGAAGCCGGCGCCGAGATCGTGCCGGGTCTGACGACGATCGCCGCCTTCGGGCATACGCCGGGCATGGCGACCTTCCTCGTCCATTCAGGGAGCGACCAGTTGCTGCTGACGGCAGACCTTGCCTATCACCCTGTCGTCAATGTCGACAATCCCTGGCTTCCCGGCCCGGACCGCGACAAGGAGACGGCTCTTTCCTCCCGTCGGCGCATCTTCGACAGGGCGGCTGCCGAGCGCATGCCCGTGCTTGGCTTCCACTATCCATTCCCTGGTCTTGGCCGGATGCTGAAGACCGATGGCGGCTACGCCTGGGTTCCCGCCAACTGGCAGTTCTGACGGTTAACGAAACAGGAGAGATCCCATGGACCAGTCGAATATCAATAGGCGCGGCTTCCTCGGCACGATGGGTGCGGCTGCAACAGGGCTGGCACTCGCCGCTCACGCCACGGCGCAAGCCCAGGAAACGAATGTTGCGTCGCCGACCACGGGATCAAACCCGGACGTGCTGACCCGCACCTTGCCGCGTACCGGCGAGCGTGTCACGGCCCTCGGCCTCGGCACCTTCCTGACCTTCGACCTCTAGCCCGGGGATCGCCGCGAGGCTCTTCGGCAGGTCTTCGAACGGTACGTCGCCGCGGGCGGTCGCGTGGTCGACACATCGCCGCTCTACGGCTCGGCCGAAGTCAGCGTCGGCCAGTTTATGGGAGAGTTTGAAGGCTCAGACGAGATGTTCCTCGCCAACAAGGTCTGGTCGACAGGGGAATATCTCGGCGACGAAAGCCACGCCGTCGAAAGCTTTCGGCAATCGCGCATGCGGACCTGGCGCGCCGCGATCAATCTCATGCAATGCCATAGCATCACCAATGCGCCAGTCGTCATCCCGCTGATGAAGGCCTGGAAGAAGGAGGGCCTCATCCGCCATGTCGGCGTGACCCATCACGAGTCGGTGGCACAGGACCAGTTATTGGCGATTGTCCAGCGCGACGAGGTCGACTTCATTCAGACGAACTACTCGATCTTCAACCGCGATGCCGAGCGCCGCCTGCTCCCGGCCGCCGCCGACAAGGGCGTTGGCGTCCTGATCAATCTGCCGCTCGAAAAGGCCCGCCTGATGAAGGTGGTCGAGGGGCAGCCGCTCCCCGGCTTTGCGCAGGAGTTCGGGGCGACCAGCTGGGCGCAGTTCTTCCTGAAGTGGGTCATGGCGCATCCCGCGGTCAGCACCGTGCTGTGCGGCACGTCCAACCCCGACCACATGAGCGACAATGTCCAGGCGATGACGGGACCGCTACCTGACGAGCGCATGCGCGCCCGCATGGTCGCACATATGGAAACGATTCCCGGCTTCGGCTCCATCGCCACGATGCCGTGGTATCCCGGCAAGGAGAATATGTATTCCGGCCTGATCCGTGAGGCGCAGGCGAATGCCGCGCAACGCCTACGGTAAGGCCGCCTGGACCAATTCGCCATCATCCTAGAACAAATCACTTGGAGGCCAGCCTTGCCTTCCACCAGACGTTCGCTTCTGACTGCCTTTCTGACGCTCCCTCTTATTGACGTAGCGAGAATGGACGCGTTTGCGCAGGCCCCTCCCGAACTGCCGCTCACCCCTGCATGTGACAATGAAGACGAGCTGACGCTCGAACGGGAAGCCGGTCCCTTCTTCAAGCCGAACTCACCGGTCAATCGGGATCTCTATCCGGATGCGCCCGGAGGGGAGCGAATAACCGTCGCGGGTTTCGTGCTCGACAATCGCTGCCGGCCGCTCGGCGGCAGTCTCGTCGAAATCTGGCACGCGGACGAAAACGGCGACTATGACAGCGTGGGTTTCCGTCTGCGCGGACACCAGTTCACCGATTCCCAAGGGCGCTGGTGGTTCAACACTATCGTGCCCGCGCTTTATCCCGGCCGTACGCGGCATTTCCATTTCAAGGTTCAACGCCCCGGTGGGCGCGTCCTCACCACTCAACTCTATTTTCCCGGAGAGGCCAGAAATGCGGGAGATAGGCTGTTTGACGAAGCGCTGCTCCTCGAAATCAAGCAAACCGGTGACGGAAGCTTCGGGCGGTATGACTTCGTGACCTGACAGAAGACAGCCGCCGGAGAGGATAGGGTTCAGTTGCGATACGAGCTGAAAGCCGGATGCCGTAAGACACGACGTCCGGACAACGCGAGGCCCAAGATCAGGCGTTGAAGCCTGCATCTACACTGAGAACTGCACCCGTAATCAGATTTGCACCTGGACCTGCCAGAAACGCGACGGCGCTGGCGACTTCGCGGGGCTCGCCAAACCGGCCGAGCGATGTGAGGCTCCGCTGATAATCGGCATTCTCGCCATTGGCCGGGTTCATGTCCGTGTCCGTTGAACCGGGGAGAACAAGATTGACGGTGATGCCGTGAGGCCCGAGTTCGCGCGAAAGGCCTCGCGTGAAGGACAGTAGCGCCGACTTCGACATGGCATAGGTCGTCACGCCCGGGAAAGGCACGCGCTCCGCCAGAGAGGAGCCGATCGAGATGATCCGGCCTCCGGATGACAAATGTGGGATCGCCGCCTGAGCGAAGAGGACGGGCGCGCGAACGTTGACGTCAAGCATGGCCTGCAGGTCGGCGAGTGCCAGATCCGCGGTCATGCCGCCGGTTCCGATGCCGGCACTGTTGACGAGAATATCGAGCCCTCCAAGGGTGTCCACCGTCTCGCTCACGGCGCGACGGATGGCGTCCGGGTCGGCGCTGTCGGCCTGAATGGCAAGCCCGCGCCGGCCTTTTTCCACGATCGTCTGAGCCACTGATGCAGCCCTGTCTGCCGAGCGTTGATAGGTGAACGCGACATCTGCGCCCTTCTCGGCGAGCGCAATCGCGATCGCGGCACCTATACCCCGGGAACCACCATTCACCAGGGCACGCTTTCCAAGCAATTCCATCATCATTTCCTTTATGCAGTGATCGATGCATAAATAGGTAGCGGCATTGCAAATGGTCGTCAACTGATTTATGCAGTGGTCGATGCACAATGATGTTTCAATCTACCCCAACCGCTCAGAGCCGACCCGCCGCTCACGCGGGCGCCCGCGGGAATT
This sequence comes from Rhizobium sp. 1399, assembly GCF_031455475.1. NCBI lineage: Bacteria > Pseudomonadati > Pseudomonadota > Alphaproteobacteria > Hyphomicrobiales > Rhizobiaceae > Rhizobium > Rhizobium sp. 1399. The sequence goes on along the minus strand of NZ_JAVDSU010000020.1, from coordinate 7,957 downwards.
CGACCGCCAAGCCGCGCTTGCAGCGGCGACACGGCTGTTCTGGATCAAGGGTTATGAGGCGACCTCGATTGCGGACCTGACGGAAACAATGGGGATCGGGACCAAGAGCCTTTATGCGGCCTTCGGCTCGAAGGATGCGCTCTATGCGGAGGCGCTCAAATATTACTACACAACGTACGAAGGGTTGGTCTGGACCCGCTTCAGGGCTGCTTCGACAGCGAGGCAGGCCGCACTGCTCTTTCTCCAGGATTCGGCGATCGCCATGACCGGTGGAGATCTCGATCTACCCCATGGGTGCATGGCGACGCTCGCGACCGTGGGCAGCGAAGGACATGCCGAACTGGACGAACTCATGCGCGCGACCCGCGCCGGCGGCTTCGACCTCCTCAAGGCCCGCTTCGACAGGGCGAAGAGCGACGGTGACCTCAAGGCCACGGCAGACACGACCAAACTGGCGAGATTCGTGCAAACGGTGCAAAGTGGGATGGCGATCCGCGCCCGCGACGGAGCGGATCGCGATGAACTCCATGCTGTGGCGGAAATTGCGCTTTCTGGCTGGGACCATATCACCGGCACCATCGATCACCGGATGCAGGGCAAGGCGTAATCCCATTGACTGAGTGCTGAAGGAATGCTTCAGGCTGTACTGGAATGTCCGGTGCTCGCCGGATTCAGCCGGAACAGGAATAGCAATGCAGGTGGAGCTGCTGCTCGCTAGGATGGAGCTTTCTGGCCATCGAACATTAGATCCTGATGCGCCGGTTCGAATGTCCTCCGCGGTCGTCTTCGGCTAATACGATAGACGGCGGCGGGTGGAATATTGGCGAGGGTGCAGCCGACATACGTCGCCTTCAGGCCGAGACGGTCGAGCAAAGGTCTGGCGATCGGGCATTTCGGCCCGTAAGTGAATTGGTAGAATGCTCCACCCGGGCGAAGATGCGAAAATGCCCCCTCCAGGATAGCATGCACTTTGCGCAATGGCATCGATAGAAGAGGAAGTCCGCTGACGACAGCACCCACAGGGGCAAAGGCATGAAGCGGCAACTTGCGCAACTGTGTAGCATCCATCTGGACGGTTTTTGCGGTTGGGAAGCGATCGCTAAGTTGGTTGGCAAACTCAGCACCATACTCGACCAGCACGAGATTTTCTTCAGCGACACCTCGATTCAGCAATGCTTCCGTAAAAACGCCTGTTCCCGGACCCAGCTCAATGACTGTGCCTGTGTCCGCAGAAATTTCGGTCGTCATGAGTGAAGACAACGCGCGTCCTGATGGCGTAACCGAGGCGACGCGAAGGGGAGCGGAAAGCCACGCCCGAAAAAACAAAAAGGCATCAGCAGTCCCGTTCGTCATCGCTCGCTGGCTCCCGGAGTAACGCGCACCGCATATCGTCGCTGAAGCCGCCATACCAAGGCCACAAGTCCCTCTGCGACAACAAGCAGGATCAGTATCTTCAGTGCGAGCGCGGATGAATTGATACCCGGAATGACCAAAACAGCCAGATAACCTGCGGCGATGAACAAGCCGTTCCACAAGACTATGCCGACTGCTACGCCAGCGACAAACCGCAGCGTACTTGTGCCCAAAAGCCCCGCCGCGACCGGCGCGATCAGCCGCACAGTGGGAATGAGTTGCAACAGGATCGTCAGCGCTTGTTCCCGGTCGCGCAGGGAGGACAATGTCCAATTGATACGCGGCCGCGACATACCCATCCATCCGCTCACCGAGTAAAGAAGCGCTTTAGACCGCTTTTGGCCGACTGCTCGTACGAGAAGATAGAGACCGAGCGCTCCAATGGAACTTCCGACCGTCGTCCCGATGACGGCAGTTTGAAGCGACCAGACCTCGTCGTCGGCCGCGATACCGATGGCGACGAGAACGCCATAGGAGGGCAGGGCAGGCAAGAAACGCTCCGCCAGACCGATCGCGAAGAGACCGAATATGCCGTATATCGCAATCCAGTCGACAAGATTTCCGAGCGGGTCCATCTCTTACCCCTCCCGCGCGATCGTTGTCGCGCCTGGGCCAGAGAGCTCTGGAGTGGGAGCCTGGGCATTGAACGAAATGCCCGTGAGTTTTTCCGAGATTTCCCACAGCTTTTGCGCCACATGCTTTTCCATCGCCTGGCGCGGAATTTGTGCTTCCGTTGGATGTCCACGGGTCTCGCTGAGCCTGTCGGGACCGTAATAGCCGCCGCCTCGGGCCTCTGGGGATGTGGCTGCAAACAACGTCGGCAGCGCACCCTGTGCAACGGGCTGGAATAAAAACCACAAGAACGTCCTGAGGAGGCCTTGAGCACTGTGGCGCCCAGGGGCATTGTGAAGCAGATCGGTGCGCGACACGCCTGGGTGGGCAGCGATACTGGTGACACCCCAGCCTGCCTCTTCACTTCGCCGTTGCAATTCGAAAGCAAACATCAAGCAAGCCAGCTTCGACTGACCGTAGGCAAGCATCGGCTTATAGTGCCGCTCCCATTGCAGATCGTCGAAGTTGATTGCGGCGCTTGCGCTTCTAACAGCAACGCTGGAAAGCGTGACGACGCGTGGGGCTTGTCCAAGCTTGAGCAGCGGCAGCAGGTGGCCCGTCAGGGCAAAGTGGCCGAGATAGTTGGTGCCGAATTGCAGTTCGAAACCATCCTTCGTCGTCTGACGCGTCGGCGGCGTCATCACGCCGGCGTTGTTGATGAGCACATCGATGTGGTCGCGGGTTTCTTTCAGCCTCCTCGCAAGCGCCTCGATCGAAGCGAGGTTGCCGAGATCAACAATCTCCAGAGTGACCGATGCTTGGGGCGCCTGTTCCTTGATGCGACGGATCGCCTCGGCACCCTTCGTCGGATTGCGTCCTGCGATGATAACGTCGGCGCCAGATCGAGCCAGCGCAAGCGCGTCTTCGAAGCCCAGACCTCCGGTGCCGGTGATCAGGATCGTCCGGCCCTTTTGAGACGGCATATCGTCAAGTGTCCACGGCTGTGACATCAGCAAATCCTTCTGTTTCTGGTGGGACAAGATCGCCCGCCGAAGACGCATTGTTCAGGCGCGCGTCTTCGGCGGACAGGAGGCCGCCATGGGGTGAGGCGACCTTTCGCGCATCCGGACCGGGACGGTTCCGGGTCCGAGCCTATTCGATCGCGTTATAGGCTTGCCGCGACCTCACCCGTTCGCTGCATCCACGGCGAATATTCGGGTGCGATCCTGCTGGCTGCGAGGCAAGTTCGCCGCAGCGGTCATCCGTCATGCGATACCGCCGTTTGCAAAGACGTTTTGGCCATCGATCCACGCCCCGTCCTGCGAGCAGAGGAGCCCTATGACATTGGCGATATCTTCGGGCTGGCCCAGCCGACGAAGCGGCGTTGCTTCGGGTATGCCGCGAAGCGCTTCCTCCCCGTGCTGGCGCAGGAGTTGGGTATCGACAGCGCCTGGTGATATTGCATTGACCGAGATGTTACGGCCGCCCAGTTCCTTGGCGAGAACGTTTGAGTAGATCTCCTGCGCCGCCTTGGTTGCGGCATAAGCTGCCGTTCCGGGAGGGCTCATTTTGATGATGCTTGAGCTCAGGCTGATGATCCGGCCACCATCGCGAACCCGTCGCGACGCCTCGCGCAGGACATTGAAGCTTCCCTTGACGTTGGTGGCCATCATCCGGTCAAAGGCCGCGTCGGTCATTTCAGCGAACGGACCGACATTCATGATGCCGGCATTGTTGACCACCACGTCCACGCCGCCGAACGCCTCGTCATTGGCGTCGAATAGCGCCTTGACCGCGGCCGGGTCTGCAACGTCCCCCTGACGAACGATGGCACGACCGCCAGCCGCCTCGATGTCACGAACGACCGCTTCGGCAAGATCCCGGTTCGTCAGATAGTTCACCGTCACAGCATACCCGTCCCGCGCCAAGCGTCGTGCGGTCGCGGCGCCAATGCCGCGGGAAGAGCCAGTGACGATCGCACCACGCTTGTCACTTGGTTGAGCGATAGCGCCAGTATCTGACGATTGGGCCGATGCAATGCCGCTCATGGCGATGGCGGATGGCACGGCCGCCGCCAGCGCGAGGAACGTGCGCCGGGAATTGTCTGTGTTGGCCATTGGAATATCTCCTAAGAAGTTTCGAGTGTTCAGCCGGCAGCGGCGGTTTGCGGTCAGGGTTGGCGAAGGAAGGCGCCAACCCTTTGGTTTGCGATGAGGAGAGTGATGCCTGCCAGCATGGTCGACAAAGGCACGATCAACAAGCCAAGGCCGAGGCCGTTTGAAATATCGGCTGCGCTGGCAGCATCGCTGACAATGCCAACGATCAGAGGGCCAAGTGCAGGCCCGAGGAGGCCGCTTCCGATCATGACGAGGCTGGTCGCCTGCGCCTGACGTCCAGAACCGGCGATCAGATGCGCGGCGCCGAAGCCCCAGGGCAACATGAATGAAAATGACAGCATTCCAGGCACGAAGAGTGCAATGGCCATCCAGCCGGTCGGTGCAAACAGCGCCGCAGTTGTCGTTACGCTGGCGATCAAGAACAGAATTGCCGGCGGGCCGAGCACCTTGCCGGTGCCTGAGCGAACCGCGAAATCAAACCAGCGTCCGCCGCCCAAAGTCCCGATAATGCCCATCAACCCTTGCAACATGCCGAACGAAACGCCGACCTCCGTCGCGGTAAAACCATGGGTGCGGATCAGAAACGGTATGGAGAAGGCATAGAAAGGCGCGCCTGCGAAGCCCAGGAAAATAGTGCCCGCGAACAACCAGCGGAACGCCGGGGATGATAACAGGTCAAGGCTGGTTTGCAGAAAGGGTTCATTGCGAGAGGCGGTTGTCGGAAGTGGAGGGGTGGGGCCGGCAACAACGATGGTCACCAGCCCGATCAGGATTCCAATAGCTCCAGCACCGATCAAAACGACGCGCCAGCCGAAAACATCTGCGATCGCGCCGCCGGCGGCAAAGCCCACCATGGTGCCCAACGGGATGCCCATTGCGAACAGGCCGATTGCCAGACCGCGTCGCTCCGGGCCAATTTTGCGGACGATGAGAGCGTGACCTGCCGGCACTGCGCCAGCCTCCCCGAACGCAACGCCGAAACGTGTGAGGGCGAGGAACATGAAACTGGCGGCAAAACCGCCGAGTGTCGTCATGACACTCCAGATCAGGACGCAGGACACCAATACGAGCCGGGGAGACCCCCGATCTGCCGCTCGGGCGAGCGGCAATGAGAGGAGTGCGTAGCAGACGGCAAACGCAAGGCCGGTGAGCAGGCCCATCTCCGTGTCGGTCAGTTCCAGATCCGCTTTGATCTTTTCCGCCAGGATGAACGGCAATATTCGATCGATCTGGGAGAACGCGTTGATCAGCAAAAGCACAATGCATACGGCGGCCATCCGCAGGCCTGTTACGTATTCCCTGTTGGACGCAATGGGCGGCGCTCGTGTCTCTAAGGGATCTATTGACCGGGCGACGATTTCTGTCATCTTGAGGTTCACTCCTCGCTTGGTTGCACCCTTAAGCTAGATGGAGTGTCCAATGACCAGAATGCCCGAACCTTCAAGAAACTTGCCTATTCCTGCAGGAGAGGCGATGATGCCGGCGAGGACCCACGTCTTACCGTGGCCTCTGAAACAGCCGGAGCCCCGTTTGAATTCTCCATTGCTATCAGCCGTAACGGCCTACATTGAAGACCAAGGTGGCGGGCAGGGCCTGTTTCCGACGGCCATAGAAGGCTTCAATATCGTCCGCTCGTTTCAGTCGATGATGCCCATGCGCAACATCTATCGGCCGTCGCTTTGCGTCGTCGTTGAGGGCGGCAAAGAGCTGCAGCTTGGAGAGAAGCTGCTGCGCTATGGAACGATGGAGTGCCTCGTCGTCAGTGTGGGAGTACCAGCAACCGGTCAGATCGTCGAGGCGAGTGAGGAGACACCATACGTTGGTGTGATGATTGACTTTGATGTGGCGGCCGTAAGGGAACTCCTCGAACAATTAGAAGCGCTCCCTCTGCAGTCGGACGCATCAGGTCCATGCGCCTTCGTCGCGAAGGTCGATCAGCCTTTGGAAGATTGCATCCTTCGTCTCGTTCGGTTGCTGGCGACACCGAAAGCGATTCCTGTTTTGGCACCTTCGATCGTCCGGGAGATCTGCTACTGGTTGTTGAGCGGGCCGCATGGCGGCGAAATCTGCAAGCTGGCCTTGCCGGAGTCGAACATTGAGCGCGTCGTCAGAGCTGTATCAGTCCTGCATACCAATTTTGCAGAAACGCTTCGGGTGGAAGAACTGGCTGAAATTGCGCGGATGAGTCCGTCATCGTTTCATCAACATTTTAAGGCGCTGACAGCTATGACACCTCTCCAGTTTCAGAAACAACTTCGCCTACTGGAGGCGCGCCGACTCATGGCAACCCAAGCTGCGAGTGTCGCCGAGGCCGCCTACAAAGTCGGATATGAGAGCGCTTCTCAGTTCAGTCGAGAATATTCGCGAGCCTTCGGTGTCGCACCCAAACAAGATGCCTTGAAACAACAACAACTCCAGGACCTATATGCTAGCCGTACCGTGCGTTCAGCGGAGTGCATTAGCGGAGCCGCCGATATAGCGGTTCGGGTTGGTTCAAGGCGATAGGGCTAGCATCCTATCTTGCGGCCTATTCTCTCGACCGTTATACTGTTTTTGAAAAACGGTATAACGCCGGAGCCAAGCCTATGAAGCCCATCGACCTCATGTATCAGACGATGCTCGCCGAGCTAGGTCAGCGCTCGCTCGACGCCGCTTGGACGGCCGATTTCCCTCCGGAAGGTCGGTTCACCCCGGCGAACATCAAAGGGCGCAAGTACTGGTACTTCGACATCCCAGATGGACATGGTGGCACGAAACGTCGTTACGTCGGTTCTGCTGATGATCCGGATATCGCGCAGCGCGTAGCTGATCATAAGCGGGACAAGGACGATCTACGCGCTCGCAGGCGCTTGGTAAATACCCTCACCCGCGAAGGCGGGATGATTGCCCCTGACGCCATGTCGGGCGACATCGTCGAGGCTCTTGCCGATGGCGGTCTTTTCCGGCTCCGGGGTGTTCTCATCGGCACGGTAGCCTTTCAGTGCTATTCGGGACTGCTGGGGGTCCGGCTTCCCATGGCTGCAATCCTGACGGGCGATGCGGACATCGCCCAGGACTATGCCATCAGTCGGGAGGTTGAAGACAGCCTACCCCCGATCGTTGAGCTGCTGCAGGGCGTCGACGCCAGCTTCCGGCCAGTTCCGCATCGATCGGGGTCCGCGGCCTCGTCGGCGTTTCAGAATGCGGACGGCTACCGGGTCGAATTCCTGACGTCTAACCGCGGTTCGGATGACTACATCGACCAGCCGGCGAAGATTCCCGCCCTTGGTGGCGCCAGCGCGGATCCATTGCGCTTTCTCGACTTCCTCATAAGGGAACCTGTCAGGACAATGCTGCTCCACCGAAGTGGTGTCCCAGTTGTCGTCCCTGATCCGTCCCGCTATGCGGTCCACAAGCTCATCGTCGCCAGTCGCCGACACACTGACGGGCAGGGGCCGGCAAAGCAAGAGAAGGACATTCGTCAAGCTGCGTTGCTCTTTGAAGCCCTGCAGCAGACAAGGCGATCTGCTGACTTGGCGTTCGTCTACAACGAAGCATGGGAACGCGGGCCCGCGTGGCAAGAAAGTATTCGAACCGGGGCGGGAATGCTGCCGGCACAAGATGCCGAGCGGTTCAGCGCGGTCCTGATCGAGGGCGCAAAAAAAATCCGCGAAGAAATTGAACTTCCGTTTGGGGAATAGTCCGTCCTCGGCTTCGAAAGCCAAGCAGTTGATTTCATTCGAAGTGGAGACAAATCTGGTGCCGAGAGTTCGAGTCCGCTCAAGAGCAGCGATCTGAATATGTCCATACCGAAGACATAGGTAACAGAACGTACCTAACACATGGGTGACAACCTCGTGCCGAGCGGGTTGTCGATGGTTTGCAAAGTCCTCTGT
>NZ_JAVDSU010000019.1:0-136818 GCF_031455475.1 Rhizobium sp. 1399 | reverse complement strand
CGCCCTCGTTCAGTGAGTGGGCTTATAATCCTCACACATCGAAACAGTCAACACTACTCATCCAACTTTTTTGACATTTTTGTAACAGGTTGATTTTGCTTGCAGTTTTCTCGCCTTCGGTCGAAGGGAGGAATTTCCCGGTCAAATCAGCCCGTTTCGGCCGATTCCTGCCAATCAATGTCGGCTTCGCGCGCTGCCTATATATCGACAGACGCGCCGGCGATTTCCAGGGCGCTTGCCTCAACCGTCCCAATCGGTAGTTTGATACGGATATATCCATGCCTTTGGGAGTTCGGAATGCTTGTCCTCGATGAAGATCAGACGCGGTCAGCGCTGCCTTGGGCGCAGCTCATCGATGCGATCGAGGCGATGTTTCGCAGTGATTGCGTCATGCCCGTCCGCCATCATCACGACATGGAGGTTCCGGGAGAAGAGAATGCCACCCTGCTGCTCATGCCTGCATGGCTTCCCGGACAATATACGGGCATCAAGACGGTTTCGGTGTTTCCCGGCAATGTTCGCCGCAGCCTGCCAGCGATCTTCGGAAGCTATCTGCTTTCTTCTGCGGCAACCGGGCAGATGCTGGCCGTTATAGAGGGCGGAGAATTGACGGCGCGGCGGACGGCAGCGACCTCGGCCTTGGCATCGCGCTATCTTTCCCGCACGGATGCAGAGGAAATGCTGGTCTGCGGCACCGGCCGGCTTTCACTTAACCTCATGCAAGCACACGGGACAGTCCGGTCGATCCGGCGCTACCGTATCTGGGGGCGCAATAGCGAGGCAGCGCGGAAGGCTGCGGCGGAAGCGCGGGCTCTTGGGCTACGGGCCGAGGCGGTGAGCGATATTGAAGCGGCTGCAAGAACAGCCGATATCATTTCCTGTGCGACACTCTCCAGTGAGCCACTTGTTCGAGGCGAATGGCTGAAACCCGGCGCCCATCTCGATCTGGTTGGCGCCTTTAAGCCCAGCATGCGGGAGAGCGACGATGCGGCCGTACTGCGCGCCGCCGTCTATGTTGACACGAGGGCAGGTGCGCTGAGCGAAGGCGGCGACATCGTCCAACCTTTGAGGAGCGGGCTGCTGAAAGAGAGCGATATACGCGGTGAACTCGCAGAGCTGATATCAGGCGCCTGTGACGGGCGGAAAGATGCACAAGAAATTACCCTCTTCAAATCCGTCGGCGCAGCGCTCGAGGATCTGGCCGCGGCCATCCTTGCCTATGAAATGGTGACGGGCCGAAAGTGAGGACGACGCCTTCTTTGCCGGAGCTTCCGGTTTCGCCTGTGCTGCCTGATATTAGCGCGGCGCTTGGCAAGGAGAAGCGAGCCGTGCTTTCGGCTCCCCCAGGCGCCGGCAAGACGACGCTGGTACCGCTTCATCTGCTTGGCCAGGCCTGGCGCGACGACGGGAAGATCATCCTGCTGGAGCCCCGCCGGCTGGCGGCGCGCGCCGCGGCAGGCCGCATGGCGTCCCTGCTTGGCGAGCAGCTGGGCGAAACGGTTGGTTACCGCATGCGCCTGGATAACAGGATATCGGCCAGGACGCGGATCGAGGTTGTCACCGAGGGCGTCTTCGCCCGCATGATTCTCGATGATCCCGAACTCTCCGGAGTCTCCACCGTCATCTTCGACGAATTCCACGAGCGGTCGCTGGATGCCGATTTCGGCCTCGCGCTGGCGCTCGACGTTCAATCGGCGCTTCGCGAGGACCTGCGTATCCTTGTGATGTCGGCCACGCTCGATGTCGAACGGGTCGCTGCACTGCTTGATCATCCGCCTGTTATCGAGAGTACGGGGCGAAGCTTCCCGATTGATATCCGTTATCAGGACCGGCCGGGCGGCGAGCGCATTGAAGACGCGATGGCGCGGGCGATCATCAGTTTTCATGCGAGCGAATCCGGATCGATTCTCGCCTTCCTCCCTGGCCAGGCGGAGATCACCCGGACAGCAGAGCGGCTCGAGGGGCGGTTCGGCGCCGAGACGCTGATTGCACCGCTCTATGGCAATCTCAGCCAGAAGGAGCAGGATGCGGCGATCCGCCCTGCGGCACCTGGCACGCGCAAAATCGTGCTTGCGACCTCTATTGCCGAAACTTCGATCACCATCGACGGCGTGCGGATCGTGATCGACAGCGGACTGCAGCGACTGCCGGTCTTCGAGGCATCGACGGGCATCACGCGGTTGGAAACCGTGCGGGTGTCGCGCGCTTCGGCCGATCAGCGTGCCGGCCGCGCGGGAAGGACAGAACCTGGCATCGCGATCCGCCTGTGGCATCAGGGCCAGACGGCGGCACTTCCGGCCTTCACACCACCACAGATTCTTTCGAGCGATCTTTCCGGTCTCGTGCTCGATCTCGCCCATTGGGGCGTTCAGGATACGAAATCGCTCGCTTTTGTCGATCAACCGCCGGAGACGACAATCAAGGAAGCACGCGCGCTATTGGCGCAGCTTGGGGCGCTGGACAAAGACGGCGCGTTGACGGCGCGAGGGAAGGTGATGCGCGGCCTCGCCCTGCCGCCGCGGCTGGCTGCCATGGTGGTTTCGGCTGGCGAATCGGGTCATGCCAAGGATGCGGCGCTGGTATCCGTGCTGCTGACCGAGCAGGGGCTCGGCGGCACTAGCGTCGATCTGGAAGAGCGTCTGCGACGGTTCAAAGGTGAAAAAGGCGAAAGGGCCGAGGCTGCGAGACGGCTCGCAGGAAGGCTCTCAGAAGGTTTCAACAGGGTTTCGAGCGCTGAACCTGTGCTTGCAGGAAGGCTTCTGCTGCATGCATTCCCGGATCGAATCGCGCTTCAGCGCGGCGCGCGCGGGCGGTATGTCATGGCGAACGGCCGAGGCGCCGAGCTTGCGGAGACCGAGCGGCTGGCCGGCAGCCAGATGCTCGTAATCGCCGATCTGACGGGTCGGGCCGCGCAGGGGAGAATTCTGGCGGCAGCGGACGTCTCCCGCGCCGACATCGAAGCCGAGCTGCCGGGCGAAATCCGGACGGACGATCAGACCTTTTTCGATAGGCAGAGCCGGCACGTGCGGGCACGCCGGGCCACAAGACTCGGCGCGATCGTTTTCGAGGAAGCGCCGCTTCCACGCCCCTCGGGCGAGGCGGTGGTACGGGCGTTTGCGCAAGGATTGCAGGAGCTGGGGCTCGATCAACTTCCCTTTTCCAAGGAAGCTCTGCAGCTTCGGGAGCGGATCGGCTTCCTGCACCGGATGATCGGTGAACCATGGCCCGATATGAGCGACGAAGCACTGCTTGACCGCATGGAAGACTGGTTCATCCCTTTCCAGATGGACGCGCGAGGGCTTTCGGATATTTCCGCCTCCGGGCTCTCCAACGGACTGATGGCACTTGTGCCACACGACCTGCAGCGCGATCTCGCACGGCTTGCACCAACGCATTTCGAGGCACCGACAGGGCAACGCCATCCGATCCAATACGACGGCGAAGAACCGACGCTGACGATCCGGGTACAAGAGCTCTTCGGTCTCAAGCAGCATCCGGCGGTCGCCGGCGGACGATTGCCTCTGCTGCTGGAGCTCACTTCGCCGGCCCACAGGCCGATTCAAACGACCCGCGACCTGCCGGGTTTCTGGGCCGGCTCGTGGAAGGATGTGCGCGCGGATATGCGAGGGCGCTATCCAAGACATCCCTGGCCGGAAAAGCCTGATGAAGCGGTGCCGACGACAAGGGCAAAGCCCCGTGGTACATAATCCGCGGCGTTGGAGTGCCGTGCGTTCATTCGGACGCGCAACGGACGCTCTAACTCTTTGAATCTACGCATCAAGCTTTCCGAAATCGATTCCGATTTTCGGACGATGCTGTAGGAGTGTGGCGTGATTGAGAAGACCGAAATCCAGACACGGGAAGACAGGCTAAGCAGTCGCCGGCTACGCCTGCAGACTTTGGTGCGATTGCGATGGCTGGCCGTCACCGGCCAGGCAGTAACAGTCTTCATCGTTGCATTCCTGTTGAAATTCCCGCTGCCGCTGGTTGCCAGCTGCTCGCTGATTGCGGCACTCGCCGGGGTGAATTTCTATCTGACGATACGCTATCCGCCGACTCACCGGCTTGAGCCGCGTGCCGCTTTCGCGCTTTTGGGTTTCGACCTTCTGCAGCTCTGCGCGCTGCTCTTCATTACTGGCGGCCTTGCCAATCCCTTTGCGGCACTGGTCTGCGTTCCCGTCATCATTTCCTTCGCCTCACAGCCGATCCGCTACAGCACAGCATTGATCGGCTTTGCGATGGTCTGCATTACCGTGCTTGCCTTCTCGCCCTTTCCGCTCCCATGGTTCGACGGGATGGAAATCAACGTCCACAATGTCATGCAGTTCGGCGTCTGGTGTTCAATTGCTTCGACCATGGCCTTTGCCGCCTTCTATGCCTATCGGGTGTCGATGGAAGCAAGCCAGCTTGCCGACGCGCTGGCAGCGACAGAGCTGGTGCTGCAGCGGGAAAAGCATCTTTCCCAGCTCGACGGGCTTGCAGCCGCTGCTGCGCATGAGCTCGGCACACCGCTTGCCACGATCAGCGTCGTTGCCAAGGAGATGGAGCGCGAGCTCAAGAATGATGACCGGTTCCGCGAGGATGTGCAGCTTCTGCGCAGCCAGAGCGAGCGTTGCCGCGACATCCTTCGCCGGCTGACGACGCTCTCTGCCGAGGGCGAGGCGCATCTGCGGCGGCTACCCCTTTCCTCGATGATGGAGGAAATCGTGGCGCCACATCGCGAATTCGGCATCAAGCTGGAATTGATAGAGAAGAGCCCGCGCAGGGGCGAGCCTGTTACCGACCGCAATGCCGGCATCATGTACGGGCTCGGCAACCTCGTCGAGAACGCTGTCGACTATGCGCGGGAGAAGGTGACGGTCATGGTCGAGCACGATCACGAAAAGGTGCTCATCGTCATCGAGGACGACGGCAACGGCTACGCGCCCGATATTCTGACGCGGATCGGCGAGCCCTATGTCACCAAACGGCAGAGGGAAGATACGGCTGGAGGCCTGGGACTGGGGCTTTTCATCGCCAAAACGCTGCTGGAGCGCTCCGGCGCATCTTTGATTTTCGAAAACCGTGATCCGGAAAATGCCGGCGCTCGCATTCGAATCGAATGGCCGCGCGTATTGATAGACGCAAATTCGACAAAATGACTTTGTGGGCATAAACAGAATATAAGCGGTTGACGCATTCGGACATTCAACCGCCGGGACCGTAGCGATGACAGATCAGAACCATGAGATTTCCGCCGGCTCCAACGAGGAGCATATCGGGCCTGACCCGAGCCTGCTGATCGTCGATGACGACGGCCCCTTTCTGCGTCGCTTGGCACGGGCCATGGAGGCACGCGGCTTTCATGTGGAAACGGCCGAATCGGTGGCGGAAGGTGTGGCAAAGTCCAAGGGCCGGCCGCCGAAATATGCGGTGGTCGACTTGCGGCTCGGCGACGGCAACGGTCTCGATGTCATCGAGGCGATTCGCCAGCGTCGCGACGACACGCGAATCATCGTGCTGACGGGCTACGGCAATATTGCCACTGCGGTGACCGCCGTGAAGCTCGGGGCTGTGGATTACCTGGCGAAACCTGCTGATGCCGATGACGTGTTTGCGGCGCTGACGCAACGGCCCGGGGAAAAGGCGGAACTGCCGGAAAACCCCATGTCGGCGGATCGCGTGCGCTGGGAGCATATCCAGCGTGTCTACGAAATGTGTGAGCGCAACGTGTCCGAGACGGCACGCCGGCTCAACATGCACCGCCGCACGCTACAACGCATCCTCGCCAAACGCGCACCGAAATAGTCAGACATCATCAACGTTGAACGGCTTGCCGTTTGCCCATTCGGCCATCATCAGCCGCTGCGCGGCTGCGCGTGAAAAGTTGAGCGTTACGGCCTTACGGGTCGCCGGCGGCAGGCGGTGTTCAGGTGCCTCGCGCAGCATGTGCGCCCCGTAACCATCTGAAAGAAAAAGGCCGCACTCCTCCGGAAATATATCGACGGGCACATCCTTGTGTGTTGCAAAGAATAGCCGGTCGCAATGCAGACGGTAATCCGGCCATTTGCGATCGACCTTGAAGTCCTCGATCGACGTCTTGATCTCGATGATCCAGACCTCTCCCTTTTCAGAGATGGTAATCAAATCGGCCCGGCGGCCGCTCGCCAGAGGCAGTTCCGGCAGCACTGCGTGGCGCATATCGTGAAGCAAAATCTGCATGCCACGGCGCACCATCATGGCCCTGTCCGATTGCCGGCCATCGATTAACGGATTGTTATTGTAAACGCTCAAAATCGTCATGGATAAGTGTCAGGGGGCCTTGGTCATTGTTGCAAAAAAGCCATGCGCTTCTAATTTGCGGCGCAGATGGATTTTGTCGCACCGCAGCAGCCTTGCAAAGGCAAAGTTAATCGAAAATAAACCATAAGCAACGATGGTCGAAAGACTATCCTCTCTTGCCCCAAAACCTTCACGAGTCATCCATGCGCATCCGCAATGCATTCCCTGTATTTGGCCTGCTGGCGACCCTGGTACTGGCCGGCTGCTCCACGACGTCCGAATCCGCGTCCGTCGATGACAAGGGCGCAGGTCCGACCGTTCAGACGGCACAAATCTTCAATGACGCCTATGGTGTAACGTCGGATGCCGGATACTCCCTGCCGGCAATTCCGATCGACCGCGTCAAGCCGGAATTCCGCCGGCAGATCGTCAGCTACCAGAGCGACGAGCGTCCGGGCACGATCATCGTCAACACGCGCGAGCGTCACCTCTATTATATCCTGCCCAACGGCAAGGCCGTCCGCTACGGGATCGGCGTCGGCAAGCAGGGCTTCGCATGGTCCGGCACGGCCTATGTCGCCTGGAAGCAGGAATGGCCAAACTGGCACCCACCGAAGGAAATGGCCGTCCGTCGTCCTGAAATCGCCAAGTACGTCGAAGACGGCATGGGTCCAGGCCTCACCAACCCGCTCGGCGCACGCGCCATGTACCTCTTCAACGAGAAGGGCCAGGACACGCTCTTCCGCCTGCATGGCACCCCCGAATGGGCATCGATCGGCACCGCCGCTTCTTCTGGCTGCATCCGCCTGATGAACCAGGACGTCATCGATCTCTACAGCCGCGTCCGTCCGGGCAAGACCACCTCCAAGGTCATCGTTATCCAGTAAGCTAAAAGCTGAATTCGGTATAAAAAAGGCCGCCGGACTTTTGAGTCCAGCGGCCTTTTTGTATCTGGCATGCTCAGGCTTAGGCGGTCTGCTTTGCCTTGAGCTCGATGCGGCGGCGATGCAGGACCGGCTCGGTGTAGCCGTTCGGTTGCTCCCTGCCCTTCAGGACCAGATCGAGTGCTGCCTGGAAGGCGATCGAATCGTCGAAATTTCCGGCCATCTGGATGTAGGCTGAGTCACCGGCATTCTGCTGATCGACGACGGCGGCCATACGCTTCATCGTTTCGACGATCTGCTCCTTCGTAACGATCTTGTGGTGCAGCCAGTTCGCCATGTGCTGGGCGGAAATCCGCAGTGTCGCACGGTCTTCCATGAGGCCGACATTGTTGATGTCAGGCACCTTGGAGCAGCCGATGCCCTGGTCGACCCAGCGCACGACGTAACCCAGAATGCCCTGTGCATTGTTGTCGAGTTCGCGCTGGATTTCTTCCGGCGTCCAGTTCGGCCGTACAACGACAGGCACCGAGAGAATATCGGAGAGCTTGGCACGGGTGCGATCCTTCAGGCCTTCCTGCACCTTTGCGACATTGACCTGGTGATAATGCGTGGCATGCAGAGTAGCGGCCGTCGGCGACGGCACCCAGGCGGTGTTAGCCCCAGCCTTCGGATGGGCGATCTTCTGCTCCAGCATTGCGGCCATCAGATCGGGCATCGCCCACATGCCCTTGCCGATCTGCGCGTGGCCGGAGAGGCCGCATTCGAGGCCGATATCGACATTCCAGTTTTCGTAGGCTCCAATCCAGGCGGCCTGTTTCATGTCGCCTTTGCGGATCATCGGGCCGGCTTCCATAGAAGTGTGGATTTCATCGCCTGTGCGATCGAGGAAGCCCGTGTTGATGAAGACGACCCGTTCGCGGGCAGCCCGGATACATTCCTTGAGATTGACCGTCGTGCGGCGCTCCTCGTCCATGATACCCATCTTCACGGTGTTGCGCGCCATGCCGAGGGCGTCTTCAACGCGTGAGAAGATCTCGACTGCGAAGGCGACCTCTTCGGGGCCATGCATCTTCGGCTTGACGACATACATGGAGCCGGCACGCGAATTCTTGCGGCGTCCGGACGGGCCGACATCGTAGAGCGCAATCAAGCCGGTAATTACGGCATCCATGATGCCTTCCGGAACCTCGTTGCCATCGCGATCGACGATCGCCGGATTGGTCATCAGGTGGCCGACATTACGCACCAGCATCAGCGAGCGGCGATGCAATTCGAAGCTCTGTCCCCCGGGCGCCGCGTAGGCGATATCCGGGTTGAGCTTGCGAACGAATGTCCAACCGGCCTTGGCCACTTCTTCCTGCAGGTCGCCCTTCATGAGGCCGAGCCAATTGCGGTAGACGACGACCTTGTCCTCGGCATCGACGGCCGCAATTGAATCTTCGCAGTCCATGATCGTGGTGATTGCCGATTCCAGCCAGACGTCGGAGATATGGGCCGGATCTGTTTTGCCGATTGGGGTCGAGGCATCGAGCACGATTTCGATATGGATGCCGTTATTTTTCAGGAGAATATGGGTCGGCATGTTCGCATCGCCGCGATAGCCGGCGAAATGCCCGATACCCTTCAAGGCGAGAGCTTTGCCATCGACGGCCGTAATCGCCAGAGCACCATTCTTGACCGCGAAGGAGCCGACATTCTTCCAGGAGCTGCCATTAAGGGGAACGGCGGAATCGAGGAAATTGCGCACCCAGGCGATGACCCTTTCGCCGCGCTTGGGGTTGTAGCCCCTGCCCTTTTCGGCACCGTCCGTTTCCGGGATGGCATCGGTGCCATAGAGCGCGTCATAGAGCGAACCCCAGCGAGCATTGGCGGCATTCAACGCGTAGCGGGCGTTCATGACGGGAACGACGAGCTGCGGGCCGGCAAGAGAGGCGATCTCGGCATCGACATTGGCAGTCGAAACCTGAAAATCCGGCCCCTCCGGCAGGAGATAGCCGATCTCTTTCAGGAAGGACTGATAGGCGTCCATATCCGTCGGTGCGCCGTTCCGGCGATACCAGTCGTCGATCTTTGCCTGCAGCTGGTCGCGCTTCAAAAGCAGCGCGCGGTTCTTCGGCGCCAGATCATGCACGATCGCCGAGAAGTCGGCGAAGAACTTGTCCGCATCGATTGCGAGGCCCGGCAACGCCTCCTTCACGAGGAAATCATGAAGGACGGCTTCGATGAAGAGACCATTCTTTTCAATGCGGCTCATGCGGTGTCTCCCTTGCAGTGGCAGCTTTTTTCATGCTGCCACTTTGCCCGGCTTTCATTCACAGTCAATTCAGCAACAATTCGAAAGATTTATGTAGGCTTGGAAACAGTCCGGCGAGTCACGCGCATCGGAAGGCCGTTTTGCGGCTGCGTCGTCAGCTTCTGCACCGGCCAGGGATTCGTCTGATCGGTCGAATCGAAACGGTGGTGCTGCATCAGCACGGCCAGCGCGATAACCGCTTCCTGAAGCGCAAAGGTGGCGCCGATGCAGACGCGCGGACCGGCGCCGAACGGCAGGAACTGGAAACGGCCGATGGAAGCACGGTTTTCCGGTAGGAATCGTTCCGGCATGTAGGCGCGCGGCCGATCCCAATGGAGCTCGTGGCGATGCAGCGTCCAGGGCATAACGAGCACGGTGACGCCGGCCTCGATCTCGACACGCTCGCCCTTGGGGCTGGTCCAGGAATCATCTGCAATGGCAGCGCGATTGATCGAAGGAGCTGGCGGATAAAGGCGGAGTGCCTCCTCGAAGGCGGCGCGGGTCCGCGGCATCAGATCCGGCCATTCGACCGGTTCTGCGCCTGACGCGAGGACCCTGTCGATCTCCTCTTCCATTGCCTCGCGGATATGCGGGCTGTTCGATACGCAATAGAGCGTCCAGGCGAGCGCGCGGGCGGTTGTCTCGTGGCCCGCACCGATGAAGGTCAGGATATTGTCCTCGATCTCCTCCTTCGTCAGGCCATCGGGACCGGCCTGCTCCAGCAGCAGGGTCAGGAAATCGTTCGGCGCCGTGCTGCGGTCGGCCTTCATCTTGGCGAGCCGCATATCCATGGTGTTGCGGACGATGGCACGGAATTTCTCAAGGACCTTCTGGCCGCCGATGCGTGTCACACGTGGAACCCAGGATGGCGCACGCAGCAGATCCATCGGATCGACGCGGCCCATGCGATGCAGCAGCTCGTTGACATCGTCGGCGAAGTGGCCGCTCGATGTGACGATCTCACCGGAAAACAACGTATCTGCAAGAACGGCGAAGGTCAGTTCCGTCATGTCGGTGCTGATATCAAAAATTGCGCCGGCCTCGCCGACATCGGCATATTTGCGGGCGTAGTCTTCCGACTGGCGCAGCATCTGGCTGGCAAAGCCGCGTGCATGCCGCGGGGTGAAGACAGGGGCGATAGCCTTGCGCGAGCGTTTCCAGACAGGGCCTTCCGCAGTCAGAAGTCCGTCGCGAAGGATCGGACGCAGCACAAGCTGCCGGACATCGGACATGCGGTAATTGTTGGCATTGTCGACCAGCACATGTTTGATGAGGCCGGGATCGTTGACGATCAACGTCCTCTGGCCGAAGAAATTGGTGCGGATCCAGGGCAGCGTATAGGACGGCTCGCCCCAGAGCTCGAGCGGATTGCGGAAAATCGTCCTGATGATCTCCAGCCGAGACGGCGGCACGGTGCGCGGCAGCGGTGCCGGCGGAACGAAGGGGTCCGGACGCATGTCCATGAGCAAAGCCTTTCACGGGAAAAATCGTCTTCCCGGCAGGCCTGAAGGTTAGAGCAGGCCCTTGAGCTCGTCCAGTTTGTCGTTGATCAGCCAGCCATAATAATTCTCTTCCGGCCAGACCGTCGCGCCGGAGGAGCGATTCTTGGCGGCAAGCGCTGCGGCGCGCTGGCGGGAATTGCCGACATTATAAAGTGTGGCTGTCACTCCCGGATTGCCGGAGATATCCATACCGGCGATCTCCTTGTAGTCATCGATCGATCTGCGGATCGAGGCGGCGACGAAGGCGAGTGAGATGTCTGGGTCCATGATTGCCTTGTAGACCGAACCGGCATTCTTCTCGTTCAGCCTCGGATAACCGGAAACGCGGGATACGAGATCAGACAGCATCAACGCCGTCAGCGGGTTGACCTGGCCAAGGCCGAAGGTCTGGCCTGCATAGAAGGGCTGAAAGAAGACGGCGCTGAAGCGGTTGTTCGGGAAGCTCTTGCCACCAACGGTCTTTCCACGGAAATCGCTTTCCCAGACATCCTCGCGGCAGGTCCAGAGTGTGTAAGAATCGCTTTTGCTGTTGCAGGCGGCAAATTGCGGCCGGTCGACGAAATCGTCGACGCTCTCGCCATCATAGGCAAAGCGGAAGCTCTCACCGGCATAGGAAGCGGCCTTCACATAGTAGGCCTGCAGGCGGTCATAGGCATCGACATTATAAGTATGTTCGCCGACGATCGCGCCTATCACATGAATGGGATTGATGCCGTAAGCGTTTGAGACCTTCTTGATCTTGCCCAGGAGCTCGTGATCGGTCGACAGGAGGTCGTACACCTTCTCATATTTGATATCGAAGGTCGTCTTGGTGCCCTTGGTGCGGCGGACCGAAGCGCCTGGAATATCCGGCTGCTCGGCATGACGGTTGCCCGGCGGAACAGCCTGCGCCGCGAGCGCAGGAACCGAGCCCGCAATGGTCATGGCAATCACAAGGCTTGTCAAAAGGCGTCGCACGATCTGCTTTCCCGTCTTTCCCTGTCGTCTTCGTGGCGGCTGACTGGACCAGAATCTTGTCCGAATAAAGCCGTACAAAAAACAAAGCAGGCCTTTCACTAAAAAGTAAAAGGCCTGCTGTCGAGAGTTCAGATCGTCAAAGTTTTTGCATTACCTGCGCAAAGACAGGAAACGACGTTTCCCGATCACAGGATGAAGCGCGACAGGTCGGTATTCTGCGCGAGATCGCCGACATGCTCGCGTACGTAAGCGGCATCGATCTTCACATCCGTGCCGGCGCGGTCCGGTGCGTTATAGGAGATGTCGTCCAGCACCCGCTCCATGACCGTCTGCAGGCGGCGCGCGCCGATATTTTCGACGGAGGAGTTCAGATGGACGGCGACATCGGCGAGGGCATCGATCGCGTCATCGGTGAAATCGAGCGTCAGGCTTTCGGTTTCCATCAGCGCCTTGTACTGGCGAATGAGGCTTGCCTCGGTTTCCGTCAAGATGCGGCGGAAGTCTTCCTTGTTCAGCGGACGAAGCTCGACGCGGATCGGCAAGCGGCCCTGCAATTCCGGCAGCAGATCCGACGGCTTGGAAACATGGAAGGCGCCGGAGGCGATGAAGAGGATGTGATCCGTCTTCACCGGGCCGTATTTGGTGGAAACCGTCGTGCCTTCGACGAGCGGCAGCAGGTCGCGCTGGACGCCTTCGCGGGAAACGCCGGCGCCAACACCGCCATCGCGGGCCGCGATCTTGTCGATTTCGTCGAGGAAGACAATGCCGTCATTTTCAACCGAGCGCACAGCTTCGCGCTGGATGACTTCGTTGTCGATAAGTTTATCGGACTCGTCGCGGACCAGGTCTGTGTAGGAGGCCTTCACCGTGGTGCGCACCTTCTTGGTGCGGCCGCCCATCGCCTTGCCGAACATTTCCGACAGGTTCAGCACACCGATATTGGCGCCCGGCATGCCGGGGATATCGAAGCCGCCCATGCCGGAGCCGGTATCGGCCACTTCGATATCGATTTCCTTATCGTCGAGTTCGCCATTGCGCAGCTTCTTGCGGAAGCTTTCACGGGTCGCGGGCGAGGCCGTCGCACCGACCAGCGCATCGAGAACGCGCTCCTCGGCGCTCATATGGGCCTTGGCCTGAACCTCGGCGCGCTTCTTTTCACGCACCAGGCCGATGCCGACTTCGACGAGATCGCGAATGATCTGCTCGACATCGCGGCCGACATAACCGACCTCGGTGAACTTCGTGGCTTCGACCTTGATGAAAGGCGCTCCGGCGAGCTTGGCGAGGCGACGGGAGATTTCCGTCTTGCCGACGCCGGTCGGGCCGATCATCAGGATATTCTTCGGCATGACTTCATCGCGCAGGCTCGGATCGAGCTGATGACGGCGCCAGCGGTTACGGAGCGCGATCGCCACGGCGCGCTTGGCCTCATGTTGGCCGATAATATAGCGGTCGAGCTCGGAAACGATCTCGCGGGGAGAAAAAGTAGTCATATCAGATCCGTTTCTTCGGGTGGGTCCATAACCATGAAATGGGCTGGACCATATATGGATGTTCTCGTGTCGAAATGCCGGAAGCCTGCCTTTTCGTAAGCACGGATCGCTCTTGCATTCGCCGGGTCGGGATCGATCACGATCCGCGTCGCGCCGGCAGCGAAAAGTTCGGCAGCCATCTGCCTGACAATCGTGCTGCCATGACCCTTGCCCAGCAAATCCGCATCGCCGATCGAAATATCCAGTCCAAGCGTGCCTTTCGGCTGATCCTGATAAGGATGGCCCTCTTCAAGATGCGGATCGTAACTCTGGAGATACGCAATCGGCGCTCCATCCAGCTCCACGATCATCGGCCGTGTTTCCACGCTCGTCATAGACTCCCTGATCGAAGCAAGCTCCTTGTCGACAGCGCGCCACCATTCCGCAATATGCGGCTCACCGAGCCAGCGCACCAGAAGCGGGAAATCTCCGTCGGTGACATCGCGGAATGTATATCGGGGTACGCTGTCAGCCTTCGACATCCAGCGTTTCCACGATGACGTTGTGGTTCGTATACACGCAGATGTCGGCAGCAATATCGAGCGAGCGGCGGGCAATCTCTTCGGCGGACTTGTCTGTGTCGGCCAGCGCGAGAGCCGCGGCAAGCGCGAAATTACCACCCGAACCGATGGCCATAACGCCATGCTCAGGTTCCAGCACATCGCCATTACCGGTAATGGCAAGCGTCACCGACTTGTCGGCGACAAGCATCATGGCTTCGAGATTGCGCAAGTAACGGTCAGTACGCCAGTCCTTGGCGAGCTCGACGGCGGCGCGCATCAGCTGACCCGGATATTGCTCCAGTTTCTTCTCGAGCCTTTCCAGAAGCGTGAAGGCGTCGGCCGTCGCACCAGCGAAACCGGCGATCACTTCGCCCTTGCCGATGCGGCGGACCTTGCGGGCATTGCCCTTCATGACGGTCTGGCCGAGGCTGACCTGGCCATCGCCGGCCACCACGACCTTGCCGCCTTTTCGAACTGTAATAATTGTCGTCATCAAACACCTGTTGCCCCAACTCGCGGGCGGTTACAGCGGGCCGAACATCGGCCCTGTCCAACCCTATGTAAGAGGGTCCGCCGCGATTGCAAATGGCCTGCCTTTTCTGCCCTCGCGCTTCTGGATATTTCGCAATGCGCCTGATAAGGAACCACCTTGATTTCAAGGAGAAAGCCATATGGCCGAGACCGCAGCAAGCCGCACGGGTAGCGTTTCCCGCAAGACCAACGAGACCTCCATTTCCGTTTCCGTCAATCTCGACGGCACCGGCAAATCGACGATTTCGACGGGCGTCGGCTTCTTCGACCATATGCTGGAACAGCTTTCGCGACATTCGCTGATCGACATGGAAATCGAGGCCAAGGGTGATCTGCATATCGACGACCATCACACGGTCGAGGATACCGGCATCGCAATCGGCCAGGCGATTTCGAAGGCGCTCGGCGACCGCCGCGGCATCACGCGTTACGCCTCGATCGATCTCGCCATGGACGAGACGATGACGAAGGCGGCAGTCGATCTCTCCGGCCGTCCCTTCCTCGTCTGGAACGTCTCGTTCGGCGCGCCGAAAATCGGTACTTTCGATACCGAACTCGTGCGCGAGTTCTTCCATGCGCTTGCGCAAAATGCCGGGATCACCCTGCATATTCTCAACCACTATGGTGCCAACAACCACCATATTGCAGAGACATGCTTCAAGGCCGTTGCCCGCGTCTTGCGTACGGCGACAGAGATCGATCCGAGACAGGCGGGCCGTGTTCCCTCGACGAAGGGCACGCTCGTCTGAGCCCCAGCAGGGAGCGTCAGATGGCATCCAGCTACGTTTTTCTTGTTCCGCCCGATGGTCAGCGCGAGGACACACGCACGGTCCGCGATGGTTTCTCGTGGCTTGCCTTCCTCTTTCCCTGGATCTGGCTGCTTGCGCATCGCCTCTGGCTTCATGCGATCGTCGCCTTCGCACTACAGGCGATCGGCAGCGTGTTGGCAGAGCAATCGGGCTTTGGACCGGCGGGCATGGCCCTCGCCTTCGCGGTCAACCTGTTCGTCGGCTTCGAAGGACAGAATTTCCGCATTCGCAATCTCGCCTCCCGAGGCTGGCGCGAGGAGGCCGCGATTGGCGCTTCCTCAATCGACCTTGCGGAAGAGATCTATTTTTCCAATATCGAGACCGGCGCCGCTCTGAAAGCGCCCGAATGGAACCAGGCTTCCGGCCCGCAGGCGCGGCAGAGCCATTCCACTTCCCTCGGTCTCTTCGGTTTTGATGGAGGACGCAAATAATGCGCGTCGCAATTATCGATTACGGCTCTGGCAATCTGCGCTCGGCCACCAAGGCTTTCGAGCGCGCAGCCCGTGAAGCCGGCATCGAGGCGGAGATCAATCTGACGGACAAGGCGGAGATCGTTGCCGCTGCCGACCGTATCGTGCTGCCGGGCGTCGGCGCCTATGCCGATTGCCGTCGCGGGCTCGATGCCGTGCCCGGCATGACGGAAGCTCTGCTCGAAGGCGTCGAGCGGAAGGCGCGTCCCTTCCTCGGCATTTGCGTCGGCATGCAACTCATGTCCTCACGCGGTCTTGAGAAGACGACGACCCGAGGCTTCGGCTGGATTCCAGGCGATGTCGTGGAGATGACGCCTGCTGATCCGGAGCTGAAGATCCCGCAGATCGGCTGGAACACGCTCGACCTGAAGCAAGAACATCCGCTTTTCGACGGCATCCCGACCGGGCCAGATGGCCTGCACGCCTATTTCGTGCACTCCTACCATCTCGCCGCCGAAAATGCCGGCGACGTCATTGCCACCACCGACTATGGCGGGCCGATGACGGCCTTTGTCGGCCGGGACAATATGGCCGGTTCCCAGTTCCACCCAGAAAAAAGCCAGAAGCTTGGGCTGGCGCTTATCGCGAATTTCCTGCGCTGGGCGCCGTAAGGGCTGGCTTTTAATACGCGCGCCTTATTTCTCCTGTAATTGAAAGGGCAGTTACAGGAGCGCGCTCGATGCCGGCTTCGCGGAAATCAGGCAAGATATTCTATAGGTTGCGGCCCTCCAGAGAGGGGCAACCGCCTTTTGTCGATATCAGGCTGCCCGGTGGGGCGATCATCCGCCAGGTGGATGAGGCTCTGCATCACAAAGCACTCGCGAACGCGGCCAAAGCGCTCAAAGAGAGGCTCGGCGGCTGATGCAGGAGACCTTTCCAGGAAACGAGAATTCACGGTTGCGATCAGGCGAGATAAGCGCCGGCGATCTCGCCGAAGCGGTGCTGGAATTCTACATCGAAAGCGAGGATGATCTGATCGGCCTGCTTGCCTATGCACTTTACGAGCGCCAGAAGCGCGATTTCATTGTCAGCCATCGCAAGCGCAATGCCGGCCGCTCACCCAATGAGGTGGAAATCGCGGCGGTGACAAGCAACTACCTCTCCGCCGATCTGCGCAGCACGCTGCGCGACCGCGCTTCGCAGATCCTTTCGAGCTATGCCGATACCTATGTCGAAGCCATGGAGCCGCAGATCCAGCTCATGGCCACCAACAGCGAGGCGCTGCGGCAGGCGCGGGATATTGAAAAGTCGGTGAAGAAGCGCACCGGCTTCTGGCGCCAGGTCCGGGTGGCCTTCACCGTGACCCTGCTGCTGATCGTGCTTTTTGCCGCGGTCGCCATTGCCGCTGTCTTTTTTCGTTCGGATATCGTAGATGCGTGGAATGCACTGATGGTGCCCACGACGCTACGGACTTGAGACGAATGATCCTTTTTCCCGCGATCGACCTGAAGGGTGGACAATGCGTTCGCCTGAAGCTCGGCGACATGCAACAGGCAACGGTCTACAACACCGATCCGGCCGCTCAAGCGAAATCCTTCGAAGAGCAGGGTTTTGAATGGCTGCACGTGGTCGATCTCGACGGCGCCTTTGCAGGACATTCGGCTAATGGTGACGCCGTTGAGGCAATCCTCAAGGCCACGAAAAATCCGGTTCAGCTTGGCGGCGGCATCCGCACGCTCGAGCATATCGAGAATTGGCTGTCGCGCGGGCTGCGTCGCGTGATCCTCGGTACAATTGCGGTACGTGACCCGGCGCTCGTCATCGAAGCCTGCAAGGCATTTCCGGGCCGTGTCGCCGTCGGCATCGACGCCAAGGGTGGCAAGGTGGCTGTCGAAGGCTGGGCGGAAGCATCCGAACTCGGCATTATCGAGCTTGCGAAGAAATTCGAAGGCGCCGGCGTTGCCGCGATCATTTATACTGATATCGATCGCGATGGCATCCTGACCGGCATCAACTGGGCATCGACACTGGAGCTGGCGGACGCTGTTTCCATCCCGGTCATCGCATCTGGTGGACTCGCCTCGATCGAAGACATCAAGCGCATGCTGCAGCCGGACGCCCGCAAGCTTGAAGGCGCCATCTCCGGCCGAGCCCTTTATGATGGACGGATCGACCCCAAGGAGGCGCTCGATCTCATCAAGGCCGCACGGGCAAAGGAGACCGCATAATGACCCTGAAAGCCCGCGTGATCCCCTGCCTCGACGTCAAGGACGGCCGTGTCGTCAAGGGCGTCAATTTCCTCAATCTGGTCGATGCCGGCGATCCCGTCGAGGCGGCGAAAGCCTATGATGCGGCCGGTGCCGACGAGTTGTGCTTCCTCGACATCACCGCCTCCTCGGACAATCGCGAGACGATCTTCGATGTCGTCGCACGCACGGCCGAGCAGTGCTTCATGCCGCTCACCGTCGGCGGCGGCGTGCGGACCATTGCCGATATCCGCAAGCTGCTGCTTTGCGGTGCCGACAAGGTCTCGATCAATTCGGCTGCGGTCAACAATCCGGATTTTGTCGCCGAAGCGGCTGACAAATTCGGCGACCAGTGCATCGTCGTGTCGATCGATGCCAAGCGCCGGCTGACGCAAAAAGTCGGCGGCGACAATCTCAGCGCCTGGGAAATCTATACACATGGCGGCCGCAACGCGACCGGCATCGATGCGGTGGAATTCGCCCAGAAGATGGTCGCCCGCGGTGCTGGCGAACTGCTCGTCACCTCCATGGACCGCGACGGCACGAAGATCGGCTACGATCTGGAACTGACGCGGGCGATTGCCGATTCCGTCCGTGTGCCCGTCATTGCGTCGGGCGGTGTGGGCGATCTCGATGACCTAGTGGCCGGTGTGAAGGAAGGCCATGCCAATGCGGTGCTTGCCGCGTCAATCTTCCATTTCGGCACCTATTCCGTCGGCGAAGCAAAACACTATATGTCTGAGCGCGGCATCGCGATGCGCCTCGACTGAGTTTGAAAGCAGTATCATGAGCGGATTTTCCCTTTCCGACCTTGAGCGGATCGTCGAAGAACGGGCGAGGGCCTCTCCGGACGAATCCTGGACCGCCAAGCTGGTGGCCAGCGGGCAGCAGAAAGCAGCCAAGAAACTCGGCGAGGAAGCGATCGAAGCTGTCATGGCGGCCGTCACCAACGACCGCGATAACCTCACCTATGAAGCAGCCGACGTTCTCTATCACCTAATGGTCGTATTGAAGATTGCTGAAATACCGCTAGAGAATGTCATGACCGAACTTGCGCGAAGGACTGCGCAATCCGGCCTCAAGGAAAAGGCCAGCCGGCAGAATTCATGAGCATCGCGACACAGATTATCGGAGTGGCGGAAAAGCTGGATCACTTCCAGAGTGCATCCTTTTCCCCCTATCACTTCTTCACATCGAAACAGTGGGCGAAGTTTCGTGCCGACACGCCGATGACGCTGACGGCCGATGAGGTCAAACGGCTCCGCTCCATGGGCGACCCGATCGACCTCGACGAAGTCAGGCGCATCTACCTTTCGCTCTCACGCCTGCTTTCGGCGCATGTGGAATCCTCGCAGCTGCTGTTCGAGCAGCGCAACCGTTTCCTCAGCCTGTCGGACGTGACAAAGACGCCATTCGTGATCGGCATTGCCGGTTCGGTGGCTGTCGGAAAATCCACGACGGCGCGTATCCTGAAAGAGTTGCTCGGCCGGTGGCCTTCGAGCCCCAAGGTCGATCTCGTCACCACGGACGGTTTCCTTTATCCCAATGCCGTGCTGAAGCGCGAGAACCTGATGCAGCGCAAGGGTTTTCCGGAAAGCTACGACACGGGCGCGATCCTGCGTTTCCTGTCAGCGATCAAGGCTGGCCTGCCGGATGTGAAGGCGCCCTCCTATTCGCACCTCGTCTATGACGTGCTGCCGGACGAATATAAGATCGTCGACCGGCCTGACATCCTGATCTTCGAGGGCATCAATGTTCTGCAATCGCGCGATCTGCCAGCTGACGGCAAGATCGTCCCGATGGTGTCCGACTTCTTCGACTTCTCGATCTATATCGACGCCGAGGAAACCCAGATCCACAACTGGTATGTGACGCGCTTCATGCGGCTCAGGGAAACGGCCTTCCGGGATCCGAATTCCTACTTCCACCGTTACGCATCGATCAGCGATGAGGAAGCGATCGCGATCGCAGAGGACCTCTGGGCGAACATTAACCTCAAGAACCTGCGCCAGAACATCCTGCCGACACGGCCGCGCGCCGATCTCATCCTGCGCAAGGGCAAGGATCATCTGATCGAGCAGGTAGCACTGCGCAAGCTCTAGGATTTTGGTGGGTTAGGGATTAACGCGGCGGAGCGTTAGGTTGATGCGGCCGCCGTTCTTCAGAAGCGTGGAGGTGGCCGGGTAGATGCGGTCCACGCCGTGGAAGCAGAGCCGCCCCTCCCCGCCGAGAATGACGAGATCGCCGCTCGACAACTTGAACGACATGGTCTTGTCGTTACGGTTCACTCCACCCACGCGAAACAAGCAGGCATTGCCGAGCGAAATCGAGACGACTGGCGCTTTCAAGTCGTTCTCGTCCTTATCCTGATGCAGGCCCATGCGCGCTTCATCAGAGTAGAAATTGACGAGGCAAGCTTCGGGCGGCTTGTCATAGCCCGAAAGATCATTCCAGATTTCCAGCAATTCCGAAGGGATTGACGGCCATGGCCTGCCGGTCGCCGGATGCATCGGCTGGTAGCGGTAGCCGCGTTCCTTGTCGGTCACCCAGCCGAGCGAGCCGCAATTGGTCATCCGGACCGACATAGGTTTGCCGGTGCCGGGCATGACCGGCACGTAGAGTGGCGCTTCAGCGACGATAGCCCTGATAATGCCCACTAGCGCTTCCTGACGGGCGCGATCCAGATATTCGGGAAGATGGCGGACGCCGCTTAGGAGTTCCGGCATATCATTCTCCGCCGCCCGGCCGGCCGCGCATCTTCTTGACTTCTGAACGGCCGGATTTTTCCTTCAGCCGCCGTTCAATCGAGCCCTTGGTCGGCTTTGTCTTCTTACGCGGCGGCGGTGGCGGCTTGGCGGCCTCCAGGACCAGCTCCTTCAGCCGCTCGCGCGCATCCTCGCGGTTGCGGTCCTGGCTGCGGAACCGGCTTGCCTCGATCATCAATACGCCGTCCTTCGACATGCGCCTGCCGGCAAGCTTGATCGCATTGGCCTTGACCCGCTCGTTGAGCGAGGGCGAGTTCGGGATGTTGAAGAAGAGTTGGACGGCGGTCGACACCTTGTTGACGTTCTGACCGCCCGGACCGCCCGCCAGAACGAACTGTTCCGTCAGCTCCCATCCGGCGATGGTAATCCTGTCGTTGATATAGAGCGCGTCGCTGGCCATACCGCCTTCTAGCGCATAATGGCTGCGAATTGAAAGCGGGTGAAATCCAGCGCAAGGGCGACGAAAACCCGGCGCTGGGAACGCCGGGTTTCACGTGAATCGCCAAGAGTTTATTGGTGAATTATTCGGCAGCGACCTTGATGCCGGGTGCTGCATCGCGCACGCTGCCGTCGACATGATCTTCGAACTTGGCGAAGTTGGCGATGAACATGGAGACCAGCTTTTCGGCCTGCGCGTCATAGGCCGGCTTGTCGGCCCAGGTCGAACGCGGATCAAGGATGCCGGTGTCGACGCCTTCGACTGCAACCGGGACCGCAAAGCCGAAATTCGGATCGGCGCGGAGTTCGGCCTTGGCGAGTTCGCCCGAAAGGGCCGCCGTCAACAGTGCACGGGTTGCCTTGATCGGCATGCGTTTGCCGATGCCGTAAGCGCCGCCGGTCCAGCCGGTGTTGACGAGCCAGCATTCCACGCCGTGGCGGCCGATGAGTTCCTTTAGCAGATTGCCGTATTCGGCCGGATGACGCGGCATGAACGGTGCGCCGAAGCAGGTCGAGAAGGTCGCCTCCGGTTCCACCACGCCCTTTTCCGTGCCGGCCACCTTGGCGGTATAGCCGGAGAGGAAGTGGTACATAGCCTGATCCGGCGTCAGCTTGGCGATCGGCGGCATGACGCCGAAGGCATCAGCCGCCAGCATGATGATGGTTTTCGGATGACCCGCAAGACCGGTTTCCGATGCATTCGGAATGAAATCCATCGGATAGGCGCAGCGCGTGTTTTCGGTCAGCGACGCATCATCGAAATCCGGCTCGCGGCTTTCGTTGAGAACGACGTTTTCAAGCACTGTGCCGAAGCGCTGGGTGGTGGCATAGATTTCCGGCTCGGCCTCTGCCGAGAGGCGAATGGTTTTGGCGTAGCAGCCACCTTCGAAATTGAAGATGCCGCTTTCGCCCCAGCCGTGCTCGTCATCGCCGATCAATGTGCGGGCCGGATCGGCCGAAAGCGTCGTCTTGCCGGTGCCCGAAAGGCCGAAGAAGACAGCGGCATCACCGGCGGGGCCGACATTGGCCGAGCAGTGCATCGGCATGACGCCCTTGGCGGGCAGCAGGTAGTTCAGCACGGTGAAGACCGATTTCTTCATCTCGCCGGCATAGGAGGTGCCCGCGATCAGCACGATGCCATTCGTCAGATCGCAGGCGATCACCGTTTCGGTACGGCAGCCATAACGCTCCGGATCGGCCTTGAAGCTCGGCAGGTCGATGATCGTCAGCTTCGGTGCGAAGCCTGCGAGCGCATCGGTCTTCGGGCGGATCAGCAGGTTGCGGATGAAGAGCGAGTGCCAGGCGAATTCGGTTACAACGCGGGTCGGCAGCGCCTGCTCGGCATCGGCACCGCCGATAAGATCCTGCACGAAGAGGTCCTTGCCGGCGGCGTGAGCGAGCATGTCCTTGTGCAGCAGGGCGAAATGCTCCGGCGACATCGGCTTGTTATTGTCCCACCAGATCTGGCCATCGGTGTTTTCATCGCGGACGACGAACTTGTCGCGCGGCGAGCGGCCCGTGTGCTGGCCGGTGGTCGCGCGAAGGGCGCCTTGGGCTGTCAGTTCGGCCTCTCCCCGGCGAATCGATTCCTCATAGAGAAGAGCGGCGGAGAGGTTGTAACGTACGCTCCGTACGTCGCTGAAACCGATCGTCGCCAGCTCGATTGCCTGGTTATGAACTCCGAACATCTCCATAGCTTTTCCCTTCGCTGAGGCGCCTTGGCCGTTAAAATCAGTGCGAAAATAAGAGGAGAAATTTTAAATGGCAATAGCCTTAATCCTAGAAAAGACAATGATATCAAATATTTAATCGATTTAAATTCTAGAAATCCATTTTAAATCGTTTGAAGACCGCCTGTTGAAACAACTTGTCGCACCACTTCCGATTGCCGCTTATACGGGTAGGCAATCTACCCCTTTATCTTTGCCACAATTTGTTCCACCTTTATCCTCCATAAGCGCAACCGGTCACGAAGACCGCCTGGGGACGACCAATCCGGGAGATTGCGCACTGATGACGGAGACCAACACCATGCCGACAATCGCGCTCGTTGACGACGACCGCAACATCCTCACTTCCGTGTCGATTGCACTGGAAGCAGAAGGATATAAGGTCGAGACCTACACGGACGGCGCTTCCGCGCTGGATGGACTGCTCGCGCGTCCGCCACAGCTGGCGATCTTCGATATCAAGATGCCGCGCATGGATGGCATGGAGCTGCTTCGCCGGCTTCGCCAGAAGTCGGACATTCCGGTCATCTTCCTAACTTCCAAGGATGAGGAGATCGACGAGCTCTTCGGCTTGAAGATGGGCGCCGACGATTTCATCACCAAGCCTTTCTCCCAGCGTCTGCTGGTTGAGCGCGTGCGCGCTGTGCTGCGCCGCGCCTCGAGCCGCGAGGCAGCTGCCGCCGGCGGCGTTGCCACAGCCGGCGCGCCCAAGGCGGGTGCAGTTCAGCAGGCCCGTTCACTCGAGCGCGGCCAGCTGGTCATGGACCAGGAACGTCACACCTGCACCTGGAAGGGTGAGGCAGTCACCCTCACGGTCACCGAATTCCTGATCCTGCATTCGCTGGCACAGCGCCCAGGTGTGGTGAAAAGTCGCGACGCCCTGATGGATGCCGCCTATGACGAACAGGTGTATGTTGATGACCGCACCATCGACAGCCACATCAAGCGGCTGCGCAAGAAGTTCAAAATGGTCGATACAGACTTTGATATGATTGAAACGCTTTACGGTGTGGGTTACCGCTTCCGCGAAGCAGCCTGACGCCTCGAGGCGCGGCAAGAGACGATTGAGGGCGGCGGGCCGGTCAAGCTGGCCCCGCCCTCCGAAAGGGCCTGTCATTGGCACAGTTGGTGCAGGAAAGGGATCTGGATGATGCGGAGGGCGTGAGCACTCGACGCGTCAGAGGCCGGCGTTGGTCGCATCCCTTCACCCTGATCCGCCGCATCTTCGGCAATGCCGTCTTTTCGAGCCTGACGCGCCGTATCGTCTTCTTCAACCTTGCGGCCCTGCTCGTCCTCGTCGGTGGCATTCTCTACCTCAACCAGTTCCGCGAAGGCCTGATCGACGCGCGCGTCGAGAGCCTACTGACACAGGGTGAAATCATCGCCGGCGCGGTTTCGGCCTCGGCCTCCGTCGACACGAACTCGATCACCATCGATCCGCAGAAGCTGCTCGAACTGCAGGCCGGCCAGAGCATTACGCCTGTTCCGAATGACGAGGATCTCGAATTCCCGATCGATCCGGAAAAGGTGGCACCGGTTCTTCGGCGGCTGATCTCGCCTACCCGCACCCGCGCCCGCATCTTCGATGCCGATGCCAATCTGCTGCTCGATTCCCGGCATCTCTATTCGCGTGGCCAGGTTCTGCGTTTCGACCTGCCGCCGGTGGAAGAAGAAAAACAGACCTGGAGCGAATGGCTCACAGCGCTCTTCAACAAAGCACTGCAGCCGGGCAACCTTCCGGTCTACAAGGAAGCGCCTGGTGGCGACGGCTCGATCTATCCCGAGGTGATGAACGCGCTGACGGGTGTACGCGGCGCAGTCGTGCGTACGACGGAAAAGGGCGAGCTCATCGTTTCGGTTGCCGTTCCGATCCAGCGCTTCCGGGCCGTGCTTGGCGTGCTGCTGCTATCGACGCAGGCCGGCGATATCGACAATATCGTGCATGCCGAGCGTCTCGCCATCATGCGCGTCTTCGGCGTTGCGACGCTCGTCAACGTGCTGATGGCGCTCGTGCTTTCCTCGACCATCGCCAATCCGCTGCGCCGGCTTTCGGCGGCGGCCATCCGGGTGCGCCGCGGCGCCAAGGAACGAGAGGAAATTCCAGACTTTTCGGCGCGCCAGGACGAAATCGGCAACCTTTCCATAGCACTGCGCGAAATGACGACGGCTCTCTACGATCGGATCGATGCGATCGAGAGCTTTGCGGCCGATGTCAGCCATGAGCTGAAGAACCCGCTGACCTCGCTGCGCAGCGCCGTCGAAACACTGCCGCTCGCCAAATCCGACGATTCCAAGAAGCGGCTGATGGATGTCATCCAGCACGATGTCCGCCGTCTCGACCGTCTGATCAGCGATATCTCCGATGCATCCCGCCTCGATGCCGAGCTTGCGCGCGTCGATGCCGGATCTGTCGATCTGGAAGTATTTCTGCGCGACCTCATCGACGTATCGCGCCAGATCCGCAGCACCAAGAAGAAGGTCGAGATCGACTATACCGTCGATCGCAAGCCGAACGTCAAGACGCGCTTTGTCGTCAAGGGACATGACCTGCGTATCGGCCAGATCATCACCAACCTGATTGAAAATGCCCGCTCCTTCGTGCCGGAGGAGAACGGCAAGATCACTGTGCGTCTGGTCCGTACCCGTTCCCGTTGCGTCGTCTATATCGAAGACAACGGTCCGGGCATCCAGGCAGAGAATATCGACCGCATTTTCGAACGCTTTTATACCGACCGGCCGGAATCCGAAGGCTTCGGCCAGAATTCCGGCCTCGGGCTTTCGATCAGCCGGCAGATCGCCGAGGCGCATGGCGGTTCATTGCGGGCCGAAAACATTGTCGACGACGAGAGTGGCAAGCTGCTCGGCGCTCGCTTTATCCTTGCCCTTCCGGCCGATGCCGCGGCATGATCAACATCCACGCCACCGCAATCGTCATCGGAAAGACCGGCCTGCTGTTCACCGGCCCCTCAGGCTGGGGCAAGTCGATGACCGCTTTTACCTGCATGGTAGAGGCGCGGCGGCAGGGTGTTTTTTCTGTTCTCGTGGCTGATGATCAGGTACTTCTTTCGAAACAGGATGGAGCAATCACCGCCGCCTGTCCGCCCGCCATTGCTGGGCTCATCGAATTGCGCGGCACCGGGATCGTAAAGCACGATCATATCGCCCAGGCAGCGATGCATTTTGCAGTCCTGCCGGCCAGCGCCACGGGAGAAAACCGGCTCCCCGCGGAAGGAGAAACCATCGTTCTTGCCGGGCGTTTCGAGCTGCCTGTACTGCGATTGCTGCCCAATCTTCCGCTGCCTCTTGCCGTGTTGATGGCAAAAGCGCCCGAAATAGGAAGTTGAGGCCTTCCGAACGGCCCGATACGGCCTATACATTTATATTTTTATCTTGCACTTCGGCTTTTGATCGCCAAGATGTGCCCCCACCGGTGGACGTAATTGCTGCGTTGCGATATTGGGGCCACGGTTTGCGTATGCCATGGGAGCAGTAATATCATGATCGGACTTGTGCTTGTCACTCATGGCAAGCTGGCTGAAGAGTTTCGTCATGCCGTAGAGCACGTCGTCGGTCCTCAGAAATTCATCGAAACGGTCTGTATCGGACCGGAAGACGATATGGACCAAAGACGACAGGACATTCTCGAAGCCGTTTCCGGCGCAGACGACGGCCATGGCGTCGTCATTCTCACCGACATGTTCGGCGGTACCCCTTCCAATCTCGCAATCTCGGTGATGAGCAGCGGCCACACCGAAGTCATCGCCGGCGTCAACCTGCCGATGCTGATCAAGCTCGCCGGCGTACGCGGCGAGAACAACATGGAAAAGGCGCTTGCCGAGGCTTCGGAGGCAGGCCGCAAGTACATCAACGTTGCGAGCCGGGTCCTGAGCGGAAAGTAAGAAGCCTCCATGACACCGCTCTCCCGGGAACTCCTTATTATCAACAAGCGCGGCCTGCATGCGCGCGCTTCGGCAAAATTCGTCCAGACGGTCGATGCCTTCGATGCAACGATCACCGTTTCCAAAGACGGCATGACGGTTGGGGGAACCTCCATCATGGGCCTTATGATGCTTGCAGCAAGCCCCGGCTCCAGCGTCATCGTCTCGGCGACCGGCAACCAGGCTGCCGAAGCACTGAATGCCCTCGATCAGCTCATCCAGAACAAGTTCGGCGAAGAAATCTGATCTTCAGCGCCATATAAAGATATAAAGACTTCTTTATATCCCCGTTGCCTTCCCGGCTGAAGCCTGCTAAACGGCGAGCATGACGTGCATTCCGCACGTGTTCGATCCGTTGCGGTCATCGTCGCGTCCTTGCGATGTTTTTGAGACGTTTTCAGCCTGGAGAGCCCTATGAGCACTGAAAAAGATTATGTTGTCGCCGATATCGGTCTTGCAGATTTCGGCCGCAAGGAAATCACCATCGCCGAAACCGAAATGCCCGGCCTCATGTCCTGCCGCGCCGAATTCGGTGAATCCAAGCCGCTGAAGGGCGCGCGCATTACCGGCTCGCTGCACATGACGATCCAGACGGCTGTCCTCATCGAGACGCTGGTCGCGCTCGGCGCCGAAGTCCGCTGGGCTTCGTGCAACATCTTCTCAACGCAGGACCATGCCGCTGCAGCGATCGCCGCTTCCGGCGTTCCGGTCTTCGCAATCAAGGGCGAGTCTCTTGAGGATTATTGGGTTTACACCGACAAGATTTTCCAGTGGGCCGATGGCGGCTTCTCCAACATGATCCTCGATGATGGCGGCGATGCCACCATGTACATCCTTCTCGGCGCTCGCGCCGAAGCCGGTGAGGACGTTCTCTCCAACCCGCATTCCGAAGAAGAGGAAATCCTCTTCGCGCAGATCAAGAAGCGCCTTACCGCTTCGCCCGGCTGGTTCACCAAGCAGCGTGAAGCAATCAAGGGTGTCACTGAAGAAACCACGACAGGCGTCAACCGTCTTTACCAGCTCAGCCAGAAGGGCCTCCTGCCTTTCCCCGCGATCAACGTCAACGATTCCGTCACCAAGTCGAAGTTCGACAACAAGTACGGCTGCAAGGAATCGCTGGTTGACGGCATCCGCCGCGGCACCGACGTGATGATGGCCGGCAAGGTTGCCGTCGTCTGCGGTTACGGCGATGTTGGCAAGGGTTCTGCGGCTTCGCTTTCCGGCGCTGGCGCCCGCGTCAAGGTCACGGAAGCCGATCCGATCTGCGCCCTGCAGGCCGCCATGGACGGTTATGAAGTCGTTCTGCTCGAGGACGTCGTTTCCTCCGCCGATATCTTCATCACCACGACCGGCAACAAGGACGTCATCCGCATCGACCATATGCGTCAGATGAAGGACATGGCGATCGTCGGCAATATCGGCCACTTCGACAACGAAATCGAAGTTGCCGCGCTGCGTAACCTCAAGTGGACAAACGTCAAGCCGCAGGTCGACCTGATCGAGTTCCCGAAGGGCAACCGCATTATCCTTCTCTCCGAAGGCCGCCTCTTGAACCTCGGCAACGCAACGGGCCATCCGTCCTTCGTCATGTCGGCCTCGTTCACCAACCAGACGCTGGCGCAGATCGAGCTCTTCACCAAGCCCGGCCAGTACGAGAACAAGGTCTACATCCTGCCGAAGCACCTCGACGAGAAGGTCGCGCGCCTGCATCTCGACAAGCTCGGCGTAAAGCTTACCCAGCTCAGCGAAGAGCAGGCTGCCTATATCGGCGTGAAGCCGCAGGGTCCGTTCAAGTCCGACCACTACAGATACTGATTTCGTCTTCGATATCCACAAGATGTGGTAGCCCCAGCATTGACAAATGCTGGGGCTTATTTTTTGGGCGCTCTCTTTCCGACGATTCCCTTCCGAAGTATTGTTTTGAGACTTGATTCGTGGCTTCGGAGCTCTCCGTTTTCCACGAAAATGGGATGTCTTGTCGTGATGCGGCACATTAAAGGACGGAGACATACCGAGGATGTCGGAAATGAAACACAGCCTGCCCAGCCAGGTGGAGGGTCGCGCATATGCCGCTGACCGTCCGCTTCAGGCAGGCCAAAAATATAGGTTTGCCGCAGTCCCTGTGACTGCAAGGCAAAAGCATTGGTCTTTGGCACGTATTGCAAAACTGTGCGCTGCGAGCACTGCAGTCGTCGCACCGGCTTGGCCGGCTCTGGCGCAGGCGCAGCCAGGTATTGGTGCGTCAGCACATCTTTTCACCTCCTCGCAAGTCGTCGGCCTTTCCGTCGTCATTGGCGTCATTTCAGCCGCCCTGCTTTCGACGCTCTGGCTGGTGCGCCAGCGCGGCAATCTCGAAAATGAAAGCCGCGAAATCCGCTCGGCGCTTTCGGACGCGCAGCAGCGCATCTCCCAATATGAGGCGCTCATTGCCGACAAGAACCGGCGCATCGTCATCTGGGATGGCGTCGCCCGGCCGGAACTCCTCGGTCAGCTTCCGCCGGAAACCGGCGCTCCACAGGACAATGAATTCCTTGCCTTCGGTCTCTGGCTGAAGGCGCGATCGGCTTCCGAGCTGGAGCGGGCGGTCGGCCGTCTCCGTGAACAGGCCGAAAGTTTCGACATGGTGATCGAGACTATCAGAGACGAGGTAATCGAAGCACAAGGCCGGGTTTCCGGCGGTCGCGCCTTCGTGCGCTTCGTGGCGCTCAACAATCTGCGCGCCGAGCTGGCTGAACTGAAGATCGAGCGCGATCGGCTGATGACGTCGATCTCCGCCTTTCAAACCATGCTCGACGCCATCGATATGCCGGCCTGGCAGCGTGATACCGTCGGGCGTCTGACCTGGGTGAACCATGCCTATGGCGATGCCGTGGAAGCGCAATCGCCGCAGCAGGCCGTCAATGAAGGCCGTGAAATCCTGACGACGATCGCGCGCGAGCGCATCCACGCCACGGCAACGCCGGAATCGCCTTTCCACGACACGATTTCGACAGTCGTGCGCGGCAATCGCACGTTCTTTGATGTGGTCGACGTAAAGGTCCCCAGCGGCTCGGCCGGCCTTGCCGTCGATGTTTCCGATATCGAAGCGGTTCGCGCTGAACTGGAGCGGACGCTTAAGAGCCATGCTGAAACACTCGATCATCTGGCGACACCCGTCGCCATTTTCGGCGGCGACCGCCGGCTGCAATTCTACAATCAGGCCTTCGTGTCGCTCTGGGAGCTCGATATCGCGTTCCTCGAAAGCAAGCCTGACAATAGCGAACTTCTGGAACGCCTTCGTGCAGCCAAGAAACTGCCGGACCAGCTGAACTGGAAATCGTGGAAGGAAACGGCGCTTTCCGTCTATCGTTCGCTCGATACGCAATCCGACCTCTGGCACCTGCCGAACGGACAGACGCTGCGCGTCTTTGCGACCGCGCATCCGCAGGGTGGCGCGACATGGGTCTTCGAGAACCTGACCGAGCAGGTCGATCTCGAAACGCGCTATAATACGCTGGTGAAGGTACAGGGCGAGACGATTGATCACCTTTCGGAAGGCGTTGCCGTCTTCGGGCCTGACGGCCGTATCCGCCTCTCCAACCCGGCCTTCCGGGCGCTCTGGGGCATCACGGAGGCTGAAGCCAAGCCCGGGACACATATCCGCGGCATCGGCGAGGCTTGCGCCCCGTCCTATGACCAGCCCGACGGCTGGAAGACCTTTGCGGAACTGATCACCAGCTTCGACGACGAGCGTCGTTCCAGCCAGGGAACGCTCGAACTGCTGTCCGGCCTCGTGCTCGACTTTGCTGTCATCCCGCTGCCCAACGCTCAGACCATGCTGACCTTCGTCAACATGACCGACAGCGTACGAGCCGAACGGGCGCTGACGGAAAAGAACGAGGCGCTGCGCAAGGCGGACGAGCTGAAGAATGACTTCGTGCAGCACGTCTCCTATGAGCTGCGCTCGCCGCTGACGAACATCATCGGCTTCACCGATCTGCTGCGCACGCCGGGCGTAGGCCCGCTGAACGAGCGGCAAGCCGAATATATCGACCATATCGCCACCTCGTCCTCGGTGCTCTTGACGCTCGTCAACGACATCCTTGATCTTGCGACCGTCGATGCCGGCATCATGCGGCTGAACTATGCGGAAATCGATCTCGCCGATCTTCTCGACGACGTTTCCATGCAGATCGCCGACAGGCTGCAGGAGAGCGGCGTTTCGCTGGAGATCACCGCGCCCGCCTATCTGGGCTCGATCGTTGCCGATCCGCAGCGGTTGAAGCAGATCCTGCTGAAGCTTCTGGCCAATGCCGCCAATTTCTCGCCCGAGGGCGCATCGATTGCGCTGGAATGCCGTCGGGAAGGTACGGACTTCGTCTTCTCGGTGCGGGATCGCGGCCCCGGTATTTCGCCCGATATGATCGCAACCGTTTTCGACCGCTTCGCAACCGGCGCCAAGAGTGGAAAGCGTGGCGGCGCCGGGCTTGGCCTCTCGATCGTCGACAGCTTCGTCAGCCTGCATAATGGCGAAGTCAGCATCGACAGCGAGCCCGGCAGGGGAACAACGGTGACCTGCCGCATCCCCTCCATAAACCTGCCGCATTCCGTCGCTGCCGAATGACGCAAGTCGATGTCATCTCGCTTTTCCTGGAAGACGAGGCAGCAACCCTCCGCCTCGGCAATGATCTGGCGCTGGCGCTGAAGGCCGGTGATTGCTTGGCGCTGTCGGGCGATCTCGGCGCCGGAAAATCCTCGCTGGCGCGGGCTTTCCTGCGCACTATGGCTGATGATGAAGGGCTGGAAGTTCCAAGCCCGACTTTCACGCTGGTGCAATCCTACGATCTGCGCATTCCCGTCTCGCATTTCGATCTCTACCGGCTCGGCGACCCTTCGGAACTGACGGAGCTCGGCTTCGACGAAGCGCTTGAAAACGGCATCTGCATCGTCGAATGGCCCGAGATGGCGGAAGGTGAGTTGCCCGTATCGCGCATCTCCCTGCGCCTCGAACATGAAGGTACCGGCCGCCGTGCCGCGATCACGGCGCCGGAGAAAACTGCAGACCGTATCCATCGCGTGCTCGCGATCCGCGGCTTCCTTGCAGATGCCGGTTACGGAGAAGCCAAA
Organism: Rhizobium sp. 1399; assembly: GCF_031455475.1. Taxonomy (NCBI): domain Bacteria; kingdom Pseudomonadati; phylum Pseudomonadota; class Alphaproteobacteria; order Hyphomicrobiales; family Rhizobiaceae; genus Rhizobium; species Rhizobium sp. 1399. Next base: position 104,913 of record NZ_JAVDSU010000019.1, on the reverse strand, counting down.
CGCCGATTCCTGACCGGGGATGCCTCGCTTCGGGCCTACGAATACGTCTATCCGAGCGACGCTTCGCGAAAGATACTCATGGACTGGCGGCCGCATCCCGAAGGACCGCCGGTCTATGAAGGCAAGCCCTACCCCAAGGTCGCGCATCTGGCACAGGATGCCTATCCTTTCGTCGCGATCGCCGATGCATTGCGCGAGCGGGGCTTTGCGACGCCGGAGATCTACAAGGTCGATTACGAACAGGGCATATTGCTGATTGAGGATCTCGGTACCGAAGGCGTGCTGGATGAAGACGGACGGCCGATCGCCGAGCGTTATCGGCAGAGCGTTGCCTGCCTTGCCCATCTTCATTCGATGCAGATCCCGCAGGACATCCCGGTTTCTACCGCGCATACGCATCACATTCCAGACTTCGATCGCGTGGCGATGAAGATGGAAGTGCGGCTGATACTCGACTGGCATATTGCCTGGAAACGTGGCACGGCGCCGACGGATGCCGAGCGCGAAGAGTATCTCGCGATCTGGGACCATTTGATCGACGAGCTGCAATCGGCCGAAAAGAACCTGCTGCTACGCGACTTCCATTCGCCCAACATCATCTGGCGGGAACATGAAAGCGGCATCCGCAAGATCGGCATCATCGACTTCCAGGATGCGATGATCGGACCGACCGCATATGATCTTGCTTCCATCGTTCAAGACGCCCGCGTCACGATCGAACCGGATCTCTTCCGTCAGTTAGTGGACGACTATCTTTCGCTCCGACAGGCTCAGGGCGGTTTTGACGAAGCTGGGTTTATGAAGGCATGGGCTATCATGTCGGCGCAACGCAACTGCAAACTTGCCGGCCTATGGGTGCGGCTCTTGCAGCGGGACGGCAAACCCGGCTACCTGCAACATATGCCGCGTACGCTGTCTTATCTGAAGGTGGCGCTGGAACACGAGGCGCTTGCCCCCTTGCGCGAATGGTGCGCAAGGGCTGGAATAGTCCCAGTCGAATCATAAGACCGGATCAGTATGACCATCAGACAAGCCATGGTACTGGCCGCGGGGCTCGGAACCCGAATGCGCCCGATTACCAACACGATTCCGAAGCCTCTGGTGAAGATCGGCGAAAAGCCGATGATCGACTATGCGCTGGATTCGCTTGTCGAAGCCGGTGTGGAGCGCGCGGCCGTCAATGTCCATCATTTCGCCGACCAGATGGAAGCTCACCTTAAGAGCTATCCCGGGCTTGATATCCTCGTTTCCGACGAGCGCGAGGCGCTGATGGATTCCGGCGGCGGACTGGCAAAGGGGCTGAAGCTGCTCGGCCGCGAACCGGTCTTCGTCATGAATGCCGATCTTTTCTGGATCGGCGAGCCGCCGGGTCAACCAAGCAATCTGCGACGATTAGCCGGATTCTTCGATGCCGAACGCATGGACATGGCCCTGCTATGCGTGCGCATCAAGGACACGACGGGGCATAACGGCAAGAATGATTTCAGCCTGGGGTCCGACGGTCGATTGACGCGCTATCGTGACGATCCCTCCAATCCAGTTGTCTATGCCGGTGCGATCGTCATGCGCCCCGCACTGCTGGACGATGCACCCGAGGAAGCCTTCAACCTCAATATCTATTTCGACAAGGCGATCGCCCGCGGCCGGCTTTTCGGCATGATGATGGAAGGCCATTGGCTGACGGTCGGCACGCCTGACGCAATTGACGATGCGGAGGAGACGATCCGGCGGTTCCGGACGTTTGCGTGACGCATGGTAGAGCGGCACCGGCCACGCATTCTGACGATCCCATCCGGCCTTCCCTTCCTGAAGACGCTGGCAAGTTCGCTTTGTGACGGACGCCTGACACCGCTTTTCCGGCATGATCCCGCTGATCCGCTTTCGCTTGCCAAGGTGACGATCTATCTGCCGACCCGGCGCGCCGTACGTGTCCTGCGTTCGGAATTCGTCGATCTGCTCGGCGGCCGCTCGGCGATCCTGCCGGTCATCCGGCCACTGGGAGAGACGGACGACGACAGCGGCTATTTTGACGAGGCGCTGCCCGCGACGATCGATCTTGCCCAGCCGCTTTCCAATACCGCGCGCCTTCTGGAACTGGCCCGGCTGATCCTTGCCTGGCGCAACAAGCTGCCGGAGATCGTCCGGCATATCCATTCGGAATCGCCTCTCGTCGCGCCGGCAAGCCCGGCGGATGCCATCTGGCTTGCCCGCAATCTGGCGGAATTGATCGATTCGATCGAAACCGAGGATCTTGCATGGTCTGAACTCGGCAAGCTTGATACGGGTGATTATGCGGCCTGGTGGCAATTGACGGCGGAGTTCCTGCAGATCGCCAGTGCCTTCTGGCCGGAACGCCTGATCGAACTTGGCCGATCGTCGCCGGCCCGCCATCGCAATGCCATCCTGCGCGCCGAGGCCGGCCGTCTCTCGATGATGAAGCCTGCCGGTCCGATCATCATCGCCGGCTCGACGGGTTCGCTTCCTGCCACGGCCGATCTCATCGGCGCCGTGGCGAACCTTCCGGAAGGCGTGATCGTGTTGCCCGGCCTCGACCTTTCCATGCCGGAGGAGCACTGGTCTCTGGTCGCTCCTGATCTCCTGCCGGGTCAACGGGCCAACCCGGCAAGCCGCACGCATCCGCAGTATGGTCTTTCCGTTCTGCTGAAACGGCTGAAACTCAGCCGCGAGGACGTTCAGCCGATCGAGGAAGCGGAAGCCGATCTGCGCTCTCGGGCGGAAGTCCTCTCGCGGGCGCTTACTCCATCAGAGGCGACGAGCGGCTGGGGCGATTGGAAAAAAGACCTGCCGGAAGGGACCGTTGCCGCGGCATTCGCGGACGTATCGATGATCGAAGCCGCCAACGAGCGCGAGGAGGCGACGGCGATTGCCGTTGCTCTGCGGCTTGCACTGGAACAGCCGGGCAGCGATGGCGAAAGCAGAGCTGCGCTTATTACGCCAGACCGCAATCTGGCGCGCCGTGTTATGGCGGAGCTTTCCCGCTTCGGCATTCTCGCCGACGATTCAGCCGGTACGCCACTTTCGGCAACGCCGCAGGGCACGCTGCTGCAATTGCTCCTGGAATCGACTCTGCGTCCCGGCGATCCGGTCGCCATCGTTTCGCTGCTCAAACATCCGCTAGCCCGCTTCGGGCTGGAGCGCGGCTTTCTGACCGGGGCTGTCGAGGCATTGGAGTTGCTGGCGCTGCGCGGCGGCGTGACGGAGGTTGATATCGGATCGCTCGAACAGCTGCTCGACCATCAGCTTTCGGAGCAAGCGCTCGACAGGCACGTGCCGGTGTGGCGCAAATCGCTGCCATCTGAAGCAGCGGAGATGGCCCGCAGGTTAGCCCAGAAAGTTGAACGTGCCGTGGAACCACTGGTATCGGCGCTCGTGCGGCATCGTGGGGATGATGATGGCCTGACGACCGGCATCTCGCTCTCGCAATGGGCCGAACGGACGGGCCGCGCCCTGGAAGGTATCGCTGCCGACGAACATGGCAATCTGGCAGGCCTCTGGTCCGGTGAAGCGGGCGATGCCCTGGCGAGCCTGCTTGGCGAAGTCATCGATACCGATGGCCAGATGGAAGCGGATGGGCCGCAATGGATCGATATCATGGTGGCGCTCTCCGCCGGCCATGCCGTCAAGCCCGGTGCCCTCAGCCACCCTCGCCTCTTTATTTTCGGGACGCTGGAAGCGCGCCTGCAGAATGTCGATACGCTGATACTCGGCAGCCTCAATGAAGGATCATGGCCAGGACAGACCGCCAACAATCCCTTCGTCTCCCGTATGATGAAGACAGAAATCGGGCTGGAGCCGCCGGAACGGCGCATCGGCCAGCTGGCGCATGATTTCGAGATGGCGAACGGGACGCGCCATCTGATCTATTCACGCGCCTTGCGCCAGGGTTCGACGCCAACGGTCGCCTCCCGGTGGCTGCAACGGCTGCTGGCGCTCGGCGGCGAGGATTTCGAAGAGCAATTGCGCAAGCGGGGCGCGCGCTTCGTTCACTGGGCAAACCAGATAGACCTCGGCGACAATCAGGCGCCAGCGCAGAGGCCCTCTCCCAAGCCGCCACGGGAACTGCAGCCCAAATCCTATTCCTTCAGCGAAGTCGGTCGGCTGCGCCGCGACCCCTATGCGATTTATGCGCGGCGCGTGCTGCGGCTCGATCCCGTCGACCCATTCAATCGCGATCCGGGCGCAGCGGAACGCGGTACTCTCTACCACAAGATTATCGATCGCTTTGTTCGCGAAGACCATACAGCAGGAACGCCGGAGGCGGCAGCGGCGATGGAAATCATCCTGACCGAACTCTTCGACATGGAGCAGTTGCCGCCGCATATCGACGCCGTCTGGCGGCCGCGCTTCCGCGAAGTCGCGCGCGCTTTCCTGAAATGGGAGGCCGGGCGGCAGCCCGATGTGCAAAAGAGGCTGACGGAAGTGAGGGGCGGTGTCGAACTCGATGGGATCGATATCCGGCTCACCGGCGTTGCCGACCGTATCGATATCAAGGGGCCAAACAGCGCCGACATCATAGACTACAAGACTGGCCACAACCCCTCTCCGACACAGGCCCGCGCCTTGCTCGACCCGCAGCTCGCGCTTGAGGCCGCTGCCCTTCAGGCCGGCGCCTTCCGTGATGCCGGCAGCCTTGTACCGAACGACCTCCTCTATGTCCGCTTGCGGCCGGGCAGCCGCTTCCTGGTGGACAAGGTCAATAACGAGGAGGCCAACAGCGACAAGGCAAAATCGGCAATGCAGCTTGCCGAAGAATCGATCGACCAGCTGGTAAAATTCGTCACCCTGCTGCAGTCCGGCGAGAAGGGTTTTACCTCGCGGCTGATCCCTGCCCAACAATTCGATTTCGGCGGCGATTACGATCATCTTGCCCGCGTTGCGGAATGGGCAACTGCTGACCCGGAAGGAGGAGGCGATGAATGATCCGACCGCGCTTCCGGAGGGTGACGATCCCGGTACCTGGATCGGCTGGACGACGATCCAGCAGGCGATCGCTTCTGATCCGGCCCGTTCTGCCTGGGTGTCGGCCAATGCCGGCTCCGGCAAAACGCATGTTCTGACCCAGCGGGTGATCCGGCTGCTGCTTGCCGGGGCACGGCCTTCCGCCATTCTCTGCCTCACCTATACGAAGGCTGCCGCCTCCGAAATGTCGAACCGCGTTTTCGAGCGGCTGGCAGAATGGGCGATTTTTCCGGATGAGGAACTTGCCAAGCGCATCACCCAGATCGAAGGTCGTGAGCCGGATTCCCTGAAGCTTGCGGAAGCAAGACGACTGTTTGCCAAGGCACTGGAGACACCGGGTGGTCTGAAGATCCAGACGATCCACGCCTTCTGCGAAGCACTGCTGCACCAGTTTCCGCTGGAAGCAAACGTCGCCGGGCACTTCTCGGTTCTCGACGACCGGGCGGCAGAGACGCTGCTTGCCGATGCGCGGCGTTCACTTTTGACGGCAACGGCACCGGAGAACGACCGGAACCTCGCTGGTGCCTTCACCTATGTGCTTAATCTCGGTGATGAATCCGGGCTTGAAAATCTGCTCGGCGAGATCGTTGCCAACCGCAACGCCATACGCCGCTTCATAACCACTGCCGAACAGCATGGCGGCGCCGACAAGTTGCTGCGAAAGAAACTCGGGCTTTCACCTGATGATACGGAAGAGGGGCTGGCCGAGCGATACTGGCCCTTGCCGGGTCTCTCGGATGCGGTGCTGGAACTTTATCTTTCGCTCGCCGCTACAAAGGGTGGCGCGAAGGCTCAAGACGTCGCCGAGGGCTTGCGTCGCGCCGCCCGCGAACGGGATGTTACCGCGCGCGCGCAGATTCTGGAGAAAGTTTTCCTGACATCGAAAGGTGAGCCGAAGACGGACGGGCAATTCTTTGTCAAGGTGATGCTTGCCGAAGCGCCGCAGCTTGGCGATGCTATCGCCTCTGCGCGTGCGCATGTCGTCAATTGCCGCGACCGGCTGAAATTGATGCGGATGCACACAGCAACCCATGCCGCTCTCGTGCTCGCGGACCGTCTGAACCGGGATTATGAGGAGCTGAAAAAACAGCGCAGCCATCTCGACTTCGAGGACCTGATCACCCGCACTGCGGACCTGCTCACCAAGAGTGGCGTCGGTCCGTGGATCCATTACAAGCTCGATCAGGGTATCGACCATATCCTCGTCGACGAGGCGCAGGATACCAGCCCTGTTCAATGGAGCGTCATCCAGTCGCTGGCGGAGGATTTCTTCTCAGGAGAAAGTTCGCGGCCTCTCGTCCGGACACTGTTTGCCGTCGGTGACGAGAAACAGTCGATCTATTCCTTCCAGGGCGCGCGGCCGGAACGGTTTTCCGAGGAGAAGGAACGAACGCAGCGTCGCGTGCAGAACAGCGGCCTCGCCTTCTCGACCGTTCGCCTGCCGCTGTCCTTCCGCTCTACCTCCGACGTTCTGCTCGTTGTCGATCACATCTTCACCCCACCGGAGAATGCACGCGGCCTCGGCACCGAGCCGGTCGTTCATCGCTCCAGCCGTATCGGCCATCCTGGGGCCGTCGATCTCTGGGAAATGGTCGTGCCCGATGTCGTGATAAAGGATGAGGACTGGACCGCTCCCTTCGATGCGACGCCCGAGAGCGCGCCGGCCGCCATTCTTGCACGGCGCATCGCTCATACGATCGGTACTCTTGTGGGACGCGAAACGATCGTCGAAAAGGGCAAGGAACGCTTCATAGAAGCCGGCGATATCCTCGTTCTCGTCCGCAAACGCGACGCCTTCGTCAATGCGCTGACGCGTGAACTGAAGCGGCGTGGCGACATTCCCGTCGCCGGCGCGGACCGGCTGGTGCTGACCAGTCATATCGCCGTACAGGATCTGCTGGCGCTCGGCCGTTTTCTGCTCCTGCCGGAAGACGATCTTTCGCTGGCCGCCCTCCTGAAGAGCCCTCTCTTCAATCTTTCGGAGGAGGATATTTTTGCGGTTGCAGCGCTGCGCGACGACCATGAAAGCGTCTGGCACCATCTTCGCAAATATGCCGCCGACGGCAATGAGCGCCTCGGCACGGCCGTCGCAAGGCTGGAGCTCTTTCTTGCCCAGTCCCGAAGCCTTTCGGTCCATGATTTCTATGCCCGTGTCCTCGGCAGTCATGGCGGCCGGCGGCAGTTTCTGGCGCGGCTCGGTACCGAAGTCAGCGATATCCTCGACGAATTCCTGACCTTTGCACTCGACCACGAGACATCGGGTCTCCCCGGCCTGCAATCCTTCATCTCGACGCTTGAGCTTGAAGCGCCGGAAGTGAAGCGCGAACAGGACAAGGGCCGCAACGAGGTGCGCATCATGACGGTGCATGCCTCCAAAGGTCTCGAAGCGCCAATCGTCTTTCTGGTCGATGGCGGCTCGAAGGCTTTTACCCACACCCACCTGCCAAAGCTCCGGTTGCTTGATGCCGGGCCGGACGAGCCGCCGATACCGGTGTGGATTCCCGTCAGTGATCTCGGCAATTCGCTGACGTTGACCGATGCAGCGCGCATCCAGCTTCTTGCCGAAGAGGAATACCGGCGCCTGCTCTACGTGGCGATGACACGCGCCGCCGACCGGCTGATCGTCTGCGGCTATCGCGGCGTGCGGCTGAACACCGACACCTGGCATATGATGATTTCCACCGCGCTCGACGCGGAGCATCCGCATGTCGAAAAGGCGACTTTCGCGAGCCCGGATGGCGAGTGGGACGGCATGCGCTGGCGTGTGCCGCAGGTCGAGCGCAGCTTCGAGCGAATGGACCGTGCGCCTGAACAGGCAACTGTCGAAATGGTCCCCCCGGACCTTTTCCGCCCTTTGCCGCCGCAAAAACAACTGCCGCGGCCGCTTAGCCCTTCCGGTGCCGGAACGATCATCGATGAGGAGGCCGATGATCTCTTGGTGACCTCGCCGCTCTTCGGCGATCAAGAGGGCAGCGATCGTTCCCTGGAAAAGGGCCGTCTTATCCATCGGATGCTCCAGGCTCTTCCCGATATTCCAGCGGAGGAGCGGTCCGATGCAGCAAAGCGTTATGCGGAACGGGCAGCGCGATTCTGGCCGGCCATCGAGCGTCAGGCTCTAGTCGATTCGGTTGTGAAACTTTTGCAAGATGAAAGACTTCAAGCCATCTTCAACGTTCATGCCCAGGCGGAAATTTCGATCATGGGAACCTTGACGCTGGAAGGCCGGGAGTATGTCGTCTCCGGCCGGATTGACCGGCTTGCTGTCCTGCCAGACAGCGTCGTCATTCTGGACTACAAGACAAATCGCGTTCCACCGACAAACGAAGACAAAATCCCTTTTGCGCACAAGGCGCAGCTTGCGATCTATCGGGAAATATTGAAGCCGCTCTATCCTGCCAAACGGATCGATTGCATGCTGGTCTATACGGAAAATGCGACCATCCATACTCTTGGCGAACAGGCTTTGGCTTCGGCACTTGCGGGACTCAACACAAAGTGAAATATCGGACATTGAAATTCCGGCACCGCACCCTCACATGTTACGCAACAGCAAATTCCGGTAAAGGAGCAGCCTATGGCTACCGTTAAGGTCGATATCAACAACTTCCAGTCGGAAGTTCTGGAGTCCGCAGAACCAGTCGTCGTCGATTTCTGGGCTGAATGGTGCGGTCCGTGCAAAATGATTGCTCCGAGCCTCGAAGAAATCGCCACGGAAATGGCCGGCAAGGTCAAGGTTGCCAAGCTCAACATCGATGAAAACCCGGAACTGGCTGCCCAGTTCGGTGTTCGCTCGATCCCGACGCTTGCAATCTTCAAGGGCGGCGAAGTTGCCGATATCTCCATCGGTGCAAAGCCGAAGACGGCGCTTTCCAATTGGATTTCCAGCGCAGCCTGATGATATCGATAGTTCGATGCAAAAAGCCCGGCAAATGCCGGGCTTTTTCATTTAGGGGGTGTGCCGTTTTCCGCCAGCACATCGCCGACGAGATAAAGAGAGCCGCCGATGAGGATACGTGGCGGCGCCGCCTCCGGGTCGACGCTCGAAGCGATGGCGTCCAGGGCGTCGGTGACTGATGACATCGGTTCGGCCACAAGCCCGGCATCATAGGCGGCGTGGGCCAGAATCACCGGATCGATCATCGCCTCGCTGCCGCGGATCGGCACGCAATAGATCTTCTCCGCCAGATCTGCAAAGGCCTTGAAATAGCCGACCGGGTCCTTGGTGTTGATCATACCCGATATCAGGAACAGCGGACGGGACTGGCGCTCTTCGAAATTTGCCATGGCTTCGGCAATAACTTCACCAGCACCCGGATTATGGCCGCCATCAACCCAGATTTCCGACCGTGCCGGCGCGTGGCTCAGAAGCCTGCCTTCCGTCAATTTCTGCAGGCGGCCGGGCCACTCCACCGTTTCCATTGCCTTTTCCATCATCGGTTCGGTGACGGTAAAGCCTGCAGCCTTGACAGCCCTGATGGCGGCGGCTGCATTGGCATATTGATGGCGACCGGGAAGGCGCGGCAAAGGCAGATCCGCGAGGCCGAAATCATCCTGATAGATCAGCCGGCCATATTCCTCATGCGCGATGAAATCCTGGCCGAAAACGGCGCTCGGGCAGTGCAACCGCTCGGCCGTCGACATTAGCACGTCAAGGGCTGCGTCATACTCCTGATGGCCAATGACGACGGAATGGCCGCGCTTCATGATGCCTGCCTTTTCCGCAGCGATCAGCTCCACCCGGTCTCCGAGATAGGGCTGATGATCGAGTGAGATCGGCATGATGACCGAAACAGCAGGATCCTCGATGACGTTCGTCGCGTCGAAACGACCGCCGAGACCGACCTCGATGATTGCGGCATCGGCCGGATGTTCAGAGAAAAGAATGAAAGTGACGGCCGTGAGTACTTCAAAGACGGTGATCTTCTCCCCGCCATTGGCCTTCGCCACGCGTCGCAAAGCTTCTGCGAAAACGGCATCATCAACCAGTTGACCACGCCCGCCTGGAACACCCAGACGGTAACGTTCATGCCAGTTAACGAGATGCGGAGAGGTATGGACATGGGCGCTGTAGCCGCCCGCTTCCAGAAGCGCGCGGCAGAAAGCCGATGTCGAGCCCTTGCCGTTGGTGCCGGCGATATGGATGACGGGGGGAAGGTTCCGCTCCGGATTGCCAAGCGCCTCCAGAAGGCGCTTGATGCGGGCTAATGACAAATCGTAGCCCTTGGGATGCAATCCCATGAGCTTTTCGATTTCCTGCGCCGCCTCACTCACCGCGATCTGGCCTCTGTCTGTCATCGGCCCGCCCTATTCTGTGAGATCTGCTGCTCAGGCGCTCGCCGCCAGAGCAATCACTCCATTGGCATCATTTGCCGCCGCAGCCGGCTTCTTGGTCAGGATTTTCAACAGACGCGCCAGCGTCTCTGGAATATCATGACGCTTGACGACCATGTCGACCACGCCGTGTTCCAGCAGATATTCCGAGGTCTGGAAGCCCTCGGGGAGCTTTTCACGCAGCGTCTGTTCGATGACGCGCTTGCCGGCAAAGCCTATTTCGGCACCCGGTTCCGCCAGATGAATATCGCCAAGCATGGCGTAAGAGGCCGTTACGCCGCCGGTGGTCGGGTTTGTCAGAACCACGATGTAGGGCTGGCCTGCTTCCTTGAGCATGTCGACGGCCACCGTCGTGCGCGGCAGCTGCATCAAGGATAGAATGCCTTCCTGCATACGCGCGCCGCCCGAAGCCGGGAACATGACGAGCGGGCACTTCTCCGCAATCGCGCGTTCGAAGGCTTTGACGATCGCTTCGCCGGCAGCCATGCCAAGCGAACCACCGATGAAATTGAATTCATGAACGACCGCGACGAGCTTCAGGCCCTTCACGCTGCCGAGACCGGCGAGGATCGTATCTTCCTGCTCGGTCTTGAGGCGGCTGTCGCGCAGACGGTCGCTATACTTCTTGGAATCGCGGAACTTTAGCGGATCCTGGGCGACCTTCGGCTGCGGCAAAGCTTCGTATTCGCCGTTGTCGAACAGGTCGGCAAGGCGCGCCTTTGCGGGCATCTTCATGTGGTAGCCGGAAGCGGGAATGACCCACTTGTTGCTTTCCAGGTCCTTGTGAAAAACCATCTCGCCCGTTTCCGGGCACTTGATCCAGAGGTTCTCCGGCACTTCGCGACGGCCCAGCATGGAATTGATCCGCGGGCGAACGTAGTTAGTGATCCAGTTCAACTCGAATACTCCTGATTGACTAGTGCCAATGTGGGGAAACTATTCGGCAGCAACAAGGCGCGCCGAACGCGTTCCTGTGGAAAGACCGCGAACGAGTGTCGCAACGGCCTGAACCGTGTCGGCCGTCGCCTTTCCATCCGCCGTCAGGGTGTTGGCTACCTGATTGACGATCGCGGTACCGACAACCACACCATCGGCCGAAGCACCGATGACCTTTGCGTGCTCTGCCGTCTTGACGCCGAAGCCGACGCAAACGGGCAGATCGGTATGGTCCTTGATGCGCTTGACCGCACCCGAAATCAGCGACGGATCCGGCAGAGCCGAACCGGTGATGCCGTTCATAGAAACGTAATAGACGAAGCCAGACGTGTTCTTCAGCACGGTCGGCAGGCGCTTCTCATCCGTCGTCGGTGTTGCCAGACGAATGAAATTGATGCCCTTCTTCAGCGCGGGGATGCAGAGCTCGTCATCCATTTCCGGCGGCAGGTCGACGATGATCAGACCGTCGATGCCGGATGCCAGCGCATCGTCGAGAAACTTCTCGACGCCGTAGATATAGATCGGATTGTAGTAGCCCATCATGACGATCGGCGTTGCATCGTTGGTGTTGCGGAAGTCGGCAGCGAGCTGCAGCGTCTTCTTCAGCGTTTGACCACCCTTCAGGGCGCGCTGGCCGGCCAACTGGATCGCCGGGCCATCGGCCATCGGATCGGAAAAGGGCATGCCGAGTTCGATGACATCGGAGCCGGCTTCCGGCAGCGCCTTCATGATGCCGAGCGAGGTCTCGTAATCGGGATCGCCACCCATGAAATAGGTTACGAGCGCCGGGCGGCCTTCCGCCTTCAGATCGGCGAAGCGTTTATCCATACGTGCGGTCATGTCTCTTTACTCACCCATTCCCAGGATCTTGCCGACGGTGAAGATGTCCTTGTCGCCACGGCCGGACAGGTTCATCAGAATGATCTCGTCCTTGCCCATCTTGGGCGCGCGCTTGATGACTTCGGCAAGCGCATGCGAAGGCTCGAGCGCGGGAATGATGCCCTCGAGACGAGTCAGTATCTGGAAGGCTTCGAGCGCCTCATGATCCATGATCGGCACGTATTCGGCGCGGCCGATATCGTTGAGCCACGAATGTTCCGGGCCGATGCCAGGATAGTCGAGGCCGGCCGAGATCGAATGGCCTTCCTTGATCTGACCGTCATTGTCCTGCAGCAGATAGGTGCGGTTGCCGTGCAGCACGCCCGGTGAGCCGGCTGTGATCGAGGCGCAGTGCTCATCGCCCTGCAAGCCCTTGCCGCCCGCTTCGACGCCGACGATCTTGACGTCCTTGTCATCGAGGAAAGGATGGAAGATGCCGATCGCATTCGAACCGCCGCCGACCGCAGCGATGACGAGATCTGGGAGGCGGCCCTCGGCCTCAAGGATCTGCTGCTTGGCTTCCGTGCCGATGACCGCCTGGAAATCCCGCACCATTTCCGGATAGGGATGCGGGCCGGCGGCCGTGCCGATCAGATAATAGGTGTCATCGACGTTGGTGACCCAGTCACGCAGCGCCTCATTCATCGCATCCTTCAGCGTGCCGCTACCGGCGGTGACAGGCTTTACTTCGGCACCCAGCAGCTTCATGCGGAAAACGTTCGGCGCCTGACGCTCGACGTCGGTGGCACCCATGTAGACGACACAGGGAAAGCCGAAGCGGGCAGCGACGGTGGCGGAAGCCACGCCGTGCTGGCCAGCGCCAGTCTCGGCGATAATGCGCGTCTTGCCCATGCGCTTGGCGAGCAGAATCTGGCCGATGCAGTTGTTGATCTTGTGCGAGCCGGTATGGTTCAGCTCTTCACGCTTGAAATAGATCTTGGCGCCGCCGAGATGCTGGGTCAGGCGCTCGGCGTAATAGAGCGGGCTCGGGCGGCCGATATAGTGGGTACCGAGCTGCTTCAATTCCGCCTGAAATTCCGGATCGTCCTTCGCCTTGTTCCACTCCTCCTGCAAATCGAGGATCAAAGGCATCAGGGTTTCGGCCACGAAGCGGCCCCCATAAATGCCGAAGCGTCCGTCTTCGTCCGGACCGGCGCGGAAGGAATTCGGTTTAGGCGTCTCGTTCACTTTCAACTCCCTGAGGTCGTTTCAGGCAGGCATGCCTGTTCAACCGCATCGAAAAATTCATCGATCATGTCCAGGCTCTTCACGCCCGGCGCACTCTCGACACCAGAGGCAGTATCGACACCTGGCGCCTTCGTCATTGCAAGCGCCTGTCCGACATTGGCCTTGTTGAGCCCACCGGAAAGCATGTAGTCGACATTGCCGTCAAGCCAGGTGAGCAGACCCCAATCAAAGGAAACGCCATTGCCGCCCGGTAGTTCAGATCCTTTTGGCGGCTTGGCATCGAAGAGGAAGCAGTCGGCGATGCCAATATAGGCCTCGACCCTCTTCAGGTCGTCGGTGCTGCGGACCGACAAGGCCTTGATCACAGGGATGCCATACATCGCCTTGATGGTCAGCACGCGCTCAGGGCTCTCGCTACCATGGAGCTGCAGCATATCCGGGCGCAAAAGTGCAACGATTTCATCAAGATCATCATTGCTCGGATCGACCACGACAGCGACGATCTTCGCCTTGCCTCGCGCAGGTTCCGCGAGCTTGCCGGCAATGTCCGGCTCGACGTAACGCGGGCTTTTCTGGAAAAAATTGAAGCCGATATACGTCGCTCCGCGCTTCAATGCGCGCTCGACAGTCTCAGGCGTCTTCAAACCGCAGATCTTGATATCCGGTCTCATGGCAGCGAAGTGACACGAAACGGGCGAAGAGTCGAGCCAATTTGCAATGGCGGCCGCATTTAACGGCGGGGCTTAATCGAACTCTATGGCGTGCAGCTGACTGCCGTGACGCTTCAGCCAGGACTTCGCCTCTTCCATGTGCGGGCAGAGCTTCTTGCAGAGCGCCCAGAAGTGTGGACCGTGGTTCATTTCCTTCAGATGCGCGACCTCATGGGCGGCGAGATAATCAATCACCAAAGGCGGCGCCATGACGATGCGCCAGGAGAAGCTCAGATTTCCTTCCGAAGAGCAGGAACCCCAGCGGCTGCGAGTATCTTTCATCGAAATTGAGCGGATCGGCGCCTTGATGGAACCGGCATGCAGCCGCGACAATCTCTCAAGATCGCTGCGCGCCTCCTTCTTGAGGAAGGTCGCGATGCGCCGGCCGATATGTTCCGGCATGCCGCTGACGCGAAGTACCGGTTTGCCGTCCATCACGACAGCCTCAGTCAGTCCACGGAGGCTGCCTGTGTGCTCGATGCGATGTCTGACACCGCGAAAGAGAATTTCGCCGCCGTCGCGCAGGCCCGCATCCGTCGAGAATTTCGCAAGCTTGGTCAGCAGCCAGCCCTGATGCCGATCAAGGAAGGCGTTGACTTCGCGGGCGGCAAGCCCCTTCGGCACCGTCATCTTCAATGCACGGCCGCCCGGCTCGATACGGAGCGTGATCCGGGTTGCCCGATCATGCTGCTTGATCGTCAAGGGCATCAGACGGCCGGCGACATCCAGCGTCCGCTTTTCGGGCGGCGACGGCTTTTTCGTCGTACGGCGGATCTTCGGAAGCGGAAACATAGGGGTTTTCTATACGATTCGGGAGAAATCCGGGCAAAGAAAAACCGGCATCGTATCCGATGCCGGCCGTAGATTCTTTGTGATCACGCCTTACGGCGTCTGGTATTCGGCGACCGGGCCATTATCGTCGCGTCGGTTGTTCTTGCGCTCGCGCATGAAGCGATCGAATTCTTCCTGATCCTTGGCGCGACGAAGCTCGCGCAGGTAGGAATCGAATTCCTCACGCATTTCATCAAGCTTGCGGCGCTCTTCTTCCATGCGATCGAGCTCGGCCTTGCGCCAATCGTCGAAGGCGACGTTGCCCGTCGAGAAATGCGGGCGGTGACGGCCGTGCGAACGGCGGCAGCCTGCAAAGAAGCCATCCGTTGCCTGGTTGACGTCACGCTTGAAGCCACGCAGCCGCTCGCCGAAGATGATATAGGCAAGCATGGCCAGCCCCAGAGGCCAGAAAACCATGAAGCCGAGGATCATCAAGGCAACGGTAGCCGGAGTCCAATCCGGGCGAAGCAATGCTGACTGGTTCATCGTGCGGTATCCTCGCGTTCAGCACCCGACAGGATGCCGAGTGCTGAAAAAACAGATGGTTACCGCGGAACCGGCCTTCAAGACGATTTCAGGTTAAATCGAACAAGACCTTGAATCGATGGCATTAAATCAGCGTTTTCTAACTCACGCCGATTTGCCGCCCTTAATGACGCGCTGGACCGGTGGCTTCTTGGCGCGGGAATGCTGGCGCGTGAAGCTGACGATGCGGGGCGCGATCTCGCGGCGGAAGCGGGAACCGTTGAAGACGCCATAGTGGCCGACATCCGGCTGCAGGTAATGCATGCGCATGTGCTCAGGGACGTTTACGCAGATGGTCTGGGCTGCATGCGTCTGGCCGACACCGGAGATATCGTCGTTCTCGCCTTCTACGGTCAGCAAGGCCACGTTGCGGATGGCCGAGGGATCAACAAGCTTGCCGCGATGCATCAACTCGCCTTTCGGCAGCGCATGCTTCATGAAGACCTGCTCCACGGTCTGCAGATAAAATTCCGCGGTGAGGTCCATGACGGCGAGATATTCGTCATAGAAATCGCGGTGCTTTTCCGGTTCGCCGTCGTTCTTCACCAGATGCATGAAGAATTCTTTGTGGGCGATCAAATGCCGGTCGAGGTTCATCGACATGAAGCCGGAAAGCTGCAGGAAACCCGGATAGACAGATCGCATGAAGCCCGGCTGCGGCCAGGGCACGTTCATGACGACATTATCGGCAAACCATTCGAGCGGCCGTTCCTTGGCAAGATTGTTGACGGCTGTCGGATTAATGCGGGTATCGATCGGACCGCCCATCAGCGTCATGGACGACGGGGCGAGCGGATCCTTGGCCTCTTCCATGATTGCGGCAGCGGCCAGCACCGGCACGGAGGGCTGACAGACGGCGACAACATGGGTGTCATGGCCGAGGAAATGCAGCATCTCGATGACGTAGTCGATATAATCGGAAAGGTCGAAGGTGCCTTCGGTCATCGGCACCATGCGCGCATCGATCCAGTCCGTGATGTAGATATCGGCGCTGGGCAGAAGGGCCTCGACGGTGCCACGCAGCAGCGTCGCATAATGGCCGGACATCGGCGCGACGATGAGGATGCGCGGGTCGCCGCTGTGGCCGGCCGGAACATCGCGGGAGAAATGGAGGAGATTACAGAAGGAGCGCGCCCAGACGACTTCCTCGCGCACGGAAACCTTCTTGCCGTCGATGACAGTCTCATTGAGCCCGAATTCCGGCTTGCCGTAACGGCGCGTCGTGCGCTCGAACATTTCGAGACTGGCCGAAATGGTGCGCCCTAGCGGGGTCTGTGAGAAGGGGTTCAGCGGATTGGAATAGGCAAAACGCATGATATCTGCTGCAGCGCGGAAAGGAGCCAACGCTGCATGGTTCAATTCATAAAGCTGGTAGAACATGGAGGGCGCCACCTTTCTCTATCCGGCAAAGACGACGCCAATTGAAGGGCACCGGACTCTTTCCGTTAACGCTGGCACATCAACGTAGGCTAACAGGTTTTTGTTGCACAGCAACATAACATTACAGTTTGAAAGAAAAATGCCGGAAAATTGATCTCCGGCATTATCTTGGCGCACAAAGTTTAAGCTTTTCAGCAAGAAAAGTCGTTAACGGTCTGCTACGAAGAGCTGCTTCTGGGTGCCGAGACCTTCGATACCGAGTTCGACGACGTCGCCGTCCTTCAGGTAACGCGGCGGCTTCATGCCCATGCCGACACCTGGAGGCGTACCCGTCGAGATAACGTCGCCCGGATGCAGGGACATGAACTGGCTGAGATAGGACACGACGAAAGCCACGCCATAGACCATGGTTTTCGTGGAACCGTTCTGCATCGTCTGGCCGTTGACCTTGAGCCACATGCCGAGGTTCTGCGGATCGGCAACTTCGTCTTTGGTGACGAGCCATGGGCCGATCGGTCCGAAGGTGTCGCAGGATTTACCCTTGGTCCACTGGCCCGAACGCTCGGTCTGGAAGGCGCGCTCGGAGACGTCGTCGGAAACGCAGTAACCGGCAACGTAATCCAGCGCTTCGGCCTCGCTCACGTATTTCGCGGTTTTGCCGATAACCACGCCAAGTTCGACTTCCCAGTCGGTCTTTTCAGAACCGCGCGGGATCAGCACATTGTCGTTGGGACCAACGATCGCTGAAGTCGCCTTCATGAAGATAACGGGTTCGGGCGGCACGGTCGCGCCGGTCTCGGCCGCATGGTCGGAGTAGTTCAGGCCGATGCAGATGAATTTGCCGGTGCCGGCAACACAGGCGCCGATGCGGCCGGGCGCCAGTTCCGGCAGGCTCTTAGGGTCAAGGGCCGCGATTTTCGCAAGACCTGCCGGCGTGATCGCCTCGCCGCCGATATCGGCCACGTGCGCGGAAAGGTCACGGATCTTGCCATCGGCATCGAGCAGGGCCGGCTTTTCGCGGCCCGCTTCTCCAACGCGCATCAGCTTCATGAATATCCTCCTCAATGGAAAGTAGATGCGCCACCTATGAACGAATTATTCATCGGTGTCATTATGACTTGCCACGGAAGCGGTACGCCCGCTTAGAAAATTTCCGCCAGCGATGGGCCAACCGGGACAATGCGTGTCGGGTTGAGGCTCTCGATCGAATAATAGCCGCGCTTGATATGATCGAAATTCACGGTCTCAGCAATACCGGGCCAATCCAGCATCCGCCGGCAAAAGGACCTAAGGTTGGTATAGTCGGAGAGACGCCGCAGATTGCATTTGAAGAGACCGTGATAGGCGACATCGAAACGCACCAGCGTGACGAACAGGCGGATATCGGCTTCCGTCGGATGGTCGGCAAACAAGAAGCTGCGTCCTTCGAGCTGCGGTTCGATCCAGTCGAGGCAAGCGAAAACCTCGGCAAAGGCCTCTTCATAGGCAATCTGGGTCGTTGCGAATCCGGTGCGATAAACGCCATTGTTCAAGGACGAATAGATACGCTCGTTGAAGGCATCGATTTCACCGCGTCGAGCGACCGGATAAAGATCGAGACCGCCGCGGGCAAGATCGCCAAAGCCGCTGTTCAGCATGCGCAGAATGTCGGAGGATTCATTGTTGACGATCGTTGCACGCTTTTTGTCCCATAGAACGGGGACCGTTGCTCGCCCGGTAAAATGGGGATCCGCTTTTGTGTAGATCTCGTGCATGTAGATGACGCCGTTCAGCTCATCCGAAGTCGCGCCGGGATAATCGCCAAAACGCCAGCCCTGCTTGCTGAGCGTCGGCTCGACGATCGAAACCGAGATGACGTCTTCGAGCCGCTTGAGCTTGCGGCCGATCAGCGTGCGAGAAGCCCAGGGGCAGATATAGGCGACGTAAAGATGATAGCGTCCGGCTTCCTCGGCAAAACCGCCCTCACCCGTCGGACCTGCGCTGCCGTCAGGTGTCACCCAGTTGCGGAATCTCGATATCTGACGGACGAAACCACCCTTCTCATCCTTCGCCTGGACCGGCTGCCAGTCTTCGGTCCATTTCCCATTCACCAGCATGCCGTATCTCCAGATCGATCGGATTTGACGCTGCTTTACCGGGAGTTCCTCGCGCGCGTAAGGCCAGTTTCTGGAAACAGATTGTGCACTGGCTGTGACCAAACTTTGCTTGCCAAGCAAGCGAGCGCCGAAATATCACTTAAGTGATCTCCGCAATGGAATCCCCCATCCATCGCCAACTTCCGGAAGCCAGCATGACGAAAGCCAATAGCCGCGAATCCGAATATCCAATCGATCCGATGTTTCTCGACCGTTGGTCGCCCCGCGCCTTTACCGGCGAGATCATCGAGGAAGCCCAGCTTCTGACGCTTCTCGACGCCGCACACTGGGCGCCGTCTTCGGCAAATATGCAGCCCTGGCGGTTCCTCTACGCCTTAAAAGGCTCCGAGCACTGGGAAGAATTCGTGAGCCTGCTCGCCGAAGCCAATCAGGAATGGGCGAAGAACGCTTCAGCGCTGATCTTCGTAGTCTCACGCAGCTTCAACGGCGCGCGCAGCGAGGGACGGTCAAGCTATACGCACTCTTTCGATGCCGGCACAGCCTGGGGCTATCTTGCCATGCAGGCCCGCATTTCCGGCTTCCATGCCCATGGCATGGGCGGCATCAAGCATGACGAGATCAAGGAAAAGCTTGAAGTCCCCGATGGTTACCGCGTTGAAGCCGGCATTGCCGTCGGTCGCATCGCCGACAAGGGCATCCTTTCCGAGCGCAACCGGGAGCGCGAATTCCCGAGCCAGCGCAAGCCGCTCTCGGAGGTCGCCTTCAACGGCCATTTCATCGGCAACGATTGATCGCAAAATAAAAAGCCCCGCAAGCCTGATGGCTGCGGGGCTTTTTCGCGACTGATTTTTGGTCATATATCGAGGTTTGCGACGCTCAGCGCATTGTCCTGGATGAATTCGCGCCGCGGCTCGACTTCATCGCCCATCAGGCGCGCAAAAAGGCCGTCGGCATCGGTCGCATCGTTGACCTTGACCTGCAGCAGCGAGCGAACGTTCGGATCGAGCGTCGTTTCCCAGAGCTGTTCGGCGTTCATTTCGCCGAGACCCTTATAGCGCTGCATCGTCAGGCCCTTCCGGCCGCTTGCGAAAACTGCATCGAGAAGGGCGCGTGGACCGGAAATTTCGACATCGCCATCCCGTCGGCTCAGCGCCGGCGGCGTCTGATAGATTTCCTTCATCCGCGGCGTGAGTTGGTCGATAAAACGGGCATCCTGGGAGCCGATCAGCGCCATATCGAGCACGATGACCTCCTTGACGCCGCGAACCATGCGCTCGAGGCGGATACCGCCCTCGCTGGTGAGGCTGCCTTCCCAACCACGCTCGGTTTCCTCGGCGATGATGTCGAGACGCTTTGCCACCTCGATTGCCAGTTCCTGGGCACGTTCGGCATTGCTGACGGTTTCGGCATTGAGCGCGCCGGCGATTGCCGCCTGTTCGACGACCGCACGATTGTAGCGCGAATGCAGGTTGTCGAGTAGCGCGCGCAGGCGCAGGGCATCGTGAATGACCTCATTCAGATCCTGGCCGACACGGACTTCGCCGCTGGCGAGCTTCAGCGCCGCATCTTCCAGACCCTGGCCGATCAGATAATCTTCCAGCGCTTTTTCGTTCTTGACGTACTGGACCGACTTGCCACGCGACACCTTATAGAGCGGCGGCTGGGCGATGTAGAGGTGGCCGCGCTCGATCAGTTCCGGCATCTGGCGGAAGAAGAAGGTGAGCAGCAGCGTGCGAATGTGGGCGCCGTCGACGTCGGCATCCGTCATGATGATGATCTTATGGTAGCGCAGCTTTTCGACATTGAACTCGTCCTTGCCGATTCCGGTGCCGAGCGCAGTGATAAGCGTGCCGATTTCCTGGCTCGACAGCATCTTGTCAAAGCGTGCACGCTCGACATTCAGGATCTTACCGCGCAGCGGCAGGATCGCCTGATTTTCGCGCGAGCGCCCCTGCTTTGCAGAACCGCCTGCCGAGTCACCCTCGACGAGGAAGACTTCAGACTTGGCCGGATCGCGCTCCGAGCAGTCGGCGAGCTTGCCGGGCAGCGAGGCGATATCGAGCGCACCCTTGCGGCGCGTCAGTTCGCGCGCCTTGCGGGCGGCTTCACGGGCGGCGGCGGCTTCAACGACCTTGCCGACGAGAATCTTGGCTTCGCTCGGATGTTCCTCGAACCAGGTATTCAAGGCCTCATTGACGAGGCTTTCGACGACAGGGCGAACTTCCGACGAAACTAGTTTGTCTTTCGTCTGCGATGAGAATTTTGGATCCGGTACCTTTACCGATAGAACTGCGGTCAGACCTTCGCGACAATCTTCGCCCTGCAGCGTCACCTTTTCCTTTTTCGTAATGCCGGAATTATCGGCATAGGAAACGACCTGACGCGTCAGTGCGGCGCGGAAGCCGGCCATATGCGTGCCGCCATCGCGCTGGGGGATGTTGTTGGTGAAGCAAAGCACGTTCTCGTGATAGCTGTCGTTCCACCACATGGCCACCTCGACGGTAATGCCATCCTTCTCGCCGCGGATCGCAACGGGCTTTTCGACGAGCGGCTTCTTGGCGCGGTCGAGATAGGAAACGAAGGCCTCGAGGCCGCCGTCATACATCATCTCTTCCTGCTTGATGTCGGAATGGCGCTTGTCCGTCAGCAGAATGCGGACGCCGGAGTTGAGGAAGGCCAGTTCGCGCAGGCGGTGCTCAAGTGTGCCGTAGTCGAACTCCGTCATGGTGAAGGTTCCGGTGCTCGGCATGAAGCTGACTTCCGTGCCGGTCTCGTTGCCCGCTTCGCCCGTCACCTTCAACGGAGCATCCGCAACGCCGTGGGTGAAGCTCATCTCATGTACCTTGCCCTGGCGACGGATCTTCAGCTTCAGCCAGACGGACAGTGCATTGACGACCGAAACGCCGACGCCGTGCAGACCACCCGAAACCTTATAGGAATTCTGGTCGAACTTACCGCCGGCATGGAGCTGGGTCATGATGACCTCAGCTGCCGACACGCCTTCGCCGCTGTGAATATCGGTCGGGATGCCGCGGCCGTTATCCGTCACGGTCACAGAGCCATCGGGATTGAGCGTAACGGTGACGATGTCGGCATGGCCGGCCAAGGCTTCATCGATCGCGTTATCGACGACTTCATAGACCATGTGGTGGAGGCCCGAGCCGTCGTCGGTATCGCCGATATACATACCGGGGCGCTTGCGCACGGCATCGAGGCCCTTCAGGACCTTGATGGAGTCTGCGCCATATTCGGTGTTTACGCCGTTTTCCGTCGCGGGTGCATCGGTCATTCTGTCGAGGTTTTCCCTGTTGTCACAAGCAACGGCGCGCCTTGCGAATCACCGGCTTTTTCAATGTCGAATATAGGTTTTTTGCAGCGAGTTCCCAATGGCAAGGCCCTAAAACAAGGCATAAATCAGGGGATTATGACGCTTTTCCGTCCCCTTTGCCGTCATTTTCAAGAAGCGCCGATAACCGGGCGATATCGGCGCTGTCAAGGCTGCGAATTCGCTTGGCCAGACGATTGGCAAATTCGGTATATTCGGGCGGCAGGCCCGATGTATCGACGACCACGCGCGGATCGGAAGAGCCGGCAACGAGGAAGAGCTCTTCGGCCTCGTCCCAGATGATGTTGAAGTAGCCGGCGATGCGCTGCAGCAGATCGAAGCTCGGCACGCCGCGCTTTCCATGCTCGAGCGCCGAGAGATAGGCAGGCGAAACATTGAGCGCCGCCGCCATCTGTTTCTGCGTCACGCCCTTGCGGGCGCGCAGCTTGCGAACTGCTTCTGCAAACGGCGTCACGATGTTTCCCCGGCCCGCCGCGAGAGGCGGATATAGAGGGCGCCCGCGCCGCCATGATGTTGGGCCGCTGGTTCATAGGACGAAATCAGAAAACGGAATTCCGGCTTGGAGAACCAGAGCGGCACCGCGCGCTTCAAGGCGCCTTCGCTGCCCATGGATCTGCCCTTGCCTGTGATGACGAGGACGTGCCGCATGCCGCGTTCATGCGCGCGGATCAGGAAATCGAGCAGGAAGGAATGCGCTTCGCTCTGGACCATACCGTGAAGATCGATCCGTGCTTCCAGCGCCAGCTTGCCTTTGGCGATCCTGCGCTTGACCGGCCGCTCCAGTGGATGGTGGACGCCCGAGGGCTGTTTTACGGGCGTCTGAGCTACCGATTGCTGCGGAACCGGGGCGGCCGTCTTCTGCTTTTGCGCCTTTTCCTGTTCGGCCTCCGCCAGGAAGGCGTCGAGCGCAGTCAGTTCATCCGTCTTGCCTGGCATGGGCCGGGTACTGCGGGCGACCCTTCCCCAGAGGATTCTCTCGTCTGAGCTGAGCTTGCGGTCCTTCGCCATCAGAGGAACCTCGCTGCAGCGGCATTGGGGATGAGAATTGCGAAATCGGCATCGTTGCGTACCGTTCCCGCCAACTCGCCTGCAGCATGGCCCGAACCGGTGAAAATGTCGCCGCGCGCGGGACCGACAATTGCCGAACCAGTGTCCAGCGCCAGCATCAGCCGCTGAAACGGCTTACTGGCATCGAGATGCGTCAGGCTTTCGGAGCGGATGAAGAATGGAAAACCGAAAGTATGGATCAGGCGGTCGACGGCGAGCGAACGCCCCGCAAGCAGCGGCACCTTCGCGGCTGCGATCGGTCCGGCATTCGGGTTGTCCACCGGTGCTCCCCGGAAGAAAATATAGGATCGGTTATGCCAGAGGACTTCGTCGAATTGGTCCAGATGGGTGGCAAGCCATGCGCGGACCGACTGCATGGAAATTCTCGCCCGCTCGATCTCGCCACGGTCGATCAATAGCTTGCCGATCGCCGAAAATGGGTGGCCGGCTTTGGCGGCGTAGGTGATGCGGCCGATCCTGCCATCCGGATAGCGCATACGGGCAGCACCCTGCACATGGACGAAGAAAAGATCGACCTTCGATTTCGCCCAGGCGATCTCAAGACCACGGCCCTCAAGATAGCCCTGATCGATGTCGTGGCGATCCGGATAGGCATCGATCAGCCCATCACGCAAGCGTCCAAATGCGTAGGAGCCATCAAACTGCGCGGGGCGATTTTGATCATCGAGATCGATGAGATCATCCGGGCGCCGGTAGATCGGAAAACGGAAGGTCGCATCCTGTCTGTCGGAAACTTCAATTTCGGGTTCGTAGAAGGCGGTGACGAAACCACTGACGCCGTCAGCCCGGACAATCCGGAATGGCTGGCAGTGCTTTTCAAAAAAGCCACGCGCTTCCTCCGGCGAAGACGGGCGAAATGTCTCTGCTTCCTCCAGCAATGGAAGGAGATCAGCTGAACTCAGCCCCAGCGAACCGGTACGATAAGGTTTCGTTTCGGAAATATGCCGGCGACAGGTAGCCATGACTTCAAAAAGGCTGGAGGGATCGTCATCCCTCCAGCCTTCCATTGCGTCGAAACTGACTGCCTGAAGGGCAAAGCCGGCTGCGTCAGTCATGTTCCGATTCAGTCGCGACGAGTTTCCAGTTGGGGTCGCGCGATCGCGTATCGCGAGCGAACGTCCAGAGATCGTTGACCTCCGCGACATTCTCAGCATCGCCGTCGATCAGCGTGTCGTTCTTGTCGTAGGAGGCAGAGATCAGCTGACTGATGATGCGAACGGTGATCTGCGCCTCGCTGCCTTTGGTCTCGGCATGGGTGATCTCAGCCTTGTCGATGCCCACGAAAGTGGACTTCATCTTCTCGCCCTTGTTTTCGCGATCGCTGATCGCCGCGTCGAAGCCGTCATAGACTTCTCGGGAGAGAAGGTTCTTCAGCGATTTGCGGTCACCATCAGCAAAGGCCATCACGATCATCTCGTAGGCCATACGGGCGCCATTCAAGAATTCCTTCGGGTCGAAGGAGGGATCGGCTCTGTTGAGCGCGCGCAGCGATTCGTTCAGCGGCGTGCCGGCCGGTGCGAAAGCGTCGATGGCGGAAAAGCGGTCTTCCTCTTCCCCGTTCACATCGCGCCGCGGCAGGGTTACGACCTTGCCGGCATCGGCACTGTCGTTCTGCACGGCATCCCGTGGCGTATAGAGATCACGCGGCGGCTTCTCATTTCCCGTGCGGCGTCCGAGAACGGATCGAAGCTGAAAGAAAATCAGCACCGCCGCCACCAAGAAAAATAATGTGATGAAGTCGTTTGAACTCATATCCCGCCGTTCACTGTTAACATCCCTGATTTCTACCCCCATATAGTCCGGCTATACGAATGATTCAAATCATGGCTGGTATCTTCGCCAGTGCCAAGAGGAGCCCGAGCCACTCGGGGTAAAGAGATGCGTTTTTCCATGCTGCCGGTTTTCGCGCTGCTTCTGCCGCTTGCCGAGATCGCTGGCTTCGTAATTGTCGGCCGCGCAATCGGACTTGCCGCGACGCTGGCGCTTGTCGTACTGGGCTTTGTCGTCGGCTCCTTCCTCTTGCGCCGGCAGGGTATTGGCATCCTGCGCCGCATGTCCGCCGAAGGGCGTAGCGGTACCATGCCCGGGCGGGAACTGCTCAATCCGGCGATGACTGTCATCGCCTCGCTGCTCTTCATCATCCCGGGCTTTCTGTCCGATATACTGGCGATCCTGCTTCTTATCCCACAGGTTCGCAATCTGCTCTGGCGGTCGATCGCAAAGCGTTTCGTTGTCGTTGGCGCGAGCGGCGACGGTTTTTCGGCTTCTTCGCGTTCGGAATTTCGAGGCCGGCCGGGCAAGCCGGGCGATTCAAAGGTGGTCGATCTCGATGAAGAGGACTATCATCGTGAACCGAACGGCAAGTCGCCCTGGTCCGGCAAACGGCTCGGAGACTGATATGGCGGCGCATTAACTGCGCCGGACGCCCAGGGTTGTAAGCCTATTCCCGAAATGTTAGATGGCGGCACCATTCAATGCCCCTCGAGGAAAATCCCATGGCAGACGATAACAGCAGCAACGGCGCAGCGAGCCCGACCCTTTCGATCCTTGCCCAGTACGTCAAGGATCTTTCCTTCGAAAACCCGGGCGCACCGCGCTCGCTTCAGGCCCGCGACAAGGCACCGGCGATCAACATCAATGTAAACGTCAATGCCAATCCGCTGTCCGAAACGGATTTTGATGTCGTGCTTTCGCTGATCGCTGAAGCCAAGGAAGGCGATAAGACCGTCTTCCACACCGAGCTCGTCTATGGCGGCGTCTTCCGCGTTGCCGGCTTCCCGCAGGAGCACATGCTGCCGGTTCTCTTCATCGAGTGCCCGCGCATGCTCTTCCCGTTTGCCCGCCAGATCATTGCCGACGTCACGCGCAATGGCGGCTTCCCGCCGCTGATGATCGACCCGATCGATTTCGCACAGATGTTCGCACAGCGCGTTGCCGAAGAACAGGCCCGCTCCAAGGTTCATGCCGTTCCGAACTAAGCCGGTTTTACAGGTTCTCAAACTCAAATGCCCGGGCAAAACCCGGGCATTTTTATTTTCAGTTGAGCTGGTCGTATTTCGACCAGACGGCCTTTTGACCAAGCTTGGCGATGAGAGCGTCATGTGCCTCAACTTCCGCTTCGCTCAATCGCGGCGCCAACGGCCGCGGCCTCTCCATGATGGCAGCGACAACGACTTCTTCCACCTCGGCATCGCTCTTGTTCTGGCTCGCAGATCCTGTAACGCCGAGCCCCAGTGCAGCCTGTCTGCCGCCGATCATCTCGATATAGACTTCGGCGAGAAGTTCGGAGTCGAGGAGAGCGCCGTGTTTGGTACGGTGCGAGTTGTCGATGCCGTAACGGCGGCAGAGAGCATCGAGCGAGTTCGGTCCCATTGGATGCTTTCGGCGAGCAAGCGAGAGCGTGTCGACGACGCGATCCGGCAGGATCGGCGGAACGCCGAGCCTGGCAAGCTCGGCATTCACAAAGCCCATGTCGAAAGTGGCGTTGTGGGCGATCCACTTGCCGTCGCCGAAGAATTCCAGAATCTGCTCGAAGACATCGGCAAAAGGCGGCTTGTCCTTCAGGAATTCGTCGGTGATGCCGTGGACGGCGAGCGCATCGGGATGAACCTTCTGATCACCCGGATTGACGAAGAGGTGGAGCGTCCTTCCTGTCGGAAAATGATTGAAGAGTTCAATACCGCCGATTTCGATGATGCGGTCCATGCGGTTGTCGAGGCCGGTGGTTTCCGTATCGAAAATGATCTCACGCATGTGGGACTTCTTCCTTCGCTATCCGCTTCTTCAAGTCGGCGACGATATCTGCCACCTGTTTTCTTGTCGTCTCGATGCTGTGGCTGCTATCTACGATGTAGTCGGCCCGACGGCGTTTTTCTGTATCTGATATCTGGCGGGAGAGAATCATATTGAATTTTTCTTCCGTCATGTTCGGCCGCGCAAGCACCCTCTCCCGCTGAATCTGTGGATCGGCGCTGACGACGACAATAACATCCACCCTCTGATCGGCGTCGGTTTCGAAAAGGAGGGGAATGTCGAGCAGGACCATATCTGCTCCCGCGGCCTCCTGCCGTGCCAGGAATTCATTCTCCCGCTTGCGCACCAAGGGATGAACAATCTGTTCGAGCCGCTTGAAGCCAGCTGGATCTCGAGCGAGTTGCCGGCCAAGTTCCTGACGGTCGACGGTACCGTTCTTCATTGTGCCCGGGAAAGCTGCATCGACCAGAGGCGCCGCCTCGCCCGCATAAAGATCGTGCACAACAGCGTCAGAATCGTTGACCGCGACACCGGCTTCGGCAAAGAGCTTCGCCGCCGTCGACTTACCCATTCCGATGGAGCCGGTGAGGCCGATCTTCAGCATCAGTGTTTTTCCATATCCGCTATTATCAACGCGCGCAGCGTTTCATCAACGACAGGCCGCATGCCGAACCATTTTTCAAATCCCGGAACCGCCTGATGCAGGAGCATGCCAAGGCCATCGACGATGGCAAAACCTTGTTCCTCTGCCTGTGCGAGGATCGGTGTTTTCAGCGGCACATAGACGATATCCGTGACGACTGCGTCCGAAAGCATTGGCGAGAAATCGATGGCGGGTGCCGCCTCTCCGTCCATGCCGAGAGAGGTGGTGTTGATGAATAGCCCCGCCCCGGTCATTACTTCGGCGAGTGCTGCGGTCGGATGCGCATGGACCTTCGGGCCGAAGCGGTCGGCCAGCTCCTGCGCCCGCTCGACTGTGCGGTTGACGACGTGGATTTCTTTCAAGCCGCGGTTGCGGACCGCCTGAATGACAGCGCGACTTGCACCGCCGGCGCCGAAGATGACGACTCGGTCATGTCGGTCCCAGCCGGGATGGCGTTCATCGAGATTGGCGGTAAAGCCGCGGCCGTCCGTGTTCGTCGCAAGAAGTTTTCCATCCTCCAGCCACAGCGTATTCGATGCGCCGAGTTCTTCCGAGAGTTCGTCCGGTTGGTCCGCCAGTTTGAACGCCATCTCCTTGTGCGGGATCGTGACATTGCCGCCAACGAAACCGGCACTACCGTCCCTTAACGAGGCGATGAAATCCGCAAAGATTTCCGGGGCAACCTCATGCGCCCGATAGCTGCCGGGCAGATCGAGCGTCTTCAGCCAGTAGCCGTGGATCAATGGTGAGCGCGAATGCTTGACGGGAAAACCCGTGACAAACGCTTTCGGCCCATGTGTTTCACGTGAATCATCCATCGATCGCATCCAGTTCCCGGAGTTTTGCAAGGAGAGGCAACATCGGCAGACCGAGGATCGTGAAATAATCTCCGTTGATCTTCTCGAACAGGTGGATCCCTTCCCCCTCAAGCTGATAGGCACCGACGCTTGCCAGAGCCTTTGGTCCCACGCGCTTGAGATGGCGCGCAATAAAATCATCGGTCAGCGGACGCATCGTCAGTTCCGCATGCGCCACGTGCTGCCATAGGACTTCGCCATCTCTGACAATCGCAATCGCGCTGTTCAAGCGGTGTGTTCTGCCGCCAAGTATGCTCAGATGATTGGCTGCATCCGCCATATCCTTCGGCTTGTGAAAGACCTGAGCGCCAAGCGACATCGTCTGGTCGGAGCCGATGACGAGCGCACCACCGAAGCGCCGGCTGACCTCATCCGCCTTTGCTTCGGCAAGAACGAGCGCCACCTGATCGGGCGTGGCGCCCGATTTTTCCAGAGGAGCCTCGATTGCCCGTTCATCGATTTGAGCGGCATGCGCTTCAAAAGCCAGACCGGCATTTTCCATCAGCATCCGCCGGAATGGGCTCGACGATGCGAGAACGAGCTTTGGTGTCATCCCAGTTCCTCGGGAGCGATTCAGTTGTTCAGCGCTTAACGCAGCTTTGGGCGCAGGGCAACGATCGCCGCTGCCGTTTCCTCGATCGAGCGCCGGGTGACGTCGATCATTGGCCAGTTATGACGGGCACAAAGAGAGCGCGCATACTTCAGCTCCTCCGAGATTGCTGCACGGTCGGTATAGTGTTCCTGGTCGAAACCCGGCGTCGATCCGAGCAGACGATTTTCACGGACTTGAGAAATCCGATCGGTGGTGGCGATGAGGCAGACGATCAGCGGTTTGGTCGCCGCCGCCAAAGCCTCGGGCAAGGGCACGCCATAGACGATCGGGATATTCGCGGTCTTGATGCCACGGTTTGCGAGATAAATGCTGGTCGGCGTCTTCGACGTACGGCTGATGCCGACGATGACGACGTCAGCATCATTATAATCCTCCGGCATCTGACCATCATCATGGTCCATCGTGAAATTCAGCGCTTCGATGCGCGCGAAGTAGCCGGCATTCATCACGTGTTGAGCGCCGACCCGCCTTCTGGAGGGAGCGCCGAGATAGATTTGGAATGCGCCGATAACCGGTTCCAGAACATTGACGGAGGCCACACCCATTTCTGCGCAGCGTTCATCAATGATGCTGGCAAGCTCCGGATCGACGATCGTGTACAGAACAATGCCGGGTTCACTGTCGATCGCCTGAAGCACCGGCATCAGCTGCTTGCGGTTTCTGATCAGCGGATAGACGTGTTCGATCGGCTGAGAAGACTTGAACTGCGCCGACGCGGCCCGGCCGGCGGAGATCAGAGTCTCCCCGGTCGAGTCAGAAATCAGATGCAGATGGAAGAAGTTCGTTCTGTTCTCCACGCTATTTTCCGCTGCCTGTTGAAAACACTGGACAGCGAAGAGCTAATGGCGTGGCCGGGATCGAGGCAAGGGAAAACATGCCTCCTTATCCACATCCGGAACTTTCGGAGGTCGTTTCAGAGATACCTGTGGAGTGTGGGGACTGTGGTTATGCTTCCCAAAACAATGCACAGCTTATCCACAAGATGGGTGACAAAATGAATTCCTGGAAGCTTCTGGAATCTCTGCGGGATTCGAGTTTCCTACCGCTTTAAGCGCAAATATGCGAATCTTGGTTCCCGCTAACCCAGCCTGCGTGACAAATCGCGCTGTCGGTGGATGGATTTTAATCCTTGATAGACACCGACTCTAAGAAATAGAAACCTTTTAAAATATCTTTGTATTTTTATAGGGAAGAAGCGCTTGAGCGAAACGCGCCGGAAAATTATGCGGGTTCTTGATGGCGAGACCCTGACGCCCCCACCCCTCTGGCTCATGAGGCAGGCGGGTCGCTATCTGCCCGAGTACAGGGAAACGCGCGCGAAGGCCGGGAGTTTCCTCGATCTCTGTTATTCGCCTGAGCATGCCGTCGAGGTCACGCTTCAGCCGATACGCCGCTATGGCTTCGATGCCGCCATCCTATTTTCCGATATCCTGGTCATCCCTGATGCGATGAAGCGCAATGTACGCTTTACCGAGGGGCATGGCCCTGAGATGGATCCGATCGACGAGGCGGGTATCGCCGGCCTGGATGGAGAAAGCGTTGTCGATTACCTGCAGCCAGTCCTGGAGACGGTGAAGCGCCTGAGGAATGAGCTGCCCACCGAGACAACCCTCCTTGGCTTCTGTGGCGCGCCCTGGACGGTTGCGACCTACATGATTGCCGGTCATGGCACGCCAGATCAGGCACCCGCTCGGCTCTTCGCCTACAGGCATCCGCGCGCCTTCGAATACCTGTTGATGCTGCTTGCGGATGTCTCTGCAGATTATCTCGTCGCGCAGATCGATGCTGGCGCTGATGCGGTGCAAATCTTCGATTCCTGGGCCGGTGTCCTCGGCGAGAGGGAATTTGAAGCTTTCGCAATCCGTCCGATGGCGCGGATGATCGCGTCGATCAGGGCGCGGCGGCCGCAAGCGCGGATCATCGCCTTCGCCAAAGGTGCGGGCTACATGCTCAAGACTTACCGGCAGAAAACCGGAGCAGATGCGATCGGGCTCGACTGGTCCGTACCACTTGCCTTTGCCGCCGAGCTGCAGAAGGACGGACCCGTGCAGGGCAATCTCGACCCAATGCGTGTCGTGGCTGGCGGTCGTTCACTGGAGGAAGGTATCGACGATATTCTTCAAGCGCTCGGAAACGGACCGCTGATCTTCAATCTGGGTCATGGCATCACGCCGCAAGCGGATCCGGAGAATGTACGCCTTCTTGTCGATCGCGTGCGTGGCATGAGGGCTGCGTGATGGAAAAGCAGACTGATCAAAAGCCGGGTGCCTATGCCCGCCGGCGTGCCCATTTTGCGCTGGCCTTCTTCGCTCTTCTGGCTGTCGGGCTCTTCGTCTGGAACCCTGATAATCTCTATCTCTGGATCAAGGCCCTTCACATCATCGCCGTGATCTCGTGGATGGCGGGGCTTTTCTACATGCCCCGCCTTTTCATCTACCACACGGATGCAGAACCTGGCTCGGTTCAATCCGAGACCTTCAAGGTGATGGAGCGGCGGCTGCTCAAGATCATCATGAACCCGGCGATGATGCTGACCTGGATCCTTGGTCTTTATCTTGCCTGGTCGGTCTATGGTTTCCACGGCGGTTGGCTACATGCGAAGATCGGGTTGGTTGTCCTCCTGACAATCGTCCATGTCTTTTTCAGCAGAGCCGTGCGGGCGTTCGAGCGGGATGAAAACCGTCGTTCGGCGCGTTACTGGCGCTTCATGAACGAGGCGCCAACGGCACTGATGATCCTCATCGTCATCTTGGTGGTGGTGAAGCCTTTTTGAAGCCCAGGGGTTGCTGAGGTTAAATTTCAGTCATTTTAAGCAGCCCCCTTGCGGGTCGGGTTCCGACTCGCTATTTTCCGCCCATCTCATCTTCGTGGCATGTGTGTAGAGTTCAGTCGCCTGCGAGCCCCTTTCGCAGTACCGAATACGACCCAACATCGCCTTTCCCCTTATAAAATAACGAGTATTGGTCACTTCATGGCTGAAATGAAGCTTCAGGAACTTAAGAGTAAATCCCCGACGGATCTTCTGGCTTTTGCCGAATCGCTCGAGGTCGAAAATGCGAGCACGATGCGCAAGCAGGAGCTCATGTTTGCAATCCTCAAGGTTCTTGCCAGTCAGGATATCGAAATCATCGGCGAAGGTGTCGTTGAAGTCCTGCAGGATGGTTTCGGGTTTCTGCGCTCCGCAAATGCTAACTATCTGCCCGGCCCGGACGATATCTACATCTCTCCCTCCCAGATTCGCCGCTTCTCTCTGAAGACTGGCGATACGGTCGAGGGTCCGATTCGCGGTCCGAAGGAAGGCGAACGCTATTTCGCGCTTCTCAAGGTCAACACAATCAATTTTGATGATCCCGAAAAGATCCGTCACAAGGTTCACTTCGACAACCTGACGCCGCTCTATCCGAACGAGCGTTTCAAGATGGAACTGGATGTTCCAACCTCCAAGGATCTTTCGCCCCGTGTGATCGATCTCGTGGCGCCTCTCGGCAAGGGCCAGCGCGGCCTGATCGTTGCTCCGCCACGTACGGGTAAGACGGTTCTCCTGCAGAACATCGCTCACTCGATCACCGCCAACCATCCGGAATGCTATCTGATCGTTTTGCTGATCGATGAACGTCCGGAAGAAGTCACGGATATGCAGCGTTCAGTCCGCGGCGAAGTCATTTCTTCTACATTTGACGAGCCGGCGGTTCGGCACGTCCAGGTCGCAGAAATGGTGATCGAAAAGGCCAAGCGCCTCGTGGAACACGGCCGCGACGTTGTCATCCTGCTCGATTCCATCACCCGCCTTGGCCGCGCCTACAATACCGTCGTTCCCTCGTCTGGTAAGGTTCTGACTGGTGGTGTCGACGCCAACGCGCTCCAGCGCCCGAAGCGCTTCTTCGGTGCAGCACGTAACATTGAAGAAGGTGGTTCGCTGACCATCATTGCAACGGCTCTCATCGACACCGGCAGCCGTATGGACGAAGTTATCTTCGAAGAGTTCAAGGGCACCGGTAACTCTGAAATCGTTCTCGACCGTAAGGTGGCTGACAAGCGTATCTTCCCGGCCATGGATATTCTCAAGTCGGGAACGCGCAAGGAAGACCTGCTCGTTCCGCGTCAGGATCTGCAGAAGATCTTCGTTCTGCGCCGTATCCTCGCTCCGATGGGGACGACCGATGCGATTGAATTCCTTATCGACAAGCTGAAACAGACGAAGAATAATGGTGACTTCTTCGACTCGATGAATACCTGATTATTAGCCGGATTCCTCAGACAGAGGCTGGTGGGTCGTTCGCGCGACTACCAGCCTTTTCTGTTTTGAATTGATTCGGAAACGAACCGATAGGTCAAAGACCATATGGAAACGTGGAACGACACCATATTTGCTCTTTCGAGCGGCGCCCCGCCGTCAGGCGTGTCGGTTGTTCGCGTCAGTGGCCCCCAGACCTGTCTAATCCTAGAGGGGCTGATCGGTGGGATTCCATCACCGCGAACGGCCGCCTACAGAACGATTCGGACTCGGAATGGTTTTCCGATCGATGCCGGGCTGGTTCTTTTCTTTCCTGGTCCGGCTTCCTTTACCGGCGAGGACTCCGCCGAATTCCAGGTTCACGGTTCGAAGGCAGTTATATCGGCTCTCTCGAGAGAACTGGCAACGTTTTCCGGGACCAGACTTGCAATGGAAGGTGAATTCAGCCGTCGCGCCTTTGAAAACGGCAAGCTTGACCTCGTTGAGGTCGAGGGGTTAGCGGACCTTATAGCAGCTGAGACGGAAATGCAGCGTCGTCTAGCGCTGGAGCAGAGCTCCGGCGGGCTGTCGCGCCTATATGATTCGTGGGCGGAACGAATTACACGCTCTCGCGCTTTGATTGAAGCTGAACTGGATTTTGCGGATGAAGACGACGTTCCCGGGTCTGTCTCGGATCAGATCTGGGTGTCGTTGGCGGAGCTTCGGCGAGAGATGGAGGATCATCTTTCCCATGCTGAAATGGGAGAGATTGTCCGAGATGGTTTTAAAGTTGTTATTGCCGGGGCGCCCAATGCTGGAAAGTCCAGCCTGATGAACTGGTTTGCGCAAAGGGACGTGGCGATCGTTACCGACATAGCAGGCACGACGCGCGACGTGCTTCATGTCGATATCAATCTGAATGGCTATCTGGTCAAGCTTTATGACACAGCGGGTCTGAGAGACACCGGCGATATAGTGGAGCAGGAAGGTATCAAGAGAGCACAGCTGGCGTTGAACAATGCTGATCTCGTGCTCTTTCTGACTGACATGGGGTCGCCATCACCAATAGATCCTATCGACTTGGAACGCGCTTCATCGCATGTTATTGTCGGCACCAAGCGGGACCTATATCCTTCAACTGCTTCATACGACCTTCAGATTTCTACAATGACAGGTGAAGGCCTTCCGGAACTTCGGGACTTTGTTTCTTCCTTCATCGAACAGAAGTTTGAGGGATTGTCTCTATCCGTTCCGACACGGGAGCGGCATAAGGATTCGCTCTCGAAATGCCTGATTACCCTATCGGCGGCAATCGATCAGGCAGAGCAAAGCCTGGAGATCAGGGCGGAATCTTTAAGACTCGCCGGTGATCATCTGGGGCGCATCACCGGACGGGTCGACGTTGAAGATCTTCTTGGCGTCATCTTTTCGGAGTTTTGTATCGGAAAATGATTCACGTGGAACGCCGGCGGCAGCGGCGTGAGAAGTTTCACGTGAAACCTTTTGTGGAGTAGCGCATGAGCGCCAGTAGTTATGACGTTATCGTGATCGGAGGCGGTCATGCCGGATCAGAAGCAGCCGCGGCTGCCGCGAGGATGGGCGCAAAAACTGCCTTGATCACGCATCGGCGCGACACGATCGGCGTAATGTCCTGCAATCCGGCCATCGGCGGGCTTGGCAAGGGCCATCTTGTTCGCGAGATTGATGCGATGGATGGTCTTATGGGTCGTATTGCTGATGCCGCAGGTATCCAGTTTCGTATGTTGAACAAGAAGAAGGGTGCAGCGGTTCGTGGTCCGCGCACCCAAGCCGATCGCAAGCTCTATCGCCTCGCCATGTTGAATGCCATCGAGGCAATTGAGAACCTTGATGTGATCGAAGGCGATGCATTTGATCTGGATATCAAAAGCAATCGAGTCGCTGGCGTAATAATGAAAGACGGAAGGCTCATCGTAGGCCCGTCGGTTGTTATTACGACAGGCACGTTCCTTCGGGGACTTATCCATATAGGAAATGAGAAGACACCTGCAGGACGCACCGGGGAGCCACCTTCGATGGGGCTTTCAACGACGTTCCTGCAATTGGGTTTGAAGCTGGGCCGTCTTAAGACAGGGACACCGGCTCGCTTGAACGGGAAAACGATTGATTGGGAATCTGTCGGGCGTCAAACTGCCGATGACGAGCTGGTGCCGTTCTCCTTCATGACCGATCGGATCGTGAATCCACAGGTCGAATGCGGCGTAACGAGAACAACAGAGGCGACGCACCGTATCATCGTCGCTAACCTGCAAAAATCGGCGATGTATTCTGGACAAATCGAAGGTGTCGGTCCGCGATATTGCCCATCGATTGAAGACAAGCTCGTTAAATTTGGTGAGAGGGACGGACATCAGATTTTCTTGGAACCTGAAGGGCTTGACGACAATACCGTTTATCCAAACGGGATTTCAACGTCGCTGCCGGCCGACGTTCAAGCCGCGTTCATCAGGACGATTCCTGGTTTGGAGCGCGTAGAAATATTGCATCCTGGCTACGCGATTGAATATGACCATGTCGATCCAAGAGAGTTGACGGCAACATTGGAAGTTAAAAAACTACCAGGGCTTTTCCTGGCTGGTCAGATTAACGGGACGACGGGTTATGAGGAAGCTGGCGCCCAAGGTCTTGCTGCAGGTCTCAACGCCGCATTGTCGAGTGGCAATTCCAAACCTTTTATATTCAGTCGTACAAACTCCTATATCGGCGTCATGATTGATGACCTGACGACGCGGGGTGTTACGGAGCCGTATCGAATGTTCACGTCTCGCGCGGAGTATCGATTGACACTCCGCGCCGATAATGCTGACGCGAGGCTTACGCGAGGCGCGATCGAACTTGGGTGTGTTTCCAGTGAACGCCAAGCTCGTTTTGCGGCATATCAAGACGAGTTGGAGAGCGGTCGAACGCTCCTTCAGTCTTTATCCGTTACGCCGAATGAAGCGCGTAAGGCAGGACTTAATCTTAATCTCGACGGCCAGCGCCGAACAGCCTATGAACTTCTGTCCTATCCCGAATATGCGTTTTCGCAGTTGGAGCAGGTGTGGGGAGATCTGAAGTCCTTCTCTAAGAAGGTTGTCGAGGCTCTGGAGATCGAGGCGATCTATTCGGTTTATATGGATCGTCAGACCGCGGCCATCGAGGCACAGCGGCGAGATGAGGCGCGCTTGATTCCTGAGAGCTTTGATTACAGCAGTCTATCGGGACTCTCGAATGAGCTGAAGAATAAGCTCAACACACAAAAGCCCGCCAACATCGCTCAGGCTCTGAAAGTGGAAGGTATGACGCCAGCGGCGATTTCGCTCTTGCTCGTGCACTTGCGTCGCGGTGAAAGTGTTCGTGGGCAGGTCGCGTAGTCGCCGCAAGGTTTGAGAGTCTTCGGGAATGGAATTAAACGGATTGCGTGTTTCACGTGAAACACAAGAACGTCTGCAATATTTCGCAGAGCTTTTCACCAAATGGGCCAAGGCGATCAACCTCGTCGCGCCTTCGACCATGAGTGATATGTGGAACCGGCATATCGCGGATAGTGCGCAGATATTTCAGATCTCCCCTCACCCTCAAACCTGGATCGATCTCGGAAGCGGTGGCGGTTTTCCCGGTGTGATCACCGCGATCTTCTTGGCCGAACAGCAACAGGGTTGGGTTCACTTGGTGGAGAGCAACAATAAGAAGGCGGCATTTCTGCGTACCGCTTTACGAGAGACCGGCGCGCGAGGCGAGGTACATGCCATAAGGATTGAAGATGCGCCGGTAGCAATAGCTGCTTGTAATGCTATTTCCGCCCGTGCGCTAGCCGATCTCGATAAGCTGATTGAATACGCGGCGCCATGGATGGTTGGAAAAGAAAATAATCGCGCATATTTTCATAAAGGCCGGGATTACCAAAGAGAGATCCAGAAAGCACGTGGCCGCTGGAGTTTTGATCTGCTAGAACACAATAGCGCTGTTGAGCAAGATTCTGTAATTCTCGAAATATCAAGTCTCCAGCGCCTGGTTTAACGAAACGGATATTGCGGCAATGGCGGGCGAACGTAATCGGATTATCACCATCGCAAATCAAAAGGGTGGCGTCGGCAAGACGACCACCGCAATCAATTTGGCAACCGCTCTCGCCGCCATTGGTGAGCGGGTGTTGATTATCGATCTGGACCCACAGGGCAATGCAAGCACTGGTTTGGGTATTGATAGACGCAATCGTAAGCTTTCCTCTTACGATCTGATGGTCGGGCAAGCTGGTGTCGCTGAGACTGCGTTGGAAACGGCAGTTCCTAATCTCTTTATTGTTCCGTCGACGATGGATCTTCTCGGAGTCGAGATGGAAATCTCCCAGCAGAATGATCGCGTCTTCAAGCTCAAAAAGGCATTGTCTTCCCCCGAAGCGGTGTCTTTTTCTTACATTCTTCTCGACTGCCCGCCTTCCTTCAACCTGCTGACGATGAATGCGATGGCGGCTGCCCATTCCGTGCTGGTACCGCTGCAGTGCGAGTTCTTCGCGCTTGAAGGTTTGAGCCAGCTTCTGGAGACCGTCAACCAGGTCCGCGGAACGGTCAATCCTCAGCTCGATATTCAAGGCATCGTGCTGACGATGTTCGATGCTCGTAATAATCTGGCACAGCAGGTCGTCAACGACGTGCGGACTCATCTCGGTGAAAAGGTCTATCACACACTTATCCCGCGGAATGTTCGTGTTTCAGAAGCGCCCTCATACGGCAAGCCGGCTATTCTCTATGATCTCAAGTGCGCCGGCAGCCAGGCCTATCTGCAGCTCGCATCGGAAGTTATCCAGCGGGAGCGGCAGAGACTGGCAGCTTGAAAGACTGCATGACAGAGTAAGCGAGTTTTGAACATGAATGACGATACATCGAAAAGACGGCTTGGCCGTGGCCTCGCAGCCCTTATAGGTGAAATGGATCAGCCCGTTCCGGCCGAGGCGGAGCGGCCTACGGTCAGCGCCGACCGGATGATCCCCATCGAGTTCGTCACTCGCAACCCTCGCAACCCTCGTCGTTTCTTCGATGACGCCGAGCTTCACGACCTTGCGAGCTCGATCCGCCAGCATGGGATCGTGCAGCCAATCGTCGCCAGAACGCTCGCGCGGGACCGCTATGAAATCATAGCCGGCGAAAGACGTTGGCGGGCAGCCCAACTGGCGGGTTTGATTGAAATCCCTGTTATTATCAGGGATGTTGATGACAAGACGGCGCTGGAAATTGCGATCGTTGAGAACGTCCAACGCTCCGATCTCAATGCTCTCGAAGAGGCGCTCGGGTATGAGCAGCTCATCGCCGAATATGGATATACCCAAAATGATCTCGGTGAGATTATCGGCAAGAGCCGCAGCCATGTCGCCAATTCGTTGCGCCTATTGAAGCTGCCTGAGCCCGTTCGGGACATGCTGGCTGCTGGGAGCCTTTCCGCGGGGCATGCGCGTGCGCTGGTTTCGACATCGGACCCCTCGGCACTTGCGCGTACAATTGTTTCCAAGGGCATGTCGGTGCGCGATGCGGAGAAGCTTGCGCAGAACGACATCAAGGCTCAGTCAGAGCCACACGCACCTGTTCAAAGGAACCAGAAGGATTCCGATACGCTGGCTCTGGAGCGCACACTATCGGATACGCTCGGACTTGATGTATCCATCAATCACAAGGCCAGTGGCGGCCAGATCCGCATCTCCTACAAATCCCTGGAGCAGCTCGAGGAAGTCTGCCGGCTTCTGGAGCGCCGCTAATCAGGCTTGAGGGCGTCTTGCCGACTGCAGTGTCGTGGAGAGCAATGTCTGCATGGCGATGCTGTCTTCCAATATCTGACGCTGTCTCGTTTGCAGAACGGCTGCCTGCAGGCGCTTTGTTTCACGCGAGATGGCGTCTGCGCTCCAGCTTTTTAACGCTTGTTCTATAATCGGCTTGCGGCGGAAATGAAGATGTCTGCCCAGCGTCTGCATGATTTGCGCGGGCGGCAGTCTCTTCTCATCCATCTCAGCGCGCATCGTATCGAGAAGCTGAAATTGTCTAAGGCAGGCTTGGAGAACCAGAAAAACCGAGGTTTTGG
Source organism: Rhizobium sp. 1399 (assembly GCF_031455475.1). NCBI lineage: Bacteria > Pseudomonadati > Pseudomonadota > Alphaproteobacteria > Hyphomicrobiales > Rhizobiaceae > Rhizobium > Rhizobium sp. 1399. The sequence continues at coordinate 65,477 of NZ_JAVDSU010000019.1, read as the reverse complement.
AACTGGTGATCTTCTGCATCGCATGCAGGAAACTGTTGCTGTTGCCGCTCAATATCGCATCCACAGCATCATCGACCGAAATTGCACTGGCGTCCCCGATTATTTCGGTAACGTGATGATCATCGATCGTTCCCATGCCTTGGCAATAGAGCGCCAGTTTGCGAATTTCGTTTCTCGAAGCAATTCTGTCGCCCCCGATCAGCGCGACGAGAGCTTGCCTGGCAGCAGGCGTTATGCCCAACCCTTCGGCGGAAAGTTCGTTGTCGATCAGCGCGTTCAGCGCTCGGCCGTCGTCAGCATAGCAGGGGATGGCAACTGCTGCGCTACGAGCAGCCTCGACTGTCTTGCGTAAGGCAGATCCCTTTTTCAGGTCACCTGCTTCGATGATGATGCTGACTGCTTCCAGGGAAGCGCCGGACAGAAACGCGACAGCATCGACGAGATATTTCTCATTCGCGCCACCCTTTACCCATATTAGCTTTTCACCGCCGAAAAGACCGATGGATTGGGCTTCATCAACCAGCCGGCCAGGCTCTTTCTGCAGATCGCCGACATCAAGCTTGGTGACGGAGAACGGATCGTTCTGATCTATGCCCGTCTTTCCAGCGATCATACCGGCGCGCTCGGAAACGAGTCCACGGTCCGGACCATAGATCAGATAGATACGGTACAGGCGTGCGGATTTCTGCAGAAACCCCTCGAACTCATGGGATTTGATTTCCGCCACGCCACCGCTCCCTTAGCGGCTGAGTGCGGCGGCAAGATCCGCTCCAACGAATTCGGCCGCCTGATTGGCTGCGCGATTTTCGGCATCACGGATGGCGCGCTGCTTTGCAAATTCCTGACTCGGGAAGTCTACCAGGGCCGTCGCTTCGCGTCTGCCTGCCTTGATCACCTGATTGTCTTTAGTGGTGCGCAAAGTGTAGCTAACCGAAACGGTCGCGCGGCCTGCGCGAGACGTATCCGAGGACTGAACAAGCAAAGTATCGGCAACGTATGACGAAACTTGCATATCAACCATGTAATCCGGCTTCTCGACTTCCCCGGCACCGCGGGAAGCCAGGAAGATCAGATGATTGCGAACTTCCTGTCCGACACGTGTACCCGCTTCGGAAAAGCCGACGGAGCCGAGCTTTTCGGTAACGCCGGTGTTTTCGGAATAGAGCGGCCGAACCTGGCAGGCGGAAAGAAACGCCGTAGAGACAAGGATCGTGACGATGCCGGCGCGGCGCGCAAGCTTGCGGGCGAAATCAGACGACAATGTTTACAATCCTCTGTGGAACCACGATGATTTTTTTCGGTGCTTGACCGTTCAAGATATTCTTCACCGCGTCCAATTCCAGCACGGCTTCGGTGACGGCATTTTGATCTGCGTCGCGAGAAATTGTCAATTCGGCGCGCTTCTTGCCGTTGATTTGCACGGGAAGGATCACGTCGTTCTCGACGACGAGCGATTCATCAAAATCCGGCCAGGTCGTATGGGCGATGAGGTCCTTGTTGCCGAGGGTCATCCAGCATTCCTCAGCCAGATGCGGCGTCATCGGCGCGACGAGTTGGATGAGGATCTCAGCCGCATCGCGGATTGCAGCCCGATAGGTTGCATCGCCCTCACCGGCCGCGACCTTCGTCAGCGGGCCTGCCAGCGCGTTGACGAGTTCGTAGATGCGGGCGACTGCTTTGTTGAACCAAAGCCTGTCATAGTCGTTCTGGACTGCCTTCAGCGTCTTGTGGGCGAGCTGAGAGATTGCGAGGGCTTCGCCGTCTTTCGCCGTCTTCGGTTCCACGGTGGAGAGCACTTCAGCCGCTTCCGAAATCAGACGCCACAGCCGCTGTGTGAAGCGGTGAGCACCTTCAACGCCGGCTTCCGACCAGATCACGTCGCGCTCGGGCGGAGAGTCTGACAGAACGAAGAAGCGGGCAGTATCGGCGCCATAGGAGGCGATGATATCGTCGGGGTCTACGACGTTCTTTTTCGACTTCGACATCTTTTCGATCGAGCCGATGGTGATTTCTTCGCCGCCTTCCAGCAGATAAGCGCTGCGCTTCCCGTCAATCTCCTCGATGCGGATATCGGTGGGGGAAATCCATTCGCGATGCATGCCCGCGCCGCGGCTATAGGTTTCGTGGACCACCATACCCTGGGTGAAGAGACCCTTGAAAGGCTCCTTGACATCCACGTGGCCTGTCTCGCGCATCGCGCGGGTGAAGAAGCGCGAATAGAGCAGATGCAGGATCGCGTGTTCGATACCGCCGATATACTGGTCTACCGGCAGCCAGCGGTTGGCCGCAGCCGGGTCGGTCGGCTGCGTCTCCCAGGGGGCCGTGAAGCGGGTGAAGTACCAGCTCGAATCGACGAATGTGTCCATCGTGTCCGTCTCACGACGCGCATCCTTGCCACATTGCGGGCAGGCGACGTGCCGCCAGGTCGGGTGGCGGTCCAGCGGGTTGCCCGGCTGATCGAAAGTCACATCCTGCGGCAGCTTTACCGGCAGGTCCTTTTTCGGAACCGGGATGACGCCGCAGTCATCGCAATGGATAACCGGGATGGGGCAGCCCCAGTAACGCTGACGGGAGATACCCCAGTCACGCAGGCGGAAATTGACCTTGCGTTCGCCCTGCGGCGCGTTGCCGAGCAGAGTGGACGACAGCTTGTCGGCAACGATCTGGAAAGCTTCGTCCGCCGTCTTGCCATCAAGGAAGCGCGAGTTGATCATCACGCCCTCGCCGTCATAGGCGACATCGCCGATGGTGAAGCTTGCGGCATCGCCGTCCTCAGGCATGACGACCGGCACGACCGGCAGACCATATTTGCGGGCGAAATCCAGGTCTCGCTGGTCGCCGGAAGGGCAGCCGAAGATGGCGCCCGTGCCGTAATCCATCAGGACGAAATTGGCGACGTAGACCGGCAGCTCCCAGGAAGGATCGAGCGGGTGCTTCACGCGGATGCCGGTATCCATGCCCTTCTTCTCAGCCGTCTCGAGTGCGGCAAGAGAGGTACCAGCGCGGCGGCATTCCTCGCAGAAGGCCTCGATGTCAGCATTCTTTCCCGCGGCCTCCTTGGCGAGCGGATGATCAGCGGCGATCGCCAGGAAGGAGGCGCCAAACAGCGTATCCGGACGGGTCGTGTATACCACCACTTCGGTTTCGCCGGCAGGTGCGGTTTCCGGGACGATCTCCCAGCGGATCGTGAGACCTTCAGAGCGGCCGATCCAGTTCTTCTGCATCAGCCGTACTTTTTCCGGCCACTGGTCGAGCGTATCGAGCGCGTCCAGCAGGTCCTGGCTGAAATCGGTGATCTTAAAGAACCACTGCGTCAGTTCGCGCTGTTCGACCAGCGCGCCGGACCGCCAGCCGCGGCCGTCGATGACCTGTTCGTTGGCGAGAACGGTGTTGTCGACCGGATCCCAGTTCACCTTGGACTGCTTGCGGTACACGAGGCCCTTTTCCAGGAAGTCCAGGAAGAGATGCTGCTGCTGCTGGTAATATTCGACATCGCAGGTCGCGAATTCGCGGGACCAGTCCAGCGACAGGCCCATCGCCTTCAGCTGTGCCTTCATCGAGCCGATATTCTGATAAGTCCAGGATGCGGGGTGTACGCCGCGCTCCATCGCCGCATTTTCCGCTGGCATGCCAAAGGCGTCCCAACCCATCGGATGAAGGACGTTATAGCCGCGAGCACGCTTGTAGCGTGCCACGACGTCACCCATGGCGTAGTTGCGGACATGGCCCATGTGGATACGGCCCGACGGATAGGGGAACATCTCTAGGACGTAATATTTCTCGCGCGGATCGGAGTTATCGGTCTCGAAGACCTTTTCCTCGTTCCATTTCTGCTGCCAGCGGGGCTCGGCGTCGCGCGGATTGTAACGTTCGGTAGCCATGTATCAGAATTTCCGGAAAATCAGGGGAGGTTGGTCGAGACCTTCACCATGAAACCAACCAAGCGTCAAGTTTTGCAGGCGCTTCACGCGTTCGATCTTGGCTATGAGGCGATTTCACGGAGAGAAGCCTTGGCAAGCCCACGGCAGCCCAGTAGTGCATTGCCGATGAATTTATGCCTGTTATCGGGACGAAACGATGGAACTTCAAGAGCGGTTGAAAGAAGTATGGTCCAGGGTTGCTGCAGCGGGGCGGGATGCGGGTCGTCCGGAACGTTCCGTGCAGCTGGTGGCGGTCTCCAAGACCTTTGAGGCCGATACCATTCGCCTGGCGATCGAAGCCGGTCAGCGCGTCTTCGGAGAAAACCGCGTTCAGGAAAGCCAGGGAAAATGGCCGGAACTGAAGGCGGAAACGCCCGGCATCGAGCTGCACCTCATTGGTCCGCTGCAATCCAACAAGGCTGCCGAAGCGGTTGCGCTCTTCGACGTAATCGAGACCATTGATCGTGAGAAGATCGCGCGCGCCATTGCCGAGGAAATGAAGCGGCAGGGCAAGACGCTGCGTCTCTATGTGCAGGTCAATACCGGCCTGGAGCCACAAAAGGCCGGCATTGCACCTGACGATACGGCAGCTTTCGTGAACTTCTGTCGCGATGAGCTCAGCCTTGCCATTGAAGGGCTGATGTGTATTCCGCCGGCGGATGAAAATCCCGGTCCGCATTTCGCCCTGCTCGCCAAGCTCGCAGAAAAGTGCGGCGTCAAAAAACTCTCCATGGGCATGTCCGGTGACTACGAGATTGCCATTGCGTTCGGTGCCACCAGCGTGCGCGTCGGCTCGGCGATTTTCGGCACGCGTTAACAAATGGCGGAAAACGATCTCTTCGAATCGGAGGATTGCTCATGATTCGAAGAGGTATCCGGTGGCCGTTGTTTGGAAAGCGATAATATTCATTAATTCGAAAAAAAGTTTAAGCGCGCGGCTTTTCTAGTTAATGCCCGACCACACATCGTTCGCGGCATTCCCCTAAGATACTTAAATTATTGAATAATTTTTGACGATTTCTCGCGCTTTTCCAAAGCCGATTGACTGCCGCCGCAAGCCCTAACGAGAACTTAAATTAAATTTTCAGCAAAGCTAATTGAGGAATTATTAACTATGTTGGGCGCAACCATTCGTTAACGGCAATGACCCAGCTCTCCTGGGTTTTGCATGAAGCGTCGCCGTTACCGGACTCGTCCGGATGACCCCTTTCACTTTGATTGCGGAAAACGGAACATGACAAGCATCCTCACCAACAACGCTGCTATGGCAGCGCTGCAGACCCTGCGCGGCGTAAATGACAGCCTCAAGGATACCCAGGGCCGCGTCTCCTCGGGCTATCGTATCGACAAAGCTGCCGACAACGCTGCTTATTGGTCGATCGCAACGACCATGCGTTCGGACAACAAGGCCCTCTCGGCTGTTTCCGACGCCCTCGGCCTCGGCGCTGCAAAGGTCGATACGGCCTACACGGCTATGGACAACGCCATCGATGTCGTCAGCGAAATCAAGTCCAAGATCGTCGCCGCTACGGAAAAGGGCGTCGACAAGACCAAGGTCCAGGAAGAAATCGACCAGCTGCAGGAACAGCTGGTAAGCATCGCTCAGTCGGCGTCCTTCTCCGGTGAAAACTGGGTTGCCGGCGCTTCGGGCACGAAGAGCGTCGTCTCCTCCTTCGTCCGTGACGGTTCCAATGCCGTTTCGGTCAAGATGACGGACTATGTTCTTGATGCCGGCACGCTCGGCAACGTGCTGTTCGGCATGAACAGCAACGGCACGATCCAAACGACGAGCGGCATCATCGGTACCGCATTCAACGGCACCTATGGCAACGTCTCCATCGTGATGCCGTCGATCTATGCACTCGACATCACCACCTTCACTCAGGGCCAGCTCGATGGAGCGCTTTCCGGCGTCGAACTCGTGCTCCAGGCCATGACGAATGCAGGTTCACAGCTCGGCTCGATTTCGACCCGAATTCAGTTGCAGGAAACCTTCGTCAGCGCTCTGGGTGACTCGATCGACTCCGGTGTCGGCCGCCTCGTCGACGCCGACATGGAAGAAGAGTCCTCCAAGCTCTCTGCCCTGCAGACGCAGCAGCAGCTCGCGATCCAGTCCCTCTCGATCGCCAATTCCTCGGCGCAGAACATTCTCTCGCTCTTCCGCAGCTAATAGCGCGCAGGAGAACGGCAACAAAAAACCCCGCCACTGGCGGGGTTTATTCATTTCAGGATATGACGATCTCAGAAGTGATCATCTTCATCCTCGTCCTTGGGGGTCGAGCGCAGCGAGCTCAGCTTGCGGAAGACGGCATCGGCGTCGATTTCCTTTTCTTCCTCACGCTCATAGCTCGGCGTCAGACGCTCGGTTTCCTGAGCGGACTGCAGCGTTGCGCCGAGTTCGGCAGCGGTTGGCAGCGGACGGCCCTTGGATGCCTTTTCCACTTCCATGTCGAGATCGATCTGGCTGCAAAGGCCGAGTGTGACCGGGTCCATCGGTGCGAGGTTTGCCGAATTCCAGTGGGTGCGCTCGCGGATCTGCTCGATCGTCGACTTGGTGGTGCCGACGAGACGCGAAATCTGGGCATCCTTCAGTTCCGGATGGTTGCGAACCAGCCAGAGAATGGCGTTCGGGCGGTCCTGACGCTTGGAAACTGGCGTATAGCGCGGGCCACGGCGCTTGGATTCCGGCACGCGGACCTTCGGCTCGGAAAGCTTCAGCTTGTAGTTCGGGTTGCCCTCTGCGCGGGCGATTTCATCACGGGAAAGCTGGCCGGTGGCGATCGGGTCCAGGCCCTTGATACCCTGCGCGGCTTCACCATCGGCAATCGCCTTGACTTCGAGCGGATGCAGTTTGCAAAACTGAGCGATCTGGTCGAAAGACAGGGCTGTATTGTCGACGAGCCAGATGGCAGTCGCCTTCGGCATGAGCAGCTGTTGAGCCATGGATATAGTCCTTCTATCGTCCGCGCCGGTCGCGGTCCGTGGATTGTCACCACAATGTCCGGGAAATATGGCGCTATATAACCGCACTGTCGCAGAATTGCAATTCTTCAGAAATGAAATGACCTTTGTCTAATTGCCGTCATCAGACTACCTGATATGAATTGCGCAATTCGAGTCCCGGTCGCTGCGTCGAAACTATCGGCCGTTGCATAGCCTTGTGAGGAGGAGTTCCCATGTCGGAGAAGATCTATCCGGTTTCCAAACCGGTGAAGACCCGTGCGCTGATCGATCAAGCCAAGTACGAGCAATGGTACGAGGAAAGCATTGAAAACCCCGACAAGTTCTGGGGCAAACACGGCAAGCGCATCGACTGGTTCAAGCCCTACACCAAGGTCAAGAACACGTCCTTTACCGGCAAAGTCTCGATCAAGTGGTTCGAGGATGGCCAGACCAATGTTTCCTATAATTGTATCGATCGTCACCTGAAGACGAACGGCAATCAGACCGCCATCATCTTCGAAGGCGACAATCCCTATATCGATAAAAAGATCACGTATAACGAGCTCTATGAGCATGTCTGCCGCATGGCGAACGTGCTGAAGAAGCATGGCGTCAAGAAGGGTGACCGCGTCACCATCTACATGCCGATGATCCCGGAAGCGGCCTATGCGATGCTCGCCTGCGCCCGCATCGGTGCGGTGCATTCCGTCGTCTTCGGCGGTTTCTCGCCGGAAGCGCTGGCCGGCCGTATCGTCGACTGCGAATCCACCTTCGTCATTACCTGCGACGAGGGCATCCGCGGCGGCAAGCCGGTTCCGCTGAAAGACAACACCGATACCGCCATCCATATTGCCGCCCGCCAGCATGTGACGGTCAACAAGGTGCTCGTCGTACGCCGTACTGGCGGCAAGACCGGCTGGGCGCCGGGTCGCGACCTCTGGCACCATCAGGAAATCGCCACGGTGAAGCCGGAATGCCCGCCGGTGAAGATGAGGGCGGAAGACCCGCTTTTCATCCTCTACACTTCGGGTTCTACGGGCAAGCCGAAGGGCGTGCTGCACACGACGGGCGGTTATCTCGTCTATGCGGCGATGACACATGAATATGTCTTCGATTACCACCCCGGTGATATCTACTGGTGCACGGCCGATGTCGGCTGGGTTACCGGTCACTCCTATATCGTCTATGGGCCGCTCGCGAACTGTGCCACCACCCTGATGTTCGAAGGTGTGCCGAATTTCCCGGACCAGGGCCGATTTTGGGAAATCATCGACAAGCACAAGGTCAATATCTTCTACACGGCGCCAACGGCGATCCGCTCGCTCATGGGCGCCGGCGACCATTTCGTTACCCGCTCTTCCCGCGAGAGTCTGCGCCTGCTCGGCACGGTCGGCGAGCCGATCAATCCGGAAGCTTGGGAATGGTACTACAATGTCGTCGGCGACAAGCGTTGCCCCGTGATCGATACCTGGTGGCAGACGGAAACCGGCGGCCATATGATCACGCCATTGCCGGGCGCCACCGACCTCAAGCCCGGTTCGGCCACCAAGCCCTTCTTCGGCGTCAAGCCGCAGCTCGTCGATAATGAAGGCAAGGTGCTGGAAGGTGCCGCCGACGGCAATCTCTGCATCACCGATAGCTGGCCCGGCCAGATGCGCACGGTCTATGGCGATCACGAGCGCTTCATCCAAACCTACTTCTCCACCTATAAGGGCAAATATTTCACCGGTGACGGCTGCCGCCGCGACGAAGACGGCTATTACTGGATCACCGGCCGCGTCGACGATGTTCTGAACGTCTCCGGCCATCGTCTCGGTACGGCGGAAGTCGAATCCGCCCTCGTCTCGCACAATCTCGTCTCGGAAGCTGCCGTCGTTGGTTATCCGCACCCGATCAAAGGCCAGGGCATTTATTGCTACGTCACGCTGATGGCGGGCAATGAGGGCACAGACGAGCTGCGCCAGCAGCTTGTCAAGCATGTGCGTGCGGAAATCGGCCCGATTGCAGCGCCCGACAAAATCCAGTTTGCGCCCGGCCTGCCGAAGACCCGGTCCGGCAAGATCATGCGCCGCATCCTGCGCAAGATTGCCGAGGACGATTTCGGTTCGCTTGGCGATACCTCGACGCTGGCAGATCCGGCCGTTGTCGAAGATCTGATCGCTAACCGGCAGAACAAGGCTACGGCTTGAGTCAAAGGGGCCGCTCCATCGTAAGGAGCGGCACTATTCTTCCGCGCAGAAAACCCGTGGTTTGCGACCGCCGTCATAGGTGCGGACCAGTCCTTCCGAAAGAAGATCCTGTGCAGGATTGCGCCCATCCGCGAAAGTGATATTGGCGAGAATTCGTCCGAAATATTTGTCGCCGGCGATCTCCCTCAGCTGGATATTGGAAACGCCTGATATCATTTGTTCAAGCGCGTCTCTTGCCTCGAGACCGGCCTTCCGGATTTCAGCGCATTTCGAATGGATTTCGGGCGCATCTATGCCGCGAATGCGGACATAGACTTCCATGGTCTGCTGCGGCCAGGGTGTTGCGGCAACCAGCAGCGTATCGCCGTCAATGATCCGGATAATCTTCGCCGATACAGGACCTTCGATTTCGTCCCGTGCCGCCAGGGCCCGCACAGACGAAAGAGACAACAGAAGAATCAAAAGCGGCTTAAGCATAACAGGAATAAATTCCGATTATGCCCCGAAGTCAATGGGAATATTTACCTAGAAATCGATCGCACGGCCGTTGATTTCATAGTCGCCGAAGCGGGAGGGTTCAGCTCCGCCCCGTCCGCCGATCTCCGGTGGCAGATCGGCAAGCCTAGCGTTTTTGCGGCGCTCCTCGGCTTCGGCCAACGCACGCTTTGCGGCAGGGGAAAGCATCTTGCGCGGCGGCTCGGAGCCCTCTGGCACCGGGGTTTCCACATTATCGTTATCGGCCGTCTGCATGCTGACTCCCGCCTGAAAATATTGAAAATGGCTGGCGAATAACCAAATCATAGTGCGTTGGCGCCAGGATTTAAAGCATCGCGCTGCAATCAAGGAGATGGAGACCTCTGATGAACCTCGTGCGTACTGCCATGTTGCTTGCCTTCATGACGGCGCTTTTCATGTTTGTCGGCTTTTTGATCGGCGGCAGAGGCGGCATGATGATCGCCTTTCTCATCGCTGCCGGCATGAATTTCTTCTCCTACTGGAATGCCGACCGGATGGTATTATCGGCCTATCGGGCGCAGGAGGTCGATGAGCGCAACGCCCCGGAATTTTACCGTATCGTGCGCGATCTCGCCCATAATGCGGGCCTGCCGATGCCGAAGGTCTATCTCTACGACAGCCCTCAGCCGAATGCCTTTGCGACCGGGCGCAATCCGGAGAACGCTGCCGTCGCGGCCTCGACCGGCCTGCTTGCCGCCCTCTCGCCAGAAGAAGTTGCGGGCGTGATGGCGCATGAGCTTGCCCACGTCCAGAACCGCGATACGCTGACCATGACGATCACCGCCACGCTTGCCGGTGCGATCTCGATGCTCGGCAATTTCGCCTTCTTCTTTGGCGGCAATCGTGAGAACAACAACAATCCCCTGGGCTTCGTCGGCGTGCTCGTCGCGATGATCGTGGCGCCGCTTGCCGCCATGCTGGTGCAAATGGCAATCAGCCGCACGCGCGAATATTCGGCCGACAGGCGGGGTGCTGAAATCTGCGGTAACCCGCTGTGGTTGGCCTCCGCGCTCGGCAAGATTGCCCGCGGTGCGGCGCATGTGCCGAACTACGACGCTGAACGCAACCCGGCCACCGCGCATATGTTCATCATCAATCCGCTCTCCGGCGAGCGCATGGACAACCTGTTTTCGACCCATCCGAACACCGAAAATCGTATTGCGGCCCTGCAGGAAATGGCACGGGGAGGTTTCGACGTCTCGACGCGGCCGGTTCGTGCTGCTAATCCGACACGCAAATCGCGCTCGGTTCCGAATACGGGTTCCGGCGGCGGTGGCTCGCAACCGCCAAAGGGTCCGTGGTCTTGAATTCAGACGGCAAGAAGAAGCCAGTTCACAAACATAAACCTTCCCCAGAACGCTCAGCGCAGGCGCCGATAAAACCCGGCCTGCCGGCGCGTGCTGCAGCCGCAAAAATCCTTGCCGCCGTCGTCGACAAAAAACTGCCGCTCGATGGCGCGCTGGATCACGAGCATGGAAATCCGGCCTACAAGGCGCTCGGGGAAAGCGATCGTGCTCTGGTTCGCGCCATCCTCAACACCACCCTTAGGCATCTGCCTCGCATCGATGCCGCCATTGCCTCGCTGCTCGAAACGCCGTTGCCGGAAGGTGCCCGAGCTTTGCATCATGTGCTTGCCGTTGGAGCTGCGCAGATTCTCTATCTCGACGTTCCCGATCACTCCGCCGTCGACCTTTCGGTCGAACAGGCCAATCAGGATCCTCGCAATCGGCGTTTCGCCAAGCTCGTCAATGCGATCCTGCGCCGTCTTAGCCGTGAGAAGGAGCATATCCTTGCCGAGATCGCTGACATTCCGCCAATGCCGGCGTGGTTCATCGCGCGGCTTGAAAAAGCCTATGGGAAAGAGCAGGCACTTGCCATTTCGGAATCCCAGCTTGAGCCGGCGGCGATCGATCTTACCGTTAAATCCGATGCCGCAGGCTGGGCGGAGCGCCTGAACGGCACTGTGCTACCCACTGGCGGCGTGCGACTTTCCGCTTTTGAAGGCGGTATTCCCTTGCTTGCCGGCTTTGACGAGGGTGAATGGTGGGTTCAGGATGCGGCCGCGAGCATTCCCGCGAAGCTCTTCGGTGATCTCACCGGCAAGCGTGTTGCCGATCTCTGCGCTGCGCCGGGCGGCAAGACCGCACAGCTCATCCTTGCCGGTGGCAAGGTGACGGCGATCGACCAGTCCGAAAATCGGCTGAAGCGCTTACGCTCCAATCTGGAGCGGCTGGGCCTCGAAGCCGATACGATCGCGGTGGATCTTACGAAATTCGAACCGTCGGAGCGTTTCGACGCGATTCTTCTCGACGCGCCCTGCTCTTCGACAGGTACGACGCGCCGGCATCCCGACGTGCTCTGGACGAAAGGCGCCGAGGATATCACCAAGCTCGCAGCACTGCAGGAGCGTCTTCTGCGCCATGCTATTACCCTGCTGAACCCTGGCGGCGTGCTCGTCTTTTCCAACTGCTCGCTCGATCCGCAGGAAGGCGAGGAGGTCGTGGCGCGCGTTCTCGAAGATGTGAAGGTCGTTGAACGGGTGCCGATCGACACCGAAAAATGGCCCGGTATGAGCCAGGCGATTACACCACTGGGCGAGTTCCGCACACTTCCTACAATGCTGGATATGCCTGATGGTTTTGCATCGGGCCTCGATGGCTTCTACGCTGCGGTGCTCAGACGTGTCTAAGTTCTATTATATTCCAACTTCATCACAAAATAATACATCGTGGCTAATGAAATCGGTTTTGATTCATCTATTCTTAACCACGAGGGGCAATAGACAATTGATATGCAGTCCGGTCGGCGTCTTGCGAGCATGTATGTTCGGGAAGCTTGGCGGCGCGGTACGCGCCGTGCCGCACTTCTGCGCTTGCGTTTCTTCCGCCATGCCATACCGGTGCCGGAACGCCTGATCGTCGCGCCGACGGATCTGAGAGGCGTCGATTCACACGTTGCCGAAGAAATCATGGACGGCCGGTTTCCGCTTGCCGGGCGTATGTTGGAAACCGGCGGCAAATCCCCCTTCACGTTGACGCTTCCGTCACGCGCTTTTGCGGTCAGGCTTCATAGCTTCGGCTGGCTGCGGCATATGCGGGCCAATAAGAGCGAGCGCGGTTCGGCCGTTGCCCGTGTGATCGTCGATAGTTGGCTCTCTATTCACGGGGGTCGTATTGAAGGGATCGCCTGGGAGACCGACGTCGTCTCGCAGCGTGTCATTGCCTGGCTGGCGCATTCTCCGGTCGTCCTGCAGAATGCCGATCGCGGTTTTTATCGCCGTTTCATGAAGTCGCTCGCCTTTCATATCGGTTATTTGCGCCGCATGGCGCCCTATTCGACTGGTGAAGTCCGCTTCCGCTTGCGCATCGCGCTCGCGACGGCCTCTGTCGCTATGCCAGTGCGTGCCTCGACAGTGCGGCGGGCGGCCCAGGCGCTCGACCGCGAATTCGACAGCCAGATTCTGCCTGACGGAGGCCATATCTCCCGCAATCCACGCGTCGGGCTTGAGCTGCTGCTCGATCTGCTGCCGCTGCGGCAGACCTATGTCAATCTCGGCCACGATCTGCCACAGAAGCTGATCTCCGGTATTGACCGCATGTACCCTGCCCTGCGCTTCTTCCGCCATCAGGATGGGGATCTGGCGCTCTTCAACGGTGCGACATCCACGCTGGCAGACGAGCTGATGTCCGTGCTGCGCTACGACGAGACTGCAGGCCAGCCGTTCAAAGCGCTACCGCATTCCCGCTATCAGCGACTTGCCGCCGGCAAGACGGTGATCATTGCCGATACCGGACCACCCTCGCCCGCCTGCTTCAGAACAGCCCATGCAGGCAGTCTCTCCTTCGAAATGTCCTCAGGCCGCTACCGCTTCATCGTCAACTCGGGATCGCCGAAATTCGCAGGCCAACGCTATGTCCAGATGGCCCGCACCACGGCTGCCCATTCCACCGTGGTCCTGAACGATACGTCCTCTAGTCGGTTCTCTCCCTCGGCTTTTCTGGCCCATATGATGACGGAGCCGGTGGAAACGGTTGCCGCCGAGCGCGTGGAGACCGAGGATGGCCGTGAAGGCATCAAGGCGAGGCATGACGGCTATCTCGATGCTTTTGGCGTCATCCATGAGCGGGAGCTGACGCTGAACGCCGCTGGCTCCATCGTGACCGGCATGGACCGTTTTGTGACGGACGACCGGTATCACAGCGAAGGTCCGCTGCGGGCGGTTGCCCGCTTCCACATCCATCCCGCCATCGTGCCGAGGCAGAACGATACGGAATCCGTGCTGCTGACGGCGCCGGATGGCGAAAGCTGGTTGTTTTCCTCTCCCGGCAATGAAGTGCTGATCTCGGAAGATATTTTCTTTGCTGACAGCGCCGGTATCAGCAGCTCGGACCAGATCGAGATCGATTTCGATTTGGCGGAGAAACCTGAAATTCGCTGGTTTTTATCGCGCAAGGGCTAGCAGCTGTTTGCGCCGGCTCCAAGCTGTGGTAACGCGGCCCCATCAAGCGTCCCTTGCCCGGATGTCTCCCGAAGCCCGAACGGAGAAGGTTCATGGCCGTCATTTCCAAGAAAATCCCCGCCCCCGACAAGGTCGAAGTCAAGACAGCGCTGCTCTCTGTCTTCGACAAGACCGGTATCATCGAACTTGCCCGTGCGCTTTCGGCGCGTGGCGTGCGCCTGCTGTCGACCGGCGGCACTTACAAGGCGATCGCAGCCGAAGGACTTGCGGTGACCGACGTTTCCGAAGTGACGCAGTTTCCGGAAATCATGGATGGCCGCGTGAAGACCCTGCATCCCAAGGTGCATGGCGGCCTGCTGGCGATCCGTGACGATGTCGAGCATCAGGAAGCCATGAAGGCCCATGGGATCGACGGCATCGACCTGCTGGTCGTCAATCTCTATCCCTTTGAGGATGTTCGTGCGGCCGGCGGTGACTATCCGACGACGGTCGAGAATATCGATATCGGTGGCCCGGCAATGATCCGTGCTTCCGCTAAGAACCATGCCTATGTCACCGTCATCACCGACCCGGCCGACTATGCCGAGCTGGCCGAGCAACTGTCGGCCGATGCCGGCAAGACAGCCTATGCCTTCCGCCAGCGCATGGCGGCCAAAGCCTATGCCCGTACTGCCGCCTATGACGCTGCCATCTCCAACTGGTTTGCTGAAGCGCTTTCGATCGATACGCCGCGTCATCGCACCATTGGCGGCGTGCTGAAGGAAGAGATGCGCTACGGTGAAAACCCGCACCAGAAGGCCGCCTTCTACGTGACGGGCGAAAAGCGCCCGGGCGTTTCGACAGCCGTCCTGCTGCAGGGTAAGCAACTTTCCTACAACAATATCAACGATACCGATGCAGCCTACGAACTCGTGGCCGAGTTCCTGCCGGAGAAGTCGCCGGCCTGCGCCATCATCAAGCACGCCAATCCCTGCGGTGTCGCAACCGGTTCAACACTTCTCGAGGCCTATAAGCGGGCGCTCGCTTGCGATTCCGTCTCGGCTTTCGGCGGTATCATCGCATTGAACCAGACGCTCGATGCGGCGACGGCCGAAGAAATCATCCAGCTCTTCACCGAGGTCATCATTGCGCCTGACGTCACCGAAGAAGCCAAGGCAATCGTAGCACGCAAGCCGAACCTGCGCCTGCTTTCAGCCGGCGGCCTGCCGGACGCGCGTGCGGCCGGCATCACTGCCAAGACCGTTTCCGGCGGCCTGCTCGTCCAGAGCCGCGACAACGGCATGGTCGAGGATCTGGAACTGAAGGTGGTCACTAAACGCGCGCCCACGGCCCAGGAACTCGAAGACATGAAGTTCGCCTTCAAGGTCGGCAAGCATGTGAAGTCGAATGCCGTGGTCTATGCCAAGGACGGCCAGACCGCAGGTATAGGCGCCGGCCAGATGAGCCGTGTCGATTCCGCCCGCATCGCTGCGCTCAAAGCTGAGGAAGCGGCCAAGGCGCTTGGTCTCGCCGTTCCGATGACACATGGTTCGGCAGTCGCCTCCGAGGCCTTCCTGCCCTTCGCCGATGGCTTACTGTCGATGATTGCTGCTGGCGCCACCGCCGTGATCCAGCCGGGCGGTTCTATGCGCGATCAGGAAGTCATCGATGCGGCAAACGAGCACAATGTCGCGATGGTCTTTACCGGCATGCGCCATTTCCGCCACTAAAGCTCTTTGTTCTGACGCAATTCCGGACGCAAAACCGTTACACACTTTTGCTGGAATTGCTCTAAGGCGGAGCAGCGGATTATTCCCCCGGCTTTGCGGCCGGGGGAATATGTCAGGCGCGATCCGCCGGATAGGGCGTGCGGATCAGCAGCACTAGGCCTCCGGCCAGGAACAGGATCAGCGTCGACATGCCGAGATGCGCCGATCCGGTCAAATAGGTCACAATCGAAAACAACAGCGTTGCCATGAAGCTCGTGGCGCGGCCGGACAGCGCATAGATGCCGAAATAACGGCCCGCTTCTTCGAGGCTGACGCTGCGCGCCAGATAGGAGCGCGATGAGGCCTGCACCGGGCCAAAGGCAAGACCGATCAACAGGCCATAGAGGATATAGGCTTTTTCTGCCATCGTGCCGAAAAGTCCACCGCCGTCGGCGGTCGAAAGCGGCATCAGTCCGAAGAAAGTGTAGCCGGGGCCGGTGGAAATAATGCCGATCGTGGCCAGCAACAGCATGGTGAGGCTGATGATAACAGTCACCTTCGAGCCGATCCCCCTGTCGACGCGTCCGGCAATCAGGCAGCCGAGGATTGCCACGACATTGAGAATGATCCCGTAGATGCCGATCTCGATCGTGGCCCAGCCGAACATGCCCGCCGCGAAGGCGCCGCCAAGGATCAGCAGGCCGTTGACGCCATCCTGATAGATCATGCGGGCGATAAGGAAGGTCAGGATATTGCGGCGCGTCTTCAGTTCGCCGAGCGTATTGCGCAATTCCTTGAGGCCGAAACGCACGGCAAAGCCGAAAGGCAGTCCCTTGCGGGCATCCGGTGTGAAGAAAAACATCGGCAGGATGAAGATCAGATACCAGACGGCCGAAATCGGACCGGTGACGCGCGCATCCTCGCCCGTATGAGGATCGAGACCGAAAAGCGGATCGAGGCCCAGAATGGTCTTGCCGCTTTCCGGGCTGCCGGCCAGCAGTGCCACGACGGCGATCAGCACGATCATACCGCCGAGATAACCAAGACCCCAGGCGGTGTTGGAAAGCCTGCCAACCTCATCCTTGCCGACAAGGCGCGGCATCATGGAATCGTTGAATACGATCGAAAACTCCGCCGAGATCGAGGCAAGGATCATGAAGATGACGGGATAGATAATTGGTGAGCCCGGGGCAGCAAACCAGAGGCAGCAGAGGCTGACGATCTTGATCACAGCGAAGAAGGCGATCCAGGGTTTGCGTGCGCCGGACTGGTCGGCAATGGAGCCTAGTATGGGAGACAGGATGGCGATGATGATCGAGGAGATCGTCGCCATATTGCTCCACATCGTCTGCGCGGAGACGGGATCGGCCGTCAGCCGCGAGACGAAGTAGGGGCCGAAAATGAAGGTGGTGACCACGGTGAAGAAAGGCTGGGCTGCCCAATCGAAGAGCATCCAGCCCCATATGCCCTTCTCCGTGGCTTTCGGCGGCTGCGTTCCTGTCCAGTCAATGCGATTCAAGCGTCCGCTCCTTTTTGGGGCGGACTGTCTCATCTCGCCCGGTCGCGCGCAAGGTCGGTCAGGATGCCTGCGGCAACAGTGATGCGGGCGAGGTTCGGATCGGCGCCATCACTGAGGCTCGCAAGCTCCTCGACGATGCGGTTGATGCGGATCCTGTCCTGCGCATGCCAGGCCTGGACCGGCTGCTTTTCCTTGCCGTGATCGGAAAGTGCGGAGATCACGATATCGCGACGGGCGCTGGCGATCTGGTCGATGCTACGGGCAAGCGCGAGGTTTTCATAGTGGTCCGACGTAATGATGCGGTTGCCGGCAGCAAGCAGCCGGCCGACACGGAAGGTCTGGGTCACGGCAAAGTAGTTTTCGGCCGCACGCGGCAGCGCCTCGCCGGTCCGTTCGGCGATCTGCATGATTTCCGGCACGAGGGCGAGGGTCGGTAGAGCTGCAATTTCGGCGGCCAGTTTTTCCGGCAGGCCGGCCTGCTGGTACTCCTGCTGGCGCGCTGAGACTTCGGCTGCTGCCTGCTCGGCAAAGGCGGGTTTAAGTTTTTTCAGAGCAGCCTGCAGCCGGCTAATGATTTCCGCCATCCCGCCTCGGGTCATGCCGGTCTTCAGCAGCAGACGTGTCAGCACGGTGAAGTTATTGGTGATCTCCTCGTAAATCCGGTTCTGGACCTCGCCGGAAACCTTGTTGTCCAGGGCATCGGTTGCGGCCCATAGCCGGTTGAGATCAAAGCCGTCACGGGCGACGATCGCGGCGCGTACGACCTCAGAGGCAGAGGCCGCTGTGGCATCCATCATGCTCACGGTAAAGCCCGGCCCGCCGCGGTTGATCGCCTCATTTGCGAGGACGGTCGCGACGATTTCCCGCTTCAGCCGGTGGGTGTCGATGTCGGATGCGTTCGACTTCTGCATCTTGGCCGGGAAGTAGTTGAATAGCGTGCTGATGAAATAAGGGTCATCAGGCAACTCACTGGCGATCAGCGCGTCGAAGAGGACGATCTTGGCATAGGAGAGCAGCACGCCGATCTCGGGGCGCGTCAGCGGCCGTCCGGCCGTATAACGTTCGGACAGCGAGGCGTCGTCGGGAAGCGTCTCGACCTTGCGGTTCAGTTGGCCGGCTGCTTCCAGCACGCTCATGAAACGGCCGAGTTCCAGGCCGTTTGCCGTTCCTTTGCGGGATGTCAGTGAGATCGCCAGGGACTGCAGGTAGTTGTTGCGCAGCACGAGTCCGGCCACTTCATCGGTCATGCTGCCGAGAAGCTGGTCGCGCTTTGCCCGGTTGAGGCGCTGTTCATGCATGGCGTTTGCCAGCGCGATCTTGATATTGACCTCGACGTCCGACGTGTTGACGCCGGCAGAGTTGTCGATGGCATCGGAATTGCTGCGTCCGCCCTTCAGGCCATAGGCAATGCGGCCCTTCTGCGTGACGCCGAGATTGGCGCCTTCGCCGATTACCTTGGCGCGCACTTCGTCGGCCGTGATGCGGATCGGATCGTTGGCGCGGTCGCCCACTTCCGCATCGGTTTCCGACGCGGCCTTCACGTAGGTGCCGATGCCGCCAAACCAGAGCAGGTCGACCGGGCTCTTCAGGATCGCCGTCATGATCTCGAAGGGCGTGGCGACCGCCTTGTCGATGTCGATTGCGGCTACGGCCTCCGGCGTCAGCGTAACCGACTTTGCCGAGCGCGAAATGATCATGGCGCCTTTCGAGAGCACGGACTTGTCGAAGTCCTGCCAGCTTGAGCGCGGTAGGTTGAACAAGCGCTGGCGCTCGGCGAGCGTCTTTTCCGTATTCGGGTCGGGGTCGATGATGATGTCGCGATGATCGAAAGCAGCGACCAGCCTGATCTTCGGCGAAAGCAGCATGCCGTTGCCGAAAACGTCACCGGACATGTCGCCGACGCCTGACACCGTAAAGGGTGTCGTCTGGATATCGATGTCCATTTCGCGGAAGTGGCGTTTCACCGTTTCCCAGGCGCCACGGGCAGTGATGCCCATTTTCTTGTGGTCGTAACCGGCCGAACCACCCGAAGCGAAGGCGTCGTCCAGCCAGAAGCCCGCTTCCTGAGCAAGGGCATTGGCGGTGTCGGAAAAGGTTGCCGTGCCCTTGTCGGCAGCGACGACGAAATAGGGGTCATCGCCATCGAGACGCACCGTGTTATCAGGCGGGACGATGTCGGCGCCGGAGATATTGTCAGTGATGGAAAGCAGCGTACGGATATAGGTTTTGTAGGCTTCCCTGCCTGCATTGAAGACCTCATCGCGGCTGCCGCCGATCGGCAGTTTCTTGGGATAGAAACCGCCCTTGGCACCGACAGGCACGATCACAGCATTCTTGACCTGCTGCGCCTTCACGAGGCCCAGAACTTCGGTACGATAGTCCTCGGCGCGGTCCGACCAGCGCAGGCCGCCACGGGCAACGCGGCCGAAGCGCAGATGCACGCCTTCCACTTCCACGCCATACACGAAGATTTCACGGAAAGGCTTCGGTTCCGGTAGGCCGTCGACCAGATACGGGTCGAGCTTGAAGGCGAGCATCGCCTTCGGTGTCCCATCGGCATTGCGCTGGAAATAATTGGTGCGCAGCGTTGCATCGACGATATTGACATAGCGGCGCAGGATACGGTCGTCATCCAGGCTCGGCACGTCGGCAAGCTCGGCTTCGATTGCCTGATGCAGTTCGGCGAGCTTCTTGATACGCGCCTTTTCCGACAGCTTCGTATCG
Organism: Rhizobium sp. 1399; assembly: GCF_031455475.1. Taxonomy (NCBI): domain Bacteria; kingdom Pseudomonadati; phylum Pseudomonadota; class Alphaproteobacteria; order Hyphomicrobiales; family Rhizobiaceae; genus Rhizobium; species Rhizobium sp. 1399. The sequence continues at coordinate 45,519 of NZ_JAVDSU010000019.1, read as the reverse complement.
AGCGTGTCGTGGAACAGGCGGAAGATCGAAGCGGCGATAACAGGATATTTGTCGAGGGTGGTTGCGATATAATCCTGCGAATAGGCGATGCCGGCCTGGCGCAGATAGCGCGCATAGGCGCGCAGCACACTAACCTCGCGGGCCGAGAGACCGGCCGACAGGATCAGCCGGTTGAAGCTGTCATTGTCGATCGTGTCACTGAAGGCTGCGACGAAGGCTTCTTCGAGCGGTGCGCCAAAACGTGCGAGGTCAATGTCCGCACCGCTGCGAGCCTCGAGTTCCATGTCGTGCAGCACGACAATGTTGATGGCGCTGTCGGCGGCCGGAACTTCGATATCGAAGGTCCGTTCGCTCAGGACGTTGAAGCCGAGGTTTTCGAGTAGAGGCACGCGGCGCGACAGCGGCAGCTGCTCGCCGCTATGGAAGATCTTCAGCGACAGGATGCGGCCGCGTTCATCGTCCTGGCGATAGTAGAATTCGATGCGGATCGGCTCGCCGGCGGCGCATGCGGCGATGTCGGGCAGATCGCCGACCGCTTCATCCGGCGTGAAGGCTTCCTGGAAGGCGTTGCTGACGCCGAGCTTCGGCGCCTTGGGGCCGGCGAGCATCTCGAAGCGGCTGTCCCAGCGCGCGGTGATCTGGCGGATCGTCTCCTCGAGCTTGGCCTGATGGATGCGTGGCGTCTTACCGCCCGAGCGGCCGATGATGAAGTGAACGCGAGCCACTCCACCTTCCGGGAAGGCCGGATAATAGGCGGAAACACGGCCGTCATAGACGGTTTTCAGATAGGCGCCGATGCGTTCGCGCACGATCGAGTCATATTCCTCGCGCGGCACGAAGATGATGACCGAGACGAAACGGTCGAAATGGTCGATGCGCGGCAGCACCCGCACGCGCGGGCGATCGGCGAGGTCGTTGATCTGTTCTGCAAAGGTCGCGAGCAGCGGGGTATCGATCTGGAAGAGATCATCACGCGGATAGGATTCCAAGGTGTTGTCGAGCATGCGGCCGGAGTGGCTCATCGGGTCGAAGCCGAAATGCTCCTTCACCTTTTCGATCTTGGACCGCAGCAGCGGGATTTCGGTGGCCGAGGACGTATAGGCTGTCGAGGTGAACAGGCCAACGATGCGGAGTTCCCCCGTTACGTTGCCCTGTGCGTCGAAGCGCTTGACGCCGACATAATCCATGTAGGCGCGGCGATGGACAATGGATTTCACGTTGGCTTTGGTGACGATCAGGAAATCGGGACCATCGAGGAAGGCGAGAATTTCCGGCGTCGTCGTCACGGCGTCCTTACCGGTGCGCAGAACAAGAACCTCGGGATTGGAGAGAATGCCGAGGCCTGTTCCCTTGTCGCGTTCGACCTTGGAATCGGGACCCTTGCCGGAATAGACGTAGTCGCGCATGCCGAGGAAGGTGAAGTTCTCGTCACGCAGCCAGGTCAGGAAGGCGATGGCCTCGTCACGGTCGGCTTTCTTGCGGCTGGCGTTGTAATTCGAAAGCTCTGAAATCACTTCATCGACGCGGGCAAGCATCGGCTTCCAGTCGGAAACGGCAAGCTCTACCTGCTCGAGTACCGCCTTGATCCGCTTGATCAGGTCGGCGGCCTGGGAGGGGCTCAGAGGCGAAATGTGAAGCTGGATGTGGCTCACCCGCTTTGCCGGGTCGCTCGGCACATCGGCGGAATAGAGTTCCGGAGCCTTGCCGTCTTCCAGGATCAGGATCGGATGAACTGCCATGTAGATGTCGCGGTAGGTGCTGGTCACCTCACCCATGACGGATTCGTAGAGGAAGGGCTTATTGTGATCCGTCACCGAAAGAATGGAGATTGCAACGCCATCGGGCGTGACATCGGCGACCGTGTCGATGCTGACGCGCGGCACCTTGCCGTTCCAGGCGCCGAGCTCGGCTGCCGAGTGTACGGCGGAAAGCGCAAGCATTTCTGGGGTGTAGAGTTCTAGGTCGTCGCCGCTTGCACGGCCGAAGAGGATTTCGGGATCGAGATGGGGTTCGCCGGTCGCGGCCGCGATCTTGCGTGCGCTCTCGATCTGCTTTTCCCGTTTTGGATTGTTTCTGGTGGCCATGGATCATCCCCCCGATTGTTTTGATGTGGGCAAGGTAGCAGAAGGTTCTTCGAAAGAATCCTTAAAAGAGGGCTTCGAAAAGTAGTTTTCGTGCTTTTTTGGCTATGCTTGCGAGAGATTTCGAAAGCTTTTAGGTCGTTTTATGCCGATGGACGGCAAAATGACTTTATCCGGCCTTTACGTCCCGCCGCACATTTCCACGCTCGCGTGAAGAATGGTTGACAGCGCCTCGTCAAAAAGATCATCAACGGCGGTCGAAATTCGGATTCGGATGCCATGTCGGAAAACGCAGCGGGCGCAGTCATCGTCATCTCCAGCCATGTCGTGCGGGGGTCGGTTGGAAACCGTGCTGCGGTCTTTGCGCTGGAAACGCTCGGCCATCAGGTCTGGGCGCTGCCGACGATCGTGCTGCCCTGGCATCCCGGTCATGGCCGCTCGACACGGCTGACCTTCGCCGAGGCCGATTTCGAGGCGGCGATCGACGATCTCATCCGCGCGCCGTGGATCGGCGAGGTCAAGGCTGTATTGTCAGGCTACTTCGGCAACGCAGCCCAGGCCCGCTCCGTCGCGAAACTCGTTGCATCCTTGCGCGAGAAGAATCCGGAGCTGCTCTATGTCTGCGATCCGGTCATGGGTGATCTCGGCGGCCTCTACGTGCCGGAAGCGACAGCCGAGGCGATCCGCGACCATCTGATACCGCTTGCCTCGCTCGCAACGCCGAACCGGTACGAACTTGCCTGGCTTTCAGGCGCGGCACTTGATGACAACAGCGCGGTCATGGAGGCCGCACTTTCGCTTGGCCCCTCGCGCATGCTGGTCACATCGACGGTGCCGATGATGGCGGGCGGTACCGGCAATCTCTATCTCTCTGGAAAGCATGCCCTGCTTGCCGAACACCGTGTCGTTGAAAACCCACCAAATGGGCTCGGCGACCTGCTTGCCGCCCTTTTTCTCTCTCGCCTGCTCTCGGGAATGGAGGATGAAAAGGCGCTGCAGCTGGCGACCGCCAGCGTGTTCGAAGTGTTGGCGCGCGCCGTCAAGCGCGGCAGCAACGAGCTGATGCTGGCAAGCGATGCCTCCAGTCTTTCGACGCCCATGGCAATGGTGCAGATGCGTCACCTCGTCCATCCTGCCCAGCGGCGAAAAAAATAGGTCTCCGGCTTTTGCAGCGCAGCAGTTGATCTTGGCTCACGTGCGCGCTAATCCAGAGACATGATGAGCTTCCCTAACTCCCTGCTGGACGGTTATCGCAACTTCATGAGCGGGCGATATGCCGATGCCCGCGACCGGTATCGGCAGCTTGCGGAAAACGGGCAGAACCCGACGACGCTCGTTATTGCCTGTTGCGACTCGCGCGCGGCTCCCGAATTGATCTTCGATGCAGGGCCGGGCGAACTCTTCGTCATCCGCAACGTCGCCAACATGGTGCCGCCTTATGAGCCGGATGGCCATTTCCATTCCACGTCGGCAGCGCTCGAATTCGCCGTGCAGGCTCTGAAGGTCAAGAATATCGTTGTCATGGGCCATGGCCGCTGCGGCGGTATCCGCGCAGCCCTTGATCCCGATGCTGAGCCTTTATCATCCGGTGATTTCATCGGCCGCTGGATGTCGCTCGTTCGCCCTGCCGCCGAGCAGATTGGCAGCAACAACGTCATGACGCCGGCCGAACGGCAGACTGCGCTGGAGCGGGTCTCCATCCGCAATTCGATCAACAATCTCAGATCTTTCCCTGATATCAAGGCTCTCGAAGAAGAGGGCAAGCTGGAGCTTCACGGCGTCTGGTTCGACATTTCGACCGGCGAGCTCTGGGTGATGGATTCTGAGACACTCGATTTTATCCGTCCCGAAATCTAGGGATAGACCGCTTTAGCAGTTTTTTAAGATATTCCACTAAGCTGCGCTTGCAGGCGGTATATGCGCGTGGATCAGTTATGAATTTCGAAGTGCTGAAATTCAAGAATATCAGAAGGGCAGTACTAGCCGCCATTCTGCTGCCCTTCGTCTTCATGATTGTCGAAGGAGTGGTGTTGATCCGCTCCTCGCTCATGCAGTACCGCGCGCTCGAAAATGACCATCTCTTTGCCGATGTTCTTGCTCGTGGAGGATCGATTGCTGCCAATGAGATTCTGGCGGAACTCGTCGCGACGCGAACCTACATCAACAATCCGGACGAGATAACCAGGGCGGCCATGATGGAAAGGCGCAGCGCGCTCGACAGCGAACGCGCGCGTTTCAACGCCAGTCTCCCGCCCGTTGAAACACTTGATCTCGGTCTGCAGTCACAGCTTTCCGATCTCCGTCTTGCTTACAGCCGTATCGTTGCGGCGCGTTCGGCGGTCGATCGAGGTTATTACGGCAAAGGCGGCAACCCCGTTCATATCTATGGTCAGGCCGGATTGAAGCAGCTTGGTCTCGTCTCGTCGCTTTCGTCGAGGATCCATGATCCCGTGTTGATGCGCAAATCCAGCGAGCTGATGAGTATCCTGCTGACCTACTACGGTGAGCGGCTGATCGGCAACCTTGGCCAGCGTTATTTCGACCAAACCGACTTTTCCGCCATGTCACACGAGCAGCTCGTTCAAGGCGAAATGATGCTCGGTAACGGCATGGATCGCCTGCGTTTTCATTCTTCCTCGCCTGTCGTCCGGGAGATCCTTGCCTATAGGGCTCAGCCCGACGAGGTCTGGGCCGATACCTTCACAAAGGCCATGGTTTCGGGTGCGCTGCGGCCGGACAAGGCGATCCGAGACAAATGGATTGGTATCCAGAACGAGCGGCTGGATTTCCTGCGGCAGAAAATCGCCTCCGTAACCGATGATATTCATGTGACCGGACAGAAGCTGTCGATGCGCTCGCACATTCACATGACGATCGTGCTTGCGTTGTCATCCGGACTGGTTCTGCTCGTTGCCCTTATTGTGGCGCTTGCGGTTCGGGGCATCCGTCTCGTCGCCCGTGTCACCGAAGAGCGTGAACTGCTCATCAACGAACTGCGCAATGCTGCCCAAACCGATCTTCTGACGGGCCTTTATAATCGCCGTGGCTTCGAGGCTGCCGCTTTGGCGCTTCTGATGCAGGCTGAGTATGGATCACGCTGGATTTCGGTCGTGCTGTTCGATCTCGATCACTTCAAGAAAATCAACGACGTATATGGCCATGACGCAGGCGATATCGTGCTGAAGCACGTAGCCGCCGTCGCGCGGGAAAGCTTTCGCTCCTTCGATCTGCTGGTGCGCCACGGCGGCGAGGAGTTCATGGCATTGCTGCCGGATTCGACACCTGAGGATGCGGCGATCGTTGCGGAACGTGTCCGATTGGCCATCGAGGCTGCTGACATCGCGCTGCCGAGTGGCGAGCGGCTGCGAGTTACGGCAAGCTTCGGCTGCGCGGGGCGTGCAAATGCCGTGAGCAATCGTAACTTCGATGATCTGGTGAAGCGCGCCGATCTGGCGCTCTATGCCGCCAAGGCCTCGGGACGCAATTGCGTCGTTGCCGGGCCGATTGTTCCTTCGGCGGCACCGCAGGAAGAGCGGCGCAAGGCTGCCGGCGGAACCCACGATATCCGCAGCTGAAAAACGCCGCATTCGCATGCGGCGCTCGTATCATTTTCCTATTGAACGTCTCTTCAGTTGCCGTCGATCTGCTGACCGATATAGGCGATTGCCTGCTGATAGACCGTTGCGGCATTCCAGCCCTGGATGGCGACGAAGTTCGGCTCGCCCGGCTGGTAACCGGCGCCGGCACGCCAGCCGTGACCCTTAAGGAAATTGGCGGTAGAGGCCAGCGCATCAGCGCGGGAGCCAACCATATCGACGCGGCCGTCACCGTCACCGTCCGCGCCGTAGCTTACGACGTTGCGTGGCAGGAACTGCGTCTGGCCGATTTCGCCATGGGCAGCACCGCGGGCTTGCGGGCTGAGATAGCCTTCCGAAACGAGCTGCAAGGCTGCATAAAGCTGGTCGGTGAAATATTCCGAGCGACGGCAGTCATAGGCGAGGGTGGAGACTGCGGACATCGTATGCTGGTTGCCCATATAGCTGCCGAAGCCGGTTTCCATGCCCCAGATGGCGATCAGCGGACCGGCCGGAACGCCGAAGCGGCGCTCGATCGAAGCGAAGAGAGCCTGGTTGGCGGCTTTCATCGAACGGCCGCGAGAGATGACGGCCGCACCGCCGCGCTTCTTCATGAATGCGTCGAAGGACAGCTTGAAGCTCTTCTGGCCGCGGTCGGCGGCGATAGTCGGCTTGTTATAGCTGACATTGGCGAAGGCACGGCTCAGGACCGACTGGCTGACGCCATTGGCCGCTGCCGTCTGCTTGAAGTCGGCGACCCAGGCATCGAAACCGGCGCTGGTATTGCCGCATTGGGGACCCTGCGCGAACGCCGGTACCGTATGGAGGACGCCCATTGCCGCGGCGGCCGCCAAAATCAATTTTTTCATGCGCATTGAGAAACCCCGCTCTCGATCTGCATAGCTTTTAAGCCGGGCAAGAGAATGCCAGCCACCGGCGACTTTGTCACGATCACCTTTTAGCGAACGCTTATACGGCAGTATTTGCCCGAAAAAGCCCCGCTCGTCGAGCAGGGCTTTAGCATATTATGGTTTACAAATGGTATCAGGCTGCCTGCTTGCGCGGCTTGACGAGGCCACGATTGATGAGCAGCTCGGCGATCTGGATGGCGTTGAGGGCCGCACCCTTGCGAAGGTTGTCGGAGACGACCCACAGGTTGAGGCCATTCTCGACGGTTGCGTCTTCGCGGATGCGCGAGATGAAGGTCGCATCCTCGCCGGCGGATTCGTATGGCGTGATGTAGCCGCCATCCTCGTGCTTGTCGATGACGAGGCAGCCCGGCGCATCGCGCAGGATATCGCGAGCCTGGTCAGCCGTAATCTCGTTTTCGAATTCGATGTTGACCGATTCAGAATGGCCGATGAAAACAGGAACGCGGACCGCGGTGCAGGTCACCTTGATCTTCGGATCCAGCATCTTCTTCGTTTCAGCCAGAACCTTCCACTCTTCCTTCGTGTAGCCGTCTTCCATGAAAGTGTCGATGTGCGGAATGACGTTGAAGGCGATACGCTTGGTGAATTTCTTGTTCTCGATCGGATCGGCAACGAAGACGGCGCGTGTCTGGTTGAAGAGCTCGTCCATGCCATCCTTGCCGGCGCCGGAAACCGACTGGTAAGTCGAGACGACGACGCGCTTGATCTTGGCGAAGTCATGCAGCGGCTTCAGCGCGACGACGAGCTGGGCAGTCGAGCAGTTCGGGTTGGCAATAATGTTGCGCTTTGTGAAGAGCGAAATCGCGTCCGGATTTACTTCCGGAACAATTAGCGGCACGTCGGCGTCGTAGCGCCAGGCCGAAGAATTATCGATGACGACGCAGCCCTGCTGGCCGATCTTCGGGGAGACGCGCTTGGAAACCTCGCCGCCGGCCGACATCAGGCAGATATCGGTGTCGGAGAAATCGTAATTCTCCAGATTGGAGACCTTCAGCGTCCGATCGCCGTAGGAAACCTCTAGGCCCTGGGAGCGGGAGGAGGCGAGTGCTACGACTTCATCGGCCGGGAAACCACGTTCGGAGAGAATGTTGAGCATTTCGCGCCCGACATTTCCGGTGGCTCCGGCAACTGCAACTTTGAAACCCATTTCTCAAGCTCTCTTTCTCTTCTCTCCTCTTGTCCGGTGAGGGGGGAAGCGCGATATCATCGCGGCTTCCTGTCCCCAGCCGGGCCGGGGAGAGAGCGGCAGGCCAGAGACGTCAGACGGTTTTCGTCGTCGTTTTGGCCTTGGTTTTGGAAGAAACCGGAACGGCAAAATCCAACCGGGCATTTTCTGCCAGGTTATTGCGCTCAGCGATGGCGTGCTCGTGGCGAACCATGGATATTCCTTTTCCGTCGTTGCTCATAAAAGGTTTTCCACAGGAGTCAAGGTTTTTGCGTGCGGAACGAGAGTAGGAGAAGGGCGCTGCAATGCTGCAGCGTTTTGTCATCCCTCTGTCATTGCCGGGGGGTATCCCCGACCCGTTGTAATAACTGCAACGAAAAACGGGGGTTTTTCCATGCGTATGCTTCTCGCCGCTTTCGCGGCCACCACGATTCTTGCTGGCGCTGCTCAGGCAGCTTCGATCTATCCGCTTGATCGCGCTACGATTCTCGCTGGTTCACCGTTCGACTTCAAGGTCGAACTTTCCAAGCAGGTCAAGCCGGAAGATGTGAAGATCACAGTCAACGGCCAGGACTACAAGACTGTCCTCGGGGGCGAGGCCAAGTTTGTAGAACTGGAGAAGGGCAAGGACGACAAGGCTCTCGGCTCCGCTCTCATCCTGCGCGGCCTGAAGATCGCCGCTCCGGGCACCTACAAGGTTGAAGTCGCCGCCGGCGACGAAAAGAAGGCCGTGACCTGGGATGTTTACGGCACGAACGCACAGCCGAAGGCCAAGAACGTCATCTTCTTCCTCGGCGACGGCCTTTCCGTTGCTCACCGCACCGCCGCCCGCATCATGTCCAAGGGCATGACCGAAGGTAAGGCGAACGGCCGTCTGAACATGGACGACCTCGACCATATGGCCTTCATCGGCACGTCCGCCACCGATTCGGTTACCACTGACAGCGCCAACACCATGTCGGCTTATATGACCGGCCATAAGGGCGCCATCAACTCGCTCGGCGTCTATGCCGACCGCACGCTCGACACGCTGGACGATCCGCGTGTCGAAACCTTTGGCGAAGCTCTGCGCCGCCAGACCTCCAAGTCGATCGGCGTCGTCACGACCTCCGAACTTCAGGACGCGACGCCGGCTGCCGTCGTCTCCCATACCCGTCGCCGTGACGACAAGGCTGAAATCACCGGCATGCTGCTCGACGTGAAGCCGGATGTCATCCTCGGTGGCGGCTCGGCTTACTTCCTGCCCCAGGCGACTGCTGGCTCGAAGCGCAAGGACGACAAGGACTACGTCAAAATGTTCCAGGACGCCGGTTACAAGCTCGCGACCGACAAGACGGAACTCGCCGCCGCTGCCGGCGCCAACGACAGCAAGATCCTCGGCCTGTTCCACACCGGCAACATGGATACGACGCTTGATCGCGAATTCCTGAAGAAGGGCACGGTCGGCAAGTTTCCGGCCCAGCCCGGACTCGTTGAAATGACCAAGGTCGCGCTCGACAAGCTCTCGAAGAATCCGGAAGGCTTCTTCCTGATGGTCGAAGCTGCCAATATCGACAAGATGACGCATCCTCTCGACGGCGAGCGTGCTGCCATCGATACGATCGAGTTCGACAAGGCTGTCGGACTGGCGAAGGAATTCGCCGCCAGCAACCCCGACACGTTAATCGTCGTCACCGGCGATCACACTCACGGTATCACCGTCGTCGGCACGATCGACGATACGATCGAAGGTACGGAGATGCGCGAGAAGGTCGCGGGCCGCAGCTTCACCAACTATGTCGACGCCAATAATGACGGCTATCCCGACAGCGTCGACGTCTCCAAACGCTTGGCTCTGTTCGTCAGCAACTATCCCGACCACTACGAAACCTTCCGCCCGAAGCTGGATAATCCGTACACCCCTGCCATCCAGAACGAAAAGAAGGATTACGTCGCCAACGAAGCTTACAAGGACGTTCCTGGCGCCGTCTTCGTTCCCGGTAATCTGCCGAAGAGCGCAGCCACCGGCGCCCACACTGTCGATGACGTTGTCCTGCAGTCGACCGGCCCCGGATCGGAAGGCTTCAAGGGTTACATGGAACAGAGCGACGTCTACCGCGTTCTCGCCGACGCATTCGCCCTCGGCGCCAAGCAGACGAATTAAGCACCTGTGTCCGAGGCGGCTTGCCCACCTGAGAACTTCTCATCGATCCTCATCCCGGCCGCTATGCGGCCGGGTATCCGTTTCTGGAGATCGCCATGGAAAAGCTCCTTTTGCTGAATCTCAGCCGCCGTCGTCTCATGGGCGTCATGGCCGCGCTTCCCTTCGCCCGGCCTGTTCTTGCCGATGATTCCTTGATCAGCTTTGATGAACTTTATGGAAAGTTCGGTGTGCTTGGTCTCGAATTTTCCGACAAGGTCAAGCGCCTTGCCGGCAAGGATATCAGCATCAAGGGCTTCATGGCGCCGCCGTTAAAGGCCGAAGCGCAATTCTTCGTCCTGACGGAGATACCGATGTCACTCTGCCCCTTCTGCTCTTCCGATGCAGACTGGCCGGACAATATCATCGTTGTTTATCTCGGCGAGAAGCAGACTTTCGTACAGCCGAGCCAGACGATCGAAGTGCGGGGCACGCTCGAATACGGGTCGTGGAAGGACCCGGAAACCGGCTTTGTCAGCCTGCTGCGCATCCGCCAGGCCGAATATTCCAGCGTCTGAGCATCAATGCTGGGTCTCGAAATCGAACATCTGGCCGTTAGGTTTCCCGGCCTTTCAGCGCCTGCGCTCGCCATCGACAATCTGTCGGTTGCGGCGGGTAGCCGTGTCGCGGTTACCGGCGCCTCGGGCTCCGGCAAAAGCACCTTTGTCAATATCATCACCGGGCTGGAGCGGGTCCGCGAAGGCTGCATCAGCTGGAACAGCGAGGATATCGCCGGGTTCTCCGAAAGTCGCCGCGACCGCTTCCGGGCGGCCAATATCGGACTGGTCATGCAGGAGTTTCACCTGTTCCCCGGCCTGTCGGCCGTTGAAAACGTGCTGTTGCCGGCGCGGCTTGCGCATGCTGCGACGTCGGCGATCATCGGGCGCGCCCATGATCTTCTTGGCATCGTCGGTCTCAATCGCGCCGGGCAGAAGATCGAGACCATGTCGCGCGGTGAAATGCAGCGCGTGGCGATTGCCCGGGCGCTCCTGCGCAAGCCCGGCGTTATCGTCGCCGACGAGCCGACCGCCAGCCTCGATGCGGAGAGCGGCGATGCCGTCGGTGATCTGCTGCTTGATCTTGCCGTGGCCGAAGGCAGTACTCTGATCGTCGTGTCGCACGATTCCCGCCTTGCCAGCCGTCTCGACCGCCGCCTTACATTCCGCTCCGGCCGTATCATCGACGATTCCGACATTAAGGGAGCGGCCGCATGATCCGCTTCATCCTCGCCGATCTGCGCCGGTTGTGGGCTGGTTCCCTCGTTGTCGTGCTGCTGGTGGCGCTTGCCACGGCGCTCGGCGTTTCCGTCATCCTGCAGGAACGTGCCTTACGTCTTGGCAGCGCCCGTGCAGCCGACAAGTTCGATCTCGTCATCGGCGCGGGCGGCAGCGAAACCCAGCTCGTGCTATCGTCGATCTTCCTGCAGCCGTCTGCGCTGCCGCTGATGTCCGGCGACGTTCTGGCCAAGCTTGCCGCCGATCCGCGCGTTGAATGGGCTGCCCCCGTCGGCTTCGGCGATTCCTTCTCGGGCTATCCGATTGTCGGCACGACGAGGGCGTTGACGGAAACGATTTCCGGCGGCTTTTCCGAAGGCCAGGTTTTCGCCAGTGAGGGCGAGGCTGTCATCGGCTCGAGCGTCGACCTTGCCATCGGCGGCGAGATCAAGCCGATGCACGGCACGATCGAAACCGGCGGCCGCACCCATACGGAGCTCGCCTATCATGTGACGGGGCGCCTGCGGCCGACAGGCACAGCCTGGGACCGCGCTATCCTCGTTCCAATCCAGGCCCTCTGGCATATCCATGGACTGGAAGCGGGCGAAGAGCATGAGCATGACCACGCCGGGGAGGCGGATCCTCATGAAGAGGCCGTACACGCGGAAGACGCTCATGAGGATGCCGACCATCATGCGGAGCCTGATCCCCATGCCGGCCTGAACGAGAGCTGGACCGCGGAAACGCCCGGTCTTCCGGCCATCCTCATCAAGCCAAAGACGATTGCCGATGCCTACAAGCTGCGGCAGGACTATCGCAACGGCACGACGATTGCCGTCTTTCCCGGCGAGGTGCTGACCAGCCTCTATGCGACGCTCGGTGATGCCAAGCAGATTCTCGTTGCTGTTGCCTCCGGCGCGCAAGGGCTCGTCGCCGCCTCGCTGATCCTCGTGACTGTCATCCATATCGGCCAGCGTCGGCGGCAGATTGGCGCGCTACGCGCCTTCGGTGCTCCCCGCGGCGCGATTTTCGGCATTGTCTGGCTGGAATTCTATGTCCTCGTCGCCGTTGGAGTCGGGCTTGGCTTTACACTCGGCTATGGCGCAGCACTCATTCTTTCCGGCTTGTTCTCGCAAAGCAGCGGCGTCAACCTGCCCGTCGGCTTTGCACGCGAAGACGGAACGCTTGCGGTGATCCTTCTCGCCTTCGCCGCTGTTCTCGCCGCCTTGCCGGCAGTGCTCGCCTACCGGCTGTCTCCGGCCCAGGCTTTGCGAGTGTGACGATTGCAGCGTGCCTGTTCCGCCACGACAAGAGCCATGCTGCAGCAATTCCATGCACAAAAATTAGACTAAAGTCATAATCCCAAAGCATCCCTCTTTCTGGCTCGTCTTTTCTGTCAAACTCTCGTTAGGCGTGTCGCGGCTAGGGGTATGCTTTGAGGAGAGTAGGCCGCGACCGTTGCTCATCACTCTGTGGAGGACAGACAATGGCAAATGTCGCAAGCGTCGACGGCGCGAAAGCCGGTCCGATGACGGGCGAGGAGAAGAAGGTTATCTTCGCCTCGTCGCTCGGCACGGTTTTCGAATGGTATGATTTCTATCTTTACGGTTCGCTCGCCACCTATATCGGCGCGACCTATTTCACCCAGTATCCGGAAGCGACGCGTAACATCTTCACGCTGCTCGCCTTCGCTGCGGGTTTCCTGGTGCGTCCGTTCGGCGCATTGGTCTTCGGCCGCCTCGGCGATCTCGTCGGCCGCAAATACACCTTCCTGGTGACCATTCTCATCATGGGCTTCTCGACCTTCCTGGTCGGCATCCTGCCGGGTGCTGCCTCCATCGGCATTGCCGCTCCGATCATCCTGATCGGCCTGCGCCTGCTGCAGGGCCTGGCGCTCGGCGGCGAATATGGCGGTGCGGCCACTTACGTTGCCGAACACGCGCCGAACGGCCGGCGCGGCTATTTCACGTCCTGGATCCAGACGACAGCAACGCTCGGTCTCTTCCTGTCGCTGATCGTCATCGTCACGGTCCAGTCGATCATGGGCTCGACCGCCTTTGCCGCTTGGGGCTGGCGCATTCCGTTCCTTGTCTCGGTCGTCCTGCTCGGTATCTCCGTCTGGATCCGGTTGAAGATGAACGAGTCGCCCGCCTTCCAGCGCATGAAGGCGGAAGGCAAGGGATCGAAGGCACCGCTGACGGAAGCATTCGGCCAGTGGAAGAATGCCAAGATCGCGCTGATCGCGCTTTTCGGCGCTACCATGGGCCAGGCGGTCATCTGGTACGGCGGTCAATTCTACGCCCTTTTCTTCCTGCAGAACGTGCTGAAGGTCGATCTTCAGTCGGCCAACATCATGGTCGCGATTGCCCTCTTCCTCGCCACGCCATTCTTCGTCATCTTCGGCGGACTGTCGGACAGGATCGGCCGCAAGCCGATCATCATGGCGGGGCTGCTCATCGCAGCGGTCACCTATTTCCCGCTGTTCAAGGCGATGACTTATACGGCAAATCCAGCCCTCTATGAGGCGCAGGCGACGATCCGGGCAACGGTGACGGTGGATCCGGCGGATTGCAAATTCCAGTTCAATCCGACCGGTACCTCCAAGTTCACCAGTTCATGCGATATCGCAACGGCGTTCCTGACCAAGAACTCGGTGCCTTATGACGTGGTGCCGGGTCCGGCCGGCCAGCCGGCGACCGTGAAGGTCGGTGACGACACGATCACCGGTTACGACGCTGTCGCAGCCGGTGCCGATGCCGCCAAGACCAATGCTGCCTTCGAAAAGGGCGTCAATCTTGCCCTTCATGATGCCGGCTATCCGCTGAAGCGCGGTGCTGCCAAGGTTGCCGATGCCAAGCTCGATGCCTTCATCGCCGCCAATCCGGAACTCACCCTCAATGCCGATGCGATACGCGCCGGCCAGAAGGAAACGCTGCCGGCCGACAAACTCGTTGCCGGCAAGCTGTTGACGGCGGATGAAGCGAAAAGTGTCACCGACATGGCCGTCTATACGATCCCTGGCGGTGGTACGTTCGCGATGGTGGCTGATCCTGCTCGCGTCAACTGGATCGGCACGATCGCCGTCCTGTTCGTGCTCGTACTTTACGTGACGATGGTCTACGGCCCGATCGCGGCGCTGCTGGTCGAGCTCTTTCCGACCCGCATCCGCTATACCGGTATGTCGCTGCCCTATCATATCGGCAACGGCTGGTTCGGCGGTCTGCTGCCTGCTACGGCCTTTGCGATGAGTGCAGCCGCCGGCAACATCTATTACGGCCTCTGGTATCCAATCGTCTTCGCATCGATCACGCTAGTCATCGGCCTGCTGTTCCTGCCGGAAACCAAGAACCGGGATATTCACGCGCTGGATTAAGGTAAGGCGGATATCCCGAAAACAAAGCCCGGCGCTCGAAAGGCGCCGGGTTTTTCATGCGTTATTTTTCTTACGCGTCATTTCTTATGCGTTTGGGAAGTATCGCTTGGACATCGGCCAGCCATCCGGCGCAAGTTTGAAAAGCAGGCCGTAGCGCGCATAGACGATTGCCGTCAGCAGCGAGAACCACGCGCCGAAGGCAAGGCCGGCAATGACATCACTTGGATAGTGCGCGCCGACCATGACACGCGTCATGCCGAGCCAGATGGCACCGGCGATGAAGGGCACCCGGTAACGCGGGAAGAGCAGGGCGAAGGCGGCAAAGAAGGCGCCCACCGTGGTTGAATGGCCTGACGGGAAACTTTCCAGCGCTGCATGGCCGGAGAAGGGTGTGAAGGAAAGCACCCCGAGGTCCTGGAAATGTTCGGGGCGCGCGCGGCCGATCGTGCGTTTCAGAAGGTTTGCGAGCAGGCCGGAAAAGACGACGGTCGTAAACAGGTAGGCGCCGATCCAGCTCACATAGAGTGCTTGGGCCCTTGCTTTTGCACTGTTCAAAAGCTTGTAGCCGGCTCTGCCGTGGAAAAAGAGCAGGACGCTGGTGAGGATCAGCCAGGCGGAATTGCCGAAATCGGTCAACATCTCGCCGAAGCGCTGAATGGGCTCCGGCAGATGGCCGGCACCGATTGGCGCATCAAAGATCAGCATGGAAAGGATGACGGCGTTCAGCGTAATGAAAAGGCATGCGCGCCACCGCAATGGTGGCATGACGCATCTATTTCTGCGCCAGCGCCTGTCCAAGGAGACTAGAAGTTCCCGCATTCCGACTATCCGTATAACGCTTGGGTATGAGATAGGCGGTAAAAATGCACAGGATTACGACAGAGGGCGGGACTCCCGAGATTATTCTAATCAATTTTGGTAATGGCTCAATTCGTACCCTGAAGGAGAAGATCAGGCGGAGGCGAGTGAGCGTGATAGCGGTGGCAAATGCGACCCGTGCGCTGAATGCCAGACCCTGCCGTGATATCATTCATAGGAGCGGGAATGCTGGCTTCCACAAAAAAGCCCTCCGCATGAGATGCGAAGGGCCGAAAAGCGTTTCACGTGAAATATCAGGCAGAAAGGGCCTTGAACTCGTCGAGGATCGCGTCGCCCATCTCGACGGTGCCGACCTGGCGGCTGCCTGGTGCCATGATGTCGCCAGTGCGGATGCCCTTGTCGAGCACGTTGGCGATCGCCTTTTCGAGGTTGTCCGCTTCCTTGACAAGATTGAAGGAGTAGCGAAGGCACATGGCGAAGGAGGCAATCATGGCGATCGGATTGGCTATGCCCTTGCCGGCGATATCGGGCGCCGAGCCGTGAACCGGCTCATAGAGTGCCTTGCGCTTGCCGGTCTTTCCATCAGGTGCTCCGAGCGAGGCCGAAGGCAGCATCCCGAGCGAGCCGGTCAGCATGGCGGCAACGTCCGAGAGCATGTCGCCGAAGAGGTTGTCGGTGACGATGACGTCGAACTGTTTCGGCTGGCGCACGAGCTGCATGCCGCCGGCATCCGCCAGCATATGCTCGAGCTGCACGTCTGAATATTTCGCCTTGTGCGTCTCGGTCACGACCTGGTTCCAGAGCACGCCGGATTTCATGACGTTGCGCTTTTCCATGGAGCAGACGCGGTTGTTGCGGGTGCGGGCCATTTCAAAGGCGACACCGGCAATACGCTCGATCTCGTAGGTGTCGTAAACCTGCGTATCGATGCCGCGCTTCTGGCCATTGCCGAGATCGATGATTTCTTTCGGCTCGCCGAAGTAAACACCGCCCGTCAACTCGCGGATGATGAGGATGTCGAGGCCTTCGACCAATTCCGGCTTCAGCGAGGAAGCGGAGGCGAGTGCGGGATAGCAGATCGCCGGACGCAGATTGGCAAAGAGTTCCAGATCCTTGCGCAGGCGCAGCAGGCCGGCTTCCGGGCGTACTTCGTAGGGAACGCTATCCCACTTCGGGCCGCCGACGGCGCCGAAGAGCACAGCGTCGGCTGCAAGCGCCTTCTTCATGTCGTCTTCGGAGATCGCTGCGCCATGCGCATCATAGGCGCAGCCGCCGACGAGGCCTTCGTCGGTGGCGAAGCCGGCATTCATCGCCTCGTTCATATAAGCGATGATCTTGCGGACTTCACCCATGGCTTCGGGGCCGATACCGTCACCCGGCAGCAGGAAAAGATTGCGCACTGTCATGAAACCCTCCGCGGAAAAACAAGCTGCGGCTTCTTAGACCCCGGAAATGGGCATTTCAAGCGAGAGAAGAGGTGAATCGGTACGCTTGCCTCCGCGTCATGTGATGTCTGACAAGGTTGCTCCCGTGCCTGCAAACGAGCTAGAACGACAGCCTTGCCTTCTTTCTCTGGATATTCTCCCATGTCTTTTACGCCCCTCCATCTCGACACTCCTCTGATCCGGACAGCGCCCGATTTCAGCGCCAGCGGCAAGCCGCTTTGGTTAAAGCTCGATGCGCTACAGCCTTCAGGCAGCTTCAAGCTGCGTGGTGTCGGCCGGCTTTGCCAGCATGAGGTTCAAAACGGTGCGCGTGAGATCTTCTGCGCCTCCGGCGGCAATGCCGGCGTTGCCGCAGCCTATGCCGGACGGGCACTTGGCGTGCCTGTTACGATCGTCGTGCCTGAGACGACGGCACCTGACGTGCGCCGAACGATTGCCGCAACGGGCGCCAATGTGCTGGTTCATGGTTCTGTCTTCGATGAGGCCAATGCGCATGCGATCGAACTCGCCGAAAGCCGCAAGGCGACCTATGTGCATCCTTTCGACCATCCGCTCCTGTGGGATGGCCATGCGACGCTGATCGATGAGGTGGTGGCAAAGGGTGCCAAATTCGATTGCGTCGTTACCAGCATCGGCGGTGGCGGTCTGCTTGCCGGCATCGTCGAGGGGCTGAAGCGGAACGGGCTTTCGGACGTGCCTGTCATTGCCGTCGAGACGGAAGGAGCTGCATCATTTCATGCAAGCCTCAAGGCCAATGAGCGTATTTCGCTGCCGGCCATTACATCGATTGCCACCTCCCTCGGCGCGCGGCAGGTGGCGCAGCATGTCTTCGATCTGCCGAAGCATCACCCGATCGAAAGTGTTCTCGTCAGCGATGCCGATGCCGTAGCCGCTTGCCTGAAATTTGCCGATGCGCAGCGCATCCTGGTCGAACCGGCCTGTGGTGCCGCACTTGCCGTTGCCGATGTGCATGCCGATCTGCTGTCTCGCTTCGACAATCCGCTCATCGAAGTCTGCGGCGGCATCGGTGTGTCGCTCGAAAAGCTTGATCTCTGGAAAGAGAAGTTTCTCTGAGATCCGGACAAAGAAAAAGCCGGGCGAAAGCCCGGCTCGATCTCAAAGCAATTTAGTGAGGCTCAGGCAGCCCAGGGGTGCGAAGCGGCGTTCTTCTTTTCGAACTCGTCGATCGCCTTGCCCTTTTCCATGGTCAGGCCGATATCATCGAGGCCGTTCAGCAGGCAGTGGCGCTTGAACTCGTCGAGATCGAACTTGATCGAGCCGCCGTCCGGACCGGTGATTTCGAGGTTTTCAAGGTCGACCGTCAGAATGGCGTTGGAGCCGCGCTCGGCGTCGTCCATCAGCTTGTCGAGGTCTTCGTGGCTGACCTGGATCGGCAGGATGCCGTTCTTGAAGCAGTTGTTATAGAAGATGTCGGCGAAGCTGGTCGAGATCACGCAGCGGATGCCGAAATCGAGCAGCGCCCATGGAGCGTGTTCGCGCGAGGAGCCGCAGCCGAAATTGTCACCGGCAACCAGAATCTTTGCCTCGCGGTAAGCCGGCTTGTTCAGCACGAAATCGGGGTTTTCGGAGCCGTCTTCGTTGTAGCGGGCTTCGGCGAAAAGGCCCTTACCAAGGCCGGTGCGCTTGATGGTCTTCAGATAGTCCTTCGGAATGATCATGTCGGTGTCGATGTTGACGACCGGCAGAGGGGCTGCAACGCCCGTGAGCTTCACGAATTTATCCATGACCTATGCTCCATTTCAGCAAAACGTACTTTCTGATTTTGCATCTATTCCAGTTTCCCGCCGAAATGAAGAAGAATCTTTCGTTGACGGAGGCCACGTGGTGTTTCGCGTGGCCTGCCGATTACGCGTGTCCCTTTACTTGGACGGTGCATTCAGGCCCCAGAGCACGCCGAACGGATCACGAAGCTGGCCGTAGCGATCACCCCAGAACATCAGTTCGACCGGCATGACGACTTCGGCGCCGGCAGCCACTGCGCGGTTCCACCAGAAATCGATATCGTCGATCACCAGCTGGATGGCGAAGCCCTCATGGCCTTTGAAGGCATGGCCATATTCCGGATAGGCATCCGACAGCATGAGCGAGCTGCCATTGATATAGAGATGCACGTGCATCGTCCGGCCGCTTTCGTCGACCGGCACGAGATAGGCTTCTTCAGCGCCGAAAGCTTTCTTGTAGAATTCCGCAGCCTTTACCGCGCCGTCGACCGTCAGATAGGGAAGCAGGCCGTTCTTGACCGGCGGCATCTTGGTCTGGTTGCTCTCCGTCGCATCCATGCTCGTCCTCCATTCGTTTTTAAAGTGCCGGCTGAATGCCTGGCTGCTTCAAGGACGTAGCATGGGAACGTGAGCCGACAATGTCGGTCAGAATTTTCAGAGAAAATGATCAGAGATCGATGATCGTGCCGCGGCCGTCGTTCCAGATGCGCATCTCGCGCTTACCATCGGCGCGGGCGCGGACGGGAGCGGGCTTCATCTTCATCGAAAGGGCGCGGCCGACCATGAGCACGGTCAGGATGCCGCCAACGGCGAGCGTGACCGAGAAGGTGAGAAGCAGCATGGCCACGAAAACGGTGGCGCCGGCAAGCATGAAGAAGATGGAGCGAATGTTCTGCATTGGTTTGAAACCTTTCTACGGAAAGGAATGTGGTCCTTCTTTTTCCTCTCTGCAAGCCAAGCATGGCTTTTTGTTGTCTTGCCGGGCTTTGCGAAGCTTGGCACTAATGGTCCATGAGCCGAACACCACCTCTTCGTTCCCTGCGTCTGCGCCGCTCGGTGTTGAGCGTACCCGCCATCAATGCGCGTGCGCTTGAAAAGACCCATTCCCTTGATTGCGATGCGGTTATTCTCGATCTGGAGGATTCCGTCGCGCCCGAGAAGAAGGCGGAAGCGCGCGACAATCTGAAGGCCTTTTTTGCCGGGCCGCTGCTTGAGGGCAAGGAAAGGATCATCCGTATCAATTCTTTGTCATCCGGATTCGGGCTGGCGGATTTGGAACTGATCAAGGCGCTTTCGCCCGATGCCGTTCTGCTTCCAAAGGTGGATGAGCCACAGGATGTAATGGCTGTCAGCGATCTGCTTGCCGAGGCCTATGCGCCGGAGGAGTTGCGCATCTGGGCGATGATCGAGACGCCGCGTGGCGTGCTGAATGCTGCAGCGATCGCCGAATCCGGCCGCACGCCGGGCTCGCGGCTCGATTGCCTCGTCGTCGGCCTCAACGACCTGCGCAAGGAAACGGGCGTCTTGCCGCAGTCGGGGCGGACCTATCTCGTGCCCTGGCTGATGCAGGTCGTTCTGGCGGTCAAGGCCTATGGGCTCGATGCGCTTGACAGCGTCTTCAACGATTTCCGGGATGGCGAAGGCTTCAATGTCGAATGCGGTCAGGGCCGCGCCATGGGTTTTACCGGCAAGATGCTGATCCACCCGGCACAGATTGCAGCCGCTAACACGCATTTCGGACCTGACGCGGAGGAGATTGCGGAGGCGGAGGCCATCATCGCCGCCTTCGCCGATCCGGCGACCGAGGGGCTCAATGTCATCAATGCGAACGGGCGGATGATCGAGCGGCTGCATCTTGTCCTGGCCGAAGCTCTGGTCCATAAAGCTCGCCTGATTTCTGCAAGAAAGCCCGCCTGATGAAACTCTACCGCTTCCTGACCGGTCTCGACGACGCCTCCTTTTGCCACAAGGTAACAGCGGCGCTGAACAAGGGCTGGTCGCTGTCCGGCTCGCCCACCTATGGCTTCAATGCTGCGACCGGCCAGATGCAGTGCGGCCAGGCCGTCGTCAAGGAGGTCGAGGGCAAGGATTATCACCCGGACATGAAGCTGTCCGAGCAGTAAGCTTAACGCTCTGCCGCCTCTTCGGCGCTTGCCTCGATGCGTTCCATGTCATCGTCGCTGAGGCCGAAGTGGTGGCCGATCTCATGGATCAGCACATGGGTGATGATGTCGCCCAGCGTTTCGTCGTTTTCGGCCCAGTAATCGAGGATCGGACGGCGATAGAGGCGGATGCGGTTCGGCATCTCGCCGGTTTCCACGGTAAAGCGCTCCGAAATGCCGCGGCCCTCGAAAAGGCCCAGCAGGTCAAAGGGCGTTTCCAGCGCCATATCTTCAAAAACTTCGTCGTCGGGGAAGTCTTCGATTTCGATGGTCAGATTGGTCGTCAGCTTACGAAATTCGTCCGGCAGATGACTGTAGGCCTCCATTGCCAGCGACTCGAAGGTGCTGATCGTCGGCGCATGGCGGTCCCGCCAATCATCGCTCTGGTCTATGCGGGCCATAAGTATTCCTTCCTTTGCCGGCCCATATAGAACCTTTATCGCCGATTTTCGAGTGCGGAATCAAAGGCAGGAATAAATTCTTATGAAATGATCATTGACTCTTCATTAGAGCTCTGGAATCTATAAGAACATAACAGGAACAAGACGAGTGGGGAGAACGCCATGGCGCAGACCGCCCTGGCGCGCGAGCGGCTTTTTGCGCTCCGCGAAACCATTGCCCGACTGGAGGGAAAACCCGCGCCGGCGCTTGCCGCGGCGGAACGGGAGGCTCTGGCGGAAGGACACGAGAGGCGGCAGGAGTGTATTCTGCCACGCCTGCCTTTCGGTGTGGAACCGTTCGATGACGCCTTGGAAGGCGGCCTTCAGCTCGATGCGATTACCGAATTCCGCGCGGCGAGCTCCGGTGATGCAGGGGCGGCAAGCGGTCTGGCGATGGCCATTGTGGCGCGACTGCAGAAGCAGGAGGAGGATACCGGCAGGTTGCTGCCGCTGCTCTGGATCAGTGATGCCGTCGGCACACTGGAGGCGGGTCGTCCTTATGCTCCGGGGCTGAAGGATTTCGGGCTGAAGCCGGAAAGGTTTTTCCATGCCGCGCCGCGCAAGCTGGAGGATGCGCTCTGGCTGGCGGAAGCGGCCATCGAAAGTGCTGCCTTCTCGGCTGTCGTCTTCGAAGTGCGCGGCAATCCCCTGCATTTCGGCCTGACCGAAAGTCGCAGACTCAGCCTCAGGGCGCGCGCCGTCCACCGCCCACTCTTTCTTGTCCGTCAAGCGGGAGAGGAGGAGGCAAGCAGTGCCGCCTTCCGCCTGCATGTCGAACCGGCGCCGTCGGGCCTGCGGCCGCTGCCGGACGGATCAAAACTTTCCGTCAGTATCGGCAATCCGATTTTCCGTCTCACGCTGGAGAAGAGCCGCAATCCGGCCCCGCTCTCCTTTCTTCTGGAGTGGAACCCTCATGAACGCGAATTTTTCCCTGTCGACGAACCAAGCTTCGCTCGTCCTCCAGGCGAACAGTCAGCGCATTCTGGCGCTCAGTTTTCCGCATCTGGCAACGGACCGCATCGCCCGCAAGCGATGGGGGCTGTCCTGGCGCTCGAAAGGGCGTCCTGAGAAGCCGCCGATCGTCTGTTCCGGCAAGCTCAACAATGCCATGCGGCTGACGGCGCTGGACGAATTCGCCGAAAAGCTGGGCTTGCGGAAAGAGCAGGGCGTTGCCGAAGCGCGCGCCATGTTTCCGGCGCTTGATGTCCTGGAGGAAGATCCAGCAGCCGATCGACGGTTACTGGAAGGGATCGCCGACTGGTGCGACCGCTATACGCCGATGGTCGCGCTCGACGGCAAGGACGGGCTGTTTCTCGATATTACCGGCTGCGCCCATCTCTTCGGCGGTGAGGTGGCGCTTCTCAAGGATATTCTGTCCCGGCTCTTCCATATGGGGCTCGATGTGCGGGGTGCGATCTCCTCATCGCCGGGTCTTTCCTGGGCAGTCTCCCGTTTCGGGCAGGGCGGCGTCGTGGAGGATGAAGAGATGGAGCGCATGCTGATGCCGCTGCCTGTCGCGGCCTTGCGGCTGGAGGGCCAGACCGTCGATGCTCTTAGGAAACTTGGCCTCAAATACGTCGGCGATGTCATTCATGCGCCGCGGGCGCCGCTGACCCGCCGCTTCGGGCCAACGCTGCTTCTGCGCCTTGATCAGGCGCTCGGCCGTGAGGAAGAACCCATCTCTCCTCGGCTTCCTGTCGCCAGCCTCTCATCCGAACGCCGTCTGGTCGAGCCGATCGGCACGGAAGAGCAGATCCTCGCCGTTACCGGGCAGGTCGCCGTGTCGCTAAAGCCGCCCCTGGAAGCGCGCGGCGCCGGTGGGCGGGTGTTCGAACTGGTGCTGTTCCGTGTCGATGGCAGGGTGTTCCGCATTTCCGTCGGTGCCTCCCGACCGCTTCGTGAACCGAAGCTTGTTGCCGGGCTGTTTTCCGAGCGGCTGCAGATGATCTATGACGATATCGACGCCGGTTATGGCTTCGAGATCCTGCGCCTGAACGTGCTGCGGCATGACCCGTTCAACGAGGCGCAGGGTGATTTCGAGGGCGACCGGCAGGGGGATATCTCGCTTTCGAGTTTTGTCGACCGTGTCGCGGCCCGGCTTGGTCCGGACTGCCTGCAAAGCTTCCAGCTTCGCGAGAGCCATGTGCCGGAGCGCGCCGTGATCACGGTGCCGGCAATGGAGAACCTTCCGGCACGGCGCAAGGCAGAGCAGGGCAATGCGCTGCCTTTTCGTGAGGAGCGTCCGCTGCGGCTCTTTGCAACGCCAGAGCCGGTCGAGGTCGCATTTGCCGAAGTGCCTGATGGTGCGCCGCAGACTTTCCGCTGGCGTCGCCTGCAGCATCAGGTGGGGAGGAGCGAAGGCCCTGAACGGATTGCCATGGAGTGGTGGATCGATGGCGATAATGCCGAAGCGCGAGACTATTTCCGGATCGAGGATGAGGCCGGACATCGCTTCTGGATCTATCGCCGGGGTCTCTACGGTGAGAACCCCGATCCTCGCTGGTTCATGCACGGGGTCTTTGCATGAGGCCCGAACCCGCATTTTTCGAGATCGGTGCGAAGACGAATTTCTCGTTCCTCGAAGGTGCTTCGAAACCCGAAGAGATGGTCGTACAGGCCGCGTGCCTGAAGCTCGGTGGTCTCGGCATTGCGGACCGGAATTCGGTTGCCGGTGTAGTGCGGGCTCATGCGCAGGCAGAACAGCTCAGAGAGAGATACAGGAACAGGGATGCGATTTTAGCCGAGGCGAAGAAGAAGGGAAAAACGGAGATCATTCTCGACCCTGTCCGGGTTCAGCCGGGCGCCCGTCTCGTTTTTTCGGATGGAACGCCTGATATCCTTGCCTATCCGCAAAACCGGCGGGGCTGGGCAAATCTCTGCCGCCTTCTCAGCGCCGGCAATCTGAAGGACGAAGCTGTAAAGGGAACCTGCATCCTGACAGAAGCGGAGCTTATGGAATGGGGTGACGAGGTGATGCTCGCCCTTATCCCCGATCGGGCCGCCGTGAATGATCCTGCCCGCCAGTCGGCACTTGAAGAGTATCTGGAACGGTTTCGCAAACGCTTCCGCAAGGCATTTTTCCTGGCGCTGTCGCCGACCTATGACGGCCGCGACCGGCAGGCTTTTGCAGCGCTTGCCATGCTTGCCGTCCGCAACCGGGTGCCGCTGATTGCGACCAATCAGCCACTCTATCATGACCCCGAGCGCCGGCCGCTTTCGGATATCGTGATCGCCATACGGGAGCATGTGGAGATATCGAAAGCCGGATTCCTTCTGGCGCCGAATGGAGAGCGGTATCTCAAGGATTCACGTGAAATATCCAGGGTCTTCCGAGATTACAGAGATGCGGTCGAGAATACGCAGCTGTTTTTCAGCAAGCTGACCTTTTCGTTGAACGAGCTGAAACACAATTATCCCCCTGAAAACGATCCAGGTGAAACGCCGCAGGAAACTCTCGAAAGGCTGACGAGAGCGGGTGCGCTAGTACGTTATCCTGGTGGCGTTCCCGAGAAAGTGGCCAAGCAGATCGATTATGAGCTGAAGCTCATCGGCGACAAGAATTACGCTTCCTATTTCTTGACGGTTCACAAGATCATTCATCACGCCCGCTATGTGCTCGAAGTTCTCTGTCAGGGGCGAGGGTCGGCGGCCAATTCAGTCATCTGCTATTGCCTGGAGATCACGGAAGTCGATCCCACAAAGACCACGCTTCTCTTCGACCGGTTCATTTCGATGGATCGGGACGAACCGCCGGATATTGACGTCGATTTCGAGCATGATCGACGGGAAGAGGTCATCCAGTCCATTTATAAAAGATATGGCCGTGAGCATGCCGGTCTGACGGCGGCTGTCACCAGCTATCGCACCCGTTCGGCCGGCCGTGAGGTCGCCAAGGCCTTCGGTCTGTCGGAGGATGTTCAATCTGCGATCAGCAGTCTCGTCTGGGGTTGGTCGGAGGATAATCTCTCCGAACGGGACGCGAAGGCGGCCGGCCTCGATATCAAAGACCCGGTGACACAGAACGTGCTCAAATATGCCTCCGAGCTTCTTGGCTTTCCCCGTCACCTTACCCAGCATGTCGGTGGTTTTGTCATTACCCGGGATCGGCTTGATGAAGTGGTGCCGATTATGAAGACGGCGATGCCGGATCGTTACATGATCGAGTGGGACAAGGATGATCTCGACAATGTCCAAATCCTCAAGGTGGATGTGCTGGCGCTCGGCATGCTGACTTGCTTACGCAGGGCCTTCACGCTGCTTGAGCTACACTACGATGTGAAAAAGACACTCGCCGACCTCGGCAATAAGGAGCACGGAGAGGAAGGCGAGCCAGTTTATAAGATGATGTGGCGTGCGGATACGCTTGGCGTTTTCCAGATCGAAAGTCGGGCACAGATGAGTATGTTGCCGCGTCTCCGCCCAAAAGAATTCTATGATCTCGTCATTGAAGTAGCAATTGTTCGTCCGGGGCCGATCCAAGGTGACATGGTTCATCCCTATCTGAAACGTCGGGAGGCAAGGGATAAGAATATCCCGATTGAATATCCGAGTCCGCAGCTAAAGGATGTTCTCAAAAGAACTCTTGGGGTTCCCTTGTTTCAAGAGCAAGCGATGCAGATCGCCATCACTGCTGCCGGATTCAAGCCAGCGGAAGCCGACCGCCTCCGACGGTCAATGGCGACCTTCAAAAGAACAGGCACAATCGATAATTTTGAAGAGCGATTTGTCGAGGGCATGGTTGAGAATGACTATCCTCGCGAATTCGCGGAGCAATGTTTCAAGCAGATCAAAGGTTTCGGCGAATACGGTTTCCCAGAAAGCCATGCAGCTTCTTTTGCACTGCTCGTCTACGCCTCTTCGTGGTTGAAGGCCTATTATCCCGACGCCTTCTGCGCTGCGATGCTGAACTCACAGCCAATGGGATTCTATGCGCCGGCGCAGCTGGTGCGGGATGCGCGCGAGCACGGTGTGGAAATCTTGTCGGCCGATATCAATCGCTCGGATTGGGAATGCACCCTTGAGGAAGCGGTTTTTGACCGAGCAAGTGTCGATTTTCGCCACGGTGAGATGCGAAATATCATTAAGACTCGCCACGCTGTGCGACTTGGCCTTCTGCAGATCAAGGGTGTTTCCATTAAAGATATGGAGCAGCTTGTCGAGAATCGTGGCGAGGGTTACCATTCTGTGCGTGATCTCTGGCTGCGCTCCGGTTTGCAGAAATCCGTTATCGAACGGCTGGCGGATGCGGATGCTTTCCAATCTCTTCAGTTATCGCGACGTCAGGCGCTCTGGGCGGTTCGGGCGCTGGATGTGAAAAGCGCAACAGAGGAGCTGCCGCTCTTCGAGAAGGTCCGCCATATCGATCTTCAGCCTGAGCCGGCTGCGAAGCTGCCGGATATGCTGCCGGGAGAACAGGTCATCGAGGATTACCGTTACCTGTCGCTATCCTTGAAAGGGCACCCCGTTTCCTTCCTGCGCGAGGAGTTAGGCAAGGCAGGTGTGACGCGCAATGTCGATCTGCTTCGTGTCGCGAATGGGAGACGAGTGACGATCGCGGGGCTGGTGCTGGTGCGCCAGCAGCCGGGTTCGGCGAAAGGTGTGATCTTCATGACGTTGGAGGATGAGACCGGTGTTGCCAATGCCATCGTCTGGAAGAAGGTCTTCGAAAAATACCGCGCAGTGGTCATGGGTGCTCGACTTGTGAAAATCTACGGCAAATTACAAAGCCAGAGCGGTGTCATCCATACCGTCGTCGAACATATCGAGGATATGACGCCGCTACTCGGTATCCTTCAGCGAGAGACGAAACGCTTTGGCGTCAGCGAGCGCTCGGACGAGGTATTGCGCCCGACACAGGATCATCGACAGCGGAAGGCGGCGGATATTCTGGCGCGGGACAAGCTGCTCAGAAAGATCGGCGAGCGAAGCCCATCAGAACAAGCGAAAGATGGTGATATCGCAGAGACTGCGAGCGTGATGCCGCGCGGGCGTAATTTCCACTGATGGGCCTTTGCAGCCAGGAAATTGATGCTTCTTAAGGACTTAAGGATGCGCTCGCTGGCGTGTGATATCCTGTCGCTGAATCGTGATCGGATGAGGGTCGCGAATTTTCTTGACAGTTCCCATCTTCTTTTGCAGAAAACACGATAGTAAGTGTCATGTTTGGAATGAAGACGTGCTCGTCTGCAGTTGCAATTACATAACCGACAAGGAAATCCGGGACGTCATCAACAATCTTCTCGATGAAGATTGTTGGCAGCTTATCGTGCCGGCGAAGGTCTATCACGCCATGGCCAAGCGCGGCCGTTGCTGCGGCTGTTTCCCGAACGTTGTCGATATCATCATCCAGACAACCGAAG
Organism: Rhizobium sp. 1399; assembly: GCF_031455475.1. NCBI lineage: Bacteria > Pseudomonadati > Pseudomonadota > Alphaproteobacteria > Hyphomicrobiales > Rhizobiaceae > Rhizobium > Rhizobium sp. 1399. The sequence continues at coordinate 18,033 of NZ_JAVDSU010000019.1, read as the reverse complement.
ATTATCATGCCCGTCGCCACTCGACGGAGACGGAAATATTTGATTTCATGTCCCGCTTGAAACAATTCCACGAGGAAAACAGGAGAGCGGACATTGAAAGGCGACAAAAAAGTCATCGAGCGGCTTAACGAGGCCCTTTTTCTAGAGCTCGGTGCAGTCAACCAGTATTGGGTCCACTATCGCCTTCTTGAGGACTGGGGTTACACCAAGCTCGCCAAGAAGGAACGTGCCGAATCGATCGAGGAAATGCACCATGCCGACCGTCTGGTCGCCCGCATCATCTTCCTCGAAGGCCATCCCAATCTACAGACGCTTGCGCCGCTGCGCATCGGTCAGAACGTCAAGGAAGTTCTGGAGGCCGATCTTGCCGGCGAATATGACGCCCGCACTGCCTACAAGAAATCGCGCGATATCTGTCATGACGCCGGCGACTATGTTTCCATGAAGCTTTTCGAAGAGCTGTTGGCAGACGAGGAAGGCCATATCGACTTCCTCGAAACGCAGCTCGAACTGCTCGAGAAGATCGGCGAAGCCAAATATGGTCAGCTCAACGCAGATTCGGCCAACGAAGCCGAATAATTCGCAATCGGCAATCTTATCTCAGCCGGCCGCCTGAAAGGCGGCCGGTTTCCTTTTGGAACGCATTGCTGAGCTTCGTTCGATGCTCAATCTTCCGGGATCAAGCCGGAAAGGTGGCTGAATTCCGCCACGACCCGTTCATAGACGGCGCGCTTGAAGGGAACGATCAGGCCGGGCAGGTCTTCCATCGGCTTCCATTCCCAAGCGTCGAATTCCGGCTCATGGCCGCCGGGCGGCGGGTTGATGGCGATCTCACTTTCGTCGCCCTCGAAGCGGAAGGCGAACCAGCGCTGCGTCTGGCCGCGGTACTTGCCCCTCAGCCCGATGCCGATCAGCTGTGGCGGCAGGTCGTAATTGATCCAGTCCTTGGCCTCGGCAAGCAGGGTCACGGTCCGGATGCCGGTTTCTTCGTAAAGTTCGCGATAGGCTGCCTCCAGCGGGTCTTCGCCCTTGTCGATGCCGCCCTGCGGCATCTGCCAGAGCTGGGGTGAACCGTCATACTCCGAATTACCATCAGGAATGCGCCGCCCGGCCCAGACGAGGCCCTCGCGGTTGAGGATCATCACACCGACGCAGGGGCGATAGGGGAGATCCTCAGCTTTTACGGTCGCTTGGCTCATGGTTTTCTCCGGTCAGGGATTCTTGGGGTCGTTGACGAGTGCAGCAACGCCGACAATCTCGATGCCGCGCATGGTCGCTTCCTCGCTCCATTTGGAGATCGCGTCAATGCTCTCGTCGAAGGCCGAGGCAACACCGATTGCCTGGCCGTTGCGGCGGGCGATGCGCTCCAGTTCGTCGAGTTTCTGCAGGATGGTGTTCACATCGACCTGGCTGTCCAGTTGCAAGTCAGCGAAAGCGTAAGGAAGCTCCGTGCCTTTGGCGACCACGGCGGTCTTGGATTGCGCTGAAGTGCCATCGTCGAGAAACAGCAGCCCGCGCTTGCCGATATCCCGCATGACCGGCTCCATGGCCTTGGGATCGGAGAGGAAACGTCCGCCCAGATAGTTCATGATGCCCGTATAGTTGGTGATCTCGCCCATCGCCCGGTGCAGGCTTTCGAGGTTGTGCGCCACAGGCTTCGACGTCAGCAGCGTATCCGGTCCCGGATCATTAGCTGGGTAATCGAACGGCTCCAGCGGCACCTGCAGCAATATTTCATGGCCGCCGCGCCGCGCATCTTGCATCCAGCGCTGCAGGCTGTTGCCACTGGCGGCGAAGGCAAAGGTGATTTCCTCCGGCAATTGCTTGATGGCGCGCTGCGTGCCGGTCTGGCTGAGACCGAGGCCGCTGAGGACGATCGCGATGCGGGTGCCGCGCGTGCCGGACCACCGCCGCGCATATTGATCCATCGGACGCCGGCCATCGGGACCCGTGATGGGCAGCCGGCCGAAGGGTGTCTCTTCGAGCAGATTGTCGTTGGGGATGGCCGCCATGCGGGGATCCTGGCCCATCTTCATGGCATCGACCAGAACCGGGCCGCTACCCTCGCGCGGGCGAGGGCTGTATTTAGTGACGACAGAACCGTCGCCTGTCACCATCTGTTCTACATTGGCGCCGGATTGCGGCTCGGAGCGGGGCATGCCGTTTGCTGCCTGATTGGCAGATGCCTGCGGCTCCTGGATCGCATCGGTCGGCGGCGCGGCCGCTGTGTCCAGCGATGCCGGAGGCTTCGACTGCTCGAGGCCATCATTGCGAAATGCCGTGTAAAGGGAAAAGCCGCCAATCGCGACAAGACAGACGCTCGCGGCAATCTGTCCGATCCGCAATATGCCGGGGCGCTTTCGCGCGGCCTTGCGGTTGCGGCCTAGAGGTGCATGCAGGTCCGTTCCCAATTCGTTGCCACTCCAAAACCGGGAAACAGCAGAAAGTCTCAAGGCCGGGCGGGCTGCCCGGCCTTGAGATCGATGGATTACTTGGCGACGACAGCCTTTTCAGGGTCCGGCGGGAAGGACGGGTCAGTCTTCTTGCCGCGCAGCAGATCGAGCGCGTAGTTGAGCTGGACGTCATCCTTCGGATCCGGCGGGACGTAGGCAACCGATCCCGAACCTTCGTCGGTCTCGCTCTGGCCCTTGATGTGGCCGCGCAGGGCAGATTCGCCCTCGGTCACCATCTTGCCTTGCAGATCGGCCGGAAGGGGCTCTTCCACCTTGATGTCAGGCGTAATGCCGGTGCCCTGGATCGAGCGGCCCGACGGTGTGTAGTAGAGCGCTGTCGTCAGGCGCAGCGCGCCGTTTTCGCCAAGCGGAATGATGGTCTGGACCGAACCCTTGCCGAAGGAACGCGTGCCGAGAACCGTGGCACGGCGCAGATCCTGCAGGGCGCCGGCAACGATTTCCGACGCGGAAGCCGAGCCGCCGTTGATGAGGACGATCAGCGGCTTGCCATCCGTCAGATCGCCCGGGCCAGCATTGAAGCGGCGGGTTTCATCCGGATTGCGGCCACGGGTCGAAACCACTTCGCCGCGCTGGAGGAAGGCGTCGGAAACATTGATCGCCTGATCGAGCAGACCGCCGGGGTTGAGACGCAGGTCAAGGACGAAGCCCTTGAGCTTGTCGGCCGGAATGGTCGCCTTGATCTTCTGGATCGCCTTTTCGAGGTCCGGATAGGTCTTCTCGGTGAAGGAGATGACGCGCAGATAGCCGACATCGTCCTCGACGCGCGACTTGACCGCCTGAACGGCAACGACGTCACGTACGATCGTAAGTTCGATCGGCTTGTCGGCGCCCTTGCGGATGAGCGTCAGCTTGATCGGCGTGTTGACGGCGCCACGCATCTTTTCGACGGCGTCTTCGAGCTTCAAGCCGCGAACAGACTGGCCATCGATTTCCGAAATATAGTCGCCGGCCAGAACGCCAGCCTTGGCAGCCGGAGTATCGTCGATCGGGGTGATGACCTTGACGAGTTCGTCTTCCATGGTGACTTCGATACCGAGGCCGCCGAACTCACCCTTGGTCTGGGTGCGCATGTCTTCGGCGTCCTTCGCATTCATGTAGCTGGAATGCGGGTCGAGCGAGGAAAGCATGCCATTGATGGCGCTTTCGATCAGCTTGTCCTCGGCCGGCGGCGTTACGTATTGTGCACGCACGCGTTCGAAGACGTCACCGAATACCGAAAGCTCCTTATAGGTCGATGCTCCCGCCGCCTCTGCAGGCACGCCTGCGGAGTAAATGACGCTCATCGCGGTCGCGCCCATCAGTGCGCCGACCAGAACAAGAGAAGCCCTACGAATCATTGCGTGCCTTTCCAGTGTCTTTGGCGGTCCACCACGGTCGGGAATCGACCGGTTTACCGTCCTTTCGAAACTCAATGTAAAGCGTTGGCCGATCTGTTTCCAGCGCCAATGCGGTTGCGCTTGCCACTCTTTTCGCACCCATCACGGCCAGGGGCTCGCCGGAGAAAACGAATTTTCCCTGACGGGTGTTGATCGTATCCATGCCTGAGAGAACCAGGTGATATCCGCCGCCAGCGTCGAGGATAATCATCTGGCCATAGCTGCGGAAGGCGCCGGCGAAAACCACCAGCCCGTCAGCAGGCGCGGTCACCACCGTTTCCGCATTGGTCGCGACCGTCATTCCCATGGCCTCGTGTCCGGTGCCGTCGGCATCGCCGAACTGGCGCAGAATATCGCCTGCCACAGGCAGCTCCAGTTTCGCCTTCAATTCTCCGAAGGGATATGCGGGCGCAATGCGGTTTTTATCGGGCACTCCGCTGTCGGCCAGGGCCTTCGCCTGGGCGCGCTGCTCGTCCGTCAGGAGCTTGCGGTTCTCTTCTGCCTGCCTGGCGGCGGCGGCGGCATCGCGCACGGAGGCGATTTCCGTTTCCATCGAAGCGACGAGGCTTTCGAGCGTCGTTGCCTTGCTTGCCAGCTCCTGAGACCGCTGCTTTTCGGCTTCCAGTTCGGCGGCATTGGAGCGGCTCAGCTTGTCGTTTTCGGCAAGCAGCAGATCCATGCGCCGCTCCTCCTCCAGGCTGTTTGCCATAGTGGTGCTCAGGCCTTCCTTCTCCTTGGCGTTTGCCGTCTGCAAAGCCGCGAGATCGGCGAGATCGGCCGCCAGTTTTTCAGTCTCCTTGCGGATGCCGGGAACCACGGCGCCGAGCAGAATCGCGCTGCGGACCGAGGCAAGCGCATCATCGGGTGTCACGAGAAGGGCGGGCGGCGGGTTGCGGCCCATGCGCTGCAAGGCGGCGAGAACCTCGGCCAGGAGGCCGCGGCGCTCATGCAGCGAGCGGCGGATGCCATCTTCCTTGACGCTGAGCTCGGCGAGTTTCTTCTCGCTGTCGAGAATCTCGCCTTCCAGGGATTTCCGGCGGGCGGCGGAATCGATCAGTGCCTGTCGAATGCTTGCCGTGCTCTTTTCCAGATTGTCGATGCTGCTCTGAAGCTCGCTCGCCTTGTCCGAGGAGAGACTGATCGTCTTCGACAGCTTGTTTAGCTCGGCCCTTGTCTCGTCGCGCTTCTTCGCAAGTTCGGCGGCAGGATCAGGCGGCGGCTGTTCGGCTGATGTGACCGAGGCGGCCGGTTCGGCTGCTGCGGGCGGTGGCGGCGCATCCTGCGCCTGCACGGCAAAGGGGTTTCCCGAAATGGCAATGACGGCCGCACCGAGCCCTGCGGCAACGGCCGGCAGAAACAGGCGGGATCGCTTGGGGGCAGCTCTCGTCATGCGTGTCGGGGTTTACTCGTTCAAATCGCCCGGAACCTAAGCTGATTTGGGGCTGTTGACCAGAAAGTTTGAATGAGAAGAGGCCCTGAGGCAAAACACGGCTGCGTGAGTGTTTTGGTCTGCATCAGACGCGATGATAAGGGTGGCCGGACAGGATGGTCACGGCCCGATAAAGCTGTTCGGCAATGAGCGTGCGGACGATCTGATGAGGCCAGGTCATCTTGCCAAGGCAAAGGATCATGTTGGCGCGGTCGTAGAGGGAAGGGTCGAGGCCATCGGCACCGCCGATTGCGATCGTCAGGTCGCGTTTGCCTTGATCGCGGTAGCCGCCGAGAAGATTGGCGAAAGCTTCGCTGTCCAGCGCCTTGCCGCGTTCGTCGAGGAGAACGAGGATGCTGCCTTCGGGGAGCGATTTCAGCAGCATGGCCGCTTCCTCGCGCTTGCGGGTGTCCGCATTGGAGGCGCGGCTTTCGGCTACTTCGGCGATACGAGAAAATTCCAGGCCGATCGCAGGACCGGCCTTTGCAAAACGGTCGAAATAACGGGCCGCAAGATCCTTTTCGGGGCCGGGCTTCAGCCGTCCCACCGCAAAAAGACCAATCCGCATTCATCCGCTCCTGCTATGCCGCGCTTCCGCAGCGCAATGTGGACTTACCGGCCAGCTATCGAAAGCCGGCCCGGTCAGCTACCACGTCTCAGGCGCCGGGCGAATGCCAGGCTGCCTGTCAGTGCCGCGTTTCCTCGTCCATATCCGGAGCCGCCCACATCTTTTCGATGTTGTAGAACTCACGAATTTCGGGACGGAACACATGCACAATGATGTCACCGGTATCGATCAGGATCCAGTCACCGCCTTCCTGACCTTCGACGCGGGCAGTACCGAAGCCCTCGTCCTTGAGATCAGTCAGAAGATGATCGGCGATCGCCATGACATGCCTGTTCGAGCGGCCGGAGACGACAACCATGTAGTCTCCCAGCGCCGATTTTCCGGCAATGTTGATGGTGACGATATCTTCAGCTTTGGAGTCCTCGAGGCTGACGAGGACGGCTTCCAGAGCACGGGCGGCGGCATCGGCGCCACGTTCCGCACCCTTCGGGATAACGGCAAGCGTTTTTCCCTTGGCGTGTACTGTTGTCAGTGCTTTCCCTTTCCTGGAATGACAAACCATGCACAACACGGATCCAGCAGAACCGGATCATGGTTAAGATAGGCATCAAACCATTAATGTTTCAAGACGCGGCGCAGCGCGCGAACGGCCGAAAGCCGCATTTGGCGTCACGAAATCGAGATTTCGACCCTCGGTCGAGATGGAGGTGCGGTGTACAGCGTCTGCGGTCGGGCGTAAAGTGCCGGTGATTTCCGCAAATACCGACCGACATGACCGAAACCGCCAAAAATCCGCTCGCACCTGTCCTGCGAATCACCTTTCCCGATGACGATCGCCTCGGCCACGGCAAGATGGAGCTGCTCGAGCATATCCGCGAGACAGGTTCGATCTCGGCCGCCGGCCGCGCCATGGACATGTCCTATCGCCGTGCCTGGATGCTGGTCGCCGAGATGAACCGCATGTTCAAGGCGCAGGTGGTGGAATCGCAGCGCGGCGGCCAGAAGGGCGGCGGCGCGGCACTGACGCCATTCGGGGAGCAATTGCTGGCGCGCTTTCGCGACATGGAAAAGACGGTGCGCACCAGCCTTGCCGATGATCTCGCCTGGCTGGAAAACAACCGTAATCTGCAGTCGGACGAGCGGCGCTGATCAGGCTTCCAGCGCCACGGTCTTGATAACGGCGAAAGCCGGCATGCCCGGGCGTAATCCCAGACGCTCGCAGGACAGCGCGGTGATGCGCGAGAGAACGGCGTTGCCGGTGCAATCGAGGCGGATCTCGACGGTTCCATCCTCCGTCGGCGAAATCTGCGTGACGGTTCCTTCCAGAATGTTGAGGGCGCTCAACCCTTCCGGCTTCCGTGTTGCCAGCATCACGTCTCGGGCGGGGATGTGGATGCGCACAGGCTTGCCTATGGCGGGCGCAGCACCCGGAACATAGAGCCTGCCCGCCTTCAGCAGCACTGTCGAAATCCGATGGGCCAAATCGATACTTTCGACTGTGCCTTCCAGCACTGCACCGGCTTCCTTTCGGTCTTCCGGGAGCAGCGACGAACGGCTGAGGATTTCTGCTGCGGGGCCTGTGGCTTCCACTTTGCCGTCGCGCATGACCACGACCTGATTTGCCAAGCGCGCGACTTCGGAGATTGAATGGCTGACGTAGACGATCGGAATATCCATCTCGTCACGCAGACGCTCAAGATAGGGCAGGATCTCGGCCTTGCGGGCTTCGTCCAATGCGGCCAATGGCTCGTCCATCAGGAGCAGGCGCGGCGAAGAAAGCAGTGCGCGACCGATCGCGACACGCTGCTTTTCGCCCCCCGACAGCTTTGAAGGGCTGCGGGCGAGCAACTGGCCGATGCCGAGCAGGTCGACGACACGATCGAAATTTTCAATGCGTGCGGATCTCGGCGTGAACCAGCGGCCGTAGGCGAGATTTGTCCGGACGCTCAAATGCGGAAAAAGCCGCGCTTCCTGGAAGACGTAGCCGAAGCGGCGGCGGTGCCGGGGAATGAAGATGTCCTTTGCCGTATCCGTCAGCGCCTCGCCGTCGAGCAGGATCCGGCCTTCGGTCGGTCGGGTGAGGCCAGCAATGATGCGGATCACGGAGGTCTTGCCGGAGCCGGAACGGCCGAAGAGCGCCGTCACGCCGCGTTCGGAGGTGAAGGCGGCATCGAGCCTGAAGGCGCCGAGGCGATGTCTTGCTTCGACGATGAGCGTCATTCCGGATCGATCCTCCGGCCGGCGAGATAGGCGAGGAATTCCGAAGCCAGTAGGGCCAGCATCGAAATGGCGATGGAAATGAGGGTGAGCCGCATGGCGACAGCGTCACCACCCGGCACCTGGGTAAAGGTATAGATGGCGGTCGACAGGGTCTGCGTTTCGCCCGGGATATTGGAGACGAAGGTGATGGTGGCCCCGAACTCGCCCATCGCCTTGGCAAAGCAGAGGATCATGCCGGTAATGATGCCGGGAATGATCAGCGGCAGCGTGACGGTCAGGAAGACCAATGCCGGGCTCGCGCCAAGCGTCCCGGCGGCTTCCTCGAGCTTGCGGTCGACGGCCTCGATGGAGAGACGGATGCTGCGCACCATCAGTGGAAAACCCATGACGCCACAGGCAAGCGCTGCACCGGTCCAGCGGAAGGAGAGCACGATACCCAGATATTGATCCAGCAGGCTGCCGATCGGGCCGCGGCGGCCGAAAAGGATGAGGAGAATGAAGCCGGTAACGACAGGTGGCAGGATCAGCGGCAGATGGACGATGCCGTTCAGGATGGACTTACCCCAGAAGCGGCCGCGGGCAAGCAGCAAGGCGACGAGGATGCCGAGCGGCAGGCTTGCCACCATGGCGACGAAGGAAATGCGCAGGGTCAGCAGGATCGCCGTCCATTCCTCATCGCTCAAGCCGAACATATCCAAGCGTCATCTTCTCCGAAACAGTGAAGGCCCGCCGAAGCGAGCCTTCACGCTAAGCTTTGGGCGCCAATTACGCAATTATTTCAGGATGGTGAAACCCTGCGCAGTGAAGAAAGGGGCAGCCTTGTCCGACTTCAGGAAGTCGAGATAGGCAGCAGCATCCGGGTTCTTGCTCTCGGCAAGCAGGGCGATCGGATAGATGATCGGCGGGTGAGAATCTGTCGGGAAGGTGCCGACAATTGCAACGCCCTTATCGGCGGCGGCATCCGTCTGGTAGACGATGCCGTAGGGCGCTTCGCCACGGGAAACGAGGGCGAGGGCGGCGCGCACGCTTTCCGAATAGGCAACCTTCGTTTCCACCGACTTCCAGACGCCGAGTTTGTCGAGTGCGGTTTGGCCATATTTGCCGGCCGGAACCGATTTCGGCTCGCCCATGGCGAGCTTGCCGTCGCCGATGAGACTGGCGAGATCGAAGCCTGCCTTGATTTCAACCGGCTTCTGCTTACCGTTTTCAGCGACCAGAACAAGGCGGTTGCCGAGCAGGTTGGAGCGTGTGTCCGCTTTGATCAGCTTTTTATCGGCGACATAGTCCATCCAGTTCAGGTCGGCAGAAATGAAGACGTCAGCCGGGGCCGCATTTTCGATCTGCTTTGCCAGCGCGCCGCTTGCCGCGTAGGAAGTAACGGCTTCCTTGCCGCTTTCCGTGGCCCAGGCGGCGTTGGCCGCATCAAGCCCATCCTTGAGGCTTGCGGCGGCGAAGACAGTTACCTTTTCGGCGGCTGCGACAGGCGTCGAAAGCGCTGCTGCGCCAAGCCAGACGGCCGAGATCGCGGCGGTTGCCAGTTTCATCCAGTGGCGGCGGCTCTGCATAATTTATTCTCCCCAGGCTCGAAATATTTAGACGAATATAACGGCGTGTGAGCTTTGGCTAGAGTTGTATTTCATAAAACATAACGACGGCGGAGACGTGATTTGCCCGCGCCGTCTCTTCACGCATTCGTGAGGCGCATGGCTCCCGTCAAGCCGAGAGTTAGTGAGGCAAAAATGTGGCGCTTCTGCTTGGTAAATGGCAAGGGATCTGGCAAGCCAGTTTGGATCAACCTGTTTTTGCTGATAAAACTGGCAGGGAATTCGATTCAGTTCCACGGAGGTTTGCATTTCGTGCATTGCTGCAATGCACTAGCCTATATTCACCTTCTGAACAAATGTGCTAAAACACAATCATCCGACGGCTTCTCCTCCTCCCATAGCTGTCCGATAGGATCGACAACACTCCTCCTCCCAGTTGTCGATCAAGTTTTAAGCCCGACGCACCTCCTCCCGCGTCGGGCTTTTCATTTTCGGGAATTTTCAAACAATCCGATTTATTCCGCGGCCTTGTGCTGATCGCCGTTGCGGATGGCTGTCGAGCTCAAAGTCGAGCGCGGACCGTGAATGAAGGTCCAGGCGGGCGCCGGCTTCTTCCAGAGAACACGGGCGTCATCTTCGTCGATGCGGGCAAAGGCAAAGGTCTTGGCCATTTTCGAAGAAAGGTAAGAGAGCGTCGAGCCCGGCCGGTCGATGACCGCTATCGGGAAGGTTCGCGCGATATTCTGCCATTTCTGCCAGCGATGGAAATTTTCCAGGCTGTCGGCGCCCATGATCCAGATGAAATTCACATGCGGATTGCGTGCCTTCACGCGGGCAAGCGTATTGGCCGTATAGCTCACGCCAAATGCCTGTTCAAAGGCTGTGACCTTGATATGCGGGTCGGTGGCAATGCTTTCGCTGCGCGCTATACGCTCCGAAAGTGGTGCCAGATAATTGCGGCTTTTCAACGGATTGCCCGGTGTCACCATCCACCAGAGCTGATCCAGTCCCAGACGCCGGATGGCGATTTCGGCAACCAAGGCATGACCCTCATGCGGCGGATTGAATGAGCCGCCGAACAGACCGACGATCATGCCGCGTTCGCTATGCGGCATGCGGAGATAGCGCCGGTCTATATGCTCTGTGGTCACGTCAGGGCCGCGTCTGTCCATGACCGCGAACGCGGTATTTGAAGGAGGTGAGCTGCTCGACGCCGACTGGGCCACGCGCATGCATCTTGCCGGTGGCGATGCCGATCTCCGCACCCATGCCGAATTCGCCGCCATCGGCAAACTGGGTCGAGGCGTTATGCAGCAGGATGGCTGAGTCGATCTCCGTAAAGAAGCGTTCGACGACCTCGGGGTTTTCGGCAAGCACGGCTTCGGTATGGTTCGACGAATATTTCTGGATATGGTCGATCGCGCCGGAAATGCCGTCAACGACGGCAACGGAAATGACGGCATCCAGATATTCGGTCGACCAGTCCTCTTCGGTGGCAGGCTTCAGGCCCGGCACGACTTTGAGAACCGTGGCCGAACCGCGAACCTCGCAGCCGGCTTCAACTAGGACCTCGATCAGCGGCGTCAGATGCGTGCCGATGGCGGCGCCGTCGATCAGCAGGGTCTCGGCTGCGCCGCAGACGCCGGTGCGGCGCATCTTGGCGTTGACGATGATGTTCTTGGCCATTTCGAGATCGGCGGAGGCGTCGACATAGATATGGCAGAGGCCTTCGAGATGGGCGAAAACCGGTACGCGTGCCTCGCTCTGAACGCGAGCAACGAGGCTCTTGCCGCCGCGGGGCACAATAACATCGATTGAACCATCAAGCCCGCGTAGCATGGCGCCGACAGCGGCGCGATCGGTCACGGGCACAAGCTGGATCGCATGCTCCGGCAAGCCGGCTGCCTTCAGGCCCTCGACCATGCAGGCATGGATCGCAGCCGAGGAACGGCGCGAATCCGAACCGCAGCGCAGGATCACCGCATTGCCGGCCTTCAGGCAGAGCGCACCGGCATCGGCCGTGACGTTCGGCCGGCTTTCGAAGATGACACCGATGACGCCGAGTGGCGTCCGGACGCGTTCGATCTTCAGGCCATTCGGGCGATCCCAGGCGGCGATGACTTCGCCGACAGGATCGGGAAGAGCGGCAATCGCGCGGATGCCCTCGGCCATTTCCGTGACGCGCTTCTCGTTCAGCGTCAAGCGATCGATGAAGGAGGCGAGCATGTCCGTTCCCTCCACATCCTTCAAATCCTTGGCATTTTCCGACAGGATATGGGTCTTGTTCGCCAGAATGGCATCTGCCATGGCGTGCAAAGCCTTATTCTTGGCGTCGGTCGGAGCAAAGCCCAATGGTCGCGCGGCGACCTTGGCCTTGCGGCCGATGTCGTTCATCAGCACGTCAATGTCAGGGCTCTGCGCAACTGTATCAAGCATAGCTTGCGTCCTTCTTCTGCCTTTCCGATTTCGAACCGATCTGCGCCGTCATGACCATATCGTCGCGATGGACCATGGCGGCGCGGCCGGGATAACCGAGGATCGCCTCGATGTCTGCCGATTTGCGGCCGGCGATCTGGCGGGCTTCCTCTGCGTCGTAGCTGACCAGTCCACGGGCGATCTCGCGGCCGGAGGGGGCGATGATCGCAACCGTATCGCCTCGGGCGAAATTGCCGGAGATGCTGCGCACGCCAGCGGGCAGCAGGCTCTTGCCAGCGCCGAGTGCCGTTACCGCGCCTTCGTCGAGATGCAGCATGCCGGCCGGCTGAAGCTGTCCGGCGATCCAGGTCTTGCGGGCGGTGACAGGCGTGCCCGAAGGCGCAAACCAGGAGGAGCGCGCACCGTTTTCGATTGCCGAAAGCGGGCTTTCCGTCTTGCCCGACGCGATGATCATGGCGCAGCCGGAGGTCGTCGCAATCTTGCCGGCATCGATCTTGGTGCGCATGCCGCCGCGCGAAAGTTCGGAGGCCGCACCACCGGCCATGGCTTCGATCTCGGGGGTGATTTCCGCAATGCTTTCCAGGAATTGCGCATCCGGATCGAGATGCGGCGGGGCGGTGTAGAGACCGTCTATATCGGAGAGAAGGATCAGCAGGTCGGCGCCGGTCATAGTGGCGACGCGGGCAGCGAGGCGATCATTGTCGCCATAACGGATTTCGCTGGTTGCGACCGTGTCGTTCTCGTTGATGATCGGCACGGCGCCGATCTTCAGAAGCTGATTGATGGTGGCGCGGGCGTTAAGGTAACGGCGCCGCTCTTCGGTATCGCCCAAGGTCAGCAGGATCTGGCCAGCGACGATCTCATCGTGTGAGAGGCTTTCGGACCAAGCCCGGGCCAACGCGATCTGGCCGACGGCCGCTGCCGCCTGGCTTTCCTCCAGCTTCAGGGCGCCGGAGGGAAGATCGAGCACCGAGCGGCCAAGAGCGATGGCACCGGAGGAGACCACGAGCACATCGACGCCTTTGGACTTCAGCACAGCGATATCGGCGCACATGGCATCGAGCCATGATTTCTTCAGGCCGGTCTTGCGATCGACCAAGAGCGCCGAGCCGATCTTGATGACGACGCGGCGATAGCGATCCAGCGGCTTGCGGCTACTCATCGCTCTCGTCCTCGTCGGTGAGGATCATGTCGCGATGGCGCAGTTTTGGCGTCTTGGCCGGCTTCTCTACGGTATTGGCTTCGACGATGATGTCGCGCAGCGCGCGCAGCACTTCCGTCATTCCCTTGCCGGTGACGGCGGAAATCAGGAAGGGTGTCTTGCCGCAGGCCTTGGCGAGTTCCTTGGCCTTCTTCTTCAGGGTCGCATCGTCGAGTACGTCGATCTGCGAGAGTGCGACAATTTCCGGCTTGTCGACCAGGTCGTTGCCATAGGCTTCGAGCTCGTGCTTCACCGTCTTATAGGCCTTGCCGACCTTTTCCTCCTGGGCAGAGACGAGATGCAGCAGCACGCGTGTGCGCTCGACATGGCCGAGGAAGCGGTCGCCGATGCCCACGCCCTCATGCGCGCCTTCGATAAGGCCGGGAATATCGGCAAGGATGAATTCCCGCTCGTCGATGGTCGCGACACCGAGGTTGGGGTGCAGCGTCGTGAAGGGGTAATTGGCGATCTTCGGCCGGGCGCGTGTCACGGAAGCGAGGAAGGTGGACTTGCCGGCATTCGGCAGGCCGACGAGGCCGGCATCGGCAATCAGCTTCAGATGCAGCCAGATGGTCTTTTCTTCGCCCTCCAGGCCGGGATTGGCCCAGTCCGGCGCCTGATTGACCGAAGACTTGAAGTGGGCGTTGCCGAAGCCGCCATTGCCACCTTTTGCGAGGCAGAAGCGCTGGCCCTCCTCGGTAAGGTCGCAGATGAGGCTTTCCTGATCCTCTTCGAATATCTGTGTGCCGACGGGAACCTTGAGCGTCACGTCGTCGCCATTGGCGCCGGTGCGATTCTTGCCCATGCCGTGCATGCCGACCTTGGCCTTGAAGTGCTGCTGGTAGCGAAAATCGATCAGTGTGTTGAGGCCATTGACGGCCTCTACCCAGACGTCGCCGCCGCGCCCGCCGTCGCCGCCATCCGGCCCGCCGAACTCGATGAACTTCTCACGACGGAAGGAAACGCTGCCTGCGCCGCCATCACCCGACCGGATATAGACCTTTGCTTCATCGAGAAATTTCATTTTACTTCCAGTACTCGGTGCGTTTGGGCGACCCCTCTTGGCCCATTCGATATAGGCGGTTCAGGCGGAGGTCAAAGAATATCGTGATTTTTGCGAGCTATAACATACAGTACGGCTTCGGTCTCGATGGCAGATACGATCTGGAACGCATCGCCCAAAGTCTCGAAGGCGCTGATGTCATCGCCCTGCAGGAGGTGACGAGAGGTTTCGTTCGGAACGATTATGCCGACATGCCTGATATCATTGCGGCCTTGTTTCCCGACCATTTCTGGGTCTATGGACCGGCCTGCGACATACATGTCGAGGCGCCGGAAGGCCAGGTTTCCCCGCCGCGCGGCACCCGTTTCCAGTTCGGCAATATGGTTCTGTCGCGCTGGCCCATCCTGTCGACGCGAACGCTGCTTCTGCCGCGCAGCCGCACGGTCGACAAGATCAATTTGCAGCGCGGCGCGACGGAAGCCGTTATTGCCATCCCTGATGGTGCTGTCCGCGTCTATTCCGTCCATCTCGACCACGTTTCCATCGACGAGCGCATTGCGCAGCTCCACCATCTCGGCGACCGCATCAATGCGTTCACTCAGGAGGGTGCGTCGCTGACCGGAGCCTGCGAATTCGGGCTTCCCGAGCCGCCGCTGCCGGAGGATTACGTTATTATGGGCGATTTCAATATGGAGCCGGAATCGCCGGAATACTGTACCTTCGCCGGCGCTTTTGACGGGTTTTACGGCCGCACGGCGCGGATCGGCACGCCGATCGATGCCTTTGCAGCGCTTGGCGCGTATGGGCCTGGCAGCTACAGCTGGATGGATCCGGAAGATCACGGCAAGCGCATGCATATCGATTACTGTTTCGTCAGTTGCGGCCTTAAGGACCGGTTGAAATCCGCTGTCATTGATACGAATTCCCTGGGTTCCGATCATTTTCCCCTGCGGGTCGAAATCGGCGATTGAAAGGACGCCGCCCTTAAAGCGTGCCGCGATCTTTCAGATCGCTCACCTCGCTTTAATGTCTTTGTTTCGCGCATGTCGTTATCGCAAAACCGCTGCACACTTTTGCGCGACATGCATCAGAGCGGCGTCCTTCCGATGTCAGGCGACCTTTTTCTGCTGCAGACCGCCTGGCTGCAGCACGGTTTCGATATGGGCGACCATGGTGTTGCGGGCGAAAGAGTAGATTTCGCTGCAGCCGGTCATCCGGAAACCGAGCTTCTCCTGCAGCCGGAGCGATGCAGGATTGTCGGCAAAGACGCCCGAATGAACCGGAACGTCAGGCATGCGCTGCGAGAAACGCTCCAGCACGGCTTCCGCCGCCTCGCTCATATAGCCGCGCTGCCAGTAGTAGCGGTTCAGCCAGTAACCGAGGTGCCAGCGGCCGTGACGAAGTTCTATCGACACATTGCCGATGTGGACGTCGTCATTGCCTGTTATTGCCAGCGCCCAATCCGGCATGACGCCCGATATGACCGGAATCAGCCAGTCCAGCGCATCCTGCCGGTCGTAAGGGGCGGGAACGCGGGCCAGCATGCGGGTGACTGCGAAATCGGAAAGTGATTCCGCAATCGCCGAAGCGTCACTCAGCCTATGGGGACGAAGCGTCAGCCTAGCCGTTGATATGAGCGGCGCGGGGCCGGGCATCATGGGCTTGGTCCCGGGTCTTTGTAGGGGTGCGGCGTTCATGAGATTGCACCCCAGCTTCTGAGCGACATCCAGGTCTTGCGGTCGAGCCGGTACCATTCGACCGGCACGTTGCTGCCGAGTGCCAGCGATGCGGCAAGGCCGGATCCCTGGAACTGGAAGCCGCACTTCTGGATGACGCGGCGCGAAGCGACGTTCATAACCCGGCAGCGGGCATCGATCTGCTCGACCTGCTGCCGCGTCCTGAACACCATGTCGACGAGGGCATGGCAGGCCTCGGTCATATAACCCTGGTTCCAATAGGGTTCGCCCAGCCAGTAGCCGATCTCGACGGTCTTCTCGTCGGTATGCGGCTCTATTCCGCAGCAACCCATGAAGGCGCCATTCTCGGCCTTGGTGATGGCATAGACGCACTTGCCAATCTCGCCATTTCGCGTACGCCAAACAAAGTCGGCGGCATCATTGGCGGTATAGGGGTGCGGCATACGCGATACCATGGTGGCGACTTTGGCGTTGTTGGCGAGATGGGCAAGGGCGTCAATGTCTTCTTCGTGGGGCGCGCGCATGACGAGCCTTTCCGATAACAAGACAGGGCAATCGGTCCTTAACCGCTCCGGCCTCAGCCGTTCCGTGGAAGACCGCTGGTCTTCCCGGGTTGACCGTGATTGGTCGACCCTTATCAATTCGCCTTGCATGTTCAGTCCTCCTGTTTGGACAAAGAAAAAGGGGAGATGGCGCCCCATCTCCCCTGTTTTCTGGACTGAACCTGGTACGGTCAGCCGGGTCGATGAGACGCCGGCTGTTTTTGAGCGCTACCGGCTTATTCCGCTGCTTCCGCTTTCGGCATTACAGACACGTACACGCGACCATTGGCCTTCGTTCGGTAGTCCACATTGCCAGCCGTAAGCGCAAAAATAGTATGATCCTTGCCGAGGCCGACATTGGCGCCCGGATGCCACTGCGTACCGCGCTGGCGAACGATGATGTTGCCGGCTACGACGTTCTCGCCGCCGAACTTCTTCACGCCGAGGCGCTTGGAATCGGAATCGCGACCGTTACGCGAGGAACCGCCAGCTTTTTTATGTGCCATTGGAGTTCTCCTTTAAACCTGAAACCCGTTGATCTTACTTGGCAGCCACGATGTCCGTGATACGGACAACCGTGTGATGCTGGCGATGGCCGCGCGAACGCTTCGAATTCTGACGACGGCGCTTCTTGAAGGCGATAACCTTCTTGCCGCGGGTCTGGTCGACGACTTCCGCCTTGACGGAGGCGCCGGCTACGAAGGGCGCACCGATCGCTGCGTCGGCGCCTTCGCCGATCACGAGGACTTCGGTGAATTCAATGGAGTCGCCAGCGGTGGCTTCAAGCTTCTCGATGGTCAGCACGTCGTTGGCTGCCACACGGTACTGCTTACCGCCGGTCTTGATGACTGCGAACATTATTTTATCCTTTCATGTTCGATCCAGCTCTCCCCGCAATACGCAGGTGGCTGTCTTCTTATCAGTCGAAGTTAAGCAGGGATTTCAGGGGACTAGCCCGGAACTCTGGTCTGCCGGTGAAACCCCGCGCAAGCGCGAGGCGGGCAAGGGGCGGATTACTCCACTCCTATTGCGAAAGCGGGATACGCGAGTGACAAAAAGGTGTCAAGGCAAAAGGATGGAAAAGCTTGAGATTTCGGCTTGCCAGTCTGTCATTTGCTCGTTATGAGAACGCCCGCGCCGAACAAGCGCCGACCGAGACCGCGGAGAGGTGGCAGAGTGGTCGAATGCACCGCACTCGAAATGCGGCATACCTGCAAGGGTATCGTGGGTTCAAATCCCACCCTCTCCGCCACGTCCTTTTTTGTCCATACCGAAGACATAGGTAACAGAACGTACCTAACACATGGGTGACAACCTCGTGCCGAACGGGTTGTCGATGGTTTGCAAAGTCCTCTGTTCCAGGTCGATATATCCCAGATCATAGTGCATGAAGCTGACGAGCCAAATGCCGTCATCAACTTCCTTGATTCCAAGCTTCTGTCCGGCCGGTACGGTGGAGATGTTGATCTTCTTGCGATAGATGCAGAGGCGGCCGCAATTGGTGACGAGCGCCTCCCTGTCGTGGAAGGGATAGTCGATCTCC
>NZ_JAVDSU010000018.1:0-149160 GCF_031455475.1 Rhizobium sp. 1399 | reverse complement strand
CCAGCTTCTCGATGCCTATTCCGATCCGGGAGGCGCCGACCAGGAAAAGCATTTCGGGCTCTTTCGCCTGGATTATACGCCGAAGCCGGCAGCAATGGCGATCCATAACCTGACGGAAATTCTCGAGGATGACGGCGCGGCGCAGGCGACTTTCAATCCGGGAGCGCTCAATTACACCATCAACGGGCTACCCTCCACCGCGCGCAGCTATCTGACGGAGAAATCCGACGGAAGCTACCAGATCATCATCTGGAATGAGCCTGATATCTGGAACCAGACGACCGACAAGGCAATCCAGGCAGCGGCGACCAGTGTCACCCTCAATCTGGGCGGAGCTTTCGGGACGGTGCAGGTCTACGATCCGCTGACAGGCAATACACCCGTCAAAAGCTTTAGCAACATATCCTCCCTCAATGTGGATGTCGTCGACCATCCCATCATTATCAACATAGCAGCAAGTGCCGGCGCAGCGCTGGAACCCGGCCACATCTATGGCGGCACCGGAGACGACACCTTTACGGTCACCTCCCCGACTGACATCGTCGATGAAAGCCGCGGCGGCGGAACCGATACCGTCCAATCGTCGATCAGCTTCAGCCTGGCGGATACCGCCCATGCGATCGGCGCCATCGAGAACCTGACACTGACCGGCAACGCCAACATCAACGCGACTGGCAATCAACTCGCCAACATTCTCGTCGGCAATTACGGAGCCAACGTGCTGGACGGCGGCGCGGGCGCAGACAGCATGAAGGGCGGAGGGGGCGACGACACCTATATCGTCGACAACATCTATGATGTGGTGATCGAAGCTGGCGGCTCCGGCAAGGATACCATCAAGTCCTATGTCTCGCTCAGTCTGATGGACAAGGATCATGTGACGGGAACTGTCGAGAACCTGACCCTGTTGGGTGTCGCTAACATCAATGCGACCGGCAACGTCATGAACAACGTTCTCACGGGCAATTCCGGCAACAACAACTTCGATGGCGGCAGAGGCGAAGACCGAATGATAGGCGGCCTCGGCAACGACACGTACAAAGTGGATTCGGCAGGCGACATCGTTGACGAAACAGGCGGTGATGGCAACGACACCGTCAATGCGTCCATATCCTTGTCTCTGGAGAATGTTCTCGGAACAGTCGAAAATCTGACGCTCACAGGCTCGTCAGCGATCAATGCCACGGGTAACGGCGAAAACAACGTGCTGACCGGCAACATTGCAGGCAACACGCTGTCGGGCGGTGCAGGAAACGACCAGCTCATCGGCGGCAAAGGCAACGATATCCTGAACGGCGGAGCTGGAGCCGACCATTTCGTCTTCGACTTCAAACCCAGCGCTTACAACAACGTCGACAGGATCGAGGACTTCTCGGAAAGCGCCGGTGACAAGATCGTGCTCGACCACGAGGTTTTCACAGCCATCGACGCAGCGGATTTTTCCGCCGGAAATTTCGTGCTGGGCACAAAGGCTTTGGATTCGAACGACCGCCTGATCTACGACCAGACGACCGGAAAGCTTTACTACGATGCGGACGGCAGCGGGCTTGGCGCGGCCGTACAGATCGCGACGCTTTCCAATCTGGCGGCGCTTCATCACGACGATTTCCTGTTCCTCTAAAATCGGAACCTCATGTCTTCAAGCGGCGGTCCTATAGGGGCTCCTTTCCGGAGCCCCTTTTTTCTTGTCCTTTGCCGGCCCTGCACAACATTGTCCGCAGAGCCATCAGCCGAGCGGAGAGACCATTGCCCTGGACCGCCTACATCATTCACTTTATCGCCGCTTCATTCCTGACCAATGGCGTGCCTCATTTCGTTAATGGCGTCAGCGGCCGGCCTTTCCGCACACCTTTCGTCCGCCTGCAAGGGGCGAAGCTCAGCTCGCCAGTCACCAATATCATTTGGGGCTGGTTCAATTTTCTCGTCGCCTTCCTGCTCTTTGCCAATATCGGGCCGCTTTATATCGGCACACCGGGCGATACGGTTTTTGTCGCAGCGGGCGTTCTTGTAACCGGCATTCTTCTGGCTCGGATCTTCGAGCGAGACAACGCCTGACAAGTTACTTGCGCATCGCAAGTGGCTTGCATCATGCAAGTTACTTCTGTAGTGACTTGCATCATGCAACGAACGAGTTTCGCCAATTTCAAATGCCCGGCCGCCCGCGCGCTCGACAGCGTCGGTGACTGGTGGAGCATGATGATCCTTCGCGACGCCTTTCACGGGCTGACGCGGTTCGACGAATTTCAAAAGAGCCTCGGCGTTGCGCCGAACATCCTGACGCGGCGACTCGCGCATCTGATCGATGAAGGACTGTTCGAGAAGCGTCTCTACAACGAGCGCCCTGCCCGCTACGAATATGTGCTGACCGCCAAGGGACGTGATTTCTTCCCCGTTCTGATGGCCCTGTTTTCATGGGGACGTCGGCACGCTCCGCAAGAGGATCTTGCCTTCCTGCTCGGCAACGCCGCTTCCGGCGAGGAGCGCCAGCCCGTGCTGGTGGATGCAGCCAGCGGCGAAGAACTGAAACCCGAAAACACCTGCCTGCTGCCGGGACCGGCCGCTGATGAAGGCGACCGCGAACGGATCGCCCGCATGCGCGCTTATTACCTCGGCATTGACGCCTAGAGCATTTCCATTTTTCTGCGAGGCACGGGAATGCTTTATCTCTTTGTTTTTACGCAATTCGGAACGCAAAACCGCTGCGCACTTTTGCCGGAATTGCTTTAGAAAGGACAAATCCATGGAACGCATTGTTGTCACCGGCATGGGACTTGTTTCGCCACTTGGTGTCGGCGTCGAGACGGCATGGAATCGGCTCGTCGCGGGCGGCTCCGGCCTGCGCGTGCTGCCAGAGAATGTGGTCGGCGATCTCGCCGCAAAGGTCGGCGGGGTCGTTCCCTCCATCGAGGAGGATGCCGAAGCGGGTTTCGATCCCGATCGTGCCGTTCCGCCCAAGGACCAGAAGAAGATGGACCGCTTCATCCAGTTCGCGATGGCGGCAACAGACGAAGCTGTGCGCCAGGCCGGCTGGATGCCTGAGGGCGTCGATGCGCGCGAGCGGACGGCGACGATCATCGCCTCCGGCGTCGGCGGCTTTCCGGCGATTGCGGATGCGGTACGCACGGCTGAGACGCGCGGCGTGCGGCGGCTCTCGCCCTTCACCGTGCCTTCCTTCCTCGTCAATCTGGCGGCCGGTCAGGTCAGCATCCGCTACGGCTTCAAGGGGCCGCTTGGGGCGCCGGTAACGGCCTGCGCGGCAAGCGTTCAGGCAATCGGCGATGCAGCGCGGCTGATCCGGTCCGGCGAGGCGGATGTCGCCATCTGCGGCGGCTCGGAAGCCTGCATCGACAAGGTTAGTCTTGGCGGCTTTGCCGCAGCCCGTGCGCTCTCGAGCGGTTTCAACGACAGGCCCGAACTTGCCTCGCGTCCTTTCGATACGGCCCGCGACGGCTTCGTGATGGGCGAAGGGGCCGGCATTCTCGTCATCGAAACGCTTGAGCATGCGCTGGCGCGCGGCGCGAGGCCGCTTGCCGAACTCGTCGGCTATGGCACGGCCGCCGACGCCTATCACATGACGGCAGGGCCGGAAGATGGCGATGGCGCCCGCCGGGCGATGGAGGCAGCCTTACGGCAGGCCAGGATCCCGGCTTCCGAGGTCACGCATCTCAACGCCCATGCGACCTCGACACCAGTCGGCGACAAGGGCGAGATCGCTGCAATCGGTACGGTCTTCGGCCGCGACGGCGGCATTGCCGTCAGCGCCACCAAGTCGGCGACTGGCCATCTTCTGGGTGCTGCAGGCGGGCTTGAAGCCATCTTCACGATCCTTGCGCTGCGCGATCAGATCGCCCCGCCGACGCGTAACCTGGAGATAGCCGATCCGGCAGCCGAAGGCATCGATCTCGTGGGCAAGGTGGCCCGCAAGGTGGCGATGGAATATGCGATCACCAACGGCTTCGGCTTCGGCGGCGTGAATGCCAGCGCCCTCTTTCGCCGCTGGTCCTGACCGGCTCTTTCCTTGCGCGCAAAATAGCCTACACTTCTGCTGATATAGCCGGAGATGATCCCATGCGCGCTTTTTTCGCAGTGCTGGTTCTGTGTGCCGTATCCGTAATGTCAGGCATGGCGGCCCGCGCCGAAGATCCCGTGCAGACAACACAGACGATGATCGAGGAGCAGATCAGGGCATTCCTTAAGGACGATGCGGATACCGCCTATTCCTTCGCCGCGCCCGGCATCAAGGCCATGTATCCCGACAAGAATGTCTTCTTCGCCATGGTGAAGAAGAGCTACGAGCCGGTCTATCATCCCGGCAATTATGCCTTCGGGCGCAGCAGATCGATCGACGACGGCGCAATGATCTATCAGGAAGTCCTGATTTCCGGCCGGGACGGCAAGGATTGGACGGCGATCTATCAGGTTACTCGTCAGCCTGACGGCAGCTTCAAGATCAACGGCGTGCAAATCGTGCCTAACGCCGACAGCAAGGGCATTTGATCAGACGGGCTCGAGATCGCCTCTCGCCCATTCCTCGATCGTTTCCGCCATGAAATCGGCGAAACGACCTTCGGCAATCGCCTTGCGGATGCCCTGCATCAGTTCCTGATAGTAGTTCAGATTGTGCCAGGAGAGCAGCATGCCGCCGAGCGCCTCGTTGGCACGCACGAGATGGTGGAGGTAGGCGCGCGAATAGTCCCGTGTGGCCGGGCAGTTCGATTGTTCGTCGAGCGGGCGCATGTCTTCCGCGTGTCGGGCATTGCGGATATTGACCTTGCCGCGGCGGGTAAAGGCCAAACCGTGACGGCCCGAGCGGGTTGGCATCACGCAGTCGAACATGTCGATACCGCGTGCAACGGATTTCAGGATGTCATCGGGCGTGCCGACGCCCATCAGATAGCGCGGCTTTTCGCCTGGCAGGACCGGAAGCGTCTCTTCGAGCATCTTCAGCATGACGTCCTGCGGCTCGCCGACCGCAAGACCGCCGACGGCGTAGCCCTTGAGGTCGAGTTTGGTGAGTTCCTCGGCTGAGCGGACACGCAGGGCCGGCACGTCGCCACCCTGGACGATACCGAACATGGCCTTGCCCGGCTGGTTGCCGAAGGCAACCTTGCAGCGCCCGGCCCAGCGCAGCGACAGCTCCATGGCACGCTCGATTTCCTTGGGCTCGGCCGGCAGCGCCACGCATTCATCGAGCTGCATCTGGATATCGGAGCCGAGCAGCCCCTGGATTTCGATGGAGCGCTCCGGTGACATATGATGCAGGCTCCCGTCGACATGCGACTTGAAGGTGACACCCTGCTCGTCGAGCTTTCGCAAGCCGGAAAGCGACATGACCTGGAAGCCGCCGGAATCCGTCAGGATCGGGTGCTCCCAGCGGATGAGCTTGTGCAGACCGCCGAGGCGGGCGACGCGCTCTGCCGTCGGGCGCAGCATCAGGTGATAGGTATTGCCGAGGATGATATCGGCACCCGTCTCGCGCACCTGGTCGAGATACATGGCCTTGACCGTGCCAACCGTACCGACCGGCATGAAGGCCGGCGTGCGGATTGTGCCGCGCGGCATGGAAACTTCACCGAGGCGGGCACCGCCATCGGTCTTCTTGAGGGTGAACTGGAAGTTCTCAGTCGTCATCGGTCTTTCCGGAAAAGAAGGCTCGCGTCGCCGTAGGAATAGAAGCGGTAGCCTGTCGAAATGGCATGTTTATAGGCCGCATGCATGGTCTCGAAACCGGCAAAGGCCGAGACCAGCATGAAGAGCGTCGAGCGCGGCAGGTGGAAGTTCGTCATCAGGATATCGACCGCCTTGAAGCGGTAGCCGGGCGTAATGAAGATGCCGGTCGCGCCGGCCCAGGGCTTGATCTCACCGCTCTCCTCTGAAGCGCTCTCGATCAGCCGCAACGAGGTCGTGCCGACGCAAATGATGCGCCCGCCCCTTTGCCGCACGGCATTCAGCCTCGCAGCGATCTCGGCGCTGACATAGCCGCTTTCGAGATGCATCTTGTGATCGTCGGTGTCGTCAGCCTTGACCGGCAGGAAGGTGCCGGCGCCAACATGCAGCGTCACGAAATGCCGTTCGATGCCGGCTTTGTCGAGCGCCTCGAACAGATCAGGTGTGAAATGCAGGCCGGCGGTCGGGGCGGCGACGGCGCCCTCCTCCCGCGCATAGATGGTCTGGTAATCGGCGCGGTCACGTTCGTCTTCCGGACGCTTGGCGGCGATATAGGGTGGCAGCGGAATATGGCCGACGCTGGCAATCGCTTCGTCCAGCGCAGGGCCGGAGAGATCGAATGCGAGCGTCACCTCACCCGCCTCGCCCTTTTCCTCGACGGTCGCATCGAGCGAGCCGATCATGCAGCTTTCGCCGCCATGGCCGAAGGCGATACGGTCGCCTTCCTTGATACGCTTGCCGGGCTTGGCGAAGGCTTTCCACTTGCTGGCGCCGATGCGCATGTGGAGCGTCGCCGAAACCTGCTGGCCGCCAGCGCCCTCGCGATGACGAATGCCTTCGAGCTGGGCCGGAATGACCTTGGTATCGTTGAAGACCAGCGCGTCGCCTGCCCGCAGGAAGGACGGCAGGTCGGAGACGTGGTGATCGGAAAGAACCGGCTGCGCATTCGGATCGACGGCAAGCAGACGTGCGCTATCGCGCGGCTCGGCGGGCCGCAGCGCTATGCGTTCATCCGGCAGGTCGAAATCGAAGAGGTCTACGCGCATCAAGGTACTTCCAGGCAAAGCGAAACCCGCCCCGCGCTCTCGCGCAAGGGCGGGTTCCTGCAGAAATCACAATCAGACGTCGGCGGCAACCCGCATGGAGACGATCGAATCCGGATCGGAGACGGGCTCGCCTTTCTTGATCTTGTCGATATTGTCCATACCTTCGATGACCTGACCCCAGACGGAATACTGCTTGTTCAGCCACGGAGCATCGGTGAAGCAGATGAAGAACTGGGAGTTGGCCGAGTTCGGGCTCTGCGAACGGGCCATCGAGCAGGTGCCGCGGACATGCGGCGTCGCGGAGAATTCAGCCTTGAGATCGTCCTTGGAGGAACCGCCCATGCCGGCGCGACCAGGGTTGAAGTTCTCTCCGCCCTTCTTGCCGAACTGCACGTCACCGGTCTGCGCCATGAAATCGGCGATGACGCGGTGGAAAACGACACCGTCATAGGCTTTCTCGCGGGCGAGTTCCTTGATGCGCTTTACATGCTCGGGCGCGACCTGCGGCAGAAGCTGGATGACAACCTTGCCCTTGGTGGTTTCCAGAATGATAGTGTTTTCCGGATCCTTGATCTCGGCCATTGTCGTTCTCCTTCTTGTCTTGAACTTACTTCTTGCCCAGCGTGACCTTGATCATGCGGTCGGGATTGCTGACTTCGCCGTTCTGGCCTTCGCCCTTCTTGATCTTGTCGACGTTTTCCATGCCCGAGACAACCTTGCCGACGACCGTGTACTGGCCATTCAGGAAGGAGCCGTCCGCGAACATGATGAAGAACTGCGAGTTGGCGGAATTCGGATCCTGGGCGCGCGCCATACCGACCGTGCCACGGACAAAAGGCGTCTTGGAGAATTCAGCCGGAAGGTCAGGCAAGTCGGAGCCGCCGGTGCCGGCCTGGCTCGCATCGAAGTTCTTTTCCATATTGCCATACTTCACGTCGCCGGTCTGGGCCATGAAGCCGGGGATGACACGGTGGAACGCGACATTGTCATATTCGCCCTTCTTCACCAGCGCCTCGATCTGCGCCACATGCTTCGGCGCGACGTCAGGCAGAAGCTGGATCACGACCGGGCCGCTCTTCAACTGAATGGTGACATAGTGATCGGCAGCCTGCGCAAAAGCGTCGCCCGCGAAGGAAGCGAGATAGAGCACGCCGGCAAATGCAAGATAAAAGAGTTTCATGTTGGCTCCATTGAGGCGGTATCCGCCTAGGCTTTGCGCTTGGATTTCAGGGCTTGCAAGACGGCCGCCGGCACGAAGGCGCTGACATCGCCGCCCATGGCCGCGATCTGGCGCACCAATGTGGCGGTAATGGGCCGCGAGGCCGTTCCTGCCGGCAGAAAGATGGTCTGGATATCAGGTGCCATCTGCCGGTTCATGCCTGCCATCTGCATTTCATAATCAAGATCGGTGCCGTCACGCAGACCGCGGATCAGCAGGCTGGTGCCATGCTTGCGTGCGGCATCGACGACGAGATTGTCGAAGGAAACGACGTCGATATTCGCGCTCTTTTCCGGCAGCACTTCGGCCAGCGACGCGCGGATCAGCCCTGCCTTTTCCTCAAAGGAGAATAGCGGTGTCTTTCCAGGGTGGATGCCGATCGCGACGATCACCTTCTCGGCGACATTGAGCGCCTGGACCAGCACGTCAACGTGTCCATTGGTGATCGGGTCGAAGGACCCCGGATAGAAAGCTGTGGTCATATCGTCCGGCCGTTTGTTTTCACGCCTTTTGTCATGGAAGCCGGTTTCCCGCAAGTTATTTAGCCATGCCGCCCGACGCGTCTGAACGATGAATGAACGGGGCGTTCAAGGCCCGCTCAGATGCGATCTGCTTTACTCGGATCATCAACACAGAACTGCCGGTCCCGGCAGCGTCACTCCCCGGAAAGACCCGATCATGCTGATCATCCTCATTGCCATCGCCGTTATTTTTTCGATGTTTGCGGAGCTCTTCTACGGCTACTTCGCAGATCGGCATCAGCCTGGCTGGGTACGGCCGGAGGTCAATGAACATGCGGCCATCATGCGACAGCTTGGCCGGATGCGTTCTAATCGATTTGAATTCTGAACGGCAGATGAACACGACATTCAAGGTCGCTTCAGATCACGGTTGGTAAATCCCCCGTCAACATCCGGCGGGAACCTTTTAAAGACGGATGCGTTCAAATGATCGACACATACGAGATGCGGAAGCGCGGCAGGAAGGGAATTAAGATGCCTGGCAAGATCACCATGATTAACATGCTCTGGATGGTAATGATTACAGGCATGCTGACTGCCACAGTCGCTCTCTATGACAATCAGAAGGTCGATACCTCGAAGGTCTACGGCCCGTTCGCTTCGGCTCGCTCCGTAAGCGTGCTCGGCCAGTACTAAGGGGCGCGAACGCAACTCCCTACAGAAAGGAACGCCACCATGTTCACGATCCTGACAGTTTTCACAGCACTCATCAGCATCATGTTCATAGTGTCCGTTACTTCGACGATTTCCGCGTTGCGCCGTGAAAGCGAGGAAGTGAAATCGATGAACAAGAAGCATAGCGCTTTCTAAAGCGCGCCCCCGCAGCGCAAAGCTTGAATGCAAGCCGGATGTTCTCCATCCGGCTTTTCTTATATCGAAGATGCAGGCCGCAGCGCCAGACAGCCGCTCTTTCGCAGCGGCAGAACAAGAAGAGCCCCCTTGCCATAGAGCGCACGCACATAGTCGCTGCGTTCGCTTGTGACGACGGCAAAGCCCCTGCCCCATCGCAGGATGGAGACATCTTCGGGCAATGCGCCGGGTTCGATGCTGCCGGCGGGAAAGACCATGGCAGCCGGCGCCTCGCCCGTTACCGCAAAGACGACAGCAAACAGCGCGAAGACTGCGGCAACGACCGCAATCGCAGTACCTGTCCTGCGTGCCAAGTGTCTGATCAAAGAGCCACCTGTCCGATGTTTCAGAAATCGAATATATGTTCGAGGCCCGGATCGGCAATTGGCCGGTCTTTGAGCAGAGGCGCGAGATCAGCCATCTTGACCGACAGAAGCAGGCGGTCGCTGTCGAAACCGGTGCGAGGTAGGCGTGTGATCACCTCGCCGGGCAGATTACCCTGCTCCATCCCTGAAGGCATGGTCAGCGACACCATGATCTCGTCATTGCCGGCAATCTCGCTCATTGTACCGCCTGCCTTGGCGATTTCCGCGAGGATATGGGTGAAACGGTCGTAGCGCGGCGTCTCGATCAACACGCCATCGGCACTTTCCGAAATGACAGATACATCGGGAATTGCCGAAAGCGTGTTAGCCGGCAGGCCTGATACGACTGATCGGATCGTCAGCTTCGCCTCACCGGTTGCTGCAACAGCGCTGGCGATCATGCCGGCATAGGCGATCTTTGCACGCCACTCACCGCCGAGCGCCAGTCGGCGCTCCCAGCCACGTAGCGGCTCTTCCACCGGTGCGGCCCAAAGCCTGTCGATCCAGGGCTGGAACGGATATTTATACCATGGGGTCTGGCGCAGAAAGCCGGCATAATCGATCGCCATATCGCGGGCGACGATATCCTGCGGCGTCTTTTCGCTGCCGCGCCAGAGCGCAAAGATCCGGCCGATCGTTTCCTCATAGGCCGCCTTGAGACCCATTTCGAGCGTGAAGCTCACACCGATGGTCGCGATCATCATTCGCGTCTCGCTGTCGGCGCCGCCGTGGCGATCGGCAATACGGGTCAGCGCACAGTCTGCGACCCAGAAATCCTTCACGCTGGAGAAATAATCGAAGCCATATTCGTCGCCCGTCTTCAGGGTTTCGGCGAGGCCGTCATAGGCATAGACGATATGCCACTCCGGATAGGTGAGATAGGTATTGGCCTCCTGCCGGCGGAATTCGGGATCCGATATCAGCGGCTTGTAGCTGTCGGGTTCGGGATCGGCATGGCAGAAGGTCTCGACATAGGCAGCCGGGCTGAGCAGCAGCAGGACGGCGACGATGAGAACTGCAAGCAGCCAGCCGATGATCTTCAGAATGCGCCGCATCACGGGGCCTCGCGGCGGAAGATATAGCTGGATGCGATTCCCACACCGCCAAGAAAGAGATGCGGCAGGTTGGCGAGGATTTTGAACGTAAAGGGAAGATCCTGAATGCCGTAGTTGACGATGCCGAGATCAAGGTAACCCGACCCGGTGATCAGTCCAAGCAGACCATCGCTGAAATAGAGCAGGCCGAAATAGAAAAGAAAGCTTCGGGACGCCCGGGCCGACAGGAGGGCTGCGATGCCGGCCCAGGCAGCCGAGGCCAGGTGCAGGCTGTCGTCATAGATATCGAGCGCAAAGATGCCAAATGCGCGCCCCTCCGCATCCGTCAGTCCCGGAATGTAATTCAATGCGGCCGCAAAGAGCAGAGCCACCGTATAAAGCGCGGCAATCAGCCGAAGCCTGGACATCATGATCTCCCTAGAGGCTTCCGAGATAGCGATCCCAGAAATGATTGCGGAAGGTAAGGCCGGGATCCAGCCGGCGCTTGGCCGCTGCAAATTCGCCAGCGCGGGGATAGGCACGGGTAAACTGATCCAATCGGGCATGCGGCCGATACGGCAGATAATAGCTGCCGCCGATTGCGAGCACGCGCTCGATCAGCGTTTCCGTCATGCGCTGCATGTCAACCTCGCCCCTCATCGTCTTTTCCTGCGAGAAGAGCATGACCGCGGCAATGCGGGGTTCCCCAGCGTAAGCCAACACACTGTCGCGATCGGTATCGACATAGCGCAGTGTGATGTTGAGGAGCTGCTGATAAGAGGCCGGAATGACATCCTGGCAGGCCGCAACGAAATCAGCGAAGCGGGACGGTGAGACGAAATATTCGTGCAGGATATCCGTGCGGGACGGATCGCGGTCATCGAGCGTGACGACGGGTTCGTTCATCAAGCTGTTGCGCGTCGCCTGCGGCGCAAGCGATGGATTGATGACAGCCTCGGTCCACCAGCGAAGATGTTTGGCCGTATCCCAACCGAGCTGCGCCCGGAAGATTTCACGAGACACATGGCTGATGAAACCGGAACCGGAGGCCGGAGGTATTTTCGTCTGGTCCGGAACGGCGCGATAGGTGATCAGCAGCGCCTCTTCAAAGAAACGATCGAGCGAAACATCCATACGACCATAGGCCATGTTGATCGCGCTATCGCTCGCCAGAACTTCGGCAAAGCGCCGTCCGAGATCCTCGCCCGCCAAATGCTCGAAGGTAGGCTGCAGGAGCACATTCGGCACCATGTCGAGCTCAAGCTCGGTGATGACACCGAAAAGGCCGTATCCGCCCATGGCATGGTTGAAGAGCTCCGCATTCTCCGTGCGTGAGCAGGTCAGCAGATTGCCATCCACCGTCATCAACTTGATGGAACGGACGGTGCTGCCGCAAGCACTGAATGGAACGGGCCAGCCATGGGCATTGACCGAAAAGGTGCTGGCAACGCCGAAGTCGTTGTTGGACTGCATGACGGCGGGCGAAAAGCCGATGCTATCGAGCTTGGAAATGATCGTCGACCAACGTGCGCCGGCAGCGACACGGTAGGTCTTGGCGGCTGTATCTGCCTCCAGCCAATCCTGATCGAGCGTCAGTGCCGTACCATTCTCGACAAGGCTCTGGCCGCCCATCGAATGGCGCGCGGCGCTGGCGATGAAGGGCCTGTTTGCCTTGACGGCTTCAGCGAGCGCGGCGCGCAACCGGCCGATCATGGCCTCCTGCGGCGGCTCCTTGACGGTCAGATGTGCCGCAACCCGGGTCGGTGTCAGTTCTCCGGCATCATTGAGAATGGTCGCGCCATCTTCAATGCGAAGTTCCGCTGGAAAGGCTGGTCCGGGATCGCTTTGCGGCTGAAGCAAAAAACGCCCCGCCGCCACACCGGCTGCGGCCGAAATGCCGGCCAGCACCCCTCGCCTTGTCCACCTGCCCACAACATTCCCCCCTCCGGATGAATCGGCAAGCTCTTCATAGCGCAATAAAAAACCGGGCGGCAGGGGCCGCCCGGTCCGCAATGAGAAAGTGGTGAATTATTCAGCCGATGGGGTTTCGTCGGCTTCGCCCGCTGCAGGAGCTTCGCCTTCGGAAACCACGGCTTCGTCACCGTTTTCCGTCGTCTCTTCTTCTTCCGGCTCGCTGATGCGCTCGACCGAGACGACCTTCTCATCCTTGGCAGTGGAGAAGATTGTCACGCCCTTCGTCGCGCGGCTGGCGATACGGATGCCGCCGACCGGAACGCGGATCAGCTGACCGCCATCCGAGACGAGCATGATCTGATCGCCATCGTCGATCGGGAAGGCGGCGACCAGTTCGCCGATTTCGCCGGTTTTCGACGTATCGGTGGCGCGGATACCCTTGCCGCCCCGGCCAGAGATGCGGAAATCGTAGGAGGACGAGCGCTTGCCGAAGCCCTTTTCCGAAACCGTCAACACGAACTGTTCGCGTGCCTTCAGCTCTTCGTAGCGCTCGTCAGAGAGCTGTCCCTCTTCGGTGACTTCCTCGCCGACCAGAGCGATATCCTCTTCATCCACGCCCGTCGCACGCCGTTCGGCGGCGGAACGCTTGAGGTAAGCTGCGCGTTCCCACGGCTCGGCATCGACATGGCCGACGATCGTCATCGAGATGATGCTGTCGCCACTGCCGAGATTGATGCCGCGCACACCGATCGAGTTGCGGCCGGCAAAGACGCGGACGTCATCGACCGGGAAGCGGATGCACTGGCCGAGCGCTGTCGTCAGCAGAACGTCGTCCTGATCCGTGCAGGTCTCAACAGAGAGGATTTCATCGCCCTCCTCGTCAAGCTTCATGGCAATCTTGCCGTTGCGGTTCACCTGGACGAAGTCCGACAGCTTGTTGCGACGGACCGTGCCCCGTGTCGTCGAGAACATGACGTCGAGGTTGTCCCAGCTATCCTCGTCCTCAGGCAGCGGCAGGATGGTGGTTATGCGTTCGCCGGATTCCAGCGGCAGCATATTGATCAACGCCTTGCCGCGCGAGGTCGGCGTGCCGATCGGCAGGCGCCAGACCTTTTCCTTGTAGACGATGCCGCGCGAGGAGAAGAACAGAACCGGCGTGTGAGTATTGACCACGAATAGCCGGCTAACAAAATCTTCATCGCGGGTGGTCATGCCCGAACGGCCCTTGCCGCCGCGGCGCTGCGCACGGTAGGTCGCCAGCGGCACGCGCTTGATATAGCCGAGGTGTGAGACTGTCACGACCATGTCTTCGCGGGCGATGAGATCCTCATCGTCCATCTCAAGGCCGCCATCGATGATCTCGGTGCGACGCGGTGTGCCGAACTCGTCACGGACAGAGGTCAGCTCGTCCTTGACGATCGTCTGGATGCGCACGCGCGACGACAGGATGTCGAGGTAATCCTTGATTTCCTCGCCTATCTTATTGAGTTCATCGCCGATTTCGTCGCGGCCGAGGGCCGTCAGACGCGCAAGGCGGAGCTCAAGGATCGCGCGAGCCTGCTCTTCCGAGAGGTTGTAGGTCAGGTCGTCATTGATGCGGTGACGCGGGTCGTCGATCAAGCGGATCAGGCTTTCGACGTCTTCCGCCGGCCAGCGGCGGGTCATCAGTTCTTCGCGGGCAGACTGCGGGTCCGGCGCCTGACGGATAACGCGGATGACTTCGTCGATATTGGCGACGGCGATTGCGAGACCCACCAAGACGTGAGCACGTTCGCGCGCCTTGCGAAGGAGGAACTTCGTTCTCCGGCTAACGACTTCTTCACGAAAGGAGACGAAAGCGCGGAGCATGTCGAGCAGCGTCAGCTGTTCCGGCTTGCCGCCGTTCAGCGCCACCATGTTGCAGCCGAAGGAGGTCTGCAGTGGCGTGTAGCGGTAGAGCTGGTTGAGGATGACGTCGGCATTGGCGTCGCGCTTCAACTCGACGACGACGCGGTAGCCCTGACGGTCGGATTCGTCGCGCAGATCCGAGATGCCTTCGATGCGCTTCTCGCGCACCAGTTCGGCCATCTTCTCGATCATTGTCGCCTTGTTCACCTGATAGGGAATTTCGGTGATGATGATCTGTTCGCGATCGCCGCGCATCGGCTCGATGGTTGCAACACCGCGCATGATGACCGAACCACGGCCGGTTTCATAGGCCGAGCGAATACCGGCGCGGCCGAGGATCTTGGCGCCGGTCGGAAAATCCGGACCGGGAATGATCTGCATCAGCTCCGGCAGTTCGATTGCCGGATCATTGATCAGCGCGATGCAGGCGTCGATGACTTCAGACAGGTTATGCGGCGGGATATTCGTCGCCATGCCGACGGCGATGCCGCCTGCGCCGTTGACCAGCAGGTTCGGGAACTTGGCAGGCACTACGACCGGCTCTGACAGCGTGCCGTCATAGTTGTCGCGGAAGTCGACCGTTTCCTTGTCGAGGTCGTCGAGCAGCGAATGGGCGGCCTTCTGCAGGCGGCATTCGGTGTAACGTTCGGCCGCCGGCGGGTCACCGTCGACCGAGCCGAAATTGCCCTGGCCGTCGATCAGCGGCAGCCTCAACGACCAATGCTGCGCCATGCGGGCGAGTGCGTCATAAATCGCGGCATTGCCGTGCGGATGGTATTTACCCATCACGTCCCCGGTAACGCGGGCGCATTTGACGTATTTCTTGTTCCAGTCGATGCCGAGCTCGGACATGCCGTAAAGGATGCGCCGATGCACGGGCTTCAGGCCATCGCGCACGTCGGGCAGCGCACGCGACACGATCACGCTCATGGCGTAATCGAGATACGACCGCTGCATTTCCTCCATAATGGAGATGGGCTCGATGCCTGGCGGGAGCTTCCCGCCGCCGGGGGGTGTTTGCTCAGTCAAAACGGTTCACGTTCTCTTCTAGAATCACTCGAAGATTTATAGCGGAAAGCCTGTTCCCACGCCAATTTGGCCAGGGGTTTTGAACAGGCTTTTGCGTTCGAAAGAGGGCAAATCATGGTATTTGCCCATGGCAGGGAGACAATCAGCGATCATGCATTTGCCAAATCGGAATCGGCACAGCACAATCATGAAAAACAAGCATCTATATGGGGTTTTGGAGAAGCGATGGCAAGCGCCGACCAACTGATCAACGCGTTCACGACGCTTCTCGTCACCATCGATCCGCCGGGACTTGCCCCGCTCTTTCTCGGCCTCACTGTCGGCATGAGCCGCCCGGAGCGAAAGCAGGTGGCGCTGCGCGGTGTGACGATCGCTTTCATCATCCTTGCTGTTTTCGCCCTGTTCGGCTCCAGCGTGCTCGGCGTGCTCGGCATTTCCATCGGCGCCTTCCGCCTGGCGGGCGGATTGCTGCTCTTCTGGATTGCCTTCGAAATGGTTTTCGAGAAGCGCCAGGACCGCAAGGAAAAGACCACGGAAGTGGCGATCACCAAGGATCATATCGAGAATATTGCCGTCTTCCCGCTGGCACTGCCGCTAATTGCCGGGCCGGGCGCCATTTCGGCGACGATCCTGCTCGGAGGCACTCTGCCCTCCACCGTCGAGCGGGCGCAGCTGATCGGCGTCATTGCCGGCTGCCTGCTGATCACGCTGGTGGTGCTTTTCCTGGCTGACCGGCTCGACCGCTTCCTCGGCGTCACCGGCCGGGCGATCCTGACCCGTCTTCTCGGCGTGATCCTGGCCGCACTCGCCGCGCAGTTCGTTGTCGACGGTGCGAAATCTGCTCTCAACCTGATCAGCGCCACGCCGACATGAAAACGGCGCCCGAGGGCGCCGTTTGCTACTGAATAAGACCGATCAAAACGGAATGTCGTCGTCGAGATCCCGTGAGAAGTTGCCGCCGCCAGCGCTACCGCCGCCGCTGCTTCCGCCGCTACGACCACCACCGCTGCGACCACCACCGGACGCTGGAGCGGGTGCGCCGTAATCGTCGCCATAACCACCGCCACCGAAATCGTCGCTGCCACGGCCGCCGCCGAAGCCGGAGCCAGCACCGCCGCCCTCACCACCGCGCCCGTCGAGCATCGTCAGCGTCGAATTGAAACCCTGCAGCACGATTTCCGTCGAGTAGCGGTCGTTGCCGGTCTGGTCCTGCCACTTGCGTGTCTGCAGAGCGCCTTCGATATAGAGCTTGGCGCCCTTCTTCACATATTGCTCGACCACTTTGCAGAGGCCTTCGTTGAAGACCACCACCGTGTGCCATTCGGTTTTTTCGCGGCGCTCGCCGGAATTGCGGTCGCGCCAGGTTTCCGAGGTCGCGATGCGAAGATTGGCGATCGGCCGGCCATCCTGCGTGCGCCGGATTTCGGGGTCGGCGCCCACGTTTCCGATAAGAATTACCTTGTTCACACTGCCAGCCATATCATTCACCTTACTGCCGCCCTGACCGGCGGCGTTCAAAAATCATCGGCGCACCTTAAACCATAGAGGACAAGCGATGCGCATCCAGCCCTTCTTAATCCACAAGGAATTTTGTTCTTTATTTGTTCTAATTATTCGTTATGATCCTGTCAACAGAATCGAAAACCTTTGTTGTTCCGGACTTTCAGCCTCGACTCGCCCGCTGGCATCACTAAATAAGGGCTGTTATCCCCAAACCATCTGAAGCAGAGACGATGAGCGAACTGAAGACGATCTCCATCCGTGGCGCGCGCGAGCATAATCTGAAGGGCATAGACCTCGATCTGCCGCGGAACAAGCTGATCGTCATGACCGGCCTTTCCGGCTCCGGCAAGTCCTCGCTCGCCTTCGATACGATCTATGCCGAGGGCCAGCGCCGCTATGTCGAAAGCCTTTCGGCCTATGCGCGCCAGTTCCTGGAAATGATGCAGAAACCCGATGTCGACCAGATCGACGGGTTGTCGCCGGCAATCTCGATCGAGCAGAAGACGACCTCGCGCAACCCTCGCTCGACGGTTGGCACGGTTACCGAAATCTACGACTATATGCGCCTGCTGTTTGCGCGCGTCGGGGTTCCCTATTCGCCGGCCACGGGCCTGCCGATCGAAAGCCAGACGGTTAGCCAGATGGTCGACCGTGTGCTGGCCTTCGAGGAAGGCACGCGTCTTTACATCCTGGCGCCGATGATCCGCGGCCGCAAGGGCGAGTATAAGAAGGAATTGGCGGAGCTCATGAAAAAGGGCTTCCAGCGCGTCAAGGTAGACGGTCAGTTCTACGAGATCGCCGATGCACCTGTTCTCGACAAGAAATACAAGCACGATATCGACGTGGTCATCGACCGTATCGTCGTGCGGCCCGACATGGCCTCGCGCCTGGCCGACAGTTTCGAAACGGCGCTGAAGCTTGCCGATGGCCTCGCCGTTGCCGAATTCGCCGACAAGCCGTTGCCGCCTGAGGAAACCTCGGCTGGCGGCTCGGCCAACAAATCGCTCAACGAGACACACGAACGCGTGCTGTTTTCGGAAAAGTTCGCCTGCCCGGTCTCCGGTTTCACCATTCCGGAAATCGAACCACGGCTCTTCTCGTTCAACAATCCCTTTGGCGCATGCCCGACCTGCGACGGTCTCGGTTCGCAGCAGAAGATCGACCCTGATCTGATCGTGCCGGAGCCGGAGCGTACGCTGCGCGACGGCGCTATCGCGCCCTGGGCCAAGTCCACTTCGCCCTATTACAACCAGACGCTGGAAGCGCTCGGCAAGCATTTCGGTTTCAAGCTCGGCAGCCGCTGGAACGACCTTCCCGCAAAAGCCAAGGATATCATCCTGAACGGCACCGAGGAGAGGATTGAATTCCACTATGCCGATGGCGCGCGCTCCTACACGACCTCGAAGAATTTCGAAGGCATCGTGCCCAATCTCGAGCGGCGCTGGAAGGAAACGGATTCGGCCTGGGCGCGCGAGGATATCGAGCGCTTCATGTCGGCGGCCCCCTGCCCGGCCTGCAACGGTTTTCGCCTGAAGCCGGAAGCGCTCGCGGTCAAGATCAACAAGCTGCATATCGGCGAAGTCACGCAGATGTCGATCCGGATCGCACGCGACTGGTTCGAGACGCTGCCGGCGGCATTCAACGCCAAGCAGAACGAGATTGCCGTGCGCATCCTCAAGGAAATCCGCGACCGCCTGCGGTTCCTCAACGATGTGGGTCTCGAATATCTGAGCCTGTCTCGCAATTCCGGCACGCTTTCCGGCGGCGAGAGCCAGCGTATCCGTCTTGCCTCGCAGATTGGATCAGGCCTGACCGGCGTTCTCTACGTGCTCGACGAGCCGTCGATCGGCCTGCATCAGCGCGACAATGCCCGTCTTCTCGATACGCTGAAGCACCTTCGTGACATCGGCAATACAGTCATCGTGGTCGAACATGACGAAGATGCGATCCTGACGGCTGACGATGTGGTCGATATCGGCCCCGCCGCCGGTGTGCATGGCGGCCAGGTAGTGGCGCATGGCACACCGCAGGAAATCATGGCCAATCCAAAGTCGCTCACCGGCAAATATCTGTCGGGCGAGCTTGGTGTGACCCTGCCCGATGAGCGGCGCAAGCCTAAGAAGGGCAAGGAGATCAAGGTCGTCGGCGCACGCGGTAACAATCTGAAGAACGTCACAGCGGCCATTCCGCTTGGCGTCTTTACGGCTGTGACGGGTGTCTCGGGTGGCGGCAAGTCCACCTTCCTGATCGAGACTCTCTACAAGTCGGCGGCACGGCGTGTCATGGGCGCTCGTGAAATCCCTGCCGATCACGACCGCATCGATGGTTTCGAGCATATCGACAAGGTGATCGACATCGACCAATCGCCGATCGGCCGCACGCCGCGTTCGAACCCCGCAACCTATACCGGCGCGTTCACACCGATCCGTGACTGGTTTGCCGGCCTGCCGGAGGCGAAGGCGCGCGGTTATCAGCCAGGTCGTTTCTCCTTCAACGTCAAGGGCGGCCGCTGCGAGGCCTGCCAGGGCGATGGCGTCATCAAGATCGAGATGCACTTCCTGCCTGATGTCTACGTCACCTGCGACGTCTGCCACGGCAAGCGTTACAACCGCGAAACGCTCGATGTCACCTTCAAGGGCAAGTCGATTTCCGACGTGCTCGATATGACCGTGGAGGAAGGTGTCGAGTTCTTCACGGCCGTCCCGGCCGTGCGCGACAAGCTGCAGTCGCTTTTCGATGTCGGTCTCGGGTACATCAAGGTCGGTCAGCAGGCCAATACGCTCTCGGGCGGCGAGGCGCAGCGCGTCAAGCTCGCCAAGGAATTGTCGAAACGCTCGACGGGCCGCACCCTCTATATCCTCGACGAGCCTACCACCGGCTTGCACTTCCATGACGTCGCCAAGCTCCTGGAAATGCTGCACGAACTAGTCAATCAGGGCAATTCGGTCGTTGTCATCGAGCACAATCTCGAAGTCATCAAAACTGCCGACTGGATCCTCGATTTCGGCCCCGAGGGTGGTGACGGCGGCGGCGAGATCGTGGCTGTCGGCACGCCAGAGACGATCGTCAAGGAGAAGCGCTCCTATACCGGCCAGTTCCTCAAGGAGCTGCTGGAGCGGCGACCGGTCAAGAAGGCGGTCGCAGCGGCGGAATGACCATGCGGCTCGCCACGATTGCGGACCTGCCCGGCGTCGTGGCGCTGACGACGGCCGCCTACCAGCCCTATACCGATCTTTTCGGCTATCCGCCGATTCCGGTGACGGAAGATTACAAGCCGCGGATTGAGCGCGGCGAGGTCTGGCTGCGGGAGGCTGACGGTGCTGTGACGGGGCTCTCTGTCGTCGAGCGCCATGCCGACCACGTGATGCTTTTCAGTATCGCGGTATCGCCGGACTTCCAGGGAGCGGGACATGGTGTGGCCATGTTGCGCTGGCTGGAGGACAAAGCGCGGGAGTGGGAAACGCCTGAGATGCGGCTCTATACCAATGCGCGGATGGAGCGGAACATCGCGCTTTATTCCGCCTTCGGTTTTCAGGAAACGGGTCGCCGGCCCAATCCCTATCGGCCAGGATGGACCGTCGTCGATATGACGAAAAAGGTTGGTGCGATCTGAGAGATCGCAAGCGAGGAGGAGCAGATGAGCAAATCGGGCACGATCCGCGTAGGCATCGGCGGCTGGACGTTCGAGCCGTGGCGCGGCCATTTCTTTCCCACCGATCTCAAGCAGAAGGACGAGCTGAACTATGCCAGCCGCCAGCTGAAGGTCATCGAGGTCAACGGCACCTATTACAGCACGCAGAAGCCGGCAGTCTTCGCGAAGTGGGCCGCCGATGTGCCCGATGGCTTCGTTTTTTCGCTGAAAGCGACGCGTTACACCACGAACCGGCGCGTGCTTGCCGAAGCCTGGGAGTCGATGGCGAGGTTCCTCTCGTCGGGCATCAGCGAACTTGGTGATCGCCTCGGCCCACTGCTCTGGCAATTCGCGCCAACAAAGAAATTCGAACCCGATGATTTTGAAGCCTTTCTGAAGCTGCTGCCGGAAAAACAGGATGGGCTGAAGCTGCGCCATGTCGTGGAAGTCCGGCACGATTCCTTCAAGGTGCCGGAATTCGTGGCGCTGCTGGAGAAATATGGCGTGGCACCCGTCTGCGCCGAGCATTTCGACTATCCGATGATTGCCGATGTGACAGCGGATTTCGTCTATACGCGGCTGCAGAAAGGGTCCGACGATATCCCGACCTGCTATCCGGAACCGGAGCTGAAGGATTGGACCAAGCGGCTACAGATCTGGGCCGAGGGCAAAGTGCCTGACGACTTACCGCTGATCGACAAGGACAGGAAGGTCAAGGTCGAGCCGCGCGACGTCTTTGCCTTCATGATCCACGAGGGCAAGGTCAATGCGCCGCACGGGGCGATCGCCCTACAGAAGCGGGTCGACAAGTAATCGCTCAATAAGGCAGCACGTGCGCGGCGAGGTCTTCGGCCGTCAACCCCTTGCCGGCGCGTTGGCCTGCCTCTCCATGCAGCCAGACAGCAGCGGCGGCTGCCTCGAAGGCCGGCAGGCCTTGGGCGAGCAGGCCGCCGATAATGCCTGCCAGCACATCGCCGGAGCCGGCGGTGGCAAGCCAGACCGGTGCGTTGGTGTTGATCAGCGCCCGGCCGTCCGGTGAGGCGATGACGGTATCCGCCCCCTTATAGATGATAGCAGCATTGGCGCGGCTGGCAGCGGCGAGCGCCTTGTCGACCTTGCCCGCCTTCTCGTCGGCGGCAATATCGGGAAAGAGGCGGGCAAACTCGCCGTCGTGCGGCGTGAGAACGAGGCGCGGCACTCCCTTGAACAGCTCGAAAAGCGCCTGCGGATCGTCCTTGAAGGAGCTGATGCCATCGGCGTCGAGAACGAGATGACGGTCGCGCAGTAGGGATACGAATTTGCGGGTCTTCTTTCCGATGCCGAAACCGGGGCCGAGAACGAAGGTTTGAAGGCGTGTGTCCTTCAGCCATCCTGCCAATGCTGCTGCATCATCAATGGCGTGCAGCATGACGGCTGTCAGGTGCGCGCTATTGGCGGAAAGTGCTTCGGTCGGCGCGGCGATGGTAACGAGCCCTGCCCCGGCCTTCAACCCCGCCATGGCCGACATGCGGGCGGCGCCCGTCTTGCTCGCCTCACCCGAAAATACGACAAGGTGACCACGCTTATATTTGTGGGTCTCCAGCTGCTCGGTCGGAATGACAGCGCGCCATGCGGCAGGTGTATTCTCGTCCACACGGCCATCCGTCTGCGCCCTGATGATGCGTCCGGGGATGCCGATGTCGAAGACCTCGAGCGTGCCGCAAAGCTCCCTGCCAGGCATCAGCAGATGGCCGGGCTTGCGGGTCATGAAGGTCACCGTATGCGCCGCTCGGAAGGCGCCGCCGAGCACGGCGCCGGTGCGCCC
Source organism: Rhizobium sp. 1399 (assembly GCF_031455475.1). NCBI lineage: Bacteria > Pseudomonadati > Pseudomonadota > Alphaproteobacteria > Hyphomicrobiales > Rhizobiaceae > Rhizobium > Rhizobium sp. 1399. Next base: position 126,691 of record NZ_JAVDSU010000018.1, on the reverse strand, counting down.
GTCCAGGCCAGATGGCAGATCGATGGCGATGACGGGAGTTCCTGCCTTGCCGACCTTGTGGATCAGATCGGCGACCTCGGATGGCACATCCCGTGCAAGGCCGGCTCCGAAGAGGCCGTCGATGATGACATCACCCAGCTGCTGGTCATAGCACGCGATATCCTCCCCCTTCATCGCACAGGCTGCTCTAGCGCGGCCCGCATCGCCCGTCAGCTTTTCCGGGTTACCAAGATGGAAGATTTCCACCCGTCCACCACTCTCCTGCAGGAGCCGGGCGACGACATAACCGTCACCGCCATTGTTGCCGGGGCCGCAGAACACCGCAAAACGTTGTGCGCCGGGATAAAGACGCAATGCTGCAGCCGCGACCGCGGCACCTGCCTTTTCCATCAGGCCATAGGAATCGATTCCGGATTCGGCTGCAGCCTTATCGGCCGCAGCCATTTCGACAGGGGTCAGGAGAAGATCGGCGAGGCGTTTGCTCATGCCTCTATTCAATTCAAAAAGCGCCTAAAAAACAACCGCATGATTATCACAACGAAAGAGCAAATATTATGCATTTGCCTATTTTTCGACCCACACACGACAGACCGTAAGAAATTATGAGTCGAGGGATTTTTTCAATTTTCGCGTCATTTTTGATCAAAACGCACTATTGTTCACCTCTTTTTTTATCAAAACGACACGAAAACGCAGGCAAACAAGGTCGCACGCACAAAATTCCGCGATTTTTTGGGTGAGACGGATTTCAAACTGGCACGATATCTGCATCATATCCCGCGAGCGGGAAGGTTCCTGCTGTAACGGGAGAAGCGGAGAGACATTTTCTCATGAAAAAGATCGAAGCGATCATTAAGCCTTTCAAGCTGGACGAGGTGAAGGAAGCCCTTCAGGAAGTCGGTCTGCAGGGTATCACTGTCACGGAAGCGAAGGGCTTCGGTCGCCAGAAGGGCCATACCGAACTCTACCGCGGCGCAGAATATGTCGTCGATTTCCTGCCGAAGGTGAAGGTTGAGGTCGTGCTCGCAGATGAAAACGCGGAGGCCGTCATCGACGCGATCCGCAAGGCCGCGCAGACGGGGCGCATCGGCGACGGAAAGATTTTCGTTTCCAACGTCGAAGAGGTCATTCGCATCCGAACCGGTGAAACCGGTATCGATGCCATCTGACCGGCTTTGCCTTCGGCGAAGCTTGACCATCCTCATCGCACATAACGTAACATCATCACAAAACAGAGGAAGCATCTTATGGCGAGTGCAAGCGAAATCCTGAAGCAGATCAAGGACAACGATGTAAAGTTCGTCGACCTGCGCTTCACCGACCCCAAGGGCAAGCTGCAGCACGTTACGATGGACATAGCCTGCGTCGATGAAGACATGTTCGCCGACGGCGTCATGTTCGACGGTTCCTCGATCGGCGGCTGGAAGGCCATCAACGAGTCCGACATGGTGCTAATGCCCGACACGGACACGGTGCATATGGACCCGTTCTTCGCCCAATCGACCATGGTTATTGTCTGCGACATCCTCGACCCGGTTTCCGGCGAAGCCTATAACCGCGATCCGCGCGGCACCGCCAAGAAGGCCGAAGCCTATCTGAAAGCATCCGGCATCGGTGACACGATCTTCGTCGGCCCGGAAGCCGAATTCTTCGTCTTCGACGACGTCAAGTACAAGGCCGACCCGTACAATACCGGCTTCAAGCTCGACTCCACCGAACTGCCGTCGAACGACGACACCGACTATGAGACCGGCAACCTCGGCCACCGCCCGCGCGTCAAGGGCGGCTACTTCCCGGTTCCCCCCGTCGACAGCGCCCAGGACATGCGTTCGGAAATGCTGACGGTTCTCTCTGAAATGGGCGTCGTCGTCGAAAAGCACCATCACGAAGTGGCCGCCGCCCAGCACGAGCTCGGCATTAAGTTCGACACGCTCGTTCGCAACGCCGACAAGATGCAGATCTACAAGTACGTCGTTCATCAGGTCGCCAATGCCTATGGCAAGACGGCAACCTTCATGCCGAAGCCGATCTTCGGCGATAACGGCTCGGGCATGCACGTACACCAGTCGATCTGGAAGGGCGGCAAGCCGACCTTTGCCGGCGACGAATATGCAGGCCTTTCCGAAACCTGCCTCTACTATATCGGCGGCATCATCAAGCATGCCAAGGCGATCAACGCCTTCACCAACCCGTCGACGAACTCCTACAAGCGTCTCGTCCCGGGTTATGAGGCTCCGGTACTGCTGGCCTATTCCGCCCGCAACCGCTCGGCCTCCTGCCGCATTCCGTTCGGCTCCAACCCGAAGGCAAAGCGCGTCGAAGTCCGCTTCCCGGATCCGACTGCCAACCCCTACCTCGCCTTCGCTGCCATGCTGATGGCAGGCCTCGACGGCATCAAGAACAAGATCCATCCCGGCAAAGCCATGGACAAGGATCTTTACGACCTGCCGCCGAAGGAACTGAAGAAGATCCCGACCGTCTGCGGCTCTCTGCGCGAAGCGCTCGAAAGCCTCGACAAGGACCGCAAGTTCCTGACGGCCGGCGGCGTCTTTGATGACGACCAAATCGACGCGTTCATCGAACTGAAGATGGCCGAAGTGATGCGCTTCGAAATGACGCCGCATCCGGTCGAATACGACATGTACTACTCGGCGTAAGACAAGACAGGAAGCCCCGGTTCGCCGGGGCTTTTTCGACCCCGAGGTCATGAACGCCGATCGGCAGACATGACGATCATGTGACGAAATCCCGTAAAAATCTTGATTTGCGGGGGACCGATCACCAAATCAGGTGAGAAAGGAAGTCGTACCATGAAAGAAAGAGTTGCAAAGTTCAGTATAGGCGAAGTGGTCCGGCACAAGGTTTTTCCGTTTCGCGGCGTCATCTTCGACGTTGATCCGGAGTTCGCGAATACGGAAGAGTGGTGGAATTCCATTCCCGCGGAAGTCCGCCCCAGCAAGGACCAGCCGTTCTACCATCTGCTCGCCGAAAACGACGACAGCGAATATGTCGCTTACGTCTCCGAGCAGAACCTGGTGAGCGACGAGAGCGACACACCGCTTCGCAATCCGCAGGTCGAACAGATCTTCGACCGCGGTCCGACAGGCCAGTTCAAACCCAAGATGAGCTTCGCCCATTAAAGTCGGATCACATAACTCCCATAACAAGGCCCCGCATGTCGGGGCCTTTCTTTTGGCAACAAAAAACCCGGCCTGAAGCCGGGCTTTTCGTCAATTCGTTAAAGTCCCGATTACTGGGCCTTTGCTGCCTTCTGGGCGTCTTCCAGCTTCTTGCGGGCTTCTTCAGCCTTCTTCTGCATGCTGTCCTGCAGGCTGCGCTGGCTTTCGGCGAGCTTCGACTCGGAAACCGGTTCGCCGTCATAGGCGCCGGTGAAGCCTTCGAGCGAAACCTTGATCGGGTTCGCAGCACGGCGGAAGTTGATCGAGGTGAAGACCACGTCGCTGCCCTTCTTGAGGCTTGCGATCATGGCGTCCGTCAGCGGAATTTCAGCTGTGCACTTGTCCGGCAGGCAAACGGCGTAATCGAGCTTCTGGCCCTTGCCACCATCGATCTGCATGCTGATGCCCGGAGGGATCAAGCGTGCGGCCGGAACCGAAACCTGAAGAATCTTGCGGTTGATCTTGCCGGAAACCGAGATCAGGCCGACAGCCGTCACCAGCTGGCCGCCGTTGGCGAGAACCAGATTCTGAACAACGCAGATGTCGTTGTCTTCCTGCTTGCTGCAGGTCTTGTACCAGCCGAGGCGCGGTGCGCCGACGGCCTGTGCGGGAGCGTCAGCCGACGCTGCCGGAGCCTGGGCGGCTGCGTCCTGTGCGAAGGACGAGACCGGAGCCGAAGCACCGAAGATCACTGCCATAACGGACAGTGCTGCCCGCATTTTCTTTTCAGACTTGAACATCATAACGAATTCCGTCTCCTGATATCCGTTTCGGGGCTACGTTCGGCCGCCCCAACCACCGGGTCGTTCGGCACTCCACCTCTTAAAAAAATAAGGCAAATGCATGACCCCAAAACTTCGGGTCACGTGTTACATCGCAGCGTTGAAGATATCCAGCATTTCTTTGGCAATTTCGCGGGCATTTTGGCACATAGGTAAAGAAAGCGGCGGCTGCGGTTGGAATTGAGCGCTCCCATGCTACCCTTCCGGCGAATCGTGCCCGTCGCCACGCATCAAGGAATTTCAGAATGCTTCGGATCGTCCTCCTCGCCGCTTTCATGCTTACCTGCGGTGCCGCCGCCGCGGAACCTGTGCATGGTATCGCCATGCATGGTTCGGCAGCGCTGCCTGCCGATTATAAGCACTTCCCTTACGTCAATCCCGACGTGAAGAAGGGCGGGAAGATCACCTACGGCGTGGTCGGCACTTTCGATAGTTTAAACCCCTTTATCCTGAAAAGCATGCGCACGACGGCGCGCGGCATGTGGGATCCGCAATTCGGCAACCTCATCTACGAATCCATGCTGCAGCGTTCGAGCGACGAGCCCTTCACGCTCTACGGCCTGCTGGCGGAAACGGTGGACTGGGATGAAGACCGCACCTTCATCCAGTTCAACCTCAATCCGAAAGCCAGGTGGTCGGACGGGCAGCCGGTCACGCCCGAAGACGTGATCTTTTCCTTCGAGCTCCTGCGCGACAAAGGGCGCGTGCCCTTCTCCAGCCGCCTCAATCTCGTTTCAAAGATGGAGAAGATTGGCGACCACAGCGTACGCTTCACCTTCAATGAGAAGGCAGACCGCGAGACGCCGATGATCTTCGGCCTGTTTCCCATCCTGCCAAAACACGCGATCGACCCCGATAGCTTCGACCGCAGCTCGCTCACGCCACCTGTTGGATCCGGTCCCTACAAGATCAAGAACCTGAAGCCGGGCGAAAGCATCACCTATGAGCGCGACCCGAATTACTGGGGCAAGGACATTCCGGCCAAGGTCGGAATGGACAATTACGACCAGCTCACCGTGCAGTATTTCCTGCAGGATACGACGCTTTTCGAGGCCTTCAAGAAAGGCGACGTCGATATCTATCTGGAAGGCAATCCGGGGCATTGGGCCAATGCCTATGATTTCCCGGCCGCAACGTCGGGCGCGGTCGTGAAGGATGTGTTCAAGCCGAAACTGCCGAGCGGTATGCTCGGCTTCGTCTTCAATACGCGGCGGCCGATCTTTAGCGATATCAAGGTGCGCGAGGGCCTGTCGCTGGTCTTCGATTTCGAATGGGCCAACAAGAATCTCTATTCCGGCGCTTACAAGCGCACGCAAAGCTTCTGGCAGAATTCCGATCTCTCGAGTTTCGGGGTACCGGCGGATGCACGTGAGCTGGCGCTGCTCGGACCGATCAAGGACCAGATCGACCCCGCCATTCTTGACGGCAGCTACAAGCTGCCGGTGACCGATGGCTCGGGACGCGACCGCAACGTGCTGAGGCAGGCTGTCGACCTCCTGAAACAGGGAGGCTACACGATCCAGGGCGGCAAGATGGCCGATCAGAGCAGCAAGCAGCTCGCCTTCGAGATCATGACCCAGAATGCTGACCAGGAGAAGCTCGCCGTCGCCTACCAGCGATCGCTGCAGACGATCGGTGTCGCCGCGTCGATCCGCACCGTCGACGATTCGCAGTACCAGAGCCGCACGAACAGCTTCGACTATGACATGATCATGAAGGCCTACACCTCATCGCTCTCACCCGGCAACGAGCAACTCGGCCGCTGGTCGTCCGCTGCCCGCACGCGTGAAGGGACGGACAGTTTCGCCGGGGCCAACGACCCCAATCTCGATACGCTGATCGATCATCTGCTGCGCTCGCGCTCGACAGAGGATTTTACGGCGTCCGTCCGCTCCTATGACCGGCTGCTGCTCTCCAACCACTATGTGCTACCCCTCTACCACATCGATCAGCAGTGGGTTGCGCGCAACAAGCGCATCGGTCACCCGGATGTGGTGCCGCTCTATGGCTATCAGTTGCAGACATGGTGGGATACGAGCGCGCAATAATCACATCATCAGACGCGTCGTTCTATTTCCTTTCTCTTGCCTCGACCTTCCTCTAAAGATCGTCGAAAACATCTTCTATGCGATTGAGCCAACCGTCATTGAGGGATGGCAGAATAAGGAATCACAATGGAACGCATCACCATCGACGTTGTCTCTGATGTCGTCTGCCCCTGGTGCTATCTCGGCAAGGCGCGGCTGGAGTTGGCGATCGCCGAGGTGCAGGATGAAATCGGCGTCGATATCAACTGGCGCCCCTACCGCCTCAACCCGGATTATCCGCCCGAAGGTGTCGACCAGAAAAAGATGCTGGAGCAGAAACTCGGTGGCACCGAACGCGTGGCTGAGGCGCACAAGATGCTGACCGGCTATGGCCGCGAAGTCGGCATCAAGTTCAATTTCGAGGCCATCAAGATCGGGCCGAATACGCTCGATGCGCACCGCCTGATCCACTGGGCTGGTGTCGAGGACCGGCAGAAGCAGGAGGCAGTCGTCTCGGCGCTGTTCAAGGCCAATTTCGAGGAAGGCCGCAATGTCGGCGATCATGAGGTGCTGCTCGATATTGCCGAGAAGTCAGGTCTGCAGCGCTCGGTCATTGCCGCCCTGCTCGCTTCGGACGCCGATAGCAGCGTCATTCTCTCGGAAATCGACGCAGCGCAGCGCATGGGTGTCAACGGGGTGCCGTTCTTCATCTTCGACCAGCAATATGCCGTCAGCGGCGCACAGACACCTGATGTGCTGGCGGGCGCTCTCAGGGAAATTGCCGCAGCTAAGGCCGAAGCACGTGCCGGGATGAACTGACGCGCGTCAGGATCGACAAACTGAAAACGCAGTTGGAGGGCAGTCCGGTTTTCGCCGGGCTGCCTTTAGCTTTTCGCGAGCTCCGCAAGCTGCGTCATGATGACGGCTGCACCTTGCAGACGCTTTTCCGGGGTCGGCAGGTCGCGGGTCAGGAAGAGGCTGTGGTCAGGGCGGATCTTCGCCATTGCGCCCTGCTTGCCAATATAACCGACGAGATTGGCGGGGTTGGGGAATTCCTTGTTGCGGAACTGCACGACGACGCCCTTGGGGCCGGCATCGAGTTTCTCGACATTGGCCGTGCGGCAGAGCGACTTGATGTAGACGATCTTCAGCAGGTGCTGGACCTCCACCGGCATCGGGCCGAAGCGATCGATCATCTCGGCACCGAAGCCATCGATCTCCTTGAGATCGGTAAGTTCGCCGAGGCGGCGGTAGAGCGCCATGCGCAGGTGCAGGTCGGGTACGTAGCCTTCCGGGATCATCACGGTCGTGCCGACGGATATCTGCGGCGACCAGCCGGTATCCTGGATCTCGTCGACGCCCTTCACCTCGGCGACTGCCTCTTCCAGCATCTGCTGATACAGCTCGAAGCCGACTTCCTTGATGTGGCCGGACTGTTCCTCGCCGAGCAGGTTGCCCGCACCGCGGATATCGAGGTCGTGGCTTGCGAGCTGGAAGCCGGCGCCGAGTGTGTCCAGCGACTGCAGCACCTTGAGGCGGCGCTCGGCAGTTGCCGTCAGCACCTTGTTGACCGGCAGCGTGAAGAGCGCGAAGGCGCGCACCTTCGAACGGCCGACACGGCCGCGCAGCTGGTAGAGCTGCGCGAGGCCGAACATATCGGCGCGATGGACGATCAGCGTGTTCGCCGTCGGCACATCGAGGCCGGATTCGACGATGGTGGTCGAGAGCAGCACATCGTAACGGCCTTCATAGAAGGCATTCATGATGTCCTCCAGTTCGCCGGCCGGCATCTGGCCATGGGCGACAGCAACCTTCAGCTCCGGCACGTCGGACTGCAGGAAAGCGTGGACATCTTCCAGATCGGCTAAGCGCGGGCAGACATAGAAGCTCTGGCCGCCGCGATAGTGCTCGCGCATCAGCGTCTCGCGGATGACGAGGCTGTCGAAGGGCGAAATGAAGGTGCGCACCGCCATGCGGTCGACCGGCGGCGTGGTGATCAGCGAGAGTTCGCGCACCCCGGTCATGGCAAGCTGCAGCGTGCGCGGGATCGGCGTTGCCGAGAGCGTCAGCACATGCACATCGCTCTTCAACTCCTTCAGGCGTTCCTTGTGCTTGACGCCGAAATGCTGCTCTTCGTCGATGATGAGCAGGCCGAGATTGGCGAAGTTGATGCCGGCGCCGAGCAGCGCGTGGGTGCCGACGACGATATCCGTCTTGCCGTCGGCGACTTCCTTCTTGGTGAGCGCCAGCTCCTTGGAGCCGACGAGGCGCGAGGCCTGCTGGATGCGGATCGGCAGACCACGGAACCGCTCGGAGAAAGTCTTGAAATGCTGGCGGGAGAGCAGCGTCGTCGGCACGACGACGGCGACCTGCACGCCGTTCATGGCAGCGACGAAGGCGGCGCGCAGTGCGACCTCGGTCTTGCCGAAGCCGACGTCGCCGCAGACCAAGCGATCCATCGGGCGGCCGGCGCCGAGATCTCCGCGCACGGCTTCGATGGCGTTGTCCTGATCTTCCGTTTCGTCATAGGGGAAACGGGCGGCGAATTCGTCGTAGAGCCCTTCCGGCGTCGTCAGCACGGGCGCGTGGCGCGTCAGGCGCTCGGCGGCGATGCGGATCAGCGCATCGGCCATATCCAGCAGCCGCTTCTTGAGCTTGGCCTTGCGCATCTGCCATGCGCCACCGCCGAGCTTGTCGAGCTGTACTTCCGTGCCCTCACCGCCAAAGCGCGACAGAAGATCGATATTTTCGACCGGCAGGAAAAGCTTGGCATCATCTGCATATTGCAGCTCGAGGCAGGCATGCGGCGCGCCGGCCGCCTCGATGGTGCGAAGGCCAACGAAACGGCCGATTCCGTGTTCGGCGTGGACGACGATCGATCCTTCATCAAGGCCGGCGACTTCGGAGATGAAGTCTGCCGCACGCTTCCTGCGGCGGGAGCGGCGCACCATACGGTCGCCGAGAATATCCTGCTCGCCGATGACGATGAGATCGCCGGTCTCGAAACCGGATTCCAGGCTGAATACAGCCGCTGCCGCCTCACCCTTTGCCAGGCCGCCGAGATCCTTCAACGCGGTGATCGGCTTGATCCGTTCAAGGCCGTGTTCGTTGAGGACCTGTAGCAGACGCTCGAGCGACCCCTCGGTCCAGGCGGTGATGACGACCTTCGCGCCGCCGGCGCGCTTGTCGGCAATATGTTTGACAACGACGTCGAAGACGTTGACGCGCTCGGCATCGCCGCCGCCTTCGGCATTGGAGCGCGCCCATCGCGGCCCCTGGCGTGCATCGAGATTGACGACGCGGCGTGCCTCGCCCTCATGTTCGTTGAAAGGCGACACCCTGATAGCGTTAATCGCATCGAGCGTGCGCGCGAAGATCTTGCTGTCGAGATAGAGCTGACCGGGCGAGACCGGCTTATAGGGCGTGCCCTGCGCCATCTGTCCCTTGCCCGGCTGGCCGGAATTCAGGCGCGCATCATAATAGTCATAGACGAGCTTGGAGCGCTCTTCGGCCGCCTCACGCACCGTATGATCGGTGACGATGCGGAAGCCCGAGAGGTAATCGAACACCGTATCCAGCTTTTCGTAGAACAGCGGCAGCCAGTGTTCCATGCCGGGATAGCGGCGTCCTTCCGATACGGCGAGGTAGAGCGCATCGTCGCGGGTGGCAGCACCGAAGGTGGAGAGGTAGTTCTTGCGGAAGCGGCTGATCGTATCCGGCGTCAGCGTCACCTCGCTCATCGGGTTGAGATCAAGGGAGCGGACCTGCCCGATGGTGCGCTGGCTTGCCGGATCGAAGCTGCGGATGCTCTCCAGCGTATCGCCGAAGAAATCGAGGCGGACAGGCTCTTCAGAACCGGGCACGAAGACATCGAGAATGCCGCCACGCACGGCATATTCGCCGACCTCACGCACGGTTGCCACGCGCTCGAAGCCGTTGCGCTCCAGCCGGCCGGCAATATCCTCCATGCGCACCTGATTACCTGGTCGCGCCGAGAAGGTAAGGCTTTCGATTATATCCTGCGGTGCCACCTTCTGCAGCATGGCATTAGCCGTCACCAGCACGATTGCCGCATGCGGCTTCTTGCGGTGGGCGATCAGACCCGAGAGCGCGGCCAGACGGCGTGCCGAGGTATCGGCGCTTGGCGACACACGGTCATAGGGAAGACAGTCCCAGGCAGGCAGTGTAAGGATCGGGATATCGGGCGCGACGAAGCCCAGCATCTGCTCCAGATCGGCCATACGATGACCATCTGACAGAACATAGGCAACGGGTTCGCCGTTGCGGGCGAGCTCGGCAAGCAGCAGCGGTTCCATGCCCGCAGGCACGTTGCCGATCGTCAGCGGCTCGGCGGCGGCTGCAAGCTTCTTGGCGTCAAAACCGGGGATCATTCAGGCATCCGGGGCGTGTCAAAATCGGGCTTATAGGCGGCAATGCGGGCAAACATGGGTGTCTTTAAATGCTCGGGCGTCGGCCAGGTTCCCATGATCCAGCGCACGAGGTCATTGTCCTCCTCCGCCATGATCGCCTCGAACTCGTCGAGCTCGGCTTCGCTCATGGTGGGAAGTTCGTTTTCAGCGAACTGGCCGAAGACAAGATCCATCTCTCTGATCCCGCGGTGCCAGCAACGGAAAAGAATCCGGCGGCGGCGCGGGTCAAGACCGGCGCTCGTGAGCGTTACACCTGTCATGGCATTCACCTTCTTTGTTGATGCGCCTCTATAGACCCTCGAAAGCGGCTTGTCAGCCTTGCCAAGGCCCTATTGTTCATCGCATTTTGGCGCCCATGCGCCCCGCCATTCTCGATCCGCTGTTTTCTCCCGTTTCGGGCCTTCCTGGCGTCGGCCCGAAGATCTCGGAGCTCTTCGTCAAGCTGCTCGGACGCGAGACGCCTGACGATTGCCGGGTCATCGACCTCCTGTTCCATGCGCCCTATTCACTGATCGACCGGCGCAACCAGCCGGGGATAGCCCGCGCGCCGCAGGGCGCTATCGTGACGATCACCGCCCGTGTGGACCGGCATCAGGCGCCGCCACGCGGCAAGAGCAATATTCCCTACCGCGTCTTCCTGCACGACGAGACTGGCGAGCTTTCGCTCGTTTTCTTCCGCGGACAGGCGGCGTGGCTGGAAAAACAGCTGCCGATCGACGAGGAAGTAACCGTCAGTGGCAAGGTCGATTGGTTCAACGGCCGCGCCTCCATGGTCCACCCCGACTATATCGTCAGGGCGAGCGATGCCGAGAACCTGCCGCTGGTCGAGCCGATCTATCCGCTGACGGCGGGGCTTTCGCCGAAGACGCTACGCAAGATCATCGACGCGGCCCTACCCCGCATGCCGGAATTGCCGGAATGGATCGATCTTTCGCTGGCGCAGAAGCAGGGTCTGCCGTCGATCCGCGATAGCTTTCATATGCTCCACGAGCCGCGGGATCCATCCGACATCGACCCGCAAGCCCCTGCCCGCCGCAGGCTTGCCTATGACGAGTTCCTGGCCGGTCAGCTGTCGCTGACGCTGGTGCGCCAGAGGCTGCGCAAAGTGGCCGGGCAACCCGTATATTCCACTGGAGAAATCAGCGACAAAATATTGCAAAACCTTCCCTTTTCGCCAACGCGCAGCCAGACAGAAGCCGTTGCCGACATCCTGAAGGATATGGCCGGCACGGAGCGCATGCTGCGGCTGCTGCAAGGCGATGTCGGCTCCGGCAAGACGCTGGTCGCGTTGTTGTCGATGGCTGCCGTCATCGAGAGTGGCGGACAAGCCGTGCTGATGGCGCCGACGGAAATTCTCGCCCGCCAGCATCATGCTACGATCTCGAAATTTGCGGGTGCCGCCGGTCTTGGCGTCGAAGTGCTGACGGGCCGTACCAAGGGTCGCGAGCGCGAAGATATTCTCGAGCGTATTGCATCGGGCGAAGCGCAGATCATCATCGGCACGCACGCTCTCTTCCAGGACAGCGTCAATTACAAGAACCTGATGCTGGCCGTCGTCGACGAGCAGCATCGTTTCGGCGTGCACCAGCGCCTGCGGCTAACGGCAAAGGGCATCTCGCCGCATATGTTGGTCATGACGGCAACGCCGATCCCACGCACGCTGGTGCTGGCAGCCTTTGGCGACATGGACGTCTCAAAGCTGACGGAGAAGCCGGCTGGCCGCAAGCCGATCCAGACGATCACCGTTCCGACCGAGCGGACCGGCGAGATCGTTGGCCGCCTGAAGAGCGCGCTGGTGGAAGGCAAGAAGGCCTATTGGATCTGCCCGTTGGTCGAGGAATCCGAAGAGCTGGATCTGATGTCGGCGGAGGAGCGGCATGCGACGCTGGTCTCTGCGCTCGGTCCAGGCATCGGCCTCATTCACGGGCGCATGAGCGGACCGGAGAAGGATGCCGTGATGCTCGCCTTCAAGAGCGGCGAATTGCGGCTGCTGGTGGCGACCACCGTCGTCGAAGTCGGGGTCGACGTGCCAGATGCGACGATCATGGTGATCGAACATGCCGAGCGCTTCGGGCTGGCACAGCTCCACCAGCTTCGCGGGCGTGTCGGACGAGGCGACGAGGCCTCGACCTGCATCCTGCTCTATAAGGGGCCTCTCGGTGAAACGGGCCATGCGCGGCTCTCCATCATGCGCGAAACGGAAGACGGCTTCCGGATTGCGGAAGAGGATCTGAAGCTGCGCGGCGAAGGCGAAGTTCTCGGGACCCGTCAGTCAGGTACGCCGGGCTTTCGCATCGCCAGTCTCGAGGCGCATGCCGATCTCCTGGAGATCGCCCGCAAGGACGCGGCCTATCTGATCGAGCGCGATCCGGAATTGACGAGCGAACGCGGCGAGGCAGTGCGCACCCTGCTCTATCTCTTCCGTCGAGACGAAGCGATCCGGTTCCTCAGAGCCGGTTAGTCGACCTTGGATATCGCCTTCGGCTTGGGACGGACGACCGGCAAATGTTCCGGGGCGACGAGGCCGCCTGATATCAGGAATTTGGCGGCATCCTCCGGGTTCATGTCAAGCATAACGATCTTCTCGCGCGGCACGAAGATGAGAAAGCCCGCCGTCGGCACCGGTGTTGGCGGCAGGAAGACCGCGACCATATCCTCACCCATCGCGTTGAACTTCGAACCAATCTCGCCCTTGGCATCGGTGGCGATGAAGACGAGCGCCCAAAGGCCTGGGCCAGGATATTCGATCAGGCCGACCTTCTTGAAGGAATTCGACTGTTCCTTCAGCACCGTTTCGAAGATCTGCTTCACGCTTCTGTAGATAGTGCGCACCAGCGGCATGCGCTGAACGATAGATTCGCCGAAGCGGACGATGCTCTGACCGATGAGGTTCTTGCCGAGGAAGCCAACGATCGTGATGATAATCACCGCGGTCAACAGACCGAAGCCGGGAATGGCGAAATTTATGTAGCTTTCCGGATTCCAGCGCGCCGGGATATAGGGCCGCACCCAGCTGTCAGACCAGTGGATGAAGGTCCAGGTCAGCCAGATGGTGATCGCGATCGGGGCACAGATGATAAGGCCGGCGAGAAAATTATTCCTCAGCCGCATTGCGACCGGCACTCGGGGAGCCTTCTCGGTCATCTTTTCTGATGAACTCCGTTTCAGTCTTTAGACAGTCCGGTTCACCCGGCCCTCCCCCTGTGTCCGCAGGCACAAAACTGCCAGAATTCGGCTTATCATACAATATATTTCGGCCTCTCAGGACTTACTCCACAGTCACCGATTTTGCGAGGTTGCGCGGCTGGTCGACGTCCGTGCCCATGAAGACCGCCGTGTGGTAAGCGAGCAGCTGGATCGGCAGCGAGAAGATCATCGGCGAGATGATTTCATCGACATTCGGAAGCGTGATCGTCGCCATCGTCGGCAGTTTCGAAGCAGCCGCACCGTTCTCGTCGGTGATGAAGATGATTCGGCCGCCGCGGGCTGCGACTTCCTGCATGTTGGAGACCGTCTTCTCGAAGAAACGGTCATAGGGTGCGATGACGATGACGGGCATGTTTTCGTCGATCAGCGCGATCGGTCCATGCTTCAACTCGCCGGCGGCATAACCTTCGGCATGGATATAGGAGATTTCCTTGAGCTTCAGCGCGCCTTCCATGGCGAGCGGGAAGCTGGTGCCGCGGCCGAGATAGAGCACGTCCTTGCACTTTGAGAGTTCGCGGGACAGGCCTTCCATCTGCGGCTGGATGAGATTGAGGACGCGGCTCATGATGCGCGGCATTTCCGCAAGATGGCGTACCATCGCCTTCTCGTCGTCGGCGCTGATCGTGCCGCGCGCACGGCCGGCGCCGATTGCCAGCGAAGCAAGCACGGCAAGCTGGCAGGTGAAGGCCTTGGTGGAGGCAACGCCGATTTCCGGCCCGGCCATGATCGGGAAGACGGCGTCGGATTCGCGGGCGATGGTCGATTCCCGCACGTTGACGACGGCGCCGATCTTCAAACCGTTGTCTTTGCAGTAGCGGAGTGATGCCAGCGTATCGGCGGTCTCGCCCGACTGCGAAATGAAGAGGGCCGCCTGCGAAGGCTGCAGCGGCATTTCGCGGTAACGGAACTCCGAAGCGACATCGATTTCGACCGGCAGGCGCGCATAACGTTCGAACCAATATTTGCCGATCAGGCCAGCGAGATAGGCCGTGCCGCAGGCCGATATTGCAAGACCGGTCGCCGCCTTGAAGTCGATGGCGGATGCATTCGGGCTGATCGTGTTGGCAGCGAAATCCACATAGTGGCTGAGCGCATGGGAGATGACCTCGGGCTGCTCGTAGATTTCCTTTTCCATGAAGTGGCGGTGATTGCCCTTGTCAACCACATAAGCGGTCGCCTGGGAGATCTGCCGTGGACGCTTGACCACCTTGCCGGAGAAATCGAGTACGGTCGCGCCCTCGCGGTTGATGATCGCCCAGTCGCCATCGACGAGATAGGTGATCTCGTTGGTGAATGGCGATAGCGCAATGGCATCCGAGCCCAGGAACATTTCGCCCTTGCCGTAACCGATGGCCAGCGGCGGGCCGGAGCGGGCCGCCATGATCGTGCCGGGGTCATTCTTCAGCATGACCGCCAGCGCATAGGCGCCGGTGACGCGGTTCAGCATCTTCAGCATGGCTTCGCGCGGGGAAAGACCCTCGCGCAGATATTTCGCCATCAGGTGGGCGACGACTTCCGTATCGGTCTGGCTTTGAAAGGCCGCGCCCTCTTGGCTCAGCTCGTCGCGCAGCTCGGAGAAGTTCTCGATGATGCCATTGTGGACAACGGCGACGCCTTCGACGAAATGCGGATGGGCGTTGGTCTCGTTCGGCACACCATGGGTTGCCCAGCGCGTATGGGCGATGCCGGTCGTTCCGGGCAGCGGCTCGCTGTCGAGACGCTTTTCGAGATTGAAGAGCTTGCCCTCTGCGCGGCGGCGATCCATTACGCCTTCATGGATCGTGGCAACGCCGGCGGAATCGTAGCCGCGATATTCCAGCCGCTTCAGCGCATCGACGAGACGGCCCGCAACCGGCGCATTTCCGACGATCCCCACAATTCCGCACATGCAAACTTCCCCTCACGCCTCATTGGTGAGGCCAGTCCTAGCGATTCCCGCTTATTTCTCAATTGATATCGCGGTCACTTTCGATTTCCGCACGTTACGGAAGAAGGCTCAGCCCTTGGCCTTCTTCGCCGCCTTGATGGCGAGCGCCCGTTCACGCAGCAGCTTTGCCCGCTCGGGCTTGATCTCCTGGCGGGCACGACCGAAGGCGAGCGCGTCGGCCGGCACATCCGCCGTGATGACACTGCCCGAGGCGATATAGGCACTGTCGCCGATAGTCACCGGCGCGACGAGAGAGGAATTCGAGCCGATGAAGGCATCCTTGCCGATGACAGTCTCGAACTTGTTCACGCCGTCATAATTGCAGGTGATCGTGCCGGCACCGATATTGGTGCCGGAGCCGATGACGGCATCACCGATATAGGTCAGGTGATTGACCTTGGCGCCCTCGCCGATCTTGCCGTTCTTGACCTCGCAGAAATTGCCGACCTTGGAGCCAACAGAGAGATCGGCACCTGGCCGCAGACGCGCAAACGGACCGACCGTTGCACCTTCGCTGACATGGGCGCCCTCGATATGCGAGAAGGCATGAACGACCGCGCCGCTATCGATGACGGCGCCGGGACCGAAGACGACGTTCGGCTCGACCAAGGCATCCTGGCCGATGACCGTGTCGTAAGAGAGGAAGACCGTCTCCGGGGCGATCATCGTAACACCCGAGAGCATAAGCTCGTGGCGGCGGCGCTCCTGCCAGAAACGTTCGATTGCAGCGAGTTCAGCACGGTTGTTGCAGCCGGCCATCTCGACTTCAGGCGCATCGACGGCAGTGACGCGGCCACCGAGCGAGCGGGCGATCTCGACAAGATCCGTCAGATAATATTCGCCCTTGGCATTGCTGTTGCCGATGCGTGACAGAAGGTCGAGCGCCTTGCGGCCGTTGATCGCCATCAGGCCGCTATTGCACCACTTGACGGTGCGCTCGGCATCGGTCGCGTCCTTTTCCTCGCGGATGGCGATCAGTTCGCCGTCCTTGACGAGCAAGCGTCCGTATCCGGTCGGACGATCCGTATGGAAACCAATCACGACGATGTCACTGCCTTCGGCAATCGCCTTGCGAGCCTCGAGCAGCGGACCAGCCGTCTGAAGCGGCACATCACCGTAAGTCACAAGGATATCGTCATAGCCTTCGGCAATCGCCTCGCGGGCGGCGAGAACAGCGTGGCCGGTACCGAGACGCTGTTCCTGAATATAGGATTTGATCGTCACGCCGCCTATATCGGCGGCCCTCGCCACTTTCTCAGCATCGCGGCCGACGACGAGGGCCACGGATGAAACGCCTGTCGCGGCCACGGCATCGACGACATGGGCGATCATCGGCCGGCCGGCGACCTCATGAAGCACCTTCGACTTTGCGGATTTCATTCGCGTGCTGTCGCCGGCGGCGAGAATGACGGCAAGGCAGGTGCGTTCCATGGGCAGACTCCGAGAATCCATTGCTAGTCGGCTGTTCTGCCGCTCATAGCAGCAAGGCGAGGCTTCAAAAAGACGAAATCGGCAGGGAGACGATGGGCTCGGAGAGCGCGGAGAAGGCCTCGTGGACGTGATCCCTGCCCTCGACGATGACATCTTCCATCGCCTTGCGTGCCGCTGCGGCATTGCCTGCGGCGATGGCATCGACGATGCGCATGTGGGTTTCGGCGATGTTGGCGAAACCGTTCTGCGAGGGCGGCGTGCTCATGCGGAACATGCCGACAAGTGCCGCCTCGATGAGCCCACCGAGCGTGCGCATGAAGGGATTGTGAGATACCTCGGAAACGGCGAGATGGAAGCGCAGGTCGGCAAGTGCCAGACTGTCGGACGTGTGGCCGCTTGCGGCCATGTCGAGCGCCAGACCGCGCAGCAATTCGATATCGGCCGCGTTTGCGCGCTCGGCCACGAGACCGGCGGCAAATGGTTCGAAAGCCAGGCGGATATCGTAGAGCTGCAGGAGGAATTCTTCGCTCACACCGTTGGCGAAATGCCAGGAGATGATTTCGGTGTCGAACATGTTCCAGAAGTTCTTTTCCGTCACACGCGTGCCGACACGCGCCTTTGCAACGACCATGCCCTTGGCGGCAAGCGTCTTCATCGTTTCACGCAGCACCGTGCGTGAGACCTTGAAGCGCTGCGCCAGCTCTCCATCTCCAGGCAAAATCGTGCCGACAGGATAGATGCCGGCAACGATTGAACGGCCGAGTTCGTCGACGACATGCGCGTGGCTTGTTCGGGTTCTTCGCCCTGCCTTACGGGTTTCAAGCTGTCTGTTGCGCAATCCGTTACTCCTCCTAGCCATATCTCCTGTTCAGACTGGAAAGGAAAAGGATGGCCTTCTGCATTACCATGAATGCAAAAAGCAGCAGGCCAATCAGGATTTTCGTCCACCAGCTCGACAGCGTACCGTCGAAGGTGATGTAAGTCTGAATGAGCCCCTGGATCAGCAGACCGATGAAGGTCCCTGCCACGAATCCCGCTCCTCCTGTCAGCAGCGTCCCTCCGATGACGACTGCCGCGATGGCATCCAGTTCGACGCCCACCGCCGCAAGAGAATATCCGGCAGAGGTGTATAGGGAAAAAACGATTCCGGATAGGCCCGCCAGGAAACCCGACAATGCGTAGATCTGGATCGTCGTGCGCGCCACCGGAACGCCCATCAATTGCGCCGTCTGCACGCCGCCGCCCAGCGCATAGACATTGGTCCCGAAGCGGGTGCGGTGGGCGATGAAGATGCCGGTTGCGAAGACGACCAGCATGATGCCGCCGATCAGCGTCAGGCGTCCACCGCCCGGCAGACGGTAGTAGAGGCTGGTCAGCGTCGAATAATATTCGTGATCGATCGGAATGCTGTCGATCGACAGGACATAGGCCATGCCGCGAGCAAGGAACATCCCGGCAAGGGTCACGATGAAGGGTGGCATCTGCAGGAAGTGGATGATCATGCCCATGACCGCACCGAAGGCCGTGGTGATGATGAGAACGATTGCGAAGGCCGCCAGCGGATGAATGCTGGTGTTCTGCAGGACCACGGCCAGAAAGACGCCAGTGAAGGCGATGACGGACCCGATCGACAGATCGATGCCACCGGAGATGATGACGAAGGTCATGCCGACGGCGGCAATGCCGAGAAATGCGTTATCCGTCAGCAGGTTGCCGATGACGCGTGTCGACAGCATGTTCGGATATTGCAGCGTGCAGACCGCATAGGCGAGCACGAAGATGACGATCGTTGCAAGGAGCGGCAAATATTTGGAATTCATTTGTGCCCTCCTGCGTCCGTCCGGCGAGTGAAGAAGCTGGCGAGCGATTGCATGGCCGGCGACTGGATGACCAGGATGACAATGATGATGACCGCCTTGATGATGAGGTTGAACTCCGGCGGAAAGCCGGAAAGCAGGATACCGGTATTGACCGCCTGGATGATCATCGCGCCGATCAGCGAACCGATGATGCTGAAGCGGCCGCCGAGCAACGAATTGCCGCCGACGACCACGGCAAGGATGGCATCGAGCTCCAGCCAGAGGCCGGCATTGTTGGCGTCCGCCCCCTTGATGTCGGCGGCGACGATGATGCCGGCGATGGACGCGCAGAGGCCGCTCAGCATATAGACCGCCATCAGCAGCACCGGCGTCTGTACGCCTGAAAGCGTGCTCGCGCGCCTGTTGATGCCGACTGCCTCGATCAGCATGCCGAGCGCCGTGCGGCGAACCAGCAGGATGACCAGCAGGGCGGCGATCAGCCAGATGACGACGGGCATGGGCAGGAAGGCGAAGGAGCCGCTGCCGAGAAAGATCAGCCCGTCATCGTTGAAGGTCATGATGACACCTTCGGTGATGAGCTGGGCTATCCCGCGGCCGGCGACCATCAAAACAAGGGTCGCAATGATCGGCTGGATGTTGAGGACGGCAACGAGAAAGCCGTTCCAGAAGCCGCAGAGCAGGCCGATGATAACGGTAAGCGCCAGAGTATAGGCAAGCGAATTTCCTTCGACGATCGACGAGGCCGCGACGGCACCGCAGATCGCGATCACGGCGCCGACCGAAAGGTCGATGCCCTTGGTGGCGATGACGAGGGTCATGCCAATCGCCAGCAGCGCCACGGGCGCGCCGCGATTGAGCACATCGATGATGCTCCCATAGAGCCGGCCGTTTTGAACAATCACATCAAGAAACTGCGGGAAGAAGCTGAAATTCAAAAGAAGAACAACCAAAAGCGCAATCAATTGCGGCGCAAGACGAGAGCCCAGCACCTTCAGCGAGGCAGTCATGCATCCTCCGTTCGTTTGTCGGCGGCAGCAATGGCGTCGACGATGCCGGCGGCGGTAATGCGCTCACCGGTCAATTCAGCGATATGTTCGCGATCACGCAGCACGATGACGCGCGAACTGTAGGCGACCAGTTCCTCCAGTTCCGAGGAAATGACGATCAGCGACATGCCCCTGGCGCACAATTGCTCGATCAGTTTGATGATCTCGGCATGGGCGCCGACATCGATGCCGCGGGTCGGTTCGTCCAGGATCAGGAAATCCGGATTTGTGGCGAGCCAGCGGGCAAGGATCGCCTTCTGCTGATTGCCGCCCGACAGCAGCCGGATGGGTTTTTCGCGGTCGGTCGTGCGGATATCGAGCGCCTTGATATATTCGTCGGCAATCGCATTCTGTTCTGCGCGCGAAAGCGGCCGTGCCCAGCCTCGGCGGGCCTGGAGGGCAAGGGCGATGTTCTCGCGGATCGACAGGTCGCCGATGATCCCATCCGTCTTGCGGTCCTCCGGGCAAAAGCCGAAACCCTTGCCGATCGCCGCACGCGGGCTTGACAGCGTCACCGGCGATCCATCGATCCTGGCGACGCCGCTGTCGGCGCTTTCGATACCGAACATGAGTTCGGCGGTCTCTGTGCGCCCGGAGCCCAGAAGTCCGGCAATGCCGACGACTTCGCCGACACGGACCTCGAGATCGAAGGGCTTCACCTTGCCGCGTTTCCCAAAGCCCTCGAAAGTATATTTGACCTCGCCGGCGGCAATGGTGCGTTCTTTGGCGGCATGTTCCGTCTGCGCGAGTTCACGCCCGAGCATCATGGCGATCAGGTTCTGCCGTGGCAGTTCAGCTGCCTCGTGCGTACCGACGAGCCGGCCATTGCGCAGCACGGTGATGCGGTCGCTGACGGCATAAACCTGTTCAAGGAAATGGGTAATAAAGACAATGCCTAATCCGCGCTTCTTCAAGTCATTTATGACGCCAAAAAGCATTTCGACTTCATGCGTATCGAGACTTGCCGTTGGCTCATCGAGAATGAGTACCTTGCCGGAGAGGTCGACGGCCCGAGCGATCGCCACGATCTGCTGGACGGCGACCGAGAATCGGTCGAGCTGCGCGGTTACATCGATATCGAGGCCATAGCCTGCCAGAAGTTCGCGGGCATTCCGGTTCATGGTGCGGGCATCGATCATGCCGAAGCGCTTCGGCTGGCGGCCGAGGAAAAGGTTTTCCGCAACGCTGAGATTGGAAAGGAGGTTGACCTCCTGGTAGACGGTGCCGATGCCGAGCTTCTGGGCGGCCAGCGTATCGGCCGGATCGATCTCGTGACCTTCCAGCGTCAGGCTTCCGCCGTCGCGGCGATAGGCACCTGTAATGCACTTGATGAGCGTCGATTTGCCGGCGCCGTTTTCGCCGAGAAGCGCATGCACCTCGCCGCGGCGCAGCGTGAAATCCACCTTGTCCAGGGCAATGGCGCCGGGGAAGAATTTCGATATGCCGGAGGCTGCGAGAATATTCTCGAAATTGTGAACCATGAGGGTTGCTGTTTCCTGATATTGCGCCTTAAGCCTGTACCAAAAACGGGCATGACGCCCTGCTGATACCGGCAGTTCCGCACCGGTCCATGATGGACCGGTGCGGTTCCAGCTGCAATCAGTAACCCTGACCCTTCTTCTCTTCATAGACCTTCATCGGGTCGTCGGCAGGCGTGTAGAGCTTGGACTCGGTCTGGATCCACTTCGGCGGAGCCTTCTTGTCCTTCAGATAGGCATCGAGCGCATCGAAGGCCGGACCTGCCATGTTCGGCGTCAGCTCAACCGTGGCATTGGACTCACCCTCGGACATGGCCTTGAAGATATCCGGCACGGCGTCGATGGAGACGACGAGGATATCCTTGCCGGGCTTCAGGCCAGCTTCCTTGATCGCCTGGATGGCGCCGACGGCCATGTCGTCGTTATGGGCGTAGAGAGCGCAGATATCCTTGCCGCCATTTTCCGCCTTGAGGAAGCTTTCCATGACTTCCTTGCCCTTGGTGCGGGTGAAGTCACCGGTCTGGCTGCGAACGATCTTCAGGTTGTCGTGACCGGCAAGAGCCTCTTCGAAGCCCTTCTTGCGAGCGATGGCCGGCGACGAACCAGTCGTGCCCTGCAGCTCGACGACATTGCACTTCTTGTCGCCGACGGTCTTGACCAGGAAGTCGCCGGCGACCTTGCCTTCATGGACCAGGTCGGAAGTAACAGCTGTCAGATAGAGATCGTCGGGAGCCTTGATGGTACGGTCGAGAAGGATAACCGGAATCTTGGCTTCCTTGGCTTCCTTCAGAACGTCGTCCCAGCCGGTTTCGACGACAGGAGCAACGAGAATGGCATCGACGCCCTGTGCAATGAAGGAACGAAGAGCCTTGATCTGGTTTTCCTGTTTCTGCTGTGCATCGGCAAACTTGAGATCGATGCCGCGCTTTTTGGCCTGTTCCTTCGTCACGGTCGTTTCAGCCGCGCGCCAGCCCGATTCCGAGCCGATCTGCGAGAAGCCGACGGTCAAGCCGGCAGCCGAAGCCGAACCGAACATGCAGGCAGCCAAAATCGTGGCACTCAAAAGTGCAGTCTTCAATTTCATGATGTCCTCCCAATGCCGCGTCTCGCGGCGCAGGATCAAAAAATCATATAGTAATACTTTTGTAAATGAGCATTTTAGTATGCACTGCAGCAAAAAAGGCGCCCTTTTCAAGGCGCCTTTTCGCAACTGCGAGTTACAAACTCTGCTTATTGCGCCGGCAGCTTGTCGTCCACGCCTTCGATGTAGAAGTTCATGCCGAGCAGCGTGCCGTCATCGGCCTTCTCGCCGGCCTTCAGCCAGGGCGTGCCGTCCTGCTTGTTGATCGGACCGGTGAAGGGATGCAGTTCGCCGGACTTGATCTTGGCCTCGGTTTCCTCAGCCATCTTCTTTACGTCGTCAGGCATATTCGTGTAGGGCCCCATCTTGAGGATACCGTCCTTCAGGCCGTCCCAGCTCTGCTCGGACTTCCAGGTGCCATCCAGAAGCGCGTGAACACGCTTGGAGTAGTAGTTGCCCCAGGTATCGACGATTGCCGTCAGCTGCGCTTTCGGGCCGGCTGCGATCATGTCCGATGCCTGACCGAAAGCGTGGATGCCGCGTTCTTCGGCAACCTGCATTGGTGCGGTCGTGTCGGTATGCTGCGTCAGCACGTCGACACCCTGGTCGATCATGGCCTTGGCAGCGTCGGCTTCCTTGCCCGGGTCGAACCAGGTGTTGACCCAGATGACCTTGAGCTTGAAGCTCGGGTCGATCGACCTGGCGCCCTGCTCGAAGGAGTTGATGCCCATTACGACTTCCGGGATCGGGAAGGAGGCGATGTAGGCGGCGCCGTGGTTCTTCGAGGTTTTGGCAGCGATCTGGCCGAGGATGTAGCGACCTTCATAGAAACGCGAGTTGTAGGTCGCGAGATTCGGGCCGGATTTGTAACCGGTGCCGTGCTCGAACTTGACCTTCGGGAACTTGGCAGCGACCTTCACAGTCGCATCCATGAAGCCGAAAGACGTGGTGAAAATCAGCTGGCAGCCGGAGCGGGCAAGGCGCTCGATGGCGCGCTCGGCATCCGGGCCTTCCGGAACGTTTTCGAGATAAGGCGTCTCGATCTTGTCGCCGAATTCGGCCTGGACCTGCTGGCGGCCGACATCGTGCGCCTGCGAATAACCGCCGTCATTGTGTGCCCCTACATAGACGAAGCAGACCTTCGTCTTATCTGCTGCCGCGGCAGCAGAGGAAATGCCAATCACGGCTGCTGCCGATGCGGCAAGTGTGAGTGCGAACTTCTTCATGATGACCCCTGTTGGTTTGAAGTTATTCCGGAAACCCGTCCGTGTTCTTGTTTTATCGCTCCGGTACGAAAGCTTTTCCAAGCGACGCGGGCGTATTGATCAACGTCGTGCGTCGATTATGAGAAATGATGATGAGAACCACAATAGTCGCAGCATAGGGCAGCATCGAGAGGAACTGCGCGGGGATGCCGAGACCGAAGGCCTGCGCGTGAAGCTGCAGGATCGTGACCGCGCCGAACAGATAGCCACCGGCAAAAACCCGCCACGGACGCCAGGAGGCAAAGACGACAAGCGCCAACGTGATCCAGCCGCGGCCGGCCGACATGTTCTCCACCCATTGCGGCGTATAGACGAGCGAAAGCTGCGCACCGGCGAGACCCGCGCAGGCACCGCCGAACATGACGGCCAGATAGCGCGTGCGGATGACGTGAATGCCAAGCGCGTGGGCCGAGCCGTGACTATCGCCGATCGCCCGGAGCTTCAGGCCAGTTCGGCTCTTGAACAAGAACCAGCTGACGCCGAGGAGCAATGCGATCGACAGATAGAAGATAAGGTCCTGCTTGAAGAGCACCGGGCCGATAACCGGAATACCGGACAGGAGCGGAATGTCGATCTCCTCCAGCCGGATACCCGGTACGCTGACATAGGGCTCGCCGAGTTGGCCGGAGACGCCAAGGCCGAGAAGGGTCAGCGCCAGGCCGGTTGCCACTTGGTTTGCCACCAATGTCAGCGTCAGGAAGGCAAAGAGCAACGAAAACAGCCCGCCCGCGACGATGCCGCAGATGATGCCGACATAGGGAGAGCCCGAGATCTGCGCACCGGCGAAGGCGGCGACAGCGCCCATAATCATCATGCCCTCGACACCGAGATTGAGGACGCCGGAGCGCTCCGTCACGAGTTCGCCGAGTGCGGCGATGACGAGCGGCGTGGAGGCGGTAATGACCGTCAGAAGAATGGCTTCGAAGATGCTCATGCCACGCCACCCCTGACCCGCGACCAGACGATGCGGATTTTGTAATAGATCAGCGTGTCACAGGAGAGCACGAAGAAGAGGATCAGCCCCTGAAAGACACGCGTGACCTTGTCCGAAACACCGATCGAAAGCTGCGCCGCCTCACCACCCAGATAGGTCAATGCCAGCACCAGACCCGAAGCGATGATGCCGAGCGGATTGAGGCGGCCGAGGAAAGCGACGATGATGGCGGTGAAGCCATAGCCCGGCGAAATCGCCGGCTGCAGGTGGCCGATGGAACCCGAAACCTCGCAGATGCCGGCAAGGCCTGCCAGCGCGCCGGAAAAGAGGAAGCTGAACCAGATCATCTTCTTCGATGAGAAGCCTGCAAAGCGCCCTGCTCGTTCCGACTGGCCGAGCACGACGATCTCGAAGCCCTTCAGCGTAAAGCGCATCATGAACCAGACGAGCACCGCCGCAATAATGGCGAAGATGAAGGCCCAATGGGCGCGTCCCGATTCCTCCCAGATCGCCGGCACAATCGCTTCCGGCGCGAAATCGCGCGAGACAGGGAAGTTAAAGCCTTTGGGATCACGCCATGCGCCCCGGATCAGCCAGTCGAGAAACAGCTGGGCGATATAGACCAGCATCAGCGAGGTCAGGATCTCGTTGGTATTGAAATGCGCCTTCAGGAGCGCCGGAATGGCAGCAAACAGCGCGCCGCCGAGCGCGCCCAGGATCAGCATCAATGGCAGGACGAGCGGCGAATGCCAATCATAGAAGACGATCGGAATATATGAGCCGGTGATCGCGCCGATGGTGAACTGGCCTTCGGCGCCGATATTCCAGTTGTTGGAGCGATAACAGACCGCGAGACCGACGGCGATCAGGATCAGCGGTGCGGCCTTGACTGCCAATTCATGCAGCGACCACACTTCCAGAAGCGGCTCGAGGAAGAAGGCGTCGAGCGCTTCGACCGGATCCTTGCCGAGCATGGCGAACATGATAGCGCCAAATATCAGCGTCAGGATGAGAGCGAGAAGCGGTGAAACGAAGGCATAGAGTTTCGAGACCTGCGGGCGCTTTTCAAGCTCAATGCGCATGAGCAGCCTCCGCAGCATGCTTGCCTTCATGCAGCCCGCCCATCAGCAGACCGATCTTCTCGCGCGTGAGTTCACCAGCCGCATAAGGCTTCGAAAGACGTCCCTCGGAAATGACCGCGATATCAGTCGCGACTTCGAAGATCTCGTCGAGATCCTGGCTGATGACGACGACGGCCGAACCCGCCTTTGCCAGGTCCACCAATGCCTGACGGATGCGGCTTGCGGCACCAGCGTCCACGCCCCAGGTCGGCTGATTGACGACGAGAACGGAGGGCTGACGATCAAGCTCGCGGCCGACGATGAATTTCTGCAGGTTGCCGCCGGAGAGCGAGCCTGCGGCGGGGTCATCTCCGCTCTTGCGCACGTCCATGGCTTCCGAAATGCGACGTGCGGCAGATTTTACTGCGCCGTAGCGGATGATGCCGAGGATGCCGAGGAAGGCTTTGCGGTCGGACTGGCTGCGGGCCAGCACCAGATTATCGGAGAGTTTCATGGTGGAAACGGCCGCATGGCCATGCCGCTCTTCCGGCACGAAGCCGGCACCGAGCAGGCGGCGCGCGGTAATGCCCTGCGCTCCGACCGGCTTCTTGCGGATCACGATCGCTTCGGCCGAGCTGACAGGATATTCGCCTGACAGCGCATCGAAGAGTTCGCTCTGTCCATTGCCCGCAACGCCGGCGATCGCGAGGATCTCGCCCGACCGTACCGTCATGGAGACACCGCGCAGCGGCATGGCAAAGGGCGTGCGTGCAGCGACGGAAAGGTTCGAGACCGCAAGCTGCACATCACCCTTGTCACTGCGCTCGGGATGCGTGACGGAAGCTACCTCGCTGCCGACCATCATGCGGGCGAGAGAGGCTGGCGTCTCCTGCTTCGGATCGCAGGCGCCGGTTACGCGGCCATGACGCAGCACGGTGGCGCGATCACAGATGCGCTGCACTTCTTCCAGTCGGTGGCTGATATAGAGAACGGAGCGACCCTCGGCGCGCAGCTTGAAGAGGGTTTCGAAGAGCTTGTCGGCCTCCTGCGGCGTCAGCACCGATGTCGGCTCGTCGAGGATAATAAGCTTCGGGTTCTGCAGTAGAGCGCGAACGATCTCGATCCGCTGGCGCTCACCGACCGAGAGATCGGCGACATGGGCGTGCGGATCGAGCGGCAGGCCATAGGCCTGCGACAGCGCCCTCGCCTCTTCGGCGATCCTGCCGATCGGAATGCTGTCATCAAGCGAAAGCGCGATGTTTTCCGCAACGGTCAGCGCCTCAAACAGCGAGAAATGCTGGAAGACCATGCCAATGCCGAGCTTCCGGGCCTCGCCCGGCGAGGTGATCGTGACCGGCCTGCCCTCCCAGAGGATATGCCCGTCCGTCGGCTCCAGAACGCCGAACAGCATCTTGACCAGTGTCGATTTGCCTGCGCCATTTTCGCCGAGGAGCGCATGAATTTCGCCCGGCGCTATATCGAGATCGATTTCATTGCAGGCGGCAAAGCTACCGAAGAATTTCGTCAGCTTCTGGACCGATAATAACGTACCGGAAGCCGGCACATTCAATGGCGACACGTTCCCCTCATTTCTTCTGCCGACCGGTCCGTTCGGATCTCATGGAATCAGCAGCGTCGTTCCGGTTGTTCTTCTTGTTTCCAGATCTGCGTGGGCCCGCCCAACCTCACGCAGCGGATAGGTTTGGTTGATATTGATACGCACTTTGTTGCTGCGCACAACATCAAATAGATGGTTTGCACAATCGGTTAGCTCCTGACGTGAGGCGATATAGGTGAAGAGCGTCGGCCGCGTGGCATAGAGCGAGCCCCTCTGCGCGAGATGCGCCATGGTAAAATTCTCGATCGCGCCCGAGGATTGGCCAAACGACGCGAAGAGCCCGCGCGGCTTGAGGCAATCCAGTGATTGCGGGAAAGTGTCGCGGCCGATCGAGTCATAGACCACGTCGACACCCTTGCCACCGGTTATCTCTCGCACGCGCTCTGCGAAGTTCTCGGTCTTGTAATTGATGACATGATCATAGCCATGTTCGAGCGCCAGCTGAACCTTGTCGGCGGATCCTGCCGTGCCGATAACGGTCGCACCGAGCGCCTTCGCCCACTGGCCGGCGATGAGGCCGACGCCGCCGGCTGCGGCATGAAACAGTAGCACGGTCCCAGGGCTGACCTTGAAGGTTCGGTTCAACAGATATTCCGCCGTCATGCCCTTCAGCATCATGGCAGCGGCCGTTTCCAGGCTGATGCCGTCAGGCACCTTTACCAGATGTTTCGTCTCGATATTGCGTTCCGCGCTATAGGCGCCATCGGCACTGGCATAAGCGACGCGGTCGCCCAAGGCGAAATCGGCTGCGCCGGGGCCGACGGATGTGACGACGCCGGCGCCTTCCTTGCCGGTCACGAAGGGCAGATGCGGCGCCTTGTAGGTGCCGTCGCGGAAATAGACATCGATGAAATTCAGTCCGACCGCTTGCTGGCGGATCTGCACCTGCCCCTCAGAAGGCGGCGGCAGATCGATATCGACATATTCGAAAACCTCGGGACCACCGTTTCTGGAGAAAGAAACCGCTTTCGTCTTTGTCATCTCAGTCTACCTCATTTACGTCCAAGCGCCGGGAAGAATTGGAGCACGGCACCGATAACGTAAAGATAGATCCCGCTCACGATGAAGAGAACGACCGCCCATTGCGGCATGTCGAAATACTTCAGCAGCGAATAGGCACCGAGTGCCGACCACAGCAGAAAGACGCCGAGGTTCAAAGGGCGCAGACGCTGGACCCGTACGGGGTGCAGGAAGTTGATCGGCAGGAAAGTCAGGATCACGGAGACGGTGACGACGATAAAGGCGGTCATTTCGCTCGCATGCATGACGAAGAGCGTGAAGACCACCATATTCCAGACGACGGGGAAGCCCGAAAAGAAATACTCCTCCGTCTTCATGCCCATATCGGCATAATAGATGGCGCTGGAAACGACGATCATGCCGGCGGCGGCGAAGGACCAGGGCTCGCCGATCATGCCGCTCTGATAGAGCGCAAAGGCCGGCAGCAGCACATAGGTCACGTAATCGATGATATTGTCGAGTGTGTCACCGGACCAGTTGGGCAGGACTTCCTTGACGCGCACCTTTCGGGCGATCGGCCCATCGATGCCATCGACCAGGAGTGCCAGGCCCAGCCACCAGAACATATCGACGAAACGATGCTCGGCGGCGGCCACCACACCGAGAAAGGCAAGGAAGGAACCGGACGCCGTCAGTATATGGACGGAAAATGCGCGCATTTCCGCGTAAGGAACGCGCTTGTAATTGAAGATTTTCATGTTCCCCCGTGACCACCTGTCGCGCCCCGCGCCGCGGCGGGCGTCGTTTTTCGCCTAATATGCATCCTTTGAATAGCTTAGCCAGCGCAAAAGCGACAGTTCATCACAGGCCAAGAATCCTGACCGTGACATGCATATTTCGCTCCCCAGCCGTGCGATGGAATGGATTGCCTTTAATTCAGCGAGGTTTTGTAATATCTGCCTCGCATGCCGATGATCATCCTGCGAACGACGAGCCCGATATCGAAATGAACGCTCCTGCAAAGACCGAAGAATTCGCCTCCGCCATTCCC
Organism: Rhizobium sp. 1399; assembly: GCF_031455475.1. NCBI lineage: Bacteria > Pseudomonadati > Pseudomonadota > Alphaproteobacteria > Hyphomicrobiales > Rhizobiaceae > Rhizobium > Rhizobium sp. 1399. The sequence continues at coordinate 97,394 of NZ_JAVDSU010000018.1, read as the reverse complement.
GCCGGCGTTTACGCCGAGACGGTGCTGAGCGTGACGCATTACACTGACCGGCTCTTCCGTTTCACGATGACTCGGCCAGATGGCTTCCGTTTCCGTTCGGGCGAATTCGCGATGATCGGCCTGATGGTCGAAGGCAAGCCGGTCTTCCGCGCCTATTCGATCGCAAGCCCGGCCTGGGCCGAGGAGCTGGAATTCTTCTCCATCAAGGTGCCGGATGGCCCACTGACCTCGCATCTGCAGCTCATCAAGCCGGGCGACCAGGTGCTGATGCGCAAGAAGCCGACGGGCACGCTGGTTCTCGACGCGCTCACCCCGGGCAAACGCCTCTACATGTTCTCGACCGGCACCGGCGTCGCACCGTTCGCGAGCCTCATCCGCGATCCGGAAACCTACGAGAAGTTTGACGAGGTCATCCTCACGCATACGACACGCGAGATTTCCGAGCTGAAATATGGCTTCGATCTCGTCCACGAGATCCAGAATGACGAGCTCCTTAAGGAAGTCGTCGGCGACAAGCTGCGCCACTATGCGACCGTCACCCGCGAAGATTTCGAATATCGCGGCCGCATCACCGACCTGATTTCCTCGGGCAAGCTCTTCACCGATCTCGGCGTGCCGCCGATCGATCCGGCAATCGACCGCGGCATGATCTGCGGTTCCTCCGCCATGCTGAAGGACACAAAGGAGCTTCTGGAAAAGGCCGGTCTCGAAGAAGGCGCCAACAGCAAGCCCGCCGAATTCGTGATCGAACGCGCCTTCGTCGGCTGAAGCCAGAAAATAGATTTCCAGGTAACGGCTCCAGAAACGGGGCCGTTTCTATTTCTGGCTCAGATAATCGATCAGATCGGCCATGGCCTCGCGCGCCTGCTCGACCTCACCCTGATGAATGGCCCTGATGACCGCGACGTGAAGGGAGATGGAGCGATCCATCCGTTCCGGATTGGCGGTCGCATACCACAGGCGGCGGGAATGGGTCTGGACCGGCCCCAATGCTGAAGTCATAAAACTGTTCGGGCAGGCATCCTCGAGGATCTCGTCAAAGGCCTTGTCCGCTGCGAAAAAGCGCGCCACATCGCCGCTGACAGCGCATTCCTCCATGGTGCGGGCACAGGCGGCAAGCCGGGTCCTCTGCTCCTCATTCGCAGCATCAGCAACAAGCGCTGCCGCGGCCGGCTCCAGCTTGCGGCGCACCTGCATGACATTGGCATGATCTTCAGTATGGATTTCGGCGATCTGCAGGCCGACGCGCGGCTTCACTACGATCAGCCCCTGCCAGGCAAGCTTCTGGATCGCTTCGCGGACCGGTGTGCGGCCATGGCCAGCAAGATCGATGAGCTGTTTTTCCGTTACCAATGCACCCGGCGCCAAAGCCAGTGTCACGATAGCGTGCTCCAGCGCCAGATAGGCGAGATGGCTGAGCGATTCCTGCATGCGGGCGAATCCCAGACTGATATATCAATACTGGCACGGTTAAATGTCAAAGACAAGTTATCCTGATATATCAAGGTCATGCAGTAGGCGAAAGCACTCCCTTATTCGTGACGCAGCGCCTCGATGGGATTGAGCCGTGCTGCACGTCTGGCCGGAAAGAAGCCGAAGATCATGCCGATCGCCGCCGAGAAGACGAAGGCAATGAAGATGATGAGCGGGCTGACCACGAAGGGCACATTAAGGAAGCTGACCGTACCGTATGCAAGTGTCAGCCCCAGCATGATGCCGGCTATGCCGCCGAAGAGTGACAGGGCGACGGCCTCGACGAGGAATTGCGTCAGCACCTGATTTTCAAGTGCGCCGATCGCAAGGCGGATACCGATCTCGCGCGTGCGCTCTGTCACCGATACCAGCATGATGTTCATGATGCCAATACCGCCGACAAGCAGGCTGACGGCGGCGACCGCGCCGAGCAGGCCGGTCAGCAACGTCGTCGTACCGGTCATGGCCTCGGCGATCTGCGTCATGTCATTGACGTTGAAATCATCCTGACGGCCGGGGATGATCTTGCGGCGTTCGCGCAACAGGTTTTCGACATCGGCTTGCACCTTTGATGTCGAGACGCCGTCACGCGCGGAGATGAGGATCGTCGGCACATTGGAGCTGCCGCTGATGCGTCGCTGGAACACCTTGACAGGCATGATGACGGCATCGTCCTGGTCGTTGCCCATGCCGGACTGGCCGCGCTTTGCCAGGACGCCGATGACCGGGCAGGAAACCTTGCCGACACGGATCAGCTGGCCGGTCGGATCGGCGGCGCCGAAAAGCTGCTCGCGCACGGTCTCGCCGATGATGCAGCGCGACTGGCCGCGCTCTTCTGCCGGCGTGAAATTGCGGCCAAGCGCCAGATCCCAGTCCTGTGCGATGAAATAGTCGTTGGTCGTGCCATAAACCGTGGTGGAATGGTTCTGCCCGCCGAAGATGACCGTCGCCGTCGACTGATTGGACGGCGCCACCGCCCGCAGACCGGAGACCTGATCGCGGATCGCCTCGACATCTTTCAGCGTGAAGCGCCGCGCCTCAGAGCTGGCGCGGCCGGGGCCAAACTGACCGGGGCGCACGAAGAGCATGTTGGTGCCGAGGCGTGAAAGCTCGGTCGAAACCTGCGCCGTCGTGCCATTGCCGATGGTGACAAGCGCGATGACGGCGGCAACGCCGATGACGACGCCGAGCACGGTCAGGAAGGAACGCAGAAGATTGCGGCTGATGGCGCGCAGCGCCAGCTTCAGCGTCTCAAAGAACATGTTCCGCCCTCCGCTGATGCTCGACCTCGGTTTCCAGCTTGCCGTCGACGAAGCGCAGCAGGCGTCCGGCATAGGCGGCGATGTCAGGCTCGTGCGTGACCATGACGATGGTAATGCCCTGTTCACGGTTCAGCCGCGTCATCAGATCCATGATCTCCATGCTGGTCTTGGTGTCGAGGTTGCCGGTCGGCTCGTCAGCAAGCAGCAGCGCTGGTTCGGTGACGATGGCGCGGGCGATCGCCACGCGCTGCTGCTGACCGCCGGAGAGTTCCTGCGTCTTGTGGTTTTCCCTGCCCGACAGGCCGACGAGGCCGAGCGCCTCCCTCGCCCGCCTGCGCCTCTCGCCGACCGCCATGCCGCGATAGATCAGCGGCAGTTCGACATTCTCGACTGCAGATGTGCGCGACAACAGGTTGAAGCCCTGGAAGACGAAGCCCAGCATATGGCGGCGCAGCAACGTTAGTTGGCTGCGGTCGAAGCCGCCTGTCGAAATGCCCTGGAAAACATAGTCGCCCGAGGTCGGGACATCGAGGCAGCCGAGAATATTCATCGCCGTCGACTTGCCGGAACCGGACGGTCCCATGATCGCGACGAATTCATGCTCGCGGATCGAAAGGTCTACGCGGTCGAGCGCGCGGATAGCCGCAGCGCCCTCACCGTAGATTTTCGAGACTTGCCTGAATTCGAGAAGCGGCGGGCATTCCATCATCGACCCCCGTCAATTCGTCCGTGCCGCGGCATCGGTGATGATTGCATCCTTTTCGGTGAGTTCGCCCGATGTGACCTGGGTGAACTGGCCATCGGAGGAGCCGACCTGGATCACGACGGGCGCGGGGTGGCCGCCGCGCAGCACCCAGACGCGGCGCTGCGTGCCGGTGAGCTTGGAATCACCACCGCCGCCACTGCGGGGCAGACGCGGCGGACGGAACAGGCTGAAGATGCCGCGACCACCGCGCCCTTCCACTTGCGGCGGCGCATAACGGAGGGCCGCATTCGGCACCATCAGGGTATCCTTGACGGCCTCGACGGTGATATCCGATGTCGCCGTCATGCCGGGGCGTAGCAGCAAGTCGGCATTGTCGACCGAGAGGACCGCCTTGTAGGTGACGACATTGTTGACCACTTCGGAAGCAAAGCGGATCTGCTCAATCACGGCCGGGAAGGTGCGGCCGGGATAGGCATCGACAGTGAAAGTCGCCTTCTGGCCGACGGCGATCTGGCCGACATCAGCCTCATCGACATCCACTTGCAACTCCATCTTCTTGAGATCGCCGGCAATTGTGAAAAGCACGGGCGCCGAAAGCGAGGCAGCAACGGTCGCACCCGGATCGACGGAGCGGGTGAGGATCACGCCATCGATCGGCGAGACGATCTTCGCCTTGCCGAGATTGACCTCGGCAAGCTGCAGGTCCGCCTCTGAGGCCAGGACCTCGGCCTCATTGATATCCTTGGCGGCGACTGCCGAGTCATATTTGTAGGTCGCATCGTCGAGGCTCTGCTGGGTGGAGACGTTACTTTTCACGAGGCTCTTCAGGCGGTCGAGCGAGGTCGCAGCCGATTCCAGATCTGCATTCGCCTTGACCACGTTGGCCTTTGCCGAGTTGAGCTTGGCACGCGAACTCTTCACATCGGCTTCCAGCTTGTTGGTATCGAGGACGGCCAGAACATCGCCTGCCTCGACGGTGCTGTTATAGTCGACATTGACGTCACGCATGGTACCCGACAATTCGCTCGATATATCAACCTGCTGGGTCGGCTGGACGGAACCGGTGGCGGTGACGAGCACTGTGAGGTCGCCGTGCTTGATCGGCTGGGTCGTGTAGGTGATTTCGGCACGGCCTCGGCCCGCATAGAAATAGGCGGCAGCGGCGGCAGCCAGGATCACGAGCACCAGAACGATCAGGCGTCCGCGCCAGCGACGGCCCTTGCTCTGCCGGCCGGCGACCAGCACGGCAGCCAGATCGGCATTTGCGCCTGTTACAGAACCGGTCTCTTTGCCAGCCTCCAAATTGTCCATCTAATCCTCGATGTATGCTTCGCCGTATCAGCCCCGCTTCAGGCCGAGATAATCATGCCGAAGATGAACCCAACATTACCGATGCCCTGACGATGGCACGGAAATGCGGCTGAATAACATGAAATATTCGTAAGGAAACAGCTGGATGGCGCAGTCAGCGAAAGCTGTTCGGCAACAAGCCCGCGGGCTCGACGCGAATAATTCAGGGTTGCATCTGGCGCAGCGATTTCGGTGCCGCTTTCGGTCAATCTAGAGTGATCCGCGGCTCTGGAAAGGCCACGGATCGTCCAAGCTCTAACGTGCAGGCAGAATTGCGGCGCCGCCTGCCGCCTGGACCGCGAGGCTGCCCATGGCAATACCTTCGCGCAGGCAGATATCGGCGCTCGCGCCGCCAAGCCAGGCATGGATGAGCCCGGCATTGAAGGCGTCCCCCGCACCGGTCGTATCCACGACGTTGACGGTGGGGGCATTCTGATGGAGGCGCAGATCTCCGGCCGCGAAATAAGCTCCGCCGGCGCCAGCCTTCAACGCCACCGCCGGGAAGCGCTCGGCGAGCCTATCCAGCGCTACGTCCGGATCGGAGTATCCGGTGATGGCAACGGCTTCCTCGACATTCGGAAGGAAGAGATCGACGCCCTCGCAGCGATCGAGGAAATCGTGCTGGTAGATCAGCGTCTCGTCCCAGCTCGGATCGAGCGATACGGTGAGACCGTTCTCCCTCGCCTTTGCGATCAGACCGGGGATTTCCGCCAACGTGGCAAATTCGGCGATGTGCAGATGACGCGCCTCGTTCCAGGCAAGCGCCTCACCGAGCGTAGCCGGCTCCGCGCCGCCGGCACGACGGGACAGAAAGGCCCGCTCCTCGCCATTGTTGATCGCGACCGTGACCTGTGGACCGGCATCAGCCGCCCGGTCGAGAAAGCGAAGGTCGACGCCGCTCGCTTGCAGTTCCGCGATCAGGCCGTTCGAAAGCCCATCGGTGCCGAGACGGGAGAGCAGAGCCGTCTTGCGGCCGATATGGGCTGAATAAGCGGCCATGATGAAAGCGCCACCGCCTGCTGCAATACGCAAGTCATCGGCAAAGAGCTCACGCCCGAGCACAGGCATGGTCTCCAGTCCTGTGAAGATCAGGTCGCAATAGATCCGGCCGATGCTGAGCACCGCGGATCGCATGTCATTATCAGATGTCATTGGCGCCCGAGGGCCTTTTCCGTTTTTGCATCGAAAACATAGAGAGCACCGGGGGCTGCATGGGCATTCACGGTGCTGCCGACGGCCGGTATCACCTTACCGGGGGCGGTTGCAATCACGGACGTGCCCGCCACATCGAAATGCACTAGCGTTTCGGCGCCGAGCGGCTCGACGGCCGTCACCATGCCTGAGAGCGAAAGGACGCCCGTGCCTTCGCTGATAACCAGATCATGCGGACGCACGCCGACCAGATGCGGACCGCCCTGCCCGATGCGCAAGCCATCGGCCGCAGCCGTGCCCGGCAGAAGGTTCATCGACGGGCTGCCGATGAAGCGTGCGGTAAACACGTCAGCAGGGTTCTCATAGATATCCATCGGCGTTCCCGCCTGCAGGATGTGGCCGTCTTTCATGACGACGATCCGGTCAGCCATGGTCATGGCCTCGACCTGATCATGGGTGACATAGACGATCGTCGTGCCCAAGCGCTGGTGCAAGCGTTTAATCTCGATGCGCATCTGGGTGCGCAGCTGGGCGTCGAGGTTTGACAACGGTTCGTCGAAAAGGAAGGCAGAGGGATTGCGCACCATAGCGCGGCCGATCGCGACACGCTGGCGCTGGCCGCCGGATAGTGCCGCCGGGCGACGGGCGAGATAATCCGTCAATCCGAGGATCTGCGCCGTCTCGTCGATGCGCTTGTCCTTATCCGCCTGCGAAAGCTTGGAGGTGTAGAGACCGAAGCCGATATTCTGGCGTACACTCATATGCGGATAGATGGCGTAATTCTGGAACACCATGGCGATGTTGCGCTGTTTCGGCTCGCGCTCGTTCACCACCTCACCGCCGATCTTCAGCGTGCCTCCGGAAATGTCTTCAAGGCCGGCGATCATGCGCAGCGTCGTCGACTTGCCGCAGCCGGACGGGCCGACGAAGACAACGAATTCACCGTCAGCGATCGCGAGATCAATCCCGTGAACGACATCCAGCTTGCCGTAGCGTTTGACGAGCCCCTGCAGTTCAATATTTGCCATCAGGCCGTCCCCATCAATGCCGTGAATCTGGTTTGAAGTTCCTGAGCAGCGGCGGCTTCGCGCGCTGCATTTTCCTGCGCTTGTCTGGCGAATGCGGCAGCCTTTTCCTGGTAGGCTGCAAGCGCATCCGCCATCGGTGCCGGCGCGGGACCGCCGAAGCGGGCGCGGACGGCAACGAAATGTTCCGGCGAGACGATCTCGGCAAATTGCGCCTTGGCGATACCCGGTTTGCGGCCGGCCAGTTCCTCGAAAGCTGCGAGGAAAGGCTCGTAACCGTCATCCGAAAGACCACCGCCCTTCGCGACCACCGCGCGGGCCACCGTTGCGGCAATTTCATGCGCCTGCCGGAAGGAGAGGCCTTCCAGACGCACCAGCGAATCCGCCAGTTCGGTAATGGTAATGCAGGAGCGGCGGATATTGTCTGCCACGCGCTCGGGATCGATGCTGATCTGGGCGACGAAGGCGGCGAGCAGGTCGAGCACGCGACCGGCGGAATGGAACGCTTCGTAGCCCATTCCCTGCGTCTCACCCTCGCTGTCGTTCATGTCGGTAAAGGGCGTGTTGTGCATAACGTCGAGCACCGTGCGGGCGCGGCCGAAGGTCTGGCTCGCCAGATGGCGCATATGCTCGATCGGCACCGGATTGCGCTTCTGCGGCATGATGGAGGAGATCTGCACCAGCGCGTTCGGCACATAGATCTGGCCGACCTCAAAACTCGTCCAGAACTGCAGGTCCTGGATCAGCCGGCCGAGATGCAGGAACATCAGCTCGATGGCGCTGTAGGTCGAAGTCGTATAGTCGACGGCTGCGATGCAGCTGTAGGAATTGCGTAGCGGCGCGGCAAAGCCGAGCAGTTCGGCGACGCGAGCGCGATCGATCGGGAAGCCCGACGTAGTGATCGCCGCAGCGCCCATGGGGCTGAGGTTGACGATCTCACGGGCTTCGGCAAAGCGCTCGATATCGCGGATCAGCACCTCAATCGCCGCCGAAAGATAATGGCCGAAGGTGGTCGGCTGTGCCGGCTGACCGTGGGTATAGGCGACAATCAGCGTCTCCTTCTCCCAATCGGCGGTCGCGATCATCGCATCGAGCAGCTTGCGTGCCTTGACCATTAGGGCGTCGATGCGCCCCTTCAGGCCGAGCTTGAACAGCGTATGGTCGATATCGTTGCGTGAGCGCGCCGTATGCAGGCGGCCGGCGACGTCGACGCCGATGCGGGCTTTCAGCTCCTTCTCGATCAGAAAGAAGAAGTCTTCCACCTCGCCGGTATAGACGAGCTTTTCCGGATCAATGTCGCGATCGATTGCTTCGAGTGCAGCGGCGATCTTGCTGGCCTGTTCGCGATCGAGAATGCCGGTCTCGACCAGCATGACGAGATGAGCACGGTCAATCCGGCGGAAGCCATCGACATGATGCGTCTTGGCGCCGTCGAAGAGCGGCTTCAGCACGGTTTCTTTATAGACCGGATCAGGAAAGACGCTCCTGTCGGCAAGGCGTGGATTGGTTTTGGTCATGTTCTATCCCTTCAGACCGGCCAGCATCACGCCGCGCACGATGTAGCGCTGCAGCACCAGGAAGACGAGCAGCGTCGGCAATGTCGCGAGTGCTGCACCGGTCATGATCATTTCCCATTGGATGGATTGCTCGACGGCAAAGCTCGAGAGGCCCACCGGCAGCGTGTAGAGTTCGCGGCTGGTGGTGACGATCAGCGGCCAGAAGAAGGCCGTCCAGTTGCCAAGGAAGGTGAAGATCGCGAGCGCCGAGAGGGCCGGTGTCACCAGCGGCATCGCCACTTTCCACCAGATCTGGAATTCGTTCAGGCCGTCGATACGGGCGGCTTCCAGAAAATCGTTCGGGACCGTCTCGAAGAACTGCTTCATCAGGAAGGTGCCAAAGGCAGTCATCATGCCCGGGAACATGATGCCCCAGTAGCTGTCCAGCCAGCCGAGTTGCGCCGACATCAGATACCAGGGAATGACGAGCATTTCCGTCGGGATCATCAGGGTCGAGAGGATCGCCAGGAAGATCAGGTAGCGACCACGGAATTCGAACTTGGCGAGCGTATAGCCGACAAGGCTGTCGAAGAAGACGTTCGAGAGCGTCACCGTGCAGGCAACGATCGTCGAGTTCAGGAACCAGCGCATGAAGCGGCCGTCCGAGAGAACGGTGATGTAGTTCTGCAGCGTCGGTTCGGCCGGGATGAGGCGCAGGTCGTAGACCTGGCCTGCTGTCTTCAGCGATGTCGAGAACATGAAGAGCAGCGGCGAGACCATGATCAGGCCACCGATGAAAAGCAGCGTCCAGATGAGGATGGCGCCGGGGCGGATATTGGCTTTCGGTAGCGGTGCCGTGGTGTTCGTGGTCACGGCACTCATTTGCGCTCCCTCAGGATCCAGAGCTGCAACAGGGATACACAGAGCAGGATGGCGAAAAGCACCACGGTTTGAGCTGCCGCATAACCCATGTTGTAGGATGAAAAGGCCGTCTGATAGATCATGAGAACCAGAGGCTTGGTCGATCCGAGCGGGCCGCCGGGATCGTTGGTTGTCATGTTGTAGACCTGGTCGAAGATGCGCAGGAAGCCGATCGAGGAGAAGACGACGAGGAAGACGGTCGTCGGCTTCAAAAGCGGCAGCGTGATCTTCCAGAGGATCGGCCATTCACCGAGACCATCGATCTTCGCAGCCTCGTAGAAGGTGCTCGGGATGGCGCGAAGTCCGGCCATGAAGATGATGATCTGGAAGCCGAGGCCGGCCCAGATCGAAGTCACCATGATCGAAGGCAGTGCTTGATCGACGGAGCGGATGAATTGCTGCTGCGGCAGGCCGATCATGCCGAGCACATCGTTGATGACGCCGATCGGAGCTGGCTGGTAGAACCAGCGCCATACCCAGGCCATGGCGGCTGCCGTCGTCAGAAACGGCAGGAAATAGAGCGCGCGGATCAGCCCGTGCAGGAAGCGCACGCGATCCAGGAAGAAGGCCACGACGAAGGCAACCACGAGGCTGACCGGCGTGCCGACGATAAGGTAGGTGAAGGTGTTGCGGAAAACCTTCCAGAACTGTGGGTCGTTATAAAGCTTCACATAATTGGTGACGCCGATGAATTTCGGCGGTTTCATCAGGTTCCAATTGGTGAAGGACAGGTAGAAGGCCTGCAGCGTCGGATAGAAGCGGATCACGCAGTAAAACAGGATCGGCAGGGCAAGGAAGGTCCAGACCCAGACGAGGCGCTTCTGGCGCATCGTCAGCCGATCCCAGAAAGATCCGGCGGGACGGCGCAAAGCCGCCCCTTCCGTATTTGCGGGTGCGGAGCTCATGGCCGTCCCTTATTTGCTCTTGGCATTGTCGATGATTTCCTGCTCGGCCGTTGCGGCCTGGGCAATGGAATCCTCGGGCGACTGTCCCTCGAGCAGAACGCGATTGACCATGTCGATGGCGTTCTGGCGCTGGCCGGCTTCATCCACGAAGAGCGAGGTATGCGAATAAGCGAGCGCCTTCAGGAACGGCGCGTAGATCGGGTTCTTGAGGTTTTCGTCGGTCAGTGCAGCTTCGCGGCGTGCCGGCAGTTCGCCAACCGTGCCGAGCCAGATCTTCATGGCTTCCGGCGAGGTCACGTAAGCCAGGAACTTCTTGGAAGCCTCAAGCTTTTCGCCCGAGACCTTGGCGCCAATACCGTTGGCGAAATAGCTCGCATAGTTGGAACGCAACCCGTCGGCATTGGCCGGAAGTTCGGTGACGCCCCATTCGAAATCCTTGATGCTGCCAAAGGAGCCGAGGCGGAAGGTGCCGTCGATCGTCATCGCCGCCTTGCCGCCGCGGAAGGCTGCCTGGCCTTCATCCATGAAACCGGTCTGGCCGACCTTTTTTTCGGTCTGCAGGCTGGTGTAGAATTTCAGCGCCTTGATGCCGGCATCGCTATTGTAGGTCACCTTGGAATAGTCGGCAGTATAGGGCTCGCCGCCAAACTGGCGGATCAGCACTTCACGCCACCACTGGTGATCCTGGCCGCCCATGTCGAGCGTCGTGCCTTCGACGGCAATGTTGCCGGCGGCATCGCGCTTGACGGTCTTTTCAGCGGCGGCGACGAATTCATCGATGGTCTGCGGCGGCTTGTTCGGGTCGAGACCAGCTTCCTGGAAGAGCTTCTTGTTATAGAAGAGCGCCAGCGAACGGACGGCGGTCGGCAGGCCGTAATAGTCGTCACCGCGCTTCATGGCTGATACGATCGGGAAGAAGTCCTTCTCGATCTGGTCATGCGGGAAAGCGTCTGTTGGCAGCGGCTGCAGTAGTCCACCGGCGATGAACTGGTCGAGCCAGCCATAGAAGAGCTGCATCACATCAGGACCATTGCCGGCGAGATTGGCGGCAACGACGCGCGTCTGGTAGTCAGCATAGGGGAAGGTCGTCTGCTTGACGGTAATGTCGGGATTGGCCTTCTCGAAATTGGCGATCAGCTGGTCCATCGCCTTGACGCGCGTATCGTAGACATACTGCCAATATTCGATTTCGACCGCCTGAGCGCTGTTAACCGCAACCATGCTGATGCCGGCAAAAAGCCCGGCCAATAAGATTCCGCGACGCATATTATCCCTCCATTGCCGAGCCGGCCTTCGAACCGCTCGCGCTCATTTGGTTCCCCAGGGCATCCCGCACATCGGCGGCGTCCCGATTTGATTGGCTCGGGAAGATGGAACTGAGGCTCCTCTTCCTCGGCATCGCACTGCGACCCTTTCAGGCTGGTTCGGGCGGAGGGTTTTGTCAATAAGATAATTTAGTTTAATTATTCTATTGCTCCTTTCATGATATCGGCGCTATCCATATCGGCAGAGACGAGGGCGGCGAGATGACACGGCAATCCGGCAAGCAGCAGATCGCGATGGGCAAGAACCCCGAGCGCAGCCGCGACCATAATCGCCGTGTCGTGCTCGATGTCGTGCGCATGCATGGTTCGCTCGGCCGCATGCATATCGCCAAGCTGACGCACCTGACTGCGCAGGCGGTGGCCAATATCGTCGACGAGCTCGTCAGCGAAGAGCTGCTGATGGAGATCGGCCGCTTGCGTTCCGGCCGCGGCCAGCCGCCGATCCAGTTTGCCGTCAACCCTGATGGAGCCGTCACGATCGGCGTCGAAATCGCTGCCGACCATATGGTTACGACGGTACTCGACCTTTCCGGCAAGGTGCGTTCCGAGACCATCATGCCGGTGGAGAATACGAGCCCGGAACATATCGTTCCGCTCTTTACCGGCGAGGTGAAGAAGGTCCGCAAGCACTTCCCGTCCAAGCTTCTCGGCATCGGTGTGGTCATGCCTGGCCCCTTCGAGATCGAAGGCATGAGCTCGGTCGGCCCGACCACCCTGCCCGGCTGGAGCAGCATCAATCCGGCTGCATTGCTCAGCGAAGCGAGCGGCGAGACCGTTATCGTCGAAAACGATGCGAATGCTGCCGCCGTCGGCGAGCGGCTGTTCGGTGCGGGCCGCGCCATTTCCAATTTCTGCATGATCTATTTCGGCGTCGGCGTCGGCCTCGGGCTGATCCATGACGGCGCACCTTTCCGTGGCGCCTTCGGTAATGCCGGCGAAATCGGCCATGTGGTCGTTGCCCCGCGCGGAAAACCTTGCCCGTGCGGCCAGCGCGGCTGCCTGGAACGTTATGCATCCCTGCATGCGCTGAAGGAGAAGCTCATCGAGGCGGGCTATGAGAATGCTGATTTTGCGGCGATCGAAGTGCTGCACCGGGACGGCAATCCCGTCGTGAAGGAGTGGATCGCGGAGACCGCTGACTATCTCTCGCCGATGGTGGCAATGCTGGAAAACGTTCTCGATCCGGAGACCGTCATCCTCGGCGGTGCGCTCCCCGATGCCGTCATCGATGAGATCGTCGCGGCCATGCAGACCCTTCCCGTTTCTGTTGCCAGTCGGCGCACGCGCGCCTTGCCGCGCGTCATTCGCGGCCAGACGGGCCAGTTGACGGCCGCACTTGGCGCAGCGGCGCTGCCGCTCTTCGAAGCCGTCACCCCCAAACTCGACATTTCACCGACCGCCGTCGCCGATAACGCAGCTTAAGATGCGCGCCGCCGGTCTGTCCCAATGGAGGAACCATGCTGACCGATCGAGATCGTATTGAGAAACAGAAGCGGAGCCTTTCGCTCACGCGGCTGCACCGGGCCCTGTCCCGCCTGACCTCGACCGTCACCATGATGAATACCGGCGCGCATCCCGATGACGAGCATAACGGCCTGCTCGCCTATCTGCGCCTCGGCCTCGGCATGCGCGTCATCGTCGCCTGCTCGACGCGCGGCGAAGGCGGGCAGAATGCGCTCGGACCGGAACGGCTCGGCGCGCTCGGCATCATGCGAAGCCGCGAGATGGAAGAGGCTGCCTACGAACTCGACGCCGATGTCCACTGGCTCGGCCACGGCCCTGATGATCCGATCCATGATTTCGGCTTTTCCAAGAATGGCGACTGGACATTCGACCGGTGGGGCGAAAAGCGCATCGTCGAGCGGCTAGTGCGGGCCTATCGCACGGAGCGTCCCGATATCGTGCTGCCGACCTTTCTCGACGTACCGGGTCAGCATGGGCACCACCGCGCGATGACGCGGGCGGCGGAAGCCGCTGTCGGACTTGCCGCTGATCCCTCGGCTTTTCCCGAACATTTCGACGAGGGTCTGTCGCCATGGCAGGTCGCGAAATTCTATCTGCCGGCATGGTCAGGCGGCGGGGATACCTATGATGACGAAGTGCCGCCGCCGGTTATGACATTGCCGCTCGAAGCCACTGATCTCGAACCTGTCAGCGGCGTCAGCTACGACCATATCGGCGAATGGTCGCGGTATTACCATGCCTCACAAGGCATGGGCCGCTGGTACGATATCGGCGATACCGAATGGCCACTGCATCTGAAGCTCAGCGCGCAGGGTTCCGTCGCGGAGGCGTCCACCCTTGATTCGCTTCCCTCGACACTCGCCGATCTCGCCCGCGAAACGGAGCTGCCGCAAAGTGTCGTCGATGCGGTGATGCGCGCGGATGGCGCAATCGGCAAGGCGATCGAGCGCTTTCCGGAACGATCCGCCATCGTCGATGCGCTGCTACAGGCGGCACATCAAGTTGAAAAGGCGCTTGAGGAAGCGCCTGACGCCTTCCTCGAAACGCACGGGCATCGTCTGCAGCGCAAGCTCGTGGAAATCGATGCCGCACTTTGCGAAGCCGAACAGGTCTTCGTCCGGGCGGTTGCCGAACCCGCCGCGCTTTCGCCTGGAGCAACCGGCACGCTGATCCTTCATCTCAGCGGCAATGCCGGAACCGCTGTTGTCGACGCCAGCATCAGATTGCCCGCAGGCATTTCGGCGAGCGTCAAGGAAACCTCGCCGAAGCAGATTGTGTATGCGCTGACAGCAACCGCGGATGCGCCGCTCACGCGGCAATATCAGCCGGGATGGTCGAGCCTCGGCGGCAACGGCAATGCCTTCGTCGAGGTAAGGGCACAGGTCGGAAGCCGTTCAGTCACGGTGACCGTCGATCTTGAGGAGCCGCTTACAGTCGCGCCGCAACACTCGCTGAACCTTCAGCCCAATGCTTTCATCATTCCCGTAGATGGCGAGAGGCCGGAGCTGGCGATCAAGGCTGCGTCTGCAGGACGTGTCAGCTTTTCCGCGCCGGCCGGCTGGGCGATCAAGGAGGCTGATGGCGCGCTTACGCTTTCCCCTCCTACCTCGATAAGGCCTGGCCTCTTCGCCATCACGCCGCTCGTGGACGGGCAGCCGGCGATGCGCATCTCGCCGATCGCCTATCCGCATATCGGCCGCACCAGCTTTCGCGAACCGGAACTGCTGCGCGTTTTGGCGCTCGACCTCAAACTGCCTGATGGCGCCAAGATCGGCTATGTCGGCGGCGGTGCCGATCGCGTCGGGCTCTGGCTTGGCCGCATGGGGCTCGATGTCACTGAACTCGATGCGCAGGCCCTGTCCGGCGATCTCTCGCGCTTTACGACCATCGTCGTCGGCATCTTCGCCTTCGGCAGCCGCAAGGATCTGGCAGCTGCAACCGCCCGCCTGCATCGCTTCGTGGAAGATGGCGGCCACCTGCTGACGCTCTATCATCGCCCGAGCGATGGCTGGCAGCCGGATGCCACGCCGCCGAAGCGGATCGATATCGGCTCGCCCTCCGTCCGTTGGCGCGTGACCGATCCGGCAGCAGAGGTGACCGTGCAGGAGCCGGAGCATCCACTACTTAAGGGGCCGAACAGGATCACATCCGTGGACTGGGATGGCTGGGACAAGGAGCGCGGCCTCTATTTCGCCGCCCGCTGGGACGAGGCCTATGTGCCGCTGCTTGCCATGCATGACCCCGAGGAACAACCACTCAAGGGCGCATTGATTTCGGCTGAAATCGGCAAGGGGCGGCATACACATACGAGCCTCGTGCTGCATCATCAGCTCGACAAGCTGACATCAGGTGCCTTCCGGCTGATCGCCAATCTCGTCCAGCCCGCCTGAGGCAACAGGAATGGATGCATCCATAGCAGCCAGGGACAGCCGCTTCGGCATTGTCTGGCTGCTTTCCGACACGACACTGGTGACCGGCATGACGGTGCTGGTCAAGATGCAGGGCGCGTCTTATCCGGCGATCCAGCTCGTCTTCATCCGCGCGCTGATCGGGCTCATACTCATCGCGCCGATGATCTGGCGGCATCGCCGGCAGCTTGCCAATTCCAGGGATCCGCTGCGAAACATCATGCGCATCAGCTGCAATGCCGTTGCGCTGACCAGTAACTTCGTCGCGCTCACCATGCTGCCGCTGGTGCTGGTCAATGCGCTCGGATTCACGCGGCCGCTGATTTCGATGCTGATGGCCGTCGTCATGCTCGGCGAAAGGGTCGGCCGGTGGCGATGGATCGGCGCTGTCGTCGCCTTTGTCGGCGTGCTGATCACGTTGGCGCCGGATACATTCGCCTGGAATCTCGGGCTGTTGGCAGTGCTCCTCTCGATCACCTTCGGGGCGTTGGCGACGATCCAGACTCGGATGCTGCATTACGAAAACACGACTGTGATGATGGTCTTCTATACGGCCGGCCTGACCCTCATCACCTTCATTCCGGCGCTTTTCGTCTGGCAACCGGTACGCAGTGAGGATTGGCCCGCCCTGCTCGGAATCGGCCTGCTGGCGCAGATCGGGCAATTCTGCTTCCTGCGCGCCTATCAGATCGCCAGCGCCAGTCTGCTTGCACCGTTCGGTTATCTGTCAATCGTCTTTGCAACGGCGAGCGGCTATGTCTTCTTTGGTGAGGTGCCCGAATTGCGCACGCTCATCGGCATAATCGTCATCATCGCAACCTTGCAGGCAGTCGCCTTCCTGGAACAGCGCCGAGGCTAACGCAGCGTCGACGGATAGGGAAAGCGTGGTGATGACGCTCACCGCAGCCGGCTCAGCATAATCCAAGGCACGGATTGGATATAATCTCGACCGCCATGGCAGTTTTTCGATGTTTTGGTTTATGTCCTCAAAGTCGCACGAAGTACCATATTCGCGAAGAACGCTTACCCACTCGCCTGATCAGATCGCGTGGATTGCTTCGGCAGGCGGTTTTGGGCAACATCGCATGCGCGCAAGAAATGCGCCAAAATGCACAAATAAGAAGATTTTTTCAGTTGACCGCGATAGGTCACCTGCATATGTTCCGCGCACTTCCGGCCGGGGTGCTTCGCACCGCGGAGAGTGAGAGCGTAGCTCAGCCGGTAGAGCAACTGACTTTTAATCAGTAGGTCTCGGGTTCGAACCCCGACGCTCTCACCATAATTTCCTAATGAAATCAAATCTGTAGAGATAGCAACCGGCACAGATTGTTGACGCCTATTGCCCAGTCTTTCCGGCACGTGGCGAGCGTTTACGGAATACGATTGGCGCAAGCCACATCGGGAATTTGCCGAGTTGGCAGGCGGTGGGCTGGCCGCCTTCCAGTCGAATCACGACGAATCCGCGACACTGCCGCTCGCTGTTTCATGCTCACGCCTAGGCCAGCAGCCGCTAACTCCTGTGATTTCTCTGAAAGTTTGGTCATGTCCTTCTCTCTGGCAACGCGGCACAGGCACGCCCGGTTGATGAACGGCTCGCTCTTCTCTGAGGCTAGGCGGGTTGCTTGGGCTTTCTTGACGTTCGCATACAAGGCAGGCATTCGCTGGCCAATCAAGCGGCGTCGGTGTAAAGCACGTGCCATGGCCCTAGATCCTCAGAAGGCATTTACAGATTACAGTGCGGCGGACTGCAGCGTGCAGTTCTGGACCGCCAACGCACCGGCCGTGCAATTCACCTCTCTGGAAGCCGCTGTCAGGTTCGCAAAAGACCATGGCGGCAGATGGGAAGAGATTGAGATAACTGTCCATCTGCCGCGTGAAGACATCGTCTTCGCCACCGGAAAGGTGCATCAGCTAATTGATGCTTTGCCAGGTGACGCCCGGGAAAAGCGGTAGCCAGGTCGATCAGTGGCAAATCGGAACCGTACTGCGCATGTACCGGCCGCGTTGTAGGGGCTGCCGAGGGGCACAAGTCCACTGATCCCATCTCCTCACAGCGAGGCGTTTTCATTGATTAATTTCGCTCACAATGATAATAAATCCCATCGACAGAGCGTATCGGGCGATATTTTCACAATGGGCAATTTTGATCATTTAACCGGCCGACAGTTGGCGGCCGCCCGTGTTTTACTGGGGATTGGTCAGGTTGAGCTGGCCAGCAGGTCAAATGTATCAGCACCGACCCTGCGACGCATGGAAGCCAGCGAGGGCGCTGTCGAGGGCATGCGCAATAACGTCGCTTCAGTCGTTGCGGTATTACAAGCCGCCGGCGTCACCTTTCTTGATGGGAACTATTCCGGTTCAGGCGGCCCAGGTGTGCGCCTGACGCAGCCTGCCGGTGCGTCGATCGACGTCAAAGAACGCGAGACTATTCAGTATCGCGAGTTTTATGAGAATGATGCACCTCCTGGTGCTGGAGGTTAAAATGGCGAAAACACCCAAAGAACCAAAGCTCGAGCATTCCGATTTCTCCGGCGAGTTCGAAGATGACGGCGTAACCGTGCTCGTCGATATACATCGGCCGGCGGGCACCAATGGCGATTGGACTCTCGAGGTCATTTCGCAAACCGAGGTCGTGACGACCTGGGAAGATGCATTCGCGACGGATCTGGAAGCTTGGGAAGAGTTCCTGGCCACCGCAGAACGAGATGGCGTGCGAAGCTTTCTCGATGAGGATGAGCCGCTGGTGCATTGATGGGATCGACCCGTTCCCTGGCCTCTCCTCGCGGCCTACCAATCCGTGCACTGCCACATTGAGGAGACCTTTAAGCTTCCGGCACTGGTGCCGGTAGCGAGTTTCTCAACGCGAATTCGCGATGCTCACCGTCAGTAGCTGCAGGAGCGACCATCCCTGGGCCTGAAGCCATCTGCACAGGCGCGATTCATCGAATCTCCCGGCACGTAGCCTGAAGCGGAGCCGTATGAATTCGGGGGAGTTGCGCACGCGGTGAGCAGCGAGATGCCGATCAGCGCTCCGGCTGCTACCAATGCCCGAAATCTGCTCATCAATATTTCTCCTCGGTGGATGTTCCGGCGTCAATCTCTCACGCTAGAGCGCCGTGCGTCTATTCGGACGTACAAAGGACGCTCTAACACTTTGAATCTACGCATCAGGCTTTCCGAAAATCGATTCCGATTTTCGGGCCGGATGCTGTAGCGCATACCAGCACCAAGCAGTCATCGCAACTAAACGACATCACAAGCTTGCTCTCGGCCGCCGTAGCCAACAGGCCGGATAGAGTAGCGAGAGATCCGGCGTCGGCCTCGTATGTCCGCCGGCCGGACCTCCCGGCATTCGCAGTGGGGTGCCTGCAAATGCCGGGCAATACCACCGGTCATGCCCGAGTCGATCCATTCACAGAGCCAAAGATGGTTTGCGCGCGGTTAATATCCACATGCCCTGTCCCGTGTTGGGATGGACGGAGCTGCGTCAAGGCCTGCGGCAATTTGGAGATCCTGCCGGCTGCGCTCAGCGCAAAAAGGTGATTGGCAATCACCCCTTTGCGGCGCTAGGAACATCGCTCAGACTGCTGCCGGAGAGAATGCGTGTCGATTGCCGATATTTCCCTTTGGAGCGCGCTGCTTGCCGGAGCGCTTTCCTTCCTGTCGCCTTGCGTGCTTCCACTCGTTCCGCCTTATCTCTGCTATATGGCGGGCATTTCGGTCGAGCAGTTCCGCGGCGGCGGCACGGTTGCCGCGGCACCGGATGTGCGGCGCGGCGTGCTCTTTTCGGCGCTTTTCTTCACGCTCGGCTTTGCGACCGTCTTCGTGGCGCTCGGCGCCGGCGCCTCGACCATCGGCATGGTGCTGCGCCAGCACCTCGATCTGCTTTCCAAGATCGGCGGCCTGATCATCATCGTCATGGGGCTGAATTTTCTCGGGCTTTTCCGAATCGGCCTCTTGGCGCGGGAAGCCCGTTTCCAGGGCAATGGCAAGCCGGCGACGCTGACAGGCGCCTATATCATGGGACTTGCCTTCGCGTTCGGCTGGACGCCCTGCATCGGGCCCGTGCTCGGGGCAATCCTCGGCGTTGCCGCATCGCGTGAAACGGTCGGCTCAGGTGCGGGTTTGCTTGCCGTCTATTCGCTCGGCCTTGCCGTGCCCTTCTGGATCGCTGCCGGCTTTTCCGGGGCCTTCATGCGCTTCCTGTCGCGCTTCCGCCGGCATCTCGGCACGGTGGAGAAGATCATGGGCGTCTTCCTTGTGCTGACGGGGCTTGCCTTCCTGCTTGGCTGGGTCAGCAATGTCGCGATCTGGTTCCAGCAGACCTTCCCAATCCTGATGCAAATCGGCTGAGCGCCAGGCTCAGCCGATACATTGCAACAAATCAGGCTTTCTTCCGGCTCAGCCGTTCCTTGATCGCATCCGGAATATCGCGGAGGCCGTGCCCCGGTTCGATGCCTTCGCGCATGACGATATTGCGCAGCGGCGGAATGGCTGAGAGGACATGCAGGCCTGCGGCGCGCAGAACCTGTACCGGCAAGAAATCGGAGAGCAGCGAACGATTCAGAAGATCGACGCTTGCGGTGCGCGTCATGATATCGGCACGGCGTTTACGGTCGAAGCTTGTGCCGGCATCGGCGGCGACAGGCAATTCCGCGCGCGCGCAGAGAAGATCGGTCAGCGCCATGATATCGCGAAGGCTGAGATTCAGGCCTTGGGCTCCGATCGGCGGGAAGACGTGTGCGGCCTCGCCGATCAGTGCGATCCGGCCCTTGCCGAAACGATGCGCCATCATGCCCGACAGCGGCCAGATCTGAACGCCCTCCTCGACAGTGACTTTGCCAAGTAGGGACTGCATGCGCTCTTCCACGACATTGCCGAGTTCGGCGAGCGACAGCTCGACGCGGGCTGCGGCATCCGAGGGATTCTGTACCCAGACGAGGCTGGAGCGGTTGCCCGGCAGCGGCACCTGGGTGAAGGGGCCGTGCTCCGTGTGGAACTCTGTGGAGATATTCTGGTGCGGCAGCGTGTGCGCGAAGTTCAGCACCATCGCCGATTGTGGGTAAGACCAAGTGCGCACATCGATGCCGGCCGTCTCCCGCAGCTTCGATTTGCGGCCATCAGCACCGATAGCAAAATCGGCACTGATCTCTTCTCCGCCTGCGAGCGTGATCGTTACAGATTCCGGAGCGATCCCGATCGTCTCGGCCATGTCGCTGAAACGGCTGATATTGCCCTCAGCGGCCACCGCAGCTTCGAGCACATCCATCAATGCCTTGTTCGGGAAATTATAGCCGAAGGCATCCAGCCCGACTTCGGCGGAGCGGAAGGTCGTCGGCGGCGCACGCAGCAGACGGTTGGTGCCGTCGATGATGCGCATGCTGGTGAGTGGTGCGGCTGCCGGGCGAAGCTTTTCCCAAAGTGTCAGGCGATCCAGAAAGCGAATCGACTGGTCCATCAACGCCGTCGTGCGGCGATCTTCCTTGGGGGATGGAGGGGCGACCAGCGCCACGTTGCGACCGCCGCGCGCCAGGGCGACTGCGGCGATCATGCCGGCGAGACCGCCGCCGATCACCGCCACTTCGAATTTACTCATGCTATCGTTCCGTCATCAAAAAGACGGCAGAACCGGCAGCCTCAGGCGGCCGGCTTTGCCTGACGGCGCCAACTATAGCCCTTGCCGGCTTCGGCGTCACGCACCGCCGGCTGATAATGATGCGGAATGGACGGCAGGCGCTTTTCCGACAGGCGGCAGATCGCCGTCTCGTTGGTAACGGCGAAACTATCGATGCCGACGCGCAGCATCAGCGGCACCTGGTCGATCAACACGTCGCCAACGGCGCGCAGCTCGTTGGTGTAACCGAGGCGCTGGCGCAGAAGCGAAGCATGGCTGAAGGCACGGCCATCGTTGAAGGCCGGGAATGCGACAGCCACGATCTCCAGACGATAAAGATAGGGTTCGAGCTTCAAGACATCGTCCGCCGGCCTGATGACCACGCCCAAGCCGACATCATTGCTCTCGTCAGCCTTGGCGATCAGCTCGTCGAGTGTCAGCAGCGGCTTCTGATTGCCCGCCGCCTTCACCTCGTCGGTCTCGATCACCCAGGGATCGTTCTCGATAAAACCGGTTTCTCTCCAGATCTTCGTCATCATCCCCTCCTTATGCCGCTTCCGCTGCCGAGCCGTAGAGCGCTTCCTTGAAAGGCTGCGGGCCGACGCGGCGGTAGGCGGTGAGGAAGATTTCCGAGGGATCGAGACGCAGGCGGAGATAGGTATCGACGATCGTTTCGATCGCATCCGTCACCTTGTCCGGCTCGAAGCCGCGGCCGATGATTTCGCCGATCGAGGTGTGCTCGTCGCCGGAACCGCCCAGCGTGATCTGGTAGAGTTCGGCACCCTTCTTTTCCACGCCCAGAAGGCCGATATGGCCGACATGGTGATGGCCACAGGCATTGATGCAGCCGGAGATCTTGATCTTCAGCTCGCCGATCTCAGCCTGACGCGCCGCATCGCCGAAGCGGCGGGAGATTTCCTGCGCGAGCGGAATGGAGCGCGCATTGGCGAGCGCGCAATAGTCGAGCCCCGGACAGGCAATGATATCGGTGATCAGGCCGGCATTGGCTTCAGCCAGATTAATCGCCACGAGCCCACGATAGACGGCTTCGAGGTCGGCGAGCGCCACATGCGGCAGGATGAGG
Organism: Rhizobium sp. 1399; assembly: GCF_031455475.1. Lineage (NCBI taxonomy): Bacteria > Pseudomonadati > Pseudomonadota > Alphaproteobacteria > Hyphomicrobiales > Rhizobiaceae > Rhizobium > Rhizobium sp. 1399. The sequence goes on along the minus strand of NZ_JAVDSU010000018.1, from coordinate 75,209 downwards.
TTCTGCTCGTGGCTGACGCGGATTTCGTCGAAAGCATATTCTTCGGCGATATCGGCGATCGCATCCATCTGCGAGTCCGACGCATCACCCGGAATGCCACCGATCGGCTTCAGCGAGATCGTCACCATGCCGTAATCGGGGTTCTTGTGCGGCTGGACATTCTGCTGAACCCAGCGGGCGAAAGCCGGATCGGCCTTCTTCCAGCGGGCAAGGTTTTCCCAACCCTCGGCACGTTGCGGCAGGGCCGGCGGCGCGAAATAGGCGGTGATGGCCTGCACGTCCTGTTCCGGCAGCTTCAGCTCGGAATCCTTCAGCTGTGCGAATTCGACTTCGACCTGACGGGCAAGCTCTTCTGCGCCGGTCTCGTGAACGAGGATCTTGATGCGGGCCTTGTACTTGTTGTCGCGGCGGCCATGCAGGTTATAAACGCGCATGACTGCGGTCGTGTAGGACAAGAGATCCTCTTCCGGCAGGAAGTCGCGGATCAGCTTGGCAACCATCGGCGTGCGGCCCTGACCGCCACCGACATAGACGGCAAAGCCGATTTCGCCCTTGTCGTTCTTCTTCAGATGCAGACCGATGTCGTGGACCTGGATGGCAGCGCGGTCGCGCTCGGCACCGGTGACGGCGATCTTGAACTTGCGCGGCAGGAAGGAGAATTCCGGATGAACGGAAGACCACTGGCGCAGGATTTCGGCATAGGGACGCGGATCGGCGACTTCATCGGCGGCGGCACCGGCAAAATGGTCGGCCGTCACGTTGCGGATGCAGTTGCCCGAGGTCTGCATGGCGTGCATTTCGACCGTCGCGAGCTCGGCCAGCACATCAGGCATATCCGACAGCTTCGGCCAGTTGAACTGCAGGTTCTGGCGCGTGGTGAAGTGGCCATAACCGCGGTCATAGGTGCGCGCGATATGGGCGAGCATACGCAGCTGGCGCGAGCTCAGCGTGCCATAGGGAATGGCGATGCGAAGCATGTAGGCATGAAGCTGCAGATAAACACCATTCATCAGGCGCAGCGGCTTGAATGCGTCCTCGGCCAGTTCGCCGGAAAGGCGGCGCTGAACCTGATCGCGAAACTGCTCGACGCGCTCGGCGACAAAGGCGTGGTCAAATTCGTCGTAACGGTACATCGTCTTCCTCAGACTGCAATGAATTCTGGATCGGCCGGCTTGTAGCCAGGCGCATATTCCATGGTCGGGCCTTGGGCGCGAATGCGCTCGCGCAGACGCAGCGGCCAGAGCTGGCCGTTGGTTTCCTGAACTTCGACGACAGCAACGTCAACGACCTTGTTGTCGGCATAGGATTTCTTGCCGATCTCCTCAAGGGCAGCGACGGCTTCGGCATGGCGGGCGACGAGCGCCTCCTGCAACGAGGTCACCCATTCGCCATTGGCGTTCAGCCAGACGGCAATGCCGTCGCCCAAGCGGTTGGCGGTCAGAACCTTGTCTACCATGTCAGCTCCTTGCAAGTTCATCGAACCGGATGCGTTCACGCACCAGCGGTTCGGACAGTTCGAAATTGGCGCCTGCGACCGCATCGCCGATAATGACCATGACCGGTCCCGTCAACTCGTCACGGTGCTGCAGGTCGGGAAGATCGCGCAGGATTCCGTGCAACAGGCGGCGATCCGGACGGCTGGCATTTTCGATGACAGCGACTGTGGTTTCCGACGGAATGCCGGCCTGCATCAGACGTTCGGCAACAGAGGCCGCGACGGTGCGGCCCATATAGACAGCGATCGTGGCGCCCGACACGGCAAGGCTCGCCCAATCCGGCAGAACGTCGCCGGTCAGATCATGTCCGGTCGTAAAGACCAGCGAAGAGGCAACGCCGCGCAGCGTCAGCGGCAGTTCGAAATCGGCAGCAGCGGCAAAGGCGGAGGTGATGCCGGGCACGATCTCATAGGAGATGCCGGCGGCGCGTAGCGCTGCCATCTCTTCCCCTGCCCGGCCATAGACCAGCGGATCGCCGCTCTTCAGGCGCACGACGCGTTTTCCCTGACGACCGAGATCGACCAAGAGATCGTTGATCTCTTCCTGGGACTTCGAATGGCAGCCCTTGCGCTTGCCGACCGAAAGACGCTCGGCATCGCGGCGGCCCATATCGACGATCGCCTGCGGCACGAGCGCGTCATAGACGATGACATCGGCCTCCATCATCACGCGCTGGGCGCGCAAGGTCAGGAGATCTTCGGCACCGGGACCGGCGCCGACCAGCCAAACATGGCCTTCAACGCGATCCAGCGAGCGCAACAGACCATTGGCGGCGCGGCGGGCCTGCGGCAGGTTGCCGTTGGCGACAGCATCGGCGACCGGGCCGGAAAAGAAACGACGCCAGAAGATGCGGCGGGAAACGCCCCGGGGAACGAGGTGTTCGACAGCCTTGCGATAGCTGGTCGCAAGAGCGGCGAGACGGCCGAGCGAGGGCGACAGGAGCTGATCGATCTGGGCGCGGATCATCTGCGCCAGCACCGGCCCTGCCCCTTCGGTACCGATCGCAACGGCAACAGGCGCACGATTAACGAGAGCGGGCGTGTAGAAATCGCAATAATCGGGCTGGTCGACGGCATTGGCCGGGATCTTCGCGGCGCGCGCGGCATCGACGATACGACGATCCTGTTCGGCGTCACCGGTTGCCGCAAACACCAATATGGCACCCTCGACCTGTTCGGGCGCAAAAGCTGCGCGGACAGTCTCGATGCCGTTGGCAATCAGAAAAGCGTGGTAATCGGCTTCAGGGCGATCCGCATGCGCGACAATGCGCGCCTGCGTGTTCAAGAGCAGGCGGACCTTGGCGAAAGCTTCGTCGCCATTGCCGAAAACGGCCGCAGTCCGACCTTCCACGCGAAAGAAGGCGGGAAATACCGAAAGCTGTTCAGTCCTGGGAGGCATTCTCAATCCACTTCGAAGTTCTCCGAATATGCATTCTCCGGACAGGCGAATGAAGAAACAGAATTCCAAAGGCCGGCCAGTCGCGTATTCTTTTACCCGCTTGATCAATGATTTGAGAAAACTGACCCGTGCGGCGCAAAAACCACATATCTTGAGCGGTTCGCGCAGCTTTTCGCCCAAAGGATGAAGCGATAAAGCCTGTGGCAAAGTCCCCGGCGCTGGACTTATGCATTCCGCTTCATTCCGCGGGGCGATAGGATGAGCCAAACAGGAGATTTTCATGCCGGAAAAGACAATCGCCTCCCGCCTTCTGCAGGTCATGGAGGATAACATCCTGCCGATGACGGAACTTGGGGTCGCTTCCGGCAACAAGGTGTTCGGGGCAGCGATCCTGCGCAAATCCGATCTTGCGCTCGTCGTCACTGAGACCAATAACGAGCTCGAAAATCCGCTCTGGCACGGCGAAGTGCATACGCTAAAGCGCTTTTACGAGCTCAACGACAAGCCGGCGACGAAAGACCTGATCTTTCTCTCCACGCACGAACCCTGCACCATGTGCATGTCGGCGATCACCTGGGCCGGCTTCGATAATTTCTATTATTTCTTCAGCCACGAGGATTCGCGCGACAGCTTTGCCATCCCGCACGATCTCAAGATCCTGAAGGAAGTCTTCGGGCTCGAGCCGGGCGGCTACAGGCGGCAAAACGCTTTCTGGAAGAGCTTTGCGATCGCCGATCTCGTCGAGACCGAGGATGCTGCGCTGAAGGCCGAACTCAAGGCGCAGACAGAGCGGATCAAATCGCGCTACGCCGCGCTCTCCGACACCTATCAGGCCACCAAGAGCGCCAACGACATTCCGCTGAGCTGAGAGACCATGGAACCTTCGAAAGACATTTCGCGCCTGATCGAGATCATGGCCGCGCTTCGCGATCCCGAGACCGGCTGCCCGTGGGACATTGAGCAGAATTTCGAGACCATTAAGCCCTATACGGTCGAGGAAGCCTACGAGGTTGCCGACGCGATCGAGCGCAAGGATATGGACGATCTCTGCGACGAACTCGGCGACCTGCTGCTGCAAGTGGTCTTTCATTCGCGCATGGCCGAAGAAGCCGGCGAGTTTTCCTTCGGCGATGTGGTGGAAGCCATTACCCGCAAGATGATCCGTCGCCACCCGCATGTCTTTGCCCGTTCGGATGCGGATACGCCCGACGCCGTGAAGAAGCAGTGGGACGAGATCAAGCAAGCAGAGAAGCGCGAGCGCGCCGAACGTCGGGCGCGGCGCGGCATCACGGAAGATTTCAAGGCGGGTTTCCTCGGCTCGGTGCAACGCAGCTTTCCAGCGCTGACGGAAGCGTTGAAGCTTCAGGAACGTGCCGCCAAGGTTGGGTTCGACTGGTCAGCACCCGAACCGATTCTCGACAAGATCGAGGAGGAGGTCGATGAGCTGCGCGTTGCGCTGCGTGAGGGCGATAAGTCAAAGGTCAGCGACGAACTCGGCGACCTGATCTTCGCCGTCGTCAATATCGGCAGGCACGTGAAGGCGGATCCGGAACAGGCGCTTCGTGGCACGAATACGAAGTTCCGGCGCCGATTCAATCATATCGAGATGGTTCTTGATGCAGAAGGTGAGAGCCTGGAGGCGGCTAGTCTGGAACGGATGGAAGAGATCTGGCAGGCGGCCAAGGCGATCGAGCGGGCTGTCGTAGCCGGGGCGGAGTGAAACTCCGCTCAAACGCGATTACCGTTCCCAGTCTTCCTTTGCAGGCTTCGGACCATTGCCGATCCGGCGCTCAAGCTCGGTAGCCTCCGTCTCGGATAGACGCAGGTCCAATGTCACGGAGCCATCCTCATTGTCCTCGCGGCTGTCGACGATAGCGTGATCGTAAAGCCAGGGCAGCAGCGCCAGCTTGTCGACCGGCAACGTGACAGTCGTTTCCGTCATGACACCGGACAAACGACGGCTGATTTCATCCATCAACCTGTCCACGCCCTCACCGCTGATAGCGGAAACGGCAATGACATTCTTCATGCCGGAGGACTTCTGCACCATGGCGTCATGGGCTTCGGGTTCCAGCCGGTCGATCTTGTTCCAGACTTCGAGAATGCGGCGCTCGCCTTCGGCCTCGTCGATGCCGAGGTCATTCAGGATGCGCAGCACGTCCGCGCTCTGGGCCTGATTGTCTACGTCAGACATGTCGCGGACATGCAGGACAAGATCGGCTTCCAGCACCTCTTCCAAGGTCGCGCGGAAAGCGGCGACCAGATGGGTCGGCAGGTCGGAGATGAAACCGACGGTATCGGACAGGATGACGGTGCGGCCATGCGGCAGTTTCATTCGGCGCAGTGTCGGATCCAGCGTCGCGAAGAGCATGTCTTCGGCGAGAACCCCAGCCCCGGTAATGCGATTGAAGAGCGTCGATTTGCCGGCGTTGGTATAGCCAACGAGCGCCACGATCGGGTGCGGCACCTTCCTGCGCTTGGCGCGGTGCAGCTGGCGTGTGCGCACCACCTGCTCCAGCTCGCGCTCGAGCTTGATGATGCGGTCCTGCAGCAGGCGTCGGTCGGCTTCGATCTGGGTTTCACCCGGACCGCCCATGAAGCCGCCACCGCCGCGCTGGCGTTCAAGGTGGGTCCAGCTTCGGACCAGCCGGCCCTTCTGATAGTTCAGATGCGCAAGATCGACCTGCAGCGTGCCTTCCTTGGTCGAGGCGCGGCGGCCGAAGATTTCGAGGATCAGGCCCGTCCGGTCGATGACCTTGGCGTTCCATTCCTTTTCGAGATTACGCTGCTGCACCGGCGTCAGCGGATGATCGACAATGACGAGCCCTGAATCACGCTCATCGAGCTGGTTCTTGATCTCTTCGATCTTGCCGGTGCCGAGCAAAGTTGCCGGGCGCGGATCGTTGACCGGCACGATGGAAGCGTTGACGACATCGAGGTCGATCGCCTGGGCGAGGCCCGTCGCTTCGTCGAGACGGCTTTCGGGAGTGCGGGTCGATGCCGATTCGGTCTGCCCACCCCGCGAACGCGACTTCAGCACGGGGACGACGACGGTCGCGCGCATGTCATCCCTGTGCTTGGCTGCCTCAGGGATGATGGAATCGTTCTTTGTATCGCGTGTCGAGATGACGGCTGGCCTTGGCTAGGACGCTGCTTCTTCGCTTTCGAACATCTGCATTGGCTGACCAGGCATGATGGTCGAGATCGCGTGTTTATACACGAGCTGCGAATGGCCGTCACGGCGAAGCAAAACACAGAAATTGTCAAAGGAAGTGACAACGCCCGTGAGTTTGACGCCGTTAATTAGAAAGATTGTCAGGGAAATCTTTTGCTTGCGTACAGTATTGAGAAATAAGTCCTGCAGATTCTGAGAACGTTCCGCCATCGCGCCGCTTCTTTCTTTATTGCCGACCTGATCAAGCCGGTAGAATATCAATCAACCTCACCAGCAAGGCAGGTGGCACCCTCATTCCACCTGTCCAGCAAATCTTGGTATCAAATCGTAATCTTTTCCGCAACGTCGAAAAAGGCTTCCCGAATATTCTGCGAGAGGCTTCCGGGATGACCATTCGCGATTGCGTGTCCATCAATGGAAACCACTGGAAAACAAATGCTTGTGGCCGCGGTAATGAAGACCTCGCGAGCGGCCATCATCTCCGAAACGGAGAACTTTCGCTCGACGATTTTAACCCCCAATTTGGCCGCGACATCGATCAGAGTTGTGCGGGTGATGCCACGCAGGATGCCATGTTCGGCAGGCCGCGTTACCAGTGTACCGTCCGCATCGACGATCCAGACGTTGGTTGCAGCCCCCTCCTTCACCATGCCATCGGCATCGACGTAAATCGCTTCCTGGGCACCGGCTTCCTTCGCCTGCTGACGGGCAAGCGCATTCGACAGCAGCCCGACCGTCTTGATGTCGACACGGTCCCAGCGATTATCGGGAACGGTGATCGCCTTGATGCCAGCAGCATTCTTCTTGGCAATGACAGACGGGTCGCTGCTCTTGGCCGTCACGACGATCGATGGCGGCGTGCCTTCGGCGGGGAACACATGATCTCGGCGGGCAACGCCGCGCGTCACCTGCAGGTAGAAAAGGCCATTGCGGACGTGGTTGCGGCGCAGCGTCTCGCGAATCACCTGCGTCAGCGCCGCACGGCTCATCGGCCAGGCGATGCGCAATTCACTGAGCGAACGGTCGAGACGGTTCAGATGCCGGGTCAGGTCGACGATCAAGCCGTGACGGACTTCGCAGACTTCATAGACGCCATCCGCGAACTGATAGCCGCGATCCTCTACATGCACCATGGCGTTGGAATCCGGCACGTAGCGTCCATTCACATAGGCAATTCTTGGCATCGAAAACCTGCTTGGGGAAAAAGAAGAACCGGCGCAACTTGAGCCCGCGCCGGAAAAAAATCAGACGCCGAGCGACTTCAGCTTGCGGTGCAACGCTGAGCGTTCCATGCCGACGAATTCCGCCGTGCGCGAGATGTTGCCGCCGAAGCGGTTGATCTGGGCGATCAGGTAATCCTTCTCGAACATCTCGCGGGCTTCGCGCAGCGGCAGTGTCATGATGTGGTAGTCGTTCTTGGCTGAGACCTTCGGCAGCATGTCACCGAGATCGGTCGGTAGCATGTCTGCGGTGATCGGCGCATCCGGACCGTCGGTGCGGGCAAGGATCATCAGCCGCTCGATATTGTTGCGCAGCTGACGGATATTGCCCGGCCAGTCATGGGCCTGCAGCACAGCCATGGCGTCATCGCCGATGCGGCGCGGCCGGATGCCCGCCTGTTCGGAAATCTGGCGCATGAGTTGGTCGACGAGGAATGGAATGTCCTCACGGCGCTCGGCAAGCTGCGGCACGCGCACCGGCACCACCGCCAGGCGATGATAGAGATCCTCGCGGAACCAGCCTTCGGCGATGCGGCTTTCCAGATTGTAGGCGGTCGAGGAGATGATACGCACATCGACCTTCACGCGCTTGGAGCCGCCGACACGCTCGAATTGCTGGTCGACCAGCACGCGCAGGATCTTATTCTGCGTCTCACGCGGCATTTCGCCGACTTCGTCGAGATAGAGAATACCGCGATGAGCCTCTTCCAGCGCGCCGATCTTGCGCGCCTGCCCCGGTGCGCCTTCGGTGCCGAACAGCGCCACTTCCATGCGGTCAGGCGTGATGTTGGCGGCATTGAGCGCCACGAAGGGGCCGTTGGCGCGCGTCGACTTCTTATGGATCATACGCGCCACCAGCTCCTTGCCGGAGCCGGATGCGCCGAAGATCATGATGCGGCTATTGGTGGGCGCGACCTTTTCGATCGTCTGGCGCAGCTGCGAAACGGCGATCGAGGTGCCGATCAGCTCCAGCGCATCACCGGCGCGGCGCTTCAGCTCGACGTTTTCGCGCTTCAGCTTGGAATTTTCCAGCGCGCGCTCGGCGATCAGGATCAGGCGGTCGGCCTTGAAAGGCTTTTCGATGAAGTCGAAGGCGCCGCGCTTGATGGCGGAAACAGCCGTCTCGATATTGCCGTGGCCGGAAATCATCACCACGGGAAGCTCGGGATGGCGCGTCCTGATCTCGTCGAGAAGCGAAAGACCGTCGAGCTTGCTGCCCTGCATCCAGATATCGAGGAAGACAAGACGCGGCACGCGATCGGAAATTGCCGCCAGCGCGCTGTCGCTGTCATGCGCCATGCGGGTTTCGTGGCCTTCATCCGACAGGATACCGGCAACGATCTCGCGAATGTCATGCTCATCGTCGACGACGAGAATATCAGAGGCCATAAACGCTTTCCTTGTCACTGGCTGACGGGGTAGCGGCCACATCCCGGCGTGGCAGATGCACGCGGATCATGGCCCCTCTTCCCTGGTCAAAATCTGCGGGTGCATCGTGCAGTTCGAGCTGCCCGCCATGTTCTTCGATGATCTTCTTGACAATGGCGAGGCCGAGGCCGGTGCCCTTCTCGCGCATCGTCATATAGGGTTCCAGAATGCTGTGGCGGTTCTCCACAGGCAGGCCGCGGCCATTGTCGACGATATCGACGGTAAAGCGGTCGCGCGCCTCATCCAGAGAGGCGCGGACGAGGATCTTGCGCGCTTCGCGTTCCTCGCTCGGCACGGCCTCGATTGCTTCCACAGCGTTCTTGATGAGATTACCGAAGGCCTGACCCAGCATGCGGCTGTCGAACATGCCTTCCAGCCGCTCCTCGCCGAGTTCCTGCTGGAAGGCGATATGGTTGTTGCCCATCTCGCGCAGGAAGATTGCGTCGTGAAGGATAGCGCGCAGATCGCTCGGTTCCTTCGTCGGCTTCGGCATGCGGGCAAAGGCGGAGAATTCATCGACCATGCGACCGATATCGCCGACCTGGCGGATGATCGTGTCCGTGCACTGGTCGAAAACGGCGCGATCGTTCTCGTCGATCTGCTTGCCGTAACGACGTTGGATACGCTCGGCCGACAGCTGGATCGGCGTCAGCGGATTTTTGATTTCGTGAGCGATGCGGCGGGCGACATCGCCCCAGGCGGTGGAGCGTTGCGCAATGACGAGATCGGTGATGTCATCGAGCGTGATGACGTAGGATTCACTCAGATCGCGCACTTCCTCGCGCGTCACCTGGACGCTCAGCGTGCGCACCGTACCGCCGCGCACCAGCGCGATCTGCTTGCGGAAGTCGCCGCGATAGCGAGAGGCGGCTTCCGTCAGCACCTGATCCACTTCGGGTGCTACTTCCGACAGCCGCTTGCCAAGCAATTCATCGGCATGCAGCGCCATCAGCGCCTCGGCTGAACTGTTGACGATGGTGATGCGCCGGTCCTGCTCAACGCCGATGACGGCGGCGGTGACACCCGAGAGCACGGCTTCGATGAAGCGGCGGCGATCGTCCACCTCGTCCTTCGCCTCGAGGATCTCGTCGCGCTGCGTGCGGATTTCCGAGATCATCTTGTTGAAGGTGCGCGACAGGCTGGCAACGTCGCCATCGACAGCGTGAACGGGCACGACGATATCCATGTTGCCGGATGCGACGCTATCGGCAGCAGTAATCAGCAGGCGGATCGGCCGCACGATACGGTCGGCCACTGCAATCGCGGTCCAGATCGCCGCGAGCAGCACGATCAGAGCAAAGCCGATGTAGAGCACTGCAAAGGCGATCTGCAGCGAGACGCGGCCGGCTTCCATCGAACGGTATTCGGTGGCGTTCTCCTCCATCATGCGCATGGCATTCATGACCTTGGGGTCGACTGCGCGCACCGTGTAGAGGAAGGTTCCGGGGATTGACTCGAGCCTGATGATGGCGCCGACAAGGTTGGTCACACCGGGCGGGATCAGCGTCGGCTGGCCGGCGGCCGCCTTTTCCAGCGCATCCTGCGGGATGGCGGGCAGCGGTTTTTCCGTGGCGATGTCTGCCTGGACGATGACCGAGCCATCGCGCTCGACAAGGAAGGCGCCGAGCAGGCCGCGGCCCCTTGCCTGACGGGTCATCAGCTCGCCGAAGCCGGTCTTGTCCAGGCTGTAGAGCGCGCGGTTACGCTCGAGATCGTTTGCCATCGAAACCGTCTGCCCCTGCAGATAGCTGGCGTTTTCCAGCATGTAGGCCTGGCCGATATTGCGGGACGAACTGACGATCGCCTGGGTTCGGAGCGCAAACCAGCGGTCGAGGCCTGCGTTCAGCGTGATACTGGCAAAGATCGCAACAAGGATCGCCGGCGTGATCGCGACGATCGAGAAGAGCACGACGATCCGGATGTGCAGGCGCGCAGCGGCGCGGCCTCGCGTGCGGGCCTTGAAAAGCCGCGCAACTTCGCGACCGATCAGCGCGATCAGGCCGAGGACGAAAAAGGAATTGATGACGACGGAGCCGATGACGACGTGAGAGGTCGGGGCAATCGGCGTCACGCCGAGCAGCACGAAGAGCGTGACGGTTGCGCAGACCAACGCGCCCCCGGCAAGCACCAGACCGGGTACGGCAAACAGGGCACGACGATCGGTCACCGTTGTCACCGCCTCGTTCGCCGTTTCCGGCGATGCCCCTTCTTCGTCCATTCAGCCTCTCTTCGAACGGCAGTGCCGTCGCGCCCAACGAGAAGCCCAACCAACGCCGGCTTGCGAAAAACCGGCGTTCAAACGACTCGATCGTGGGCGAATGTCCAAACCCTATGCGTGACCTTTAAGCAACGCATTGTGGCGAAAATGCAACGCACCTTGCCACAATGTCAAGGTCGAAGGTCAGGCCGTACGCGAGCTTCTGTAGACGGAAACGCCGAGTTCGCGGATCTTTTTGCGCAGCGTATTGCGGTTCAGACCCAGCAAATCGGCAGCCTTGATCTGGTTGCCACGGGTAGCCGTCAATGCCGCAAGTATTAACGGATATTCCATTTCCGTCAGCACGCGGTCGTACAGGCCGGGCGGTGGCAGGTTTTCGCCGAAACTGGCGAAATAGCTACGCATATTCTCTTCGACCGCCTGGGCAATCGTCATCGAACCGCTGCGGATCGGACCCTTGTCGATCGGGCTATCGGGAACATCGGAGCGAAGCTCGGCGTCGATGATTTCGCGGGTGATGACATCCTGTGGATAAAGCGCCATCAGGCGGCGGATGAGGTTTTCCAGCTCGCGCACGTTGCCCGGCCAGGCATAGGCCTTCATCAGTTCCAGCGCTTCCTGATCGAAACGCTTGGAGCCGAGGCCTTCCTTTTCGGCCTGCTGGACGAAATGGCGGACGAGATCGGGAATATCCTCCGCACGGTCGCGCAGCGGCGGCAGGCGCAGCGGCACGACATTGAGGCGGTAGTAGAGGTCTTCGCGGAAGAGGCCCTGATTGATCGCCTGCTTCAGATCCTTGTTGGTCGCGGCAACGATTCGCACATCGGTGCGGATCGGCGTGCGGCCGCCGACGGTCGTATATTCGCCCTGCTGCAGAACACGCAGAAGACGCGTCTGGGCATCCATCGGCATGTCGCCGATTTCATCGAGGAAAAGCGTACCGCCTTCGGCCTGTTCGAAACGGCCGGTGGAGCGGGTCTGTGCGCCGGTAAAGGCGCCCTTCTCGTGGCCAAAGAGCTCGGACTCGATAAGGTCACGCGGGATGGCCGCCATGTTGATGGCGACGAAGGGGCCGTTGCGGCGCTTGCCGTAATCATGCAGCGCGCGGGCGACGAGCTCCTTGCCAGTGCCGGATTCGCCAGTGATCATCAGCGTCAGGTCCGTCAGCATGAGACGAGCGAGAACGCGGTAGATTTCCTGCATTGCCGCCGAGCGGCCGACGAGCGGCATGCCGTCCTGTGTGTCGTCGTCGAGCTTGGCCGGCTTTCTCTTCGGTTCGGCGAGCGCCCGGCTGATGATACCGATCAGCTCCGTCAGGTCGAAGGGCTTCGGCAGGTAGTCATAGGCGCCCTTTTCCGACGCCTTGATCGCCGTCATGAAGGTGTTCTGCGCGCTCATGACGAGAACGGGCAGGTCCGGCCGCGCCTTCTTGATGCGGGGCAGAAGGTCGAAGGCATTCTCATCCGGCATGACGACGTCGGTCACGACGAGATCGCCCTCGCCGGCCGAAACCCAACGCCACAGCGTTGCGGCATTGGAAGTAATGCGCACATCATAACCGGCGCGGCTCAAGGCCTGATTGAGCACCGTGCGGATGGCCGCATCATCATCGGCAACGAGGATCGTGGCTGTCATCGATTGGGTCCTGTCGAGCTTGCAATAGCGGCGTCATCAAGCGAGGCATCCTTTGAGGCCGGCATGAGGACGCGGAAAATCGTGCGGTTGTTCTGGGTGTCGCATTCGATGATGCCGCCATGATCGCCGATGATCTTGGCAACCAGGGCGAGGCCGAGACCGCTGCCATTCGGCTTGGTGGTGATGAAGGGATCGAAGAGATGCGGCAAGAGGTCCGTCGGCACGCCGGGACCATTGTCGATGACGCAGAATTCCAGCGGCAGCGAGATTTTCTCGCGCGTGCCGGCGACCGAAAGACGGATGCCCGGACGATAGGCCGTCGTCAGGATGATCTCGCCATCCGGCCGGTCACCGACGGCTTCGGCAGCGTTCTTCACCAGATTGAGGAAAACCTGCACGAGCTGGTCGCGATTGGCGTAGACGGCCGGCAGCGAGGGGTCGTAATTCTCGGTCACGCGGATATTGCGGGCGAAACCTGCCTTGGCAACGGCCTTCACATGATCGAGCACGGAATGGATATTGACCGGCACACGGTCGACCGGGCGCTCGTCGGAAAAGACTTCCATGCGATCGACCAGCGAGACGATGCGATCCGTCTCGTCGCAGATCAGCCGCGTCAGGGCGCGGTCGTCATCAATGACGGACTGTTCGAGAAGCTGGGCAGCGCCACGGATACCGGAGAGCGGGTTCTTGATCTCATGTGCGAGCATGGACGCAAGACCCGTGACCGAGCGGGCAGCCGCGCGATGTGTCAGCTGCCGGTCGATCTTGTCGGCCATCGACCGCTCCTGGAAGACGACAACGACCGAGCCCGGCTCCGCAATGACAGGCGCAACATAGAGATCGACGAGCTTGTCCTGGCCCAGGCGCGGCGAGCTCAAATCGACGCGGTATTCGTTGACCGGCGCCTTGCGTTCGCGCACCTGATCGATCAGCGCCAGAAGCGGGCTGCCGAAGGGAATAAAGGTCGAGATGCGGTAGCGGGAGAGATGCGCCGCGCTGGCGCCAAAGAAGGCCTCGGCTTCCCAGTTCGCAAAAGCGATGAAACCACCCTCATCCACCATGACGACGGGGTTCTGGATGGCGTTCAGTACCGCCATTGCCATAGCGTTGACCGGATTCTCGGGAGAGGCTGTGCCGTCCGTGCTCATGCCGCCTCCCGCCGCTCTACCGCACCTGCCGCTATCGCATCATCGAAGCGGGCAATCACATCATCAGGATCACGGGATGTCATGATCGCAGCCTTTTGCTCGCCCGGAAGATCCGGCGCGAAGCGCTCCAGATACCATCCGAGATGTTTACGGGCGTGCCTGACGGCAACGGCCTCGCCGTAAAATTCCAGCATCATACGATAGTGCTCGACGGCAATGGCCGCGATCTCCCCACGCTCGGGTTCACGTGCACCTGCCAGAACACCGGCATGCCATGGCCTGCCCTGGCTGCCGCGGCCGATCATGACAGCATCGGCGCCCGAGCGGCGCAGGATCTCCTGCGCATCCTCAGCTGTTTCAACATCGCCATTGGCGACCAGCGGCACGGAAATGACATCGCGCACGAGACGGATGGCATCCCAGTCCGCCCTGCCCTCATAGAACTGCATGCGGGTGCGGCCGTGGATGGTGATGAGCTGGACGCCAGTCTCCTCGGCGCGTTTGGCAATATGTGGTGCGTTGATGGAATTCTCGTCCCAGCCGAGGCGCATTTTCAGCGTGACGGGGATATCGACTGCCTTGACGGTCGCCTCGATGAGCTCAAGCGCATGATCCGGATCGCGCATCAGCGCCGAACCGGAATAACCGCCGATGACCTTCTTGGCCGGGCAGCCCATGTTGATGTCGATGATATCGGCGCCATGATGGGCGGCGATCTTGGCGGCTTCGGCCATCCAGTGCGCCTCACGACCGGCGAGCTGCACCATATGCGGGCGGAAACCGGCAGCCCGCAGGCGCGCCCAGGATTCGGCGGTATCATTCACCAGTTCCCGGCTTGCTACCATTTCGGTGACAACGAGGCCCGCACCATGGCGCCAGGCAAGTTCGCGGAACGGCATATCCGTGACACCCGACATCGGCGCAAGCACAACGCGGTTCCGCACGGACACGGGTCCGATTCGGAAAGGCGCTGCGAGGTCCTTGGAAATCAAATGATTATCTTTCAGGCACACCATGTAACTGCATTATTTTTAGCCATAGTTCTACGGCTTGCCAAGAGGGTCGAGACCGAATTGATATTTTTTGGGCAAATGCTGGAAAAGGTCCGAGCAAGACGATAGAGCAACTGACATCCATTCCGCATATTTCAGGGATTTATGCTGCAAATGCATACTAAGCAACCGATATCGGCTGGAATTGTCGTCGTTGCGGCAGGCCGCGGCGAACGCGCCGGATCACACGAGGAAGGCCCCAAGCAATACCGGATGATCGGCGGCAAGCCGGTTATCGTTCATACGCTTGAAAACTTCATGACATGGGAAGCGGCAACGCACATCGTCGTCGTCATCCACCCCGATGACGAAGCCCTCTTTGCCAGAGCATCCCGGCACGTCATCTCCGCAACGCCGATCGAGACGGTTCATGGCGGCGCGACCCGACAGCAGTCGGTGCTGGCCGGCCTGCGACACCTTAAGGATAAGGGCATCAGCCATGTGCTGATCCACGACGCGGTGCGCCCTTTCGTCGATCACCTGCTTCTAGACCGGATCGCCGATACGCTTTCGGCCGGCGCGCCCGCGGTTCTTCCGGCAACGCCGGTCGCTGACACGCTGAAGCAGGCCGGAAGCGACGGGATCGTGGTCAAGACCATCCCGCGCGATCAGCTCTATGCGGCCCAGACGCCGCAATCCTTCGATTTCGCCACCATTCTCGAAGCGCATGAGAAGGCAGCCGCCAGCGGCAGGACGGATTTCACCGACGATGCATCAATCGCCGAATGGCTCGATATTCCTGTAACCATCGTCGAGGGCGCACCGACCAACGTCAAGCTGACAGTCAGAAGCGATATAGCCATGGCCGACGATAAACTCTCAAACGCCCGTATCCCGGATGTGCGCACTGGCAACGGTTATGACGTGCATCAGCTCGAGCCCGGCGACGGCGTGACGCTCTGCGGCGTCTTCATTCCGCATGACCAGAAGCTCAAAGGCCATTCGGATGCCGATGTGGCGCTGCATGCGCTGACAGATGCGCTGCTGGCGACTTGCGGCGCCGGCGATATCGGCGATCATTTCCCGCCGTCCGATCCGCAATGGAAGGGTGCCCCTTCCCGCATCTTCATCGAACATGCCGCAAAGATCGTGCGCGATCATGGCGGCACCATCACCAATGCGGACGTCTCGCTGATTGCAGAGGCGCCGAAGGTCGGGCCGCATCGCGAAGCAATGCGCGCCAATCTTTCGGAATTCCTCGGCATCGACATCGAGCGCTGCTCGGTGAAAGCCACCACCAACGAGACGATCGGTTTCGTCGGCCGCCGTGAAGGGATCGCCGCGATCGCAACGGCAACCGTTGTCTATGGAGGCAGGAAGCAATGAGCCTGTTTCCCGCAGATATCACTTCGATGGCGGAAAACATCATCCACAATTTCACGGCTGCGGGTCTGATGGTATCGACGGCAGAGTCCTGCACCGGCGGACTGATTGCCGGCGCGCTCACGGAAATTTCGGGATCATCCGCTGTCGTCGACCGTGGCTTCGTGACCTATACGAACGTGGCCAAGATGCAGATGCTCGGCGTGCAGGAAGAGACGCTCATCCGTTTCGGCGCGGTTTCAGAGGAGACAGCCCGGCAGATGGTGCATGGCGCCCTCTTCCGCTCGCGCGCCGACCTTGCGGTCGCTGTGACAGGCATCGCCGGGCCCAGCGGCGGATCCCCGGAAAAGCCAGTCGGGCTGGTGCATCTTGCGGCGAAATCACGTTCGGGTAAGCTCATCCATCGTAAGATGCTTTACGGCGACATTGGCCGCACGGAAATCCGCCTGTCAACAATCCGGACGGCACTTCAAATGGTTATTGAAATTGCGTGATATTGAGTGAAGGAACAAAGCGCAGGAATTTCAGTTTCTGCCGCGTGTAGGCAAGAGCCGGTTTTGAAGGAACGGTCAAATGAGATACTTGGCATGCATCGGTGTCGTCTTGAGCCTCGCCTGCGTTTCGGCGGCTGAAGCACCATCCAACTATCAGGTTTATGGTGGCGTGCGGGTGGATTCGGATCCCGTTCTGCTACGCAAATACGACCATGCGCTCCGCCGCTGCCAGCCGGAAGCGCTGGGCTATCGCGGATCGCCTGATACCACCAGCCTGATCTACAACGCGGCGCTCAGGGGCTGCCTCTATCGCTACAGCTTCATCGACCGTGGCTCCTACGCCTATCCTGCGACGCTGATCTTCGACCATTTCTTCGATCGCTGACTATCAGCCGTAGATCGTTGCCGCCCGTTTTTCGAAGGCGTCCGTGAACATGCGGAAAGCCCTGTCGAACATTGACCCCATGAGCGCGCCGAGAATGCGGCTCTTGAACTCATAGTCGATGAAAAAATCGACCGTACAGCCGCCGCCTTCCGCCTCGACGAACCGCCAGCGGTTGTCGAGGTAGCGGAACGGGCCGTCGATATATTTGACGTCGATGACGCGCTCGGCCCTGTTGAGCAGGACCTGGGTCGTGAAGGTTTCGCGGATCGCCTTGTAGCCGACCGTCATGTCGGCGATCAGCAGTTCCTTGCCGTCGCGCTCCTTGCGGTTCTTCACCGACAGGGCTTCGCAGAGCGGCAGAAATTCCGGATAATGTTCGACATCTGACACCAGGTCGAACATCTGGTCGGGCGTGTGCGGGACAGGGCGATGCGTTTCGAATTGCGGCATGAAGCGCAGTTAAGCCGGGACACCGAGAAGATCAAGAAGCGCTCGCATCTGGCGGCGGGATTTCACCTGCAAAACGGGCACATGCGGTCCGTGGGCGGCAATGGCTGATGTCACGCGCGGCGAGAATTTCTTCTCGAAGGTCCAGATGAACTCCAGAAATTGCCAATCGACTTTCTCGATGCAGCCGGGTGCCATTTCCGGGCGTGTGCGGCCGATGTGCTTCAGCCAGCGGGTCACAACTCCCCAGACGCAAAGCAGGCGCGGCATCCGCACCCAGATGACGATATCGGTGCGCGGCAGGCGGATATCGAAAGTGGACGGATTGGTGCCATCCATGATCCAGCGCTCGCGGGCAATCCTTTCGACGATCCGCTGGCGCTGCTCCTCCCTGCTGCGTTCCACCCAGCCCGGCAGCCAGAGGATATCGCGGTCGATCGAGAGTTAGGTCAGGTCGAAATGGTTCGCCAGTTTCTGAGCAAGCGTCGACTTGCCGCCGCCCGAGCAGCCGATGACCAAGATGCGTCTCGCGTCGCGAATCTGCCCGGCGGCAAAGGCGTCCTCGACATAGTTGATTGCCTCGTCCGATTGCCGTTCCATTGCGAGTTCCTTCTTACTCGTTCACAGCCGGCAGTCTGGAGAGCAATTCGTCGCTCTCTTGGAAGGACTTGAGCGTCAGAACCGGGATGTCGCGGCCATGGCTTGCCAGCATCGCCGCGAATTTCGGCGCTTCCCGCTTTTCGAACGTCCAGATGTATTTCAGGAATTGCAAGTCGATCCGCTCAGGGCATCCCGGTGCCATGTCCGGTCGGGTCCGACCGCGATATTTCCACCAACGCCCGAGCACGCTGCGCACGGAAACGCTGCGCGCCGGGCGGCGCCAGAGCACCATATCGGCGCGCGCCAGACGGATCGGCAATGTGCTTGGGTTGTTGCCGTCCATGATCCAGCGTTCGCCCGCAACGGCATCGCGGATACGCTGAACGGATTCCTCCCGCGGACGCAGCGTCCAGCCGGGCAGCCAGAAGATGTCGCGGTCCATAGAGACGTAAGTCAGTCCGAATCGCCGTGCGAGCGCCTGGGCAAGCGTCGACTTGCCGGTGCCGGAGCAGCCGAAGACCAGGATGCGCTCGGCACGGGGAATAATGGTGGCAGCTTCGGCAATGGAGACTGCACGCACGGATTCAGGCGACGTCGTCACTTGATGCATGGCAAACTCGCTTTCGACAGGATCGCCTTCGCGGACCGATCTGTTGCGAAGAGCGGCGTGCTGGCTAGCTGCTTCGCGTGACCTGATGATGACAATGACGCGAACAAAGAAAAACCGCGGCGAAAATCACCGCGGTCCTATTAAACACATGTGGCAAGCTCTTACTCGGCAGCCATCAGCAGCTTCTTCTCACGCGCAGCCTTCAGGCGGGCGAAGTCGTCGCCGGCGTGATGCGAGGAGCGCGTCAGCGGGCTGGAAGCGACCATCAGGAAGCCCTTAGTGTAAGCGACCGTCTCGTAGGACTTGAACTCTTCCGGAGTGACGAAGCTCTCGACCTTGTGGTGCTTGCGGGTCGGCTGCAGGTACTGGCCGATCGTCAGGAAGTCGACATCGGCGGTGCGCAGATCGTCCATGAGCTGGAGAACCTCGTTCCGCTCCTCACCGAGGCCGACCATGATACCGGATTTGGTGAACATGGTGGGATCGAGCTCCTTCACGCGCTGCAGCAGGCGGATGGAATGGAAGTAGCGGGCGCCCGGGCGAACCGTCAGATAGTTGCCGGCAACCGTTTCCATATTGTGGTTGAAGACGTCGGGCTTGGCAGCGACGACGCGTTCCAGCGCGCCAGGCTTCTTCAGGAAGTCGGGCGTCAGGATTTCGATCGTCGTCATCGGCGAAGCGGCGCGGATTGCCCAGATGACCTTTTCGAAATGCTCGGCGCCGCCATCTTCCAGATCGTCGCGGTCGACGGAGGTGATGACGACGTGGCTCAGGCCCATCTGCTTCACGGCCTTGGCGACATTCTCAGGTTCCGCCATGTCGAGCGCGTTCGGCTTGCCGGTCGCTACGTTGCAGAAGGCGCAGGCGCGCGTACAGATCTCGCCCATGATCATGAAGGTGGCGTGCTTCTTGTCCCAGCACTCGCCGATATTCGGGCAGCCCGCCTCTTCGCAGACCGTGACGAGCTTGTGCTCCTTCACGATCGAGCGGGTTTCGGCGTAGCCTTTCGAGGTCGGCGCCTTCACACGAATCCAGTCCGGCTTGCGCAGGACTTCCGTATCCGGGCGATGCGCCTTTTCCGGATGGCGTACGCGCTTTGCGTCTGGATTGATCGTGTCGAGAATGGTGACCATGTCAGTTCAACTTTCCGCCGCCCCATGCGGCCCGGATTGTCATATTGCGCATCGTTCGTTTATTCAAATCTTTCGATCTGAAGAAATGCGCCCTGTCTTCGCACTTTATCTTCGAACCAGTCGCGCGAAGAATATCAGCAGGCAGGCGCCAATGAAGCCCGTCACGAAGTAGCCGAACCGTCCGCCGGCAACCTCGATATGGAACTGTGCCAGGATGGCGGTGGCGACGACCGAGCCGACAATGCCGAGCAAAATGTTCAGCAATATGCCGTAACGCGCTTCCATCAGCTTGCCCGCGAGCCAGCCCGCAAGTCCACCGATAATGATTGCCGAAATCCAGCCGACGCCTTCCATCCCGTGTTTCTGCCCTACGCTATCGCCCTTGCAATCAGCACCACGACAATGGCGCCGACGGTGGCGTGGATGATCTGAACCACCAATGCATTTTCAATGCCCAGAGAAATCCCCAGTGCATTGAACAAAAACCCGCCCACGAACGCGCCGATGATGCCGCTGAGCAGGCACCGTATCAACCCACCCCCACCGACGACCAAGCTTGCGAGAAAACCCGCGACCAGACCGATCAGCAGAAAGATGAGAAGCGACTGCGTGCTCATAGACATGATGATTTCCTTTCGTTTTTTCCACCCCGGGAGGGAATGGATTTTCCATCCCGGGCGATGGCGTTTCGCCACGCCGGGATAGAGGGCGCAAAAGGAAATTATCAAGCGTTCAGAACGCGGCCGTAAGCATCGAGCACGCTTTCCTTCATCGTCTCCGAAATGGTCGGATGCGGGAAGATCGTATGCATCAGTTCTTCTTCCGTCGTCTCCAGGTTCATGGCGACCACGAAGCCCTGGATGAGTTCAGTGACTTCGGCGCCGACCATGTGGGCGCCGAGCAGTTCACCGGTCTTCTTGTCGAAGATCGTCTTGACCAGACCCTGGTCTTCGCCGAGCGCGACAGCCTTGCCGTTGGCGCTGAAAGGGAAGCGGCCAACGCGGATATCGCGGCCCAACTCCTTGGCCTTAGCCTCGGTCAGGCCGACAGATGCGACCTGCGGATTGCAGTAGGTGCAGCCCGGGATCTTGAGCTTGTCCATCGGATGAACGTTCGGCAGGCCGGCAATCTTCTCGACACAGACGACGCCTTCATGCTCGGCCTTGTGGGCCAGCAGCGGCGGGCCGGCAACGTCGCCGATCGCGTAGATGCCAGGCACATTGGTCCTGCCATAGCCGTCGATGACGATGAAGCCACGATCGGTCTTCACGCCGACAGCCTCGAGGCCGATGCCTTCGACATTGGCCTGCACGCCGACGGCCGAAATCATGCGGTCTGCAGTGATCGTTTCCGTCGTTCCGTCTTTCTTCTCGATGGTGGCAGTGATCGAATTTGCGCCCTTCTCCACCTTGGCGACCTTGGCCTCCAGATGGATCTTCATGCCCTGACGCTCGAACTGCTTCTTGGCTAGAGCGGAGATTTCCGCATCCTCGACCGGCATGACCTGGCTCATGATTTCGACGACGGTGACGTCGACGCCCATGGTGCGATAGAAGCTTGCAAATTCAATGCCGATCGCGCCCGAGCCCATGACGAGCAGAGACTTCGGCAGTTCGTCGGCCTTCATTGCCTCGAAATAGGTCCAGATCAGCTTGCCATCCGGCTCGATGCCCGGCAGGGCACGCGGACGAGCGCCGGTCGCAACGATGATGTGCTTGGCAGTATAGGTGCCTTCGCCGAGCGCGTTCTTCGGCACCGGACCCATCGGCTCCATCGGCTTTTTCGTCGTCTTGGAAACCACGATCTCGCCGGGCTTGGTGATCTTTGCCTCACCCCAGATGACATCAACCTTGTTCTTCTTGAACAGGAAGCCGACGCCGTTGTTCATGCGATGCGCAATACCGCGCGAACGGGTGACGATCGCCTTGATATCGGGCTTGATCGTGCCATCCAGCACCAGTCCGTAATCCTTGCCGTGCTGGGCGGTATGCAGGACGTCAGCCGAGCGCAGCAGCGCCTTGGTCGGAATGCAGCCCCAGTTGGAGCAAATGCCGGCGAGATGTTCGCGCTCGACGCAGGCGACCTTGAGGCCGAGCTGCGCGGCGCGAATGGCGGCGATATAGCCGCCGGGACCGGAACCGATGACGATGACGTCGTAGGATTGAGCCATTGCTTTCCTGCCTTTGTTACGCTCCCGCTCGGGTCATGAGAACCCATGCGTGCTTTTTGCTGTTATCGAAGAGCGGCACGGCATTCATGCGCGCCGCTTCCGAAAATCCGTTTCTTCTGTAAAGCGACAGAGCCGCTTCGTTACTATCCGACGTGATCAAGCTGACCGGCAGCCCGTCCGCCCTTGCGAGCTGATCTTCCAGAAGCCTCTTGCCGATGCCGATACCGCGCATATGGCGATAGACCGCGAGACTGCCAATGAACCAGTGTCCGATCACCGATCTCTGCATCGCCAGCATCGGCTCTATGGCCGGATGCCGCGCTTCGAGATCACGTATGCCTTCATCCACCTCATAACCGATCGCCATTCCGGCGATCTCGTCATAGGCCTCGCCGATGACGGCGTTCTTCCAGCCGCCGAGCGCCTCGTCGCTCATCTTCAGCCGGCCCCGCTCCAGCGGTGTATCGCTCATGCCGCTTGCGACATCGGCAAACCAGAGCCACGAGGCAAAGCCGTGAGAAGCAATATCCGCCAGGATCGCCAGTTCCGACGCATCTCGGCGGGAGGCCCGTCGGAGAGCGAGAAAGGCAGTCATCGTCAGAGGCCCAGCATCATCCGCACGATGGGCTCAAGGCCGCGACCGAGCGCACGCGTATTCTCCGCATCGAGGTGAATACCGTCGATCGGCGTCGTCTTGGCGACGGAATTGCCGTCGAAGAAGCCGCAGCCGAGTTCATCAGCGAGATCACGGTAAAGCGTCGGAAGCTTTGCCGATTCCTCGATGCCACCGGGGAACGATGCCGCGAAGGGCACATTGCCCGTCGCGCAGATTGCCGGCGGCGCCACGATCAGGATCTCCGGCCCATCGAATTCGAAGGGCCAGGCATGATTGCGGATCAGCCGCACCAGACGGCCGATGCCCTGGCACGCGGCAAAGGCCGAGCCGGCAACGACCGGCTTCATGTCGTTGGTGCCGAGCAGCAGGATAACGAGATCGAGCGGCGCATGCGTCTGCAGAACAGTCGGCAGAATGCGTGCGCCATTGCGATCGCAATCGGCAAGATGGTCGTCAAAGGCGGTGGTGCGGCCGTTCAGGCCTTCCGCGATGACGCGAACTCCGCTTCCGAGCGTTGCCTGAAGCACGCTCGGCCAGCGGTTTTCGTAGGCATGACGGCCGATCGTGACGGCGTCATAGCCCCAAGTCAGCGAGTCACCATAGCAAAGAACAGTCTTCGTCATGTCCGCCCTCCCGCGTCCTGCTTAGACCAGCATGCCCATCGGATTTTCGATGTAGCCCTTGAAGGCCTGCAGCAACTCAGCACCGAGAGCACCGTCAACGCAACGATGGTCAGTCGAGAGCGTCACGGTCATGACCGTAGCAATCGCCATTTCGCCCTTCTTGACGATGACGCGCTGCTCCCCCGCGCCGACTGCGAGGATGGTCGCATGCGGCGGGTTGATGACGGCTGCGAAGTTCTTCACGCCCATCATGCCCATGTTGGAGACCGAGGTCGTGCCGCCCTGATATTCCTCAGGCTTCAGCTTGCGATCTTTCGCGCGCTTGCCGAGATCGCGCATCTCGTTGGAGATGGTCGACAGCGTCTTCTCCTCAGCCTTGCGGACGATCGGGGTGATCAGGCCGCCAGGGATCGAGACAGCCACGCCGACATCGGCATGCTTGTGCTTGACCATGGCATTTTCGGTCCAGGAGACGTTGGCATCCGGAATGTCGCGCAGTGCCAAAGCCATGGCCTTGATGACCATGTCGTTGACCGAAAGCTTGTAGGCCGGAGCGCCGTCCTTGCGGGGAGCGGCGTCGTTCAGCTGGGCACGCAGCGCCATCAGCGCGTCGAGTTCGCAATCGACCGAAACGTAGAAGTGCGGAACGGTCTGCTTGGATTCGACGAGGCGACGGGCAATCGTCTTGCGCATCCCGTCATGCGGCACGAGCTCGTAGGAGCCCGGCTCGAAGAGCTTGAGCACGGCTTCATCCGAAGCGCCCTTCGGAGCGGCAGCGGCCGGAGCCGGTGCAGCAGCCTGCGGGGCAGCAACAGCAGCCGGAGCAGCCTTGGCGCCACCACCGGCAGCAGCAGCTTCGACATCACTCTTGACGACACGGCCATGCGGGCCGGTGCCGGCAACGGCAGAAATATCGATACCGGCTTCCTTGGCGAGACGGCGGGCAAGCGGCGACGAGAATGTGCGCGCGCCAGCCGAGGAGGTGGCAGCCGGGGCAGCGGCCGGAGCCACCGGTGCCGGAGCGGGTGCTGCCTCAGCCTTCGGTGCTTCGGCTGGTGCCGGAGCAGCAGCAGCCTTCGGCGCCGGAGCGGCGGAGCCGGCACCGCTCGCGGCGGCGGCGACATCTTCGCCATCGGCGGCGAGAACGGCGATCAGGGCGTTGACCTTCACGCCTTCGCTGCCGGCCGGAACGACGAGCTTGGCAACAGTGCCTTCGTCGATGGCTTCGACTTCCATCGTCGCCTTGTCGGTTTCGATCTCGGCGATCACATCGCCGGACTTGACCTTATCGCCTTCCTTGACCAGCCACTTGGCCAGATTGCCTTCTTCCATGGTCGGAGAGAGGGCGGGCATCGTGATATTGATCGGCATCGAAAGGCCCTCCCCTTATTTGTAGCAAACGGCTTTCACCGCATCGACCACTTCGCCGACATTCGGAAGCGCGAGCTTCTCGAGATTGGCGGCGTAAGGCATCGGAACGTCCTTGCCGGCAATCGTCAGGACCGGCGCATCGAGGTAATCGAAGGCCTGCTGCATGACGCGGGTGGCGATTTCGGTGCCGACGGAGTTCTGCGGATAACCTTCTTCGACGGTGACCAGACGGCCTGTCTTCTTGACCGATTCGATCACGGTCGGAAGATCCATCGGGCGAAGCGTGCGCAGATCGATCAGTTCGACATCGATGCCGAGCTTTTCGAGTTCAGCAACCGCCTTCGTCGCATAGGTCATGCCGATGCCGAAGGAGACGACGGTGACATCCTTGCCCGGGCGGTGGATGCGGGCCTTGCCGATCGGCAGAACGAAATTATCGAGCTTCGGTACATCGAAATGCTGACCGTAGAGAATTTCGTTTTCGAGGAAGACGACCGGGTTCGGGTCACGGATCGCGGCCTTGAGCAGACCCTTGGCGTCGGATGCCGTGTAGGGCATGACAACCTTCAGGCCGGGGATCGCGCTATACCAGGCGGCGTAATCCTGGCTGTGCTGGGCGCCGACGCGGGCAGCAGCACCGTTCGGGCCGCGGAAAACGATCGGGGCACCCATCTGGCCGCCCGACATATAGAGCGTCTTGGCAGCCGAGTTGATGATCTGGTCGATCGCCTGCATGGCGAAGTTGAAGGTCATGAACTCGACGATCGGCTTCAGGCCGGCCATGGCAGCACCGACGCCGACGCCGGCGAAGCCGTGTTCGGTGATCGGCGTGTCGATAACGCGGCGAGCGCCGAATTCCTGCAGAAGACCCTGGGTGACCTTGTAGGCGCCCTGGTATTCGGCAACTTCCTCGCCCATGACGAAGACGTTGTCATCGGCGCGCATTTCTTCGGCCATGGCGTCACGAAGGGCTTCGCGCACCGTCATCGACACCATCTCGGTACCGGCGGGAATTTCCGGGTCGTTCGGCACAAAAGACTTGGGCTCGGCCGGTACCGGAGCAGCAGCTGCCGCCGGCTTTTCTTCCTGGGCAGCAGGCGCCGCGACGGCCGGAGCCGGCTGAGCGGCAGCCGGAGCGGCGGAAATCGCGTCGGCGGATTCGCCGTCCTGCAGCAGGATGGCGATCTTGGCATTCACCTTGACGTTTTCGGTGCCTGCCGGAACCAGCAGCTTACCGATGACGCCTTCATCGACGGCTTCGACTTCCATCGTCGCCTTGTCGGTTTCGATTTCAGCAATCACGTCACCGGACGTGACCTTGTCGCCTTCATTCTTGAGCCACTTGGACAGCGTGCCTTCTTCCATCGTCGGAGAGAGGGCGGGCATGAGGATATCGATAGGCATGGGTTCCCTCCCCGATTAGAGCAGAATGTCGGTGTAGAGCTCGGATGCATCCGGCTCCGGATCGGCCTGGGCGAAATCGGCACTGTCGGCGACGATATCGCGGACTTCCTTGTCGATCGCCTTCAGATCGTCTTCGGTCGCCCAGCCCTTTTCCATCACGCGCAGGCGAACCTGCTCGATCGGGTCCTGCTCCGAGCGCATCTTCTGCACTTCTTCCTTGGTGCGGTACTTCGCCGGGTCCGACATGGAGTGGCCGCGGTAGCGATAGGTCAGCATTTCAAGGATGATCGGGCCCTTGCCCGAGCGGCAGTGCTCGAGCGCCTCATCGGCAGCAGCTTTGACGGCGCGAACGTCCATGCCGTCAACCTGGACGCCCGGGATACCGAAGCCGGAACCGCGAAGCGAATAGTTCGACTGAGCCGTCGCGCGAGCCGTCGACGTGCCCATGGCATAACGGTTGTTTTCGACGATGTAGATGATCGGCAGCTTCCAGAGAGCAGCCATGTTGAAGCTCTCGTAGACCTGACCCTGGTTGGCAGCACCGTCGCCGAAATAGGCAATCGAGACAGAGTTGTTGCCGCGATACCGGTTGGCGAAGGCGAGACCGGTGCCGAGCGACACCTGCGCGCCGACGATGCCGTGACCGCCGTAGAAATGCTTCTCCTTGGAGAACATGTGCATCGAACCGCCCTTCCCGTGGGAATAGCCGTTGCGACGCCCCGTCAGCTCAGCCATGACGCCGCGTGCTTCCATGCCGGTGGCCAGCATATGACCGTGGTCGCGATAGGCGGTGATGACCTGATCGCCTTCCTTCTGCGCCATCTGCATGCCGACAACGACAGCTTCCTGGCCGATGTAAAGGTGACAGAAACCACCGATGAAGCCCATGCCGTAAAGCTGGCCCGCCTTCTCCTCGAAACGGCGGATGAGCAGCATCTCGCGATAGGCCTTCAGCTCCTCGTCGCGATCGAAATCGGCGATAGGACCACCGTTCGATGCCTTGGCTGCGGATTTCGCACTGTTTTTGCGGCTGGAAACGGTCGCGGTTTTGCGCAACGCCATTCAACCCTCCCTATGGGTTTATCGGTTCTCAGGTGGCGCGTACCATAGGGAAGAAAAATGACCACAGCAATGCCATAATTGCATGGCTCATATTCGCAGGTAAATTATTGATAAATAACAGGAATTTTTGATTAACCAAAATTCGGTTAATTGCGGTAGTGATTGTAAATGACAATCTCATCCGCGCGCGACATGTTGAGCTGATATCGCGCCTTTTCGTCGAGCATATCCTTGTCCAGCGAGCCGTCACTCAGGAGCGCTACCTGCGCCTCCAGATGCTCACGCTTAACCTTCAGCACAGCCAATTCCTTCTCACGCGCGACACGCTGACGCTCGAACGCCTCCGTCGCACGCAGACCATAGTCACCGTGAATGCAATGATAACCGAAATAGGAAAGGAAGGCGACCGTCATGGCCGGAATGACGAAGCGGCCAGTCTTTCTCTTCTTATGATGCTTTGTCCACATACACGCATGCTCTAACGCATTACCAATCGTTTCAATTTACCGCGCAGAGATTAACCGTTCGTTGACTCAAAGCCCATCACGGGCAGACTCAACAAAAAACCCGCGCCGGAGCGCGGGTTCCAAATGACTGATTTATCAGTTCGTATTAGCCGCGGATGATGGAGCGGCCGGCATACTGAGCCTGCGGGCCGAGACCTTCTTCGATGCGGATCAGCTGGTTGTATTTGGCAAGGCGATCCGAGCGCGACAGCGAGCCGGTCTTGATCTGGCCGCAGTTGGTGGCAACTGCGAGATCGGCGATCGTGGAATCTTCTGTTTCGCCCGAGCGGTGCGACATCACGGCAGTGTAGGCCGCCTTGTGCGCGGTGTTGACGGCATCGAGCGTTTCCGTCAGCGAGCCGATCTGGTTAACCTTGACGAGGATCGAGTTGGCGACGCCCATGCGGATACCGTCGCGCAGGCGAGCCGAGTTGGTGACGAAAAGGTCATCGCCGACGAGCTGGCACTTCTTGCCGACGAGATCGGTCAGTGTCTTCCAGCCTTCCCAATCGTCTTCTGCCATGCCGTCTTCGACGGAAATGATCGGGTACTTGCCGACGAGTTCGGCGAGGTATTCGGCCATTGCGCCCGGTTCGAGCGTGCGACCTTCGCCCTCCATCACATACTTGCCGTCCTTGAAGAATTCCGTCGAGGCGCAATCGAGGCCGAGATAGATGTCCTCGCCCGGCTTGTAGCCGGCTTTCTCAACCGACTTCATGATGAAGTCGAGGGCTTCCGGAGCGCTCTTCAGGCCCGGGGCAAAACCGCCTTCGTCGCCGACATTAGTGTTGTGGCCCTGGGCGGCGAGTTCCTTGCGCAGCGTATGGAAGACTTCCGAGCCCATGCGGACAGCTTCACGGATCGAGTCTGCGCCAACCGGCAGGATCATGAATTCCTGGAAATCGATCGGGTTGTCGGCATGTGCGCCACCGTTGATGATGTTCATCATAGGAACCGGTAGCAGGCTGGCCGAAGCGCCACCAACATAACGGTAGAGCGGCAGGCCGGAAGCCTCCGCGGCGGCCTTGGCAACAGCGAGCGAAACGCCGAGGATGGCGTTGGCCCCGAGGCGCGACTTGTTCGGCGTACCGTCGAGCTCGATCATGATCTTGTCGATCTGGATCTGGTTTTCAGCGTCGATGCCGCCGATGGCGTCGAAGATCTCGGTGTTGGCGGCTTCGACGGCCTTTTCGACACCCTTGCCGAGGTAACGCTTGCCGCCGTCACGTAGTTCGACGGCTTCATGCGCGCCGGTCGAGGCACCCGAGGGAACAGCCGCACGGCCCATGCTGCCGTCTTCGAGATAGACATCGACTTCGACGGTGGGGTTACCACGGCTATCGAGAATCTCGCGGGCGATGATATCGGTAATTGCAGTCATGGTTTTTTCCTGCTCGGTGGGTGGATAAATCGTTTGAAACCGTCTTAATCGAAGGTGCGCAAATTACAATGCCGCAATTTTGCACGTTCGGGCAGCGCATCAGACGTGGCCTATAGCACAATCATGTCAGGGTTTTGAAGGGAACGGCAGTCGCCGGCCAGCATATCCCATCCATCGAAAGACGATAAACTGTTTATCCGGGCGGAATGTTGGCAAGCCACCATCGTTGGCAGCAACCCACGGCTGAAAATTCCTGCAACAGCCCCAATTTTGGACGGCTTCCCGCCCTTTGATTTCAGCCTTCGGTAACCATCCCGGTTTAATTTTGAAAGCTTGGGAGAGGCCCTCAAAAGTCAGTCGTTCCGGCCACTCAGGCAAATACGGAACGGCTGGAATGAACAGCTGTGGCGCCCTCAAAAAACAACCAGTACGGGATTTTATCGACTCTCTTGGCGGCATTTCATATGAGGCACAGATGAAACTCAATATTGCACGCAGCCTTGCCATTTTCGGTGCCGTTGTCATCCTCGGACTGGTGACCTCCATCGGCTTGCAGAATTACGCTTTCAACATGCTTCGCGTGAACGGACTGATGTATAAGCAGATCATCTATGGCAAGGATCTCGTCGCCGATATTCTCCCGCCGCCGCTCTATGTCATCGAACCCTATATGCTTGCGCTCGAAGCCGTCGAGCAGCCGGCCTCGGCAACGGCCAATATCGAACGCATCCGAACGGTTCTGAAGCCGGCTTATGAAGACCGCCGCAAATATTGGTCAGAAACGCCGCTCAGCGCCGATCTCAAGCGCAAACTTCTCGATGACGTTCTCGTCAGGGGCGACGCCTTCTGGCAAGTCATGGATGAGGAGGCGGTGCCTGCAATACTCAAGGGCGACAAGGCCGCCGTCGAACCGGCGCTCCTCAAGCTTGCAACGAATTTTCATGTTCACGAAAAGGCCGTGAACGAGCTCGTGGCGATGGCGAACGCCTTCCAGGCTGATGCCGAAAAGCAGGCGGCCGAACAGACGGAACTGCTCTCCGCCGTTACGCTATCTGCCGCTGCGCTTTCCTTCGTGCTCATCGTTGCCGGGCTCTACATGTTCCGCCGGCGCGCGATCGTGCCGCTATCGGCGATGCGCGACTACATGGCGGTCCTCGCGAGCGGCGACTATTCCCGCGAAGTTCCCTATGTCAGACGATCCGACGAAATCGGAGAAATGGCGCGCGCGGTCACGGTCTTTCGCGAATCGGCAGAAGAACGGAACGCCATCCGCGCGCACCAGGACGAGGAACGGCAGGCACAGATGCGCCGCAATGCCGAACTCGACGCATCGAAGAGCGTGGAGAATGCCACACGCCAGCGCGTCATCGAAAGCCTGAGTGCCGGCCTGGAGCGGCTTTCGCGCGGCGACCTGACCGTGCGTCTCAACGAGCAGTTCGCCAACACTTATGAAAAGCTTCGCGAGACCTTCAATACCAGCATCATCATTCTTTCCGATGCCATGAAGGACATTTATGCCGCCACGAATACGGTCGGCGACAGTTCGCGCGAAATCGCACTTAGCACCAATGATCTGGCACAGCGCACCGAGAACCAGGCCGCCTCGCTCGAACAGGCGGCTTCGGCGCTGGATCAGATCACGGTCACGGTGAAGACCTCATCGGAGCGAGCCCAGGAAGCCAATGCGATGATGTCGGCAACGAAGGAGAGTGCGGCACGTTCCGCCGAGATTGTTTGCGAAGCGGTGACCGCCATGGAGAAGATCGAGGAATCAGCGGTCAGGATCGGCGATATTATCAACGCCATCGATGAGATCGCCTTTCAGACCAATCTTTTGGCGCTCAACGCGGGCGTCGAGGCAGCACGCGCCGGAGACGCAGGGAAAGGCTTTGCCGTCGTAGCTCAGGAAGTCCGCGAGCTCGCCGGCCGCTCCGCCAATCTCGCCAAGGAGATCAAGCTTCTCGTCGAGACGTCGTCGCGGCAGGTTTCCGCAGGCGTGGCACTTGTCAACCGCACCGGCGAGGCACTCGGCGATATCGACCGCCAGGTGCTGCAGGTGACGGCACTAATCGAAGCGATCGTGCGCTCGTCTTCGGAACAGTCGGTCGCGCTCGTCGAGGTCAACGCTGCCGTCAACCGTATGGATCAGGTGACACAGCAGAATGCGGCGATGGTCGAGGAGACGAACGCCGCCTGCCAGGAACTCGGCAACGAGGCGTCCCATCTCGGGCGCATGCTCTCCCGCTTCGCATTGGAGGAAAGGCGCCCGCCCCGCGCGGCAGCCTGATGCTGCCTGTCGTTCAGGCGGCCTTGGCGATCGCGTCGAAGGCGAGAAGCTTCTCGAGAAGCCGTGGCATGTCCTTGAGATAGACCATGTTCGGCCCGTCGCAGGGCGCGTTATCCGGATCCTGATGGGTTTCGATAAAGACCCCGGCGACGCCGACGGCCACGGCTGCACGGGCCAGCGTCTCCACGAACTGCCGCTCTCCGCCGGAGGTTCCCCCCTGCCCGCCGGGCTGCTGGACTGAATGCGTGGCGTCGAAAATAACGGGGGCGCCGGTTGCTGCCATGATCGGCAGGGAACGCATGTCGGAGACCAGCGTATTATAACCGAAGGAAGCGCCGCGCTCGCACAGCAAGATGTTCGGATTGCCGCTCTGATTGAGCTTGCCGAGCACGTTCTTCATGTCCCAGGGCGCCAGGAACTGGCCCTTCTTGACGTTGATAACGCGGCCGGTCTTTGCCGCAGCCACCAGGAGATCCGTCTGACGAGACAGGAAGGCCGGTATCTGCAGGATGTCGACAACCTTGCCCACTTCAGCGCACTGTTCTTCAGTGTGGATGTCGGTCAGAACCGGAATGCCGAGTTCCTTCTTTAGATCGGCAAAAACCTCCAGCCCCTTCTCAAGGCCGACACCGCGTTTGCTCGACAGGGAAGAGCGGTTCGCCTTGTCGAACGAGGTCTTATAGACGAGCCCGATGCCGAGCTTGGTGCACAGTTCCTTCAACGTGCCGGCAACCATGAACGCATGGTCGCGACTTTCCATTTCGCAAGCGCCGGCAATCAGCGACAGACGTGCAGCATTGGAGAAGGTGACCTTGCCGGCGCCTTCGCCGACCGTCACAACGGAGTTCGTAGTAGAGCTCATGATGTTTCCTCGAAAGCGAAGAGCACGCCCTGACCGGGCGCGGGCTTCACCAGAATACGGTTGCCCTTGCGTGTATAGGTCACCCCGTTAGCAGCCAAATGCGCTTCTGTCACGGCCAGATCGCCAACCGCAAAGAGGATTGCCCGGCCGCGCAGGCCGCGATCGATATCCGGCGTCGCCAGATCGAAATAGGCCTCCAGCCCCTGCGGGGTCATCAGGCTGATCTTTGCGTTTCCGGTAAGCACCTCCAGCCCGAAACTCGTATCGCCAGCAGAAGCGGCTTTTGCCGCCGAGCGAACGAAGTCGCCGAAGGCTGTCGGCTCGGGGGCTGCGAGCGCGATCTCGGCAATGCCTGTCACGCCATTGGCGTGGGTCTCCAGCACGTTGCGGTCGGCAGGAAGCGGGTTGATGCGCTCGACAGCGAAGAGAAAGAAATCCGGTGCCCGGAGGTCGGCAGCGAAGGCGAGCCGGAAGCCGGCAATGCTCTCCGTGCCATCCGGCATTTTCACAGGGCGTTCGAACTGCAGCACAGAACCGGCACTGATGCTGCCCTTCACGAATCGAGCATGTTCGTGCTTTGCATCCGCGGTGGCGAAGGCGATGGCGGACAGTCCCTCGCTGCCGCAGCGGAAGCGGAAAGCCTGATCGCGAGCCGTGAAGACATTGCCCTCACGTGCCGTCACCTCGCTCTCCTCGACGCTCGCGACACCGAGCGGCTCGATATAGGTTTTGTCGGCAAAGAAAACACAGGCATTCTCCGTGCCGAAGGGATGGCGGGCATCAGGCGCGACGGTAAAGCCCAGCTTGCCCAGCCTTTCGCGGGCTAGGTCGATATCGGTAACCGGCAAAACGAGATGATCGATCGGAAGCGTGTCTTGGCTCATCGGTTCTTCTCCCAGCAGTGACAAGGAGATGTGCTTCAGCAGGTCTCGTGAAACAAGGCCAGACAGGCCTAAGGGCGATAAAAATCAAATTCTCGACAGATTGAACAGAAGTTTTACGAAAATTTAGCTACTTGCGGAACACATATGGAACATATAGTGTCCGTTCTGGATTTGTTTCAAGACTGGGGAGACGCCATGCTCACGCGCAAACAACAGGAACTCCTTCTTTTCATTCATGAAAGGATGAAGGAGTCAGGCGTTCCACCGTCTTTCGACGAGATGAAGGACGCACTGGATCTGGCCTCGAAATCCGGTATTCACCGGCTGATCACGGCGCTCGAAGAACGCGGCTTCATTCGCCGGCTTCCGAACCGGGCGCGCGCGCTCGAAGTCATCAAACTGCCGGAAGCCTACAGCCCAAGCCTGCAGCCTCGGCGCGGCTTTTCACCGAGCGTCATCGAGGGCAGCCTCGGCAAGCCCCAGCCCGTGGCGCCTCCTGCCTCGGCGAAGCCAGCACCCGCTGCCGATAACGGCAATGCGGTCTCCGTTCCTGTCATGGGCCGCATCGCCGCCGGTGTTCCGATCTCGGCAATCCAGAACAATACGCATGACATCACCGTTCCCGCCGATATGCTTGGCTCCGGTGAACATTATGCGCTGGAAGTTCGCGGCGACTCGATGATCGAAGCCGGCATCTTCGATGGCGACACGGTCATCATCCGCAATGGCAGCACAGCCAATCCGGGTGATATCGTCGTCGCGCTCGTCGATGACGAGGAAGCAACGCTCAAGCGTTTCCGCCGCAAGGGCGCATCGATTGCGCTCGAGGCAGCAAACCCTGCTTACGAGACCCGCATCTTTCCGCCGGATCGCGTCAAGGTCCAGGGCAAGCTCGTCGGCCTCATTCGCCGCTATCACTGACCGGTGACAGATTGGCGTCTGCGAATGTGTTACTGCGCCAATCATAGGCGCGGTGGCGCATCCAGGGTCGCCCCAATGTGTCGAATGCGGTTGCGACCTCAACTCCCTTATCGGTGAATCGAAGTTCGACAGAACCTGTCTTGCGCAGCGTCTCGCCGGTAAAGAGCAGCGCGCCGGAACGACAGCGGTCGAAGCGCAATCGGACGGGGGTCACGACAATGTCGGCCGTATCGCAGGCTGGTCCGAGATAGGCAGCATTTTCGATGACGGTCAGTTTCTTCCCATTGACGAGCAAAGTGGTGCACCAGGCGCCCTTCAGGCAGGAGAAGCGTGACGGCGGGCTAATGGCGACTGCCTGTCTCATTGCCTCTCTGGCTTCATTCTGTTGGTCGGGTGACAGTTGCAGTCTTTGACCATCAGGCGCAGTGGGCGCCTTGGCAGCTTGAAGCATAACCGGCTTCTGATGCTCTTCGACGGCAAGGGCCCTCTGCCATTGTTCGAAGATGAAGGCGGGCGGCTTTTCACGGTTCGAAGCCATCGCCTCTCCATCGACTATAGCGACCAGGCCGCCATCTTCGGAGATAGCGATATCGGGCATCGCCTCCGATGGAAGAAGAACAACAGCGAGCGTCGAGACCGCGACAATTGCCGTTCCCATGTGCCGCAGCCGGGTTCTGAGCAGGGTCAGCAGCAGAAATCCGAAAACGGCGGTCGGGAAATACCAGCCGGGCAAGCGGCCTACATCTATGTTGCCGCCCCACCCCGCTACTGCCTTTGCGATGGTGATCACCAGATCAAGCCCGAAGCCTGCCACCGGCCATAGCCAGCCGTCCAGACCAAACGGCATCAGCAGCATTGCCAGCATCCCGGCCGGCATGACGATGAAGGTGATGACCGGCATGGCCGCGAGATTTGCCGGCAGGCCATAGGCAGTCAGCCGGTGGAAATGCTCGATCGAAAACAGCGCCGTCGAGAAACCACCGATCAGCGACGTCAGGAAAACGCCACCGAAGAAGCCACCAACCATGAAGAAGGGCTTCATGATCGGCAGCTTGGCAAAGGCATTCTCCCGCATCGGCCGCCCCTTCCAGAGGTCGTAGCCGGCGACCAGTGCAAGTGTTGCGGCAAAGGACATCTGGAAACTCGGCCCCAGCACCTCCGATGGCGAGACCGCGAGGATCACGAGAGCGGATAGCGCCACGTTTCTGAGACTGATCGACGGCCGGTCGAAGAAGACCGCAACCAGCATAATCGCCATCATGATGAAGGCACGTTCGGCGGAAACGGCAAAACCCGAGATCAAATAGTAGGCCGTCACCGCAGCAAGCGCACCGGCCGCCGCGATCTTCTTGGTTGGCCACGCCTGGGCAATGCCGGGAAAAAGGCTGAGAATGACGCGCAGCCCGACAAAGAAGATGCCAGCGGAAAGCGCCATGTTGAGGC
The DNA here is from genome assembly GCF_031455475.1 of Rhizobium sp. 1399. Taxonomy (NCBI): domain Bacteria; kingdom Pseudomonadati; phylum Pseudomonadota; class Alphaproteobacteria; order Hyphomicrobiales; family Rhizobiaceae; genus Rhizobium; species Rhizobium sp. 1399. The sequence continues at coordinate 39,914 of NZ_JAVDSU010000018.1, read as the reverse complement.
CGGAGATCGCGATGATATGCGCAAGGCCGGACTGCCGCAGCGCCTCCGTCGTTTCATCCGAGATCGCCCGTCTCTCGTCCGTGACAAGGGAGGCGGCAAAGGCGCCGGTGTCGCCTGGTAGTGTGGAGCGGATCCGATCGCCGATGCCGCTTCTCAGGCGGTAGAGCGACTCCAGAATGGCCTCACCGACCAAACTCGCTCGCTCCGGCTGTTCCGCAACCCTCTTCGGTGCTCCGTAGAAGAAGCCGTTGGCACCAATGCCGTTAAAATAGGCACTGAAGGCAAAATCATTGAGGTGGGGGAGCGCCGGTCCCGCCGGAGGCGTGAGACGCGCCCTGCCCTCGATGACGTCGCCGAGTTCGAACGGCTGGGTGGCTCCGCGGACCAGCACGGAGATGCGTTCGGGCGGACGCTTGATCTCAGGAGCATCCGTACCGGTGACGTCAAGAATATAACGCCAGCGCCCTTGGCCATCGCCTTCTCGGCGTTCGATCCGGCCGGTCACCGTTGTCGTTACGGCTGAATCGAGGATCAGGGTCTTTGCCCGCCATGTTTCGATCTGCGCGGAGAGCATTCCACCGGCAAAAAGAAGTAGAGCAAGCAGCGTCGCCTGCAGTTTCGTCCGGGCATAACCGCAGAGCGCAACGGCAATAAGGAGAACAAGCAGGCAGAGACCGAGCGACACGGCCGGAAAGTCCGAGGCCGCAAGAAACCAGGTCGCGGCACCTGCACCAAGGAAGACCGGAGAGAAGAGGATGAGGAGACCGTGGCCGGCCTCTTCGGTGGCCATACGCATCGACGACCCGACGTATCGGTTCGCAACAGTCACCAATCGCCATCGAAATGGGATCGCAACCTGGGTCCGAGCCGATTGCGTCACAATGGCGCGCGGGGCAATGCCAGCAAAATCCATCTTTTCATCAATGGATTGCTCTTGTCGTTCTCTTGTCTCTAACCCTGCCATAATCGCCTGGACCCGCCCCCGGATACCGGCAGAATGCAACCTGAAATCAAAACGAGCAAACAATAATCGATTGAAATAAGACGAAAATTCGCGGGAGCAAAAAGTCCAGTCAAATCATGGTGTTCTGATATGCATTTAGCTCATCGCTGCACTGCCTAAAAGATGATGCCGCGATGCACAAAATGGCATCACGGTAACTTGGCATTAGCTTCGCGATCATATAGCTATCGCTTAGGACGCTTAACCCTTATGGCGCTTTTGCGGCGCCACCGCCACCCCGGAGGATCAGCATGACGGATCAAAGCGCTACAATCAAAATCGGTGACAAATCAGTCGATCTCGCCGTGCGAAAAGGCACGGTTGGACCCGACGTCATCGACATCGGTGCCCTCTACAAGAACACGGCTTCCTTCACCTACGATCCCGGGTTTACGTCGACTGCATCCTGTGAATCGAAGATCACCTATATCGACGGCGACGAAGGCGTTCTGCTGCATCGCGGCTACCCGATCGAGCAGCTTGCCGAGCATGGCGACTTCCTGGAAGCCTGCTACCTGCTGCTCTACGGCGAATTGCCAACCGCCGCCCAGAAGAAGGACTTCGACTATCGTGTCACGCACCACACCATGGTGCATGAGCAGATGAGCCGCTTCTTCACCGGCTTCCGTCGCGACGCCCATCCGATGGCCGTCATGTGCGGCTGCGTCGGCGCGCTTTCGGCCTTCTATCACGACTCCACCGATATCACCGATCCGCACCAGCGCATGGTCGCCAGCCTGCGCATGATCGCCAAGATGCCGACGCTCGCAGCGATGGCCTATAAGTACCATATCGGCCAGCCCTTCGTTTACCCGAAGAACGATCTGGACTACGCGTCCAACTTCCTGCGCATGTGCTTTGCTGTTCCCTGCGAGGAATATGTCGTCAATCCGGTGCTCGCACGCGCCATGGACCGTATCTTCATCCTCCATGCCGATCACGAGCAGAACGCCTCGACCTCGACGGTCCGTCTCGCCGGCTCCTCGGGTGCGAACCCGTTCGCCTGCATCGCCGCCGGCATCGCCTGCCTCTGGGGGCCCGCTCACGGCGGCGCCAACGAAGCAGCCCTCAACATGCTGACGGAAATCGGCACTGTCGACCGCATTCCGGAATATATCGCCCGCGCCAAGGATAAGAACGATCCGTTCCGCCTGATGGGCTTTGGTCACCGCGTCTACAAGAACTACGATCCGCGCGCCAAGATTATGCAGAAGACCACGCATGAAGTTCTCGGCGAACTCGGCATCAAGGACGATCCGCTTCTCGAAGTCGCCATGGAGCTGGAGCGCATCGCTCTGACCGACTCATACTTCATAGAGAAGAAGCTCTACCCGAACATCGACTTCTACTCCGGCATTACGCTGAAGGCCCTGGGCTTCCCCACGACCATGTTCACCGTGCTCTTCGCTCTGGCTCGTACCGTCGGCTGGATCGCACAGTGGAACGAAATGATCGAGGATCCGGAACAGCGCATCGGCCGTCCGCGCCAGCTCTATATCGGCGAACCTAAGCGCGACTACGTACCGGTTTCCAAGCGCTGAGCGCTGACTTCGAAGCAAAAAGAAAACCCGGTCAGGAGTGGCCGGGTTTTTTGTTGGTTAGAACATCGAGCAATATCTGTGCTGCATGCTCTCCAGGCGGCTTTTCTGTCTGCATGCGCTGCCAGATGAGCTCGTAGCCTTCCTTCATCGCCTTGAGCTGGTAGGTGTCGGCTGACAGCCTCTCCATCCAGCGCGCGAGGCTTGCGCCGCGAACGATATCGTTCAGATATTCCGGCACGACCGCGTAGTCGGCGATCAGATTGGGCAGTGCGCCGCTCCAGGTCTTGATGTCTGACGTCAGCATGCGCATGATCCAGTCGACCTTGTAAGCGGAAACGACGGGTACATCAGCCAGCGCCAGTTCCAGGATCACCGTGCCGGACGCTGCCATGGCCGCATCGGCTTCGGCGAAGGCCTTCCATTTCGCTTTGGCACCCACAACGATTTCCGGCTTTATCTTCCATCCCGCCGTCATTTCGCGCACAAACGCTTCCTTGTGCGGCACAGTCGGAAGCATGAAGCGTATCGGTCCATTGCGGGCGACGAGCTCATTGGCGGCGGCTTCGAAATAAGGCAGAAGCTTCTTGATCTCGGAGGAACGCGAGCCGGGAAGAAGCAGGATCGCACCGTTGCCGGGCTGCCGGCCAGCGCGCAGGCGCCGGGTCTCCAGGAGCGCTGCGTCCGCAACCAGACGGTGACCCACATAGGTTGTCGCCGGCCCGTTGAGACGCTGCATCACCGCCGGCTCGAAAGGAAGTACGGCCAGCACATGGTCGACATAGGCGAGCATGCGCTGGGCGCGATATTCCTTCCAGGCCCAGACACTGGGACAGACATAGTTGACGACTGGGAGGTCCGGCAGCGCCTTGCGCACGCGCTTGGCGACGCGATGGGTAAAGTCCGGGCTGTCGATGATGAGCAGGATATCGGGTTTGGACGCCATGATCGCCGCTACCGTCTGCCGGATGAGAGACCAGAGCTTCGGCAGCTTCGCCAGCACCTGGGTAATGCCCATGATGGAAAGCTCGGAGAAATCGAAGAGCGATTTCAATCCCTGGCTCTGCAACCCCTCACCGCCGACGCCGACGAGTTCGATCGGCCCAGAATGGATCCTCTTTAGCGCGGCAATGAGATCGGCACCTAAGAGATCGCCGGAGACTTCGCCCGCTATGACGGCAATCTTCAGCGGTCTGTCGCTCATTGAAGCCCCCATCCCGGCAAGCCCTTGTCGATACCACAGACAAAAAGACCGTTTTCGTCTGCCACTTTAATGAGTGCGGCGCGATCAAGCACCAGCGCCCGGCCGGCTTCGATGGCCACTCCTGCAAGCCCGGCAGCTTTGGCGTTGAGCACGGTGGACACACCAATCGCCGGCAGGTCGGCGCGAATATCCTGCTGCGGCTTACTGAGCTTGACCAGCACACCGCGCCGGCGCGGCGATATGCGGCCTGCTGCTCTGAGGTTCGCCACGCGGTCAAGCATGCCGTCCGTGCCCTCAACGCCCTCAACAGCAACGACGCGTCCGCCGATCGATACAGCGCCCTGCCCGATATCCAGACTGCCAAGCACATCAGCCGCCTTGCCTGCGCGCTCTATGTCACGACGATCCTCTTCATTGGGCGAAACAGCGCCCAGCGGGCCTGCGGTTGCCAGCAGATCCGGTGCAATCTCATGGGCGCCGACGACACGCAGACCTCGCCCTTCTATCAGCTTGATGACCATCTTCAGAACGGTATCGTCGCCCCCCGAAAGCAGCGTACGGATGGCGGCGGGCACCTTCGTCAGAATACGCAGCGTCGGCCGCACCTCGCGCCATTCCGGTCGCCGACGGACGCTGCCCGACATGACGACACGGCTCACTCCATACCGCTTGAAAAGCCGATCGAGCGAAGCGAAATCACCGATACCGATCGTGGCGTGGTCGAAACCGTCCCAACGACGGTCGCCCTCATCCTTCAGTATAACGATAACTGGATTTTCGCCGGCCGAACGCGCAGCTTCGGCGACATACGACGGCAGAAGGCCGCCGCCGGCAATGATCGCTAGCCGGCCTTCAGCGGTATCGCCAGCGGAAGCCACAGATCAGCCCTTCTGTCCCCGGCTCGGCGAAGACAACGCGCGATCGCTTTCGGCCGCGATGAAATCGAGGATCTCGACCACCTGCTCGCAATCGGCATATTCGTCGCGGATTTGGGCTGCATTCTCGCGGATCGAGCCGGCACCCTCGAAGATCGCCTTATAGGCACGGCGAACCGTGTGAATGACGGCGCGATCAACGCCGGCGCGCGTCATGCCGACGACGTTGAGGCCACTCAAAATGCCTGGATTGCCGTTCAGCATGCCGTAGGGAATGACATCGTAACTCACGGCCGAGAGACCGCCGACAAAGGCATATTTGCCGACTCGCGTGAACTGGTGCACTGCGGCGCCGCCGCTGATGATTGCGTGATCGCCAACCGAGACATGGCCAGCCAGCATGACATTATTCGACATGATGACATGGTTGCCGACCCGGCAATCATGGGCGACATGCGAGTAGGCCAGGAAAAGGCTGTTGTCGCCAATTACCGTCGAACCGCCGTGTTCGACGGTGCCGGTGTTCATCGTAACGCCCTCGCGAATAGTGCAGTTGCGGCCGATGATCAGCGACGTATCGACGGCGCTGTGACGGGCGCTTTGAGAGTCGCCACCGATGACTGCCGAAGGAAATATACGCGTACCGGCGCCGACGGTCGTCAGACCGAGAACCACGACGTGGCTGATCAGTTCGACATTATCGTGAAGCGTGACCTTGGGGCCAACATGGCAAAACGGGCCGACAACCACGCCTTCACCGACCGTGGCGCCGTCTTCGACCACGGCCATCGGATGGATTCTGGCGCTTTCGGCGATCATGCTCATGCGTTGTCCTTACGTACGATCATCGCGCCGATATCGGCCTCAGCGACGAGTGCACCGTCGACCTTCGCATCGCAATGGAATTTCCAGATATTGCCGCGCTGCTTGATTTTCTGCACGTGATATTCAACGCGGTCGCCCGGCACGACCGGCTTGCGGAAGCGGGCATTGTCGATCGTCATGAAGTAGACGAGGTTGCCGGTCTGGCCTTCCTTCTTGGCGCAGATAGCGCCTGCCGTCTGTGCCATACCTTCGACCAGCAATACGCCCGGCATGATAGGCGCGTCAGGGAAATGGCCAGTAAAATGCGGTTCGTTGACCGTCACATTCTTGATGCCGACGGCGGCATTGTCGCCATCGATATTGACGATCTTGTCGACCATCAAAAACGGATAGCGGTGCGGCAGCAGCTTCATGATTTCCATGATGTCTGCCGAAGAAAGCGTGGCGGCTGTTGCTTCAGTCATTCTTGCCTCCCTTTTTTCCGCGAGCCCCTGATTTTGCCATGAGCTGTGCAACATATTTCAGATAGTCATTTAGAGGACGTGCCGGTATTCCGCCATAGCGGCCGCCAGCAGCAAGATCGGTCATGACACCGCTTTTTGCAGCGATCTGAGCGCCATCGCCAATGGTGATATGTCCCTTGAGGCCAACCTGTCCACCGATCTGCACACCATCGCCGATGATGGTGCTGCCGGCCATGCCGACCTGCGAAACGACGGCGCAATGGCGACCGATACGGACGTTGTGGCCGATCTGCACCTGATTGTCGATCTTGGTTCCCTCGCCGATGACAGTGTCGTCCATGGCACCGCGATCGATCGTCGTATTGGCGCCGATCTCGACATTGTCCTGAATGATCACCCGGCCAATCTGCACGATCTTGATCATTCCGCGCGGACCGGGCGCGTAACCGAACCCATCCTGACCGATACGAGCGCCGTTGTGAATGATGACGCCATTGCCAAGGAGTGCGCACAGAATGCTCACACCAGTTGCGATGGAGCAATTACGGCCAATCTTGACGTTGGGACCGATGATCGACTGAGCGCCGATGCGCGTGCCCTCGCCGATCTCCGCGCCGGGGCCGATGATCGCCATCGGCTCGACAATCACGCCCCTCTCAAGCCGCGCGGTCGGATCAACGACAGCGCTCGGCGCGATTTCCGTCTCGCCGGATGAAAACGTCACCGGCTTTAGCGCTGCGGGATAAAGATACCCGCCGGCCATTGCAAAGGCGGCATGCGGATTGGAGGAAATCACCACAGGAATATGCGGCGGCACCAGTTGAGCCAGTGCCTTGTCGCAAATCACGGCTGAAGCCTTGCAGGTCAGGAACTCGTCACGGTTACGGCGAGAGAGGATATAACAGATATCCCCTGCCTGCGCTCTGGCTATAGGAGAGACAGAGCGGATGATGACATCGCCATGATCGGAATTGGCAAGTTCTGCCCCAAGAAATTGCGCCAACTCAACAAGTTTCACGCCTTCATGGGGCAGAAAAAAAGTATTTTGCTCCATCGGCAAAACTCCAGAACGGAATTGAAATTTACAGTTCCGGACTGCCGATATCAGAATTGGTTGTTAATGCCAAACTTGAAGCGCTGAGTCTTGTCGAAGTCTTCCTTCACGACCGGGATCGCGTAGTCGACGCGGAGCGCGCCGAACGGCGACTGCCAGATCAGACCGACACCGACCGAAGCACGCAAGGACGAACCATCACCTTCTTCGGTATCCGCACCGAGAAGCTCGACGTCGTTGCCGAACAGCGTGCCGGCATCTGCGAAGACTGCGCCGCGCAGGTTGAAGTCACGCGGGAAGCCCGGCATCGGGAACGTCGCTTCGGCAGAAGCGGTGAAGTAAGTCGTACCACCGAGCGGATCGTCCGGGTTGGTAATGCGCGGGCCGATACCCTTGTTCTCGAAGCCGCGAATATCGGAATTGGTCAGCGTGAACTGATCGAAGACGTTCAGGTGGTCACCGAAGCCGACAACGTAACCCGCCGAAGCCGAGAGCGAACCGATGATATCAGCATCGTCAGCGAGCAGATGGTAGTAACGGGCCTTACCGTAGATCTTGTAGTACTGAGAGTCGCCGCCGAGGCCGGCGATTTCCTGTGTCGCAGTAGCGTAGATACCTTCACGCGGCAGGACGGTATCGTCGAGCGTATTGTAGGTCAGCGTCTGCGATATGGAGGACCGCGTCCACGGGCTTTCGTTGACCAGGTTTTGATAGGTAGCGGACAAATCGTCCAGACTGCTTCCGCTGGAATCGTACTTCATCTGCTTGTAATTATAGCGGAACGTCGTCGCCAGATCTTCGGTGATCGGCGCCGTTACGCGTAGAACACCGCTGGTTTCCTCGTAATCGTAGTTGTCGTTGCTCGACGTCTCACTGTGATTGACGTCGAAACCGGCAGCAAGGCGATAACCGAGGAAGTAAGGCTCGGTGAAGTTAATACCGTAAGCGCGCGAGCCTTCCTGACCGCCACCGGCCGAAACGCGGATATACTGGCCGCGGCCGAGGAAATTCTTTTCTTCGATCGAAGCTTCGAGCAACAGGCCGTCGCCGCCGGCCGCATAACCGGCACCGATACCGAACGAACCGGTCGACTGATCCTGTACGTCGACAACGATAACGACGCGATCAGGCGAGCTGCCCGGCTGGGTCGAAATGTTGACTGAGGAGAAGTAGCCGAGCGCTTCAAGACGGCGCTTTGCGCGGGTGATCATCTGTTGATTGAAGGCGTCGCCTTCGCTGAGATCGAACTCGCGGCGAATAACGTAATCGCGCGTGCGGCTGTTGCCGCGGATTTCGATACGCTCGACATAGGCGCGCTCGCCCTGGTCGACGAGGTATTCGACGCCGATCGTATTGTTGTTCAGATCGCGGTTGCCGCGCGGCGTGACGCGCGCGAAAGGATAACCGGCCGAAGCAACCTGATCCGAAATCGCCTCGATGGACTTCTGGACTTCTTTGGCGTTGTAGACCTGGCCTTCATGGGTTCTGACCAGCCCCTGCAGCTGCTGGGCATCAACACCTTCGACGGTCGACTGAACGCTGACCGCGCCGAAATCATAACGCGGGCCTTCCTCGATGTTGAAGGTCAGCGTGTACTTGTTCGTCGCTTCGTCGAAAGCGGCATCGGAAGAAACGATGCGCATGTCGGCATAACCGCGATTGTAATAGAACTGGCGCAGCGCGTCTTCATCAGCGTGCAGCTTGTCTTCGTTGTAGACGTCCTTGCGGGTCAGGAACGAGAGAAAGTTCGAACGCTTGGTCTGGATGACCGCGGCGAGACGGCCGGCACTGTAGGCCTGGTTGCCGACGAAATTGATGGCGTCGATCTTGGTGCGGTCGCCTTCATTGATGACGAAAGCGAGATTGACGCGGCCTTCGCCGAGCGGGACGACCTGCGTGGTCACTTCGACTTCGCTGCGGCCGGTAGCGGCATAGGCTTCCTTGATCGCCGCGATATCAGACTGGATCTGCGCATCGCTATAAGGACCAGCGGCATGCGTCTTGACGACAGCTGCCAGCTTGTCGTCCTTGACCTTGCGGTTGCCGTTGAAGACGACCTGATTGACGAGCTGCGCTTCCTGAACGTTGACGACGAGGGTGCTGCCGGAAACCGAAATCTTGACGTCGGAGAAGTAACCGGTGCCGTAAAGCTGCTTTACGGAGTCGTCGATATCGGTGTTGGAGAAGCTTTTGCCGGGAGTAATGGTGATGTTCGACCGGACGGCCTCAGCACCGACGCGGCTTGCACCGTGTACGTCGATCCGCTGAATGACGGCAGCTTCCGCAGCCGTAGCCGAAACGAAAGTCAAAGCACCTGCGCCAGAAGCAACAACACTAGCAGACAGCGCAATCGCCGATACTGCGTTCAAAAACCTTGAACCAGCCTTCATTTCACCCATTACCTTTTTTCCCTCGTCTCCGGCCCCAGGGGACCCCCCGATTCCGGCCACGTGTGTCGTTTTACCCGCTTTTGACATACAAGCAAGGGAGCTCGTTAATTTCTGTTTACTTCATTTCGAAGCGTGACCCATTCGCCACTACAGCTTTGAAACATCGTAAATAAACAGTAATTTTCCCTATCTTTTTACGCGCTAGCCAATGAGCGCGCTAATGTCATTCCAGGTGGCAAAAACCATTAATGTAAGCACCATGGCCAGGCCAATGCGAAACGCAATTTCCTGAGCCGAAGAACCCAGCGGTCTTCCCCTAACCGCTTCCACCGCATAGAACATCAGGTGGCCGCCATCAAGTACCGGAACCGGCATCAAATTCAGCAATCCAATCGAAACTGACAAAACCGCGGCAAGCTGCAGCAACGCGCCTATTCCAAGCGTAGCCATCTGGCCCGAAGCTTGCGCCACGCGGATCGGACCACCCAATTGGTCTGCTTTCATCGATCCATTGAGCAAATTGCCGATATATTTGAAGGTGCCCGTCACGATATGCCACGTCTGCGTCACGCCTTCATTCAGCGCCTGAAGCGGCGTATAGGTCTGCAGACGGAAGTGGCCAACCTCTTCGTTCGTAACGATCCCGATCAGGCCAACCTCGATCTTGTTACCGAACTGGTCGGTGATATCGGTGCGCTGCGGCACCATCGGCAGGTCCATCTTCTCGCCGTTACGCTCGATGGTCACGACGATGTTCTGGTTCGGACGGATGCTGACATAACGCCGCACGTCGTCGAAGGTCTGAACCTTGGTGCCATCGATTGAGACGAGCAGGTCGCCCGGCAGCACGCCGGCTGCCGCGGCAGCACTGTCCGGCTTCACTTCGGCGACAACGGGATCGGACACCGTGCGACCGTAGACCGCGAAAAGGACCGTGAAGATGGCAATGGCAAGGATGAAGTTGGCAATCGGGCCGGCTGCAACAGTTGCGGCGCGCTTCCAAAGCTTTGCACCGGCGAAGGAACGTTCTCGCTCCTCATCCGTCATCGCGGCGAGCCTGTCCGTATCCGGCTTGCTGGAAGCATCCTCATCGCCGAAAAAACGAACATAACCGCCGAGCGGGATCGCCGATATCTTCCACCGCGTTCCGTGGCGATCGGTGAAACCGACAATCTCCGGACCGAAGCCGACGGAAAAGGCGAGGATCCGGATACCGCTCCAGCGCCCGACCAGATAATGGCCCATCTCATGCACGAAGACGAGCAGCGACAGCACGATGACGAAGGGGACGATGTAGCCCGTCAAAAAACCGAATATGCCGGCCACCGCTTCCATGACTTCCTTCTTCTATCTGGCCGTATTGATCAAAGGCCGAACAATGCCGCACCGAGCGACGTCGTTCCGCCGCCCTTTATCAGCGAAAAAAGGCCAGCAAGCAAGAACGCTGAAAAACAGGCAAAAATCAGTCCATCGACACGATCCATGACGCCGCCATGCCCCGGAATGAGACGGCTGGAGTCCTTCACGCCGAATTTTCGCTTGATGAAGCTTTCGAAAAGATCGCCTGACTGGCTGAAGACGGACAGGACGAGCGCGATCACTGCGGCGCGATCCAGGGCTTCCGGAATCAAAAAATGGACAATGACGGCTCCGGCGATGACGGCTGAAATGGCGCCACCGACTGCGCCCGACCAGGTCTTGCCGGGCGATATGCGCGGAGCAAGCTTTGGACCGCCAAGCGCGCGCCCAACGAAATAGGCGAGAATATCGGTCGCCCAGACCACGGCGAAGATGAAGAGCATCGCGTAGAGGCCAAGCGTTTCATCGCCGCGGATCGCCGCAAGCGCCAATCCGGTGCCGCCGGCATATAAAAGCCCCGGAGCGAACCAGCGGCTGGCACGATGCAGGAAGATCATGGCAATGCCGACCGCAGTCAGGGCAATCAGCATTCCGAACGCATATTCGAACGCACCCGCCAGTACGAGCAGGGCAACCAGCGCCTCGCCCACCCAGCCGAGCACGTTGGTCACCGGGTCGCGCACGATCCCTGTCATCGTCGACCATTCGTAATAGATCAGAAGCGCGATCGCCGCCGCCACGGTGCGGAAGATAAAGCCGCCATACCACGTGGCGGCAAGAACGATGATTGCGAGAATCAGGCCTGAAACGATGCGGAGCTTCAGTTCCTGCTTCATCAGGTGTTCACTGCAGCAGCCTGCGCGGAAAGACCGCCGAAGCGGCGATCGCGCGAGGCAAACTTCTCGAGTGCCGACAGGAAAAGCTCGCGGTTGAAATCCGGCCAGTATTCCGGCAGGAAGACAAATTCCGAATAGGCGGCCTGCCACAACAGGAAATTGGACAGTCGCTCTTCGCCGCTGGTACGGATGATGAGATCAGGGTCCGGGATGCCGGCTGTATCGAGCCGGGCGTCGATCAGCGCAGGGGTAATATCCTGCGATCTGAGGCGCCCCTCCTCCACATCCTTGGCGAGGCTCATCATGGCGCGGGCGATCTCATCGCGAGAACCATAGTTGAAGGCGATGACGAGTGTCAGCGCCGTATTGGCCTTGGTCGTCTCCTCGGCTTCCAGCAGAAGCTTGAGGATATCGCTGCGCAAGTTGACGCGGTCGCCGATCACCCTGATGCGCACATTCTGCCGATGAAGCTCGGCCAGGTCACTGCGGATGAAGGCCTTCAGCAGGCCAAGAAGGTCAGTGACCTCGGCCTCCGGGCGACGCCAGTTCTCCGAGGAGAAGGCAAAGAGCGTCAGGTATTTGATGCCAAGATCGCCGGCAGTGCGCACGGTCTGGCGAACGGTCTCGACCGCCCTGCGGTGTCCCATCGTCCGCGGCAGGCCGCGCTGCTTTGCCCAACGACCGTTGCCATCCATGATGATGGCAACATGTTCTGGCGCAGTCAAAAATGAGGTTTCCGACATTTTCCGTCCGGTCTTTCTTGGCAAGGACGCAAGTATACTAGACCTGCATGATTTCCTTTTCTTTCTCGCCAAGCAAGCGGTCGATTTCCAAAATCGTCTCGTCCGTCATTTTCTGAACGCGTTCCGACTGTGCCCGGCTTTCGTCCTGGCCGATTACGCCATCCTTTTCGGCTTTCTTAAGGCCGTCCATGCCGTCTCGGCGAACATGGCGAATCGCAACCTTGCTCTTTTCGGCATAGTCATGGGCGACCTTGACGAGAGACTTGCGGCGCTCTTCGTTGAGTTCCGGCAGCGGAATGCGAAGGTTCTGGCCGTCGACGATCGGGTTCAGGCCGAGATTCGATTCGCGAATCGAACGATCCACGGCGCCGACCATGCTCTTGTCCCAGACGGATACCGTCAACATGCGCGGCTCCGGAACAGTGATGTTGGCGACCTGGTTCAGCGGCATGCGCGAACCATAGGCTTCAACCGTCACCGGGTCGAGAATGTTGGCCGAAGCGCGGCCCGTACGCAGCGATGCAATGTCGCTCTTGAACGCGGAAATGGCACCATCCATGCGGCGCTTCAGTTCCTTGATATCGATACCTTCACTCATGTCTATGCTCCCGTATCAGAAGATTTGCGCCGGCAACCGCGCAGCTCCCTATCAGTTGTCGGATACGATGGTCTTGAGACCACCACCCGTCAAGATTTCAGCGAAACGTCCCTTCTCGTGGATCGAGAAAACAACGATCGGAATGGAATTCTCGCGTGCGAGCGCAACAGCGGCGACGTCCATAACGGCGAGGCCCCGGTCGAGAACCTCCTTGTGGGTCAGATGGTCGAAACGCGTCGCCTCCGGATCTTTCTTCGGATCGGCGGTATAGATGCCGTCTACCTGTGTACCCTTGAAGATCGCCTGGGCACCCATTTCGGCAGCGCGCAGCGCTGCAGCAGAATCGGTGGTGAAGAAGGGATTGCCGGTTCCGCCGGCAAAGATCACCACCCTGCCGAGCGACAGGTGATACAGCGTGGCGCGCTGAGAGAAACTTTCGCAGATTTCCGGCATGGAAATGGCCGACAGAACCACCGTGTCAATGTTGAGCTTGCGCAGCGAGGTTGCGAGCGCGAGCGCATTGATGACGGTGCCGAGCATGCCCATGTGGTCGCCGGTGACGCGGTCGCCGCCCTTGGACGCAACCGCCACGCCGCGGAAAATGTTACCGCCGCCGATGACGACGCCGACCTCGACGCCCATCTGCCGTGCATCGGCAATGTCGGACGCGATGCGATCCGCCACCGCAACGTCGATCCCGAAGCCTTGGCTTCCCATCATGGCTTCCCCGGAAGCCTTGAGTAGAACACGTTTATAGATTGGTTCCGACGTCATGTTGGCTCCTCGTATATTGCCGCAATTGCCCGATACACGAAGGGCACCGCGTTGTCACGCGATGCCCTTCGGTTTTCCCAAATATGGCAGCAAGATCAGCCCTTGGCGACAGCGGCGACTTCGGCTGCAAAGTCAGTTTCTTCCTTCTCGACACCTTCGCCGAGGAGCAGACGAGCCATACCGACGACTTCGATCGGGGCGCCGGCTTCCTTTTCGGCTGCTTTGATCGCAGCGCCGACCGTCAGGTCCGGGTTGATAACGAAAGACTGCGAGAGAAGAGCCACTTCCTCGAAGAACTTGCGCATGCGGCCTTCGACCATCTTCTCGATGATGGCTTCCGGCTTGCCGGATTCGCGGGACTGCTCGATGAAGACGTTGCGTTCGCGCTCGGCGACTGCGGCATCGACTTCTTCGGCGCGGATCGCCAGCGGGTTGGTAGCAGCAATATGCATGGCAACCTGGCGGCCGATCGACGTCAGAACGGCCTTGTCGCCGACCGACTTCAGAGCAACGAGAACGCCGAGCTTGCCGATGCCGTCGCCGGCAGCGTTGTGGATGTAGGTCGCGACAACGCCGTGCTCGACTTCCAGCTTGGCCGCACGACGAAGCGTCATGTTCTCGCCGATGGTCGCGATTGCTTCCTTGACGGTGTCGGCGACCGGCTTGCCGGATGCCGGATAGGTCGCAGCCGAAATGGCTTCGACCGTACCGTCCGTGGACAGCGCAACTTCGGCGATGCCGCGTGCGAGATCCTGGAAGGCATCGTTACGGGCAACGAAGTCGGTTTCGGAATTGAGTTCGATGACAACGGCCTTGTGACCGGCGCCGGCGATGGCGACCAGACCTTCAGCAGCGGCGCGGCCGGACTTCTTGTCGGCCTTGGAGATGCCCTTGGCGCGCAGCCAGTCGATCGCGGCTTCGATGTCGCCGTTGGTCTCGGTCAGTGCCTTCTTGCAGTCCATCATGCCTGCGCCGGACTTTTCGCGCAGTTCCTTCACCAGTGCAGCCGTAATCTCGGTCATAAGTTTCCTCTTGTCGGTTCAAGCGGTGCCCGCAGTTTGCGGCGCGGCACCGGATTGAGGCACGAAATGTACCTGTATGTATGACAGCGTTATGAAGACGCGTCACAACAGAATTCATTGAGGCAAAAGCAGTCACAGCTTCCGCCTGAAAAGGGCAAGGCCGCCCAACTTCAAAGAGTCGCGAGCGGCCTTTCCCAATCTTTGCAAGCTTTGGCGGAGCTTTGCTCCGCCTGCTTTTATCAGGCTTCGGTCGCCTCATCGAGCGCCGGCTCGAACGGAGCTTCCGCAGAAGCGCCGAGGTCGCGGCCCGATCCGCTCTGCTGACGGGCAATACCGTCGATGGCAGCGCGGGCGATCAGGTCGCAGTAGAGAGCGATGGCGCGCGAAGCGTCGTCGTTGCCAGGGATCGGATAGTCGATCAGGTCTGGATCGCAGTTCGAGTCTATGATGGCGACGACCGGGATGCCGAGGCGCTTGGCTTCGTCGATCGCGATCTTTTCCTTGTTGGTGTCGATGATGAACATCAGGTCCGGCGTGCCGCCCATGTCCTTGATACCGCCAAGGGCCTTATCGAGCTTTTCGCGCTCGCGCTCGAGGGTCAGGCGCTCCTTCTTGGAGTAGCCAGACTGCTCGGACGACAGGATTTCGTCGAGCTTGCGCAGGCGCTGGATCGAGTTGGAGATCGTCTTCCAGTTCGTCATCATGCCGCCGAGCCAACGCGAGTTGACGTAGTACTGGGCAGAACGCTTGGCCGAGTCAGCGATCAGCTCGGAAGCCTGACGCTTGGTGCCGACGAAGAGAACGCGGCCGCCACGAGCAACGGTGTCGGACACGACCTGCAGGGCGCGCGACAGCATCGGAACGGTCTGGGCCAGGTCGATGATGTGGATGTTGTTACGATCGCCGAAAATGTACGGCTTCATCTTCGGGTTCCAGCGGTGAGTCTGGTGACCGAAGTGGACGCCGGCTTCCAGAAGCTGGCGCATAGAAAAATCAGGCAATGCCATGCCTTGTTACTCCTTTTCCGGTTGAACCTCCGCAAGGCGAACAGCATCCTCTTCGAAGATGCCACCGGGCGGAAAAGCCGGATTTCTCCCGGACGATCCCATGCCTTACGTGTGGAATGCGCGTGGCCTTACATTCGATTTCCTGCAAAAGCAAGGCTTGCGCCAAAAAATCTGACGAGAACGGACGAATGAGCCGCGCCTGCAATATATACGCGTTGCCGGCTCAGCTTGCCAGCATGTTCAGCA
Source organism: Rhizobium sp. 1399 (assembly GCF_031455475.1). Taxonomy (NCBI): domain Bacteria; kingdom Pseudomonadati; phylum Pseudomonadota; class Alphaproteobacteria; order Hyphomicrobiales; family Rhizobiaceae; genus Rhizobium; species Rhizobium sp. 1399. Next base: position 23,976 of record NZ_JAVDSU010000018.1, on the reverse strand, counting down.
GCGACAGCATCACGCCGGCGTCCGGGATCGGCAGCACGGCATCGATCTCGGCCGGCAACTGGCCGGCAATCGGCCCTTTGGTATCACCGGTCGCCGTGCCGAGCGGCCCGCGAAAGCCGTGTTTGGTCCAGGCGAGCTCCTGCAGGCGGGCGCTCGTCAGCGCCTCGATCAGGCGTTCGGCCGTTTCGTCGACGACGATCAGCGGATGGGCCGAATAGACCGTCGGGCGCGGATAGAGGACGACGGGCTTGGCGCCCGGCCCCGACTGGATGCGGCTCCATCGGTCGGCATCGGCGAGCGCCCATTCGACGAGTTGATTCTCATAACCGACAATCATCGGTTCGCCGCCGAGGCCGCCTGCCAGATACTGGTCGAACAGCTTGCCTGACGATGGCGACTTGAAACCCATACTGCGGAAGATCGACTGCACCTTGCCGCCGTATTGGGCGAGATCGTCTGATGTCGCGACATTGCCGCTGAAGAGGCTGAGCGCGAGGCCCGAGAACATGAAGCCCGAATTCGACCGGTTCGGATCGGTGGAGACGATGCGCGCCCGGCCGTAGAGCGCATTGACGCCAAGTTTCGACCAATCCGTCCCGGCAAGGATGGCATCAAGCAGCGCCTTCAGGTCGAGCTGGTGATGGCCGTTGATTACCGTCACGAGGCCCGATTTGATCAGCCCGTCCACGACCGGCTGCCACGTGTAGACGACGACAGGCGTGTTCAGCATGACCCTGTCATCGCGGATCTTCACGCCGCTCTGACGGGCGATATCCACCATGATGGAGGAGGACGGCCAAAGAAATTGCGGGTTTTGCGAAAGCAAGGCCCGCTCGCGCACCATTTCGACCGAGCCGGCGACGCGACTGTCGATCGAAAGGCCGTAGCCCTTGATAGCGTCAACGACATCGGGATCGGCAAGGAAAGCCTCCTTTTCGCCACCGATGAAGCCGAACAGCTTTGTGCGCGTACCCAGCAGGCCCTGCAGTTCCGGCCTGTCGCGGACGGCGAAATAGCCGCCCGTGCCGGCAATACCGGTGGCGAGCAGTCCAACTCCAAAGGCGCGGCGGGAAAGGGCCATCAGCGTCCGAAATCCTCTTTGAGCGATGCCTGGATGAGGCGCAGGTCGGTATCGAGCGTGCCAAGCTCAGCATCGACAAGGCTGTCGGCATAATGAACGAAGGCATCCTCGAGCTTCACCAGCACGGCGTGGACATCCTCCAACTGCTTGACGTCAGGCGCGCGTTTCGCCTCGATTACCGCAAAGCCCTCGGCAACTTCGGCCGCACGCGGCAGATAGTAGCTGAGGAAACGGCGTACGGAATTGGCACTTTCCGGCCTCGCCTCCACCTTGCGGAAGACATCGGCGGCGATTTCCGCCAGGTGGCGTACGCGCGCCGCCGTCTGCTTGTCGGTGATATCGTCCGCGGCCGTCTCCAGCCTTTGTGCGGCGGGCACAGCCCCTTCCAGCAATTCTCTCGCGAAGGCAACGCGACCGCGGCCGATCACCTTGATATCGAGACCTTCGAAAAGCCTGCGTGGCGCCAGCAGGAAAACGAGGCCGGCAAAAACTAGGAGGCCGATGACAGCGGCAATCCAGAACGGCATGCCGGCAGCAAAAGTCAGAATGGGGACGAGAATGGCCGTCACCACTCCCGCCACGATCCAGTTACCATCATTGCCGAGCCAGTTACCCATGGCGGCCCTAGTTGTAACCGCGTGCGGTGCGGAACGCTGCCGCAAGGTCCGAGCGTCCGTCGAAGACGCGTGCCGCCGTCGCTGCCGCCAGACTGTCGAGCTGGGTCTTGTCCGCATCGCCGAAGGTAATGCCGAAGATCGGCACGCGTGGTTCCATCGCGTTCCAATCGCCCATGAAGGCCGCACTTTGGTCATCGGATCTGCCGTCGGTCATGATGATGATCGCCGGCAAATAATTGGACAGGTCCGCGGTTTTCGCCATCTGCTGAAGCGCCCTTTCGGCGCAGGCATACATGTTGGTGCCGCCGCCGGCATGCTGGCCGGCAACTGCATTGAGAAGCCCCTGCTGCTCCATCGTGTCACCCGAAGCCGAAAAGATATCGCGGACATTGGCATCGAAGGGAATGACGAAGATGCGGTCGGCCGGCGACCATTGCACCAGCACCTTGCTTGCCTCCTCGGGCGTGAACAGGAAACGCATCGCCTGCTGCAGGCTGTTCTCGCCGTCCCCCTGCATGGAGCCCGAAAAATCGAGGCAGAGCGCCGTCAGCGACGGTTTGCGGAGTGCTGCCTGATACAGGGTTAGCGCCTGGCGGATCACTGTTGGTTCCGGCATGCGGATCGCGGTCACCAGTTTGGCTGGATCGAAATTCCAGCTCGGCTCCGGCTCAGCGGTGACGCTGCCGAGCGGCAGGCGGCGACCGGTTTCGGCAATCTTCTTCTGAACATCGGGTGAGCGCAGATAGGCGAGCAGGTCCTTGAAGAAGGTCTGAACCTCGGGACCGCGACCGTGATCGATAAAGCCGATCGGCGAATCCGCCATCGCGACGCCATCGGCAGGATAGATGGCGTAAAGCGGTTCCTTGCCCATGCCCGTGAGCTTGTCGTTGGTTTCCTTGATGACTGCCTCATAATTCCACATGGCATCGTAGGTCGTGCCCTTGCTGGCGGAATCCGTATAGAGGTCGGCAAGCCAGCCCGAGGAGCCGGAGGAGCGCGCAACACCGGCAAGCAGGCTTCGAACGGTGTCCTGAACCGTCTTGTCATCGAGATCGCCGGGCTCGATCACAGGCTTGTTGCCGAGCGCACTGGAGAGCATGGCGAGATAGGCGCTGGCACCGGAATTCGATTGTGTCGCCGATGTCATCAGGAACTTCAGCGAGCCGCTGTTCACCGCTGCCAAGATATCCTTCATGAAGACATCCTTGCCGACCCAGCCGAGCTGCTCGGCCTTCGACTTGCGTACGCCGAGAATGACGGGCGTCTGCGCCACCGACGTCAGGTCCTTGATCCTGCGTTTGGTATCGAACATGTCGACCCAGACGTTGGAAGCGGGCCAGACAGCGTCCTGCTCGACACCCTGATCGCTTTGCAGCGCGAGGCCGATATCGAGCGTGCCCTCATATTTGAAGGAGCAAGTCGCGTGCTTCTCCTTGCAGAATTCCTCGACGATCGGCTGCAGCACGGTGTTTTCCGAGCCGGAAACGATCGAGAAATTCGGACCGCTGCTGAAAGCATCGCAGCCTGCCAACGCCGCGAGACCAGATAGCGCCAGTGCGCAGAGGAATGATCGGATCATGGTTTTGCCGGTCACGCCTGGGTCATCGCCTTCTTGAGGTCGATCGTCAGTTGTTCCATCTGCTGCTCGGCTTGAGCCCGCTTCTTGCGGCCCTCTTCCTGCACGCGCAGCACGCCGGTGACGGTATCGATCAGATCCTGATTGGCCTTGGCAAGCGTCTCCATATCGACGATGCCGCGCTGCGACTGCTGCTCGATGGCGATCGCCTGATCCTTCATCATTTCCGAGGCCTGGCGGATCATGTCATTGGTGGCGTCGGTCACCGACTTCTGCAGGTCGAGGGCCGATTTCTGCAGTGTGAGCCCGAGGAGGATGACCATCTTCTGCTTCCAGGCAGGCACCGTCAGCGCCGAGGTTGCCTGCAGATTCTCGATCAGTGTTTCGTCGCCGGCCTGGACGATACGGATCTGCGGAAGCTGCTGAATGCCGAGCTGGCGGGCCTGCTGCAGATAGAAGATGCGCTTTTCCAAGCGGTCGAGCGCCTGGAGGCTGTCCTGATAGGTCTGGGCTTCCAGCATGCCGCCACCGGGGCCGGAGACTGCGGCGTCGGCTGCGCTCTTCAACTTCGGCAGCTCGATCGAGCGGAAGTGCTCGGCGAAGTTCTTGCCCGCCTGCACATAGGCATCGAGCTTTACGATCGACTGTTTCGTCTCTTCATGCAGGTCGTCGAGCAGGGCGATGTCGCGGCGCAGCGTATCCTTGTGGCGGTCGAGTTCCAGGCCGATGCGGTCGATCTGGCCGGCGACGTCCTCGAATTCCTCCTTGAAGCGCTCGAGACGCGCCTTGGCGGAGAGGAACATGCGGCTCAGGAAGCCCTTATCCTTGAGGGACGCGGGATCGAGGCTCTTGGATTTCAGGATGATGTCGGTCAAAAGCTTGCCGACATCGCCGAGATCCTTGTTGCGCACCTCGCGCAGGATCCTGTCGGCATAGTCACTGACGGCCTGCTGTGCGCGGTCGCCGTAAACGGATATTCCGGCGCGGTCTGTAATACTGATGGTGTCGGTAATGCGGGCGACTTCCGCAGGATCGGCGGCAACGGCCGACAGGGAAGCATTCTGAACCGTTGCGAGATCGGTGTCGGCCATTGGGGTCGTCTTTCTCGGCTTGTGGTGCAATTGGTCTTACGAATTGCAAACCCATTTTTGCGGCAAATGGGTCATCCACTTTCGAGGCTGGGAAACTCGGCATCCACGCAATACCCGCCCCGCACGACTCATTTGCGAGGTCGCAGTTTAGCGGCACTAGAAATAAGCTTTTATGACAGCCGCTTAAGCTTGCGGCGAATGCCGCCTTACTGGCAGACCGGCGCGGCCTTCTTGTCGAGAAGCTCGAGCTTGGCAAGCTTGCCGGTCAGGACGAAATCGCCGTAATCCATCGTCAGATCCCGCGTAATGCCGTTCTCATAGAGCTTGAACGACATGCGGTAGACCGGCAGGGTGTCGGATTTGGCATTCTCGTTGAAATAGGAGATCGTCACGGGCCAGAAGGCGGCCTTGGCGAACTCGCCGGCATTGCCTGCATCAGCCTCATTCGTGACCGGAGTCTCCTGCTTACCCACGATCGTCGTTGTCACCAGGGATTTGTCGCCATCGTCGGAGCCGTCGAAGACGCGAGCCTCGAAGAAGCGCTTGCCATCCTTGGCGTTCTGAATGACGTCGAGCATGTGCTCGGTCGGAAAGCGGCTTTCCTCGAGTTGCAGCTCACGGCTTGCCGGCTGCGTGAGGTCGACCTTCACGCCTTCCGGCTTATCTTGAGCCGCGCCGTTGACTTCCTTGTCGAGCTGATCGTCGGTGAAAGACTTGGTATCGAAGGTGAACTTGCCATCCTTCAGGCTCTCGAACGTCTTGGTCTGCTGGTCGCTGACGCGCACGTTGTCGCCGGTGTCGATCTGGGTGACGAAGCGGAAATTCGTGGTAAAGCCTTCGCAGTAATTGCCGTCGAACTCATAGACCATGCGGCCATACATGGAGGAGATGCCGGAGCGCTCCGAAGCGTCCTTCAGTTCCAGGTCGTAGATGGCGCGGTGAGCGACGAGCCCGGTTGCGATCGCAGCGCTCGTCGCCGGCGCGGCCGCCCAGGCATTGGCGGAAACGCTTGCGAGAAGAAGAGCGGCAAGTGACGATCGGAACATTCATTAACTCCTGTTGGACTCGTCCGCGATGTTATAAGAACGCTTTCGGCCAAATCGAGGCTCGAAACTGTCACATTAAAGATTCTAGTCTTGATGCATTCTTTTTGAAGAATTGACAACAAAAGCGGAGACGAAAATGTCCGATGTAATCGCAACGCGCCTGTCGGAAATGGGGATAACCCTGCCCGAGGCAGCAGCACCCGCCGCCAATTATGTCCCCTATGTCATCAGCGGCAACCTTCTCTATATTTCCGGCCAGCTGCCGCTCGAAGGCGGTAAGGTTGCCGTCTCCGGCCACCTCGGCAAGACTGTCGATGTTGCCACTGGCCAGCGTGCCGCAGAGCTTTGCGCCATCAACATTCTTGCTCAGGCAAAGGCAGCGCTCGGCGGCAATCTCGGCCGCATCCGCCGCGTCATCAAGCTCAACGGCTTCGTCGCGTCGGCGCCTGATTTTGTCGAGCAGCACCTCGTTATCAACGGCGCCTCGAACTTGATCGCCGGCGTGCTCGGCGAAGCCGGCAAACATGCCCGCGCTGCCGTCGGCATGGCAGCCTTGCCGCTCAATGCAGCAGTCGAAATCGATGCTATCATGGAAATCGCATAATGACGAATGCCGCCTGGATCAAAGAGCTGCCGGTTGCGCACCGCGGCTACCACGACCTCAACAATGTCGTCTGGGAAAACACGCTCTCGGCTTTTTCACGGGCCGTCGAAGCGGGCTTCGCCATCGAATGCGACCTGCATTACGCCTCGGATGCCGTGCCGGTCATCTTCCATGATGAAGATCTGGAACGCCTCTGCAACCTCAAGGGCGACGTGCGGGAACGGACCTCCCAGGAGCTCGGGCTGATCGCCGTCGGCGGCACGAAGGACAAAGTGCCAACGCTGAAGCAGCTTCTCGCACTCGTGCAGGGCAAGGTGCCGCTGGTGCTGGAACTCAAGGGCCGCGAAGCCGACGACGAGGGCTTTGCCGAAGCCGTTCTCGACGTACTCGAGGGCTATGAGGGCAAGGTTGCGCTGATGAGCTTCGACCATTGGCTGCTGAAGGATCTCAAGGAGCTCAATGCGCCCTACCCGATCGGGCTGACGGCCAACGGCAATACGCCGGAGGAACATGCAGAGCATGATAAGGCGATGGCGATCGGCCTCGATTTCATTTCCTACTACTATGCCGACCTGCCGAACCCGTTCATCACCGACCAGCGCGACAAGGACGTTCCGGTCATCACCTGGACGGTGCGTGATGAACAGGCTCGCAAGCAGACTTTCGAGAACGCCGATCAAATGACTTTCGAAGGCTTCGATCCGCGCGCGGCAGTTTGACGCTCGCTTTTTCGACAAGATCGTGCGCAGACTGGGAGGGAGCCAGCTCCCTCCCCCAACGGCTTCGCATTTGCTTCATGACAGACGAATCGTCAGACGAACTTTCCATCCGCATCGAGCGATCATTCACCGCAATTTCCCCCGACCGCTGGTCCAGGCTTTCGGGAGCATCGAAGACGTGCGACAGCGTCGCCTATAATCCCTTCGTCTCGCATGCCTTTCTCTCGTCGCTGGAAGAATCCGGCTCTGCCACTGCGCAGACCGGCTGGCTCGGCCATCACATGCTTCTGGAGACGGACAAGGGTGAACTGGTCGGCGCCTTGCCCGGCTATCTCAAGAACCACAGTCAGGGCGAATATGTCTTCGATCATGGCTGGGCCGACGCTTTTGAACGGGCCGGCGGCAGTTATTATCCGAAGCTGCAGTGCTCTATCCCCTTCACGCCCGCGACCGGCCCGCGCCTGCTCGTGGCCCAAGGATTTGCAAGACTGCCAATTCAGAATGCCATGGCGGAAAGCCTCAAGGAAGTCGTCCGCCGCCTCGATATTTCCTCGGCCCATGTCACCTTCGTGCCCGAGGACGAGATGCCGGTCTTCGAGACCGACGGCTACCTGCACCGCACGGACAAGCAGTTCCATTTCATCAATGAAGGCTATGCCAACCACGACGCGTTCCTGGAAACGCTTGCCTCTCGCAAGCGCAAGGCACTGCGCAAGGAGCGTCGGACGGCGGTTGAGAACGGCATCACCATCGACTGGCTGACCGGCAAGGACCTGACCGAAAAAATCTGGGACCAGTTCTTCGCCTTCTACATGGATACCGGCGGCCGCAAATGGGGCCGGCCTTATCTGACGCGCAAATTCTATTCGCTGATCGGCGAGCGTATGGCCGACGACATCCTGCTCGTCATGGCAAAGCGTGACGGTCGCTATGTGGCAGGCGCGATCAATTTCATCGGCGGTGATACGCTCTACGGGCGGCACTGGGGCTGCATCGAAGATCACCCCTTCCTGCATTTCGAGGTCTGCTATCATCAGGCCATCGATTTTGCGCTGGAAAAGGGCCTCAAGAAGGTAGAGGCCGGCGCCCAGGGCGAACATAAGCTTGCCCGCGGCTACCTGCCGGTGACGACGCATTCCGCCCACTATATCGCTCACGCGGGATTGCGGCGCGCCGTTGCCGACTATCTCAAGCGCGAGCGGGAGGATGTCGAATATATGAATGAGATGCTTGCCGAACACACTCCCTTCCGCAAAGGCGAACGGTTGCAGGAGGATTGACGCGCTTGGCTCCGGCGCGCTACGCGATCAAGGGAAACACGAGGAGATTTCGCCATGACCAGCGCTGCCTATGACGACAACAATATCTTCGCCAAGATCCTGCGCGGCGAGATCCCGTCGCATCGCGTCTACGAGGACGACAAGACCGTTGTCTTCATGGATGTGATGCCGCAAGCGCCGGGCCATGTTCTGGTCCTGCCGAAGGCACCTTCCCGCAATATCTTCGATGCCGACCCCGCCTCCCTTTCCCATACGATCACCGTCGTCCAGAAAGTCGCCAATGCCGTCAAGGAAGCCTTCGACGCAGATGGTGTGTTCATCGCCCAGTTCAACGAGCCGGCAGCAGGTCAGACCGTTTTCCACCTGCATTTCCATGTCATCCCGCGGCATGAGGGCGTGGCACTCAAGCCGCATTCCGGCAAGATGGAGGATGGCGTGGTGCTCGCTGCCAACGCGGAGAAGATCAAAGCGGAACTCGCGTAACGGAAACGCCGCCTTATTTTTCGGAATACTAAATTACTTCATCGATTTAGGAGGAAATCATGATTCGCCACACCGTCGCATTCCGCCTGAAGCACGCTGCAGGCTCTGCCGAAGAAAAGGCTTTTCTCGATGAGGCGCTGACGCTCAAGCAGATCCCAAGCGTCAGAAATTTCGAGCAACTTCGCCAGACGAGCCCGAAGAACGATTTCACCTTCGGCTTCGCGATGGAGTTCGACGACCAGGCCGGTTACGACGCCTATAATGTCCACCCGCTGCATGTCGCCTTCGTGCGCGACCGTTGGATACCCGAGGTCGCAGACTTCCTCGAGATCGACTACGCGAAGCTCTGACATCCTGAAGCGTGTCGCTGCTACGCTTTAGGTCTTTTCTTGCCCATATCGTTATCGCAAACCACTACACGCTTTCGCGCGACATGCTTCAAGGCAAACAAAAAGGCCGCTTCTCAGCGGCCTTTTTCATTGTCCGTCGTAAGCTTACTTCTTGCGTGGAACCTTGGGAACCGTCGAGCCCTTCTTGGGCGCGTCGCGGACTTCAGGCTCAGGCTGCGGCACGGTCTTGGCCTTCGCCTTCTTGACCGGCTTGGTCTTCAGCTCGCCATCATCCTCATCGACCGCTCCCGGATGAACCAGCTCGGCTTCCGGCTTCGGCTTGATAGGTGCCGTTTCCGGAACGGCTTCCAGAATGAGGCCTGGCTTGCCATCTTCCTTCGGGCCGACGGTGACGTTGACGACGCCGCCCTTCTTCAGCTTGCCGAAGAGGATTTCGTTCGCCAGCGGCTTCTTGATGGCATCCTGGATCACGCGGGCAAGCGGGCGGGCGCCCATCTTCTCGTCGTAACCCTTTTCGGACAGCCAGGCGATCGCATCCTCGTGCAGGTCGAAGGTGACGTTGCGTTCAGAGAGCTGAGCTTCCAGCTGCATGATGAACTTCTGCACGACCTTGTGGATGACGGCCGTCGGCAGCGCCGCGAACGGAATGATCGCGTCGAGACGGTTGCGGAATTCCGGCGTGAACAGGCGGGTCAGAGCCTCTTCGTCTTCGCCGGTGCGCTTGGACGAACCGAAGCCGATGGCGGCCTTGGCCATTTCCGAAGCGCCCGCATTGGTCGTCATGATCAGGATGACGTTACGGAAGTCGATCTTCTTGCCGTTATGGTCAGTCAGCGTACCGTGGTCCATGACCTGCAGCAGGATATTATAGATATCCGGATGCGCCTTTTCGATTTCGTCGAGCAGGACCACGCAATGCGGATGCTGGTCGACGCCATCGGTCAAGAGGCCGCCCTGGTCGAAGCCGACATAGCCGGGAGGTGCGCCGAGCAGACGGGAAACCGTATGCCGCTCCATGTATTCCGACATATCGAAGCGCAGAATCTCGACACCCAGTGAGGCAGCAAGCTGCTTGGCGACTTCCGTCTTGCCGACGCCGGTGGGACCGGAGAAGACATAGGCACCGATCGGCTTGTTCGGCTCGCGCAAGCCGGCACGGGCCAGCTTGATCGAGGTGGACAGGGCTTCGATCGCCACATCCTGACCATAGACGACCGAGCGCAGTTCCTGCTCAAGGTTGGCAAGAACGGCTTCATCATCCTTCGAGACGGTCTTCGCCGGGATGCGGGCCATCGTCGCAATCGTCGCTTCGATCTCCTTTTCGGTGATCAACTTGCGGCGCCTGGACGGCGGCAGCAGCATCTGGGCGGCACCGGTCTCGTCGATGACGTCGATCGCCTTATCCGGCAGCTTGCGGTCCGAAATGTAACGGGCCGAGAGCTCGACGGCGGTCTTGATCGCCTCGTTCGAGTAACGCAGGTGGTGGTATTCTTCGAAATAGGGCTTCAGACCCTTCATGATCTCGATCGCATCGTCGATCGACGGTTCATTGACGTCGATCTTCTGGAAGCGGCGGACCAGAGCCCGATCCTTTTCGAAGAACTGGCGGTATTCCTTGTAGGTGGTCGAACCGATGCAGCGGATCGCACCCGAAGACAGAGCCGGCTTCAGGAGGTTCGATGCATCCATGGCCCCGCCCGACGTTGCACCCGCACCGATGACGGTGTGGATTTCGTCGATGAAGAGCACGGCGCCCGGATATTCTTCCAGTTCCTTGACGACCTGCTTCAGGCGCTCTTCGAAGTCGCCGCGATAGCGGGTGCCGGCAAGCAGCGTGCCCATATCGAGCGAGAAGATCGTGGCATCGGCCAGAGCTTCCGGCACCTTGCCTTCGACGATGCGCTTGGCAAGGCCTTCGGCAATCGCCGTTTTACCGACGCCGGGGTCACCGACATAGAGCGGGTTGTTCTTGGAGCGGCGGCACAGGATCTGGATGGTCCGGTTCACCTCGGCGTGACGGCCGATCAACGGGTCGATCTTGCCGCCCTTGGCCTTCTCGTTGAGGTTTACGCAGTAAGCCTTCAGTGCATCCTGCTGCTTCTTCGGCCCGCTTTCTTCCTCGTTGCCGCCGCGTGCGGTCGGCTTGGATTCGGACTCGTCCTCAGCGCCGCGCGGCGGACGGCTTTCGGATACGCCGGGGCGCTTGCCGATGCCGTGGGAGATATAGTTGACGGCGTCGTAGCGGGTCATTTCCTGCTCCTGCAGGAAATAGGCAGCATGACTTTCGCGCTCGGCGAAGATCGCGACGAGCACGTTGGCGCCGGTCACTTCCTCGCGGCCGGAAGACTGGACATGGATCACCGCGCGCTGAATGACGCGCTGGAAGCCGGATGTCGGCTTGGAGTCCTCGTCATAACCGGTGACCAGGTTGGAGAGTTCGTTATCGACATATTCCAGGAGCGTTTTACGGAGCGCGTCGAGGTCGACATTGCAGGCACCCATGACCGCAGCCGCATCGGCATCGTCGATCAGGGCGAGCAGCAGATGCTCGAGCGTCGCATATTCATGGTGCCGCTCGTTGGCAAAGGTCAGTGCCTGATGGAGCGCCTTCTCAAGACTAGGCGAAAATGTTGGCACGTTCAGTTCCTCACTTCTTTTCCATGACGCATTGCAGCGGATGCTGGTGCTGCCGGGCAAAGTCCATCACCTGGCTCACCTTGGTTTCCGCTACCTCGTATGTGAATATTCCGCATTCGCCGACGCCGTGGTTATGGACATGCAGCATGATGCGGGTGGCACTTTCCCGATCCTTCTGAAAAAAACGCTCCAGGATATGGATGACGAATTCCATTGGGGTGTAGTCGTCATTCAAAAGCAGTACGCGATAGAGATTAGGCTTCTTGGTCTTCGGCTTGGTGCGCGTGATGACCGAGGTTCGATTTCCGTTATCCCCGTTCCTTTCGCTGTCGTTTTGCATCCGGATCGGTCTGGCGATCATTGTCATTCATTCCTCAATCAATCCGGCAGGCAGCATGGGAGGGGTGCTTTCCCGACGAATATCTGAAACCCTAAGGTAGTTCATAATAGAGCGATTTTAAGCCCCTTGTTTCCGACTGCAATCACAATTCCGCAGGACTTGACGCAAAGGCCAAAAAAGTCTGCGTAAAAACCAGGGCGCGCTTCGGGAAACAAAAAAGACCGGCCGCAAATGCGGTGCCGGTCTTTGATTTTCAATAGGCGGCGCGCAACACGCCACAAGATTTATGCGGCGGCGGGGGCTACCGGAGTGGCTTTCGAGACCTTGGCGGCAACGGCGGCCATCGGTGCTTCGTAGGGCTTATAAGCATTTTTGGCGAGGTCGGCATACATTTCGCCGAGCTTGGTCGCTTCGGAAACGAAAGCCTCATAGGAAGACTTCGCATAATTGGTCTGCAATTCGAAGGCCGCCTCGAAGCTCTTTAGGCCCGACAGCGTCTCGAAATGGGTGACGGCATCCTGGAAGGACTTCTTGGAATATTCGGCCGCCTCGGAGGCAATCGCCTGGAAACCCTTGGCAGTATCGGAATAGCTCTTGAGCATCGAATCTACGGCTTCCTTGCTCTTCCGGTTTGTATCGTCGAAATTGAACATGACCATCCTCCAATTGGCAGTTGCAAGCAGAGGGTAGCTGCAACGCACAAAGAGTCAAGTAGTCTTGTGCATCGCAAAACACCCAATGGTTGCACCCGCTGTCAGCGCTAAAGACCGGATTTTTGGGCACGTTCGTCTTTTATTGATTTTGCTAAAATATATCAGGCGACTGCAACCGCAGGGTTAGCAGAAATTTTAGTGAACCAGCGTATTTGGCGATCGGCGCAAACAAAAAAAGCCATGCATCGGCTGGCGATGCATGGCTTTCAATCGATGTGACGGCGATCAGAGATCGACGTCGAGAATTGCCATCGAGAAATTGTAGGAACGGTCGCCGTCCTCGTCATCGATGTAGATGACACCCAGAAATTCTTCGCCAATGTAGACTTCCGCGGAGTCGTTCTTGCGCGGACGCGCCTTCACCACGATCTGCGGGTTCAGCGTGCGTTTGAAATAGGCGTCGAGCTTCTTGATTTCTTCAGGCTTCACTCTTTTGATCTCCGTAAGCGATCTCGGTTGGCCGCTTCTTGCACAGGTAAAGCTGCGCTGTAAAGGTCGCGAGCTCGAGTTAGCAGTGACTGTCTTCACCGGGATCTAGGCGTTTTTCCGCATTTTTCAAATGAAGGCTCAGATATCGGCGCCGATAACCTGATCCATTACGCGGGCAGGCTCGGAACAGCCCGCTTCACCGACGACCTTGGCGGGCACGCCCGCCACCGTGGTCTTTGGCGGCACCGCCTTCAGGACGACGGAGCCGGCAGCGACGCGCGAGCAGAAGCCGATCTCGATATTGCCGAGGATCTTGGCGCCTGCGCCGATCATTACGCCCGTGCCGATCTTCGGGTGACGATCGGCCCCTTCCTTGCCGGTGCCGCCGAGCGTCACACCATGCAGGATGGAGACGTTGTCGCCGATGACAGCCGTTTCGCCGACGACGAGGCCGGTCGCGTGGTCGAGGAAGATGCCCTTGCCGATGCGAGCTGCCGGATTGATGTCCGTCTGAAAGACGCTGGAGGAGCGGCTCTGCAAGTAAAGCGCGAAGTCGCGCCGGCCGCGGTTGAGCAGCCAATGCGCCAGCCGGTGAGTCTGCAGCGCGTGGAAGCCCTTGAAGTACAGAACGGCTTCCATGAAGCGCAGGCAAGCGGGGTCACGATCATAGACTGCCTGGATATCCACGCGCAGGATCGAGCTCCATTCCGGCCAGTCCTCGAGCATTTCCTCAAAGGTCTGGCGCAGCAAGTTTGCCTGCATGTCGGGATGGTCGAGGCGCTCGCAGATACGGTGAATGACGCATTCTTCGAGCGAGCGATGGTTGATGACCGTCGAATAGAGGAAGGCCGCCAGCACCGGATCGCTTTCCGCAGCGAGGCGCGCTTCTTCTCGCAGGCTGTCCCAGATTGGGTCCATCACCTTTAGAGGATGGGCTCCCTCCAGCGTGCGGATATCCGTCTTAGCGACCATTTCCGGCCTCCTCATTTCCCGTTGGAATGCGATTATATAGAGGAAAACGCCGATAACATAAATGGGTGCCCGCGGCACACCGGTTAAGCGTGTTTTTCTTTGAAATCACGTTTATGTCACCTGCCGGCGACATCAGCCGGCGGCGACCTTTGCGTAGAATTCCAGGACAGCCTTCTTGAACACCCGGTCACCCACGGCGAGCATGTGGTCGCGGCCGGGAATATCGAGTGCTTCGGCGTCAGGCATCAGCGCCGCAAGCTCCTGGGGAGAACCGGCAATATCGTCTTTCGTTCCAACCCCGATCAGGGTGGGCGCATCGATCTTGCCCATGTCGGCGCGGGCAACCAGATCGCGCGAACCCTTGATACAGGCGGCAAGCGCCTCACGGTCACTCTTCGTCTGCTCGGCAAAGGCGCGGAACATCTGGCCGCGCTGATGGGTGACGTCGGCAAGCGACGGTGCAAGCAGCGCATCGGCGATCGGGTCCCAATCGCCCACCCCATCCGTCATCCCGATACCGAGGCCGCCGAGCACCAGCGAGCGGACGCGGTGTGGATGGGCAAGCGCCGCAAAGACGGAGATGCGGGCGCCCATGGAGTAGCCCATCAGATTGGCCTCGGGAATCCCGAGATGATCAAGCAGCGCGATCGCGTCACCAGCCATGAACCACGGCCTGTAAGCTTCGGCATCGCGCGGCTTGTCGCTGGCGCCATGCCCCCTGTTGTCGATGGCAATGACACGGTAGCCGGCATCACCCAGGGTCTTCAGCCAGCCCGGATGAACCCAGTTGACGTTCGCCGACGAGGCAAAGCCATGGATCAGCAGCACCGGCGGGCCGGAGGGATCACCCTCGTCGAAGAAAGCGAGTTTCAGTCCGTCATGGGTGAAGCTTGAAAATGCAGGCGTATTCAGGTTCATCGGGCCGTCCTTATTTGGCGCGACCATAGTCGAGCCGCCTTTGAGCGTGAAGCCAAAAACTCGCATTGGAGCCATGCTTTGGCACTACACTTTTCCTTCGAAGGCCTATAAGGTCCGCGCAGAATATCAAAGCATTCGGAGACAGACATGGCCGGCCACAGCATTCCCCACTTCCAGAACGACGGCGGTCACCGCGTTATCGAAGTCGGCGTCAAGGAATTCATGTGCACCGGCGCATCCGCTCCCTTCGACCATCCGCATATCTTCATCGATATGGGCGACGACAACGAGAAGGTCTGCTCCTATTGCTCGACCCTCTATCGCTACAATGCTTCGCTGAAGTCCAACCAGACCAACCCGCCCGGCTGCGTCTTCCACGTCAAGGCGGCGTAATTTCTCTCCTCTTTAGATCGGATATCCCATGCCGGTCGAACATGCCGCCATTATCGGCGCCGGAATTGCCGGCCTGACGGCTGCTCTGGCACTCGCAAGACGTGGTATCAGTTCCGATATTTTCGAACAGGCGCCCGAGCTTGCCGAGGTGGGTGCCGGCCTGCAGATCTCTCCCAATGCATCGCGCGTGCTTGCCGAACTCGGTGTGCTCGACGGGCTGACCAGCCTCTGGCTCGAGCCGCAATCCATCCGGCTGATCTCGGGCAGTTCGCTGCGCGAGCTTGCAGCCGTCCCGGCCGGGAGTTTCGCCAGGAACCGCTGGGGAGCACCTTACGGCGTCATGCATCGCAAGACGCTTCAGAAGGCCCTGTTGGATGCGGTCAGCGCCAATCCGCTCTGCCAACTCGGTCTCGGAACACGTTTCGAATCGGACTTGCCACCGGGCCGGCGCCCGGCCGATGTCATCATCGGCGCCGATGGCGTCTGGTCCAGGCTGAGGCAGGCAATACCAGGCGCCCCTGCCCCGCAATTCTCCGGAAATGTCGCCTTTCGTTTCACGATCGCAGAGGCAGAGGCGCCGGGCTTTCTGGACCGCACCAGCGTCTCGGCCCTGCTCGGCTCATCGGCGCATATGGTCTGCTATCCGCTGAAGGAAACCGGCGGCTTCAACATGGTGGCGATTACCGCCGGCAATATTGCGCCGCAGGCCTGGCAAGGCGAGCCGACACAGGCTCAGCAAGAGCTTCTGCAGTCACGCTTCCGTCGCTGGCATCCTGTTATTGCCGGTTTGCTCGGGCGGCGCAGCGACATCACCTTCTGGCCGCTTTTCGAGGCAACGCCGGGCAAATGGCAGGACGGTGACAAGATCGTGCTGATCGGCGATGCGGCACATGCCATGATGCCCTTTGCGGCACAGGGCGCAGCGATGGCGATCGAGGATGCATTCGAGCTCGCAGCCTTCCTCGCCACCCGCCCGGTTTCCGAAGCCATCTCGCTCTTCGAACGGCATCGCATGCCGCGGATCGCCAAGCTCCGCCAGCGCGGCGCCTTCAACCGTTTTGCCTATCATGCAAGCGGACCGATCCGTCTCGGCCGGGATATCGTGCTGTCGCTGAAACCGCCGCAAAGCCTCGCGGCGGATCTCGACTGGATTTACGGCTATCGCCCAGTTGGCTGATCAGACGGCGTTTGCCGCAGCAAAGCCCCGCTCGATATCAGCCTTGAGATCAACGACATCTTCCAGACCGATCTGCAGGCGAATGACCGGACCTTCGGGCGGGGCCCTGGCGATCTCTCGGTCCGAAAGATTGACCAGTATGGCAAGGCTTTCGTAGCCGCCCCAGGAATAGCCCAGTCCGAAATAAGAGAGCGCATCGAGGAAGGCATGTGCCTTCGGCTTGACCTTTTGCGGATCGTCAACCTTCAGCACGAAGGAGAAGATGCCGCTGGCACCCTTGAAGTCGCGCTTCCATATATGGTGCGACGGGAAGCTCGGCAGGGCCGGATGCAGGACGCGGGCAACCTCTTCGCGGTTTTCGAGCCACGTGGCGATTGCCAGCGCGCTCTCGTAGTGGCGCTCCAGCCGGATCCCCATGGTGCGCAGGCCACGCAGGATCTGATAGGAATCATCCGGCGCGCCACAAAGGCCGAGTGTGCCATGCGTTTCGATCAGCCGCGGCCAGTGCTCGGCATTGGCGGAGATGGTTCCCATCAGAATGTCGGAATGGCCCGACGGATATTTGGTCGAGGCATGGATGGATACGTCGACGCCAAAGTCCAGCGGGCGGAAATAGAGAGGTGTGGCCCAGGTGTTGTCCATCAGCACGACGGCGCCGTGTTTGTGCGCCACAGCCGCGATGGCCGGGATATCCTGCATCTCGAAAGTATTGGAGCCTGGGGCTTCGGTCAGCACGACCGTGGTGTTCGGCTTGAAGAGAGTCTCGATGGCCGCGCCGATCGCCGGATCGAAATAGTCGACCTCGACACCCATTCGCTTCAGGATCGTGTTACAGAAATGGCGCGTCGGACCGTAGACGGAATCGACGACCAGCACGTGATCGCCCGACGCGACATAGGCCAGGATGGCGACTGTGACGGCAGCGAGACCGGAGGGCACCAGCACGGTGCCGGCCGAGCCTTCGAGCGCATTGATCGCCTCGGCAAGGGCGTCGGTCGTCGGCGTGCCGCGGGTGCCGTAAGTGTATTTCTTGTTGCGCGTCTCCATGGACTTGGCGTCGGGAAAGAGCACCGTGGACGCGCGCACCACCGGCGGATTGACGAAACCGTGATAATCCGCGGGGTCGTAGCCGATATGGGAAAGACGGGTATTGATGCCGGCGCCCGGCAGGAGACTGTCTAGATCTTTCATGTGGGAAATGGCCTTCTGGCGAGGGTATGCAAAGGCCGAACTCTTGAACCCCGTCGCCATCAGGGTCAACCCCTACAACTTGACGTGATGGCCTCGCCCCGCCAAGCCACCGGCCTTTACTTCGCGATTTCCGCGCTATTTTTTTCCTCAAGCTAGAGCCCAATTTCTAGCCAAGTGCCTAGAGACGCAGCGCAATCTACCAAAATGCTGAATTTTGCCGCAATTATTAGCCGCGACACTTGACCATAGTGACATTTGCGACTGTGATAGACCCACTCGCGCCGGGAGGGTTGCGGGAAGCGGGGAGGTACATGGGCTAGTTCAATCCGGCCACTCCCCGAAAAGATAAAGATAAGACAACGGAAAAAGGTTGGGAAAAATGAAGTACAAGCTCCTGTCCGCAGCAGCCGGCGCAGCAGTTTTCGCTCTTGGCGCTTCGGCCGCTTCGGCCACTACTCTCGGAGACGTAAAGGCAAAAGGTTTTGTCCAGTGCGGCGTCAACACCGGTCTTGCCGGCTTTGCTGCACCTGATGCGTCCGGCAACTGGTCGGGCTTCGACGTCGACTTCTGCCGCGCGGTTTCCGCTGCGGTCTTCGGCGATCCGACCAAGGTGAAGTTCACGCCGCTTAGCGCCGCGAACCGCTTCCCGGCCCTGCAGTCCGGCGAAGTCGACGTTCTGGCCCGCAACACGACCTGGACGATCAACCGTGATACGGCTCTCGGCCTGAACTTCCGCTTCGTCAACTACTATGACGGCCAGGGCTTCATGGTTCGCAAGAGCCTGAACGTGAAGTCGGCTCTGGAACTCTCCGGCGCATCCGTCTGCGTGCAGTCAGGCACCACGACCGAGCTCAATCTCGCCGACTACTTCAAGGCCAACAACCTCCAGTACAATCCGGTCGTCTTCGAGAAACTGGATGAGGTCAACGCCGCTTATGACTCCGGCCGTTGCGACGTCTACACGACTGACCAATCGGGCCTCTACTCGCTGCGCCTGACGCTGAAGAACCCGGACGAGCACATGATCCTGCCGGAAATCATTTCCAAGGAGCCTCTCGCCCCGGCCGTTCGCCAGGGTGACGACCAGTGGTTCGATGTCGTCAGCTGGGTCGGCTACGCGATGATCAACGCCGAAGAATTCGGTATCACGCAGGCCAATGTCGACGACATGAAGAATTCGCCGAACCCGGATATCAAGCGCTTCCTCGGCGTTGAAGCCGACACGAAGATCGGTACCGATCTCGGCCTGACCAATGACTGGGCCTACAACATCATCAAGACCGTCGGCAATTATGGCGAAGTCTTCGAAAAGAACATCGGCCAGGGGAGCCCGCTGAAGATCTCGCGCGGCCTCAACGCTCTCTGGAACAAGGGCGGCATTCAGTACGCTCCGCCGGTTCGTTAATCGGCACTACGCATGAAAAGCCGGAAAGGCGGATAACCGCCTTTCCCTCCTCCTATAAAAAAGCTCCGAAAAGGAGCGCATAACGTGGGGAATTGGCCAGGCATGACGCATCAGGTTGCGGATTCAACATCTTTGCCCAGGAGCGGCTGGAGCTTCCAGTCTGCCCTCTATGACCCGACAGTTCGGGGCATCTTCTTCCAAGTCCTTACCATTGTCTTGCTGGTCGCGCTGATCTGGTCGATTGCTCACAATACGGCAGTCAATTTGGCGCGCGCCAACATTGCATCGGGTTTCGGCTTTCTGAACGGACGCGCCGGCTTCGAAGTCGGCCAGTCGCTGATCCCGTATTCGAGTGATTCGACCTATGGCCGTGCGCTGCTCGTCGGCCTTCTGAATACTATCCTGATCGCCGTTACCGGCATCATCACTGCAACGATTATCGGCTTCGTTGTCGGTATCGGCCGTCTGTCGCGGAACTGGCTGATTGCCAAGCTCTGCACGGTCTATGTGGAAGTCTTCCGCAACATCCCGCCGCTGCTGGTGATCTTCTTCTGGTATTCGGGCGTCCTGGCGATTCTGCCCAATGCCCGTGACTCGCTGCATCTGCCTCTCGGATCATATCTGAACAATCGCGGCCTCGCCTTCCCCAAGCCGATCTTCGGCGACGGTTTCTGGCTGGTCGGCGTTGCCTTCGCTGTCGCGATCATCGCCACTATTATCACCGCACGGTGGGCGCATCGTCGGCAGGCAGCGACAGGTCAGCCGTTCCACACGATCTGGGTTTCGATCGGCCTCATCGTCGGCCTGCCGCTCATTGCCTTCCTGCTCGCAGGCACACCGCTGTCTTTTGATTTCCCGGTCGCCGGCAAGTTCAATCTGACCGGCGGTTCCGTGGTCGGCCCGGAATTCATGTCGCTTTTCCTGGCGCTTTCCTTCTACACGGCGGCCTTCATCGCCGAGATCGTGCGCTCAGGTATCCGCGGCGTGCCCAAAGGACAGACGGAGGCAGCAGCTGCACTCGGCCTGCATCCTTCGGCAATCACCCGGCTGGTCGTCATTCCGCAGGCGTTCCGCATCATCATTCCGCCTCTGAGCAGTCAGTATCTGAACCTCACCAAGAACTCGTCGCTGGCAATCGCCATCGGTTTTGCCGATCTCGTCGCCGTCGGCAGCACGACGCTGAACCAGACGGGCCAGTCCGTCGAGGTGATCCTGATCTGGGCGGTCATCTACCTCAGCCTCAGCATCGTGACCTCTCTGCTCATGAACTGGTTCAATGCCAAGATGGCGTTGGTGGAGAGATAAGATGAGCGACAGTTTCGTCAGAACCACTATACTCGCACCGGAGCCGCCTCCGGCTGGAGAAAAGGGCGCGGCAGCCTGGATACGCCGCAACCTGCTTGCGACACCCAAGGATATCATCCTCACTCTTCTGGCAGCGACCTTCCTCGCCTGGGCTCTACCGCATGCCGTTAACTGGCTGTTCGTGCAGGCGGTCTGGACAGGTCCGGACCGCACCTTCTGCGCAACGACAGTCCAGGGCGGCATTCAGCCGGATGGCTGGAGCGGTGCCTGCTGGGCCTTCGTCAATGCCAAGTTCGACCAATTCATCTACGGACGCTATCCACTCGACGAGCGCTGGCGGCCGACACTGGTCGGCATTCTCTTCGTACTCCTGCTCGTCCCGATGCTCATCCCATCTGTGCCGCGCAAGGGGCTGAATGCGATCCTGCTCTTCGTCGTGCTGCCGATCGTCTCCTTCGTCCTGCTTTATGGTGGCTTCGGCCTCGAAATCGTCGACACGCCGCTCTGGGGCGGGCTGATGGTGACGCTGGTGCTCTCTTTCGTCGGCATCGTCGTCTCCTTCCCGGTCGGTATTCTCCTGGCGCTCGGCAGACGCTCGCATATGCCTGTCATCCGGATGGTGAGCATCATTTTCATCGAGGTCGTGCGTGGCGTGCCGCTGATCACGGTTCTCTTCATGGCAAGCGTCGTGTTGCCGCTTTTCCTGCCCGCTGGCTGGACGGTGGACAAACTGCTGCGAGCGATCGTGGGTGTATCGATCTTTGCCTCCGCCTATATGGCTGAGGTCATTCGCGGCGGCCTGCAGGCCATTCCGAAGGGCCAGTTCGAGGGTGCGGATTCGCTTGGCCTCGGCTACTGGCAGAAGATGCGGCTGATCATCATGCCGCAAGCGATCAAGCTCGTGATCCCCGGCATCGTCAACACCTTCATCGGCATGTTCAAGGATACGTCGCTGGTATCGATCATCAGCATGTTCGACTTGCTCGGCATCGTTCGCCTCAACTTCACCGATGCCAATTGGGCAACCGCTGTGACGCCGCTGTCCGGGCTGATTTTCGCCGGCTTCACCTTCTGGCTTTTCTGCTTCGGCATGTCGCGCTATTCAGCATTCATGGAACGCCATCTCGACACCGGCCACAAACGATAAGAATAGGAACCCGCAATGGCAGAGCCTCTCACCAAGAAATTGACCGTGTCGGCGACCGATGTGGCCGTCGAGATCATCAACATGAACAAGTGGTACGGTGACTTCCACGTTCTTCGCGACATCAACCTCAAGGTCATGCGCGGCGAGCGCATCGTCATCGCCGGCCCCTCGGGTTCAGGCAAGTCGACGATGATCCGCTGCATCAACCGTCTGGAAGAGCACCAGAAGGGCCGGATCGTCGTTGACGGCACGGAACTGACCAACGACCTGAAGAAGATCGACGAAGTGCGCCGCGAAGTCGGCATGGTGTTCCAGCACTTCAACCTCTTCCCGCATCTGACGATTCTGGAAAACTGCACGCTGGCGCCGATCTGGGTGCGCAAAATGCCGAAAAAGCAGGCCGAGGAAGTGGCGATGCACTTCCTGAAGCGCGTGAAGATCCCCGAACAGGCCAACAAATATCCGGGCCAGTTGTCGGGCGGTCAGCAGCAGCGCGTGGCGATTGCCCGCTCGCTTTGCATGAACCCGAAGATCATGCTGTTCGACGAGCCGACCTCGGCGCTCGATCCGGAAATGATCAAGGAAGTATTGGATACGATGGTCGGCCTTGCCGAAGAAGGCATGACCATGCTGTGCGTCACCCACGAAATGGGCTTTGCCCGCCAGGTCGCGAACCGCGTGATCTTCATGGACCAGGGCCAGATCGTCGAGCAGAATTCGCCGGCCGAATTCTTTGACAATCCGCAGCATGAGCGCACCAAGCTGTTCCTCAGCCAAATCCTGCACTAAATCAGACAGATATAACATTCAAAACCCGCCGGCTGATTACCGGCGGGTTTTTCATGCGTTCTAGCGGGAAGCCGCAGAGCGCAGCAGGCCGCACAGCCCTGCGAGGCCAGAATCATAGCCGCTGGAAACGGATATATCGCGGCAGCGAACAAGCATCTTCCTCTGGTCATTGACGGACATTTCCCGGAAGCGCTGGAGCACCACTGTCGGCGTGAGGCTGCCGGACCCTACCCCGTACCGTCGCCGGAACTCGCGCCTCCACCCTGTGCTAGCGACTCCGACACCAAGGCCGAGATTCAAGCCATTCGGCCCGAAAAGCGCAGGGCCTGTTCCATCACCACCGCCGATGCTGGCATTGACGTTTATGCCGCTGCCCGAATTGCCGAGGGCGACGCTCATTGGATTAGCCCGTGCGAATTAAACGCGGTCAGGTTCCAAATGTTTCAGGGAAGCTGCCGAGAGAAAATCATGGTTAAAATACCCTAAAATTTACTAGATTCGTGCGTTTCAACTTGGGACAAATACCACCTTTGGATGAGGCGACTGGCCTCTCGGCCAGTCGCAAATGCCCAGTGCGATCGTCCTCACGTCAGTTGCGGCCGTCGTTCGGCCGTGACTTTCGTGCCTCGGAACTGCTAGAAGAGGCCGTCTTGCCATCGGGCTGCTGGCCGAAATAGGTTCCGCCGAGATGTCCCCCGGCACTGGTGTTCTCCACCTGCCGCTCTGTTTTCTTGCGGATGTCGTCTGCATTGGTCTTGCTCATTCTGATCTCCATTGTTTGAAAAATGGACATCTGGACAACCGATGCAGGCCGATAGGGTTCCATAAAAGATGGGCGCGGCAGCTTGGCGCAGGCGACTGTCGGAACCAAAATGACGGCGAAGACTTTCCTGCCTTGGTTATGACAAAGCCGACGTTATATCCTTCCAGCGATATTCACAGGAGACGAAAATGAAAAAGATACTCGCGACCACAATCGCCGCAGCCTCGTTGCTCCAGGCCTTTGCCATGAGCGCCAGCGCGGCGGACCTGGTACGGACGGAGCCGCCGGTGGCTCCCGATGTAAGCGGGGGCGTGAAGATCGGTTACCTCGATTGCGAGATCGGCGGCGGCGTCGGCTATGTGCTCGGTTCTTCCAAGCAGATCGATTGCGTCTTCCAGCCGACGAGCCGTGGCGAATCGCCTGAACATTACAGCGGTGCTTTGCGCAAGTTCGGCGTGGATCTCGGTTTCACCACGCGTGGTCGTCTGCTTTGGGCCGTCTTCGCACCGACAGCCGGTTACCACCGCGGCTCGCTGGCCGGCCTCTACCAGGGTGCGACCGCTGAAGCCACGCTTGTCGGCGGCCTCGGCACCAACGTCCTCTTTGGCGGCACTTCCGGTTCGATCCATCTTCAGACGATCAGCGTCACGGGCCAGCTTGGCCTCAATGTTGCCGCGACAGGCACGTCCATGACGCTGTCGCCCGAGGGTTAAGGCAGCAAGAGCCAATAAAACAAAGGCCGGCGGCGCATCGTCATATCCGATGCGCCGCCGGCTTGTTGTTGTTACCGATTCTAATGCTGCACTTGGCCACGAACAGAGTTCATAGTCATGTCGCGATATCTAGAAAATTCTGTGCCCGACCCGAGAGATAGGTGACGTTTCGTACCGGAGACATGGGTAACACTTTTCGCTTTTTGCGGGAGGTGTTGATGCTGTGGAGAGAGACTT
>NZ_JAVDSU010000017.1:0-162379 GCF_031455475.1 Rhizobium sp. 1399 | reverse complement strand
CGGGGATCATCCATGCTTCCCATCCAGTAAAGCACGAAACCAACAGACAATTCCTGTGCTTGTCACAGGAATCCAGCAGCCGCGTGTCCACGCGGTGAACGACTCGTATTCTCCGTAAAGGGAGAAAGTCTTTCCTGCCCAAGGACTTGGGCAGGCTGGATCCCTGTGACAAGCACAGGGATGAGGGAGAACTGGGCGGTCGCCGCGACTAATCAACTACCCTAGTCACGGCATCCTCCGCCAACCGACAGCCCTCACTCCATCGGCACTGCGACAAACCGCAGGTCGCCATTCGCTGCAGCGACCATCATCTGCGCGTTGCGCCGGCCTTCCTGCTTCAGCGTCTGCACCTTGGTGGCAACCGCATCCGGCGACTTCATGAATTCCTGCGCCACTTCGACGATCACGTCGCCGGGCTTCAAACCCTTTTCGGCGGCGGCCGAACCCGGCGCAACCTCAGTCACGACGACACCATCAACGCTTTCGGCAATGCCGAAGGCCTTGCGGGTCTCGGGGCTGAGCAGCGAGAGTGAAAGACCGAGCACATGCTTCGGAGCAGCCTGACCGGGCGTTGCCTGATCCTGGCTCTGGCTTTGCCCTTGTCCCTGGCCCTGTTGCTGCGGATCCTGGCCGTCAGGTGCGGCCTGCCCCTGATCGCCACCCTGATCCGGTTCGTCCATATCGTTGCTTTCACCGGGATCGGGATTGATGACACCGTCATCCGTCGAATTGTCGTTGGCGGCGGCCTGGTCGCTATCCTCGAGACGGCCGAGCGTTACCTTGACGGTCTGCTCCTTGCCGTCACGCATTACCACCACGTCGACCTCTTTGCCGACGGGGCTTTCGGCCACCACGCGCGGCAGGTCGCGCATCTCGCTGACGACCTTGCCGTCGAATTTCAGGATCACGTCGCCCGCCTTGATCGAGCCGTCATCGACCGGCCCGCCTTTGATGACACCGGCGACCAGCGCGCCCTTGGCAGTGTCGAGGCCGAGGCTGTCGGCCACTTCGTCGGTGACGGGCTGGATGCGCACGCCGAGCCAACCGCGCCGCGTCTCGCCATATTCGCGAAGCTGGTCGACCACGCCGGAGGCAAGCTCCGACGGTACCGAGAAGCCAATGCCGATCGAGCCGCCCGATGGAGAGATGATCGCCGTATTGATACCAATCACCTCACCCTTCATATTGAAGAGCGGACCACCCGAATTACCCTTGTTGATGGCCGCATCCGTCTGGATGAAATTGTCATAGGGGCCGGCATTGATGTTGCGGCCGCGGCCCGAAATGATGCCGACCGTCACCGATCCGCCGAAGCCGAACGGGTTGCCGATTGCCATCACCCAGTCGCCGATGCGCATAATGCTGGAATCGCCGAACTTGACGGATTTCAGCGGCTGTTTCGGCTCGACCTTCAACACCGAAAGGTCGGTCTTGGTGTCCGTACCGATCAGCTTGGCCTTCAGCTTGGAGCCATCGGCGAAATTGATCTCGATGTCGTCGGCGCCCTCGATCACGTGGTTGTTGGTGACGATATAGCCGCTGGGGTCGATAACGAAGCCGGAGCCGAGCGAGCTGACATTATGGTTGGGCCCGCGATTGCCCTGCTGCTTGTTGAAGAAATCGTTGAAGAATTCCTGGAAGGGCGAGCCGTCGGGCGCGCGCGGCGCCGGGCCTGCACCCTCGTCATCCTTCACATTCTGCGAGGTCGAAATATTGACCACAGCATCGAGCAGTCCCTCGGCGAGATCGGCGACCGAAGCCGGTCCATTGCCCGGAGCCGTCATCTGCACCGGCGGAGCGGCGGGCGTCACCGCAGCCGGGGAAACCGGCGCCGGTTGAGGGGCCGCAGGGGCCGGTGCTGCCTGTTCAGGTGTCGCTGGTGCGGGGGCGGTTTGCGCATGCGCAACACCGCTTGCGCCGACATTTGCCAGAAGGGCGGTGCCGGCCAGCAGCGCGAGCGTTCGTCTGAAGGGCGAGCGAGTCGTGGGGGCCATCAAGCTTCCTCGTCTGGGGTAAAGGCGCACATACAGCACCAGCATAAGGCGGAATGATGGAGGGCGAAATCACCTTTTCGCGAAATCCCCTTGCGAATGTGATCTAGCCTCGCAAAAGCCAGACACAGCCGACGCCGAGGGCTATCGCTGCAAGCCCGAAGACCCTGAGTTGCCGCTCCGGAACGGTGGGGAGAAGCTTCGCTATCTCGATAAGAAAACGAGGGGCCAGTGCGTAGACCAGCCCCTCGATGATAAGGAAGAATGCAAGTCCGGTCAGGAGGTCCTGCATTCAGTCTGTCGTCAGTTCGCCGGCAGTGCCGGAGCGGCCGGCTGTGCGGCCGCAGGCGGCACGAGGCCCCCGGTCTGGCTCGGTGCAGCAGGCTGGTTGCCGTCCGCATTCTCGAAGTAGCGGAAGAACTGCGAGGTCGGCGAAAGCACCAGCGTCGTGTCCGGCGAGGAAAGTGCCGTGGAATAGGCGGCCATCGAGCGGTAGAACTCGAAGAAGGCCGGATCCTTGCCGAAGGAATCGGCGAAGATACGGTTGCGCTCCGCATCACCCTGACCGCGCAGGATTTCCGAATCGCGCTGAGCATCTGCGGTAATCTCGACGACCTGGCGGTCGGCGACAGCCCGGCGACGCTGGCCCTCTTCATTACCCTCGGCGCGGATGCGCTCGGCCTCGGCCAGACGCTCGGAGCGCATGGCGTTGTAGGTGTTCGGAGCCACTTCCGGCGAAAGGTCCGTCCGGCGAATGCGGACGTCATCGATATGCAGGCCGAGATTTTCGGCATCGGTGCGCAGATCGTCGCGGATTTCGAGCATCATCGCCACGCGCTCTTCCGAAAGCGCGGCATTGTAGTCACGCAGACCGTAGACGCGGCGAAGCGAGGAATCGAGCTGCGCACGCAACCGTGCTTCGGCAGCGTCGCGGTCGCCGGAGACCGTTTCGCGGAAACGGCGCACATCCGAGATGTTGTAGATCACGAAGGCGTCGACATCGAAGGTCTGGCCGTCCTGAACCTGAACGCGGATATTGTCGAGGTCGAGCCTGAGCGCACGCTTTTCCACGAACTGCACACGGTCGGCATCCATGAAGCCGAATGGCAGCTTGAAGTAGAGGCCGGGCTCGCTCTTCACCGACTGGATCTGACCGAAGCGCACGACGATGGCCTGCTCACGCGCATTCACGACGAAGATCGACGAATAAAGAATGGCGAGAAGGATCGCGAGCGCGATGAGGATTACGGGAAGTCTGTTCGATACCATGGTTCAACCTCCCTGCCGTGCCGGTGCTGCTGCCGCCGGTCTGTTGATCTCGTTGAGCGGCAGGTAGGGCACAACGCCCTGCTTCTCGTCGATCACGACCTTCTTGGAGTTCTTCAGGACCTGCTCCATCGTTTCCAGGAACAGGCGCTTGCGGGTCACATCGGGAGCCTTCGAATATTCGTCGTTGATGGCCGTAAAGCGCTGGGCTTCACCTTCCGCTTCCTTGACGACGCGATCCTTGTAGGCGGCTGCGTCTTCGCGGATACGGGCGGCATCGCCTCGTGCCTGACCGAGCTTCTGGTTCGTATAGCGGTTGGCGTCCTCGATCGTGCTGTCGCGGTCGCGGCCGGCACGCTGTACTTCTTCGAAGGAGTCGGCGACTTCGCGCGGCGGCGCCACGTTCTGGATCGTCACGCCGGTCACGGTAATGCCCGCGCCGTAACGGTTCATCGTATCCTGAACGATGTTGAGAACCTGCGTCTCGATCGGCTGGCGGTTGCTGCGGAAAGCGTCCAGCGCCGGACGGCGGCCGACGACTTCGCGCATGGCACTGTCGGAAACCTGCTGCAGTGTTTCAGCCGGATTTTCCACACCGAAAAGATAGGCCTTGGGATCGCTGATCGTATAGAAGACGGCAAACTGCACATTGATGACACTCTTGTCGCTCGACAGCATCAGCCCGCTCGAAGAGCCTGCCGTGGTCGCGCCGATGTTCAACTGCTGCACCGTCACCTTGACCGTCTCGACGGTTTCAACCGGCCAGAAATGGAAATGCAGGCCCGGCATGGAAATCTCTTGCTTGGGCTGGCCGAAGCGCAGCTCAACGCCGCGCTCGTCCGGCTGGACGACATAAATGCATTGGAAAAGCCAGAAGATCGCGACAACAGCCACGATGATCGCAACGACACCGCCGTTGAAACCACCCGGAATGAAGCCGCGCAGTTGATCCTGCCCGCGCCGGATGATGTCTTCCAGATCGGGCGGACCGCCCTTGCCGCCGCCACCGCCGCGTGGACGGTTCGGCCCCTGCCCCCATGGTCCCTGATTATTACCGCCGCCGCCGCCCCAAGGGCCGCCGCCATTCTGATTGCTCCAGGGCATCAAAACCTCGTTGTTCGTTACGTCATACACATCCGACCGCCGTGGGGGCTGCCGGCGGATGCGATCCGACCGTTATAGGTATCACCGCATCTGCTTTCAACGCAGCGTCAGAAACTTGGTCAATATAATTGGAAAATAGTTCCTTTTCAGGCATCTCGCCGTTCATAAACGACGAAACGCGTGGGATAGGTGTCCCTTTCCCCCGAGGGAACATCGAGGCTCTCGGTCGCTACCCAGATTGTGGGATCGATCTCGGGAAAGGACGTGTCGCCATCCACATCGGCTTCCACATGCGTCACACACATGCGGTCGACGAACGCCATCGCCTGCGCGTAGATCTGCCCGCCGCCGAGGATGGAGATCTCGTTTTCACCCTGCTTGCGGGCGAGCTCCTCGGCCATCTCTATCGCCTCGTCGAGCGAGCGGGCCATTTGCACGTCGGGAAGATCGATAGCGGCACCGCGCGAGATCACCACGTGCTGGCGCCCCGGCAGCGGCTTGCCGCCGAAGCTCTCGAATGTCTTGCGGCCGACGACGACAGGCTTGCCTGTTGTCATCGCCTTGAAGCGCTTGAGGTCGGTCGAAAGCCGCCAGGGCATGTCGCCGTCGCGGCCGATGATGCCGTTGCGCGCAACGGCAACGAAGATGGT
Source organism: Rhizobium sp. 1399 (assembly GCF_031455475.1). Classification (NCBI taxonomy): domain Bacteria; kingdom Pseudomonadati; phylum Pseudomonadota; class Alphaproteobacteria; order Hyphomicrobiales; family Rhizobiaceae; genus Rhizobium; species Rhizobium sp. 1399. The sequence continues at coordinate 157,368 of NZ_JAVDSU010000017.1, read as the reverse complement.
CTTGCGGATATCGGACATTGGCCTTCCCGGCTTGGAGCAAGTCGCGCAAAAATGTGCAGCGGTTTTGCGATTACGACATGCGAAACAAAAGCCTAAAGCGTGGCAAGCGATCTGAAAGATCGCGACACGCTTCAGACAGCAATCGGCGCCTTGATATTGGCATCGGCGTCGTAGCCGACGAGTTCGAAATCCTCGTAGACGAAGCCGAAGATATCCTTCACATCGCGCTTGATCAGCATGCGCGGCAGCGGCTTCGGCTGGCGCGCCAGCTGCAGCTTCGCCTGGTCGAAATGGTTGTGGTAAAGATGTGTATCACCGAGCGTATGGACGAATTCGCCATATTTCAGCCCAGTCACCTGCGCCACCATCATCGTCAGCAATGCATAGGAAGCGATGTTGAAGGGAACGCCGAGGAAGATGTCGGCCGAGCGCTGATAGAGCTGGCAGGAAAGCTTGCCGTCAGCCACATAGAACTGGAACAAGCAGTGGCAGGGCGGCAACGCCATCTCGTCCACTTCTGCCGGATTCCAGGCCGACACGATGTGACGGCGCGAATTGGGGTTCTTGACGAGGCCTTTTACGAGATTGTCGATCTGGTCGATATGCCCGCCATCGGGTGCTGGCCAGGAGCGCCACTGCGCGCCATAGACCGGGCCGAGATCGCCTTTTTCGTCGGCCCATTCGTCCCAGATGCTGACGCCGTTTTCATGCAGGTAGCGGATATTGGTCTCGCCCTTGAGGAACCACAGTAGTTCATAGATGATCGAGCGAAGATGCAGCTTCTTCGTCGTCAGCACCGGAAAGCCGGCATCGAGATCGAAGCGCATCTGATAGCCGAAGACCGAACGCGTGCCCGTGCCCGTGCGGTCGCCCCGGTCGGAGCCTTTTTCCATCACATGGCTCAAGAGGTCGAGATATTGCTTCATGGTCGCCACCGATTCCTTTTGCACCCAATTTAAGGGCAAAGCGGCCGCAAACCAATGCGTCTTGCTGATTATCCAAGCAAAATCCCTGGAGAGCACGACGCTTTTATGACGTATCCCCTTCCCTTGCGATCACAAAAACACTATATCAGCCATGCCGGCTTTCGGGCCGGCTATGGCGATAAACGGGCGGTGGAATAAACCTATTGGACCCGGGGGCGGTACCCGGCGCCTCCACCAAAAACAGGCGGCTCTCCTTTTGGAGAAGGGCCTGCTTTTGATGGGGGCGAAATAGGATCGACAAGGGTGTAAAGATCGACTTTTCGCTCGGCATGATACCGCCGTTATCGGGTCACAAGTGTAGTTGCAAACGACAACAACGCTAAGGAATACGCTCTCGCTGCCTAACGGCGGTGCGGGAATTCCGCTCTAAGTCCTTACGGTTAGCCCCGTAAGGCGGGGTCCGAAGGCACCTGGCAACAGAAGCCTTCACCTTCTCCCCTTTTTCGATGAAATCATGTATGCTTGATGAACGCATGAATCGGCTTGCGCCTTTCCCAAAGCGCCCGGACGTGCCATACAAGTTCGTGAAAAGACTTCCAAACCGACGAAAGACAGGAAAAGCATGGGGCAGGATCATATCCGCTACGACATTCTGGCACAGGACGCGTTGCGCGGTGTCATCCGCAAGGTCTTGACCGAAGTCGCAACGACGGGCCGTCTGCCCGGCGACCATCACTTCTTCATCACGTTTCTCACGGGCGCTCCCGGCGTGCGCATCTCGCAGCACCTGAAGTCCAAATATCCCGAACAGATGACCATCGTCATCCAGCACCAATTCTGGGAACTGAAGATCACCGAATCCCATTTCGAGATCGGCCTGTCCTTCTCAGACGTGCCGGAAAAGCTAGTCATTCCCTTTAACGCCATCCGCGGCTTCTACGACCCCTCGGTCAATTTCGAGCTGGAGTTCGACGTACCGCTGAGCGACGGCGAGGAACTGCCGGCGGCCGAGATCACCGCCTATCCCGTTGATGCCGTCAAGGCGGAGGACGCGGCTGCAAAGCCTGCCGCAGAAGGCGAGGAAAAGAAACCGGGCTCCGTCGTTTCGCTCGATTCTTTCCGCAAGAAGCAGTAATGCCGAGGGAGGCGAAAGCCTCCCTTTTTCATGATGGAGGCAACCGCGTGAGCGCCGAAATCGTCAATCTACGCCAGTTCCGCAAGCAGCAGGCTCGCTCCGAAAAGGAGAAGCAGGCAGAGCAAAACCGCATCTCCCACGGCCGTACCAAGGCTGAAAAGCAATTGACCCGCGCCCTCAACGAAAAGGCCGAAAAGGCGCTTGATCAGGGCCGGATCGAAGACGACAAGACCTGATCGCCGGCGGGTGAAAAGCCTGGGCGATCAGACAGATGCGGTTCCTGACTGAATCGCTTTCTCAACGAAGACGAAGCAGGCGATGATCCGCAAACATTCGGCGACGTTGCATGGGCACCGCACCAGTTTCTCGCTGGAAGATGAATTCTGGACCGAGTTGAAGGCGATTGCCGCGGGTCGTTCCATGCCGCTCGCGGCGCTGATATCAGAAATAGACGATGGCCGCGCGCCTGACAGCAACCTCTCCTCGGCGCTGCGCCTGCACGTTCTGTGCTGGCTGAAAAACGCCGTGGCGAACGCCTGATCGTCCGCTTGACCGGCCCTTCTTACTGGGCCTGAACGCCCGGCAACTGATCGAAATTGAGCTGGCCGGGCTGCAAGGGCTGTTCGGCTCGCCGCGCGGCCTCAGCCTCCGAAGCAGCCTTTGCCTTCGCTTCTGCCTCAGTCTTGGCGCGCGCCGCAGCTTCGGCAGCCGCCTTCGCCTCGGCTTCCGCCTTGCGCTGGGCCGCCTGCTGCGCAAGAGCCCTCAGCCGCTCTTCTTCCGCCTGCCGCTGCCGCTCGATCTCGGCAGCTGCAGCCCGCTGGGCGTCATTGAAGCGATAGAGCGCCACCTCGCGCCGCAGCCGCTGCTTTTCCAGCACATTGGTCTGCAGCCGCTCGACACGACGCCGCTCGCGCTCGAAGGCGCGCAGCGAGAGAAAGCTGGTAATATCGGTCACATCCATCGTCTTGCCGGGCGAGGCCAGCAGGCCGGAGAAGTTCAGCCGGATGCCCGGCTCCGCGCCCGAAAGCGCCTCCGCGCCGGGATTGAGGCCGATGCCAAGTGTCGCGCTGATGCGCCCCTGCGGCAGCTCGATTTGCGCGTCGGCGCTCAAATGTGCCAGATCGTTGGCAACGCTGACATTCTGGACCCGCAGCGTACCGTCAGTCACGTTGAAGGGAATGCCGAGCGGTGGCAGCTTCGCCTCGCCATTGTTCAGCAGCGTTTCGACAATCGGATGTATCTTGCCGGCATTGATCTGGTCCTGCATCGGATCGGTGGCGGCCAGCAGCGGCGCCAGGATCGCAAGGTTCAACCCGCGAACGCTCGTCTCGCCGAGCCGGATTTCGCCCGAGCCATTCAGAGAACTCGCAATTTCCGAAACCGTCTTGCCCGAAGCTTCGAGCGCCAGAGACATGCCGAACTTGCCGTTGGCGACAGGCGCGCCGTCGCGCGGCCAGACGACGCCGCCGAGATCGGAATCGGCAAGTGCAAGCCGCAACTGCAGGAAGCCCGTGCCATTGGCATTCGTAACGAGCATATTGCCGGAGAGCGCGCCGCCATCCCAGTTGCCGGCCATGTCGTTGAGCTGCAGCTCGTCGCCCTTGTAGGCAACGTTTGAGGTGAAATCGTTCACAGCCGTGTTCAAAAGCCCAGGCCAGAACTGCTTGGCGGTAACCTTCAGATTGACGTCGAGATCGCGGAAGAGCGGCAGGCCGAGGGCGGCCGTTGTCAACTGGCCGTTGGCGGGATCGTTGATCTGCCCGAACACGGCTTCGCCGAGCCAGCCGAGATCGGCCTTGGAAAGCGCGAGCGTGCCGCTCGCCGTCGTCTTTGCCGCCTTGCGATCGAAGGTCAGCCCGCCGGCAAATTCATTGTCGGCAGCATGCCCGTTGAGATCCGCCAACACCACCTTATCGGCATCGATGGTCGCGTTGGTCTGCAGCTTGAAGGGCAGCCCGGTGCCAAGCTCAGGCAGCGCGATGCCGTTCATGACCAGATACGGATCGAGATCGGCGCTTTCGAGCGATACGGCGACATTGCCGTTCATGAAAGTGTCGGGCCGTACATCGACCTTGCCGTTTGCCGTAAACGACGTCCGGTCTGTCGCGAAGGTCAGCGCGGCATCGGCAGGATCATTGCCCGCCGCCGTTACCTTCAGCGTCATACGGCCATTGGCGCCCGCGTCGACCGGCAGCGGATCGAGACCCGCCTGCCCGAACAGGATCGACGGCACGGCATTGTCGAGCGTCGCCTCCAGCGTCGTCGTGCCGCTGCCCGTCAGCGCCAGGAGGTCGGACATGCGGTAGTCGAGATTGACGCGGCTGCCGTTCGAAACGCCTGCGAGCGTCACCGAAAGCGCATTGCCGTCGTCGCCGCCGAGCGTCAGCGCGCCGCGCAGTGCCGTATTGCCGTACCAGCCGGCGTTGCGCACCAGCCGGTCCATTACAGGATGATGCGGCAGATGCTCGCGCAGCATGGCGAAGAAGGCGCCGGGATCGGCGGCCTTGAAGGTGATCTCACCGGTGCCCTTATAGTCGAGCAGCGATCCCTCCGCCTTGCCCGTCGCCGTCAGTTCGGCGCCCGCAAGGTTCTTGATCGACAGCCGGTCGACGGAAAGCGCCCCATCAGCGAGCGTAAAGGTCGTCTCGACATTATCGGCCTGCACGCCGAAGGCCGTGAATTTGTCGGCCTGGAGCTGCGCGGCAATCTTGTGATCGAGCACATTGTCGCCGGCATCCTGACCGGTAAAGAGACCAGTCAACGCCCTCAGCGCATCGAGATCGAGTGAATCGCCATTGAGCGCAACGGAAAGCGACGGCGTCTGGCCGTTGGTCGCCTGCCGCTCCAGCCGACCCTTCAGCGTCGCAGCACCGATCGCGATCTCCAGGTTCTCGAAGCGCTGCAGATCACGCGTCAGGCTGACATTGGCCGAAAAGCCCGCCTGCCGGAGCTGGCGGATCGCCGGATCGACCGAACCTGCCAGCCAGGAGGCAAGGCCCGTAGGCTGCGTGGAGGCAACCACCATCTGGCCGTTGAAGGACGGATCACCCGTGAGCGTCAGCTTGCCCTTGCCTTCCACCTGCGTGCGGCCGGGCAGCGTGCCGACGGCATTGTCGATCATCCAGCCATTGCCGGCCGGCCTCAGTTCCAGCGCCACGTCGCGGATCGTCGTATCGCCGGCAACGATTGCCGGCAGGCGCACCGTCGCCTTGCCCGGCACTTGCGGGATCGGAACCTGGCCGACAATTTCGAGCAGCGAGTTCAATCGCTGACGTGCCGAAACCGCAGGGTCGCGGTTGGTCTTGCCCGCGGCACCCTGATTGCCGATACGGTTGACGTCGATCTGCTGGCCATCGGCGGTCAGCAGGAATTCCGGCGCACTGCCGGTGTCGAGCGTCGCCTCGCCCGTGATCACATAAGGGTCGTCGGTCGAGCCGACTTCCATACGGTATTCGGGAACGCGGATGCGGTCGTTGGTGAGTTCGAAACGACCCTTGAGGCGCGGCGGCGCCTCCCCCTTTTCGCTCTTGCCCTCACGGTTTTCGATCGCCGCAACCAGCGTGCCCTGATAGTTCGGCCGGCTGTCGACGAGCTTCAGTTCACCATCGAGATCGACGGTGACGGGATGCTTGTCCGGCGCAAGCCGGGTGCGCACGCGCAACACGCCACTCTCGTCCGGCTGATTGCTGGAGATGGAAAAGCTGCCATGTTCGCCGTCTAGCGTGCCATCGCCCTCGATGCGCCATGGACCGGCGAGCGACTTCGCCGACATTTCGGCATTGAGCCCCGTCACATGCCGCGAACGGCCGGACTGGTCGTCGATGAACTCGATCTCGCCGCCGTTGACATGCACATTTTCCAGAACGACGGTCTTGGCCGGAATTTCCGGCTGGCTGCCGCGCATCCAGTCCAGCGAGCCGTCCTTCAGAAGCCGCAGCCGCACCTTGGGGTTGACGACCCGCATGTCGAAGATCAGCGCCTCGCCCGAGAGGAAAGGCGCAAGCTCGGCATCCATGGAGAACTGCTCGACCTGGACGACCGGCGTGCCGTCTTCTTCCTGGCCGACGCGCACGTCATGCAGCGTCACGGACGGAAACGGCAGCAGCCGCGCGTCGACCGTGCCATGCACCGTCACCTTCTTGCCGATGATGCGGCTTGCCTGATCCTCGAAATTCATCCGGAAATCCGTCCAGTCGATGAACAGCGGTGCCAGCAGCGCCACGAAGAGCACTACGACGATCACTCCTCCTAGAAAGACGAGGAACCGGCCTACCAAGTCAGGGATTCTCCATTCGGGATTCTGTTGCCGACACTAGCGCTATTCATGCCGGGGGCAAGGGCCAAGATCATGAGATTATTCCATTTTCAGCCCAGATGAAAAATCTTGCCGGGATTGAGGATATTGTCAGGATCAAGCGAGCGCTTGATCTGGCGCATCAGGTCCACCGTACCCCCGAGCTCCTGTTCTAGAAATGCCATTTTCCCCTGCCCGATCCCGTGTTCGCCGGTGCATGTGCCATCCATTGCCAGCGCCCGCACATTCAGCCGGGCCACGAACTCCTCGGCCGTGGCAATCCCCGCGGCACTCTTGTCGTCGAACAAAAGCTGCACATGGAAGTTCCCGTCGCCCGCATGGCCCACGATCGGCGCCAGCAAACCATTCGCCTCGATATCGGCCTGCGTTTCGGCAACGCAATCCGCAAGCCGCGATATCGGAACACAAACATCGGTCGAAAGTACGGCAAGTCCGGGCGCGAGCGCCCGCACCGACCAGTAGGCATCATGGCGCGCCTTCCAGAGCTTGGTGCGCTCCTCCGGGGTCGCCGCCCACTTGAATTCGCCGCCGCCGCATTCAGCCGCGATCTCGGCAAAGGCGGCCGATTGCAGAGCCACCGTCTCATCCGTGCCGTGGAACTCGAGGAAGAGCGCCGGGCTCTCCTCATAGGGAAGACCGGCATAGGCGATGCTGGCACGCATCTGCAGCGCATCGACAAGCTCGATACGCGCCACCGGAATGCCCATCTGGATCGTCATGATGACGGCGTCGCACGCAGCCTTCACGCTCGGGAAGGCGCACACACCTCCGGCGATCTTCTGCGGAATGCCGTGCAGGCGCAGCGTCACCGAGGTCAGGATGCCGAGCGTGCCTTCCGCACCCACGAAAAGCCGTGTGAGATCGTAACCGGCCGACGACTTGCGCGCCCGCCGCGCCGTGCGGATTTCCTCGCCGGAAGCGGTCACTGCCGTAACGGCAAGCACATTGTCCTTCATCGTCCCGTAGCGAACGGCATTGGTGCCGGACGCCCGTGTCGAGGTCATGCCGCCGATCGAGGCGTTGGCGCCGGGATCGATCGGGAAGAACAGGCCGGTATCGCGCAGATGGATGTTGAGCGCTTCGCGGGTGATGCCCGGCTCGACCGTGCAATCGAGATCCTCCGGATTGACTTCAAGCACCCGGTTCATTCGGCTGAAATCGATGGAAATTCCGCCATTTGGCGCATTGACCTGCCCCTCAAGCGAGGAGCCGGTGCCGAAGCCGATAACAGGCACTTTATGATCGGCGCAGGCCCGCACAGCGGTCTTCACATCGTCAGCCGTCTCGGCAAAGAGCACGCCGTCGGGCAGTTGGGCGGGAATGTAGGTGGTCGTGTGAGCATGCTGGGCGCGAAAAGCCTGGCCGGTCTGGAAGCGCTCTCCGAAGCGCTGTTTCAGAATGCCGATGACGGCCTCTATGCCCGCCTCGTTTCGCACCCCAGCCTTCGCGTCGCGCAGTGCCATGCCGTTGATCTCCCTGCATTCCACAGCCTGCTACAGCATCTGTAGCAGGCCGGGTATGAGGCAAGTCAAAGCGGCTGTCCAGCCAAGATTCGGGAAGATTTCATTCCATCTTTGTTGCAGGGACCGCGGGCGGGTTGAGCCGCGCAAAGCCCTCCTGCCGATAATAGGGAAAATAGGGATAGGGCGGCGTCACGGCACTCACCGCATCCAGCCGCCCGATCTGTTCCGGCGTCAGCCTCCAGCCGACCGCGCCGAGATTTTGCCTGAGCTGCTCCTCGTTGCGCGCGCCGATGATGACGCTTGAAACCGTCGGTCGGCCGATCAGCCAGTTGATGGCGATCTGCGGCACCGTTTTGCCTGTCTCGGAGGCAATTTCGTCCAGCACGTCGACGATATCGAATAGCTTCTCATCATCGACGGGCGGCCCGTATTCGGCAGTCTGGTGCAGACGGCTTCCCTCGGGCAGCGGCGCACCGCGGCGGATCTTGCCGGTCAGCCGGCCCCAGGCGAGCGGGCTCCAGACCAATGCCCCCACTTCCTGGTCGGCGGCAAGCGGCATCAATTCCCATTCGTAATCCCGCCCGGCGAGCGAATAATAGACCTGATGGGCCACGTAACGCGGGTATCCATATTTTTCCGACAGCCCAAGCGATTTCATCAGCTGCCAGCCGGAGAAATTGGAAACACCGACGTAGCGAACCTTGCCAGCGGCTATGAGCCCATCGAGCGTAGCGAGCACCTCTTCGACAGGCGTCGAGGCATCGAAGGCATGAAGCTGCAAGAGGTCGATATAGTCGGTGCCGAGCCGGCGCAGCGCATCCTCGGTTGCGCGGATCAGCCGTACCCGCGAAGTGCCCCAATCATTCGGCCCCTCGCCCATCGGCAGCGCCGTCTTGGTCGAGACCAGCACCGCGTCGCGCTTTCCGGATATCGCCTGCCCCAGCACCTCCTCGGAAGCGCCGGCCGAATAGACGTCCGCCGTATCGAACAGCGTCACACCCGCCCCCAGGCAGATATCCACCATCCGTCGCGCCTCTCCCGCATCCGTCGTGCCCCAAGCGCCGAAGAGCGGCCCGCTGCCGCCGAAGGTGCCGGCCCCGAAGCTCAGCACCGGCACCCTCAAGCCCGATGCGCCTAGATTTCTGTATTCCATGATTCAATCTCCTGTTTTCTGAAGAGATAGACCCGGCCAGAACGATGATATAGATTGCCTTGGAGCATATCATCTGTGATTTGAATTCATCATGAGCCGTCAGGACATCAATCGATCGGGCGAAATGGAAGTCTTCGTCAGCGTCGTCGAGCGCGGCGGTTTTTCCGCTGCGGCCCAGGTGCGGCGCATGACGCCATCGGGCGTCAGCAAGCTGGTCGCCCGGCTGGAAACAAGGCTCGGCGCCCGCCTCGTCAACCGCTCGACGCGCAAGCTGCAACTGACGCCTGAAGGCTGCGCCTTCTACGAGCGCAGTGTCGCGATCCTCGCCAATATATCGGAGGCTGAGCGTTTCGCCTCGGCCGGAGAACAGGCCGCGGGCCGCATCAGCATCAACACCAGCGGCTCCTTCGGCAATCATGTTCTGGCGCCGCTGATCCCGGCCTTCATGGCCGAGCATCCGGATGTCACCCTCGATATCACCCATACCGACAAGGTGGTCGATCTGCTGGAAGAGCGTGCCGATGTCGCAATCCGGGCCGGCCCGCTGAAGACATCGAGCCTGATCGCTCGCAAGCTCGGCGCTGCCAGAAAGATCATCGTCGCCTCGCCCGATTATCTTGAGCGACACAGCAAACCGCGCTCGGCCGAAGAACTGCGCAATCACCGCCGCATCGGCTTTTCCTATGCCCGCGCACTGGAAGGCTGGCCGGTCATTGATGCCGGCGAGACGATCATCATTCCCCTCACCCCCGGCCTTCAGGTCGGCGATGGCGAGGCTATGCGATATCTCGCGCTCTCAGGCGCCGGCCTTGCCCGCATGACAGAATTCACCGTGCGTACCGATATCGCTGCCGGTCGGCTCGTTCCCGTGTTGGAAAAACTCAATCCCGGCGATGTCGAGGAGTTCTATGCCGTCTATATCGGCCAGGGCGGCCCTCTTCCCGCACGCGTTCGCGCCCTGCTTGATTTCCTCGCGAAACACATCCGCCTTTAGGAGCACAAAGGTCAGATTCCGCAATTGACCCATTGGCCACCGCGCGCCTATATCGGGTCTGCGCCTGCCGGCCCTCGCAGCCGGCCTCTTCATACTGCCGGGGCCTCCTCCCACCTCCGCCTTCGGGCTCGCTCCGGTCGAAAAGTTCGGGGATCACAATTTTGGACGCAAGCAGCTTCCATCAGAAAGCGAGCCTGCCCAAATGGGCATTGCTGCTCGCCTTGTCGGCCGTTCTCGTCCTTTTCCTCGAACTCTTCGCGCTGCCCGCCTCGCTGCTGATCGGCCCGATGGTCGCGGCCATCGTGCTGGCGCTCACCGTCGGCAAGGGGCAGCTGCGCATCCCCTACTGGCCGCTGCAGTTCGGCCAGGTGCTGGTCGGCCTCTTGATGGCGCGCAACATCACGCCCGATATCCTCGGCACCATGGCCAAGGACGCGCCGCTCTTCTTCGTCTTCATCGTCTCAGTGATCGCCATTGCCGCCGGTCTTGGCTGGCTGCTCACGCGCTGGCAGGTCTTGCCGGGCACGACCGCCGTCTGGGGCTCCACGCCCGGCGGCGCCTCGGCCATGGTCATCATGTCGGAAGCCTATGGGGCAGATGCCCGCCTCGTCGCCTTCATGCAATATCTGCGCGTCGTCTTCGTCGCCGTCGGCGCGTCCGTCATCTCCCGCCTCTGGGTTGCCGCCGATGGCGAAGAGCCGCCGCCAGTCATCTTCTTCCCGCCGGTCGATTGGTCGGCCTTCGCCATGACTGTCGCCTTCGCTGCCCTCTGCTGCTACGCCGTCTTCCGCTTCCGCATCCAGGGCGGCAATATCGTTATCCCGCTGATCGGCGGCGCTCTTCTGCAGGGTTTCGGCCTGTTGAAGATCGAGCTGCCCACCTGGATCCTGGCGCTCAGCTACGCACTGATCGGCTGGAGCATCGGCCTGCGTTTTACCCGCTCGATCATCGAACACGCCGCCCGCGCTCTGCCCCGCGTTTCCGCCTCCATCATCATCCTGATGGCGCTCTGCGGCTGCATGGCGCTGGCACTCCACAAATTCGCCGGTATCGACCCGCTCACCGCCTATCTCGCGACCAGCCCCGGCGGCGCCGATTCCGTCGCCATCATTGCCGCGTCCAGCGATGTCGACGTGCCCTTCGTCATGGCCATGCAGACCGGCCGCTTCATGATGATCCTGTTGATCGGCCCTGCGCTCGCCCGCTTCATCGCCCGCCGCTCCGATCTTGCGGAAAATGCCGCTTGAGGTCGGGAAATCGTCGGCATGTGAAGCCGTCGAAAGCGAACTGTTCTGCCCATGCTTGACTAGTCGCAGGCCCGGTTATTCCCTACATTGGTTGAATGACCATCACTGTGCTGAAAAATGGATAACACGGGACTGTCTCTCGACAGGATGCGCACCTTTGTTCGCGTTGCCGAGCGAGGCAATCTGTCTACGGTGGCAAAGGAGCTCGGCGTCGGTCAATCAACCGTGACGCGGCACCTCAATGAACTCGAGGACGCAATCGGCGTACCTCTCCTCAGCCGGACCACGCGTCGCGTCACCCTTACCGACGAAGGCAGCCGCTATTATGCCAACTGCCTTCAGGTATTACGCCTGGTCGAGCAGGCTACCGAGGAAGCCAGAAATGCCCGTCGGGCGGCCGCAGGCGCTGTCAGGCTCTCGTGTACTGCAGCGCTTGGCGTGATGCACATCACCCGCCTCATCTTCGAATTTCAGGACCAGCATCCGGATATCAGCGTCGATCTCAACCTAACCGACGAGCGCATCGACCTGGTTCGCGAGGGCGTTGATGTGGCGCTCCGGCTTGGGCCTCTCACCGACAGCTCCATGAAGCTTCATGCGCTCGGAAAAAGCCATCGGCTGATGGTAGGCGCTCCAGCGTATTTCTCCGCCCACGGGCGGCCGGAGCACCCGGACGATCTCTCGCGATACGAAACCGTCATCATGTCCAATATAGCCGGGAGCGATCAGGTCACTCTCTCCTCCCGCCATGGCGCGAATGTGACGGTTCCAGTCAATGGGAAGCTGCGCGTCGATCACGGGCTTGCGGCGCGCGAAGCCTTGGCCGCAGGACGCGGCATTGGTCCCGCCCACCTTTGGCTGGTCCACGATCTCCTGGACAACGGTCGGCTCGAGGTCGTGCTCGAAGACTATCGTCCGTCGCCGGTCCCGCTAAGCCTGCTCATCGTGCCCGAGCGTTCCACTATTGCCCGCGTTCGCCTTCTCACCGACTTTCTCGTCGCCGAGATTTCCAAACTGCCGGGAATCCGGCCATCGTGACTCAGAGCCCGAAAGATCGCTTGTCGCCGCGCCAGCCCGTGGTCCGAAGATACTGTTCCCAGTCGAGCGCGTTGGGATCCAGGCGACGGCTCCATTCCAGATCATGCTCCCTGCCGAAATAACCATATTCGACAGCATATTCGACCATCCCCAGAAGCTCTCGCACGAGAAACTCGTTGGCGGCAAACTCCGGAAAATGCTGCAGCAGGCCGTCCCTGGTGAAAGCATCTCGATATTCTGCCTTGATGCCGGTTACCTGTCGGAAAGTTTCGACCATCTCGCGCGGAGAGATGATATCGCCGACGATAGGCAGCGTTTTCCCGTTGTAGCGCTCGGGATTTGAGAAAATTTCGAGCACTGCCGGCCCGGTCGCCGTGAGCGGATCGACGAAAGGCGCTCGAAAATCTTCAGGAAGATAAATCGGCAGCAGGAGCGTGTCACCTTCCATGCGCGGCGGATAATATTCGAGAAGATTCGTATAGAAGAATGCCAGGATGACGAAGGAATGAGAGATCGGCAGACCGCGAATATAGTCTGCAACGCGCGCTTTGTCGGTGAAATGCGGAGCATACTTTGTCCCGCCGGAGATGGCGTCGACATTCTCGAGCGTGCTGAAAACAATATGTCCGACACCTGCCTCAACCGCTGCATCCGCCAGTTGGCGGCCGATAGGAGCCTCTATTGTCTCCGGTGGCATGACCGGTGGCGTCATCAGAAATGCCCCGTCCGCGCCTTCGAAAGCAGCAACGAGATCCTGCTGGAAACCAAGCTGGAGAGGGACGGTTACAATTTCAGCTCCAAGTTTCTCCAGACTTAAAGCCTCGGGTGAATCCTTTTTTCGGGTAAGGGCGCGTACGCGGAAACGTTCGCTGCGAAGGAGCGTCGCTGCGACGCTACGACCCTGTTTGCTGGTTGCACCGACAATTGCGATAAGTGGCTTATCATTTGAAGACATAGTTGCGCCTTGAACCTTTTCCCTGTCGCTGGCTGCCGACTGCGTTAGCGAGCGTCCTACTGGAGAGCATTCGGCTGATGCCGATCTCGGACCCGGAGGCAAGCTATCTCATCAAGCTTTCTTGCTGTAGGCATGCGCAATGCATATGATAATGCCATTTTATGGATAAATACCGTGGCTGGTCGTGCCTGTATCAGCCGCTGGCCGTGCAGGATTTCAAAATCCAGGCAAGAGATGAGATCACGTCGGGCCATCGGGTCACGCCCTTGTTTTTCAGGTCTGCTCCATGAAAAAGGACTGTGACCACCATTTGCTGACCGTTGCCGCAGAAAGCCGCTCAAGCCGCCAGCGCCCTAGTGTGACCCTATATTGTTGAAATGCCGGTGAAATGCACCTGATTGGCAAAGCCGGTTGCCGCTGCCACGGCCCGCAAGCGAGTTAACGACCGCTGAAGCGTTGTCTCGCGGCCTCGGTAACGGGTGTATAAAGCGCCACGCGGGTGCCCTCCGGGTCGGAGAACTGGACCGTGCGATTTCCCCACGGCAAATCCTTGGGTTCATGCACTACCTCGACATGATCCTTGAGCCGAGCGAATTCAGCGTCGACGTCCGATACCATGAATTCAAGAATGGCGGTTTTATTGGCGCGTGGCTCCGCACTGCCCTCCTTGAAGAGCGCGACCGTTTCCGCGCTCCCTATTGCCACGACGGCACCGGGTGTGACGATCTCGGCAAAGACGGGAGCAAGCCAGTCCGCGCGATAGCCCGTCACGAGCTCATAAAAGGCCACCATGCTTTCGATATCCGAAGCGATGAGACGGGTGGATGCGAGTTTCATCATTTTCTCCTTCACGCGTAATGATCTCTTTGCCCGCTCTTGTGACATAGTCATCCTGCCAGCGTTGTGGCAGCAGGAGTCACCAGCCATGCGAAAAGCGGAACGGCTTTTTCAGATCATCCAGATACTTCGAAGATCAAACCGTCCGGTCACCTCGGCGCAGCTTGCGGACGAACTCGAGGTCGCGCGACGAACCGTCTATCGTGACATTGCCCACCTGATTGGCCAGCGCGTTCCTATCGAAGGGGAAGCTGGCTTTGGCTACGTCCTCGACCCACGATACGATATGCCGCCGCTGATGCTGACTGCAGAGGAAATCGAGGCTGTTCTACTGGGCGTTCAGATGGTGGCGAAGCTGGGTGACCCGGCCATCAACGCTGCGGCCAGAGATGTCATCGCAAAGATTGCATCAACCGTACCGGACGACCTTCTTCCCTTCATTGCCGAACCTTCGGTCAGCCTGAAACCTGACAAGGTCATGGACAGCCTGACGCTCGACAGCCGTCCAGTCCGGCGGGCGATTAGGGAGGGGCGAAAGATTGAGCTTGAATATCGCGCCGCGAATGGCGCGGTAACCAGCCGTATCGTGTGGCCGGTGCTCCTCGGCCATGAGGATGCGCGCTGTCTTTTGATTGCGTGGTGCGAATCGAAACAGGCTTTTCGCCATTTTCGCACCGAACGCATTCTCGATCTCAAGGTTCTCGAAGAAACCATCGGCCTATCTAGAGGCAAATTGAGACAGCAATGGCTGCAATGGCGTGAAGCCGAACTTTCCCGTTCGCGCCAAGCGTTATGATACGCCGCCATTGCTGACCTGCGCTGTCCGCTGAAGCCCCACCCATCGTCCAGGCGTCACCCCATAGGCCTTCTTGAAGTGCCGGATGAAATGCGCCTGGTCGGCAAAACCGGTCGCCGCCGCCACATCGGCGAAACCCTCACCCTCGCCCATCAGCGCCTTCGCCTGCTGCAGCCGCCGCATCAGCATGTAGCGGTGCGGGCTGGTAGCAAAGGCCGTACGGAAATGCCGTGACAAGGTGAAACGGTCGAGGCCGGTAATGCTCTCCAGCTCGCCGGAGCGCACTGGCCGCAATGCATGCGCCTCCAGATAATCGCGCGCCGCCCGCACCTGCCTCCAGGCAACGGCGCCGAGAGCCGGGCGGCGTACCTGCGAATGACGCGACAACCCGCCCGCCACGCGGCTGACGAAATCGTCGACGAAAAGTTCGTCCAGCTCCCGGTCGAGTTCACTGAGTGCTGCGAGCAGCACCTGTGCCAGCGCGCCGTCGGCAATCACGGGCTGATCGACGAAGGGAAGGCCGATCTTTTCCGCCTCAAGGCATTCCATCAGGAGCGCTGGCTCCATGTAGAGCATGCGGTAATGCAGCCCGGCCTCCGTCGCCGCTCCGCCGTCATGCTCCTCGTCGGGATGCAGGACGATCACCTGCCCCGGCATGCTGAAGCGCCGCTCGCCGCGGTAGGTGAAGGTCTGCACACCATGAAGGGTGACGCCGAGCGCATAGGTATCGTGCCGGTGCGGCTCGAAGACGTTGCCTGAGAATTGCGCTTCGATACGCTCGATGCCCGGAAAGGCCGGCGCAGTCAGGATGCCGCTGCCGGCAGGCGCGGCCAGTATGCCGCTGTCCCCTTGCGGCTCGCACAAACGTTCAAGACCCTCGAAGACCTGCGGCGTTAGATCCTGGCTCAATGCGTTTCCGATACCCTGATGAAAGAGACTGGAATGTTTGATACCAAAATTGCGATCGTCCTGCGAAACAATCTTGCCGGCTGGCAGAAGCTGAATGTCACGGCCTTCCTTTCGACAGGCATCGCCGGGCAATATCCGGAAATCATCGGCGAGCCCTACAAGGATCGTGCCGGCAATCTCTACAACCCGCTATCCATCCAGCCGATCATCGTCTTGTCGGCCGATGAAGCGACGATATCCACGATCCACCGCCGCGCGTTGGAGCGCGACGTGACCTCCTCCATCTTCATCGAGGAAATGTTTGCAACCGGCCATGATGCGGCCAATCGCGCCGTCTTCGCTGAATACGCCCCCGATGATGCCAAGGTCGTCGGCATTGCGCTGCGCGCCGACAAGAAGATCGTCGACAAGATCACCAAGGGCGCGACGATGCAGCATTGAGGCAAACGGCCGGAAACAAAAAGGCCGGGCAATGACCCGGCCTTTTTGTCGTCTGGATGCAACCGATCAGCCCTGGGTGATCGGCGCAATCTGGATTTCGACGCGGCGGTTCTGGGCGCGACCGGCTTCGGTCGCATTGGAAGCAACCGGCTGCGACGGACCGTAGCCGACGGCCGAAACGCGGCGCTGGTCGATGCCCTGGCCGCCGAGATAATCGGCAACGGACAGAGCGCGGCGCTGCGACAGGTCCTGGTTATGCTGCAGGCTGCCAGTGGAATCCGTATGGCCGTTGATGTCGATGAGCGTGCGGTTGAACTTGCGCAACACGATCGCGACAGAATTCAGCGTCGGATAGAAGCCGGGCTTCACCGCATCCTGGTCGATATCGAAGGTGATGTTCGACGGCATGTTGAGGATGATGTTGTCGCCCTGGCGGGTAACGGAGATGCCGGTGCCTTCGAGCTGGGCGCGAAGCTCGGCTTCCTGCTGGTCCATGTAATTGCCGATCGCGCCGCCGGCGAGCGCGCCGATGCCGGCGCCGATCAGCGCCGCGTTGCGCTTGCCATGGCCGCCACCGCCAACGGCGACACCGACGAGAGCACCGCCGAGCGCGCCAAGGGCAGCACCGCCGGCGGTATTGGATACCTTCTGCTCACCAGTATACGGATCGGTCGTCGTGCAAGCTGAGAGGTAACTCGCCGCAACGGCCAGAAGGATGAATTTCTTGATCATGGACAGGAGGTTCTCCGTTCGAAGCTGGTGCGAGCAGATATTAGGGAATGCGGCAACAAGATGAAGATGCCAATCTGATAAGCTAAATTTCCCATGGAAAACATCGGCCTGTTGCAGCCGGGCGCCGATATCACCAGCTTTCTTGACAAACCGCAGCGCTTGCCTCAGTCGAGCCCGCGGCGTCTGGCATAGGCCGCCCGCGCCTCGTCCATGCGCGCGGAGTTTGCGACGACCCACTCGGCAAGCCCTCGAACCGGATCCAGGAACTCTCGGCCGAGATCCGTCAGCGCATATTCGACCTGCGGCGGCGTGGTGGGCGTCACGGTCCGGGAAACGAAGCCGTTCTCCTCCAGCTCCCGCAATGTCGATGCGAGGACCTTCTGGCTGATCTCGCCGACTTCGCGGCGCAAGGCGTTGAAACGCAGCGGCCCGTGACCCAGCACGCGCACCACCAGCAGGCTCCACTTGTCGCTGATGCGCGCCAGCATGCGGCTGATGTGATCGCAAGCGCGAACTTGCTGGCAGCCATCGACTTCCTCGCAGGGGGCGGTTTCCTGATGGTTATCTGGTTTCAACAAAGTGCCTCCTTGTGCGGCTACGCAAACCATTCGTAATCTGGTTACCGCAAGAAACCAGCATACAGGAGGTTACTTTGAATTCTAAGCCCCGTATCGCCGTTATTATCGGCTCCACCCGCCCCACCCGTTTCGCCGACGCCCCGGCACAATGGATATTAAAACAAGCTCAGGCACGCGATGACTTCGACGTGGAGCTGATCGACCTGCGCGATCACCCGCTTCCCTTCTTCGAAGAGATGGCGTCAAACCTGTGGATGCCCAGCCAGAACCCCGAAGCGGTCCGCTGGCAGCAAACGGTTGGGCGCTTCGACGGCTATATCTTCGTGGTCGCCGAATACAATCACTCGATCACGGCGGCTCTCAAGAACGCACTCGATCAGGCCTATAAGGAATGGAACCGCAAGCCCTTTACCGCCATCGGCTATGGCGGCTCTGGCGCCACGCGCGCCGTCGAACATCTGAGGGGAATCGGCGTGGAACTGCAGATGGTGTCCACACATGCTGCCGTCCATATTGGCGGCGGCGATTTCATGACTGTTCATCCGGCTTTCGGCAACAAGCCGATCGAGGAAATCGAGACGAGCCTGCTGCCCACGGCAAAGACGGCCCTCGACGAACTGGTCTGGTGGGCCAAGGCAACGATGGCCGCCAAGGCAGCCGAAGCCTGAGCTTTGCCAAAAGAAAACCGCGCGGCAAGCATGCTTGGCGCGCGGCTATGTTGCTGCTTCGGGACTTAGAAGTTCTGGAAGAGCTGACGTACCGTGTCGTAGGACGCGTTTGCGATATTCAGCGATTGCAGGCCGAGCTGCTGCTGGGTCTGCAGTGCCCTGAGCTTGCTCGATTCCTCTTCCATATTGGCATCGACAAGGCGACCAATGCCTTCGGTGATGTTGTCGGACAGGTTCTTGGCGAATTCGTCCTGCAAGCTGATGCGCTTTTCCAGTGCGCCGAAGGCCGAGCCGACGGTCGTCAACTGTCCGAGCGCGGCATCGACGACGCTGATCATTTCGTTCAGGTCCTGTTTGCTGGTATTCGCCGTCAGGCCGATTTCCACCTGGCCGGCCGTATTGCCGTTCTTGCTCTTCGTCAGCACCCAGGTCTGTGCGGTGCCGAGTTCGTTTGCGAAGAAGGCGGAGGTCAGCACGCCGTATTCGCCGGTGCCGCCTGCCCGGTCGTCGATCACGTAGCGTGCGTCCTTGGAGGAGGTCGCGCCGCTCGGCGGGATATCGATATGGTAGCTCAGCATGCCGACCGATACCGTACCGTCAGAATTACGGATGAAGGAGGCCGGGATCTGGCGCGGCTGCGTCGGCGTCGTGGTATTGTCGAGAATGATCCAGTTGTCGTTGTTGAAGCCTGCGCCCTCGGAAACGCTGCGCAGCTGCGCCTTCAACTGCTCGAGTTCTTCACCGACCTTGGTCTTGTCGACGCCCTGCTCGGTTGCGGCGACAAGCTTTGCCTTGATCTCGGTGACGACGTCGATGACGCTGTCGACGCCGGCAGATGCCGTGCCCATGGTGGCAGCCGCCATGCCGAGAGCATCCTGAACGGCGGAAAGTGCCTTGTTGTCGTGGCGCGCAGTCGTCGCGACCGACCAATAGGCGGCATTATCTCTGGATTTTTCAACACGCAGACCCGTCGTGATATGGTTCTGCGTCACCGTCATATTTCGATTGATATCACGCAGCACATTAAGCGCCGCATCCACCGAGGTGCGCTGATAAATACTCACGGTACGAACTCCAAAACACAATAGGACGCAACAGAACTGGATGTACCGAAATCACGCGAACATTCATGTCCGCCGTCGCTGGAAAATCAGCGCAATGGCCCTCGGGAAAACTGGGGAAGGCCGACCGGTACTGATCGCAATCATTGCCGGTTATGCTTAAAAAACGGCTAAAGTTCAGAAGTAATTTATCTTATTTCACAAGACTTCATACACCATAAAAACACCCGCCGGAGAAATCCGGCGCGCGTTCCCGAAAGTATTAAAAAAGGCTTGTTCGCGCTCTTACTCAGCAGCCTGGAGCTGTTCTTCCGGGCTCGGCTTCGGACGCGTCGCATGCGTCATTTCCTCGTGCAGGCGCGCTTCCTCATGGGCATGCGGCTTGGCGAAGCGGGCAATCAGGAGATAGGCGACGGGCGTGATGAACAGCGTCACCAGCGTTGCAAAGCCAAGGCCGCCGACGATTACCCAGCCGAGCGCCACGCGCGCTTCCGCACCGGCGCCATGCGCAAAGACCAAGGGAACACCCCCAAGAATGGTCGCGATCATCGTCATCATCACCGGGCGCAGGCGAAGCGCGCAGGCCTTCTCGATGGAGGACCGCACATCCTCGCCGCGGTCACGCAGCTGGTTGGCGAATTCCACGATCAGGATACCGTTCTTCGCCATCACGCCGACAAGCAGCACGAGACCGATCTGGCTGTAGATATTGAGGCTGGAGCCGGTGATGATGAGCGCGAAAACGGCGCAGGCGAGACCGAGCGGCACCGTCGACATGATGATCAGCGATGACAGCACGCTTTCGAACTGGGCCGCGAGCACCAGGAAAATGATGACGATCGCAAAGCCGAAGGTCAGCGCCATGCCGCTGGAATTCTCTTCCAGTGTCGCGGCTTCAGCGAGCGGCAGCAGGCGCGCGCCGGGCGGCAGGAGCGGTGCTGCCATTTGCGTGACGTTCTTCACAGCGTCGCCGAGCGACATGCCGTCCTTCAGGCCGGCGGTGATCGCCACGGAGGCGAGCTGCTGTTCACGGCTGAGCTGCGGGGCGACCGAGCCTTCCTTCAGCGTGGCGATGACCGACATCGGCACGATCTTGCCGTCGCCGGTCTTCAGGAAGACGTTTTCGAGATCGGTCGGATCGTCGATCGGCCGCATCGTCGATGTCAGGAGCACCGGATAGGATTCGCCGCCGACGAAGACGTCGACCACTGAACGTCCCTCGAGCAGTGACTGGATGGCGGTCGAAAGCCCGGTGATGTCGATACCAAGATCGGAGGCCCGCTCGCGGTCGATGGCGACGGAGACCTGTGCCTGCGACGGTTCGTTGGTCAGGCGTGGCGTGTCGTACTGGCCGCTCGCATCGAGCTGCTGCACCAGCTTGGCGGCAGCCGCCGTCAGCGCCTCGTGATCATTGCCAATCAGCGCCATCTGCAACCCGCTGCCGGCGCCGCGGATACGCAGGCTGTTCGACGAGATCGCGTTGCCGCGCAGCGCCGGCACCTTGAAGGCCGCCTGGTTGATATCGCGGACGATATCGGCCTGCGTGCGGTGGCGCTCGCCCCAGGGCGCCAGCGTCAGCACCATGAAGCCGCTGTTGGAAGAGCCGCCCTGGCCGGAAATCGAGAAGATGTTCCTGATGTCGCCGCTTTCGACGAGCGGCTGCAGGTATTCCTCCACGAGCTGCATCTTGTCGCGCGTATATTCGAGGCTGGAGCCCTGCGGCGTCGTCAGCCGCATCTGCACCATGGCGCGGTCTTCTTCCGGCGTCAGCTCGCTTTTGACCGTGCCGAAAGCGACAACGGCTGCAGCGCCGAAGATGAGCGAGAAGACGATGACGACGACAGGCGCATTCAGGCAGGCATGCAGCGCCCATTTATAGACGCGGGCGAAAGCCTCGCCGAAACGGCCGAGCAACCCGTGATCCTCGATCATCGGCTTGGTCAGCATGCGCGAGGCGAGCATCGGACACAGCGTCAGCGCCACGATCGACGACAGGCCGACCGAGAAGGCCAGCACGAAGCCGAACTCGCGGAACAGGCCGCCCACCTGCCCCGGCAGGAAGGATAGCGGAATGAAGACGGCGGCAAGTGTCGCCGTCGTCGCGATGACGGCGAAGAACACCTCACGCGTGCCGAGCACGGCAGCCGCGCGCGGCCCCATGCCCTCGGAGCGGCGGCGCACGATGTTTTCGAGCACGACGATGGCGTCGTCGACCACGAGGCCGGTCGCCAGAACGATCGCGAGCAGCGTCAGGATGTTGATGGAGAAGCCGACCATATAGATCGCCGCCAACGTGCCGATCAGCGCCACCGGCATTGAAACGGAGGGAATCAGCGTCGCACGCCAGTCGCGCAGGAAGAGATAGATGACGACGGTGACGATGACCGCCGACAAAAGCAGCGCCAGCACCACTTCGTGGATCGCGCCATCGATGAAGACGGCGTCGTCGCTGGTGATCGCAATCGTCGTGCCCTTCGGCAGCGTCTTCGAAAGCTGCTCGACAGCAGTGTGAATGCCGGTGGAAATATTCAGCGTATTCGACTGTGCCTGGCGGATGATGCCGAGACCGATGCCCGGCTTGCCGTTGGAGCGCAGTGCCGTCTCGCCGTCGCGCGGCCCGAGTGTCACGGTCGCAACGTCGCCGAGGCGCACATTGTGCTGCAGGATGACGTTCTGGAAGTCCTCGGGTGTCTGCAGGCTGGCGGTGGCGCGCACCACGATATCCTGCATCGGGCTCTTCAGCGACCCGGCCGGCACGTCGAGCGCGGCATTGTCGAGCGCCTTGGTGAGATCGCCGATGGTCAGCCCGCGGCTTGCAAGCGCGCCCTGATCGACGTCGACTCGGAAGACCTTTTCCTGATCGCCGTATTCTTCGACATCGGCCACGCCATCGACGGAGGCCAGGCGATCGACCACCTCGTTTTCGACAAGCAACGTCAGGTCGTCCATGTTGAGCGTGTCCGACGTCACCGCGAGGCGCATGATCGCCGAAGAATCCGAATCCGCCTTGACGATCTGCGGCGCATCCGCCTCGTCGGGCAGGTTCTGGGCGATACGGCCGATCGCGTCGCGCACATCGTTGGCGGCAACGGCGAGATCGATGGAGTCGGAAAATTCCAGCGTCACGCGGCTCTGGCCGAACTGGGAACTGGAGGAGATGGATTTGAGGCCGCTGACGCGCGCGACCGCACCTTCGATGACCTTGGTCAGTTCCTGGTCAATCGTCTGCGGCGAAGCACCGTCGAAGGTGGTGCGCACGGTCACGACCGGCCGGTCGACATCGGGCAGCTCGCGCACTTCGACGCCGACATAGGCCGCAAGGCCCGCCACCACCATCAGCGTGTTGAAGACCAGCGCCAGGATCGGCCGCCGCACGAAAAGCGCGGTGAAGGTCGCCTTGTTGGATTCCGGTTTGCCGTGGTGGATCTCGGTCACGCTCATTGGGCGGCGACCTTGTCGTTGGAGGCGACATCGGTTGCCACCCGCACCGCGCCGTTCTCGCGCACGCGCTGCAGGCCCTGTGTGACGATCAGATCGCCGTCCTTCAGCTCGCCCTTAACAAGCACATAATCTGGATTGCGCTGCACGACCGTGACCCGCACCTTGTGCGACTTGTCGTCGGTCACCTGCCAGACGAAGGAGCCCTGAGCATCCCATTGCACGGAAAGCGGATTGACGGCGGGATATTTATCACCGGCAAACTTCATGCTGACGGCGAAGGACATACCGGCGCGCAGTTCGTCCGAGCCGTTGTCGATCCGCCCCCGCAGACGCAGCGTGCGGCTGGCCGGGTCGATGCGGTTGTCGACCGCTTCCAGAACACCTGAGAAGACCTTGCCCGGCCGCGCCACAGATGTCGCCTCGACCGCCTGGCCGACCGAAACAGTATTGGCGAAACGCTCCGGCACCCAGTAGTCGACGAGGATTTCAGTGCGGTCGTCCAGTGTTACGATCGGCGTCGAGGTCGTGACATTGTCGCCGATATTGACGGGCACGATGCCGACGATACCGTCGATCGGCGCCACGATGTTGCGGCGCGTAAGATTGAGCTCGGCAGCCTGCAGCTGCAGCCGCGCATTCTGCTCGGCGATCTCGGAATCGAAGACGTCCATGCGCGAAACGCTGGACTTGATGCTGTGATAGAGGTTGGACTTCTCAAGCGCACTGTTCAGCGCCACCTGTGCCTGCCCCTGGGCAATCACCTGCTCTTCGCTGTCGAGCTTGGCGAGAACCTGGCCCTGCTTGACCATATCGCCTGATTTGATGAGGATTTCGCGGATCGTGCCCGTCGCCTGCGGCGTGACCGCAACGGAGCGGATCGCGTCGCCTGTGCCGATCGCATTCAGCCGGTCGTTAACGACGCCCTGCACTACGGCCTGGGTGACGACAAGTACGGCGGCATTGCGTCCGCCGCTATTCCGACGGCCCTGCCCTTGCCCCTGAGCACCCTGACCTTGCCCACCACCCTGCGCCTGCGCGCCGGCATCGGCTGCTTCCTCGCCTTTGGGTGCGATCATGGAGACGATATTGTCAGGAATACCGGCATTGCGCATCGTCTCGCCGGCGCCGGGCACAAAGTAAACCCAGGCGGCAAAGCCGGCCAAAATGACGACGATACAAAGTGCAAATTGCTTCCAAAAGGGCATTCACGTCTCCGGAGGGACTCGAGGTTACGTCCAGGGTCGGTCGAAAGAGGCGTGCGGGATGACAAGTCCCGCCTGGTGCGACAATATCGCACCTTCCCCCGGCCAGCAGCAAGCGTAACCACCCGTCATTACGGATTTGTAATGTCAGCAAATTTTGAAAATAACCCGCCCGGTCACTTTTACTTGAGCGAAGCTAAATACGCCGCTCCCGCCGCCATGTTCCGGGCGAAACTCCGTTGAGTGCGGTGAAGATA
Organism: Rhizobium sp. 1399; assembly: GCF_031455475.1. Taxonomy (NCBI): domain Bacteria; kingdom Pseudomonadati; phylum Pseudomonadota; class Alphaproteobacteria; order Hyphomicrobiales; family Rhizobiaceae; genus Rhizobium; species Rhizobium sp. 1399. The sequence continues at coordinate 133,220 of NZ_JAVDSU010000017.1, read as the reverse complement.
CGCGTGAGATGGCTCTGGTCGGCAAAGCCGCAGGCCACGGCGATCTCGGCGATGGAAGCCGTGCCCAGCAGCATCTGCCGCGCCTTCTCCGCTCGATATTCCATCAGCCAGCGATGCGGCGTGCGACCGGTCGATTTCTTGAAGGCGCGGATGAAATAGCTGGTCGAAAGCCCGCATTGCGCCGCGACATCTGAGATCGTCGCCTCCCGCGCCGTCAGCGATGCGAGGAACGCCGTCGCCATGTTGAGCTGGCGCCCTGAAAGTCCGCCGCTACGCTCTGCAGGCAGATTGACCTTGCCGTAACGCGTCACCAGGTGCGCCTGCAGCGCCAGGAGAATGTGATCGATGAAGAGCGCGCTCGCATGTGCCGGCTGGCTGAGCGCCGGCAGAAGCGCCATGGCAAGCCCCTGGACGACAGGATCGAGCTGCCCCTGCCCGCAATCGAGCCCGTTAAAACCCGAGCGCCCTGCCTCATAGCTGAAATCGGAAAGCCCCTGCCGGGATATATTGAAGCGCATATTGTCGAAGGAGGAGCGATGATGGCAGCGCCATTCTTCCCCGAGATCGGTGATCGCCAGCGCGCCTGCCGGATGGCCGCCGTCATGGACGAGCTTGCCTCGGCGCCAGAGGCGATGATTGTCGAAAGGTTTCAACTGAGCGATGACGCTGAAAGCCTCCGCCTGGGGAATCGGCCCGCTTTCGTCATGGTCGGCGCTATTGCTGCGCATGCGCACGATCGAGACCGCACCGGCTTGAAGCAATGAAATCTCTGGCCGAGACGCCAATTCAATCACCCCCTTTTTCGAATTACCCCCCCGCCATCACAATTACATGATTTCCCCTCAAAAACCACTGACGGAATCGAAACGGCAGCCCCTTCCCGAGACTGCCGTCCGTCATACCGTTTCCCGAAAGATCAGGCGGCTTCCTGAAACGCCTTCTCAAGCGTTGCGATGTCGAGCTTGACCATCTGCAGCATCGCCTCGGTCATCTTCTTGGCATTGCCCTTGCGCGTACCGCTCATCATCTCGGTTAGCACCTTGGGCACGATCTGCCAGGAAAGACCCCAGCGATCCCTGAGCCAGCCGCATTGTTCTGCCGTGCCCCCGTTGGCAAGGAAGCCATCCCAGATGCGGTCGACCTCCGCCTGATCTTCGCAGATGACCTGCACGGAGTAGGCATGGTTGAACGGTTCGAACGGCCCGGCCCGCATGGCGACGAAATTCTGGCCGCCGAGCGTAAACTGGACAATCTCGACGCTGCCCGGAGGGCCGCTCGGCGTTTCCGCCGGCACGGTGGTGATCTCGCCGATCGCGGAATTGGGCACGAGCGAGACATAGAATTCGACCGCCTCGCGAGCGCTTTCTGCAAACCAGAGATGTGAAATGACCTTGACCATGAAACGTCCTCCTTTGGTCTGTTGGTCTCCGTTCATGGCTAAGACGTGTGAGCCGTGCCCGCCCCGACAGCGAGTACGAGAATTTTATCGGCCTTCTTTTTCCGCCTCCCGTTTTTCGGTTTTCCGAAGCCTCAACACGGCCCTGCAGGTCAGGGCAATTTTCGACAAAAGAGGGTGAGAACAAACAATCGGAATTGGTTTTTGCCAAGTAGGTTCGCGCCAATACGCGGCCTCGCTCTTGCGGGGAAGCAATGCCGACCGACGACCTTCAGGGACGTATGTCGGCAACACGTTTCTTGCCTTTAAGGCCTCATGACCAGGGAGAACGACCAATGTCCAGATATCTTGAAGTCCTCACGCCGCAGAACAGCCAGCTGATCTTCATCGACCAGCAGCCGCAGATGGCCTTCGGTGTCCAGTCCATCGACCGTCAAACGCTGAAGAACAACGTCGTCGGCCTCGCCAAGGCTGCCAAAACCTTCAAGGTGCCGACCACCATCACCACGGTCGAGACCGAAGCCTTCTCGGGCCACACCTATCCGGAACTGCTCGCTATCTTCCCCGAAAACACGATTCTCGAACGCTCCTCGATGAACTCGTGGGACGATCAGAACGTTCGCGACGCGCTGGCGAAGAACGCCGCCAACGGCCGCAAGAAGGTCGTCGTGTCAGGCCTCTGGACCGAGGTCTGCAACACCACCTTTGCACTCTCCTGCATGCACGACACCGATTACGAGATCTACATGGTCGCCGATGCCTCGGGCGGCACCTCCGCCGATGCCCACAAATATGCGATGGACCGCATGGTCCAGGCTGGCTGCGTTCCCGTCACCTGGCAGCAGGTGCTGCTGGAATGGCAGCGCGACTGGGCCCGCCGCGAAACCTATGAGGCCGTCACCTCCATCGTGAAGGAACATTCCGGCGCTTACGGCATGGGCGTCGATTACGCCTATACCCATGTCCACAAGGCACCCGAGCGCGTCACGCATGGCAAGCGCATTGGCCCGAACCCGGCCAAGTGAGTTCTCTCGAGGGAGCGGCTTCATCGCCGCTTCCCCGTTGCTGCATGCCGAAATAAATCGAGGCCTCAAATGAAAATCTATCTCCTCTCCCTCGGCGCCGGCCTTCTCGTCGGCATTGTCTACAGCCTCCTGAACGTTCGTTCGCCGGCTCCTCCTGTGATCGCGCTTGTCGGTCTGCTGGGCATCCTTGTCGGCGAACAGATCATTCCCTTCGCCAAGACGATTATCAACAAAGAGCCGGCCGCAGTCTCGTGGCTGCATCAGATCAAGCCACACATGTTCGGCCATTTGCCCAAGGGCACAAATCCCGCCGACATCAAGCCTTCCGACAAGGTCTGATACCTGCTCTCGCTCGAGGACGAAGATTATGGAAAACGCAACCGCCGACCTGATCCTGCATCACGGGCTGATCACCACGCTCGACCGCTCCAATCCGACCGCCAGCGCCGTCGCCGTCAAGGACGGCAGGTTCCTCGCCGTCGGCCACGATGCCGAGATCATGGCGCTCAAGGGGCCGGACACCAAGGTGGTCGATCTCAAAGGCAAACGTGTCCTTCCCGGCCTCATCGATAACCACACGCACGTCGTCAGGGGCGGTCTGAACTTCAACATGGAGCTGCGCTGGGATGGCGTGCGCTCGCTCGCAGACGCGATGAACATGCTGAAGCGCCAGGTGGCGATCACACCTGCACCGCAATGGGTGCGAATCGTCGGCGGTTTCACCGAGCATCAGTTCACCGAGAAGCGCCTGCCGACCATCGACGAGATCAACGCGGTTGCGCCCGACACCCCGGTCTTCATCCTGCATCTCTATGATCGTGCCCTGCTGAATGGCGCAGCCCTTCGCGCCGTTGGCTATACCAAGGACACGCCAAACCCACCCGGTGGCGAGATCACCCGCGATGCCCAAGGCAACCCGACCGGCCTGCTGCTTGCCAAACCGAATGCCGGTATTCTCTATTCGACGCTCGCCAAGGGTCCGAAACTGCCCTTCGACTATCAGGTCAATTCCACCCGCCACTTCATGCGCGAGCTGAACCGCCTCGGCGTAACAGGCGTCATCGATGCCGGCGGCGGCTTCCAGAACTATCCAGATGACTATGCCGTCATCCAGAAGCTTGCCGATGACGGCCAGATGACCGTCCGCCTCGCCTATAATCTCTTCACCCAGAAGCCCAAGCAGGAGAAGGAAGACTTCCTGAACTGGACGGCTTCGGTGAAATACAAGCAGGGCACAGATTACTTCCGCCATAACGGCGCCGGCGAAATGCTGGTCTTTTCCGCTGCCGATTTCGAGGATTTCCGCCAGCCGCGCCCCGATATGCCGCCGGAAATGGAAGGCGAGCTGGAAGAGGTCGTGCGCGTACTCGCCGAAAACCGCTGGCCCTGGCGCCTGCACGCCACCTATGACGAGACGATCAGCCGCGCGCTCGACGTCTTCGAGAAAGTCAATCAGGATATCCCGCTCGAAGGCCTCAACTGGTTCTTCGACCATGCAGAGACGATTTCCGAGCAGTCGATCGACCGTATCGCCGCGCTCGGCGGCGGCATCGCCGTGCAGCACCGCATGGCCTATCAGGGCGAATATTTCGTCGAGCGCTACGGCGTGGGGGCTGCCGAGGCCACCCCACCCGTCGCCCGCATGCTGGAAAAAGGCGTCAAGGTTTCCGCCGGCACCGATGCCACCCGCGTTGCCTCCTATAATCCCTGGGTGTCGCTCTCCTGGATGATCACGGGCCGCACCGTCGGCGGCATGGCGATCTATCCGCGCCGGAACTGCCTGGACCGCGAAACGGCGCTGCGCATGTGGACCGACAACGTCACCTGGTTCTCCAACGAGGAAGGCAAGAAGGGCCGCATCGAGAAAGGCCAGTTCGCCGATCTCATCGTGCCGGACAAGGATTTCTTTGCCTGCGCCGAAGAGGAAATATCCTTCCTTACGTCGGAGCTGACCATGGTCGGCGGCAAGATCGTCTATGGCGCGGGCCACTTCGCCGAGCTCGATGATAACCCGGTTCCGCCCGCCATGCCGGACTGGTCGCCGGTACGCGCCTTCGGTGGATATGCCGCCTGGGGCGAGCCTGAGGGCGCCGGCAAGAACTCGTTGCACCGCCACCTGATTTCCGCCTGCGGCTGCGCCAATGATTGCAATGTCCACGGGCATGCCCACGCCAGTGCCTGGGGTTCGAAGGCTCCGGTCTCCGATCTCAGGAGCTTCTGGGGTGCGCTCGGCTGCGCCTGTTGGGCCGTCTGAGGATCGATACCATGCATGCCCTTGAAATCCGACTTGCGTCCTTCGCCCGCCCTCTTTTCGGCGCGACCTTCATGCGCTTCATCGCCTATCTCGGCCTCTGCGCCGCCTATCTGCAGGGCGGCCTCAACAAGCTCACGGACTTTCCGGCCGCGATCGGTGAGATGACGCATTTCGGCCTCTCGCCTGCCCCGCTCTTTGCCGTGCTCGTCATCCTCCTGGAGCTTGCCGCCTCACTCATGATTCTGACCGGCTTTTTCCGTTGGCTGGGCGCACTCGCCCTCGGTGGCTTCACACTGATGGCCACCTTCCTCGCCCTGCGTTTCTGGGAATTGCCTGATGGAATGGAACGCTTTTTGGCCGCCAATTCCTTCTTCGAACATCTGGGCCTCGTCGGCGGTTTTCTGCTCGTCGCCTGGCTCGATCTCAGGGAAAAAGCATAGGGCAACCTGCACCTAAGCATCACTTCCGCTGACCATTGCAAAAATGCTTCCTGACCCTGTCAGCACCGCGGTGCAAACCATCCGCCCCCAGGGCGTAGATCCTGCCAACCTCAGCATAGGACAAGTTCAATGCCGACGATCACAACCAAAGACGGAACGACGATTTACTATCAGGATTGGGGCAACGGCCAGCCGATCCTCTTCTCCCACGGTTGGCCGCTCTCGGGCGACGCATGGGAAGTGCAGATGCTCTATTTCGCCCAGCAGGGCTACCGCGTCATCGCCCACGACCGCCGCGGCCACGGCAAGTCCTCGCAGCCGTGGAACGGCAACAATATGGACCAGTATGCCGATGACCTCGCCGAGCTCATCGAGAAGCTCGATCTGAAGAACCTCATCATGATCGGCCATTCCACCGGCGGCGGCGAAGTCGCCCATTATATCGGCCGCCATGGCACCAGCCGCGTCGCCAAGGTCGTGCTCGTCGGCGCCGTTCCGCCGCTGATGCTGAAGACGCCTGCCAATCCCGAAGGCTTGCCGATCGAAGTCTTCGACGGCATCCGCAAGGGCACGGCCGGCGATCGCTCGCAGTTCTACCGCGACCTCACCATGCCCTTCTACGGCTTCAACCGCGATGGCGCCAAGGTCAATGAAGGCCTGCGCGAAACCTTCTGGCTGATGGGCATGGCCGGAGGCATCAAGGGCCACTACGATTGCATCCGCGAATTCTCCGAGGTCGATTACAGCGACGACCTGAAGAAGATCGACGTTCCGGCGCTCCTCATCCATGGCGATGCCGACCAGATCGTGCCGATCCAGGCTGCCGCCGAAAAGGGCATCAAGCTTCTGAAGAACGGCACGCTGAAGGTCTATCCGGGCGCCCCGCATGGCCTCGCCCAGACCGAAGCCGACAAGTTCAACGCCGACGTTCTCGCCTTCATCAAGGCGTAAACCGGGAGTAGCGGCCGGCCAGGCCGAAGGAGATCACGCAATGCTTCGTCTATCGTTAGCCCTTGTTGCCCTTCTCGGCCTAGCCGGTGCCCCGGCCTATGCCGCCTCGCCGCAATTCGGCGTCGGCGCGCAATATGATACGACCCATGTCTATGTCGCTCCTGGCGACGTGGACGCCTTCGCCAAAAGCTTCCTCGCCACTTTCGGCGGCACCAGCACCAAGCAGGTAACGGCAACCGTTACGCCGACGCCGAGCAGCACGACGTCGCAGCTTCTGCAGACACCCGTCGGCACCGTCTCGCTCTTCGGCTTCAAGACGCCGATCCCCTATCCCTTCGGCGCCGAACGATCAGGCTATCTCGTCACCGATCTTGACAAGGCCATAGCCGCCGCAAAGGCTGCCGGCGCCGACGTCATTGTCTCCGCCTTCCCGGATCCGATCGGCCGCGATGCCGTCATCCAGTGGCCGGGCGGTGTCAACATGCAGCTCTATTGGCACACGACCACGCCAAACTATCCGGCCTTCACGACCATCCCGGAAAACCGCGTCTACGTGTCCGCCGACCGCGTCGCCGCCTTCACCCATGCCTTCCTCGCCTTCTCGCATGGCAAGGTCGTCTCCGACGATGAGAAGGCGCCCGGCACCGAGATTGGCCTGCCGGACAAAGCCTTTCACCGCCTGCGCATCGAATCCGTCTTCGGCCGCATGACCGTGCTCGTCACCGATGGCCAGCTGCCTTTCCCCTATGGTCGCGAAATGACTGGCTATGAGACTGCCGATCTTGACGCGACGCTTCAGAAAGCCAAGGAGAGCGGCGCTGAAATTCTCGTCGAACCCTACCAGTCCGGCGATCGCCGCGCCGCCATGGTGGAATTCCCAGGCGGCTATATTGCCGAAATCCACGCCGTCGCGGCACACTAGGCAAACGAATTCATAGAGGAAAAAACAATGCGCCCAGCCCTGCCCGTGCTCCTGAGCCTGACCGGCGGTTATGTCGATACAGCCGGCTTCCTGGCGCTTGGCGGCCTCTTCCCCGCCCATGTCACCGGCAACTTCGTGACGCTTGGCGCAGCGCTCACTCACGGCACGTCTGGCATCATCGCCAAGTTGCTGGCGCTGCCGGTCTTCTGCCTGACGATTCTCCTGCTGCGCTACCTCACCCACAATGTGCCGCCAGGCGATGAGAAGGGCTTGCGCATCCTGCTCGTGATCAAGCTTCTCTTCCTGATTGCCGGCGGCGCCTGCGCCATCTGGCTTGCGCCCTTTACCAATCCGGATGGCCTGCCGCTGGTCGCGACCGGCATGCTGCTCGTCATCGCCATGGCGATCCAGAACGCCGCTCACCGCATCCATCTCGGCGCCTCACCGCCGAGCACGCTGATGACCGGCACCACGACGCAGATCATGATCGACCTTGCCGACCTCGCCCATGGCAGCGCCGGCGATCAGGCAAAACCGGTAAAGAGCCGCCTGTCGCGCATGGCGGTCGCCGTTTTTGCCTTCGCGCTCGGCTGCGGCCTTGCCGCCCTGCTTTACGCGACCGTTGGCACATGGTGCTTCGCCCTGCCGCCGCTCTTTGCGCTCGTCTCGGTCTGCTTTGCCTTCGCTGGCCCGCAGGCCGCTTAGGAGCAGCCCTTAGCCGCTGGTGTCATTGCCGGCCATCCTGGCCTCAGCCTCGGCAATGCGCTGTCGAAGCGTGATCTTCCGCGCCTGTATCTCAAGGGAAATGAGTTCGGAAATTGACCCATTGCGTCGCACCAAGGCGATCGTGCTCAATGCGGGGGCCGCAATGGCAGCGACGAAGATTCCGAAACCCGCACCATCCGGCAAGCCATTCCCTGCGACCAACATCGCGACGATGATCAAGAGGATCAGGTTGGCAAGAATGGCGATGATATGCATATGGCTCTCCCGGCAGCTAGCGAAACCATAGTTGAGGTGCGGGGTGACCACAACTCCAAGGCAGGCTTCGGACCAAGCCAAGCAAACCGCCTGAGGATAGCTGAGCGCCCGGGAATGAAAGCAGAACAACTTTCTGGTCTTTCCTTCCCGAATCACTACATTACGCGGCATGAGCAATAGTTTCGACGATATGCCCTTCTTCGACGAGGAGCCGGGCGATGCGCCGCGCAAGCCGCAGCAGCCTGCAGCACCTGTCCCAAGGGCGCCCGCTGCCGGCGGCGGCATTGCCGCCCGCGCCATGGCGGCTCGTGATGGCGGTCGCCCCGATTATCTCACCGGTCTCAACCCGGAACAGCGCGAAGCGGTCGAGACACTCGAAGGCCCGGTCCTCGTGCTCGCCGGCGCCGGCACCGGCAAGACGCGTGTTCTGACCACGCGCATTGCCCATATCCTTCAGACCGGCCGCGCCTTCCCCTCGCAGATCCTCGCCGTGACCTTCACCAACAAGGCCGCCCGCGAGATGAAGGAGCGCATTGCGCTTCTCGTCGGCGGTGCCGTCGAAGGCATGCCCTGGCTCGGCACTTTCCACTCGATCGGCGTCAAGCTTCTGCGCCGCCACGCCGAACTCGTCGGCCTGCGCTCCGATTTCACCATCCTCGATACCGACGATGTGATCCGCCTTATCAAGCAGATCATCCAGGCCGAAGGCCTCGACGACAAGCGCTGGCCGGCCAAGCAATTCGCCGGCATGATCGATACCTGGAAAAACAAGGGCCTCGGCCCCGCCGATATTCCGGAAGGCGATGCGCGTGCCTTCGCCAATGGCCGCGGCCGCGATCTCTATTTCGCCTATCAGAACCGCCTGTCGACGCTGAACGCCTGCGATTTCGGCGACCTGCTGATGCATCCGATCGCGATCTTCCGCAAGCAGCCCGATCTGCTTAAGGAATATCACCAGAAGTTCCGCTACATCCTCGTAGACGAGTATCAGGACACCAACACCGCTCAATATATGTGGCTGCGGCTTCTTGCCCAGCGGCCCAAGGGCGAGCCGCAGAATGTCTGCTGCGTCGGCGACGACGACCAGTCGATCTATGGCTGGCGCGGCGCGGAAGTGGACAATATCCTGCGCTTCGAGAAGGATTTTCCCGGCGCCAAGGTGATCAAGCTGGAACGCAACTACCGCTCGACCGCTCATATCCTCGGTGCTGCCGCCCATCTCATCACCCACAATGAAGGCCGCCTCGGAAAGACGCTCTTCACCGATCGCTCCGACCCTGACGACGCCAAGGTGCAGGTTCACGCCTCCTGGGATTCCGAGGAAGAGGCACGTGCCATCGGCGAGGAAATCGAGCGCCTGCAACGCGGCGATGCCGACGGCAAGAAGCATCTGCTGAACGACATGGCGATCCTCGTGCGCGCCTCCTTCCAGATGCGCGAATTCGAAGACCGCTTTGTCACCCTCGGCCTGAACTACCGCGTCATCGGCGGCCCGCGCTTCTACGAGCGCCTCGAAATCCGCGATGCCATGGCCTATTTCCGCCTGGTCGCACAGCCTGCCGACGACCTCGCCTTCGAGCGCATCATCAACACGCCGAAGCGCGGCCTCGGTGATACGACGGTGCGCGCACTCCACGATTATGCCCGCGCCCGCGATATCCCGATGCTCGCCGCCGCCGCCGACATGATCGAGACGGACGAGCTGAAGCCCAAGGCCCGCAAAGCCCTTTTCGACGTGATTCAATCTTTCCGCCGATGGCAGGAACTGCTTGAAAACACACCACATACCGAGCTTGCCGAGCAGATCCTCGAAGAGTCCGGCTATACGGATATGTGGAAGAACGACAAGAGCGCCGAAGCACCGGGTCGCCTTGAAAACCTCAAGGAACTCATCCGCTCCATGGATAGCTTCGAATCCTTGCGTGGATTTCTGGAGCACGTCTCCCTCGTCATGGATGCCGAGACCAACGAAAATCTCGACGCCGTCTCCATCATGACGCTGCATTCAGCCAAGGGCCTGGAATTCGACACCGTCTTCCTGCCCGGCTGGGAGGAAGGCCTCTTCCCGCATCAGCGCTCCCTCGATGAATCCGGCCGCGCCGGCCTCGAAGAAGAACGTCGCCTTGCCTATGTCGGCATCACCCGCGCCAAGCACCGCTGCCACATCTGGTTCGTCTCCAACCGCCGCATCCACGGTCTCTGGCAATCGACCATTCCCTCGCGCTTCCTCGACGAACTGCCGGAGACCCATGTCGAAGTCGCCGAGATGGAGCAGAATTACGGTGGCTACGGCCGCGGCGGCGGTTATGGCCAGTCGCGCTTCGACAAGGCCGATCCCTTCTCCAATTCCTATTCCACGCCCGGCTGGAAACGCGCCCAGCAAAACAAGACCGACGCCACCCGCGATAACTGGGGCAGCCGCTCCGGCCATGCCGTGGAGCGCATTGGCTACGGTGAAAGCGGCCCGCGCGGCCGCACCATCGAGGGCGAACTGGTGGCGAAATCCACCTCTACGGAACCCTCGCGCTTCGCACTCGGCGACCGCGTCTTCCACATCAAATTCGGCAACGGCTCCATATCAGGCATCGAAGGCAACAAGCTGACGATCGACTTCGACCGAGCCGGCCAGAAGCGTGTGCTCGACGGTTTTGTGGAGCGAGTCTGACCGCTCCACTGCCTTGGCGCGTCGCCAGGAATCACAGGCCCAGCCGCACGCGCTTCTCCAGATGACAAAACGCCGCTTTGACCCGACTCGCAAATCAGCCTAGCCCGGTCATTGCCCGCCCATGAAAGGCAGGCTTCACAAGACCTTCAAAGGAGGTTCAAGTGACCAGTGTTTCAGCCCTGGGCAGCACGCTGACCCAGTATCAAGCCCCCCTCAACCCACTCGACAAGAACGGTGACGGCGTCGTCTCGGCAGACGAGCTCGCCGCCGCTTCCCAATCCTCAACAGCCAGCGCCTCGACCGCCAGCACCTCGTCCGCCGGCGATGACGATTCCTCCGGCTCCGATGTCGTCCAGAAGATCGCAGCCGATATTCTGGCACTCATGCTCTCGCTTCAGAAGACCGATGACAGTGACAGCCAGTCCGGCACCGATGCCAAGGGTGACGGCTCCAAGGGCGCACTCTCTGCCCTTGATACGAATGGCGATGGCAAGCTCACAACGTCGGAAATTCTTGCCGCCGATCCGCAGAAAATTGCCGCGGCCGGCGGTGACGATGATGACAGCGGCCTGATGGCCAAGGTCCTCACCGACATGCAGACCGCACTTCGCGCATACCAGACGACCTATGGCACCTCGCCCGTCGCCACCGGCGATAGCGACCAGACGGCCTGATGCAATGAGGCTCCGCCGGGGGAGCCTCGCTGAACAGGCAATGCGCTTTCCTCAATCGCAGAGACAACCTCCCTTCGCTAGCCGCTTGTGCTGGCTTGATTTATCGGAGAGGTTGCCGGCATGACTGATCATTCAACAATCGAAATGAACGTCTTGCGCCAGATCGGGTGGGATCATTGGGATCCTGTTGGTATCAGGCAAACGGACGATCCGGCCTGGCGTACTGCTGCAGCCGATGAATATGATTCCTATCTCCTCCACACCGCTGGCATGGTTCTTCAGAGCGCCTCACAGGAGGCCGTCGCGGCTTATCTGGACGACATCACCGTCATAAACATGGGGCTGGGACCTGTTAACGGTGCAATTCACGGGGCGTCGGTTCGAACCGCCGATGCGATAGCCGCATATCTTCGAACCAGATCCAACGACGCCAGATCCAGCGACACAAGAGACATCCGATGACGGTTATACCAACACTTCAAACCGAGCGCCTGATCCTTCGACCTCCCGTGATGGAAGACTGGCCGGATTATCATGCGCTGATGATCTCCGATCGCGCGCTCTATATGGGCGGTCCGCATTCGACTAAGGCTGCCTGGGGCATGTTCTGCCATGACGTCGCCCTATGGGAGCTGATGGGCCACGGCGCCCTGATGATGGAGGATCGCGCCACGGGACAATGCCTCGGCCAGGTCGGCATCAATCACGGTCCGCTTTTTCCCGAGAAGGAACTAGGCTGGCTGGTCTATTCGCAAGCCGAGGGCAAGGGTTACGCCTAGGAGGCAGCCGTTGCCTTGCGCCACTGGGCCTCTACGGTGCGTGGCCTGAAGACCCTGGTGAGCTATATTGCTCCTCCCAATGTGAGGTCGATCCGGCTCGCCGAGCGGCTGGGCGCCGTGCCGGATATAAAGGCGGCGCGCCCAGGAGGGTGATGCCGATGATCTGGTCTTCAGGCATCCGGCTCCATAGCTGCATGCATAAGTCCTAATATAAAACGCGAAATACTTGCCGCTTTCGCGTATAACGCGAACGGCAACAGAAAAATACGTTGATGCAGCCATTTGCCACTCTCGATACGAGAAATAGCACTTGCGCCCTGCCCCCCGGAAATCCACTAGTTGATTGTGCTGGCACTGGTCGGCATTTTGCGACGCGGAATGCGTAAGGGATAGCTTGATGAAGGCGTTGCTGCTGGTCGACATTCAGAATGGCTTCTGTCCCGGAGGCAACCTGCCGGTTCTCGATGGCCATGAAGTCGTTCCCGTCGCCAACAACCTCATCGACAGCGGCAAATACGATCTCATAGTCGCCTCACAGGACTGGCACCCGGCGGACCACGGAAGCTTCGCCTCCTCCCATCCCGACAAGAACCCTTTCGAAATGGGCGAACTCTCCGGCAAGCCGCAGATGTTGTGGCCGGATCACTGCGTGCAATATACGCGCGACGCCGAGCTGCACCCCGAGCTCCACTCTGCCCAAATCGACCTCATCCAGCAGAAGGGCGAGAACAAGAACGTCGACAGCTACTCCGCCTTCCGCGACAACGATCAGTATGCCGTGACCGGCCTTGCCGATTTCCTGGTGGATCAGGGCGTCACCGAACTCGACGTCTGCGGGCTTGCGACGGATTATTGCGTAAAATTCTCTGCGCTCGATGCGCTGGAGCTGATCCCTGGCATCAAGGTCCGCTTCATCGAGGACGCGAGCCGTGGCATAACGCCCGAAGGTGTCGCCGCGGCCATCGACGAGATGCGCCAGAACGGCATTGAGATCGTCAACAGCGCCGATATTCTGGCTGCCTAATCAGCCGTTCTTTTCGCCTTCGCGCTCCAAGAGATAGATCTCCTCTCCGAAATCCTCCATCTTCTTCAGGAAGGCGGCGTGGGCATCTCTCAAGCCGCGATTATAGAAATAGGGTCCGATCTTCTCGGCGAAGAAGTCGAGCAGGAATTCGGCCGGCAGCGCGCCGATCGGGTCGAGCTCACGGTCGAAATATTGCCGGATGCGCGAAACGATTTCCGCTTTTTCCTCTTTTGTAAATTCGATCTTTTTCATTGTCTCCCTCGCCTTGCCGGTGACGTAAACCGGTAACGCTTCAGCAAAATCGATTGATGAATCAAGGAAATTCAATTGCCGCAGCAGGTGAGACACCATAGAGGGAAATTTCAATTCCAACAGGACCTAATCCCATGAATCGCGCCGACTTTGTCGAAGGTTTGCGGGGCGGATTTGCCGTGGCGCTCGCTTCTGCCCCCTTCGGAGCACTGTTCGGCGCCCTTGCCGCCGAGCAGGGCATGTCGCTCTCCGAACTCACCTTCATGAGTGCCACCGTCTATGCGGGCGCCAGCCAGATGGTCGGCATCGAGCTCTTCGGCCATGATGTCCAGGCCTGGGTGATCGTGCTGTCGATCCTCGCCGTCAACTTCCGCCACGTGCTCTATTCGGCAGCCATCGCCCGCTACATCAGGCATTTCACGGCGCTCCAGAAGTTCTTCACCTTCTTCCTGCTGGTCGATCCGCAATTTGCCGAGACCGTCAAGCGTGGCGAGGCAGGTCAGCCCGTCACCTTCACCTGGTATCTCGGCTTCGGCATCATCATCTACATTCCCTGGGTCTTGATCAGCCTGATCGGCGGCATGCTCGGCTCCTTCATCGGCGATCCGAAAACGATCGGCCTGGATATCCTGCTGCCTACCTATTTCCTCGCTATCGTGCTCGGCTTCCGCAAGCGGGACAATTTCCTGGCCGTGGCGCTGACGAGCGCCGTCGCCTCGGTCATTGCCTATCATTTCGTGGGTTCCCCCTGGCATGTGAGCCTCGGTGCTGCAGCCGGCATCATCCTTGCCGCCCTCCTGCCCCTGCCCGCGGAGGAGCCTGATCTCGAAGCCGACGCCCTCAACACCGAAAACCACGAGGTCTGAGATGGAATTCGATCTCCACATGGCTCTCGTGATCCTCGCCGCAGCAGCCGCGACCTTCGCGACCCGCATCGGCGGCTACATCATGATCACCAAGATGAAGCGCATTCCGCCGCGCATGGAAGCGGCATTGAATGCCGTGCCGGCCGCGGTTCTGACGACGCTCGTCGCCCCCGCCTTCTTCATCGGTGGTTGGGATTCGAAACTGGCGCTCGCAATCGCCCTCATCATCGGTCTGCGCTTCTCGCACACCTGGATGCTCGTGGCCGCCTGGATCATCGTGATGACCTGGCGACACACGATCGGCCTCTGAACCGAAGGCCGGATATCCGGCCGCTCAGTATTCCAACGGCAACGTCGCATTCTCCAGCCATGCCTTGACGTCATGGTCGTGGATCAGCGGCATCAGCGCCTCGCGCGTCTGGCGGTGGTATTCGTTGAACCAGTGCAGCTCGTCATGCGTCAGCAATTCGGGGATGACGATGTTGCGGTCGATCGGGCAGAAGGTCAGCGTCTCGAAGCCGAGCATCGGCATGTCGCCGCCGTCGATCGCTTCGGCTTCCCGCACATAGATCAGGTTCTCGATGCGGATACCGAAATGGCCAGGCCGATAGTAACCCGGCTCGTTGGACAGGACCATGCCCGGCAGCAGTTCCTGCGTCGAAAGCCGCGAAATGCGCTGCGGCCCCTCGTGAACCGAGAGATAGGAGCCGACGCCATGGCCCGTGCCATGCGCAAAATCGGCCCCTGCCCGCCACAACGCGATGCGCGCCAGCGGATCGAGGTCGCAGCCGCGCGTACCCTTCGGGAAACGTGCCGTGCTGATCTGGATCATGCCCTTCAGCACCAGCGTGAAGAAGCGCTTGTGCTCTTCGCTGACAGCACCGATGCCGACAGTGCGGGTGATATCGGTCGTGCCATTGATATATTGCGCGCCGGAATCGATCAGGAAGAGTTCGCCCGGCTGAATATGCCGGTCGGTCGCCGTCGTCACCCGGTAGTGCATGATGGCTGCATGTTCGCCGGCACCCGAGATCGTGTCGAAGGAAATATCCTTCAGCGGGTTCTGCATGCTCTGACCCAGCCTAGCGCGAGCCTCTTCCAGCCGTTCGGCGGCGCCAATTTCGGTGATCGTGCCGGGCTTGCTCTGCGACAGCCAGTAGAGGAATTCAACCATGGCTGCACCGTCCTGCAGATGGGCGGCGGCCGAACCATTGATCTCGACGCTGTTCTTCACAGCCCGCGGCAGCTTTGCCGGATCGACACCTTCCACGACTTCGCCGCCAGCCTTGCGGATGATCTCGGCGAGCGCATAGGAGGCGATATCGGGATCGATGAGAATGCGGCCACCATCCTTGGCAACCGCAGCAAGCTTCTCATCCAGCAGCGAGGGCGCAAGCTGGGTGGCGATCTGCGCGAGATAGGCTTCCGGCTCGATGCCGGTCTTGCGCTTGTCGAGGAATATCTCCGCCTTGCCGTCGGCATGGATGATGGCGCGCGCCAGCGGATGCGGCGTATGCGGCACGTCAGCGCCCCGGATATTGAAGATCCAGGCGATGGAAGACGGATCGGCGATCAGTACCGCCCTCAGGTTCTTCTTGGCGAGATCGGCGGCAATGGTGGCGATCTTGTCCTTAGCGAGAATACCGGCCTGCGCCACGTTCTGGATGGTGACCGACCCAAGCGGTTCCGCCGGCCGGTCTGCCCAGAGCTTGTCGAGCGGATTGTGCGGCAGGAAAACCAGTGCGCCACCGATCTCCGAGAGCGCCTTTTCGAGCTTGCGCACTTCGGCACCCGAATGCAGCCACGGATCGATGCCGAGCTTCAGCCCTTTCTTGCCCTGCGCAGGCAGCCAGACATGCGGCGGCTCGTTGACCAGATCGCCGCCGGTAAACACCGACCCATCCACCTGCTCGGCAAGCTGCGTCACGTAGCGCCCGTCGACATAGACGATCGCTTCCGTCCGGGTGATCAGCGCAATGCCCGCAGAGCCGGTGAAGCCCGTCAGCCAGGAGAGCCGCTCCGCGCAGGCAGGCACGTACTCGCCGTTATATTCATCGGCGCGCGGCACGAGGAAAGCATCGATGCCGAGCGCATCGAAACTGGCGCGCAGTGCGGAAACCCGTTCCTTGCCGAACTGCGGCGTGGAGGTGACTTCGAAAGACTGGAACATGCTGGAAACCCGAATGAATGAAACGAATCCGGTTAATGGGATAGCGGCCATGTTAGCGAATTTTGAGTCATTGGGGAGAAAAAGCGACGCGAAGCGCCTGGGAAGGCCTAGCCGCCCAATAATTTGGCAGAAATGTGTCTCGATGTGGGAAACTGGCACGCTTCATGCATTACGCGCATGGCTGCAATGAAACAAACCCTCTGCCACCGCATGACGGAATAGCTATATAGAGCGCATCGAACGGTTCACGACGAACCATCAACAAAGGATTTTTTGAAATGACCGCCTCTCTCTCGCGCTTCGCTTACAGCAGCCCGGTACAGGCTGGCGAACGCCAGACTGTGCGTCACGTCATCGGTGCCCGCCGCCCGCAGAATGAGGATAGCCTCAAGGTGCTCGCAGCAGGCCAGCGTTCCACGCGCCACAAGGGCGCACCGAGCTACGCATTCTGAGCTTAAAGCCCTTCCGATCCTCCTCCCTCCACCGGACAGGCCTATCGGAATGCAGTAGTGCCCGCTCGAGCATCCTCCTCCTTCGAGCTCGCGGGCAAGACCGGATTTAAATGCCGGTCCAAGGCGGTGCCTCTGGCACCGCCTTTTTCTTGTTCGGAATTCCCTGAGATTACGGACGATCGAGATGGATCGTCACCCAGCCATTGCGCCAGATCGTGCGCACATGGCGAAGCTTCGCGCCATTATAGGCGGCAATCACCTTCCAGCGCTGGCTGGCAAGAATGCCTGATAGAATCACCGAACCACCCGGCGCCAGATTGGTGACGAGCTGCGGCGCCATTCTGATCAGCGGCCGCGCCAGAATATTGGCGATGATGAGGTCGAAAGGTCCATGCTCGGAAAAGGCGGTCGAATGGAAGCCCGGTGCAGTCACCGTTCTGATGCCGCTGGCAATGCCGTTGCGACGGACATTTTCAGCCGCGACGCGAACGGCGATCGGATCGATATCGGTTGCAAGCACGGGAATGTTGCGCAGCTTGCGTACCGCAATCGCCAGCACGCCGCTACCCGTGCCGAGATCCAGCGCATTGCGCACCTTGCGTGCCCGAACCACCCGGTCGATCACCTCCAGGCAGCCCGCCGTCGTGCCGTGATGGCCAGTACCGAAAGCCTGGCCGGCATCGATCTCGATGGCAATGTCCCCCATGCGCACCTTGTCGCGGTCATGCGAGCCATGCACGAGGAAGCGCCCTGCCCGGACGGGCTTCAGCCCTTCAAGCGATTTCGTCACCCAGTCCACGTCAGGAATGACCTCACGCGACAGCGCCGCATCGGGAAATGCCTGCGCCAACGCCTCTTCGACGCGGGAGCGTACATCGGCCTCGTCCTCCGCCATCATGTAGACGGAGGCTTCCCAGATATCTTTCTTCTCGTCGATCTCGGTCGTGCCGATGGCAAAATCTTCTTCGCCGAAGACCTCGCTCAGAAGGTCGAGGATTTCCTCGGCCTGCTTTTCAGTCGTCGACACGTAAAGGCGGATTTCACTCACGATAGGCAATCTTTCCGGTTGCGTCGCCCGCTACCGGTCGCGATGCTTTCAGCTGCCGGTCATCCCTTGGCGACGAGATTCTCAAGCTTCTTTATCGCCGTATCGGGGTTTTCGCCATAGGAGATCGTTCCCGAAAAACGCCCTTCGGAATCGAGCAGGAAGACAGAGGCCGTGTGGTCCATCGTGTACTCTCCATCAGGATTGTTCTCGTCCACAGGCACCTTCTTGGCATAGACGCGGAAGCCCTTGATGACGTCGGCGATCTTGTCCGGCGGGCCGGAAATGCCCGTGATGCGCTTGGAAACGTTGGAGACGTACTCGTTCATGATCTCGGGCGTATCGCGCTCGGGATCGACGGTCACGAAATAGGCCTGCAGTTTGTTGCCCTGGGGATCGACCTTCTCCATCCAGCCGTTGAGTTCGAAGAGCGTCGTCGGGCAGACCTCGGGGCAATGCGTAAAGCCGAAGAACAAGGCCGTGGGCTTGCCGCGCAGGGCCTGCTCCGTGATCGGCTGGCCACTCTGCGATACCAGCGTGAACGGCACGCCGAATGGGCCCTCAGCCACCACTTCCTTCGTCCGGCTCTGGTCCAGCGTGAACCAGCCGAGCACACCGGCAAGCAGCAGCACTGCGATCCAGACGGCGATACGGAAATTCTTCATGGTACTTTCCTCGATGCGCGGATGCCCCCATCCGTCTCGCCCGTGTGATTATAGTCGCGATCGCAAGCGCGCAATTCAAGAATGCGTTTTCTCACCCGTGATTAATTGCCCCACCTTGATGAATGCCAGATGCGGGCAAACGTCCTGCGAAAAAGTCGTACAAAGACGAATTATCGCACCTTTCTAACGGCTTGCCGCGGAGGCCTCGAAGCAACCCGAAGAAATACATCGTTAGGAAAGGCTTAATTGCGGATATCTATATTTAGTA
This sequence comes from Rhizobium sp. 1399, assembly GCF_031455475.1. Classification (NCBI taxonomy): domain Bacteria; kingdom Pseudomonadati; phylum Pseudomonadota; class Alphaproteobacteria; order Hyphomicrobiales; family Rhizobiaceae; genus Rhizobium; species Rhizobium sp. 1399. The sequence goes on along the minus strand of NZ_JAVDSU010000017.1, from coordinate 114,391 downwards.
ATGCACACAGTGCTTCGGCGCTGTTCCGACATGATGTCGGCCGGAGCATGAACCGGATCAGCATAAAATCGAGGGAACTAAAAACCGCCTGGGGCGGAGGGTGGCTTTATGACAAATTCGACGGTTCGCAGAAACCTTTCGGTCGGCCAGCGGCTCTGGACGCTCGGCGGGGCTGCTCTCATCGGCTTCGGCTCGATGCTCGGCATCGGCTGGTACGAGAACACGCAGGTCGATACCGGCCTGCGCCGCGCTGACGAGATCCAACAGAGCATCGACATCATCAACGACATGCGCGTCGCCAATCTGACGCTGGTTCTCGCCGCCATGGACTCGATCGTCGACCGGGAAGAGAAGATCATCCAGCCCGACCGCCTGAAGATCGTTGCCGATTCGCTGGCAACCCTCTCCAGCGGCTCGAAGGAAATAGGCATGATCGCAGAGGAGCTGAAGGCCGGCGACCTGCTGAAGAGCTACGATTCCGATGTCGGCGCGCTTCGCCAGGCCATTCAGGTGGATCTCAAGGCGCTCGTCGAACAAGGCGCGTCCGATGCCGAATTCGACAAGATCGACGATCGCATCGACTCTGAAGGCGAAAAGCTCGCCGCCACCCTCGACAAGTTCGCCAGTGACGGCACCGTCGTTGCCCGCAAGCGCATCGAAAGCGCCAACGAGACCTCCCGCAGCTCGCTTGTCATCCAGATCGCGCTTGGCGTCATCGCCATCCTCACAATGGCTGCGCTGCAATATATCCATGGTGGCTCAATCCGCCGCGGCATCGTCACCGTGCGCGAAAGCATGCTGCGCATCTTGAACGGCGACCTGGCAAGCAACGTCGCCGGCAAGGAACGCGGCGACGAGATCGGCGAAATGGCCCGTGCCGCCGAAAGCTTCCGCCTTGCAGCCATCGAAAAGATCGATCTGGAAGCCCGCACCGAGACCGACCGCCAGCGCAGCGATGCCGAACGCCGCGAGCGCGAATCTGCCAAGCTTGCCGATACGGAAGCGCTGAACACCACCGTCACGGCGCTCGCTCAGGGCCTCACCCGCCTTGCCAACGGCGACCTGACAGCGAGCATCGACCAGCCCTTCCGCGACGAGCTGGAAAGGCTGCGTCAGGATTTCAACCAGACGGCCCTGCGCCTGCGTCAGGCGATGGGCGATATTGCCCTGAACAGCACGTCCATCCAGGCCAACAGCCACCAGATGCGCGCCGCCGCCGACGACCTTGCCAAGCGCACAGAGCAACAGGCCGCCTCGCTGGAAGAGACCTCAGCGGCGCTGGACGAGATCACCGCTACCGTCCGTAACGCCACCAGCCGCGCCGAGGAAGTCGGCAACATGGTCGCTCATACTCGCCAGAATACCGAGAAATCCGACGCCATCGTCGGCGATGCGATGGCCGCGATGGAGCGAATCGAAGGCGCCTCCCGCGAGATCGGCACGATCATCAACGTCATTGACGAGATTGCCTTCCAGACGAATCTGCTGGCACTCAACGCCGGCGTCGAGGCCGCGCGTGCCGGCGAAGCCGGCAAGGGCTTTGCGGTCGTTGCACAGGAAGTTCGCGAACTTGCCGGCCGCGCAGCAGGAGCAGCCAAGGATATCAAGACCTTGATCGGAAAATCCGGCGCCGAAGTTAAGATCGGCGGCGAATTAGTGACGGCTGCCGGCGAGGCTTTGCGCCAGATCGGCGAAGATGTTCTGCGTATCGACGGCCATGTTAAATCAATCGTAACCTCTGCGCGCGAACAATCAGTCGGACTGAACGAGATCAATACAGCCATCAGCCAGATGGATCAGGTGACGCAGAAGAATGCGGCCATGGTGGAAGAAACGAACGCCGCCAGCCACACTCTCGCAACCGATGCGGAAAACCTGACGCAGCTGGTACGGCAGTTCAATATCGGCGAGGGCATGAGCGCCCGTCAAACGCCGCGAGAAGCCCCCGCAGCCTCGCATCCGAAACCTTCACCCGCACGGCGCCTCATGGGCAAGGTCGCGGGCGCATTCACAGGCGGCGGCGCCGCCAGGACACTCGCCTCTCCGGCCGGAGACAACTGGGAAGAATTCTGACCATGAACAACAATGCCATCAAGCAGTCGGGCGCCTACCTCGAAATCGTCTCGTTCCACCTGGGCGACCAGGAGTTCTGCATCGATATCATGGCGATCCGCGAAATCCGTGGCTGGGCGCCGGTCACCCCCATGCCGCACACCCCGCCCTACGTCCTTGGCCTCATCAACCTGCGCGGTGCCGTGATCCCGGTCATCGACATGGCCTGCCGCCTCGGCATGAAGATGACGGAGCCGTCGGAGCGTTCCGCCATCATCGTCACCGACATCGCCGGCAAACTCGTCGGCCTGCTGGTCGAACAGGTCTCCGACATGATGACCATCAAGAGCGAAGACCTTCAGCCGCCGCCGGAAATCATCCCGGAAGCCCAGCGCGCCTTCTGCCGCGGTATCGTCGCGCTCGAAAAGACCATGGTCTGCTTCCTCAACCTCGACACCGTCATCGCCGACGAACTGTCCCGCGAAGCCGCCTGATCGCTCTTCATATTCGGAATTCAAAGGCCCGGCTTGTCCGGGCCTTTTTCATTGCGGTTTCCCGTTCTTCCACACCACATCCTGCCCGTAGAGCGGAATGGTCGAGATCGACATCTTCGCCGAGCCATCCGTAAGCTCCCGCGAATGGGCGAGATAGATCAGCGTATTGTTGGCCTTGTCGTAGATACGGTTGACCGCCAGCGTCTTCCAGATCAACGACATGCCCTGGCGGAACACCTCGCTGCCATCCTTGGAAAGATCGATATTGCCAATCTCGATCGGCCCCGTCTGGCGGCAGGCGATGGAATTGTTCGAGGGGTCTTCGAACCAGTTGCCGTTCTTGAAGCGGTCGATGAGGCTGCGGTCGAAATAGGTGACATGGCAGGTCACGCCCTTCACTTCAGGGTCGGAGACCGCCTCGATAATGATGTCGTTGCCGATCCAGTCGACTCCGACCTTGCCGACGACTTCCGCAGATGTCGCGCCTGCGGAAACGGCGAGGAATGCTGCAGAGAGGAAAAGATTGCGGAAAGCGGACATGGCAACTCCCGTGTTGATCCGGAAGCTAAGATAAGAATGGCCAAACCCTTTGCAAGAAAGCGAGGCTCAGCCCTTGCGGCAGGTGCAGGGCGCGTAGCCGGCGGCCATCAGCTTACCTGGTGTCATGCCGATCAGCGCCGGAATGGCGGCAACCGTCGCAGCCTTGACAGCCTTCGCCATCTCGATTGCCGCTGCCGCGCAGACGGCAGCATCCTCAGCCGCATTGTGGTGGACGAAACGCAGGCCGAGATGTTCGGCAATCAGGTTCAGCCGGTGCGACAGGAAATGCGGCCAGATGCGCTGCGCCATCTTCAGGCTGCAGAGATAGCTGAGCTCCGGATAGGACTGCCGGTAAAGATCGAGGCTCGCCCGCCAGACGCTGAAATCAAAGGCGGCATTGTGAGCGATCATCGTCGCGCCCCGGAAATCCTCAAGGAACTCGTCCATGACCTCGGGGAATTCAGGCGCATCCTCCACATGCTCGGGGCGAATGCCGTGGATCGCGATATTCATGCCGGAGAAGCGCATGTCGCGTGGCCGGATCAGCCGCTCCTCGACCCGCGTCACCTGCCCGTCCTCGATCCAAGCAAGGCCGACGGAGCAGGCGCTGCCGCGCTGTTCGTTGGCTGTCTCGAAATCGATGGCGATAGTCTTCACGGGCAAATATCCGAATCGTCTGCTCTTCCGGAATAATCTTAGCCGTATCCGAAGGCAAATTCTCACCTGTTGACATCTGCACGCAAATGGCGAAACTTCCGTCCATGATCAACTCAGTGGCCCACACCCTTCATCTTATCACCACGACCCATGCAGGGTACGCGGGAGAGATGGTGCGCCACTAGCAGCCGATCATCCCCGAAAACCCTGCCGAGGCGAGCAGGGTTTTCCGAAACTCCGCTCTCCTCTTTTAGAAACCCAAGGAGAGCATGATGTCAGCCAATCAGGATACCCCACCCGAAAAGCCTTCGTTGAAAGGCCTCAATGTTCGCGCTTTGCGCATGAGCGATGTCGAAGCCGTTACCGAACTGATGAACCTGCCGGGCTATCGCGCCGGCACGCTGCGCCCGCCTTTTCAAAGCATCGATGCGGTGCGCAAGCGTATGGAATCCCCCTCACCCAACGCCCTCAACCTCGTTGTCGAACTCGACGGCCGGATCGTCGCCAATGGCGGCATGAACCGCTTCGAAGGACGGCGCCAGCACGCCGCGAGCCTCGGCATGGGTGTCCATGACGATTTCACCGGTCGCGGCATCGGAACCGCCCTGATGGCTGCGTTTGTCGACACCGCCGACAATTGGCAGGATATCAAGCGAATGGAACTGACTGTCTATACCGACAACGCGGCAGCCATCCGCCTCTACGAAAAATTCGGCTTCGAAAAGGAAGGGCTTCTCCGATCATTCGGCTATCGCGACGGGCAATATGTCGATGCCTATACAATGGCGCGGTTGAGGGCCTGAAACAAAGAGGCCGGCGTTGTCGCCGGCCCTTCGTTACCCCCCGATCAACGCCAGCCACTCGTCCTCGTCCATGGTCTGGACACCGAGTTCGCGGGCCTTGTCGAGCTTGGAGCCGGCGCCGGGGCCGGCAACGACGATATCGGTCTTCTTGGAGACGGAGCCTGCAACCTTTGCCCCAAGGCCTTCTGCCCTCGCCTTCGCCTCTTCGCGGGTAAACTTCTCCAGCGAACCGGTAAAGACTACGGTCTTGCCGGCGACCGGGCTGCCCGCTGTCACCGGCTGTTCGGCCTCCTGCGGCGTCACCTCGTCGAGCAGGCGACCGATCACCTCGATATTGCGCGGCTCCTTGTAGAATTCCACGATGGCACGCGCCACGACCTCACCAATGCCCTCGATGGCGTTGAGGTCGTTCCAGGCATCACCCGAAAGCGTTGCCGCCTCCTTCATTGCCGCCGCAAAGGCCTCGTAGGTATTATAGGAGCGCGACAGGAGCTTCGCCGTCGTCTCGCCCACGTGGCGGATACCGAGCGCGTAGATGAAGCGGTGAAGGGCGATGCTGCGCCGCTCATTGATTGCAGCATAAAGCTTGCCGACGCTGACCTTGCCGAAACCGTCGATATTCTCAAGCTTGGTGATCGACTGTTGCTGACGCTTCTCCAGCGTGAAAATATCGGGCGCCGTGCGGATCTGCAGCGCCGGATCCTCGCTCTCGAAGAAGAAGTCGATCTGCTTGGAACCGAGCCCCTCAATGTCGAAGGCATTGCGCGAGACGAAGTGCTTCAATTCCTCCGTCGCCTGCGCGCGACATATGAAGCCGCCGGTGCAGCGGGTGACGGAATCGAGCTTGCCGGTCTTCTCATGCCGCTCACGCACCGCATGCGAACCGCAGACCGGGCACACTTTCGGAAACTGGTAGGGCTGTGCCTCAGCAGGACGCTTTTCCATGACGACATCGAGCACCTGCGGGATCACGTCACCGGCACGCTGCACGATGACGGTGTCGCCGATGCGTATATCGTGATCCTCCTCACGGATGCGCTCGCCGCTATTGCCAATACCCTTGATATAATCCTCGTTGTGCAGGGTCGCATTGGTGACAACGACGCCGCCGACGGTGATCGGCGTCAGCCGCGCCACCGGCGTCAGCGCGCCGGTGCGACCGACCTGGATGTCGATATTCTCGACGATGGTGAAAGCCTGCTCAGCCGGAAACTTGTGCGCCGTCGCCCAGCGCGGGCTGCGCGAGCGGAAGCCGAGACGCTGCTGCAGCTCGAGGCTATCGACCTTGTAGACGACGCCATCGATATCGTAATCGAGGTCCGGCCGCTCGAGGCCGATCTCGCTGTAATGGGCAAGGATATCGTCAACCAAGTTCAGCCGCTTCATCAGCGGATTGACCGGGAAGCCCCACTCCCTGAACTTTTCGACCATGCCCATCTGCGTATTGGCAGGCATGTCCGACATCTCGCCCCATGCATAGGCAAAGAACTTCAACTTGCGGCTCGCCGTCACCTTCGCATCGAGCTGACGCAGCGATCCTGCCGCCGTGTTGCGCGGATTGACATAGGTCTGCTTACCTTCGGCCTCCATCTGGGCGTTGAGCGCCATGAAATCGCTCTTGGCCATATAAACCTCGCCGCGCACTTCCACGACGGATGGAACGCCCTTCGGCAGCTCGTTCGGGATTTCCTTGATAGTGCGGATATTGGCCGTGACGTTTTCGCCCGTCGTGCCGTCGCCGCGCGTGGCAGCCGTTATAAGCTTGCCGTTCTCGTAACGGATGGACATGGAAAGCCCGTCGATCTTCGGTTCGGCGGTAAAGGCGATGGAATTGTCAGGCAGGCGGCCGAGGAAGCGATAGACGCTGGCAACGAAATCGCGCACGTCCTCCTGCGAGAAAGTATTGTCGAGCGACAGCATCGGCCGGGAATGAACGACCGGCGCAAAAGTGACGGAAGGGGCTGCACCGACCCGGCGCGACGGGCTGTCTTCGCGGATGAGCTCGGGGAAGCGTGCCTCGATCGCATCGTTGCGGCGCTTTAGCGCGTCATAATCCGCATCGGAAATCTCCGGCTGGTCCTTGCCATGATAGAGCGCATCGTTACGCGCAACCTCCTTGGCCAGCCGTTCCAGTTCGATGGCAGCGTCTTCAAGGGTCAGGTCCTCAACAGCGACGGATTCGGTCGACATGCAGCTTCACTCCAGAGAATCTGCAATGGTTTTAGAGCAAAATTCCGCGATTGAAATAGCACCAATGTTTTGAATTATGGCCGCGCGTTGCGCAGTCTGATGGCGCTGACGTGTAGCGTACTGTCCCGCAGGGCCTTCAGCGGCACGAGGCTGTCAACGACCCGCAGCTCGATGCCGCGCGGCGCAAATTCGCGATCGAGGCCGGACATTGCGGTGAGTGCGAGCGGCAGAACCGTCCTGCGCGACACCCACATTCCCGCGTCCTGCAGGTCCTCGAAACCATCGGCCGGCATCTCGTAGCGGTGGATGCTTTCGGCCTGCAGCCGCGCCAGCCAGCCACGCTCGATATAGGCGGCACCCCGCCAGTCGCCGAGCAAGCGGCGATCTTCGTCTGATGTCTCGGGCGTCGCCCAGATCAGAATACGCGGGCAATCGCGCGGGAAGAGATACATGAAGTCGTGGATGTCATCGATCGCCCAGACGAGCGGGCCGTTCAGCCATTCCATTCCCGCCAGACGCTCCGAGGGAGCGCGCACGGGGCGCGGCTCAAAGACCGCAATAGTGGGATCATCACTGAAATGGAAAAGCCGCATGAATGGCTGAACCTCACCGGTGGGTGACGTCCCATAGCCTGGCCGCCGAGATTTGTCACTGGCGGCTTATGCTAGCCGTTACCCGCCAGCAACCGTGCCGCAGCCGCCCTCGCCTCTTCCGTCACGGACGCGCCGGCAAGCATGCGGGCAATCTCTTCCGTGCGGTCCTTCTGGGCCATGGTGGCAACGCGCGTGGCGATCTTGTCGGAGCCTTCGCCGGACGGTCCCTTGGAGATCAGGAGATGTGTGGCGGCACGGGCTGCCACCTGCGGCGCATGGGTGACGGAGAGAACTTGCACGCGCTCGGAAAGCCGCTTCAGCCGCTGGCCGATCGCATCCGCCACTGCCCCGCCGACGCCTGTGTCGATTTCGTCAAAGACGAGCGTCGGCGCCGAGCCGCGATCGGCAAGCGCCACCTTGAGCGCCAGCAGAAAGCGCGAGAGTTCGCCGCCCGAGGCGACCTTCATGATCGAGCCGGGACGCGTGCCCGGATTGGTCTGGACGTGGAATTCCACGACATCGATGCCCTCGGCCGTCGCCTCTTCCGCATCGGTGGTAATCTCCACCATAAAGCGGGCGCGCTCGAGCTTCAGCGCCGGCAGCTCAGCCATGACGGCCTGCGCCAGTGCATCGCCGGCATGGTGACGCTTCTCCGAAAGCGAGCGGGCGGCCGCATCGTAATTCGCCTTTGCGACCCCAACTTCCGCCTCGAGCTTGGAGAGACGCTCCTCGCCGGCATCGAGATCGGCAAGATCGTTGATCATACGCACGGCGAGCGCCGGAAGCTCGGTGACGGGAACGGAATATTTGCGGGAGGCAGCGCGGAGCGCAAACAGCCGCTCTTCGACCCGCTCCAGTTCCTTCGGATCATATTCCGTCTTGCGCAGTGCCGCCTCGACTTCCATCTGCGCATTCGAAAGCTGGTCCAGCGCCGCGTCAAGCAGCGCTACGGTGTCTTCCAGCAGGCCGGGCGCCTCATGGCTCTTGCGCTCGAGACGGCGCACCAGCGAGGCGATATGCGGCACGGGAGAGGCATTGCCGTTGAGGAACTCGGAGGCCTCGGCGATATCGCCGGCGATGCGCTCCGCCTTCATCATCTTCTGGCGACGGTCGGCAAGCTCATCCTCTTCGCCATCGCGTGGCGAGAGCTTTTCGAGCTCTTCGACGGAGGAGCGCAGATAATCCGCCTCACGGGCAGCTACCTCGACCTTCTCGCGGTGCTTCTTCAGCGTGCGCTCGCTATCGCGCCACTGGCGGTAAAGCGCGGCCACGCCCTGCACGTCCTCGCTGATACCAGCAAAGGCGTCGAGCAGCGTTCTGTGGGCATTGGTATCGACAAGCGCGCGGTCGTCGTGCTGGCCGTGGATCTCGACCAGCATCTGGCCGGCCTGACGCATCAGCTGAACGCTGACAGGCTGGTCGTTGACATAGGCCTTGGTGCGCCCGTCGGAGGATTGCTGGCGGCGAAAGATCAAGTCGCCTTCGTCATCGATGCCGTTTTCGCGCAAGAGCTTGCGGGCACTATGATCCAAGCCGACATCGAAGACGGCGGTCACCTGGCCCTTGTCCTCGCCATGGCGCACGAGACCGCCATCGCCGCGCCCGCCAAGGGCCAGCGACAGACTGTCGAGCAGGATGGATTTGCCGGCGCCCGTCTCACCCGTCAGCACGGAGAGGCCGGTCTCGAAGGCAAGATCCAGCCGCTCGATCAGAACGATATCGCGGATCGAAAGCTGGATCAGCATTGGCCTCAGGAACCGAGAAGGAGTTTCTTGCCCGCTGCAGCGATCCACGAACCCTTGTTTTCACGCGGTTCCGCGCCGCCCGACTGCAGCAGCTTGTAAGAATCAGCATACCACTGGCTGTCGGGATAATTGTGACCGAGAACGGCAGCGGCAGTCTGCGCCTCCTCGACGACGCCCAACGCATAATAGGCTTCGACGAGACGGGCGAGCGCCTCCTCCACCTGATTCGTGTTCGGGTATTTCTCGACGACGATGCGGAAGCGCGAGATCGCGGCAAGATATTCCTTGCGCTCCATGTAATAGCGGCCGACCTGCATTTCCTTACCGGCCAGCTGGTCGCGCGCAAAGCGCATCTTGGCCTGCGCGTCATCCACATATTCGGAGTCAGGATAGTTGTCGACGACGGCCTGCATCGCCTCGATCGTCTTCTGCGAGGCGCGCTGGTCCTGCGTCACGTCGACGATCTGCTTGGAATAGGTCAGGCCCACGAGATACTGCACGTAAGCGGCATCCTTGGACTTCGGATATTGCGCCATGTAACGGTTGCCCGATGCAAGCGCGTCGTCGAAGCGGCCCTGGCGGTATTTGACGAAGGTGCTCATGACGAGCGCCTTGCGCGCCCATTCCGAGAAGGGGTTCTGCGCATCGATCGCGTCGAACTTGCGCCCCGCCTCGGCCATGTTGCCTGCCTTCATGTTGGCGAGGCCCTGGGTGTAAAGCACATCTGGCGGATCGGTTTCGAGGCCGAGCTTGGTGATGTCGATATCAGGGTCCGACTGGCAGCCGGAAATCAAGGCACCTGCGCTCAGCACCATCACGGATGCGAGCAAAGCGCGCGCTGTCTTCATCATCATGTCAGACCTTGCATAAGCCATTCGAAAGAATCCCACCGCTGCCGTCCACTCCACAGCAGCCACGCCTAGCTGGCGTTTCTAGCCACAAATACCTGTCAAGAGCAACGCAATGATCACGCATTAACGCATTTTTGTGGCAGCACCGCCGAGAATGTCGGGCTTTTCACCGGCATTCGAAGCGGCAGCGGCTAAATATATGCCGCAAAACATCTATCGACGCGCTTGTGCGCCCCTTGCCCATAAAAAAACCGCCCCCGTTAGGAGGCGGCCCTGGCCTTAATTGGTATACTGGAGGTCATGCCGACCAGGGGGCGAATTCCGGAGCGCTGACTGCAATGAATTCGCGAACGGCAACGCGCTGGCGCGGCGTCGAAGTCTCGACCACTTCATAGGCCGAGGCATCGCTGAGCAGTGCCTTGAGAGCGTTGGCGTTCATCTTGTGGCCGCCGCGATAGGAACGGTAGCAGCCGATGAACTGTGCGCCGGCAAGCGCCAGATCGCCGACGGCATCGAGCGTCTTGTGACGCACGAACTCGTCCTTGGCATAGCGCAGGCCTTCGACATTGATGACGGCATTGTCGTCGGAGATGACGACCGAGTTTTCAAGCGAGGAGCCGAGAGCATGGCCCGAAGCCCAGAGACGCTCGACATCACGCATGAAGCCGAAGGTGCGCGCACGCGACAGCTCGGCCTTGAAGACGGCGGCGGTCAGATCGCCTTCCCACTTCTGGCGGCCGATCAGCGGGCATTCGAAATCAATCTCGACTTCGAAGCGCGTGCCGTCATAGGGGCGGAACTCGCTCCAGGAACCGCCATGCTCGATACGAACAGGCTTGGTGATGCGGATGTAGCGACGCTTGACGCCGAGGGAAACGAGGCCGACCTGTTCGATGGCTTCGACGAAGGGAACCGAGCTGCCATCCATGATCGGCATTTCGGCACCGCTGACTTCGATCACGACATTGTCGAGGCCGAGAGCGTAAACGGCTGCCATCACGTGTTCGATCGTCGCGACGGAATGGGCCGGCGAGAAGCCGAGAACGGTGCAGAGATCGGTATTGCCGACCTGCGAGGAAACAGCCTTCAGTTCGGTGACGTCGCCATTGTCATGGATGCGCTGGAAAATCACGCCGGTGCCGGCTTCGGCCGGATTGAAGGTGATTGAAACGTCGGCACCAGAATGAACGCCGATGCCCGAAAGTGTCACCGGACGCGATACCGTCGTCTGAAAGCCCAGCAAGCCAAGTCCCATAAAATCTGCCTTTATTCTTCCGTACCCGTTGTTGCCAACCGGCCGGATCTTTCTTCTATACTGCCCGAACCGCTCGAAGCGGACTCTAAGGGCAGTTCGCTTGCCTCATACTTACGTGGACGCGCGCTGCAATCCAAATCACTGTTCGTTTCGATTTGTTACGAAATCCGCAGAGCGAAAAGCATTTAGAATTCAATCAGGTAGAAATGCAAACGCCCGGGATTACAGTCCCGGGCGTTTTCTGTGGAGAAGTGCTCTTCTCAGTTCGACTGGCGGCGCAGGAAGGCCGGGATTTCCAGCTGGTCGTCTTCCTGCATCATGCGGGCCTGCGGCGCGGCACGGCCCTGGTCGTCGAGATTGCCGCGACGCGGTGCGTAGAGGCTTGCTTCCGGCGATAGCGGACGGCGCTGCTGCGAGGATGCAGCCGGCGCGGAGGTCATTTCCGGAGCGACTTCCTCTTCGCGGCGGCCGAGCGAATTGGTGATTCGCTTGAGTAGACCCATCGGGCCGCGCTCTTCCTGGACGTGCGAAGCAGCAGGCTGCGAGCGATGGTCGATCTCAGCCTGGACCACCGGCGGGAAGTCCTCGACCTTCGGCATGCGGACCTGCTCAGGAGCCTGGCGGATCACCGGCTCATGACGGACAGGCTGCTGCTGCATGATCGGCTGCGGAGCTGGCTGCTGCATGACGGGAGCCGACTGTACCGGAGCCTGGCGCATGACCGGGGCTGCTTCAGGCACAGAAGCAAAAATCTTGCTCTGCGGACGGAAGGTCTCCTGCATCACCGGCTGCTGCTGGATCGGAGCAGCGGCACGCGGAGCCGGGATTTCCAGCTCACGTTCCATCTCGGCTTCAGCCATACGGATGGTCTGCGCAATCTGGTCGGCCTTCGGTGCCTGCATTACCGGAGCAGGCTGAACTGCGGCCGGTGCCGGAGCAACGGCCGCGGAGGGACGGATAGCCGGCTTTGCGATCGGCTGGAACGAACGGTCGGCAGCCTGGTTCATCGCGCGGTCGATGCCGGTGGCGACGACCGAGACGCGGATGATGCCTTCGAGCGATTCGTCGAATGTTGCGCCGAGGATGATGTTGGCGTCCGGATCGACTTCTTCGCGGATGCGCGTTGCAGCTTCGTCGACTTCGAACAGCGTGAGATCACGACCGCCGGTGATGGAGATCAGCAGGCCCTGTGCGCCCTTCATCGAGGTTTCGTCGAGCAGCGGGTTGGCAATCGCCGCTTCGGCGGCCTGCATGGCGCGGCCCGAACCGGAAGCTTCGCCGGTACCCATCATTGCGCGGCCCATTTCGCGCATGACCGAGCGGACGTCGGCGAAGTCGAGGTTGATGAGACCTTCCTTCACCATCAGGTCGGTGATGCAGGCAACGCCCGAGTAGAGAACCTGATCGGCCATGGCAAAGGCGTCGGCGAAGGTCGTCTTGTCGTTGGCGATCCGGAAGAGGTTCTGGTTCGGAATGACGATAAGCGTATCGACAGACTTCTGCAGTTCCTGAATACCGGATTCGGCCAGACGCATGCGGCGTCCGCCTTCGAAGTGGAACGGCTTGGTGACGACGCCGACCGTCAGGATGCCCTTGTTGCGGGCCGCCTGTGCGACGACAGGAGCAGCGCCCGTACCGGTGCCGCCGCCCATGCCGGCGGTGACGAAGCACATATGCGTGCCGTTCAGGTGATCGACGATCTCGTCAATGCACTCTTCGGCGGCTGCACGGCCGACTTCCGGCTGCGAGCCGGCGCCGAGACCTTCCGTGACGCTGGCGCCGAGCTGGATGATCCGTTCGGCCTTCGTCATCGTCAGTGCCTGGGCATCCGTGTTGGCAACGACGAAGTCGACGCCCTGGAGGCCTGCGGAAATCATGTTATTGACGGCATTGCCGCCGCCGCCGCCGACGCCGAACACGGTGATGCGCGGCTTCAGTTCGGTGATGTCAGGCTTTTGCAGCTTGATAGTCATGGTACCAGTTCCTTCTCTCTCTGGCCGCATCGCCACGCCGGCCAATTCACTCAATTTCAAAAGCTTTCCTTCAGCCACTGGCCCATACGGGCGATGCGGCTGTTATTACCCCCAAGCGACAGAAGCAGACTGCTCTGTGACGCATGTGTTTCCATGTCCGCGACCTGCGGATAGATCATCAAACCGACGGCCGTCGAAAAGGCCGGGCCCTTGGCCGCCGTCGGAAGACCCGAGACACCCATCGGACGGCCGATACGAACGTTGCGGGCCAGGATGCGGCGCGCCACTTCGGCAAGGCCGGTCAGCTGACTGGCGCCACCCGTCAGCACGACACGCTTTCCGACGATCGGGCTGAAGCCCGAACGCTGGATCCGGTCGCGGATGAGTTCCATCGTCTCTTCGATGCGCGCTGAAACGATGCGCGACACCAGAGCCCGCGGCACCTGGCTCGGCTGATCACGATCATCCTCGCCGATCGGCGGAATGGAGATCAGCTCGCGCTCGTCGGAAGAATTGGTCAGCGCCGAAGCGTGAACCACCTTCAAACGTTCAGCATCCTCGATCCGTGTGGAAAGGCCGCGTGCGAGGTCGGTCGTCACATGATGACCGCCGAGGCCGACAGCATCGGTATGGACAAGCTTGCCTTCGGCAAAGACCGAAATCGTCGTCGTGCCGCCGCCCATGTCGATGGCCGCACAGCCAAGTTCGACTTCATCGTCGACGAGTGCGGCAAGACCGGATGCATACGGTGTTGCAACGATTCCTTCCACCGAAAGATGCGCTCTGTTGACGCTGAGCTCGAGATTTTTGAGCGCCGAGCGCTCCGCCGTCACCACATGCATATCGACGCCGAGTGCATCGCCATACATTGCCAGCGGATCGCGGATGCCGCGTTCGCCATCGAGAGAGAAGCCGGTTGCCAGCGAATGCAGCACGGCGCGATCCTGGCGCAGCGACTGCTGGCAGGCGGCCGAGAGCACCTTCTTGAGGTCGTTCAGCTCGACTTCCTGGCCGCCGAGATCGATGGTCGCGGTGTAAATATCGCTGCCGAGACGGCCAGCCGTCAGGTTGACGATCAGGCTTTCCACGGTCAGGCCCGCCATACGCTCTGCCGCATCCACGGCGAGACGGATGACGCTTTCCAGCGCGTCGAGATCGGCGATGACGCCGGTCTTGATCCCGCGCGAACGCTGATGGCCGATGCCGATGATCTCGATATTGTGCGTGCGGCCCGGCAGGATCTGGCTTTCCTCGCGCGGCGTCAGCCGACCGATCATGCAGACGACCTTGGTCGAGCCGATATCCAGCACCGAAACGATATGCGACCGCTTCGACGAAAGCGGCTTCAGGCGCGGCAATCCGAAATGGGATGAACCGAACAAGCTCATATATTCTGCCCCGCCTTCTTCAAATCCTTGGTGCGCGCCGTAACCGCCGCCTGACGGCGTGCTGCCGCCTCGGGCGTTAGCTGGATCGTCGTGCGATCCGGCAGCCTGAGATCGACTGCAGCGATATCGCGCTCCAGAAGCTGCTGTTCCTTGTCAAATTTCGAAAGCGTCGCCAGCGCCTGGTCGAGATCATCTTCCGGCAGCTTGACGACGACGCCATTGTCCATGTGCAGGTCCCAGCGGCGGCCGGAAACCCAGACGTAAGCCTTCACGCGAGCCTTCACATCAGGCCACTTGGCGAAGGCATCCTCGATGGAGGCCGCAGCCGTTTCGGCGTCACGGCCGACGACCAGCGGCAGAGCCGAAAACTTGTTATCGCGAAGCGGCGCGATCACGCTGCCGCTCTTCTCGATCAGCGAAAGCTCCTGGCCGTGCTGCCAGATGGCATAGGCGGCGCGCTCAGAGAGCTTCACCTCGATCGTCTTCGGATAGACCTTGCGGACTTCGACATTTTCGACCCAGGGAAGGCGCGCGATCTTCTGGCGCGCAGCATCGACATCAAGGGCGACGAGTGATGTCGCGCCATCGAGGCCGAGAAGCTGCAGAATCTCGATTTCGGAGGTCTGATTGTTTCCGGAAACCTTCACGTCCTCGATGGCAAAGCCGACAGCGCTGGTCGTCGCCTGCGCGACGGCTTCCGTATGACCGCCAAGCGACATGCCATAGAGGCCGGTCGCAGCCAGGAAGCCAAGCGCGGAAACCGTGCCCGTGTGGGCCGGGATATGGATGCGGCCGCTACCGAGGCTTACGAGGAAGCGTACGACGCGGCGCAGCGGACGCGGCAGCACGCGGCGTTCGTCGGCTTCCATAACGGGAAGCTCGGCATAACGGCTGGGGCGCCCTATCCTTTTGACCGTCAACGCAAACAAGACGCGTCCTCCACCATCCACCGGAGAAATGCACCAAAGGAATATCCGGCATGGCCGGCCATTTCGGGCACAAGGGAGGTTGGAGTCATGCCTGGCTGGGTATTAACCTCCAGCCAGATGATCTCGCCGTCTTCGGAAAAACGATCGTCGTAACGAAAGTCGGACCGACTGACGCCGCGGCAACCGATTGCTTGATGCGCCCTTAATGCCAATGTTTGTATTTTTTGGTAAATTTTCGGTGAAATTTTAGCCGGCAAGACATGTTTTGAGCCACCCGACGCATACTTGGAGTCGTAATCATAGAAATTGTGGCCCTGCGGTACCACCTCGATGACATCCATGGGTTGATCGCCCATCACACCGCAGGTCAGCTCACGACCATGGATGTAGCGCTCGACAATGACTTCCTCGCCATAACGCCACTCGGCCGAGCCGATGACCTGCGGCGGGTGCGCCTGATCCTCACCGACGATGACGACGCCGAAGCTGGAGCCTTCGCGCACCGGCTTGACCACATAGGGCGTCTTCATCGGATGCTCCGACGGAAACGAGAAGCGATTCAGCACCTGCGATTCGGCAACCGGAACACCGGCGGCGGCAGCCACACGCTTCGCCCGGGCCTTATCCATGGCAAGCGCAGAAGCAAGCACGCCCGAATGCGTATAGGGGATCTGCAGATATTCGAGAATGCCCTGGATGGTGCCATCCTCGCCGAAAGGCCCATGCAAGGCATTGAAGACAACATCGGGCCTCAGGGCGGAGAGCTTTTCGGAAATGTCGCGCTCGACATCGATGCGCGTCACCTTGAAGCCTTCACTTTCGAGAGCATCGCCACACGCCTTCCCCGAAGAAAGGCTGACAGGCCTCTCCGAAGAAAATCCGCCCATCAGGACAGCTACGTGCTCGCGACTCATCAACACCCCCAAAAAATAACTTCCACTTTGCCGAACCGAGGCTTGCGCGGAGCTGGTCTGCGCGGTTCGTGTCCTTTGTCTGACTTGGGTGCATTAGAGCATCATTATGGTTAACGAATCGTTTACTTTCGTTAACTCCGCCTTGCCGCATACTTCATTTTTCTGCGACTATGATCGCTCGAATATCACAGCGAATAAGCCGCAAGCACGATGAAGAACGAAAAACCCGCGCGGAAAAACCACGCGGGTTCAATGGCATGCACAGATGTTCTGCAGTCAGTCCTTATCGCCGAAGAACCTCCAGACGAGGCCGCCAATCGCACCTCCGGCAAGCGGCGCGATCCAGAACAGCCAGAGTTGCTGCAGCGCCCAGCCGCCGACGAAAAGCGCCTGCCCCGTCGAACGCGCCGGATTGACGGAGGTGTTCGTTACGGGGATCGCGACGAGGTGAATCAGCGTCAGTCCCAGGCCGATCGCAAGCGGTGCAAAGCCGGCGGGCACCCTGCTGCTTGTCGATCCGAGGATGATGATCAGGAAAAACATGGTCAGCAGAATTTCGATCAGCAGCGCCGAAAGCAGCGAATAACCACCGGGAGAATGTTCGCCATATCCGTTGGCGGCAAACCCGCCGAGCTCGAAACCCGCCTTGCCGCTGGCGATGAGATAGAGCGCTGCAGCAGCAACAATGGCGCCGATCACCTGTGCGACGATATAGGGAATGAGACGCGCCGCAGGAAACCGTCCCGCAACAACAAGACCAAGAGAAACGGCGGGATTGAAATGACCGCCGGAAATACCGCCCACGGCATAGGCCATAGTGACAACGGTCAAACCAAACGCCAGCGCCACGCCGGCAAAACCGATTCCAAGTTCGGGATAGGCGGCCGCGAGCACGGCACTGCCGCATCCGCCGAAGACCAGCCAGAACGTGCCGAGAAACTCGGCAGCAAGATTTTTCTGCATGTGTGCCCCTTCATTCTCTCAACCAGAGAGCACTTTATCAATCAATTGCAATTTGATTCCGGTCAAGTTCGGGGCTACCTCCCGACAAGCCTGGCGCAAGGTTGAGAAACCGCTGAGACTAGGGGAGACGGATACCCACATCGGTGTGGCCCAGTCACACCATCGCACAATGTCGCCTGCGTCAGATTCTTGCGTGTCCGGGCATTTTCTCAGCCTTAAAATTGCGTTAAGAGCGACACCTCCCAAGCAAATCGATAAAAAATACTGATTGGAATGAACATGACAGAAGCGATCTCCGTATCGCCGAGCCCTTCGAGCAGCACGCAAGTCAATTCCCCCGCACGCGTCCTGATCGCCAGCCTCATCGGCACCACGATCGAATTCTTCGACTTCTACGTCTATGCGACGGCAGCCGTCCTCGTCTTCCCGCACCTCTTCTTCCCCTCGAGCGATCCGACCTCTGCGCTGCTGCAGTCTCTCGTGACCTTCTCGATCGCCTTCTTCGCCCGCCCCTTCGGCGCCGTGGTCTTCGGCCATTTCGGCGACAAGGTCGGCCGCAAGGCGACGCTGGTGGCAGCCCTGATGACCATGGGCTTGTCGACCGTGGTGATCGGCATTCTGCCCGGCTACGACTCGATCGGCATCGCCGCGCCGCTGCTGCTTGCGCTGTGCCGCTTCGGCCAGGGTCTCGGCCTCGGCGGCGAATGGGGCGGCGCTGTGCTGCTCGCCACCGAAAACGCACCTCCCGGCAAGCGCAGCTGGTACGCCATGTTCCCGCAGCTCGGCGCGCCGATCGGCTTCATCCTTTCCTCCGGCTTCTTCCTGATTCTCGCGGAAACCATGAGCAACGAGGACTTCCTCGCCTATGGCTGGCGCATTCCCTTCATCGCCAGCCTCGCGCTCGTCGCCGTCGGTCTCTATGTCCGCCTGAAGATCGCCGAAACGCCGGAATTCCAGAAGGCCGTCGAAAAGCACGAGCGCGTCGCCGTTCCGGTCGCGACCGTCTTCCGCGGTCATCTGCGCAGCCTGATTCTCGGCACCTTCATCGCCGTTGCCACCTTCGTGCTCTTCTACCTGATGACGGTCTTCACGCTGTCCTGGGGCACCACACCTCTGGAAAAGGGGGGGCTTGGCTATTCGCGTGAGCAGTTCCTGGTCGTCCAGCTCGTCGGCGTCGTCTTCTTCGGCCTGACGATCCCGCTCTCCGGCTGGCTGTCGGACCGTTACTCGCGTCGCCTGATCCTGACCCTGACGACGATCGCGATTGCGATCTTCGGCTTCTTCTATGCGAGCCTGCTGACGGCGGGCCTGACCGGCGCCTTCCTTTGCTCGATCATCGGCCTCGGCCTGATGGGCTTCACCTACGGTCCGATCGGCGCTGCCCTGGCAGCCCCCTTCCCGACCATGGTGCGCTACACCGGCGCCTCGATGACCTTCAACCTCGGCGGCATCTTCGGGGCTTCGCTCGCCCCCTATATCGCCACCTGGCTCGCAACCAACTACAGCCTCAACTATGTCGGCTATTACCTCGCCGCCTCGGCTGCGATTTCGCTGATCTGCATCCGGCTGTCGGGCCGCGAAGAAGTCTGAACCTCATACTTCCTGAACAAGAAGCCGCGACGCTCACCGTCGCGGCTTTTTTTATTGATGCGATCGGCAGTTCCGGCTAGCGAAGACCTCTACGGTCGGAACAGGGAGAAGATCATGCGATGCCTCGTCACCGGTGCAGCCGGCTTCGTCGGCGCTCCTCTTGTCGAACGGCTGTACAGGGAGCAGATTTGCGACGTAGCGGTCACGACACGATCCCCGACATCAGCCCTCCCGCCGGATATCAGGCATTTCCCAATCGAGATCACCGAGAAGACTGATTGGACGACAGCACTCGAAGGCGTCGATGTCATCGTCCATCTCGCCGCCCGCGTTCACATCATGAACGATCGCTCGGCCGATCCGCTGGCGGATTTCCGCCGGGTCAACACAGCCTCGACGCTCAACCTTGCCGAACAGGCGGCGCGCGCCGGCGTGAAGCGTTTCGTCTTCATCAGCACCATCAAGGTCAACGGCGAAGAAAACGATCGGCCGTTCCGGCACGACGATCAGCCGAAGCCGATCGATCCCTACGGCATTTCGAAAATGGAAAGCGAAATCGGCCTTCGGGAGATCGCCGCCCGCACCGGCATGGACGTCGTCATCGTCCGACCGCCGCTGGTTTATGGCCCCGGCGCGCGCGGCAACTTCGCCCTGCTCGTCGGCCTTGTCCGCAAGAAGCTGCCCCTGCCCTTCGCGTCACTGAAAAACCGCCGCACGCTGGTCGCGGTACAGAACCTCGTCGACATGATCATCACCTGCATGCAGCATCCGGCGGCATCTGGCGAAATATTCCTCGCAGGAGATGGTGAGGACCTGTCGACGCCGGGATTGATCGAGGGTATCGCCGCAGGCCTCGGCGTCAAACCGATGCTCCTTCCCTTCCCGCCGTCCCTGATGCACATGGCAGCCAGGGTCACGGGAAAGGAAGCCGTCTATCAGCGCCTCTGCGGCTCGCTGCAGGTCGATATATCCCACGCGCGCGACGTACTGGGCTGGTCGCCCGTCGTCACATCGCGCGAAGGTTTAAGGCTTGCGGTAAAATAGCGCTTACTCTGTCGTCACGCCCTGGAAGGGGCGAACCTCGCGACCTGGCATGAAGAGCCCGAGACGCTTGATTTCCCATTCGAGCTTGATGCCCGCAGTTTCGAAAACCTTGCGGCGCACTTCCTCACCCAGATATTCCAGATCGTAGCCCGTCGCCTGCCCCATGTTGATCATGAAGTTGCAGTGAAGCGACGACATCTGCGCACTACCGATGACGAGACCGCGGCAGTCCGCCTCGTCGATCAGCTTCCAGGCCGAATGACCCTCGGGATTCTTGAAGGTCGAACCTCCGGTCTTTTCGCGAATCGGCTGCACCGTCTCGCGATGGTTACGAACGGCATCCATCTCGGCGCGGATCTTGGCGCGATCGTCGGGATAACCCTCGAACAACACCGAGGTGAAGATCAGATCATCTGCAGCATCCGAATGGCGATAGGAATACCCCATCTCGGCATTCGTCAGCAGATGCTTGTTGCCCTTGCGATCGATCGCCTGGACCTCGATGACACGATCCTTCGTTTCGGACCCGTTGGCGCCGGCATTCATGCGGGCAGCACCACCGATGCCACCCGGAATGCCGTAATAGAAAGCAAAGCCACCGATGCCATTATCCATTGCCATGGCGGCCACATGCTTGTCGGGGCAGATGGCGCCAGCGTGAATGCGGTTTTCGCCAGCGAGTTCGACAAAGCCGAAGCCCTTGGCCGACAGGCGCAGAACGACGCCCGGAATTCCGCCATCGCGCACTAGGATGTTCGAACCGACGCCGACCACCGTCAGCGGCACTTCATCCGGCAGGATCTTCAGGAATGCGATAAGGTCGTCCTCGTCATGCGGCTGGAACATCAGCTCGGCCAGACCGCCGGCGCGGAACCAGGTGACGCGGTCCATGGGGGCATCCGGCGTCAGTCGGCCGCGAATGTCCTTTACGCCTTCTCCAAGAGAGGCAAGAAGCTTTTCCCCGTTAACCTGTTTCATGCGGATTTTCCTGAAAGGTCTTGCAACTGCTTCGGCAGCGCCGCTGCCCAATATGTAATGCTACCAGCACCCAACAGAACTACAAAGTCCCCGGGTTTTGCAATCTCTGCTACCATCTGCGGTAGAGCTTCCGCCGAAGGAAGGAAGCGCGCATCGCGATGACCACCCGATTTGATGCGGGAAACCAGCGATTCCGAATCCGCACCCTCGATGGCGTCCTCGCCCGCAGCATAAACAGGCGCGATGAAAATGCTGTCCGCATCATTGAAGCAGGCGGCAAATTCCTCGAACAGGCTCGACAGGCGGGTATAGCGGTGAGGCTGGTGCACGGCGATGATACGGCCCTTGCAGGCCTCGCGGGCGGCGCGCAGCACCGCCTTGATCTCGACCGGATGATGGCCGTAGTCGTCGAAGATCTGCACGCCGTTCCATTCGCCGGTCAGCGTGAAGCGCCGCTTCACGCCGCCGAAAGAGGCAAGCCCCTTGGCGATATCCTCGCGGGACATACCGAGGCGGTTGGCGACGGCGATGGCCGCAGTTGCATTCGAGATGTTGTGACGGCCGGGCATCGGCATGACGAGATCGTCAAGCCTGATGACCTCGCCGGTGCGGCGGCGGCGGATTTCAACGTCGAAGATCGAGCGCGTGCCGTCGATGCGCACATTCATGAAGCGCACATCGGCCTGCGGGTTTTCGCCGTAGGTGATGACCTTGCGGTCTTCGATCCGGCTGACCAGCGCCTGAACCTCGGGATGATCGAGGCACATGACGCCGAAGCCGTAGAAGGGAACATTCTCGACGAATTGCCGGAAGGCGGCGCGAACGGCATCGAAATTGCCGTAATGATCGAGATGTTCAGGATCGATATTGGTGACGACGGCGACATCGGCCGGCAACTTCAGGAAAGTGCCGTCGGACTCATCCGCCTCGACCACCATCCACTCACCCTCGCCCATGCGCGCATTCGTGCCATAGGCATTGATGATGCCGCCATTGATGACGGTCGGGTCCAGCCCGCCGGCTTCGAGCAGCGTGGCGACGAGCGACGTGGTCGTCGTCTTGCCATGCGTGCCGCCAATGGCAATCGCATTACGAAAACGCATCAGCTCGGCCAGCATTTCAGCGCGGCGCACGACAGGCAGCAGTTTCTCGCGTGCGGCAATGAGTTCCGGATTGCTCTTCTTGATCGCGGTCGACACGACAACGACTTCGGCATCGCCGAGGTTTTCCGCCTTGTGGCCGACAAAGACTTCGATGCCTTTATCGCGCAGGCGCTGAACGTTGGCGCTGTCGGACTGATCCGATCCCTGCACCTTGTGGCCGAGGTTATGCAGCACCTCGGCGATACCGCTCATGCCGATACCGCCAATGCCGATGAAATGAACGAGGCCGATCGCCTTTGGCAGCTTCATACGCGTGCCCCCTTGAATTCTGCAACTGTCCTACCGGCGGCAATAGCCTCAACCATGTCGGCAAGCAAGTTCGCCGCATCCAGTTTTCCTGCAAGCTTGGCGGCAGCCGCCATGCTCGCAAGCTTTTCAGGATCGTTCATGACATGCGTCAGAATAGAGGCGATGCGCTCGGGCGAAAGCTCGGATTGGGCGATCACCTTGGCTCCGCCGGTCGCCGCCAGCGCTGCGGCATTGGCCGCCTGATCGTGGTCCAGCGCATGCGGATAAGGCACCAGCACGGCCGGACGGCCGATGACCGAGATTTCCGAAACCGTCGAGGCGCCGGAGCGGCAGATGACCAGATGCGCCTTGGCAAGACGCTCCGCCATGTCGTTGAAAAACGGCGCAATATCCGCAGCCATCTGCAGCTGCACTACACACCCGCGCACCGTCTCCATATCCTCCGAGCGAACCTGTTGGGTTACCCGGAGCCGCGCGCGCAGCGCGTCGTCGAGCAGGCTGATCGCCGTCGGCATCGCCTTGGAGAAATATTGTGCGCCCTGGCTGCCGCCGAAGACCACGAGATTGAAATCCTCGCCCGGATGCGACGGTATGTAAGGCTGTTCGGCCGCGGCAAGGATCGCCGGCCGCACAGGATTGCCGGTCGCAATCGTCTTGTCGGAAAACGTGCCGCCGCTCTCGGGCAGGAAGCCGCCGGCAATCGCCCTGACGCGCGGCGCAAGCGCCTTGTTGGCACGCCCCATGACGGCATTCTGCTCATGCAGCATGGAAGGCACACCGAGGCGGCTGGCGGCAAGCAGCGGCGGCACTGTCGGATAACCGCCGAAGCCAACGACGATCACGGGCTTCAATCGCTGGATCAGCCGCTTTGCGGCGCGCATTCCGGTCCAGAGCTTCCACAGAGAACGGGCAACGGCCACGGGGTTCTTGGAACTGATTGTCGCCGACGACACGACATGGATCTCGTCGGCCGGAAACTTACCGGCATATCGCTCGGCACGACTGTCGGTGACGAGATGCACGGAATAGCCGCGCTCTTTCAGCTTGAAGGCCAGCGCCTCTGCCGGAAAGACGTGGCCGCCAGTTCCGCCGGCGGCAAGAAGGACGATGCCCTTGCTCATAATGCCCTACTCCGCCGGCATGCCGTGCGGCACGCGGAAGAGGCTCCGGTCCTGCGCACGTTTTTCCGGGCGATGGCGCGTCAGCGCCAGAATGAAGCCGGCCGTCACGCAGATCGCCACCATCGACGAACCGCCGTAGGAAATCAGCGGCAGCGTCATGCCCTTGGCCGGCAGCAGTTCGAGATTGACGCCGATATTGATGATCGACTGGATGCCCATCTGCAGCACAAGGCCTGCGACGGCAAAGCGATTGAAGTCGTTGCGTTCGCGATAGGCATGCGACAGGCCGCGCAGCACCAGCACGGTGAAGATGACGACGAGCGCGATGCAGAAGACGATGCCGAATTCCTCGGCCGCGACCGAAAAGATGAAATCGGTATGCGCATCCGGAATGATGCGCTTGACGATGCCTTCGCCCGGCCCCTGCCCGAACCAGTCACCACGGATGATCGCCTCGCGGGCGGTATCGATCTGGAACGTATCGCCTTCGCCGGTAAGGAACTTGTCTATTCGGCCCGCCACGTGCGGGAAAACGTAGTAGGCGGTCACAAGGCCGCCGGCACCGCCGACACCCAGCACGATGATCCAGAGCCACGGCATGCCAGCCATGAAGAACATCCCTCCCCAGACAGCCGTCGTCAGGATCGTCTGGCCAAGGTCAGGCTGTGCCACGAGCAGGGCGACGACGATGCCGAACAAGATGATGGCGAAGAGATTGCCCGGTATCTCCGGCTGGCGCGCATGTTCGGCAAAGAGCCAGGCGCAGACCACGACGAAGGCCGGCTTCATGAATTCCGACGGCTGGATGGAAAGGCCGGCGATCCAGATCCAGCGCCTTCCACCCTTGACCTCCTGGCCGAAGAACAGCACCAGCAGCATCATGGCGAGTGCCACGATCAGCAGGATGATTGCGGTGCGCCGCACCTGGCGCGGCGTCAGGAACGAGAGGCCAAGCATGACCGCAATCGACGGGATCATGAAGGCGGCGTGGCGCTTGACGAAATGGAAGGGCTCCAGGCCGATGCGCTCGGCAACTGCCGGCGAAGCCGCAAAGGAGAGCATGAAGCCGATGCCCATCAGGAAGAGGAACAAGGCCAGGAAAAAGCGGTCGATGGTCCAGAACCAATCCGCCAATGCTCCACGTTCCGCGCGGCTCACCATGTCATTTGTCTCCTGTTGCCGAATTGATCAGCATGGTCACGCCGTCAAGGGAGGCCACATGGCCGACAAAGGCATCGCCCCTGACTTCGAAGTTCTTGTACTGGTCGAAGCTTGCGCAAGCCGGGGATAACATCACGGCCACGGGACCGGTTTCATCCTTTTCGGCGTCAGCTGCGGCATGCGCCACGGCCCGTTCCAGCGTGCCTGATATTTCGTAGGGTGCCGCCTCGCCGAGCGTCGCGGCAAATTCTGCCGCCGCCTCACCGATCAGATAGGCCTTGGCGATCCGCGGGAAATAGGGCGCAAGCGTCGTAATACCGCCCGCCTTCGGCAATCCGCCGGCAATCCAATAGATCCTGTTATAGCTCGAAAGTGCCGGAGCCGCAGCATCCGCATTCGTCGCCTTGGAATCGTTGACGAAGACGACATTACCGCGCCGGCCGATCGGTTGCATGCGATGCTTGAGGCCGGGGAAGGATGCAAGACCCGCACGGATGTCCTCGGCGGAGACACCCACCGCAAGGCAGGCGGCGACCGCGGCAGCAGCGTTCTGTGCATTGTGACTGCCGCGCAGCGTCTGGATGCCGTCGAGATCGACGAAGGGCAGCATGGCACCACCCGCTGCCTGGATGAGCTTCGTGCCTTCGGCATAAATACCGTCGGCCAGCACATTGCGGCGGGATATCCGCATCACCTTCACGCCTGCCCGCTCGATACGGTCGGCAATCAGCGCCGAATGGCTGTCATCGACGCCGACCACAGCGACATCGCTGCCGGCGACCAGCCGTTCCTTGACATCCGCATAGTGCTGCATCGTGCCATGCCGATCGAGGTGATCGGGCGTCAGGTTGAGCAGGATGCCGGCGGACGGATTGAGCGTCGGCGCAAGATCGATCTGGTAGGAGGAGCATTCGACGACGAAATAGCGCTCGCTTTTCGGCGGATCGAGTGTCAGCACGGCCGTGCCGATATTGCCGCCGAGCTGCGTATCGCGGCCACTCGAGTTCAGGATATGGGCAATCAGCGCCGTCGTCGTCGATTTGCCGTTGGTCCCCGTGATCGCGATGAATGGGCAATCGGGAGCATGCGCCCGGCGCTCGCGCACGAAGAGTTCGACATCGCCGACGATATCGACACCGGCAGCACGCGCGAGATCAACGGTCCAGTGCGGCTTCGGATGGGTGAGCGGCACGCCGGGAGAAAGCACGAAGAGCGCCTGCGCGCTCCAGTCGATCGTGTGCAGGTCGGCGGTAGTAATGCCTTCCGATGCGGCCTTGGCAACGCTGTCAGGATTGTCGTCCCAAGCTGTGACATCAGCACCGCCAGCGATCAGCGCCTTGGCGGTCGCTGAGCCGGAGCCGCCGAGACCGAAGAGAGCGACCTTCTTTCCTGCAAGCGTCGTGACCGGGATCATGACCGCCTCACCGCAGCTTCAGGGTGGAAAGGCCGAGCATGGCAAGGCCGACGGCGATGATCCAGAAGCGGATCACCACCTGGCTCTCAGTCCAGCCCTTCTTTTCGAAATGGTGGTGGATCGGCGCCATGAGGAAGACGCGTCGGCCAGTCATCTTGAAGAAGCCGACCTGGATGATGACCGACAGGGTTTCTATGACGAAGAGGCCGCCGACAATCGCCATGACGATCTCATGCTTGGTGGCGACGGCAACCGTACCGATCGTGCCGCCGAGCGCCAGCGACCCGGTATCCCCCATGAAAATCGCCGCCGGGGGGGCGTTGAACCAAAGGAAGCCGAGGCCCGCGCCGATAACGGCGCCGAGCACGACGGCAAGCTCGCCAGTACCGGGCACGAAATTGATCTGAAGGTAATTGGCAAAGACCGCATTACCGGCGAGATAGGCGATGATGCCGAAGGCGGCGGCGGCAATCATGACCGGCACGATAGCAAGGCCGTCGAGGCCATCAGTCAGGTTCACGGCATTGCCGGCGCCGACGATGACGAAGCCGCCGAAGACGACGAACATGATGCCGATATTGATCAGGAAGTCCTTGAAGAAGGGAAATGCAATCGAGGAGCCGAAGGTGGAGCCTGCCGGACCCGAGACGAGCGCCGTGCGCATCATGAAATAGACGGCGATGCCGGCAATGATGAACTCGATGCCGAGACGCGCCTTGCCCGAAAAGCCCTTGTGGCTCTGCTTGGTGACCTTGAGATAATCGTCATAGAAGCCGATGGCGCCGAAGCCGAGCGTCACGAGCAGCGTCGCCACGACATAGACATTGGAAAGATCGGCCCAGAGCAGCGACGCGCCGACGATGCCGGCAAGGATCATCAGGCCGCCCATGGTCGGCGTACCGGCCTTCTTGAAATGCGTTTGCGGCCCATCGGCGCGGATCGGCTGGCCCTTGCCTTGCCGGATGCGCAGCGAGTTGATGATAGCAGGCCCGAAGAGGAAGACGATCAGAGCGGAGGTAAAAAGAGCGGCACCCGCCCGGAAGGTAATGTACCTGAACAAATTCAGAAATTTGAAATATTCCGACAGTTCGACAAGCCAAATCAGCATTCAAGGCCCCTTTTACCCGATCATAGTTCGCGTTGCGTGTCTGAAACTGGCGGGTACTTGTCAAGGAGCGCGGCGACAATCTTGCCGAAACCGATCCCCAGAGACGACTTCACCATCAACACGTCGCCAGGTGCGATCGAGTTCAATACGAATTCCAACAATTCTTCCGTCTTCTCGCGATGCTCGACTGCGACGCTGTCGGGAAGCGATTCTTTCAGCACCACCATCTCAGGCCCCGCGAGCCAGACATGTTCGAGACCGGCGGCCAGTAGCGGGCCGGCAAGATCCGCATGCACCTGCTCGGCAAATTCGCCCATTTCCAGCATGTCGCCGAGCACGGCGATGCGGCGTCCCCGGCCGGTCGGTTCGGCTGTCGCAAGCAGCGCGATCGCCGCGCGCATGGAGGCCGGATTGGCGTTATAGCTCTCATCGATCAGCGTGAAGCTGCCATTGCCGATCGGAAGCCTGTAGCGCTTGCCCCTGCCCTTTTCCGGCTTCAGCGTCGCAAGTGCTTCGATTGCCTTGTCGAGGCTGGCGCCGACGATCGTCACGACACCCAATGCAGCCAGCGCATTCTCAGCGATGTGGCGGCCCGGCGCGCCGATGCGCACTTCCTTGGTATCGCCTCCAACCGTCATCCAGAGCGTCGAGCTTTCGTCCGAGCCGTTGAATTCAGCGAGACGGAACTCCGCCTTGGCATGCTGGCCAAAGGAATGGATCTTCGTGATGCCGAGCGCCTGGGCTGCCTGCTCGAGGAAATTGAACTGATCATTGTCGCGGTTGAGAATGACGTCGCCGCCGGGCTCCAGCCCCTCGAAGATTTCCGCCTTGGCGGCGGCGATTTCCTGAACGTTCTGGAAATTACCGAGATGGGCCGGCGCGATCGTCGTGATGACAGCGACATGCGGTCGGATCATCTTCACAAGCGGCCTGATCTCGTCCGGATGGTTCATGCCGACCTCGAACACGCCGAAATAGGTGTCGATCGGCATGCGCGCCAAGGTCAGCGGCACGCCCCAATGATTGTTGAAGGAAGCAACGGACGCATGCACCTTACCGGAGGGAGACAGCACATGGCGCAGCATCTCCTTGGTCGTCGTCTTGCCGACCGATCCGGTGACGGCAATGATCTTCGCCCGCGAACGCTCACGCGACGCAAGCCCCAGACGGCCGAGCGCGACAAGGACATCCTCGACCACGATCATCGGCACCGTCAGGCGGCCCATGGCCGGTAGGCGGGCCTCGCTGACGACCAGCAGCGACGCGCCGTTTGCCATTGCCATGGAAGCATAATCGTGCCCATCAACGCGGTCGCCTTTAATCGCGAAAAAGGCTTCACCAAGCGCAATCGAGCGGCTGTCGATGGAAATACCGGTAATACCCTGCGGCAGCGAGCCGAACGGACGGCCCGCCATCGCGGCGATCATGTCTTCGGTGGTCCAGAGCCAGTTCATGGTACCCGCTCCTCCAAAGCCTTGCGCACTTCGGCATGATCGGAAAACGGCAGCGTGACGCTGCCGACCGTCTGCCCTTCTTCATGTCCCTTACCGGCAACGATCAGCGTATCGCCGGATTTCAGCTGCAGAACCGCCTCACGTATCGCCTGGGCGCGGTCGCCGATCTCGGAAGCGCATTTGGCCGCGGCCATGATCTGGCCGCGGATCGCAGCCGGCTCTTCCGAGCGCGGATTATCATCGGTGACGATGACGACATCGGCAAGCCGGCAGGCGATCTCGCCCATAATCGGCCGTTTGCCGCGGTCACGGTCTCCGCCGCAGCCGAACACGACGATGACGCGGCCCGTCGTGAACGGACGCACCGAGTTTAGCACATTTTCCAGCGCGTCCGGCTTGTGGGCGTAATCGACATAGGCGAGCGCGCCGTCCTTGGTATGACCGACCAGCTCAAGACGGCCGGAAGCACCCTGCAGCTTTTCGAGTGCCGCCATCGCGATCTTTGCCGGAACGCCGGTCGACATGGCGAGCGCCGCAGCAACCAGCGCATTGGCGATCTGGAAATCCCCGGCAAGCGGAATATCGACTTCGAAGATCTCACCTTCGGTATGGACTTCCGCAACCTGCTTGTGACGGAAATGCTCGACACGCTTCAGCGTCAGATAGGCACCCTTGCGGCCAACCGTACGCACATCGTGGCCGGCAGCCGTCGCCGCCTTGATCGCCTGCTCCGACCACGGATCGTCTGCGAAGATGATGGCAGGCGAGCCCTTCGGCAGCACCCGGTCGAAGAGATGCATCTTGGCGGCCATATAGTCTTCGACCGTCGGATGGTAATCCATATGGTCGCGGCCAAGATTGGTGAAGGCGGCAGCTGCGAGCTTCACGCCGTCGAGGCGATACTGGTCGAGGCCGTGGCTGGAAGCCTCCATCGAGGCATGCGTGACGCCTTCATCGGCCAGTTCAGCGAGCAGCTCGTGCAGCGATACAGTATCAGGCGTCGTCAGCGATCCATATTCATTGCGTGTCGGCGAGATGACGCCGGTCGTGCCGATCATCGCGGCCGCATGGCCGGCATGCCCCCAGATCTGCCGGGTAAAGGAAGCAACCGAGGTCTTGCCGGCCGTGCCCGTCACCGCAACCATCGTTGCCGGCTGGCGGCCATAGAAATGCGAAGCGGCAACTGAGAGGAAACGGCGCGGCTCGGCAACGACCAGAACCGGTACGGAGGTCTCGGCCGCATGCGATGCGATGACGACGGCAGCACCTTTGGCAACCGCATCAGCGATGAAACCCGCACCATCGGCCTTGGAGCCGGCAATCGCCACGAAAGCCATTCCGGGTGCGATCTTCCGGCTGTCGGAAGACAATCCTGATATATCCAGCGCCCCGGCCGGTCCTTCAAGTTCAGCTTTGAGTTCCGGAAACGCATTTCCGGCAAGGTCCCGCAATTTCATCGAATGCACTTTTCTGGTTCAGGCCGACCGCCCCTTACGAATCGACACCGACATTGATTCACACTCAATAAGACACCAACAAGGCCGAACCGTCTTCGCCAAATTCCGGTTCCACACCGAGGATGGGGGCAGCGCGGCGCACGATGTTCTTGACCATGGGGGCTGCCGTATAGGCTGCGATACGCTGGTGCTGCTCACCGTCAAGCGGTTCATCGCAGAAGGTCAGCACCACATACTTCGGATTGTTGATCGGGAAAGCCGCCAGAAAAGCGTTGAAATTCAGGTTGCTGGCGTAGCGACCGTTGACGACCTTGTCGGCCGTGCCGGTTTTGCCGCCGACATGAAACCCTGGCACATCGGCATTGCGGCCGGAGCCTTTCACGCCATTCAGCTTGAAGAGATAGCGGATATCGTCGCTGGTGCTTTTCTTAATGACCATTTCGGCGACTTCATCGGCCTGCTCGCGGTTGCGCGGCAAAAAGGTCGGCTCGATTAGCTTGCCGCCATTGATGAGCGCGGCACCGGCAACCGCCGTCTGCAGTGGCGTGGTGGCCACGCCATGGCCGAAGGAGATCGTGATGGAGTTGATCTTTTTCCAGACGCGCGGCTGGCTCGGCATCTTCACTTCGGGCAGCTCGGTCTGCATCTTGGAGAGCAGACCGAGACGCGTCAGATATTCCTTCTGCATCTCCATGCCGACGATGTCGATCATTCTCGCCGTGCCGATATTAGAGGAATATTCGAAGATTTCGGGCACGGTCAGCCAGCGGCGCTGGCCGTGGAAGTCGTGAATGGTGAAGCCCCCGATGCGGATCGGGTTCGTGGCGTCGAAACTGTCTTTCAGCGAGACCTTGCCGCTGTCGATCGCCATGGCGGTCGAGAACGTCTTGAAGGTCGAGCCCATCTCGAACGTGCCGTTCGACATGCGGTTCAGCCAGCCGTCCTTGGAGCCTTCCTGCGGATTGTTCGGATCGAAATCCGGCGCAGACGCCATGGCGAGCACTTCGCCGGTATGGGCATCCAGCACGACGGCCCCTGCCCCCTTGGCCTTGTAGTTGACCACGGCATCGGCAACGACATCGCGTACGATCGCCTGCACGCGCACATCGATCGAAAGGCGCACCGGCTCCAGCGGCTGGTTGCTCGTCATGCCGACCGAGGCGAGATCGGCAAGCCCCTGATCGTCTATATATTTCTCCATGCCGGCAACGCCGCGGTTGTCGATGTTGACATAGCCAAGGATATGCGCGGCCGTCGCGCCGCCCGGATAGAAGCGGCGCTTTTCCGGACGGAAACCGATGCCGGGAATGCCAAGCGCCAGGATCTGGCTCTGCTGCTTCGGTGTCAGCTGGCGGCGCAGCCAAGCGAAATGCGAGGTGCGGTTCGAGAGCTTCTTATAGGTGTCCTTGACGTCGAGGTCGGAAAGCACCGTCTGCAGCTTCTCTACGGCCTCGTCGGTATCGACGATCTTGTTCGGCTCGGCAAACAGCGAAACGGTGCGGATATCGGTCGCCAGCACTTCACCGTTGCGGTCGACAATATCGGGGCGCGACGCCATCAGCCGGTCGGGCGGCAAGATAGACGAGACCGATTCCGGTTCCTTCATCGCATATTCGACCATACGGGCGCCGATGACCGCATAGAGGGCGGTAAAGCCGACGATCAGCAGGCCGACGCGGCTCCTGGCCTGCCCGGCCCTGCGCTTGCGCGAGCCTTCGATCGCCATGCCCGAGGGGGCGCCGAAACGGTCGTAGACGCCGGCGGAAAAATGCGCCTGGCTCTTCAGCACCATGATGCGGGAAAGGAAGGACATTATTCCACCGCTCCCGTTTCGATCTGGTCCGCGTCTTCGGCTTCGCGGGGCGCTGGCATCGGGATCGGTTGAGCCTTGGCGGCAGCACCCGGCTTGGCGCCCGCCTTGGCTTCGGTGATATCAGGCGGAGGAACCTGCGACTTCAGCATCGGCAGCTCGCGCGCATGGGCAAGCGAGGTCGAATCCGTCGGCTGCAACTGCAGCTCGCTGTTATAGGCATTGACCAGCCGCTCCAGCCGGTTCGGCTGCGATTGCAGCGCCCAGTCGGCCTTCAGGAGATCGATCGTGTCCTTCTCGAGCTTGATCTCCGCTTCGAGGCGATGAACCTCCTCGAGCTTAAGCTCCGCGCGGTGCTTGATCGTATAGGTGACGGCGGCTGCCGCTGTCATGATGCCGATGAGCACAAGATCGAACGTTCTCAGCATATCAACCTCCAAGCTTTCCGAGGCTGGCAAGATTTGGGAATCCGAAGAGCGACA
Source organism: Rhizobium sp. 1399 (assembly GCF_031455475.1). NCBI lineage: Bacteria > Pseudomonadati > Pseudomonadota > Alphaproteobacteria > Hyphomicrobiales > Rhizobiaceae > Rhizobium > Rhizobium sp. 1399. The sequence goes on along the minus strand of NZ_JAVDSU010000017.1, from coordinate 82,013 downwards.
TGTCTTCGGATTCAGCGGGGGCGGTGGTGCGCTGGCCGGCGCGCAGCTTGGCGGAACGGGCACGCGGATTGGCCTGAGCTTCTTCTTCGCTTGCAGAAACCATCGACTTGCCGACCGGCTCGAAGGTCGCGGCGCGCTCATGCGCAATGGGCAGATGGCGGGAGCCGGAAGCCTTGCCGGCACGGTCGGAGAAGAACTTCTTGACGATACGGTCTTCCAGCGAATGGAAGGTGACGACGACGAGACGGCCGCCGGGCTTCAGCGCCCGCTCGGCAGCAAACAGCGCCTGCGCCAGCTCGCCGAGCTCGTCATTGACGAAGATGCGCAGCGCCTGGAAGACGCGCGTTGCCGGATGGATCTTGTCCTTCATCTTGCGCGGCGTCACCAGCTCGATCAGGCCGGCGAGATCGCGCGTCGTCTCGAAGGGTTTTTCGACGCGGCGCTTTTCGATAGCGTGCGCGATACGGGGCGCCTGATTTTCCTCGCCGAGATAGTGGAAGATCCGGATGAGATCGGCGACCTTGGCGCGATTGACGACATCGGCGGCGGAAACACCGGCAGCCGACATGCGCATGTCGAGCGGCCCGCTCTTCTGGAACGAGAAGCCGCGCTCGGCCTCATCGATCTGCATGGAGGAAACACCGATATCGAGCACCACGCCATCGAGCCCGCCATCGGGCGCATGATCGGCAAGTTGCGAAAATTGCGAATGGATGAGCTTGAGATGACCGCCATGGGCGGCGACGAGCGCCTGGCCGGCGGCAATCGCCGTCGGATCGCGATCGAGCGCGATCACATCGGCACCTGCGTCGAGAATGGCGGAGGTATAGCCACCCGCACCAAAGGTGCCATCGAGGATGACCTTGCCGGAAAAAGGCTCCAGCGCCGCAAGCACTTCCTTGAGAAGAACCGGAATGTGGCGAACCGGTCCGCCACCGGCTTCAGTTGAACCTCCGCCAGGATTCGCCGCCATTCCGTTCCCTCGTTCGTTCAGGAACGCTTGCCCGCCAGCTTGCGCTCCCCTCGTGCCTGCGCCTGCGCGGCCGCGAATGCTTGCGGCTGCCAGAGCTGAAAGTGATCCGCCCGACCAACGAAGGTCACCTCGTCCGAAATACCGGTGAAGTCGCGAATGAAATCCGTGACCATCAACCGCCCCTCGGCGTCGAGCTTCATGAAGACCCCGCCCCCATGAATGAGGAGCGACATCTCGTTTGCATCCGGCGAAAACGGATCCTCCGCCGCAATCTGCCGCTCGAACCTTTCCAGAAGATCCAAACCGCCGACGCTGATCGCCGGAAACACAAAATCCTGAAAGCAATAAAGCTCCTGAACGTTGCGCTGCGCCAGCACGGAACGAAACGCCGCCGGCACGGAAACCCGGCCCTTGGTATCGATCCTGTTGGTCGCATTCGAAAGGAAGCGGCTCATGACACGAAACATCCGTTTCCGAAAGAGCCCGGAATGCCATTGGCCGCCCGAAACCCTCAAAGTCAGGCACAGCTTCGCAAGCCGAAAGAACCGAGGTCCTCCCGACGCTTCCGATCCGGAAGGCGCCTTTGCTTTGCGATTGATGGGCAGATGATTGCCCTGATGCAGTGCGCATTTGGGATAGCATGGGACCATATGGGCGTCAATGGGATGAGCCCATTTTGAGGCGGGCGCAGTATCAAACATTTATAAGCTGTTAAGTTTAACAAAGGGTTAGGAAAGCGATTCTCAAACGCCACCCGAAGCACACTGAGCGAACGGGAGATCCGGCCAAGCAAGATCCGTGAGACCTCGCCTCCATTTCAGACATTTCAATGGCTTGATAGGAAGGATATTGGATTTTGCGGCAAAGCGGACGCCGGAAAAGGTAATCGCCAGTTGGCCTGTAAGCCGGGTTCTGTATGGCTCCGGCGAACCGGAACGTGGCAGCCATTCATCTGGGACAGCGCTTGCACGCTGCCTCACGCAACCCACCCGGATGACTGACCCAGAAACAGGCCGGAAGGCTTTCGCCAACCGCGTCATCCCTATTCGGTTTTGCTCCCGGTGGGGTTTACCGTGCCATATCCGTTGCCGGAGATGCGGTGGGCTCTTACCCCACCCTTTCACCCTTACCTGTCAAGACAGGCGGTTTGCTTTCTGTGGCACTTTCCCTGAGGTCGCCCTCGCCGGACGTTATCCGGCACCGTGTTTCCGTGGAGCCCGGACTTTCCTCACCCTACCGCCTTTCGGCATTGGTAAAGCGCGGCTGCCCGGCCAACTGGCAGGGGCTCCCTTAAACGAGGAAGCCCGCAAATGCCAACGAAATATGGGGTGGTAGGCTTAACGGAAATAAGGTGTGAAATCCGTGGCGTAGCCCTGATCCTTGATTCTGCCTGCCAGAAGCAGTTCAGCCCCCAGCCTGCCGATCTCGTCGGAGCTCTTCGCCGACGTTCCCGAGCAGCCGGTCAGAACGGCAATGTGCGGCGAAGCGGTATAGCCAATCATCGGATAGCGGCTCTTGGTATAGGAGACCACGCAGGATGCACTCGAAATGGACCGTGCCTCGAGTTCCGGCACGATGCGTGCAACGATGCCCTCGAAGTGTTCGCGCGCAACCTCGCGCCCGTCGGTGCGGAACCAGGCACGCATGTCTCTATCATTGTTCAGCACCAGATTGTCCGGATCACCGCCGATCTTCAGGTAAAGCCTGCCGTCGGGATAGCGGATCGGCGGCAGCAGGTAGATGTCGATGCCGGGTGCATCGAGGATCAGCGAGGGCATGCCGGCAAAGCGATGCGCATCCTCTTCCGCCACTTCGAAAAGGGTCACGGTGCGCCCGTAAACCGTCATATCAACGGATTGCGGCAAGAGATTCTGCGAAATGGAAAAACCACCGGCCGCAAGCAGCACTTTCCCGGCGCGATAGACCTCGCCGCCCGCCGTTGTGACGACAGCCGCACCGCCCTCCTCCCGGATCGAGATGACATGGTCGCGGATCACCGCTGCACCTGCCTTCTCGGCAAGCAGCGACTGCGCCCTTACAAGTTTGCGCGGGCTGATATGCCCCGCTCCCTTCGCTTCGAAAATGCCGGTACTGCCGGAGGGAAAGGCGAAATAGGGAAACTGTCTCTTCAGGCCAACCTCATCGAGGGAGGCGGTCTCCACACCGAGCGAGATCGCTGCCCGCCTTGTATGGTTGAGATAATCTCTTTCGGAAGGCGCCACGGCGACACAGCCTGCCTCCGTATAGAAATCGATGCCGCTTTCTTTGGCGATCTCGCCATAGCGGGCGATGGAGCGATTGGCGAGCAGGGCCCAGTCGCGATCCGGATCGATGGTGCGGGTGATGCGTCCTTCATCATAATGGCTGGCGAAGACGCCGTCGTGCGCCTTGCGGTCTTCAAGCTCGTCCGGGCCGATGACGGCAACGCCGTCCGTCTGGCGCGCCAGATATTTTGCGGCCGCGGCACCCATCATGCCGCGGCCGATGACGATGAATTTAAAATCGACTGCCATATCTCACCTCGCTAAAGGCTAGCGATAACATGGCAATCGTTCTGAATCATCCGGCCCTTGTCAGAGACAAGCGCTTCCGTTTCAGAGCATCGCAAGAACCTTGCCGCAATAGGACTTGGAGACCGGGTTCATGCGCGTCGCGCCGTGACCGGCATTGTACTTGAGGATGGTATTGCAGGTCTGCCCGCCACCGAGATCGTGGGCGGCCGCCAGGTACTTCATGCCGTATTTGATGTTGGTTTCCGGATCGAACAGACCCTTGGCACCGCCGGAATAGCCCATCATGCGGGCCGTCGCCGGCTTGATCTGCATCAGGCCGATTTCGCCGTGGCTGCCGCGCGCCATCGGATTGAAATTGCTTTCAACACGGATGACAGCAGTCGCAAGAGCCACCGGCACATCATATTGATTGGCATATTTGCTGATCAATGCGGAATAGGAATTGCCGGAAACATCGGCGACGGGATAGCCACTCTGGCGCTCGACCGTCTTCAGCGGACGCTCTGTTTTCTTCTGTACATGCTGCGCCGTTCTCTGCAGGCGTTCTTTCTTATGCACGCGCTCCGCTGTCTTCTGCGGACGCTCCACTTTCTTCACGGGCGCATCGGCTCGTACGCCCCAGTCATTCGCGAAGGCAAAGCTATTTCCCGCCAGCACCATGCCAACGCATGCTGCAGCAACAACAATCAATTTTCTCATGTAGTCTTAATCACTCCGACCCAAAGAATTGCCGGACTGCGCGCCTCGCCGTCATGGAGAATACCTGGCCAAGAACTGGTCAGGTTTCGCAGCAATTCTTATCGTTTCACATGACGCCTTCGATTTAGCTTGGGAACAACCATCGGCGCCGTTTGACGAGAGCTCTTAGACCATCGCAATGAGGAGATAATAGGGAAATGATGTGGCAGTCCGAATTTCGCGTCTGAACATGGAAAATCGGTAATGTCAGAAACTATGAAAGGTCAGGAATACCGCGGCAGCGCCGAAAGCAGGCGATGCAGCGTATCGATCGTCGAGAAATCGGCGATCCCGTCTACCCGTTCGGGGCGGAAATGCCGCTGGAAGGCTTCCACGTCCCCGGCCGTCTTATCGCTGAATTCGCCTGTGATCTCAGTGCCGTAACCATAGAGCGACAGCATGGACTGCAGTGCCTCGATCGGCTGCCCCCGGTCACCGCGCTGGAAGAAGCGTCCGCCGGTGATAGCGGCCGGTTCCACCCAATGGCCGATGCCGGCCTGATACAGCTCGCGCCAGGGGAATTTTTCGCCCGGATCGACCTTGCGCACAGGGGCGACGTCGGAGTGGCCGAGCACCCTTTCAGGCGCGATTGACCAGCGATCGCCGCAATCGCGACATAATTCGATCACCGCCGCAATCTGCTTTTTCGGATAATCCGGAAGCCCGCCCGGATGGCCGGCATTGGCGATCTCGATGCCGATTGACAGTGAGTTGATATCCGTCTCGCCGTGCCAGAAACTCTTGCCCGCATGCCATGCGCGCCGATTCTCAGGCACGAGTTGCACGATCTCGCCGTCCGGGTGCACGAAATAATGGCTTGAGACCTGGCTTTCGTCCCGACAGAGCCACTCGAGTGCTCCTTCCGGGCTCGGCATGCCGGTATAGTGCAGCAGGATCATATCGGGCTTGCGCCCGTCAGCGCGTTCGCCATGGTTCGGCGAAGGCTGGACGCGCGCCTGCTTGTAATCGGCCTCGAATGAGGTCATGCGGCGCGGCGTTCCTTTTCAATCGCCGCATAGGCGTCGTTCAGCGCTGCCATGCGTTCATTGGCAATCGCATGAAACTCTTCCGGCACGCCGCGTGAGATCAGCCGGTCCGGATGATGCTCACTGACGAGCACATGATAGTGGCGGCGGATCGTCGGGAAATCATCTGCCGGCGAAACCCCGAGAACCTTGTAGGGGTCGCGTCCATCGGAAACGTGACGCGCAGCGATCTGATCGAAACGGGCCTCGCTCATCTGGAAGATCTCGGCGATATGGCGCAGGAAATTCATTTCATTCTCGTGGATCAGCCCATCCGCCTTGGCGATATGGAACAGACCATCGAGAACATCCTCCAGAACCGGGCAATTGGCGGCGCAGGTCGAGCAGAGCGTGGACAGCTTCGCTGCATAGGCCTCGTAACCGGCAACGTCCTGGCGGGCGAGATTATAGAGGCGCGCGACATTCTTCGCCTCGCTCGGAGGAAACTCGAAGATATCGCGGAAAGCCTGCACTTCCTTTTCGCTGACGATACCGTCGGCCTTTGCCATCTTGGCCGAAAGCGCAATAACAGCTACGGAGAAGGCAACCTTGCGGCGTGTTTCCGGATCGCCTTCGAAAACCGTGCGAATAGCCTCGACCACCGCGGAGAGCGCATTGCCCGCGGTATTGCCAATGGCATTCACCAGTTTTTCCCAGAAAGACATCGTCATCTTCTCGCAATGCAGCAAGCTCTAGAAGAAACACCTTGACCAAATAATCGTCTCCATTGCAAGGCGGCTATTGGTCGTAGGTTTGAAAACAGTTTTCACAATTCGGTAATTGTCGCTGATGCTGCAACCATCCGCCGTGTCCGCCATTTTCTGCATTATCGGCACAGCGGCCGGCGATTTCCACAACACTTATGGATAGGTGGACTGGCATTGAACCGATTATATCGCCGCTTCCGGCACCCGCTCTGTAGAAAGGCGCGTTTTTCGTAAATTCTTTACTTTACAGGCCACTTTCCCTGCCGCATCCATGCGTTACCTGAAGCATGTCGCGCAAAACTGTGCAGCGGTTTTGCGGTCACGGCATGCGGAAAACAAAGACTTAACGCGTGGCAGACGGATCTGAAAAATCGTGACACGCTTTAAGCTGCACGTAGTCGCCCATCGGGCGCCAAAGGAGGGATTATGGCCAAACAGAAAGTCGCAATGCTGACCGCCGGAGGCCTCGCGCCCTGCCTGTCATCCGCCGTCGGCGGCCTGATCGAGCGCTATAGCGACGTTGCGCCCGATATCGAGCTCATCGCCTACAAGTCCGGTTATCAGGGCGTGCTGCTCGGCGACAGCGTCGCGATCAACAAGGAAATGCGCGAGAAGGCGCCGCTCCTGCACCGTTATGGCGGCTCGCCGATCGGCAACAGCCGCGTGAAGCTCACCAATGCCGCCGACTGCGTGAAGCGTGGCCTCGTCAAGGAAGGCGAAAATCCGTTGCGGGTCGCCGCGGAGCGCCTTGCCAATGACGGCGTCACCATCCTGCACACGATCGGTGGCGACGACACGAATACGACAGCCGCGGATCTGGCCGCCTATCTTGCGGCAAACGGTTATGACCTCACGGTCGTCGGCCTGCCGAAAACGGTCGACAACGACGTCGTGCCGATCCGCCAATCGCTCGGCGCCTGGACGGCCGCCGAAGTCGGCGCCCACTTCTTCGACAACGTCAGCAACGAACAGACCGCTGCCCCGCGCACGCTCGTCATTCACGAGGTCATGGGCCGCCACTGCGGCTGGCTGACGGCTGCCACCGCCCGCGCCTATCTCCAGCGCACCAAAGGCAATGAATATGTCGATGGCCTGATGATGAACGCGCATATGAAGAGCATCGACGCCGTCTACCTGCCGGAAATGGCCTTCGACCTCGATGCCGAGGCCGCGCGCCTGAAGGAGATCATGGACCGCACTGGCCATGCCACTGTCTTCGTATCGGAAGGCGCCTGCCTCGATGCCATCGTTGCCGAACGCGAGGCCGCCGGCGAGACGGTCAAGCGCGATGCCTTCGGACATGTGAAGATCGACACGATCAATGTCGGCGCCTGGTTCCAGAAGCAGTTCGCAAGTCTGCTCGACGCCGAGCGCTCGCTCGTCCAGAAATCCGGTTATTTCGCCCGCTCCGCACCGGCAAACGGCGAAGATCTGCGCCTGATCCAGAGCATGGTCGACCTCGCCGTCGAAAGCGCTCTCAACAAGATCTCGGGCGTAACCGGCCATGATGAAGCGCAGAACGGCAAGTTGCGCACAATAGAATTTCCGCGCATCAAGGGTGGCAAGCCATTTGATCTTGCAACCGCATGGTTTGGTGAAGTAATGAGCCAGATCGGGCAAAAATACAGAGCGGCATGATTGACGGATGGCTAATATGGTGTCTTTGCTTGTTCTCTAGGAATAGGAGGAGATTCCATGTCGCTTGAAGCTTGGCTCGCTTTTGCAGCCGCGTCCGCCATCATGCTCGCCATACCGGGACCGACCATTCTTCTGGTCGTTTCCTATGCGCTAGGTCATGGCCGGAAAACGGCGCTGGCGACCGTTTCGGGCGTGGCGCTCGGCGATTTCACGGCCATGACGGCGTCGCTTTTCGGACTGGGCGCACTGCTCGCCGCATCCGCGACGCTGTTCACCGTGCTGAAGTGGATCGGCGGCGCCTACCTGATCTGGCTGGGAATCAAGCTCTGGCGGGCTCCGATCGTCGGCGAACACATCGCGGACAACGATAACCTGCCGGAAGAAAAGTCGCGGCGGATCTTCCTGCACGCCTATATGGTGACGGCGTTGAACCCGAAGAGCATTGTCTTCTTCGTCGCCTTCGTTCCGCAGTTCCTCAACCCCGCCCTTCCCTTCTTCGATCAGATGCTGATCATGGAAGCGACATTCCTCGTTCTCGCCACCATTAATGCGTCCTGCTACGCCATGGCCGCGCATGCCGCCCGAGGCCTGATTCGTAAGGCCAGCGTGCAGCGCGCGGTCAACCGCACCGGTGGCACTCTCCTCATCGCTGCCGGCGCTGTAACCGCCGGGTATCGCCGTATTGCAGCTTAGAGCCTTTCCCGGTCAGATTGCAGCATTCTGCCGGAGCAGGTTTTCGTCAGGGCAAAGGCGATTGGCGACGGGCATACCCGTCGGTACGGCCGAGCCGATCGCCTTTGATCCTGGCGGAAAGATGCCCGGCCCTAGCTGGTTTGCAAGCAAACCACCGGGGTTGGCTGAAACGGTCCGCCTGATCGACCGGCCGGCTTGGCCGTAGATCTGGCTACGACGCGCGCCCGCCGGTCGACCATCCGACTCCGTTTGAGCCAACAGAATGCTGCAACCTGACCGGGAAAGGCTCTAATAATATTCCGTGGTTGCTGGAAAGCCACGAATAGGTTAATGGCTATCCCCGGGCTTAAGGTATTTAGTAACTTTTGAGACGCTGCCGGGGCGGCGGGATTCACGAAAGTGAGAGAATGGTAGCGATCGGATTTTCCGGCCTGAAACGCAGTCTTGTGGTCTCTACCATGCTCTGCGGTGTCATTTCCGGATGCGCGAGCGTCGAATATACCTCTCAGGCGGAACTGACCGCCGCACAGACCGTGATTCCCATGCCGAAGCCGGGTGAAGATGCAACGCTGGCTGCTATCCCGACCGCTGAAGGCGCAAACGGGCCGGCCGTCGCAACTCTCAATCCCCAGGCAGCAACTGCCGCACCTGTTCTCACTGCAGCCGCCATGCCGAATGTCGTCTCCCCCGTGCAGCAGCAGGCCGGTGATTTCGCCATGCAGGGCGGTGTCCAGCAGGTTGCCGTCAACGGCTATGCTCCCATTCCGCTCACGCCCGAAATGACGGCGATCCAGTCCGTCGTTCCGACGCCGCGTCCGGGCTCGCCGGCAAGCCCCTCCACGCAGCTTGCCTTCGCCGCCACGACACCGCAGAACGGCGCGCTCGCAGCGCTTGCCGCCGTCGATACCACGCCGCGCTTCACCATGGACTACGGCTTCGATGAGTCCGGTCCGATCGATCCGCCAGCTGCCCCGCCGATGTTCAGCGATGACGACAGCGACGATGCGCCGACCGTCGAAAAGAGCTTCGTCAGCAAGCTCATCAGCAAATATTCGAAGCTTTACGAAATTCCGGAATCGCTGCTCCACCGCGTCGTTCATCGCGAGAGCCGCTACAATTCCAAGGCCTACAACAAGCGCGGCTACTTCGGTCTCATGCAGATCAAGTACAACACCGCAAAGTCGATGGGTTACGGCGGCAATCCCGCCGGCCTCTTCGACGCCGAAACCAATATCAAATATGCAGGCAAGTACCTGCAGGGCGCTTGGCAGGTAGCCGACAAGAAGGAAGACGACGCCGTTCGTCTCTATGCCCGCGGTTACTATTATGACGCCAAGCGCAAGGGCATGACCGACATCGCCCAAGGCAATTACTGATAGTCCAATTATTGATACAAAACACCATCAGTGACGGGCCTCAGCCGGCTTCGCCGACTGAAGCGTATTGAGAATTTCCTTCAGCACGATCTGCGGCCTGTAGCCCAGCCAGCTCGGCGTCAACCCCATGCGGACGAAAACGAGATTGGCCGAAGGAATGATTGCCACCGTCTGGCCGTCATGGCCCTGCAGCCAGAACGTATCCGGCGGCAAGCCGAACTCCGCGCTCGTGCCGCCGCCCGGCCCCGCAAGCCAGGCCTGGCCTTGCGTATATTTGCCGCCCGAGCTTGCCGTCGGCGTCCGCATCGTCGCAACAAAACCTTCCGGCAGAAGTCTCTGTCCGTTCCACACACCATCCTGCAACAGGAATTGGCCAAAGCGCGCCCAATCATGTCCCGTGGCGTAGAGATAGGAACTGCCGGTAAATGTACCGCGCTCATCGGCTTCGAAGACTGCGCTCGTCATGCCGAGTGGGGAAAACAGTGCATCGCGGGGATAATCGAAGGCCGCCCGCGGATCGCCGACCTTGTTCATCCAGATACGCGAAAGAAGCATGGCTGTGCCGCTGGAATAATGGAAATCGGTACCCGGCGCGGCCGCCAGGGGCGCACCTGCTGGCAGGGACACCATATCGGGGTCGAGATAGAGCATACGCGTCACATCGGCGACGGCGCCATAATCCTCGTTGAAGGCGAGCCCGCTTTCCATGCCGAGCAAGTCGGAGAGCTTGATATCGCCGCGCGGATCATTCGCCCATTGCGGCAGGAGATGCGTGTCATCGAATGAGATCTTGCCTGACAGCATCAGCCGGCCGATCAGCGCCGCATTGACGGTCTTCGTCATCGACCAGCCGACCAGCGGCGTATCGGCGTTGAAGCCCGGCCCGTAGCTTTCGGCAATGATGCGGCCATCCTGTACGACGACCATCGCCCGCATGGCAGGCCCGGCAAGCTTGGCATCAGCCAGAAGCGCCGCGACCTTGGCATTGCCGGTCGCCGGGTCGACGCCCTCACCGTCCGGCCAGACCGCGTTATTTTCACCCACCTGCGGCGCCGGCACCAGCGGTGCGCCCCTGGCGGCGGCATCGAAATCGCCATCAGGCACGCTCGTGCAGCCCAGAGCACCGCGATAAAGCGCGTAGCTCGGCGCAAACAGGCCCATGAAACGCGAAGTCACCCGCCCGCTGTCACGATCGATCTCGACACGCATCAGCCTGAGCAGCGGGTTTCCAGGCGCTTGGACATCGTCGTAAAGAACGGCGTCGGGATCACGACCGGCAATAAAGACATTGGAGCAGACGATCTTGGCTGCGTAGCCATTGCCCACCTTCAGGAGCTCCGGCGGGCTTATGGAGAGCCACGCGGCTGCGCCTATGGCAACGAGAATGACGAGCAGGGTCAAGCCCTTGAAGATACGCGGAACAACTCGCATGCAATCCTCCACGGAACGGAGAGAAGCAGGAAACTTGGCTCACGGAAAGAGAGAAGCGAAAAGAAGTGTTTCAATCGACTTCAAATTTCGCGGAAGTCTTGGCCGGGTCTCGTCGAAGCCTTGGCCCACAGGGCTCGTCATCAAACTGTAGCAGAGGCGCGTTACACGCCCTGAACGCTAAAAAGGTGACAGACTCATGTCGGAATTTGCACCGGATACCGGCTTCCGCAAGAACCGGAAACTCAAGGCAGCGCTTCTCCGCCACAAGGCTTTTTCCAAGGACGGCTTCTCCGAGCGTCTCTTCGGCCTTCTCTTCTCCGGCCTCGTATACCCACAGATCTGGGAAGACCCGGATCTCGATATGCAGGCGATGGAGTTGAAGCCCAATCACCGTATCGTCACGATCGGTTCGGGCGGTTGCAACATGCTGGCCTACCTTTCCAAGGCGCCGGCTTCGATCGACGTCGTCGACCTCAATCCGCACCACATTGCGCTGAACAGGCTGAAGCTTGCCGCCTTCAAGAACCTTCCAGGCCATTCCGATCTCGTGCGCTTCCTGGCGATGCCGAACGAGAAGTCGAACAGCCGGGTTTTCGACCGCTATCTGTCGTCCAATCTCGATGATACGACCCGCGCCTACTGGAACACCCGCAAGTTCGGCCGCCGGCGCGTCACGGTTTTTGACCGCAACATTTATGAAACCGGCCTGCTCGGCCGCTTCATCGGTGCCGCTCATCTTCTTGCCCGCCTGCATGGCGTGAAGCTGCAGGAAATGACCAAGGCCCGCACGATTCGCGAGCAGCGCCAGTTCTTCGACGATCAGATCGCTCCTCTCTTTGAAAAGCCCGTCGTTCGCTGGATCACCAACCGCAAGAGCTCGCTTTTCGGTCTTGGCATTCCGCCGCAGCAATATGACGAGCTGGCAAGCCTTGCCGCCGACAATTCCATCGCACCGGTTCTGAAACACCGTCTGGAAAAGCTGGCCTGCCATTTCCCGATGCGCGACAATTACTTCGCCTGGCAGGCCTTTGCGCGCCGCTACGCCGATGGCGAGGAAGGCCCGCTGCCGACCTATCTGAAGCCGGAGCACTATGAGGTGATCCGCGCCAATGTCGACCGCGTTAACGTGCACCACGCAAGCTTCACCGAGCTTCTGGCCGGCGAGCCCGCCGCATCGCGCGACCGCTACATCCTGCTCGACGCGCAGGACTGGATGACGGACCAGCAGCTCAACGATGTCTGGCGCGAAATCACCCGCACCGCCCGCGAAGGCGCTCGCGTGATCTTCCGCACGGCCGCCGAAAAGAGCATCATCGAAGGCCGCCTCGCCCCTGAAATCCGCGACCAGTGGCACTATTTCGAAGAGCAGTCGCGTGAGATGACCACCCAGGACCGCTCGGCAATCTACGGCGGCTTCCACATCTACGGGAAGAAGGCGTGAGCAAAGTCGACGAGATGACCGTCAAGAGCGAGGAACATGCCGACCTTATGGACGGCATGTACCGCTACCAGCGCCATTTCTATGATCTCACCCGCAAATATTACCTTCTCGGCCGTGACAGCACGATCCGCAATCTCGACGTTCCCGAGGGCGGCACGCTCCTAGAAGTCGGCTGCGGCACCGGCCGCAACATGGCGCTTGCCCACAAGCATTTCCCGACGGCCAAGCTCTACGGTCTCGACATTTCCCAGGAAATGCTGATTTCCGCCCGCAAGACCTTCGCCACCAAGGCGACGGTCCCGGACTTCCGGGTGGCGGATGCCACGGCCTATACGCCGCGCGAATTCGGCACCACCGGTTTCGACCGCATTCTGATTTCCTACGCACTGTCGATGATCCCGGATTGGGAACGCGCGGTGGATGCGTCGATTGCCGCGCTCAATCCCGGCGGCCAGCTCCACATCGTCGATTTCGGCCAGCAGGAAGGCCTGCCCACCTGGTTTCGCAGTCTGCTGCAGGCCTGGCTCGCCAAATTCCATGTCACGCCGCGTGCCAATCTGCGCGAGGTTCTGGAAGCGCAATCCGCTGAAAACAATGCGCGACTATCGTTCGAGACGATCGGCGGCGGTTACGCCTGGCGGGCGGCGATTATCAGCAAGCGCTCATAATTCGCTTGTAAATAACCATTTTTTTACGTTGATATTAGAAAAGGGGGTTATTCCCTCTGCAGGGCGCGTGTTTTCGAAGGTCAGGCTGTGGGGCAGATCCATCATCACGACGGAACATTTATGCGTCGGCTTCTGTTTTGCGTCCTGCCGCTTGCCCTGCTGCTCGCCGGTTGCAGCTCCACGGGTTACGATTATCTCGAAACCGCTTCCATAAAGCCGAAGGCCCGCTTCAAGGATACCGATCCCCAGGATTTCGGGCCCAAGCGCCCGCAGCAAAACGCTGTCCACGGCATCGACATTTCCAAATGGCAGGGTGATATCGACTGGCAGACGGTGCGCAAATCCGGCGTCGCCTTCGCCTTCATCAAGGCGACCGAAGGCAAGGACAGGATCGATCCGCGCTTTGACGAATATTGGCGCGAGGCAGCCGCCTCAGGCATTCCGCATGCGCCCTATCACTTCTATTATTTCTGCTCCTCCGCCGACGACCAGGCCGACTGGTTCATCCGCAACGTTCCCAGGGAATCCATGCGTCTGCCGCCGGTGCTGGATGTCGAGTGGAATGCAGAATCGAAGACCTGTCGCTTCCGCCCCGACCCGGCCACCGTACGTTCTGAAATGCAGCGCTTCATGGATCGCCTGGAAGCCTATTACGGCAAGCGGCCGATCATCTACACCTCTGTCGATTTCCACCGCGAGAATCTCGCCGGCTATTTCCAGGACTATCATTTCTGGGTCCGCTCGACCGCCAAACATCCTGACGCGACCTATGCCGACCGACGCTGGGCCTTCTGGCAGTATACGTCGACAGGCGTCATTCCCGGCATTCAGGGGCCAACGGATATCAATGTCTTCGCCGGTTCCACGAAAAACTGGAACAACTGGGTGGCTGACGTTTCCAAGGATAGAAATTCTTAGTAACGTGCCCTAATCTTTCTTGCTTCCGTCACATTCATCTGTGAAATCGGCGGCATTCTATGTCATTTTACGAGGATCGTTTCATGCACCGCTCGCTCAAAAGCTGCTCTGCACTTGCCCTTCTGTTTGCCTGCGTCCTAGCAACAGGCGCTGCTGCCCAGCAGGCTCCGGATGCGGCAGCTTCGGCCCCGGCAGCACCCTGCGGCGGTGATCTCTCCACCTTCCTCCAGGGCGTCAAGAAAGAGGCGATTGCAGCGGGTGCGAGCGCCGAAGCAGCAGACCAGGCCTTGGCCGGCGCTGAGATCGACCCCAAAGTCCTGAGCCGAGACCGCGCCCAGGGCGTCTTCCGCCAGACCTTCCTCGAATTCTCGCAGCGCACCGTCAGCCAGGCTCGCCTCGATATCGGCCGCCAGAAGATGAAGCAATATGCCGATGTTTTTGCCCGCGCCGAGCAGGAATTCGGCGTTCCCGCCGGCATCATCACCGCCTTCTGGGCAATGGAAACGGATTTCGGCGCCGTACAGGGCGATTTCAACACGCGTAACGCGCTGGTGACGCTTTCCCATGACTGCCGGCGCCCGGAGCTCTTCCGCCCGCAGCTGATCGCCCTCATCGAAATGGTGCAGCATGGCGACCTCGACCCGCAGACCAACACCGGCGCCTGGGCCGGTGAAATCGGCCAGGTTCAGATGCTGCCGCGCGATATCATCGCCTATGGCATGGATGGCGACGGCGACGGCCATGTTCGCCTCAAGCAGAGCGGCCCGGACGCGATCCTGACGGCTGCCAAGTTCATCCAGCATCTCGGCTTCGAGCGCGGCCAGCCCTGGCTGCAGGAAGTCACCGTGCCAGATAACCTTCCCTGGGAAAAGTCGGGCCTCGGCGGCACGATGACGGCTGGCGAATGGTTCAACCTCGGCGTCAAGCCGCGCGACGGCAACACCGCTTTCGCCAATCTTGAAGGCGATCTCGTCCTACCACAGGGTCGCCTTGGACCGGCCTTCATCGCCTATCCCAATTTCAAGATCTATCTGGAATGGAACAAGTCGTTCATCTACACGACCTCTGCCGCCTATTTCGCGACCCGCCTCTCCGGCGCCCCGACCTATCAGAAGGGCACGCCCGAACAGGGCCTTTCCAACGACCAGATGAAGCAGCTGCAGACGAAGCTCGATTCGCTCGGCCATGACGTCGGCGAGATCGACGGCATCCTCGGTTCCGGCACTCGTGTAGCAATCCAGAAGGAACAGCTCCGCCTCGGCATACCGGCCGACGGCTGGGCGACACCGGCCCTGCTAAACGCACTCTGAGACTTCACATTTGCTCTTTTGCCACCCGGCTTCGTGAATCGGGTGGCTGCTTCCCACTGATCGGGTAAACCTGCCAGCAAATGGGAGGGATCGGCGTGGAACAGAAAATGAGTGCTTTGACCTGGGGGCTTCTTACCCTGCTCGGTCTGATCTGGGGCGGCTCCTTCTTCTTCGCGCGCGTCGCTGTTGTGGAGGTGCCGCCACTCACCCTCGTCTTCCTGCGCCTCTCCATCGCAGCCGTCGCGCTGCATATCTACATCGGCGGGCGCTTCGGCATCTATCCACTGCTGAAGAGCCGGTGGCGCGAATTCCTCATTCTCGGCATCCTCAACAACGCCCTGCCCCATGCGCTGATCTTCTTCGGCCAGACGCGCATCGGCGCCGGCCTTGCCTCCATTCTCAATGCCACGACGCCGATCTGGACGGTGCTGATCGCCAATTACCTGACATCAGATGAGAAGCTCTCCTCGGCCAAGATCATCGGCTGCCTTACCGGCCTTCTCGGCACAGTCGTCCTCATAGGCCCGAGTATCACTGATGGCAGCGACCTGCCCCTCTGGGCACTTCTCCTACCCGTAGTCGCAGCGGTCTCCTACGGCTTTGCCGCCACTTACAGCAAGCGCTTCAAGGGCGTGGCGCCGCCCTTCATCGCTGCCGGCCAGATGACGGCATCCTCGCTGGTCGCCCTGCCGCTGTCGCTCGTTATGGACCGTCCCTGGGCACTCTCCATCCCCTCGGCCAACGCCATCGCCGCCATTCTGGCAATCGCCCTGCTATCCACCGCCTTCGGTTATATTCTCTACTTCCGTATTCTGGCCGCTGCAGGCGCGACCAACGCCTCTCTAGTGACGCTGCTCGTGCCGCCGAGCGCGATCCTGCTCGGCTTCCTGTTCCTGGGTGAGCTACTGGAAATGACCGAGATTGCCGGCATGGCGCTGATCGGCGCGGGACTTGTCATACTGGATGGTCGCATCTACCACCGCTCTGGCGCGGTAACCTGAAATGATTATGCTGCAGTGCGCCATTCTTTCGCCAAAAGCGTGAATCGCTGCTATCGGTTTGTAACGAAGCGTTAAATTTTGAGAGCGTAATTTTCTAATTATATTTCAGCAGCTTACAGGATGGCTCCTAGACTTATCCACTGCCCTCTTCGGCAGTGCAGCACAAGAAGCGCTTCCCAACTAACACATTTCCGACATATTATTAGCTGGTTAACGCGAGGAGGCAGACATGGGACTTACGCAATCCTTGAATGTCCTGTTGGTCAGTGCAGCGTTCGCATTCGTCGTATCCATGCTCTTCATTTGAGCCGATACGAAGCGTAAAGACTGAATACCGAACTCCTGAAACAATCAGCCCCAGATATTGAAAAGCGCATGCCCCGCCCGGCATGCGCTTTTCCTATATGCTGATAACAGTATCTGTCTGATCAGGCGGCAGCGCCGGCGCTTCTCGCCGTCTGTCGCGAATGGCCGAGGTTGGCGAGAACGGCAGAAACCAGCGGCGCACGGTTCATCGTATAGAGATGGAACTCGTGGAGGCCGCGACGGACGAGATCCTCGATCTGCTCGGCTGCGACATCGGCGGCAACCTTGGCGCGCTCCTCCGGCTTGTCGTCATATCCGGCAAAACGTTGATCGAGGAAATCAGGGATGACCGTGCCGCAGGCGCCGGCAAAGCGCTTCAGCTGCGTCAGGTTCTGGATCGGCATGATGCCCGGCACGACAGGGATCTTGACGCCGGCCGCACGCACCTTTTCGAGGTAACGCTCGAAGTTGTCATTGTCGAAGAAGAACTGTGTCAAGGCGCGGTCGGCGCCATTGTCGGCCTTGCGCTTCAGCATCTCGATATCGGCAGCCTGGTCGCGGCTTTCCGGATGCTTTTCCGGATAGGCCGAGACGGAGATTTCGAAATTGCCGATCTGCTTGAGGCCTGCCACCAGTTCGGCTGCATTGGCGTACCCACCCGGATGCGGCTGGTAGGGCGCACCGACGCCGCCAGGCGCGTCACCGCGCAGCGCCACGAAATGCGTGACGCCTGCCTTGCGGAAGCTGTCGACCACCTGATGCGTCTCTTCCTTCGTGGCGCTGACGCAGGTCAGGTGTGACGCGGTCGCAAGCGGCGTATCGGTCAGGAAGCGCGTGACCGTGGAGAGCGTCGGCGCCTTGGTGGTGCCGCCGGCGCCATAGGTCACCGAGACGAATTCCGGGTTCCAGTCCTGCAGGTCGCGGACGGTGTTCCAGAGCTGGCCCTCCATCTCCTCAGACTTCGGCGGGAAGAACTCGAAGGAGATCCTGATATCGCGGCGGCGGGCGTCGTTTTTCTGGGTCATTTATTCTCTCCCGGCAAATGTAGGTACGGCGCCTTCGGTCTCCAGCGAGGCCATCAGGCGCCTCGGGTCGCGTGCGAGCCAGACCGTGACCGTGAGGCCCTGCTCGCCCTGCTGACCCGGATGAAGGTCGACGACCTGCTCTATATCGAGCCCAGCCTTGCGCACCCAGTCCGACATGGCCTGATGCGAAAAGCCGAGACGCACATGGGCATGTTCGTCGCGAAGATATTCGAGGTTGTGCGGCGCCAGATCGATAATGACGAGGCGTCCACCCGGCCGCAGCATGCGCGCGGCTTCCGTGATCGCGATGTCAGGCTGATCGAAGAAATGCAGCACCTGATGGATGGTGACCAGATCGAAATCCTGCCCCTCGAAAGGCAGGTTCAGGATATCGGCGTGGCGTACCGAAGCCGTGGTGATGCGGGACTTGTCGAGATTGGCGCGCGCCACGCTCAGCATGTCGCGGCTGGCATCGACGCCGATCGCCCGACGATAACGGCCGGCGAGAAGCTCCAGCATGCGGCCGGTGCCGGTGCCGAGGTCGAGCAGGGAATCGATCGGATTGGCCCCGAGCAGCTTGATGACGGCCGCATCCACCTCCTCGTCAGCAGCATGCAGACGGCGAAGCTCGTCCCATTCGGCGGCGTTGCGGCTGAAATAGGCCTGCGCCCGCTCGGCACGCTGGCGCTTGACGGCAGCCAGACGCTCGCCGTCACGCTGGACGACAGGATCGTTTTCGGAGACATGCTTCAGCAAGGCCCGTACCAGAGCAGCGGCCTTGCCCTCCTGCGCCAGCCGGAAATAGGCCCAGGCGCCTTCCTGATAGCGGTCTATCAATTCCGCCTCGCCAAGCAGCTTCAGGTGCCGGGAGATACGGGGCTGGGATTGGCCGAGAATTTCCGTAAGATCTGTTACGGTGAGATCGCCTGCCGCGAGCAGCGCCAGCAGCCGCAGGCGCGTCGGTTCGCCGGCCGCCTTCAAGACGTCCACCAGCGCATCCAGTCCAAGCCTTAGGGGTTCGCTCATACTCTACCCAATCAAGATATAAAGATATCTTTATGTGATTTGGATAGCTGAGGCAAGCGGCATTTTACCGATTTGCGAACTTGCCTGTGGTGATAACGACAGCAGACATTAAAAAAGCCCCGGACCAGCCGGGGCTTTCGAAAAGCGCAAAGAGCCGATCAGCGCGTCAGGCGCTTGTGGGCCTGGCTGCCCGGGTTCAGGGCGTCAGGGCCGAGACGGCGAACCTTGTCCTGCTCATAGTCCTCGAAGTTGCCTTCGAACCATTCGACATGGCCCTCGCCTTCGAAAGCGAGGATGTGCGTGGCCAGACGGTCGAGAAACATGCGATCGTGGCTGATGATGATGGCGCAGCCGGCAAATGCTTCCAGCGCGCTTTCCAGAGCACCCAGCGTTTCCGTATCGAGGTCGTTGGTCGGTTCGTCGAGCAGCAGAACGTTGCCGCCGGCCTTCAGCATCTTGGCAAGGTGAACGCGGTTGCGCTGACCACCCGAGAGATTGCCGACCTTCTGCTGCTGGTCGCCGCCCTTGAAGTTGAAGGCGCCGCAATAGGCGCGCGAGTTCATGTCGAACTTGCCGAGCTTGATGATTTCCGCACCGCCGGAGATTTCCTCCCAGACGGTCTTGTTGCCGTCGAGCGCGTCACGGCTCTGGTCGACATAACCGAGATGCACAGTCTCGCCGATGCGGACCGATCCAGCATCCGGCTTTTCCTGGCCGGTGATCATCTTGAACAGCGTCGTCTTGCCGGCGCCGTTCGGGCCGATGATGCCGACGATGCCGCCCGGCGGCAGCTTGATCGACAGGTCGTTGATCAGCGTGCGACCCTCGAAGCCCTTGGTGATGCCCTCCATCTCGATGACCACCTGGCCGAGGCGCTCGCTGACCGGGATGATAATCTGCGCGTCGCCGGGACGCTGCTTCTCGGCAGCCTCCACCAGCTGCTCGTAGGACTTGATACGCGCCTTGGACTTGGCCTGACGGGCCTTCGGGCTGGACGCGATCCATTCCTGTTCGCGGCTGATCGCCTTCTGACGGCCTGCCTCTTCGCGGTTTTCCTGCTGCATGCGCTTGGCCTTGGCGAGCAGGTAAGCCGAATAGTTGCCTTCGTAGGGAATGCCGCGGCCACGGTCGAGCTCGAGGATCCAGCCGGTGACGTTATCCAGGAAGTAGCGATCGTGGGTGATCATCATCACAGCGCCCGGATAATCGCGCAGATGCTTTTCGAGCCAGGCGATCGTCTCGGCGTCCAGGTGGTTGGTCGGTTCGTCGAGCAGCAGCAGATCCGGCTGCGACAGGAGCAGGCGGCAGAGCGCGATACGACGACGCTCACCACCCGAAAGGCTGGTGACTTCGGCGTCGCGCGGCGGGCAGCGCAGGGCTTCCATTGCCATCTCGACCTGGCTTTCCAGATCCCAGAGGTTCTGGCTGTCGATGATGTCCTGGAGCTTTGCACCCTCGTCCGCCGTCTCGTCGGAATAGTTCATCATCAATTCGTTGTAGCGCTCGAGCACAGCCGTCTTGGAGGCAACGCCTTCCATGACATTCTCAAACACTGTCTTGTTCGGATCGAGTTTCGGTTCCTGTTCCAGGTATCCGACCGTCGCGCCTTCGGCGAGCCAGGCTTCACCGGTATATTCCTTGTCCTGACCGGCGATGATGCGCAGCACGGTGGACTTACCGGCGCCGTTCGGACCCAGGATACCAATCTTGGCATCGGGATAGAAGGAAAGGTGGATATTCTCGAGGATCTTCTTATTGCCATAGGCCTTGTTGAGGCCGGACATATGATAGATGAACTGGCGTGCCATGCTGGGATGCTCCGGGCGGAAACTTGAAATCGTGGCCGCTATGTAGGCGAAACCACGCCCGCGGGCAACGCCGAAACCCTGTTTCGTCAGGATTTCGGCATGTTTCCGTCAGAAGCCAGCAGCATCCACGATGCCTTCGTCACAGCCGAAGGAAGTCTGCCCTGCCCCTTGGATGAGGCCACCGAGGCCCTTCTCCTTCGCTTGAGCCGAAACGGCATCCTGCGAAAGCCCGATCGTCAGTTCGCTGATCACGCGCTTGTTGCCGACGCGCCGGCAGCTCATCTTCACCCGGTCGCTGGCGCCTGCGCCGAAGCTCTTGTCGAAGGCCGCCTTGATTGCATCGGCCTTCAGCGTCTTGCCGACATTGGCGGCAAAGAGATCACGCACGGCCGAAGCATTGAGATCGCCCATCAGATGAATGGCGGTGGCGAAATAATCGTCGGCACTCATTTTCGTGCAGGTGCCGTGCTTGATCCATTCATGCCGCTCGAGCGCCGATTGCGTGCCGGGCATCGCCTTGTCGAGCGCACTCTTCGTCTCGGCCGAAAGGTTCACCGCCGGCAGGCTCGTCCACTGGCCGTCCTTGTCGGCGGCTTTCTGGTCGGCGGATACGTCACAATAGTCTTTCCGCATCGGCCACAGACCATGGAGAGAAAAGTTGGTGGCGTCATAGCGGTCGCCGCTCTGGCTGGCGCATTCAGCCTTCTTCTGGTTGGTCTGGCAGAACGCCGGCTGCCAGCTTGCCGCAAGGATGAACCGTGTGCGCCCGCTTTCCTGTGCGGATACGGAACCGACTGACGACAGCGAAAGGAACAGGATGGAAACCGAGAGTAGAAACTTGCCCATTATTAGCCCCGAAATAGCTCCGACAAAGAACAATACAGGAACAAACAAGCATGAAGCCGAAGTTTGCGCAACCCTGAATCGCAGGGGCAAGCATGCTTTTCTTATGTATGAGCGAAACCGCAATATTGCATTTGCCTTGATATCTGGTCTTTTGGGCGTGGGAGGAATGCATGTTTTCCGAGACATTGCGGCTGCAAAACGCCGCGGCTTCGCTTGCCTATCATCACCAGCCCGCCGTGGGGCAAGCGCGCGCCATCCTGATGATTTCACACGGTCTTGCCGAACATTCCCGTCGTTACCACCGCTTTGCCGAGGCCATGGCTGCAAGCGGCCACCATGTCTATGCGCATGACCATCGCGGCCACGGCGAGACAACGGCCGATGATGCGCCGCTCGGTCGCTTTGCGAGACGCAACGGTATTGAGAGTGTCATCAGCGATATCGCCGCCATGCACACCTTTGCCACGGGCAGTCACCCCGGCCTGCCCGTCATTTTGCTCGGTCACTCCATGGGCGGCCTGATCGCACTCAATGCCGCAGCCGACCTCCCCGGCCGTTTCGCAGCCCTTGCCGTCTGGAATTCGAATTTCGCCGTCGGTCTGTCCGGCCGCGCTGCACAGGCGATCCTGCTTGCCGAGCGCATGCTGAAAGGCTCGGATGTCCCGAGCGACATGCTGCCCAGAATGACATTTTCCGCTTGGGGCAAATCCATTCCCGATCACCGCACAGAATTCGACTGGCTGTCGCGCGATCCGGCCGAAGTCGACGCCTATATTGCCGATCCGCTTTGCGGCTTCGATGCTTCGGTCTCGCTCTGGCTCGATGTCTTCGCCCTCACCTTCCGCGGCATCGAGAAGGAGCGGCTCGAGAGCCTGCCGAAGAACATGCCGATCCATCTGGTCGGCGGCGGCAAGGACCCGGCAACCAACAATGGAAAAGCCGTGCTCTGGTTGTCAAAGCGTTTGAAAAGCCGAGGCTTCTCCCGTATCAGCACTGAGATATATCAGGATATGCGGCATGAAACGCTGAACGAGATCGGCGCGGAAACGGCAATTGCGGATTTCGCCGGTTGGTGCGACGAGGCAATCCGCACGGTCCCGAGCGAAAGGACCTGAGATGACGAGCCTGAGTTCCACCCGCCATCCCGCCTCATCCGAGGTGACGTTCGGCTTGCTTTTCATGCTGCTCTCGGTGCTGATCTCGCCGCTTATCGACATCTTCTCGAAGCTGGCGACGACAACCATCTCCTCCACTGAAGTGGCCGGCTTCCGCTTCGTCATCCAGGCGCTCACCATGCTGCCTTTCATCTTCCTGCGCGGCGCAAAGATCCAGTTCTCGCTGAAGCAGAGCTGGTATCATGCCATTCGCGGCGCGATGGTCACTATCTCGATGATCTGCTTCGTCACGACGCTGAAGGTCATGGCGGTTGCCGATGCCATCGCCATCTTCTTCGTCGAACCGATCATCCTGACGATCCTCGGCAGCATCTTCCTGAAGGAAACGATCGGCTGGCGCCGTTACAGCGCCTGCGCCGTCGGCTTCCTCGGCGCCATGCTGATCATCCAGCCAAGCTTCGAGGAGGTGGGCTATATCGCCCTGCTGCCCGTCGTCAGCGCCTTCTGCATCGCCGTCTTCGCGCTGATGACGCGCGTGCTGTCGCACCGGGAAGACCCTTGGGCCATGCAGTTCCAGACCGGCCTCTGGGGTATCTTCTTCTGCGTCGTCATCCTGTTCTTCGGCTATGGCAGCGGCTCCGACATCATCGATACCACGATGCCCGATCTTCCCGCCTTCGGTTACCTGCTCGGCACCGGCATCGCCGCGGCGATCACCGGCATCCTTGCCGCCTATGCCTATCGCGCAGCACCCGCCTCCACGCTGGCACCCCTGCAATATCTGGAAATCGTCTCGGCCACGGTCTTTGCCTGGCTGGTCTTCGCCGATTTCCCGGACGCGCTGAAATGGCTGGGCATCCTCATCGTTATCGCGTCCGGCCTCTACATCATCTGGCGCGAGCGGCGCTTTGCTTCCAAACCCGTATCCGATACATCTGAGGCAACGCGGGCGCCCTGAAATCCGCCGCCCATGGGAGGACTTGGGAGGAACTTGGGAGGAACATGACGGAAGACGTGAAGAAGAAGCCGCCGCTTGCAGGCATAAGGGTCATCGAGCTTGCGCGCGTGCTGGCCGGCCCCTGGGCGGGTCAGATGCTGGCCGATCTCGGCGCCGATGTCATCAAGGTGGAAAACCCCGACGGCGGCGACGACACGCGGCAGTGGGGGCCACCCTTCGTCGAAGGCGCGGATGGTGAGAACCTCTCGGCCGCCTATTATCATTCCACCAATCGCGGCAAGCGTTCGATCACCGCCGACCTCAAAAGCGAGGAAGGCCAGTCGCTGGTGCGCCGTCTCGTCGCCACGGCCGACGTGCTGATCGAGAATTTCAAGCTTGGCGGGCTCGTCAAATACGGGCTCGACCATGAGAGCCTGAAGGCGATCAATCCGCGGCTCGTCTATTGCTCCATTACCGGCTTCGGCCAGACCGGCCCCTATGCCAATCTCGCCGGCTACGACTACATCGTCCAGGGCATGTCCGGCTTCATGTCGATAACAGGCGAACCTGAGGGACAGCCGATGAAGGCAGGTGTCGCGATCGCCGATATCTTCACCGGCATCTACGCCGTCTCGGCGATCGAAGCGGCCCTCATCCATGCACTGAAGACGGGCGAAGGCCAGCTGATCGATATGGCCCTGCTCGATGTGCAATCGGCGGTGCTCGCCAACCAGAACATGAACTATCTGGTTTCCGGCCGCGCGCCCGTGCGCCTCGGCAATGCGCATCCGAACATCTCGCCCTATGAGGTCGTGCCGACGGCCGACGGTTATCTGATCCTTGCCATTGGCAATGACGGCCAGTTCCGCCGTCTCTGCACGATCCTCGGCCTTGTCATCGCCGATGACGAGAACTTCGCGACCAACAAGGCCCGCGTCGCCAACAGGGATGCCGTGCGCCGGATGATCTCGACTGAAACACTGAAATGGCAGAAGGCGGATCTCCTGAAGGCCTGCGAGGACAATGCCGTGCCGGCCGGCGCCATCAACACGATCGAAGAAATGTTTGCCGATCCGCAGATTGTCGCACGCGGCCTGCGCATCGACCTGCCGGATGCCGCAGGCACCATGATCCCTGGCGTACGTACGCCTGTCGTGCTGTCGGAAACACCGCTGCGTTACGAGCGGCCGAGCCCACGCCTTGGCGAGCACAATGAAGAGGTTCTGGCCGAACTTCTGCAATGGGAGAGGAAGACGTCGGTATGAGAAAGAAGGGGCCATGAAGAGGACAGGCGGACAACTGATCGTCGAAGCGCTGAAGGCGAATGGGGTAAAACGCCTTTCCTGCGTGCCGGGGGAAAGCTTCCTCGCCGTGCTCGACGCCCTGCACGACAGCGATATCGACGTGATCGTCTGCCGTCAGGAAGGCGGCGCGGCGATGATGGCCGATTGCTGGGGCCGGCTGACCGGCGAACCCGGCATCTGCATGGTCACCCGTGGTCCCGGCGCCACCAATGCTTCGGCCGGCCTGCACATCGCAAGGCAGGATTCGATCCCGATGATCCTCTTCATCGGCCAGGTGCAGCGGGAGGCGCGTGAGCGCGAAGCCTTCCAGGAAGTCGAGTTCCGCCGCGCCTTCACGGAATTTGCCAAATGGGTCGGCGAGATCGATGATGCCGCCCGCATCCCGGAATTCGTCACCCGCGCCTTTGCGATCGCCACATCGGGACGCCCCGGTCCCGTCGTGCTGACCCTGCCGGAGGATATGCTGCGCGACGAGGTGGAAGCGCCCCGCGCCAAGCGCCATACGCGCGTCGAGGCCCATCCCGGCCGCAGCCAGATCGATGATCTCTACCTGCGCCTCTTGAAGGCCGAGCGGCCGATGGTCATCCTCGGCGGCACCCGCTGGGATGCCGATGCCGTCGCTGATTTCCAGACCTTCGCGGAGCGCTTCAGCCTGCCGGTCGGCTGCTCCTTCCGCCGCCAGATGCTGTTCGATCACCTGCATCCCTCCTATGCCGGCGATGTCGGCATCGGCATCAATCCATCCTTGGCGAAAGAGATCAAGGAGAGCGACCTGCTCATCCTGCTCGGCAGCCGCATGTCGGAAATGCCATCCTCCGGCTATACGCTGCTCGATATTCCCTACCCGGCCCAGTCACTCGTCCACATCTATCCGGACCCGTCGGAACTCGGCCACGTCTATCGCCCCGATCTTGCCATCTGCGCCAGCCCCGCCGATTTCGTCGAAGCGCTCACCGATCTCGAAGCACCCGCCGAGCCGCGCTGGGCCGAACGCACCGAGCGCATGCATCAGGCCTATCTCTCCTGGTCGAAGCCGCCGGCGACAGGTCCCGGCGCCGTCCATATGGGGCCGATCATGGAGTGGCTTGAGGCCAATACGAAGCCAGACACGATCTTCACCAATGGCGCCGGCAACTACGCCACCTGGGTACACCGCTTCCACCGCTTCCGCCGCTTCAACACGCAGGCGGCGCCAACCTCAGGCTCCATGGGCTATGGCCTGCCGGCCGCTGTTGCCGCCAAGCGGCTCTTTCCCGACAGGCAAGTCATCTGCTTTGCCGGCGATGGCTGCTTCCTCATGCACGGACAGGAATTTGCGACCGCCGTACGCTACGGCCTGCCGATCATCGCTGTCATCGTCAACAACGGCATCTACGGCACGATCCGCATGCATCAGGAGCGCGAGTATCCAGGCCGGGTCAGCGCCACCGACCTCACCAATCCGGATTTTGCAGCCCTTGCCCGCGCCTATGGCGGCCACGGCGAGACGGTGGAAAAGACCGAGGATTTCGCGCCAGCTTTCGAGCGGGCACGCGACAGCGGCAAGCCGGCGATCATCGAAGTAAAGCTCGATCCCGAAGCGATCACGCCGACGCGCACTCTCTCGGAAATCGCTCAAACAAAAAGCCGGTGAGTCCGTGAACTAATCTAGTTCACGGACTCACCGGCTTTGATTGGTCGCAGCAGGACGCTCTTAGTCGAGAGCAGCCGTAACGATGAACTCAACCTTGTACTTCGGCGCAGCGAGCTTGGCTTCGCTGGTGGCGCGGGCTGGCGGATTTGCCGGGTCGATCCAGCCTTCCCAGATAGCGTTCATCTCTGCGAAATAAGCGATGTCGGAGAGATAGATGATCGTCTGCAGGATCTTCGACTTGCTGCTGCCGGCAGCGGCGAGCAGGCGGTCGACTTCGCCGAGCGCGGACTTGCACTGATCGGCAACGCTTTCGCCTTCGCCGACCTGGCCTGCGAGATAGACGGTGTTGCCGTGAATGACGGCACCGCTCATGCGGGCGCCGATGTCGATACGCTTGATGCTCATCGTGTTCTCCTGTTCATCAAATGAAAGACGCCGCTTTAGAGCATCGGACCGAAAAGTGTGAAGCGGTTTTCGGATAATCCGATGCTTGAATAAAAAACCTAGAGCGGCGGAGGTGATTCCGTTTTTCTTCCCGCCGCTCTAGGCGGCGTCAGATTATGTCCGGATGGACCGGATCAGGCGCGGATATGATGCGTCTTCTGATAGATCGCCGTGGAGCGTGCGCCGGAGCGGCAGTAGCCGAGCATCGGGCGTTCGAATTCGTCGAGCGCATCGACCATGCCCTGCACGGCTTCCTCGGTCACACCCATCGGGCCGACGGGCACATGGGTGATCTCAAGGCCGATCTCCTTGGCGCGGGCTTCGATGACGCCAAAGGGCGTCTGGTCCGGGCTTTCGTCGTCCGGACGATGGCAGACGATGGACTTGAAGCCGAGCGCCTTGATCTGGTCGAGATCCTCAACCGTGATCTGGCCGGAAACGGAGTATTCATCGTCGATCTGGCGGATATCCATCGTCTCAATCTCCTCGAAAATGGTGGGCTGAAGGTCTACGACGCGTCCTGTCAAGCGTCAACACGTCTTCAGCCAATCACCCCTTCATTAGACGAAAGCGAAACGCAGGCTGTAGCTGCGGCTTTCGCCTGGCTTCAGCCAGTTGAATTCGCCGGCAGCTTCCAGTTCATGGCGCAGCACCCAGCGGTGCGACACGGGCTCGATACCGATGATATCAGCCGGCGCCTTCTGGTTTCGCCAGATCTGCAGATGCGGCAGCGTATCGGCGCGAAAACGCACCTTCAGCGTCCTGCCGCCAACGGCTGCGATCGGCCCAAGCCGGACTTCGGCAAAACCGTCTTCGGTCGCCGGAGCCTCGACGCAGAAGATGCCGCCCGGCTCCTCGCCGAAGGTCCAGGGAAAACCGCCACCATCCAGCATTTTCCCTTCGAGCCGCGTTCCGCCATCCAGCCATTTGCCGCCGGTGTTCATGTGGTACATGAGAAAGGTCGGCACGGTCTCATCGCTCGTGTTGACGACGCGATCCTCCAGGGAAACTTCGCCGGTGGCACCGTCGATCCGCCAGAGACGCTCGATGCGCTGCGGCAGGCCCTCGACGGTGGTGATATCGATATCGGCACGGCATTCGGCATTGCCGATATCGAATTTCGTCCACAGCACCTTGGCCGGATGGCCGGAGGCAGAGCCGTGCAGCGGATAGATCTTGCCATCAGTGCCGGGAATGGGCTGGCGGTGGCGGATATGATCAGGACCGCAGGTGAAGAGGAAACCTTCCAGCGAGTGATCGATTCGCGGGTCGCCATCGTCAGGAATGGCCCGCTTGGGCGCGATATCCACGCCCTCGACAATGCAGCCGGCGATATCCAGCACCGATGTTTCGTCCAGCATCAGGCGTGGCCCGCTTGCGGCGGCAAATTCGATCATCGGCTGTCCTCCCGGGGAATCTTGGTTGCGGTAGGGTTAGGTCGTGCGATCACCCTCGTCAATCGACACCGGTGAAATGGTCAGGGAGCACCGCAACCGGCGACTTCACAGGAACGTCATCTTCGCGCAAGCGTTTATGAGTAAACGCAAAACACTGTTGTTTTTATGTTTTGTTCAGCACGGCTTAAGAAATTCCACACTAGCGTCAAAATTCGCAGGTGTGTGTCTGCCGAGCCACTGATCGAGGTGTGAGACGTGAATCGCTTTATGAAATCGGCCTTTTCTTTTTCGGCCATGCTGTTGGCGCTCGCTGCCGTCGCGCCACAGGCCGATGCCCAGCAATATGGCCGAAACCGGAGCGATATCGTGCTGGTGACGCCAGGCGGCGAAATTCTCGACTATGTCCCGCCCGGCCGCGGCTTCGTCTATGCCCGTGACTACAGCGGCAATCGCGTATTGGTCGATCGCTATGGCAACATCATCGCCACCGAGATGCGCGCCCGCGGCTATTATTCGCCGCGCACAAATCGCGAAGTCTATAACGACGCCTACAACAACGATCCCTATTATCCTGACGATAACCGCCACGGCGACACGCGCTATTCCGAGCGCGGCCCGGTAACCGGCTCCATTCCGCAGGATGCTGCCATAGAGCGCCGGCCACTCGAGGATCAGCCCTACCCCGGCGATCAGCAGGGTCAGGACGACTATGCCGCAATCGAGCCCGATCAGCAGATTCCACCCGCCGATGAGCCGCGTCAGGTGCCGCAGGAACCTGTGATCACCCTCAAGGACAAGTCGAAGCCCGAGATCGTGGCCCTTCAGGTCTTTCTGGATCGCTCCGGCGTTTCGCCCGGTGTCATCGACGGCCATATGGGCTCCAATGTCACCAAGGCGGTCTACGCCTATGAACAGATGACCGGCACCAAGCTCGATCCAAACAATACGGATGCGATCCTCGAAGAACTGCGCATGAATGGCGGCCTGCCGGTCGTCAACTACACGATCACGGATGCGGATGCGGCCGGTCCCTATGTCGCGCAGATCCCGGAAGATTATTCGCAGAAGGCGCTCCTGCCGTCCCTCGCTTACACATCCGTGACCGAAGCGCTCGCCGAACGCTTCCACATGGACGAGAACTTCCTGAAGGAAATGAATCCCGGCGTGGATTTCACAATTCCGGGCACCGTCATCAAGGTCGTCAATCCCGGCGAGAACAAGAAGGGCGCAGTCGCGAAGATCCTCGCCGACAAGGGCCGCAAGCAGGTCTTCGCCTATGACGACGCCGGCAACCTCGTTGCCGCCTACCCCGCCTCGATCGGCTCCACCGACACGCCATCTCCATCAGGCATCGTCACCGTCGAGCGCGTCGCCTTCAATCCGGGCTACACCTACAATCCGAAGATCAATTTCCAGCAAGGCGCCAACGACAGGATCCTCGACATCCCGCCAGGCCCGAACGGCCCGGTTGGTACGGTCTGGATGGCGCTTTCCAAGCCCACCTATGGCATTCACGGCACGCCCGACCCCTCCAGGATCGGCCGCACCCAGAGCCATGGCTGCATCCGCCTGACGAACTGGGATGCGACGGAGCTTGCCAAGATGGTCAAGCCCGGCGTGACAGTCGAATTCGTCGATTGAGGGACACTATTCGCCCGGCGCCTCGGCCGGGCGCTCGCCGAACTGGATGAGACGCAAGAGCTCCACCTGCTTCCTGGCACCCGTCTTCATGTAGACGGACCGCACCTGCGAGCGGATCGTCTCTCGTGAACGGCTGGTTTCGGCGGCCAGGCCCGCAACCGAGCCTCCCGAAACCAGCGCCCTGACGACCCTGATTTCAGCCTGCGTGAGACCGAAATCGTTGCGCAGTTTTTCATCGCTCAGCCCTGCGAGCCTTTGTTTCGGCTCAATCAGGATGGCGACAACAGGCCTTTCGAAGAAGCGTGGCTGGTGGCTCTTTTCAAGCTTGAGCAAGGTGATCTTCCGGCCGTCGGTCAGAACCGTCTGCTGACGCTCCGCCTCCTCTCCATACCGCAGCATCAGTGTGAGGCGGTCATCGGCATCCTTGTCGGCAAGATGCACCGTTCCGAGCGGTGAAAGCCAAACACCTGTTCCCTGTTCGAGCACCGCCTCTCCCAAGCCAGAGGTGGACACCAGTCGTCGCTCTGAATTCAGGAGGAGCACGCCGACACCAATGGCATCGAACAGTCGTCCGCTGATCTCCGAATGGCTCTTTTGCCGGCCGCCGGATTCCAGCGCGATGAAGGCCCGCCTCAGATGCGGCCCGATCCGTGTCAGAAGCCCAGCACAGGCCCGGCTCTCATTGGGGTCGGTCCAGCGGGTCGTGGTGATCGAAAGATTGAACGACCGGTTGCCCTCCCGCAAGATCGCCATGCCGACGGCCCCGTGACCTTCATGCCGATGCCAGAAGTCATTGAAGAACTCGGTCCTGGAAAGCTCTGCATAGGATATGAAATCCTCGCCGATTGCCCCCTGCCCCGTGGGTGTCCTGTCCAGACCGGATATCCACGGATTCAGCCGGCAGTAATAGCGCGTATAGGTGTCGATCCACGACTGATCCATGTTGATGTGGAATTGCGACGAACCTTCCGCCCGCGCAGCGTCGTGATAGAAAAGGCTGGTTCCCGCCCCCGGCAACAGCCCGTTCAACTCTGTCAGGAACGTATCCCATCGCGCTTCGCCGAAAACGATTCCATAGATGGAATCGATAAGCTTGTCGTCGACTTGCCGGGTGATGCTCATGCGTTGCTTCGCGCGTGAAGGGATTTTTACAACCTGATAACCATTACACCAGTGAGCAAATGTAATTTCAAATAGAAAATGCCCCGGCCGAAGCCGAGGCATCAATTTCCCTACTCCGATATTCTGATCAGGCGGCGCTTCGCATCGCGTTTGCCAGCCGAACAGCAACCGGCAGCCGGCCCGGCACCTTGCGGATGATTTCCTCTGCGAAACAGAGGGCGTTTTCACGGGCCTTGTCGAGATTGCTGACGCGCATCGGATCCATCGTATGCAGAGTGCCGCCGCAATCGAAGATGTCGCGGAAGGCCGAGCGTTCGATGATGGCCGTATCGAGAACCGGCACGTGGCGCTCGTTCAGCAGCGCCTTGACGAGCTGCAGCGCGCGGGTGGTAACCATGGAGTTGACGCGTGTCAGCACGACCGAATGACCGATCTTGATGCCTGCCTTCTCCTCCAGATACTGCAGGAGCTCGAGAACCTGAGCGCCGCCGCGGGCATCCATCGCGCAGCCCTGGATCGGGATGAGCACATGGTCGGAGAGGCCGACGGCCGTTGCCAGCAGCGGATTGCGCGCGCCCGGCAGGTCGATGATGAAATAATCGGTATTCTGCTTGTTTTCGCTGATGTGCAGCGGCAGCGAGGCAGTCGTTACGAAATCGATGACGCTGATGTTTGCCACATGGCCGGAGATTTCGTGCCAGCGCGAAATCCAGTGCTGCGGATCAGCATCGAGAATGGTGACGCGGTAACCCTGACGGGCAAGTTCGGTAGCAAGCAGCAATACGGCTGTGGTCTTGCCGGCGCCGCCCTTGGTATTTGCGAATGTGATGACTGGCATATTCTTAGTCCTCGAAGGGAAATGGCGCGAGCCGGCATCGCTCGTTGTTAATCGCACTGTCGGAGCATCGTGCGGTTAACCCATCCTTGCCAATCGTGGTTAACAAACTCTAAACACGCCCGCCGAAATTGCGGCCTGCATTTTTCGCATCCTCAAAAATAAGGATGCCTAAAAGCGCGTAAAGCACGAAAAAAGCCCGGAAAGCCAAGGCTTTCCGGGCCAGTTTAGAGGTCCGCCTTTATCTGATCAGAAGCAATCCCTGAACAGGGTCTTGGTATTTTCGAGCGTCATTGCAACCGGATTACCGCCGGCACTCGGGTCTTCGATCGCCATCGCCGCCAATTCGTCGATCCGGTCGGGGGTGATTCCCATCGCCGTTAGATTGTCGGGGACGTTGAGTTCGGAACGCAGTTTCAGGACGTAATCGTAGAAACCGTCGAAACCACCCGAAATTCCGAGATAGGCCGCGGCGCGCGCAATCTTCTCTTCGATGGCCGAACGGTTGAAGCGCAGAACCGCGGGCATGACGACGGCATTGGTCATGCCGTGATGGGTGTTGTAGACGGCGCCGATCGGGTGCGAGAGCGCATGGATGGCGCCAAGCCCCTTCTGGAAGGCGACCGCGCCCATGGCGGCAGCCGACATCATGTTGGCCCGGGCTTCCAGATCCGTGCCTTCCTTATAGGCGCGCGGCAGGAATTCCTTGACGAGCCGCATGCCCTCCAGCGCGATGCCGGCCGACATCGGATGATAGAAGGGCGAGGAATAGGCCTCCAGGCAATGCGCGAAGGCATCCATGCCGGTGCCGGCGGTAATGATCTTCGGCATGCCGACCGTCAGTTCCGGATCGGCGATGACGACACCCGGCAGGAACTTCGGATGGAAAATGATCTTCTTCACATGCGTCGCGGAATTGGTGATGACGCTGGCGCGGCCGACTTCCGAACCGGTGCCGGCCGTCGTCGGTACGGCAACGATCGGCACGATGCCTTCAACGCTCGCCCGTGTCCACCAGTCGCCGATATCCTCGAAATCCCAGACCGGGCGCGTCTGGCCGACCATGAAGGCGACGCACTTGCCAAGATCGAGGCCCGAACCGCCGCCGAAGGCAACAACGCCGTCATGGCCGCCATCGCGGAAGGCCTTGATGCCGGCCTCGAGGTTCTTCTCGTTCGGGTTCGGATCGACATCGGCGAAGATCGCCCGGCCGAGGCCGGCATCTTCGAGAATGTCGAGCGCGTTCTTGGTGATCGCCATCGAGGCGAGGCCGCGGTCGGTGACGAGCAGCGGCTTCTTCATGCCGAGGCTCTTGCAGGCGTCGGCCAGTTCCTTGATGCGGCCACGGCCGAGCTTGACTGATGTCGGGTAGCTCCAGTTTGCGGTGATGTTGGCGCTGCTCATGCTGTGACCTTCTTGAGATGGTAGGATTTCGGGCGCGTCAGATTGTGGAAGCCGATAATCGACAGCGAGCCGCCGCGGCCGGTTTCCTTGACGCCGGTCCAGCACAGAGCCGGATCGAGATAATCGGCGCGGTTCATGAAGACAGTGCCGGTTTCGATTTCGCGGCCAAGGCGCCCTGCACGCTCAGCATCCTTGGTCCAGAGCGAGGCCGTCAGCCCGTACTGGCTGTCATTCATCAGCGCCAATGCCTCGTCGTCATTCCTAACCTTCATGATGCCGACGGCTGGGCCGAAGGTCTCTTCGCGCATGAAGGCCATGGAATGGTCGACATTGACGAGGATCTGCGGTGCCAGATAAGCGCCGCCGTCATCGGCCGGGAACAGCTTCGGATCGACCAGAGCCTTGGCGCCCTTGGCGACCGCATCAGCGATCTGCTCGCGCACCACCTTGGCGAAGCGCTTGTGCGCCATTGGCCCGAGCGAGGTCTCTGGATCGAGCGGATTGCCGAGCTTGTAGTTCGAAACCCAGGCGACCGACTTTTCGACGAAGGCGTCATAGAGCGATTCATGCACATAGATGCGTTCGATGCCGCAGCAGCACTGGCCGGAATTATAGGTGGCTCCATCCATCAGCGTATCGACAGCAGCGTCGAGATCAGCATCTTCCATCACATAGCCCGGATCCTTGCCGCCGAGCTCGAGGCCAAGACCGGTAAAGGTCCCGGCCGCAGCGCGTTCCATCGAGCGACCGCCTTCGACCGAACCGGTGAAATTGACGAAGTTGAAGTTGCCGGCGGCGATCAGCGCCGAGGTCGTCTCATGGTCTAGGAAGACGTTCTGGAACACATCCTCTGGAATACCGGCCTCGACAAAAGCCTGCACCAACCGCTCGCCGACGAGCAGCGTCTGCGAGGCATGCTTCAGCACGACGGTATTGCCCGCCATCAGCGCCGGCGCGATCGTGTTGATCGCCGTCATGTAGGGGTAGTTCCAGGGCGCCACGACGAAGACGACGCCATGCGCTTCGCGCTCGATGCGGCGCTCGAACTTGCCGCTCTCCTCGACGACGAGCGGAGCCAGAGCATCGGCAGCGATCGAAGCGACGTAATTGGAGCGCTCGTTGAAGCCGCGATATTCGCCGCCATACTTGATCGGCCGGCCCATCTGCCAGGCAAGCTCGGGCACGACGACATCGGACATCTCGTTGAGACGGGCGACACCCTTCAACACCAGTTGGACGCGATCTTCGAGCGGGCGCTTGGCCCAGGCCTTCTGCGCCTTGCGCGCACGCGCCACGGCTTCCTTTGCCGCTTCAAGCGAAAGCGCCGGACGCTCCGCGTAAACAGAGCCGTCAATCGGCGAAATGCATTGGATCATTGTCATGATCTAAATCCTGTTTTCTTCTGAGCCGCAGGGAAAGACGACACGACTTGTCTTCCGCAGGGAGAATCCAGTCGGGCGGCTTTCCGCTTCGGATACGTTCTTAAGCTCTCTCGAAGCCGCGCGCCACTTCCCAATCCGTGATGCGGCGGTCGTATTCTTCCTGCTCCCATTCGGCCGCGCGGGTATAGTGATCGATCACCTCGTCGCCGAAGGCTGCCCGCAGCATCTCCGATTCCGTCATGGCCTTGGTGGCGGAGCGCAGCGTGCGCGGGATCTCGCGGATGTCCTTGCCGAAATAGGCATCGCCCACATAGGGCGCCTCCAGTTCCAGCTTCTTCTCGATGCCGTCGATGCCGGCGGCAAGCAGGGCCGCGAAGGCAAGATAGGGATTGAGATCGGAACCTCCGACGCGGCATTCGATACGGATCGCCTTGGTTTCCTCGCCGCAGAGGCGGTAGCCCGCCGTGCGGTTATCCTTGCTCCAGACGGCCTTTGTCGGCGCGAAAGTGCCGGCCATGAAGCGCTTGTAGGAGTTGATGTAAGGCGCCAGGAAATAGGTGATTTCGCTCGCGTGGCTGAGCAGGCCGGCAATATAGTTCTGCATCAGCGGTGTCATGCCATGATGGCCGGCATGGTCGAAGAAGAGCGGCTTTTCTTCGAGGCTCCAGAGCGACTGGTGGATATGCGAGGAGCTGCCGGCGGCGTTGTAATGCCACTTGGCGAGGAAGGTGATCGCCTTACCCTTCGACCAGGCGATTTCCTTGCAGCCGTTCTTGATGATCGCATGGCGGTCGGCCATGGTGAGCGCATCGGCATAACGCACATTGATTTCTTCCTGGCCGGCAGACGCCTCGCCCTTAGAATTTTCGACCGGAATGCCGGCACCCTGCAGGCCTTTGCGAATCGCCCGCATCACCTCTTCTTCCTTGGTCGTCTGGAAGATGTGGTAGTCCTCATTATAGGCGCTGGCGAGCTTCAGGTTGCGGTAGCCGGAAGCCTGTGCCGCCTCGTAGGTCTGGTCGAACAGGAAGAATTCGAGTTCGGAGGCCATATAGGCCTTCATGCCCATGTCCTCCAGGCGCTTGACCTGCTTCTTCAGGATCGCGCGCGGCGAATGGGCCACTTCCTCATGCGTATGGTGGTCGAGCACGTCGCAGAGAACGAGCGCGGTACCTTCGAGCCAGGGAATGACGCGCAGCGTCGAAAGGTCCGGCTTCATCGTATAGTCGCCGTAGCCCTTTTCCCAGCTCGTCGCCTTGTAGCCGGAGACGGTTTCCATCTCCATGTCGGTTGCCTGTAGGTAGTTGCAGCTATGCGTTTCCTTCCAGGCGCTTTCGAGGAAAAACTCCGCCTGGAAACGCTTGCCCATCAGGCGCCCCTGCATGTCCACCTGGCAGGCAAGCACCGTATCGATGCGCCCGTCGGCAACGTCCTGTCTGAGATCGTCGAGAGTATAGCTGCTCATGATGTATCCGCCTGAAATTGAACCTGAGAAATCGGGAAAACGAAACGGCATGCGACCGCCGGGATCAACCCGCCCGATGCCTTTTCGTTGAACCGTGAGGGGGCCGCGTGATGCGGCCCCGCCATGTGAGAGGGAAGCCTCAGTTCTTAGCTTTCGCCGACGGCCTTTTCGGCCGCTGCGATCTCGGCCTGGCGTTTTGCCACTTCGTCGCCGATCGGCGGGCCCTTGAAGCGGCGGCTTTCGAAGCCGAACCAGACGATGCCCGTCAGCACCAGGAACCCTACCGTGACGTAGAGCGCCGGCCTGTTCGGCGGCTGAATGCCGAGAACGAAGATCAGGATCATCGCGAGGATCGAGAGGACCGCGAAGAGCTTGAACATGCCTTCGCCGAGGTTCCACGGACCCATCTTGTCCCACTTCGAGGTTCCCCAGGCAAAGAGGCCGAGTGCGATCGGGATCGCGAAGGAGAAGAACAGGAAGATGACCGTGCAGGATACGACAATCGTGTAAACCGGCGTGTCGCCGATCGAGACGAGCGACGAGCCCCAGACGAAGAGCACCGAGAGGATCGAGCCCGTCCAGATCGCAGCAACCGGCGTGCGGTAGTTCGGGCTGACCTTCGACAGCGCCTTGGAGGCCGGCAGGCCGCCATCACGCGAAAAGGCGAAGATCATGCGCGAGACCGAGGTGACGGTCGCAAGGCCGCACAGCCATTGGCTGACGAAGATCGCCAGATACAGGATATCCTTGACGATCGGGTTCACCTGGCTGTCCATCGCCCAGAAAAACACGTTCCAGCCCTGCTTTGCCGCGTCGTCCATGTTCGGCAGCATGAGCACGAAGGCGCACAGCATGATGTAGCCGAAAAGCGCCGACCACAGGACCGACGCGACCATGCCGCGCGGAACGGAATGCGCCGCCTTGACGGTTTCTTCCGAAGTATGCGCGGAAGCATCATAACCGGTGATGGTGTAGATCGGCAGCAGAAGGCCGAGCAGGAACACCCAGGCGCCCGATGTCGTGGGCCATACATTGCCGCCGACTTCGCCGGAATAGTTGGCAAAGGTGAAGAGCCGGCCGAACTCATAAGAAGGTGCGGCAAGCAGGCACACAGCTGCGAGCACGATCGCGGTTGCAAAGATCAGGTAGCCGGAGAAGTCCGTGAGCTTTGCGGTGAGCCCGATGCCCATATGGTTCACAAGCGCCTGCGCGCCGGTGATGATCACCAGGAAGACGATCCGCACCAGCGTCGTGTCCGTCAGGCCGAGATAGCTCGTGCCGAAGGCGCCCATGAAGAAATAATAGGTGCCGACATTGATGGCGCCGAGAACGGTGACGAGGCCAAGCAGGTTGAACCAGGCTGTCAGCCAGCCGGTGAAACGGTTGCCGAGGATCGAACCCCAGTGATAGAGGCCGCCCGCAGTCGGATAGGCGGAGCTGATCTGCGCCATGGCGACGGCAAAAACGAGCGAAACAAAGCAGCCGATCGGCCAGCCGATGCCGATGGCGGCACCGCCCGCGCCCGAGGTCGCCTGCGCCAGCGAGTTGATACCGCCGGAGAGGATGCAGATGATCGAAAAGGAAACGGCGAAATTCGAAAACGAGCTCATCCGCCGTTCGAGTTCCTGGGCATAGCCCATGGAATGCAGGATATGTACATCCTGCTTCTTATCACTTTCGGTATAGTCCGACATGACTTCCCCCTGTTGACAATCGCCCGCGGAATTGCGGCCGATCCTGTGCCAATAGTGCCCGTGGCTTTTCGCCTTGCGGGCTGTTCGCAGTTAAACTGCTCCCCGGGGTCTTATGTTTTATTCAGGCGTCCAGACTCTGCTGGATGAGCCTTGTGAGATAGTCGGCCACGACCCCTTGGCCGGTATCGTCTGCGATGAGGTCGTTTCGGACCTCGATCATGACATTGCGAAGCCCGTTGGAAATGCCGTGCAGGATCAGCGTGTGCGTCACGCCGTCCTCCGGCCCGTAGGGCTCGTTGCGTTCGGTGCGGTAGAGCGGCGCCTCGGCCGCTGATACCAGCATGCGGTCGGCAAGGCGGCTGTCCTCATCATGAAGGATGCCGAGCTCGACGGCGCGCTGCAGGCCATTATAGACCGGTGTGAAGCTGTGGATCGTCACGATGACGCTATCCTGTCCCCTCGCCTGCCGATCGTGGATCAAGGCGCGCACGCCGTCATGGAATGGCAGGTAGAGAGCTTCCGTGCGGGCTTGGCGTTCGCCCTCGGTCAAACCCCTGTTACCGGGAATCGCATAGATCTCGCTGACCTCGGGCATGGCGCCCGGCGAGTTCGGCGGCCGGTTGCAATCATAGATCAGCCGGGAGAAGCGCTGGTAGATCAGCGTCGCATCGAGAGCCGCCGAAATGCCGCGGGCAACGGCAAGCGCTCCGGGATCCCAGGCGATGTGGCTTAAAAGCGCTTCTTCGGAGAGGCCGAGATTACCGAAATGTTCAGGAAGCGTGCGGGATGCATGCTCGCAGATGATGAGCACGGGACTCTTGCCATGAACGCGTTCGATTGCGACGCAATCGCCGTCCGCTTCGCTGAGAATTCGGGGCTGAGCCAGCACCAACAGCACCTCTCCATCGCTTAATAAAATCTTTACAAGAAAAGAATTCTTCAGGTTCACGGCAGTGTCAAGCGCGCTCTGAAAATTTCTTTTCATGACACTTGTTGACATGGATTGTGACAGCGTTGTTAACTTTCAGTGGGAAAGTGGCATCAGACCATCCCGGGGAGCAAAATCACGTGAGTGTCGCGGCTAAGACCGTTTCGGACGTCATTCATTCACATCTCGGCGTGCTCACACGCGCCGAAAAGCAGTTGGCCGAAAGCCTGCTCGACAACTACCCTGTCTCCGGCCTCGGCAGCATCACCACTATTGCTGAAAATGCCGGCGTCTCTACGCCGACGGTCGTGCGCATGGTCCAGAAGCTCGGCTACAAGGGCTATCCGGACTTCCAGCAGCATCTGCATCAGGAAGTCGAGGCGACGATTTCCAATCCCATCGCCAAGCACGACCGCTGGGCCCAGAACGCGCCGGGCACCCATATATTGAACCGTTTCGCCGATGCCATCATGGGCAATCTGCGTCAGACGCTCTCCGATCTCGATACGGCTACCTTTGATAACGCCGCAGCCTTGCTCTCGGACCGCAAGCGCACGCTCTATTTCGTCGGCGGACGCATCACCGGCGCACTCGCCGAATATTTCTTCACCCATATGCAGGTCATCCGCCCGAACACGGCGCTGCTTTCTTCCAATTCGTCGAGCTGGCCGCAATACGTCCTCAATATGAATCCGGGTGACCTGCTCATCATCTTCGATATCCGCCGCTACGAGCAGGAAATGGTGAGCCTCGCCACCGCCGCCCGCAAGCGCGGAGCCGAAATCATCGTCTTCACCGACCAGTGGGCTTCGCCCGCCGCCAAGCTCGCCCGTCACGCCTTTCGCGTGCAGATCGAGGCGCCGTCGGCCTGGGATTCCTCCGTCGTCACACTCTTCATTGTCGAGGCGCTCATCGAGGCGGTTCAGAACTCGACCTGGGACGAGACGAAGGAGCGCATGAAAACGCTGGAAGGCCTGTTTGAACAGACCCGGCTTTTCCGCAAACCCGGTTAGGAGGGACAACTAAAAAAGGCAAAAACAATGACGGATTTCGCGGAAACAGGACAGCCTGTCGCAAATGAAACATTGCCGCAAGCACCTGCTATTCATGACAAAATTAACGTCATTCAACTGTCATACAAGCTTCATCTAACGCCAGTAACAGCACATCGGACACTGAAAACCCGAAGGAGAACAACAGTGATCTCTAACATTTCTCGACTGCTCTCGCTTTCTACTGCGATGATCGTTGCTTCGACTGCGATCGCAGCAGCTGAGCCGAGCGCTGATCTTATCGCTGCCGCCAAGAAGGAAGGCACGCTGACCACGATCGCTCTCCCGCATAACTGGTGCGGCTACGGCGACGTCATCGCAGGCTTCAAGGCCAAGTACGGCCTCGAAATCAACGAATTGAACCCGGATGCAGGTTCGGGCGATGAAATCGAAGCAATCAAGGCCAACAAGGGCAACACCGGCCCGCAGGCACCTGACGTCATCGACGTCGGCCTCTCCTTCGGTCCGTCCGCCAAGAAGGACGGCCTGATCCAGCCTTATAAGGTCTCCACCTGGGATTCCATTCCGGACAGCGCCAAGGATGCCGAAGGCTACTGGTACGGCGATTACTACGGCGTTCTCTCCTTCGTCGTGAACACCGATATCGTCAAGAACGTCCCGAAGGACTGGGCTGACCTCAAGAAGCCGGAATACGCCAACACGGTTTCGCTCGCCGGCGACCCGCGCGCTTCGAACCAGGCTGTTCAGGCCGTCTACGCTGCCGGCCTTGCAACCGGTGAAAAGGACGCGACGAAGGCTGGTGAAGCTGGTCTCGCTTACTTCGCAGAGCTGAACAAGGCCGGTGCGCTCGTTCCGGTTATCGGCAAGTCCGCTTCGCTCGCTCAGGGCTCGACCCCGATCGTCGTCGCATGGGACTACAACGGTCTCGCATGGCGCGACAGCCTTGCCGGCAACCCGCCGGTTGAAGTCGTCGTTCCGTCGACCGGCGTCGTCGCAGGCGTCTACGTTCAGGCGATCTCCGCTTTCGCTCCGCATCCGAACGCTGCCAAGCTCTGGATGGAATACCTCTATTCGGACGAAGGCCAGCTCGCTTGGCTGAAGGGCTACTGCCACCCGATCCGCTTCAACGACCTCGCTCAGAAGGGCAAGGTTCCGAAGGAGCTGCTCGACAAGCTGCCGCCGGCTGAAGGCTATGCAAAGGCCGTCTTCCCGACGCTCGACGAGCAGGACAAGGGCAAGACCGCAATCACCACCAAGTGGGACAGCGTCGTCGGCGCCAACGTTCAGTAATATCTGACCTCGCCTCCCCGCCTACGAAGGTGGGGAGGCTTTTCTCACTCCGACGCCCCAGGATGAGCTTTTCCATGAGCACCGTTTCAACGCCTATGGTAAGCACTGCCCCCTTGATCAACAAAGACCGTGTGATCGACTGGCTGGGCATTGCACCCTTTATTATTTTTTCTCTGCTATTCCTGATCATCCCCACTCTGTATCTTGTGGCGGGCGCGTTTTTGACGCCCGATGGCGATTTAACGCTGAAAAATATCAGCGATCTTTTCACCCCATCCATTATGAGCGCATACTGGATCAGTATCCGCGTCTCGGTCGCATCCGCTCTTGGTGGCGCGCTGATCGGCTTCTTTCTCGCCTGGGCCGTCGTGCTCGGCGGGCTGCCGAGCGGGGTCCGCGCAACGCTGCTGACATTCTCGGGCGTCGCCTCGAACTTTGCCGGTGTGCCGCTCGCCTTCGCCTTCCTGGCAACGCTTGGCCGCACCGGCCTTGTGACCCTCTTCCTGCGCGACTGGTTCGGCTTCAACCTTTACGGCACCGGCTTCAACCTTCTCTCCTTCTTCGGCCTCACCATCACCTACATGTATTTCCAGATCCCGCTGATGGTGCTGATCCTGACGCCGGCGCTCGACGGCATGAAGAAGGAATGGCGCGAAGCTTCGCAGATCCTCGGCGCCACCAACCGCCAGTATTGGACCATGGTTGCCCTGCCGATCCTCTGGCCGAGCCTGCTCGGCACGACGCTGCTTCTGTTCGCAAATGCTTTCGGCGCCATTGCAACGGCCTATGCGCTGACCGGCTCGTCGCTCAACATCGTCCCGATCCTGCTCTATGCGCAGATCCAGGGCGACGTGCTTCACAACGCCAATCTCGGCTACGCGATCGCGCTCGGCATGATCGTCATCACCGGCGTTTCGAATGTTCTCTATCTCATGCTGCGCATGCGCGCTGAACGGTGGCAAAAATGAAGGGACAACGTATCGGCGCCTGGATCGCCATCATCATCGGTGCAACCTATTTCATCGTCCCGCTTCTCGGTACGCTGGAATTCTCCCTGCGCAAGCGTCGTGACGCCTATTCGTTCGACGCCTATCAGTCTGTCTTTTCGGACGTCAATTTCCGCGAGACGTTCGGCTACTCCATGATGATGGCCGCGCTGACCATCGTCTTCGGCATGCTGCTCGTCGTACCGACTGCCTATTGGGTACGCCTGCGCCTGCCGCAGATGCGCCAGGTCGTCGAATTCATCACGCTGCTGCCGCTTGTCATCCCGGCGATCGTCATCGTCTTCGGCTATATCCAGATGTACAAGTCCTCCTCGTACCTACCGCTGACCGGCTCCACGACGGGCACCAACATCCTGCTGATGTTCTCCTACATCACGCTCTCGCTGCCCTACATGTATCGCGCCGTCGATACCGCCATGCGCGCCATCGACGTCCGCACGCTGACGGAAGCAGCCGAAAGCCTTGGCGCGAAGTGGACGACGATCATGTTCAAGTGCATTTTTCCAAACGTCATGAGCGGCGTGCTTTCCGGCGCCTTCATCACGCTCGCGATCGTCATGGGCGAATTCACCATGGCAGCTCTGCTCGGCCGCCCTGCTTTCGGCCCCTACCTGCAGCGTGTCGGCGCCAACCAGGCCTATGAGCCTTCGGCGCTCGCCGTTATCGCATTTTCGATCACCTGGCTCAGCATGGGCCTGCTCAATCTCGTTTCCCGCTTTGGCAAAGCCCGCCCGGCTAGGGTATAAGGTATTTGGCTCATGTCTTTTCTTACGCTGACCAACATTCAGAAATCCTTCGGCCAGACGCAGGTCGTCAAGAACTTCAACATGAACATCGAGAAAGGGGAATTCGTCTCCTTCCTCGGACCATCAGGCTGCGGCAAGACGACCGTGCTGCGCATGATCGCCGGCTTCGAAACGCCGACCGGCGGCACGCTGACGATCAACGGCAAGGACCAGCGCGCGCTGAAGCCGAACCAGCGCAACATCGGCATGGTCTTCCAGGCCTACGCCCTGTTCCCGAACATGACGGTGCATGACAACGTCGCCTTCGGCATGAAGGTCGCGGGGGCTCCGAAGCCGGAGATCG
This sequence comes from Rhizobium sp. 1399, assembly GCF_031455475.1. Classification (NCBI taxonomy): domain Bacteria; kingdom Pseudomonadati; phylum Pseudomonadota; class Alphaproteobacteria; order Hyphomicrobiales; family Rhizobiaceae; genus Rhizobium; species Rhizobium sp. 1399. The sequence continues at coordinate 38,870 of NZ_JAVDSU010000017.1, read as the reverse complement.
ACAGCCGAGTCAAGGAAATGCTCGGCCTCATCAAGCTCGATCATCTGGCAGACCGCTTCCCCTACCAGATGTCCGGCGGCCAGCAGCAGCGTGTTGCTCTTGCCCGTGCCCTTGCCGTCAAGCCGCAGGTCCTGCTGCTCGACGAGCCGCTCTCGGCACTCGACGCCAAGATCCGCGTGTCGCTGCGCGAAGAAATCCGCCAGATCCAGCAATCGCTCGGCATCACCACGGTTTTCGTCACGCACGACCAGGAAGAAGCGCTTTCGATCTCCGACCGTATCGTCGTCATGAATGGCGGCAAGGCAGACCAGATCGGCACGCCCTTCGAGATCTACAACACGCCGGCAACGCGCTTCGTCGCCTCCTTCGTCGGCACGCTGAACCTCATCGAAGCCAAGGTCGTCGATCCGGATAGCAACCGCATCCAGATCGGCGATCAGGGTGTGACGCTGAAACAGTCCGTCCAGGCATACAAGGCTGGCGACACTGTTCAGCTTGCGCTCCGCCCGGAAGCTGGTTCGCTTGCCGAAGGCACCCAGAGCGACACTGCGCTGACCGGTCAGGTCGTCTCCGCGCACTTCCTGGGTTCGGTCATCCGCACCCGCATGAATGTCGGCGGCAACGTCATCTCCTTCGACATGTTCAACAGCCCCGGCGTCACCCCGCCGGCCGCTGGCGAAACCGTGACGCTCCGCTTCATGGCCGCCGACCTGCTCGTCATCCGCGACTGATCGGAAGAAAAACCTTCTTGATGAGGGCGCCGCCGATGCGGCGCCTTTTTCGTTTCGCGGAAATATTGTCAGCAAACGTGATGGAGCTATCACCAGAAAGAGCTTGAAGTGGCGGGAACCATGCCGCATGGAGCAAACATACCGATCCACGAAGTGCCCCATAATGTCATCAGTCGCAGCCTCCGCTCCCCGCAGCCTCACCTCCCAGGATTTCCGCACACTTGGCCTTTCCGCCCTCGGCGGCGCACTGGAATTCTACGATTTCATCATCTTCGTCTTCTTCGCAGCCGTGATCGGCAAGCTTTTCTTCCCGCCGGAAATGCCGGACTGGCTGGTGACGCTGCAGACCTTCGGCATCTTCGCCGCCGGCTATCTGGTGCGGCCACTCGGCGGCATCGTGCTTGCCCATTTCGGTGACCTCTTCGGCCGCAAGAAGGTCTTCGCCTTCTCGATCCTGCTGATGGCGCTCTCGACGCTCGGCATGGCCGCCATGCCGACCTATGCTTCGATCGGCGTCGCAGCCCCCGTACTTCTCATTCTGATGCGCATCCTCCAGGGTGCGGCGATCGGCGGCGAGGTTCCCGGCGCCTGGACCTTCGTTGCCGAGCATGTTCCCTTCCGCCGCGTCGGCTTTGCCTGCGGCTTCCTCTGCTCGGGCCTGACGCTCGGAATTCTCTTCGGCTCCTTCATCGCCACGATCATCAATACGGTTTTCACGCCTGACGATATCGCCGCTTATGCATGGCGCCTGCCCTTCTTCATCGGCGGGATCTTCGGCCTTGTTGCCGTCTATCTCCGCCAGTGGCTGCAGGAAACGCCGATCTTCTCGGAGATGAAACAGAGCCGCTCGCTGGTGCCGGAACTGCCGCTGAAGGCTGTGCTGCGCGATTACCCCCGCGGTGTCGTTATCTCCATTCTGCTGACCTGGATCCTGTCTGCCGGCATCGTCGTGACGACGCTGATGACGGCAACCTTCCTGCAGAAGCAGTACGGCTACAGCGCCCAGCAATCGCTGGCTGCCACGAGCTTCGGCACGCTGTTCCTGATCTTCGGCACGGCAGCAGCCGGCGCGATCGTCGACCGTGTCGGCTCCGGGCGCTTCTTCCTGGTCTCAAGCATCTTCTTCGCCATCGCTACCTTCGCCTTCTACAGCTATGCCGCGGTTTCGCTGACGGTCCTCTTCGTGCTCTATGCCATCATGGGCCTCGCCGTCGGCATGGTCGGCGCAGTGCCCTATGTGATGGTGCGCGCTTTTCCGGCCCGCGTCCGCTTCAGCGGCCTCTCCTTCTCCTACAATGTCTCTTACGCGATCTTCGGCGGGCTGACGCCACTTGCCGTCGCCGCCCTGCTGCCGATCAACCCGATGGCGCATGCCTATTATCTGCTGTTCATCGCCGCCCTCACCTTTGGCCTCGGCCTCTATCTTCTGGCCAAGGGAGACAGTATCGAGGCTGAAGTCGGCATCGAGGAACTAACAGGCCGGCTGACCTCACGAAACTGAATGGGCAACACGGGCCGGGCGGCCGTTCGCCCGACTTTTTCTACAATGGGGTATTTCAATGATTACCTGCTATCTGCGATACGTCATCGATCCATACAAGCTCGCTGAATTCGAGGAATACGCCCGGCTCTGGATTCCGATCGTCAACAGGATGGGCGGCACTCATCACGGCTATTTCCTGCCATCGGAAGGCGCAAACAACATTGCCGTGGCGCTGTTTTCCTTCCCGAGCCTTGCCGCCTATGAGGACTATCGCACTCGTATGGCAAGCGACCCGGAATGCCAGGCCGCCTTCGAACTCGACAAGCGTAACCGGAGCATCATCAGCTATGAGCGCAGCTTCATGCGCCCTGTTCTCGGCTGATCCCCTGGAATTCGGTCCAGACATATCAATCCGGACGATCGGGATAAGACAGCACCAGATTCCATAGAATTCGGATATCTGGATTGTTCCGTTGCTGTCGGCCGCCCCAACCGGGGATAGAGTGCAAGGCATATCTTCATCTATTGGATGACGGCTTTGCGCACCGAAGCGATGACACAATCAATGTCGGCGAAGGATTGGGGCCAGCTCGTGCTCCTGGGCGCACTTTGGGGCGGGTCCTTCTTCTTCGCCCGCATAGCCGTGTCCGAAATTCCGCCCTTGGCCCTTGTCCTTTATCGCGTGGTGATTGCCGCGCTGGTCCTGCATCTCTGGTTAAGGTTGCGCGGCATTTCCTTCGTGCCCGTTCTCACCCGGCCCGGCTCTTTCCTGTGTCTCGCCCTGCTCAACAACGTCATTCCGTTCTCGCTGATCTTCACTGGCCAAACGGAAATCGGCGCCGGCCCCGCCTCGGTGTTCTATGCAACAACACCTCTTTGGACGATCCTCGTAGCAAACGCGCTGACGCCGGATGAAAAGATCTCAACCGTGAAGATTGCGGGCGTCGCTATCGGCATCGCAGGCGCCGCCGTCATGATCGGCCCAGGGCTTCTATCCAATCTTGGCGGCCCCACATGGGCAAAACTCGCAGTCATCGGAGCCGCCGTCTCCTATGCCTTCGCCGTGGTCTACGCCAAGCGCTTCAAAGGCATAAGTCCGACGGTGGTCGCGACCGGCCAACTGACAGGCGCTACCATCCTCATGCTGCCGATCGTTTTCTTTTTCTACAGCCCGGCCGACATGGTCACGTCGTCTGTTTCGATATGGATGGCCGTGCTGGTTCTCGCGATCCTGACCACTGCCTTCGCTTTCATTCTCTATTTCAATCTCATCGCCTCGGCCGGAGCGACCAATGCTTCCCTCGTGACGCTGCTGGTGCCTGTCAGCGCGATCCTACTGGGTACGGTGTTTCTCGGCGAGAGACTGGAGACGTTCGAGTTTGGCGGCATGATCCTGGTCATGGCGAGCCTGATCATCATCGATGGCCGGATTTTTCAACGCTGACCATCTACCTGTCGATCGAAAGAAATAGCCCCGCTCGATGGCGGGGCGTTTCTTTCAGGTGGCAATCAGCGGATCGCTTGGTCGTTCGCATCGAAGCGATGGACGTGGCCGCCATCGGGCGTCGCGTAGACAATCTCATCGGGTTCATACTTATGCTCGCCGAAGAGACGCGCGGTCAGCAGGCCGCACTGGTCGGATTCCAGATAGACGATTGTGTCGGCGCCGAGATGCTCGACATGCACAGTCTTCGCCTTCCAGGTGCCGCTGTCGCGAGACAGCGTCAGGTGTTCGGGGCGGATGCCGACCGTTTTTGCGTCAACATCGCCGACCTTGTCGCCGGCAATGAAGTTCATCTGCGGCGAGCCGATGAAGCCGGCGACGAATGTGTTGGCCGGGCGGTTATAGAGTTCCATCGGCGAACCGATCTGCTCGATTGCACCGGCATTCAGCACCACGATCTTGTCGGCGAGCGTCATGGCTTCGACCTGATCGTGGGTGACGTATATCATCGTCGCCTTGAGGCTGCGGTGCAGGCGAGCGATTTCGAGGCGCGTCTGCACACGCAACGCTGCGTCGAGGTTGGAGAGCGGCTCATCGAACAGGAAGAGTTCCGGCTCGCGCACGATCGCACGGCCGATCGCCACGCGCTGGCGCTGACCACCAGAAAGCTCGGCCGGGCGACGCGCCAGATATTGCTCGAGTGACAGCATCGACGACGCCTTGCTCACCCGCTTCTCGATCTCGTCCTTGGCCGTACCGGCTTGCTTGAGACCGAGGCCCATGTTGTCCTTGACCGTCAGGTGCGGATAGAGCGCGTAGGACTGGAACACCATGGCGATACCGCGTTTGGCCGGCGGTGTCAGCGTCTCATCGCGGCCGTTGATGATGACGGCGCCCGAGGTCACGTCTTCCAGGCCGGCAATGCTGCGAAGCAGGGTTGATTTTCCGCAGCCGGAAGGGCCGACGAAAATGACGAATTCGCCGTCTTTGACCTCGAGGTCGATGCCCTTCAGCACATCATGCGTGCCATAGGCCTTGCGGATGGATTTGAGTTGAAGCGATCCCACTAGTCTTTCCTTATAGTCTAACCGGTCGGCCGGTGCGCACGCTTTCGTCAGCGGCAAGGCAGATGCGCAGCGAGGCCACGGCGTCATCCATATGGCGGGTAAGGTCCAGATCTTCGCTGACAGCGCGCAGCACGAAGGCCTGTTCCAGGTCGCAAAGCGCCTGATGGCCGGGCTCGCCTTCCATCGTCATGTCCTGATCGGGACGGATGAATTTGCCGTCCGGGCCGGTCTCTGCCGTATGCAGCCGGATGACGGATGTCTTGGTATGCGTGTCGATATCGTCGGACTTCGCCTTCGGATCCATGACGATCGAAACCGCGCCGTTCGGCGACATGACGTCCTTCACGAAGAAAGCAGTCTCGGAAATCATCGGTCCCCAGCCGGCCTCGTACCAGCCGACGGAACCGTCTTCATAGAGCACCTGCAGGTGGCCGTAATTATACATGTCGGGCGCAATCTCGTTCGACAGCCGCAGGCCCATGCCGCGTACCTCGACAGCCTTGGCATCGGTGATCTGGCACATGACGTCGACATAGTGGACGCCGCAATCGACGATCGGCGATGTCGTCTGCATCAGCGACTTGTGCGTCGCCCAGGTCGGGCCGCTGGACTGCTGATTGAGGTTCATGCGGAAGACATAGGGGCCGCCGAGCTTCCGCGCCTCCTCGATCAGCTTCTTCCAGGATGGATGGTGGCGAAGGATGTAACCGATGACCAGCTTCTTGCCGGCCTTCTTCGCCGCGGCCACGACGCGCTCCGCATCGGCAACCGTCGTTGCGAGCGGCTTTTCGACGAAGACGTCACAGCCGGCCTCAAAGGCAGCCACAGCGTAATCGGCATGGCTGTCGGAATAGGTGTTGATCGAGCAGAGATCCGGCTTCAGTTCGGCAAGCGCCGTCATGAAGTCAGGATGGATCGTGTATTGATCCAGTTCCGGGGCGAGCTGCGACGGCTTGGAGCGATTGACGAGGCCGACGATCTCGAAGCCCGGATTGTTGTGATAGGCGAGCGCATGGCTGCGGCCCATATTGCCGAGGCCGGCAACGAGAACACGGATCGGCTTTTCGGATTGGCTCACTTGACAGCTCCCGAGGTAATGCCGCGGATCAGCTGCCGCGAGAAGATGACGTAGAGAACGAGGATCGGCAGGATCGCCAGCGACAGTGCTGCCAGAACCGCATTCCAATTGGTGACGAACTGGCCGATGAAGATCTGCGAACCGAGCGTCACGGTCTTGGTGGCTTCGGATGGCGCCAGGATCAGCGGAAACCACAGGTCGTTCCAGATCGGGATCATCGTGAAGACGGCGACCGTCGCCATAGCCGGCCGCACCAGCGGCAGCACAAGGCGGAAGAAAATCGAATATTCCGAGAGCCCGTCGATACGACCGGCGTTCTTCAGGTCGTCGGAAACCGTGCGCATGAATTCCGACAGGATGAAGATCGCAAGCGGGATACCCTGCGCCGTATAGACGAGGATCAGGGCCGTCAGTGTATTGACGAGGCCGGTCGCGACCATGCCCTGCAGGATGGCGACCGTGCCGAGGCGGATCGGGATCATGATGCCGATCGCCATATAGAGGCCCATCAGCGTATTGCCCTTGAAGCGGTATTCCGACAGCGCAAAGGCGGCCATCGCCCCGAACAGCAGCACAAGGAAGATCGCAACGATCGTCACGATGAAGCTGTTCTGGAAATAGGTGGCGAAGTCACCCTGCCCCAGTACCGTCTGGTAACCGACGAGGCTGAAGGTCGAAGGCGTCGGCACCTGCAGCGGCGACCGGAAGATCGAATTGCGGTCCTTGAACGAATTAACGATCGTCAGGAACACCGGAAAGATGGCAATCAGCGTGTAACCGATCAGCGCCAGATGCACGAGGCCGGCACGGATGGGGGATGTGCGCGCTCTGTTCGACATGGGGCTCACACTCCTCAGAACTGGTAGCGGCGCATGCGCCGCTGGATAGCGAAAAGATAGAAGGACACGCCGGCAAGGATGATGAGGAACATCACCGTCGCGATCGTCGCGCCCATGGACCGATCGCCGAGCTGCAGCTGGAAACCGAAGAAGGTGCGGTAGAGCAGCGTGCCCAGAATATCCGTGGACATGTCGGGGCCGGCAAGCGCGCCCTGCACCGTGTAGATCAGGTCGAAGGCATTGAAGTTGCCGACGAAGGTCAGGATCGAGATGATGCCAATTGCCGGCAGGATAAGCGGCAGCTTGATCTTCCAGAACTGCGCCCAGCCGGTAATGCCATCGCATTCGGCGGCCTCGATCACTTCTTCTGGAATGCTGAGCAGCGCGGCATAGATCAGCATCATCGGAATGCCGATATATTGCCAGTTGGAGATCAGTGACACGGCGACTAGAGCCGGGCCGGACTGGCCGAGCCAGGGCGCAAAGGCCCATTTCATGCCGACGAGGCTCATCAGCCAGGGCGCCACACCCCAGATCGGCGAGAGGATCAGCTTCCAGATGAAGCCGACGATGACGAAGGAGAGCAGCGTCGGTAGGAAGATTGCCGTACGGTAGAAGGCGACGAAACGCAGCCGCGGCGTCGACAGTAGCGCGGCCAACGCAATCCCGATCGGATTCTGCACGCACATATGGATGGCGAAGAAGATCAGGTTGTTGCGGAGCGCGTTCCAGAAGTCGTGCGCCCAGCGGGCGTCGCCTAAGAGAACCTTGTAATTGGCAAACCCAACGAAGGCCGGGGCGCCATCAACTGTATTGTAGAAGGAAAGCCGGAGCGTTTCGATCAGCGGCAGGACCATGATCGCCGAATAGACGATCAATGCCGGGAGAAGGAAGATGCCGATATGCCAGCGTATGGGACGCTTGATCGGGATCAGGTCGACTGCATTGTCGGCTTCGCTCATGGCTTTTGCCTGTTCTTATTGGCTGGGCCGGAGGGCGCAGCGCAGGTGGAAATCTTGCCCCTCACTCCCCCTCTCCTTCTATTCGGAGAGCAGGCATGCCCATACCTGAAAACCATGGGCCACGAGGCGGCTGCGAGTCTCCCGCCCCTCGCGGGACAAGATGGCCGGCAGGCCGATAAGGGGCGGCCGGAAGGACCGCCCCTCACCTTCAAAACCTTACTTCGCCGGCTTGTACCAGCTGTCGAGGCCCTTCTGGAGCTTTTCGGCAGCAGCGGCCGGGGTGTCCGTGCCGTTGATCACGTTTGCCGATTCAACCCAGGTCTCGTTTTCGAGGTTCGGCGTGCCGCGCGACAGGATCTGATAGGTCGAGCGGACGGTCGACTTGTACGGGCCGCGCCAGGAAACGAATTCCTGAGCGAGCGGATCGCTCATCTTGACCGGGTTGGAGTTCAGGCTGAAGAAGCCTGGCAGGGAGTTCGCATAGATGTCTGCGAATTCAGGCGAAGCGACCCAGGTGAGGAACTTCTTGGCTTCTTCCTGGTGCGTGCTCTTGGCGTTCAGGGCAACGCCGATATCCGGATGGTCGGAGATATAGCCCTGGTCGCCAGCCTTCGGAACCGGCGGCGGGAAGGCGCCCATCTTGAACTGCGCCTGCGTGTTGAACAGCGAGATTTCCCAGGAGCCTGCCGGATAGATGGCGGCGCGGCCGAGTGTGAAGAGGTTCTGGCTGTCCGAGTAGGTCTGGGCTTCGAAACCGTCGCCGAGATAGGGCTTCCACTTGGCAAGCTCTTCATAGGGCTTGACCCAGTCGGCGTCCGTCAGCTTCTGCTTGCCGGCGATAAGAGCTTCGCGGCCCTCTTCACCCTTCCAGTAGTTCGGGCCGATATTCTGGTAGCCCATGGTAGCTGCTTCCCAGAGATCCTTCGTGCCCATGGCGAGCGGGATGTAGGTGCCGTCAGCCTTGATCTTGTCGAGGGCCGCGAAGAACTCGTCTTCCGTCTTCGGAATGGCGATGCCGAGCTTGTCGAAGGCATCCTTGTTGTAGATGAAGCCGTGGATGACCGAAGCCATCGGCACGCAGAAGGTCGACTTGCCGTCGTCCGTCGACCATGCAGCCTTGGCGACCGGCGAGAAGTTCTCCATGCCGGACAGGCTGGTCAGATCGACGAGCTGCTTCTTGTTGAAGAGTTCGAGCGATGCGTCGAACGGACGGCAGGTGATGATGTCGCCTGCGGAACCGGCGTCGAGCTTGGCGTTCAGCGAAGCATTGTATTCAGTCGGAGCGGTCGGCGAGAAGACGATCTTGATGCCCGGGTTCTTGGCTTCGAAAGCCGGGATGATCTTTTCCTGCCAGATCTGCAGGTCGTCGTTACGCCAGCTTTCAACGGTAAGCGTCACGTCAGCGGCATGAACGAGGCCGGCCGACGACAGCAGGCTGGAGGCAAGCAGCAAGCTTTTCAGAGCAGTGTTTTTCATTTCCCTCTCCTGTTTTGAGCGCCGATAGGCGCTGTTTTCGATCTGAAACAAGCAGTTGGCGTGTCTGAGGAAACACCCAACGCCCCTTTTAGAGCCGCCAAGATTGCCGGCTCCGAAGCTCTGTCGACACGGAAGACGATAGCCCCCGGCCGGACGCTGCGCCCTCCCGATACACTGAACCGGGCGCCAGAAAATAAGGGAAAACTTGGAAGGATGCCGCGCGCTTCCGTGAGCCATGTCGGCTCCTGCGGATCGTTGCCTGCACCTTTCTCGAAACCTGGCCGGCGCTGTTTTTCTTTGCCGGTTTTCACATGCCTCGATACGCTGTTCCCTTTTCCCGAATTAAGGCCAAAAAAATACCAATTGTCCAGCCGAAATTAACTTCTGGACCTGAGAAAATTCATAAAAAAATTTTATCATTTAAAATCAATATGTTAAAAACAAGGAATTTTCCGATCATTTCTGCTTGGTAAATGGTATTTTTTTGGTATTGTATTAAAAAACATAAGGGAACAGCGTATCCGGAGGTCCGATGACGGAACTTGCAATCGGTGTAGATGGCGGTGGAACAAGCTGCCGAGCCGCAGTTGCGGACAGAATGGGCAATGTCATTGGCCGCGGCAAGGCGGGCCCTGCCAACATCCTTTCCGATCTGGAAAACTCTCTCGTCAATATCGTCGAATCCGCTCGTCAGGCTCTGCGTGATGCAGGATTTGAAAATGAAACCGTTTCCACCGCCACCGCTGTCATCGGTGTCGCCGGTGCCAATGTCGGCGATTACGGCAAGCGCATCGAAAAGGCTCTTCCCTTCAGAAACGGCCAGGTCGTCACCGACGCGCTGATTTCGCTGCAGGGCGCGCTCGGAGACGGCGACGGCATTGTCGGCGCTCTCGGAACCGGCTCCGTTTATAATGCCCGCCGGGACGGCAAACTGCATGGGATCGGCGGCTGGGGTTCGATCGTCGGCGATCAGGCAAGCGGCGCCCGGCTTGGCCGCGATCTCCTGGAAAAATCCCTGCTTGCCCATGATAAAGTTCGCGCTGCCTCACCGTTGACGGAAAAGGTCATGGCCGAATACGGCAACGATCCGGAACGCGTCGTCGAATTTGCCCATACGGCCCGGCCGGCAGACTTCGCGCGTTTTGCACCGATGGTCTTCGAAGGCGCTCAGGCCGGCGATGTTACTGCAATCGAGATCGTCAAGGATGCAGCGCGCGCTATCAGCGAAAGCCTCGATGCACTCTCATGGGCGGAATGCCCGTCCATCTGCCTGCTTGGCGGACTGGCCAAAGCCTACCATCCGTGGCTTGCCGATCGGCACAAGGCCCTTCTCGTAGAACCAAAGGCCGATGCGCTGCAGGGCGCCGTCGACCTTGCCATAAAGCTTCGGAACGAACGGCAGAGAGGCGTGGCATGACCGACGATCTCGCCTCCATCCTTTCACCCGAACGCTTGCAGGCCGGCGGCACCGGCCCACTCTATGTGAAGCTGCGCCGCACACTCGAAGATGCCGTGCGCACCGGCACACTCGCCCATGGCGATGCCCTGCCCCCGGAACGCGACATCGCCGAATTTGCCGCCGTCAGCCGCGTCACCGTGCGCAAGGCGATCGACGAGCTTGTAGCCGATGGCCTGCTCGTGCGTCGCCATGGCTCCGGCACCTTCGTCGCAAAGCCGGTTTCGAAAGTCGAACAGCGCCTGTCGCAGCTTACTTCCTTCACTGAGGACATGGCCCGGCGCGGCATGACCGCCCGCTCCGAATGGCTGCACAAGGGTATCCACACCCCCTCGCCTGACGAGATGATGATCCTCGGCCTCGGCACCGACATCAAGGTCTCGCGCCTCTCCCGCCTGCGCATAGCCGACGACGAGCCCTTGGCGATCGAACATGCGAGCGTATCAGGCGAATTCCTGCCCGATCCCTCTGCTGTCACCAATTCGCTCTATGCCGAGCTGGAACGACGGGGCGTACGCCCGGTGCGCGCCGTCCAGCGCATATCCGCCACCAACATGAAGGAAGCCGACGCCAATCTGCTCGGCGTCCCCGTTGGCCAGGCCGGGCTCTCCATCGAGCGTATTTCCTATCTCGGTTCCGGCCGCGCGGTGGAATTCACCCGCTCGCTTTATCGTGGCGATGCCTATGACTTCGTCGCCGAGCTGACGATTGGAGCGGGCTAATTTTTTCATTTCAATTCAGAAAGATAAAGCCGGAAAGTGAATCACTTCCCGGCTTTTCCATTCATTGAATCGACCACTGAGCCTGCCGCTTTAAGCGACGGGAGAGACTCAGAATTCAGGCCGCGTCTTCGATCTCTTCATTGATCTTGCGCGGCACGTAGTTGAGCACCGGACCGAGCCAGCGCTCGACCTCGGTGACGTCCATGCCCTTGCGCTTGGCATAGTCTTCCACCTGGTCACGCTCCACCTTGGCAACACCGAAATAGTAAGAGTCAGGGTGACCAATATAGATGCCTGACACCGACGAACCGGGCCACATCGCATAGCTCTCGGTCAGCTTCACGCCAGCGGTATTTTCCGCGTCGAGAAGAGAAAACAGCGTCTTCTTCTCGGTGTGGTCGGGCTGGGCCGGATAGCCGGGCGCCGGGCGGATGCCGGCATAGGCTTCGGTGATGAGATCCTCGTTGGAGAGCGTCTCGTCCTTGGCATAACCCCAATATTCGCGGCGCACGCGCTCATGCATGCGCTCGGCGAAGGCCTCGGCGAAGCGGTCGGCGAGCGCCTTGACGAGGATCGAGGAATAGTCGTCGTTCGAACGCTCGAAACGTTCTGCAATGGCAATCTCCTCGAAGCCGGCCGTCACTACGAAGCCGCCGACATAGTCCTGCACACCGCTATCGACCGGCGCCACGAAATCCGACAACGCCACGTTCGGGCGGCCGTCGCGCTTCGAAAGCTGCTGGCGAAGCGTGTAGAACGTCGCCAACTCCTCCTTGCGCGCATCGCCCTTGAAGAGGCGGATATCGTCGCCGACGGTACCAGCCGGCCAGAAGCCGATGACGGCGCGCGGCCGGAACCACTTCTCGTCGATGATCTTCTTCAGCATCGCCTGGGCGTCGTTCCAGAGCGCACGTGCAGCTTCACCCTGCTTCTCATCCTCGAGGATCGCCGGGTAGCGGCCACGCAGCTCCCAGGTCTGGAAGAACGGTGTCCAGTCGATGTACTTTGCAAGCTCGGCCAGATCGTAGTCTTCGAACACCTTGGTGCCGAGGAAGCTCGGCTTGCTCGGCTTATAGGCCGCCCAATCGACCTTCTGCGCATTTTCGCGGGCACGCGAAAGCGGCAGGCGCACCTTTTCGGCTTCGCTGCGCGCATGAGCGGCAGCAACCTTGGCATATTCAGCCCTGATGTCGTCAATATAGCCCTGGCGGTTTTCCGGCGAGAGCAGCGAGGACACGACGCCAACGGCGCGGCTGGCATCCGTCACGTAGATCGACTGGCCCTTGTTGTAGCCCGGATGGATCTTGACGGCCGTATGCACGCGGCTGGTCGTCGCCCCGCCGATCAAAAGCGGAATGTCGAAGCCCTGCCGCTCCATTTCGGCCGCCACATGCACCATCTCGTCGAGCGACGGCGTGATCAGTCCGGAGAGACCGATGATATCGACCTTCTCGGCAATAGCCGTTTCGAGGATTTTCGTTGCCGGCACCATGACGCCGAGATCGATGATCTCATAATTGTTGCAGGCGAGCACGACGCCGACGATGTTCTTGCCGATATCGTGCACGTCACCCTTGACGGTCGCCATCAGGATCTTGCCGGCAGACTTGCGTTCTTCACCGCCATTCTGGCGCTTCTCCTCCTCCATGTAGGGGAGAAGCACGGCAACGGCCTGCTTCATGACACGGGCGGACTTCACCACCTGCGGCAGGAACATCTTGCCCGAGCCGAAGAGATCGCCGACCACATTCATGCCGGCCATCAACGGGCCTTCGATGACATGCAGCGGACGAGCCGCCTCCTGGCGGGCTTCCTCGGTATCGGCCTCGATATATTCGGTAATGCCGTTGACCAGCGCATGTTCGAGGCGCTTCGCCACACTCCACTCGCGCCAGGACAGGTCCTGAACCTTGCCTTCCTTGCCGGCAGCTCCGCGGAAACGCTCGGCCACTTCCAGCAGCCGCTCGGTTCCGTCGGGACGACGGTTCAGCACCACGTCTTCGCAGGCTTCACGCAGGTCCGGATCGATCTGGTCATAGACGGCAAGCTGGCCGGCATTGACTATGCCCATGTCCATACCCGCCTGAATGGCGTGATAGAGGAACACGGCATGCATCGCCTCGCGCACCGGCTCATTGCCGCGGAAGGAGAAGGAAAGGTTCGACACACCGCCGGAGATATGGACGAGCGGCATGGTCTTGCGGATCGTGCGCGTCGCCTCGATGAAATCAACACCGTAGTTGTTGTGCTCCTCGATGCCGGTCGCGACAGCGAAGATGTTCGGGTCGAAGATGATGTCTTCGGGCGGGAAGCCGACCTTCTCCGTCAAAAGCTTGTAGGCGCGCGTGCAGATGTCCACCTTGCGCTGGTAGCTGTCCGCCTGCCCCGTCTCGTCGAAAGCCATGACGACCACGGCCGCACCGTAATTGTGCAGCAGACGTGCCTGGGCGAGGAAATTTTCTTCACCTTCCTTCAGAGAGATCGAGTTGACGATCGGCTTGCCCTGAACGCGCTTCAGGCCGGATTCGATGATCGAGAACTTCGAGCTATCGATCATGACGGGCACGCGGGCAATATCGGGCTCGGCAGCAATCAGGTTCAGGAACTCGACCATCGCCTTTTCGGAATCGATCAGCCCTTCGTCCATGTTGATGTCGATCACCTGCGCGCCATTCTCGACCTGGTCGCGGGCAACATCGAGCGCTGCCGTGAAATCGGCATTAGTGATCAGCTTGCGGAAGCGTGCCGAACCAGTGACGTTGGTGCGCTCGCCGACATTGACGAAGGGAATATCCTTGGTCAGCTCGAAGGGTTCGAGACCCGACAGCGACATGAAAGGGCGATGCTCGGGGATCGGGCGCGGCTTGTACTTGGCCACCGTCTCCGCGATCATCCTGATATGTTCGGGCGTGGAACCGCAGCAGCCGCCGACGATGTTGACGAGGCCTTCGCGGGCGAAGCTGTCGATCTGCGCCGCCATCAGTTCCGGCGTCTCGTCATACTGGCCGAACTCGTTCGGCAGGCCGGCATTCGGATAGGCGCAGATGAAGGTATCGGCAACGCCCGAAAGCTCCTGCAGATGCGGGCGCATCGCATTGGCGCCGAGCGCGCAGTTGAGGCCGATGGTGAACGGGTTGGCATGGCGCACCGAGTTCCAGAAGGCGCTCGGCGTCTGGCCGGACAGCGTACGGCCCGAGAGATCGGTGATGGTGCCGGAGATCATGACCGGCAGGCGGATGCCCTTGGCCTCAAAACGCTCCTCGCAGGCAAAGATCGCAGCCTTGGCATTCAGCGTATCGAAGATCGTCTCGATCAGGATGATGTCGGCGCCGCCGTCAATCAGGCCGTCGATCTGTTCTGCATAGGCATCGCGCAGGTCGTCGAAAGTCACGGCGCGGAAGCCCGGATTGTTGACGTCGGGCGAGATGGAGGCCGTGCGGTTTGTCGGGCCAATGGCGCCGGCAACAAAGCGGCGCTTACCGTCTTCGCGTTCGGCACGCTGGGCGGCGCGTCGAACGATCTCCGCGCCTTCCTTGTTCAGCGCATAGACCTCGCCTTCCATCTGATAATCGGCCTGCGCAATGCGGGTCGACGAGAAGGTATTGGTTTCGAGGATATCGGCGCCGGCCTTGGCATACTTATAGTGGATTTCCTCGATCGCGTCCGGCTGCGACAGGATCAGCAGGTCGTTATTGCCCTTCTGATGGCAGGCGCAGCCAATGAAACGGTCACCTCGGAAGTGGTCTTCATCGAAGCCCAGGCCCTGGATCTGCGTGCCCATGGCGCCGTCAAGAACGAGGATGCGCTCGCTGGCAGCTTGTCTCAGCGCCGCAAACACTTCACTGCCATCACGCTTGCCCCCTTCGGGACCAAAGAGATTATCGAACACGGGAAGGCTCCTTGACATCACAGGATCATAAGATCGGAAACGACAAATCACATAAAGATATCTTTATGTCAACATATGCCTATCGGTTTAGGCTATTGCAAGCCTTGGCGGATGACAGACTCGCCCGACCTCTATATAGGCGTTTTCCTAAAGGCATTGTGCACGAATTCGGAGGAGTATCATGGCACCTGCACTCGGCAACTGGTCCACCCGCGCCTATCATCGCGGCTGGCTGCTCTCGCAGGCCAACGGCCTCTTTGATTTCTTCCAGCATAACTCCATCAATCCCAAAGGCGGCTTCTACGATCTCGACGACGCTGGCAAGCCGCTTAATGCCGAGGGACAGGTGCGTCCGATCCATATCGCATCGCGCGCCGTCCATTGCTTCTCGATCGGCACCTTGCTCGGCCGCCCCGGTGCCGCCGATATCGTCGACCACGGCATGGACTATCTGTGGAACCACCACCGCGACCGCAAGAATGGCGGTTACTTCTGGTCGCTGAACAATGAAGGCCCGGTTGATTCCAACAAGCAGGGTTACGGCCACGCCTTCGTGCTGCTCGCCGCCTCCTCGGCAAAGACGATCGGCCATCCCCTGGCAGACGGCATGCTCGCCGATATCACCGAGGTCCTGAACACGAGGTTCTGGGAAGCCAAGCACGGTGCCATCGCAGAGGAATTCACCGCCGACTGGCAGCCGCTCGATGGCGGCGCCTATCGTGGCCAGAACTCCAACATGCACCTCACCGAAGCGCTGATGGCCGCATTCGAAGCGACTGGCGATCGGGATTACCTCACCAAGGCCGAGAGCATCGCCGACCTCGTCATCCGCCGTTCGGCTGGCTCCGTCGGCTGGCGCGTCGCCGAGCATTTCGATGCCGAATGGAACCTCGACAAAAATTACTATCATCCGAACGAAATGTTCCGTCCGGCCGGCACGACGCCCGGCCACTGGCTGGAATGGACCCGCCTGATCCTGCAGCTCTGGGCGCTCGGCGGCAAGCGCATAGAATGGATGCCGGATGCGGCAAAGGCCCTCTTCGAGCAATCCATGGTGCTCGGCTGGGACAACCACAAGGGCGGCTTCTTCTATACGCTCGACTGGGCCGATAAACCGGCCAAGCGCAACAAGCTCTGGTGGCCGGCCTGCGAGGGTGCGGCTGCTGCGCACTTCCTCAACGAACACCTGCCGAGCGATTATCACGAAGAATGCTACCGCAAGATCTGGAACGTGATCGAGCGCAGCTTCATCGACCACAAGAACGGCGGCTGGCACGAGGAACTGACGGAAGACCTCGTGCCCTCACACTCGCTTTTCCCCGGCAAGGGCGACATCTACCACGCCCTGCAGGCCTGCCTCATCCCGCTCTTCCCGGCAACGGGCAGTCTGACCAAGGGCATCAGCGAAGCCGGCGGCAAGCTCTGAGGAAAAGCCTCAATAGCCGGGCGCGACCGGCGGCGCTGCGTCCGGGTTCTGCTGGAACCATTGCACCTCAGCGCTCGCGTCATCGAGTTCGTCCTCAACGTCGCGCTGCTCTCTGCGAATGCGACGCATATCGTCTTCGAGATCGTCCATCCGCCGGCGGATATCATGCCGGTCCGCATCAGGCGCATCCTTGAGCTTGCGCGACAGGTCGTCGATCTCGGCTTCCTTCGATCCGTAGTCGCCCTGCAGCGAGCTTAGCCGTGATTGTAGCGAATGCTGGCGGTTCCCGAGCGTATAGCCGCGCAGGAAGCCTGCTGCCGTCTCCGGAGGGCAGACATTGGAGTAGCCGTGACCCGCCTGCCCGTGCATCAGGCCGCTCATTGGCGTGCAATAGCGCACGAGACCCGCCTGATAACCCTGATACCAGATCGTCTGATCGGGCACGATCTTCACCCGCTCGCAGGATTTGGCATGCGCTGCAAAACGCTCCTGCGGCTCGTAGCCGGCAGCGCCGTCGGATTCACCGATCACCCGCCAGTCGGCGGCGACGCATTCTTCCTTCGAGAGCGTATTGCAGGAGGCGAGGAAAAGGCTGAAACCAATGGCAGCAAAGGCAAAGAGCAAACGTAACATGATGTCCCGGCAGCAAGTCACAAAACCGGGCGCACCTTATCGTCACGAATTATAACCGTCACCGGGAACGGATCGCGATCCTGCAATTTCCGTGGCTTTTATTTGTCGAAAATGCGGCAGGCTTCACGCAAGCCGCAGGCTTTCAAGATCCTTCGCCAGGATCAGCGCCAGGGCCTCGACCGCGAGATTGTGGTCGTCGCGCTGCGGCAGGCCGGATACGGTGACGGCGCCGATGCAGCCCGTGCCCCTGACATTGATCGGGAAGCTGCCGCCATGCGGGGCATAATCAGCGGGAGGAAGCCCGTTGTCCTCAACCGTCTTGCCTTCCTTCTGGAGCTTGAGGCCGGAGGCATAGCTGCTGCGGAAATAGCGGAACACCATGTTGCGCTTGCGGCGGACCCAATTGACGTTATCAGGCGTCACACCCGGCAAGGCCGCATAGAACACCGGCATGGAATGCAGCGTAATATCGATGGCAATCCCGAGGCCGCGCTCGGTTGCGAGTTCCTGCAAGAGCTTGCCAAGCTGCCATGCAGTCGTCAGATCGAAGGCATCAAAGCTCAGTGCCTTTTCCTGTTCCGCGATGCGGATCAGATCTTCGTCGATCGACATGGCACGGCTCTCCTCTCAGCGTGATGATCGGCTGTGACAATTCTCACGCGAGGGGGAAAAGTAAAGCAGAAACTTGGCACTATGCACCGTCAAGAGCTTCGGTGCGATGCTCATCCGACTGCCCGGATCGGCGCAAAACCGCTCATAGCGCCGGTGAAATGTTTCGGCAGCGGCGAGGCATAGGAGCCGCGCTTGCTGGTCGAAAGACCGAGCGACACCAGTGCTTCCGCCTGCTTGACGGCAGCCGCGACCCCATCGATGACAGGCACGCCGTAGATATCCTGCAATTCGCGCGCCAAATCCGTCATGCCGGCACAGCCAAGCACGATCGCCTCGGCACCATCTTCGGAAAGCGCCCGTTCGATTTCCGCTCTCAGCTTGCCGAGCGCGCCAGACGCAGCATCTTCCAGCTCCAGCACCGGAATATCCGATGCCCTCACCTTCGCACGACTGCCCATGCCATAGCGGCGCACGAGATTATCGATCAGCACCCGGGACCGCTCCAGCGTCGTCACCACCGTAAAGCGCTGGGCAAGGAAGCCTGCGGTAGCGACAGCGGATTCGCAGAGCCCGAGAACAGGCACATCAGCGAAGGTGCGCGCGGCGTCGAGCCCCGTATCGTCGAAGCAGGCGACGATCGCCGCATCGTAACCGGCCTCCTGCCGTTCTTTCAGCTCCGTCAGCAGACCCGGGATGGCAAGCGCCCCGTCATAATGCCCCTCGATGGAAACCGGCCCCATGCGCGAGGTCGCGGCGATGATCTCGGTGCCGACAGCGGCGACCGCACGCGCCGCGGTCGCTGCCTTCTCGGTCATGGAAGCAGTCGTATTGGGATTAACGATCAATATGCGCATGTCAGCGGGTCTTTGCCTGGCGCCGGCCAAGCATCGTCATGATGCCGAGTGCGACGAGAATGATGGTGAAGGAGAAGAGCGTCGTGACCGTGCCGAGCGCATAGAGCACCGGCGTCGTGACGTTCGTGGTCATGCCGTAGATTTCGAGCGGCAGCGTATTGTAGGTGCCGGACGTCATCAGCGTGCGGGCGAACTCATCATAGGAGAGCGTAAAGCCGAACAGGCCGACGCCGATCAGGCTCGGCGCGATCATCGGCAACACGACATGGCGAAAGGTCTGCCAGGAGGTCGCCCCGAGATCGCGCGCGGCCTCCTCATAGGCTGGAGAAAAGCGATTGAAGACGGCAAACATGATCAGAACGCCGAACGGCAGCGTCCAGGTCAGATGCGCGCCAAAGGCCGAGGAATACCACGCGGGCCGTATTCCACCCTGCTGGAAAACCACGCCGATGCCGAGCGAGATGATAATCGATGGCACGACGAGGCTTGCGACTGTCGCGTAAAACAATACCGACGAGCCGCGAAAACGCCGCCGAAATGCAAGGCCCGCCATCAGCGAGACGACGACGGTTACCACCATCACCATCAGGCCGAGAATGAAGGATCGCTGGAAGGAGGCGCCGAAATCACCGACCGCCTGCTTTTCGAAGAGATTGAAGAACCAGTGCGTCGAAACGCCGTTCAGCGGGAAAGTCAAACCGCCATCTGGCCCCTGAAAGGAGAGGATGACGATCGCCGAAAGCGGCCCGTAGAGAAAGAGCACGAAAAGGCCGAAGAAGGCGGCAAGTACGTAGAATTCGAGGGAGCGTTTTTCTCGGTTCATCTCAGAGCTCCTTGCGGATATCGACGACGCGCAGGATCGCAGCGACCATCATCAGCACGACCACCAGGAGCACGACCGCATTGGCGGCAGCGGCCGGATATTGCAGCAGCGACATCTGGTTCTTCATCATCAGCGCCACGGAGGCGCTCTGCCCGCCGGACATGACCTGCACGGTGGAGAAGTCAGCCATGACGAGTGTGACGACGAAGATCGTGCCGATCGCCATGCCGGGCTTGGCAAGCGGGATCACCACATTCCACAGCACCTGCCAGCCGGAAGCACCGGCATCACGCGCCGCTTCGAACAGCGAGCGGTCAATGCGCATCAGCGTGTTGAAGATCGGCGTGACCATGAAGAGCGTGTAGAGATGCACCATGGCGAGCACTACGGCGAAATCGGAATAGAGCAGCCATTCCACCGGCTGCGGCACGATGCCCATCTCCACCAGCGCCGAATTGACGAGGCCGTTGCGCCCGAGCACAGGAATCCAGGAGATCATGCGGATGATGTTCGACGTCATGAAGGGCACGGTGCAGACGAGGAAAAGGATCATCTGCGTCGAGGTCTTGCGGATATGGAAGGCCAGGAAATAGGCGACCCAGAAGCCGATGAAGAGCGTCAGCCCCCAGACGATGACGGTGAATTTCAGCGTATTGAGATAGGTCTTCCACGTCACCCATGAACCGAGCGTGTCGGTATAATTCATGGTCAGGAAGTCGGGATAGATACCGGCGAAATCATAGTCCCAGAAACTGACAACCGCGATCATCAGGATCGGCAGGATGAAGAAGAAGCCCAGAATGGCGATCAGCGGCGTCGCCTGCAGATAGGAGATCGCCCATGGCGCAAGCCGGAAGGAGCGTTTGGGCGCCTCCGCTGCCGGTATCGTCTGCTCTGAAGCGATCGTGGCCATTCTTCCCCCTTCGGAAATCTGCCCTGTCCGAATAGGGAGGGATCGGTGAAGACCCCTCCCCAACCCTCCCAAGCGGGAGGGGGTTTTGCTTAAGCCGCGATGAACTCGTTCCAGCGGCGGACCATGTAGCGGTCTTCGTCCATGACGGAGTTCCAGCAGGCGATATGGCCGATACGGTCTTCGAAGGAGCCGCCGTCGCGAACCGAGCCGGCCTTCTCCATAACCTTGCCTTCTGGCGAGAGGATGTCGCCCTGTGCCGGCTTGCCTTCCATCCAGTAGCCCCATTCGTCGGCGGTCATGAAACCCTTGGCGGTTTCAAGGCAGGCCGAGTAATAGCCCTGGCGGTTGAGATAGGCGCCGACCCAGCCGGACGTGTACCAGTTGATGTACTCATAGGCGGCATCGAGCTGCGCGCCCTTGAGGTGCGCAGCAAGGCCGAGACCGCCGCCCCATGCGCGGTAACCTTCCTTGAGCGGCTGGAAGGTGCAGGCAATGCCCTTCGAGCGGACGGCAGCAACGGCCGGCGACCACATGGACTGGATGACGACCTCGCCGGAAGCCATCAGGTTGACCGACTCGTCGAAGCTCTTCCAGAAGGCGCGGAACTGGCCATCGCCCTTGGTCTTGATCAGGAATTCGATCGTCTTGTCGATCTCTTCCTTGGTCATGTTGCCCTTGTCGGCATATTTGATCTTGCCGGAGGCTTCAGCGATCATTGCCGCATCCATGATGCCGATCGACGGCACGTTGATGATGGCCGTCTTGCCCTTATAGGCCGGATCGAGAATGTCGGCCCAGGAGGTGATTTCGCGGCCGGTCAGGTCAGGGCGAATGCCGAGCGTATCGGCATTGTAGATCGTCGGCATCATCGTGAACCACTGGGTCTGCTCCTTGGCGAACTTCTTGGAGTCCTGCGCCTCGACGAAGCCGACGGTGTGCGGCGCCGTGCCCTGGGCGATCGTGCTGTCCGCCTTCAGCTTGCCGGTCGTGAAGATCGGCACGACCTTATCGAAATACTTGAGCTTCTTGACGTCCATTGGCTGCAGAACGCCGGTCGGGAACACCTTCTTGCAGATCCAGTATTCGATATCGGCAATGTCATAGCTGTCAGGCTGGGTCACAGCGCGCTGGGCGGCGGCGTCGGAATCGGTCGCAGTCATTTCCAGCGTGATGCCGAGGTCCTGCTTGCACTTCTCGGCGATCGCATTGATGTTCGAAACGCCGGTGCCGAACTGGCGAAGCGTGATGTTGGACTGCGCCCAGATGGTCGGGAAGCCGGTGATGGCGCCCGAGCCGGCGATAGCGCCGACGGCGGCAGCACCCGTCTTCAGAAGCGAGCGGCGGGAAATTCCCTTTTCCGCCTTGGTGGTTTTCGTTTCAGTCGTCATTGCAGTTCCCCTTTTCTTGATGCTGAAGTTCATGCGGAAACGCGGCCAAGGAGGACGGCATCCTCCAAAGCCCAACTCAAAGACACCGCATCGCCGACCGAGACCGGGCTGGCGAAGTAATCGCTGTCGCTTGCGATGACGGTGAAATCGTCGCTGCCAGCCCCAAAGACGGTGATCTTCACCGAGGAGCCGCGATATTCGATATTGGAGACGATGCCGTTGAAGCCGAGGGTCCATTCGGTCGCCACCTGAAGGCGTACGCGGTCGGTGCGAATGCCGATATCGACGGCTTCGCCGACTTCCCTGCCCGTCCCGCGCACGGAAAAGCTCTGCCCCTCCGGCACCGTCATGACGATCACGCCGTTTTCGCTGGAGGCGACACGGCCCGAAAGGACATTGTGATCGCCCATGAAGCGGGCGACGAAGGCTGTCGCCGGCTTTTCGAAGACCTGCCGCGGTGACGCCGCCTGTTCGATCTTGCCGTCATTCATGATGACGATGATATCGGCGAGCGCCATCGCCTCTTCCTGGCTGTGCGTCACATGCACGAAGGTGATGCCAAGCGTCTTCTGCAGCTTCTTCAGTTCCGCCCGCATCCGGATCTTCAGGAACGGGTCGAGTGCGGAAAGCGGCTCGTCGAGCAGCAGCGCCTCCGGATCGGTGATCAGGGCACGCGCCAACGCGACACGCTGCTGCTGGCCGCCGGAAAGCTGCGCCGGCCGCCTGCTGGCATAGGCCTCCATCTGCATCAGCTTCAGCATCTCCAGCGCCTTGGCGCGGCGCTCATCCTTGTCGACACCCTTCATCTTCAAGCTGAAGGCGACGTTGTCGACGAGGTCGAGATGCGGAAACAGCGCATAGGACTGGAACATCATCGCCGTGCCGCGTTTTGCTGGCGGGAAATCGGTGACGACGACATTGCCGAGACGGATATCGCCCGATGAAATGCTCTCGTGACCCGCGATCATGCGCAGCGTCGAGGTCTTGCCGCAGCCTGACGGCCCCAGGAAGCAGCAATAAGAACCGGCCGGGATTTTCAGGCTGATGGCATGGACCGCCGTGGTCGCGCCATAGACCTTGGAAACGGATGCTATATCGATCTCTGCCGCTTTCGACATCGTGTCTTCCCCTGTTCGAGAAAGACGATGCATCTGCCGTGCCAATTTGATCACCGCATCTCAAACCCTTGCAAACCATGGATTTTTCATGACAGCACGCCGCTCGACGAAATCTCGGGCACTTTTCGCACTGCACACAAAATGGGCTTTCGTCCTCAATTCGTGCAGAAAATCGTATACAATTTGACCTTCGTTATGAGAACAAATTCTATTTAACTTTTGAGACGAAGGCGGCTATGGTTTGCCGACATCAAGGAAACCGATTTCATGAAATCCGCCGCCAGCGCCATGAGCCACGACGACACCCAGGAAACGGGCGTCCCGCAGATCCGCGATGCAATCAGGGAGGCTATCGTCGAGCGGCGCCTGTCACCCGGCACGAAACTGTCGGAAAGCGATGTCGGCAATCTCTTCAATGTCAGCCGCACGCTGGCGCGCGCCGCCCTGCAGGCGCTTTCCTACGAAGGTCTCGTCAGCGTCGAGAAAAACCGCGGCGCCTTCGTCGCCTATCCCTCTCCGGAAGAGGCCCGGCAGATCTTTGCCGCCCGCCGTCTGGTCGAGCCCGGCATCCTGCGGGACGCGGCCGCCCGCATCACTCCCTCGGATATCCAGCATCTCAAGCAATTGCTTCTGGAAGAGGGCCGGCTGATGAGCGAGCGCGGCCAGACAGCAAGACGGGCCGAGATCAAGGCATCCGGCGATTTCCACCTGACGCTCGCCGCGATCTCCGGCAATGCCATCATGCAGCGCTTCATGGAAGAATTGGTCGCCCGGTCGTCGCTGGTGATTGCCCTCTACGGCCAGTCGACGGTCTCAAGCTGCGGCCATTCCGAACATGGCGATATCATCGAAGCGATCGAAAGCAAGGAGCTCGACCGTGCCTGCCACCTGATGCTTCACCATATCGCCCATATCGAGGCCGACCTCGACCTGCGAGAACGAAAGAGCCTCGGCCTCAAGGAAGCATTCGAACTCTGAAAGCTCAGTGGCTCGGCGGCGAGATAGCAGCAGCGCGGCTGATATCCTCCACGCTCATCGGCTCGCTGGAGCGCATCTTCACTTTGCCGTCAATGCCGACCAGCACGAGCCCGAATTCGCCGCTGAGCGGCCCCTGAAGCTCATCGCGCAGCTCGTCGGCATCGAGGTCGCGCCCATCCTCGAAAAGCGAGAATGCGCCGCCGCCGGCGATCGTGAAAACCTCGATATCATCTTCGATCAGCCGCATCTGTGATTTGCGCAGCAATTCGTCCTGAACGATCGGCCTGTCGTCCTCGGCATCCGCAAAGACGATCAGAACGTTCTTTTCACCGAGAAACTGTTCCAGCGATCGCGGCAGATGGGCCTCGCGAATGCCCGTTCCCATAATTTCGTGTAGAATGGATCTCAACATGGTGCTCATTCCTTCTCTGCCTGTTTCAACGGCTGGAAATGAGCAGGGTTCCCCGCGAGGAATAGGATCGCGGCCAATGCCGCGATCCCGAATGCCTATTCGCGGGGTTCCGCTTCGGATGCACGCGTCGAAAGCGCGACGATATCAGGCGTGCCATTAGCAAGAAGGCGCTTGCGCACCAGAACGCGCATGACGCGCGCCGCCGTGGAAAAGGTCATCTGGTCCAGCGGTCCCTCGCCTTCCCAGGGCTTGGTCAGCCGTTCGGTGACGGCGCCGACGATATTGGCCGGGACGATATCGGTGCATTCGCGCATGGCTTCGAAAACGAAGCTGATCGGAATGACCCTGCCTTCATGGGTGACAATCGGCTCCGTCAGTTCGCTGTCCCATTCCTCGTAGGCATAAAGTGCCACACGGAACAGCTGTTGCAGGGTAAACGGGGCATGTCCGTTGTGAAGTGGCGGCAGTGCATTCATCATGTCTGTCTCCTCTGATGGATTAAGCCAGCTTCCTCAAGACCCGGCCCGGATCGACGCGGAAACAACAGCTCGACTCCTCCCTCGGACCGGATACACGATTCATTTTATAGAGTAACACAGGCGTGATAAAGCCATTTCTGACCGGCCTGCCCGCCGGCATCTTCTAACCGATTGAAATCCATTGTGACTTGCCGGCATTTTTTTGCTGTCGAAGCAGGCTCAAACGGCGTTTCACCACCAGGAGAGCATCGAAAGGTCGGATTTGGAACCTTTAGCGCGCTGGCCGGTTTTGTCTCAGGAAGCAGCCTGGGGAGATCAGCAATGACGGAAATTCACCAAACCGAACGACGCAGCCGCACCTTGCGTGGCCGCCCCTATAGTCTTCACGAATTCGCCACCAAATACGGTCTCAAGAACGAGCAGGCCGAAAGCCTCTTTACTCGCTTCGGCCCGTCTTCCGTCGAACTGGACCTGCTGATGGCAGCCAAGCGCCGTCCGCCTGTCCTGCCTGATCGTATTCACGAGTAGGACGCGATCGTGAGCGGCAAGGACAAGATCCACAAAGACGCCGAAGGACAGTTCACGCGCTCGGACCGGGGCCGCCGCAACAGCGGCGTCTCCAGCGCCAAGCCGCGCGACATCACCCATTCCGATGATGCCACCATCCACCGCACGCCACCCGGCCAGAAGTCCAACAAGGACTGGAACATCAAGCACGATGAGGCCAACAGCGAACGGTCACGCTCTGAATAACCGTACCTCCCTCCGCCCCCTTGGAGCGAAATTTCACAGAATATGTCGGGAACACATGCCAGGTGAAATCGTTCTTCTGGTGAGCATGGCAAAACGCCATGTGGCCCCCTTCGAAATGCCGGCATTGCCGGCTCCTTCTGCAAGATCAGCTTGAGGTACCGCCTTTGGCGGGAGTCTAATCGTGTGGAATCGATTGCGGGGAAGAAGATCGGCGCAAGAAGGACGGAACGATGAGCAACACCTCCCGGCATGAGTGGATATGCAAGCGAGCCTACGCGATCTGGGAAATGGAAGGCAGGCCGCAAGGCCGCGATGCCGAACATTGGCTCCAGGCAACAGCCGAACGCGAACGGCTGGAACGTACGCGTGCCTCGACGGATGGCAATGAAGTCCTCGTCAAATTCCCGAAAACGCCCAAAGCACCCAAGCCGGCAGATAGCGCCACCTCACGCCAGAGGCTGTCGCGCACCGGCTAATCCAGAGCGATCCTGAAACGAGCGGAGAAATCGCCTTCCCACCACATCGGGAAGTTGGTTCCCCACTTATTGTTGTGCAGGTTGAAGCGGATTCCATCATCGAAATCCGGCAAGCCTTTGCAAAAGGACATGAAATCCCAGCTCTGTGGCGCAACCAGCGGCGTATCCAGGGGCTTGATGACGAGCGCTCCGGCATCCCCTGATACGCCGCTGACAGCGTTGACCGCCTGAAGCTGCGCGCCGCCAGACCTGGCGAAATTACCGGATCGGTGCCACAGCCCCATCTTCCTGAAGACCCAGTCCTTTGCGCCATCAGGCGTGAACGACAGGAAACTTGCCTCCGGCATGCGATTGGCCGGCTTGTCGCGCAGTGAGAGCCGCAGTTGCAGAGCACCGTCATCAGCCGAAAACTCCACGGCGAGCTGGCGTGGCGCCCCAAACCGCCCGACGGCCTCGGCCGGCATGGACAACAGAACCCCACCCTCGCCCGCACTTTCCAGGCTCGGCACAAAGACCTTCGAAAGCGCAGCACCCGAACAGCCAAGCCCGGGCTTGTCGTGATCGAGCACTGCCCATTCCTGCCGATGTGTCAGATAGCTGTCCATATGCCTGGCAACGTCGGCAGCATCGTAGCTCTCATAGCGATAGGCGATCAGCGAGCCGTTGTGACCGGCAATCCGCCGCCCCCGCGGTGATGTGAGCGCCATGACATCGCCCGTCACCTCATCAAGCTCGATCGACCAGCCGCCGGCACTTAGGCGGATCTCGCGGCTCGTACTGCCGACGAGCGCCGGCGCGAAGAGTTCTGCGAGCACGGCCTGCGCCCGCTGCTGGTCATCGGCATCGAGTTCGGCGACGGCCTGATCGATATAGCCGCGCTGCTCATCCCATGACGCCTCGGTATAGGCGAAACGGTAATCCGTTTTGCGCGCGGCGTTGAAATCGGCTTTTGCCCAGGCCTTGTCGTCGCGCAGATAGGATTTGATATCCACTCCGCACGTATGCTCCGCCACCATGGCAAGCCCGCGGCCGAAGGCCAGCCTGCGTCGATTGAGCCCCTCGCCCGCAAAGCGATCATAGAGCCGCTGCAGGGCCAGAAATTTCGCCGTCTTCAAGGGATCGGTTGCGCTCCCATGGATCCAGCTATCGCCCAACTCCAGCTCCAGCACCGGGAAACGCTCGCGCTTTTCCCAGAGGATCGCGCCATAATCCTCCAGCGTCGCCGCGCGGATCACCGCGTCAGGCTCGAGGCGGCGCATATCGCGATAGGCTTCCGCCGTCTGCGGCACGCTCTGGGGGCCGATATTGTCCTGCGTATGCGCAAAGCTCAGTCCGTCGTCGAAACCTTCGGGGAAATAGGTCTCGCCGTACGAGCGCTGATACATGACGACGACTTCGGCACCATCAGGCGCGCGCCAGCGAAAGATGTCAGGCACGTCTGGCGGCGGTGAAGCCGTGTTGACGCCGAGATGCAGGAAGCGGATGCCGGCCTCGGTAAGCAACGGCACCATGCCGAGTGTGTGGCCGGGAACGTCGGTCATCTTCGCCGCAATCGTCTGCTCGCCGAAACGGCGGTCGAGCTCCTGCGAATAAGAAAGGCCCGCGCGGAACAGGTCGGGCGACATCAGCTCGGTATGCGTGGTGAAAGGCAGCCCGTGCCAGCGGATGAGGCCGCGTTCGATCGCCTGTTCCAGTGCTGCGACCTCGGCAGGCGAGCGCGAATTCAGATGATCCCAGATCAGCCAGGCACCTGTTGTCCAGATGAACTTCGGCTCCTCAGGGTTTTCGGCGTAGAAATGTGCCGCGGTCTCGATCGCCTGCGGAATGAAGCGCTCGTGATATTGACGGCGAACCTTCTCGGCATGGTCGGTGAAACCGATATCGAGATGGGTCTTGAAGACCAGATGCACGCGCTTTTCTGTCATCTGCATTCCGCTAGATCAGTCCTGCCGTCGTCAAGCAGCTCTCATGAGACGCAACGCAAATGGTTTTGCGTTCGACACGCAATCCCGATGCCCTCCCAATATGGCACAATGGCATTTTGTGTAATCGTTTCCACAAAGACATTTGCGCTTTGTGGTAACGATCCGTCAAGCATATTTGCTTGAGCACCCCAGAATATGCTGGATATTTCATCGAGCTGGACTTTGCCCACCTTGCTTCCGGCAGGCAACGCAAATTAAGTGGCTACAAAATGTGAAAACGTGTTCATACGCCATTAACCTGACTGACCAGGGCGTTGAACTCGCGATACACCTGTCATCTTGCTGCCTTACACGACATAGCCCGGACCTCTTGCCAATGGCCTCCATGATCGAAATCACCGTCCATGTCCCGCGTTCCGATCAGGCGCACGAATTCCTTCTCCCGCGCGATTGCGCTGCGAGATTCCAAAACGGCCTTATCCGGGCGGGCCGATTTCTGGCAGTTGCGCGGCGTCAAAACGGCGCCGCGACCTGTCCGGCAAGCACTCGCCGATCCTGTCAAGAAATGCGTGACTGATGTAGCGATAAAGGAGCGATTATTTCTCTTCGCAGAGCGTCCGGTGAACCTCTGTCCAGAACAAGGCGAGCAACGTATCGCCGTTGCGTTCGGCGACGAGCGCGCGGATTAGCGCCTCGGAGCCAGCCATGTCCTGCCAGCTCGATCTCAGCCCTTTGGCTGCCTGATGGCACTCGGCGATATCGAACGTTCTCTTGCTGTCCATCTGGAGCCTCCCCGAAAAAGGCGCTAACAGACGGATCTGGAAAAGTCATTCCCCGCATATGTGGGGATGCCTTGTATTTTTGACATTCCTCGCGGTAGGATTGAACGGTTTGAGACAGGCGGCACGATGACGGAAAATAGTTATTCCCAAAAGTTCGAAACCGTTTTCGAACAGATCAAGGCTGCAATCAATGTCGATGCTTCCATCCGCATTTTCCAGGCGGAGTACGCCGTTGACTATGTCACCTATCACCTCGCCCAGACTATTGCGGCAAAGATCGACGCCCCTTTCGTGCGCACCACCTATCCGGATGCCTGGGTGTCGCGCTATCTGCTCAACAGCTATGTGAAGGTCGATCCGATCGTCAAGCAGGGCTTCGAGCGCCAGCTGCCCTTCGACTGGAGCGAGGTGGAGCCGACACCGGAAGCCTATGCCATGCTCGTCGACGCGCAGAAGCACGGGATCGGCGGCAACGGCTATTCGATCCCCGTTGCCGACAAGGCACAGCGCCGCGCGCTGCTTTCGATCAACGCCCGCATTCCGCTCGATGATTGGACCGCCATGGTCAAGCTCTATCGCAATGAGTGGATCGAGATCGCCCATGTCATCCATCGGAAGGCCATCTACGAGCTTCACGGCGAGAACGACCCGGTACCAACGCTTTCCCCGCGCGAAATCGAATGCCTGCATTGGACGGCACTCGGCAAGGACTACAAGGACATCGCCGTCATCCTCGGCATTTCCGAGCATACGACTCGCGACTACCTGAAAACCGCCCGCTTCAAGCTCGGCTGCGCCACGATTTCCGCGGCCGCCTCGCGGGCCGTGCAGCTGCGCATCATCAACCCCTAGGCTTTTCCCAACCAGATTGAAGCATTCTGTTAGCTGAAACGGGCCGGCCGATCAGGCAGCCCGTTTCAGCCAATGGAACGATTCAAGCTGACCAGAAAGAGCCTCAAACGACCCCCCCATATGCGGGGGCTCATCTGTAGGCACCCATATGAGGGAATTTCCGATACCGCCGTCCTGAACCATTCTGCCCTCACGAACCCAACACGCTGGAGGGAAAAATGTTCGTTATCATTCAGGCACATGAGTATCAGAAATACGCTTTCATACTCGACCAGATGTTCCGCCTGCGCAAGAAAGTCTTTGCGGACACCCTTGGCTGGAACGTTCCGGTAATCGGCCCCTTCGAGCGCGACAGCTATGACTCGCTCTGCCCGGCCTATCTCGTCTGGTGCGACGAAACCCGCACCCGCCTTTATGGCGGCATGCGCTTGATGCCGACGACCGGACCGACCCTCCTCTACGACGTCTTCCGCGCAACCTTCCCGCAGGCAGCCAATCTCGTCGCCCCCGGCATCTGGGAAGGCACCCGCATGTGTATCGACGAGGAAGCAATCGCCGACGATTTTCCCGATGTCGACGCCGGCCGCGCCTTCTCCATGCTGCTGCTGGCGCTCTGCGAATGCGCCCTCGATCACGGCATCCACACCATGATCTCCAACTACGAACCCCATCTGAAACGCGTCTACAAGCGCGCCGGCGCCGAGGTCGATGAACTCGGTCGCGCCGACGGCTACGGCAAATATCCGGTCTGCTGCGGCGCCTTCGAAGTTTCCGAACGCGTGCTGGACAGGATGCGTGCATCCCTCGGCATCGATACCCCCCTCTACACCCGCTACGTCCCGACGCGTTCCGTCGTGACGCAATTCCTGGAGATGGCAGCATGAACCGCTTGAGTGAAACCACCGTACAAAAAGATATCGGTGCGTTGGAACGACATATCCTCGCATCCCGCGATATCGCCACGCAGATGGGAGACCCTTTCCTCTCCTATCTCCTCTCGATGGCCCTCTTCACGATCTATGAGAAGAAGGCGCATCAGGAAAACGACCTGCTGAAAAGCAGCTACAATTAACGGCTCCCCCGGGGGCCAGCGGCCGGGCTTGAAGCAGACCTCCCCCTTCAGGCTCGGCTGCGCCTCTCGATCTCAGGCGCCTTGTCAGAACATTCGGCTCCCCGGCCGGTTTTACGATGATCGAAAAACCAGGGGAGATCGCCATGACGGACCGGAATGAGGACCGTGTGCGCAAGCACGCCTACGCAATCTGGGAAGTGCAAGGCAGGTCGGATGGTGAAGATTTGCGCCATTTGAGCGATGCCGGAGCCGAACTGCCTGGCGAACCGACAAAGGCCAACGAACAGCCTCGCAAGCAGATCGAAGAAACCGAAGCCGCGACCAGGGCAACGGGCGCCCCCTCCCGCCGCCGTCGATGGCGAGCCCCGATTGATCGCTCGGGCCTGAGTTACCGCGTCATGGAAGCGATCGCCGAGATCAAGGCTTCGTGCTGATAGGGTTTCGGCAGGAAAGCCGTGTTGGCCGGCAGCGACATGGGATCGAGCCGCACCAGGCCCGAGGTGATGATGATGCCGATATTCGGCCGCATTGCCCTCACCCGCTTGGCGAGCTGTATGCCGTCCATCGAACCGGCCATGTTGACGTCGGTGAAGAGGACATCGACATCGTCGCGGGTCTTCAGAAGCACCATTGCCTCATCCGCGCTCCCAGCCTCGAGCGCCACGTGCCCCACCTCTTCAAGCACATCCAGAATATTGAACCTGATCAGCGGCTCATCTTCGACGATGAGCACCACGGCACCCTGGGAAGCCACCATTCTGCGATCGCCCTCTTCAGATCTAGCCTGACAGGAGTAAATGTAGCCCGCGTGCGAAGGTTCCAGAGGGCAAACCGGAAATATGCATCGTCCACAGATGCTTGCGCTCATGGCTTGTGACTGTCCCGGATTTGCGTTAAGCGGACAAAAGCCGCGGGTGCCATTGCCCCGGCTGACCGCACCCTAGGTGCCGGGCCTGTAGCTCAATGGTTAGAGCCGGCGGCTCATAACCGCTTGGTTGGGGGTTCGAGTCCCTCCGGGCCCACCATTTATTTCAATGACTTAGCCGGATTTTTCATTGCTCAGCTAAGCTCTTTGGCTACAATCTTCCAACGTAGTTGTAGCCGGACGCGGAAAACCGGAATTTTGACACCAGGTTCCGGAATTTTTGGATTTGCAAGTCGATGGTTTGAATACCCTTCAAACAGCACTTGAAGGAACACGCTTCAAATGAGAGTTTCTATACTCTCCTCCGCAAGAGCGCTCTCTCGACAGCCTTCCTGAAGACCTTTGGCGGTTGCGAGCCGGATATTGATCTGAACATACCTTTCAGTCTGGCTCGCCAACCATAGCCACGGCTTCCGAAGGAGAAACCCAAATAAGCTTTCGTTTCCCAACTTCCTTGAAGGTGCCGATTACGTTTTCAGCTTCGAGGAGGAACACGCTCACGAGAAAGGGCGGCTTACTCACGTCCTTAAGATAGGTGTAGTAGCCTAAGGCTTTCTTCGACACGCGCCCCTTGATGCCAGCTTCCTCCAACGCCTCACGTTGAGCGCATTTATGCAACGGCTCGTTCTTCTCGATATTTCCTTTCGGAATGACCCATCTGCCGGTGTCTTTACTGCTAATCAGCAGGACCTCGATCTCACCGGAATCAACAACCTGCCAGCATAAAGCCCCGCGTTGGTCGACTTTCTGACCTCGCAGGATCTCGGCCGTTTTGGGTACGAGTTCAGAAAGGTACGACTCTTGCGCCATCCACTCTCCTCTCAAGCCAATGATCGATAACGATAGCCTTTCGATACAGTCGACTCCGGGATCGCAACCTTAGGCCTTGCCATCTGGCGCAAGATCAAGAACCAATCAACTCAAATCATATTGTTTCGCAAAAGGAAGAAGCGGAATGCTGGTGATATTCGACTGTGACGGCGTGCTGATCGATTCAGAGGCTATATTTTGTGCGGTCGACGCTGAGGCGCTTACCAAGCTGGGCCACCCGACAGCTGCGTCGACGATCGCCGAGCGGTTTGCAGGAATCCCCCATCGGACTGCTTGGCAGACGCTCGCCGGCGAGCACCGTTTGAACCTGCCGGATTGCTGGCTTGACGATCTTTTACGTGAATGCGACCGCCGATTTATAACAGAGTTGAAAGCGATAGCCGGCGCGGCGGACGCGATAACAAAGATCAAGAACCACGGGCACGAGGTATGTGTGGCGTCATCAACAGATCTGACGCCGTTAGCCGACAATCTTGATCGCACCGGGATGCTGGGGCATGTCACTCCTAATGTCTTCTCTGTCAGCCAGGTTAAGCGCTCGAAACCTGCGCCTGATGTATTTCTGTTCGCAGCATCCCAGATGGGGTTCGATCCGACAGATTGCATCGTTGTTGAGGATTCCGTCGCGGGTGTGACAGCGGCAAGGCGCGCGGGGATGAGGTCCGTCGGCTTCATCGGGGGCGGGCATGCGTATGATACCCTACAGATGCGCCTCTTAGATGCGGGGGCAGCCTGCATTTGCTCTTCTATGGCAGAAATTAGCGACCTCATCGGGCTTATTGAGATCGCATCATGCGCAAACGCGAAGCCGGAGAATTCTTTGGGCAGGGTACTCTCATAAAGGAAAACTTGTTTATCGCAGTGCGTTGCGCTGACTCGCTGCGTCATCAGCGCTATCCTATCCACCAGTCACGAACTGGAGGAAGATGGAAATATTGATGGGGAAGCTTGATTGAGTGAAGATCGATTGCAACTTTGGTTCGCCCTGTTCTTCGTGGGCGGCTTTTGCGCCTATAGCTGGTATTGGTGGATCAGATCGATCATTTTCTACCGTCGAAATGGCTTCGATTTTACGAAAGATTTCGGGCCAGAATTATATCAATCGGACCGTGGCGGTGAGGACGATTGCGTGTTGGAGAAGCCAAGAGACAAATTACTGATCGCCTGGCCTCTTTGGGTCGTGGTGACCTCTGTCACGTTACTCTTCATCATCTTGGGTCTGCTGGGAGTTTTCGAGCCTAACTCGTCCTGAAGCCAACGCTGAGGTCGAGGCCCCGACGAAGGTCGACAAGACTTCACCGACTTTGACGGCGAATGCATGGTCGGCCGCATCCAGCTCGCCACCA
Organism: Rhizobium sp. 1399; assembly: GCF_031455475.1. Lineage (NCBI taxonomy): Bacteria > Pseudomonadati > Pseudomonadota > Alphaproteobacteria > Hyphomicrobiales > Rhizobiaceae > Rhizobium > Rhizobium sp. 1399. The sequence continues at coordinate 5,125 of NZ_JAVDSU010000017.1, read as the reverse complement.
TTACCTCCAACCGGGAGTGGGACGTCGCGATGGAACGGCGGCTTTGAACCTTGGGTTCGCCAAACCGGCCCACGGATAGAGTGTCGAGGTAGTCCCAGCCGGCCCAGTCGTTCAGCTCGACGGGGACTTCGATTTCAAGCCAGTCGCCGGCCACAAGCCCGAGCGTCGCCAGGCCGAGGTTTGCCGGCAGGCTGTAGGTCACGGTTCGGTGAGTGACGCACCCATAGCTTATGCGGGCGTCCTGTGACCATCTTCCCCTTTTAGAGCCTCTCACCTGTCAGGGCCTGCCGATAGCATCGCTATTTATTGCCGCCCCCTCATATTCATGATAGCTTAACTACACTTTCGCGCTTGTAAGCCAGGGATGGCAAGACGGGGGTGCGCGATGAATGTCTTTTGGATCAGCTTCATCTGTTTCGGCCTTGGGATTTCCGCAGCGTCCGCGGGCCCACTGCATGATGCGGCGCGCGAGGGCAATGTCGAGCGTGTCAAGCAGCTTGCCGATCAGGGAGCAAACCTCGCTGAACTGGATGATACGGGCGAACCGGCGCTGCTGATTGCCGCCCTATCCGGCAAGGCCGATGTCGTCACTCTTCTTCTTGATCGCGGTTGCGACATCGAAATCCGCAACAAGGGCGGGCTAACGGCGCTACATGCGGCGGCCTATGGCGGCCATCTCGATATCGTGGAGCTGCTGGTGGCGAAAGGCGCCTCCGTCAATGATCACAAGAACTTCTACAGCATGACGCCGCTGCATGCGGCAGCCGAGGAAGGCCATGCCGATGTCATCGCTTTCCTGCTCGCGCAGAAGGCCGATATCGAGCCGAAGGAAAGAAACGGCTACACGCCGGTGACCCAGGCCGGATGGCGATCGCACTGGGATTCCGTCACTCTTTTGTTGAAAGCGGGCGCCGCCTGTCAGGGAGCGGACCTTACGGGTCAGTGGCTCTATGACGAATGCACGAAGCGAAAATGAGCGTGCGCGCCTGAAAACGGGAGCATTGAAATGTCTCACTGGAATGGATTTGTGAAGGCCGCAGCTATAGGTGGACTTGCCGTCCTGCTGCTGGCAAACGAAGCCGCAGCAGAAGACTTCGTCAATACGGGCTATTTCGGGGATGTGGCGATCAAGGGCTATGACCCGGTCGCCTATTTCACTGATGATAAAGCCGTGGAAGGGTCGCCGCAATATTCCCATCACTGGCTGGGCGCGACCTGGTATTTCGCCAGCGCCGAGCATCGTGACATGTTCGTCAAGGATCCTGGCAAATATGCCCCGCAATATGGCGGCTACTGCGCCGATGGCGTATCCTTCGGAACGGTCACCACCAATATCGATCCGAATGCCTGGCGGATCATCGAAGGCAAGCTCTATATCAGCTATGATCCGGGTGCGGCCGACGGACTGGTAAAGAACCCGACGAAGGTGGTCGACTCCCAGAAGCACTGGTCGGAAGTGCAGAACATCCTGATATCGGAGAAGGCGCAGAAAGACTGGCAGCATCCGTCTGCCCAGTAGGTGACCAATCACCGGTCAGCGTCGATCGAAAAGAATTTCAGCGCCTGCGGCGTGACATGCACATATGTCGCGCCGGGCTCTTCGGGAGTGCGATTGCGATAGACATTGCCGCAGACCATCCTGTCGAGGAAATAGCCCGCGAATTTCTCGCAGAGCCAGTCTCCCCTGATCTCGACGGTGCCGGTGATATTCGTGTTGGCGCTGCGGTAGGCGGTATTGCCGGCCTTGTCGAAGAACTGGACGAATTGCGTGCCGTTGCGGTGTTTGCCGGCCCAGGTCTTGTCGCTGATGAGATCGCGCAACTGCTCGCCGGTGACCTGATCAGCCTTCTCACCCTGAAATCCAAAAGGCCATTCAGGAATTCCCGCTTTCTGCAGCCTGCTCAAATGCAGGTTCAGATCCTCCTTGCGCCAGTAGTCGTAGAGATAGCTGTAATAGGTCAGATTGCTTTCGGGAAAGAGCGCCAGCAGCTTCGTCTTTTCCTGCAGGCTGCGTTTCTTGTCGCCGTCCTCGATATAGGCCGCAGTCAGGAATTCGCGCGCAGCCTCCGCATTGGGAAGCGCGTCACGGGCCGCCTCCATCAGCGAAATCGACCGGTCGTCATCACCGATGATGTAGAAGACGATACCCGCCAGCAATTGGAAGCCGGGTGATGGCGAAGGATCGAAGCGCAGCGCCTTTTCCATTTCGGTAGTCGCCTGGTCATGATTGCCTATATGAGCGAGCACGAGGGCCAGATTGCCATTGGCTTCAGCGTCGCTCGGCTGCGCCTGCACGGCACGGTTCGCCGATATCAGCGCCTCCGTCTGGCGACCATCGACCAGTTGCAGGAGGGCAAGGACCGTATGCGCCCGCGCATTGTTCGGATCGATCTTCAATGCCTGCCCTGCCGCGTCATAGGCGATTTTGCGGGCCACGGCCGCCGACCAGAGGATATTGTAGTCGTTGCGCCAGACATCGACGGCGATGCGCGCAATCCCCGCATGCGCATCGGCAAAGTTCGGATCGAGGTCAATCGCCTTCTGGTAATAGGAAAGCGCCTCTCGGTAGGTTCCCACGTCTCCATAGGTGAGGCCCGCCTGCTCGGCGCGCATGTAATAATCATAGGCCTCTAGGTTCTCCGTCGGGATCTGCGCCAGTTGCGTGCGCTCGCCCTCGCTGAGCCTGATGGCAAGTGCTGCGATGATCTTGCTGATGACATCATCCTGGACTGCGAAGAGGTCGGCATATTCGCGGTCGTAGCGCTCGGCCCAGAGGGAAAGACCGCTCAGCGCATCGATCAGTTTGACATTGATGCGCAATCGTGAGCCCGCGCGCTGCAGCGTCCCTTCAAGGACGTAATGGACGCCGAGCTCAGCCGCCACATCCTGTATCTTGCCGCCATCATCGCGCACCGCAAAGACGGAGTGGCGCGCGATAACGAAGAGGCCGGAGACTTTCGACAGTTCCGTAATCAGATCATCGGTCAGGCCTTCTGCAAGATGATCGTGCTCCACGTCGCCGCTGACATTGATGAACGGCAACACGGCAACGGAGGGCTTGTCCGGCAAAGGATAGGCAAAGCGCTGGGTCAACGACGGGTTTTCGAGCAGCGCCCATGGCTGCCACCACAGCGCCGCTCCTGCCAGAATGAGCAGGACGGCAGCAGCAGCCATTGCCGCGATGCGCCGACGGCTGAGATACTTTCGCAGATTACTGAACTTCTTTGCTGCCGCCGGATCGAACACGACGCGGTAGACACGCACGGGTTCAGCGATGCTTTTGACCCTCTGCTCGCCGAGTGAAACGAAACCGACGTCGAGCTTCGATTTCACCTGGTCGTAGGCTGGCCCGGAGATCGCGATCCCGCCGGGCTCCGCGAGCACCTGCATACGGTCGGCGAGATTGACGCCATCGCCGTGAATATCGTTCCCCTCAACGATGATGTCACCGAGATTGATGCCGATGCGGAAATCCAGGCGAAAATCGGCCGGAATCTCCGCATTGTGCTTCGCCTTCAGCTTCTGCACGTCCACTGCGCAGCGCATGGCTTCGACCACACTGTGAAATTCGACCAGCAGCCCGTCGCCCATGGTTTTGACCAGCCGCCCGCTATGCTCGGCTATCAGGGGCTCGACAACCTCGCTCATATCTGCCTGGAAACGCAGACGCGTCCCCTCCTCATCGACCTGGCTTAAACGGCCATAGCCCACGACATCGGCAATCAGCACGGCTGCAAGGCGGCGTTCCATGTCAGTCTCTTCCCCCGAAAGGACGACAGCCGCATCTTACAGCACCGCTATGACCGATACCATCGCGGCCATTGATCGGCCTCGGACGCCTTAGGCTGACCGCGATCCCTTCCATGTCATATCACTGTCATATTCTGCATAGGTGGCATGCCAAAATGCTCATTGCCGCGCCACGTTGCGCAAATTATATGCTGCCAGCTAACAAAAATAAGAAAAAGCGAGCTTGCTATGCACTTGATTTTCAAACGCCGCAAAAGCGGCCTTATCCGACGGATCGTTAATAGCTTCGATTCTGCCCAGCAGCGCTATCGTGATGCGCGCGAGGCAAGGAAGACCGCTGTCCATCCTTCGTTTCTGGACGATTTCGGTATCTGACAACGCGGGCGCTCCAGCCTAGGAGCGCTCGGAACCCCCTTTTGGGCTGGGTTCCTTCGCCCTCTCAGGCAGCCTTCTGATCCCGAGATACCATGCCGGTATCCTGCCTGATCTCTCCCTTCTTCAACATGATCCCGCAGACAAACGCGACGGCGGAGAACACGAAGAAGAACGATTCGCCGATTGCCAGCCGGTTGTTGGAGTTGGACAGGATCGTTCCAAGGAAGAACAGCGTCACCATGCTATAGGCGAGTAGCGCGCTGAGGCTGATCAGCTTGGCTCTCCACGCAGCTAAAACGCGGCTGTACATGCCCGTTGCCAATATGGCGAAAACGATAATGCCGAACAGCCCGTGACGAACAAGCATCTCGAAATAGCCGTTATGGAGCAGCGTATAGGGCACGCTGGCATAGGTGGTCGAGTTCCAGAGCGTCAGCCAGTGGTTACCGGCACCAAAGAGAGGCGCCTGGGCAATCACTTCCGAAGCATTCGCCCAGAGCTGCAGCCGTTCACTCATCGATTCCGGCGTATCTTTTGACGCGATCGCAGCAGCGACAGCATTCCATGCGCCGTGAGCAGAGATTTCGGTCTCGATCCGTGCGGTTGCCTCATAGGTCGGGCCGGCAAACCTCCAGATATCATCGCCGCCGACAAAAAGCGCTGCTGCGATGAGAGCGGCGACAACAGCCCCTACCAAGGCGGCCCGGCGTCTATTTGCGTAAAGCAGCAGCGAGGCCAGCATGAGCGGCCCGACGAGAACGAGGCTCAGCCAGACGCCTTTCGCCTTGGAGCCATAAATATTGAAAAGGCAGAGTGCGATGATGAGTGTCGCGACGGCAATAACCCAGCTGCCGGAACGGCGCGCGAGCTTGCCGGTTTCCCAGGCGTGCAACAGCCAGTAGAAAGCGCCGATCATCAGGAAGCCGCAGCCAATCGCGCCATGGATCAGGTTGTTATGGAAGAGCGGCGAAATACGTGCGTCGCCTTCCAGGATCAGCCG
>NZ_JAVDSU010000016.1:0-164380 GCF_031455475.1 Rhizobium sp. 1399 | reverse complement strand
GGTCTTTCCAAAAGGTTGTGCTTGAACAACCCAACCCTACCGGAAAAAGCCGATGACCACCGCTATCGACCTACACCACCTCTAGGGACATCATCAGAGCTTTTACTGCAGATCTGCCACGCTTGTGTCCTCGCAACGAATAGAGCACCATTTTGCGTGGATAAGTGAAGGCCTTATGGGAGGTTATCATGATGTATGCACGCGATCGGCCTTCCCGCCCATCGCGCGATGCCCGACGCGTACGTGACCGCACACCATCTGCGGGACATGCTGAACGAGTCCACCTTCGAGCAGTTGGTGGAATGGAGCCGAGAGCCGGGACTGTTGCCACGAGTGCCTTCTGGCACCGAGCGCGGCAAGAGTTGGGATCAACGGGATATTGCGATATTGCAAGTGTTCGCTCGCGATCGCGATACCGATGTCCGCTTCAGTGCGGAGATGGAACTTCGCCGTCGTGGCGACTTGGATGTAGCCGTGATTGACGAAGACGGGCAGGGAACGCTGCTTTAAGAGTGATGCGCCACACAGCGGTGAGGTTTTGATGTCAGAACGAATGTCTGAACGCGCCAAGGGCGACATCGACGCCATTTTAGAACGGCTCTATAGGGCTTCCCCGGAGCTGGATAAAATCGCCGCCGATTGCGAGAGAGCTTTGCGGCTTAACGCCGAAGCCAGAGGCGATTACATCTCGCCGCGAACAGTGCAGGCGTTTTCCGAAATGCGCGATGCGATAGGCAAACTGTACGGTTCCGCACAGAATGCGATGAGCGAAGCTGATAGGTTCTTTAGGCCGAAATCGTCGGTCTGATGTGCTGCGAGTGCGCAAAAGGGGTGTGGTGCCAACGAAATCAGGAAAGGCTGGATGAACTAACCCAGCGCCGTTGGTACTTTGCTGTTGCTTGGCGTGCCACACGGCCAACACCGGCGGGACCGGTGCCTTTTGTGTCAATCGACCAGCTGGATGCCTCTAATGGAGTGCCAGTGGCCGTGCATCTAGTATAAATCTTTCGAATTTCGTTTTCGGCGTTCTGCGCTGCACTCGATATCGCCTTGATGAGCCGCATTGTGAGCTTCTGATGATCCTGTCCCTATCTGGCGTTCGCAAATCCTACACCACCGCCGAGGGGATAATCGACATTCTAACGGGCATCGACCTGGATGTCGCACCCAACGAAAGCGTCGCGCTGACGGGTGAATCTGGGAGCGGCAAGAGTACACTTCTCCATCTGGCGGGCGGCCTCGACCATCCGGATGGTGGATCGGTGATGATGGAAGGGCAAGATCTCGCTGCATTCAGTGATATCGAGCGTGCCAGGTATCGGCGAACGCAGGTTGGCCTCGTCTTTCAGCAGTTCAATTTAGTCCCATCGTTGAACGTGGGCGCCAACATCTCGTTTCACGCCAAGCTTGCCGACAGGTACGACGCGGCCTGGGAGGCGACCCTGACGAAAAAATTGGGCTTGGAGACCTATCTCACTCGATATCCCGAGCAGCTGTCCGGCGGGCAACAACAGCGCGTGGCAATTGGGCGAACGTTAGCGGCACGACCGCGTCTCATCCTGGCTGACGAGCCGACTGGCAATCTGGACGAGACCACCGGCGACGCCGTGCTTGACCTGATGTTGTCACTCGCGCGTACCGCGGGGTCGGCCCTACTTCTCGTAACCCATTCGTCGCGGCTGGCGGACCGTCTCGACCGAAAAGTTGTCCTTCGTGGCGGGAGGATCGCCGATTGAAAATCGTTGCTTTCACCGCGTTGCTGTCGCACTGGCGGCGAAAGCCATTGCAACTCCTGACGCTCGTCATGGGGATCGCTCTTGCGACTGCGCTTTGGTCCGGTGTGCAAGCCATCAACGCCGAAGCTCGCGCTAGCTACGCCCGAGCCGCCTCCGTCTTGGAACAGGCCGCTTTGGCGCAAATCGTATCCAGTGACGGCGGCGGGATTTCCATCCAAACATATGGCAAATTACGCCGGGCCGGCTGGAATGTATCGCCGGTCGTCGAAGGCATGTATCGCTTCGGCACCACGCGGATAAGGCTGATCGGCGTCGACCCGCTCAGCATGCCAAAGGAAGGTCAAGTGGCGTCTATCGCTGACGGCTCCGACCTTTTCAGCTTCCTCTCCGCCCCAGGCCAGCTGATTGTCTCGGCGGCGACGGCGGATATGCTTCGCGGCATGTCCGACATGGGTTTAAAACTTTCGGACAGGGTGCCGGACGGCGCTGCCTTCGTGGACATCTCGATCGCCGACCGGCTGCTTCAGGCACACGGGCGGATAAGTCGACTGGTCGTCGCGGAAGATCAAAGGCCAGGACTGGATCCAATCGATGAAATCGCCCCCGAGGTCGTGGTGCGCGAGAACCGCGATCAACCGGATGTTGCTCGCCTTACGGATAGTTTCCATCTCAATCTTACGGCGTTCGGCTTCCTATCGTTTGTCGTCGGACTTTTCATTGTGTATTCGGCGACCGGCTTGGCGTTTGAGCAGAGGCGAGGAACCTTTCGTACGTTACGGTCGCTTGGAGTTTCACTTGTCGCGCTGACAGCAATGCTGGTAATCGAACTTGCAGGGATAGCACTGATCTCCGGGTTCCTTGGTGTCATATTGGGTTACTTTATTGCGTCGGCGTTGATGCCCGGCGTGGCGACAACTCTCCAGGGCCTCTATGGCGCCAGCGTGCCTGGCTCCTTGTCGATCCGTCCGCAGTGGTGGGTGGCCGGATTGGCGATCGCGCTTGGCGGGACAGCTTTATCATCGGCGCAAAGCCTCTGGCACGTTTGGAGGTTGCCGATCCTGGCCGCTGCCCAGCCGAGAGCTTGGGCCAGAGCGTCGACGAGGGCGCTTATCTTTCAAGCCGGAATCGGAGGGGTATTGCTTGGTCTCGGCTCGATCCTGGCATTGGTGGGTCCGGGCTTCGTGATGGGATTTGCGGTGCTGGGGTGCCTGCTGCTTGGTGCCGCTCTTTTGTTGCCAAGTCTCCTCGCCACCGGCCTTACCGTAGCTGAACGCGTTTCTCGCAACGCGCTGACGCAATGGTTCTGGGCCGATACCCGCCTGCAGCTGCCTGGCTTGTCGCTCGCGCTGATGGCTCTCCTGCTCGCACTGTCGGCAAACATCGGCGTGGGGACCATGGTTTCCAGCTTCCGGTTGACTTTCCTTGGATGGCTGGACCAGCGGCTGGCGGCGGAACTCTATGTCACGGCCAAGGATGAAGATGAGGCCAAACGGCTTCGAGGATGGCTTCCTCAACATGCGACGGCGGTTTTGCCGATCTGGAGCATTGAGGGCAATGTTCTGGGGGAGCAGTTGCAAATCTTTGGCGTGGCTGACGATGCGACCTATCGAGACCATTGGCCCTTGCTCGTGGCAGACCCAAAGGTATGGGACGCGGTCGCCTCTGGGACGGGCGCTCTTATCAATGAGCAAATGTGGCGACGCGGCGCCGTCAGACTGGGTCAAAAGATCGACATGCCAGGTGGCTGGAACGCCACCGTCGTCGGGATCTATTCGGATTATGGTAATCCGAAGGGACAGGTGATCGTCGGGATAGACGCTCTGGTCGCACATTATCCCGATGTCTCCAAGCTTCGTTATGGAGTGCGAGCTCCGCCTGAACGCGCTCAAGATCTGAAGCGGCAGCTCGTTACCGAGTTCGGACTCCCCGAAACCGCCATTGTCGATCAAGCTTCGCTCAAGCAGCAATCCAGGGCGGTTTTCGAGCAGACATTCACCGTCACCGGAGCATTGAACGTCTTGACGCTTGGGGTGGCCGGATTTGCAATGTTCTCCAGCTTGCTGACGCTTTCAGCGATACGGCTTCCTCAACTTGCCCCGGTCTGGGCAATGGGCGTTCGACGGCGCGACCTTGCGCTCTATGAGGTTGGCCGCACATTGGCGCTCTGGCTCGCCACCTTCGTCGCCGCGATTCCGGTCGGCCTTGGATTGGCATGGGTGTTGTTGGCGATCGTGAACGTAGAGGCGTTTGGCTGGCGTCTCCCGATGACGGTTTTCCCCTTGGACTGGTTGTGGTTGGGGGCGATCGCGCTCGTGGCTGCTCTTGTGTCCATTGCAGTGCCGGTTCGACGCCTGGCCATCATTAATCCGGCCGACTTACTCAGGATTTTCTCCAATGAACGCTAAGATGCTGGTTTTTGCACTGGCGGCACTTTCAGTTGTGGTTCCGCTTCAAAGCAGTCGATCCCAAGGCTTCGCTGGGCTCGGCACCAACGCGGAGGGTTTCGCCGTTCCCCGTCAAGGGCACGTTCTCTCGTTCCCAGCCGATCACGGCACCCATCCCGATTTTCGCATCGAATGGTGGTATGTGACAGCCAATCTTGAAGGCGATGATGGCAAACGCTACGGAGCGCAGTGGACGTTGTTCCGATCAGCTCTGGGACCCGGTGATAGCCAGGGTTTTGAGGATCCGCAGATTTGGATCGGCCATGCGGCGGTCACTACGGATCACCAGCATTACGTAGCGGAACGTCTGGGCCGGGGAGGTGTCGGCCAAGCAGGAGTTGTCGCCGCGCCGTTCGAGGCCTGGATCGACGATTGGAAGATGAAAGAGGCCGGGCCGCCGGCCTCCGATGATCTTCGTGATCTCCAGCTCGCCGCTCACGGTACAGACTTTAGCTACAGCCTTGACCTGAAGGCAACGGGCCCCCTTGTCTTGCAGGGAGATCAGGGATTTTCGGTAAAGTCCGCGAAGGGTCAGGCAAGTTACTATTATTCGCAGCCCTTCTATGAGGTGTCAGGGGCGATCGAACTCGCCGGAGCGAAGCTGAGAGTTGCGGGGAAGGCGTGGCTCGATCGAGAATGGTCGTCTCAGCCACTTGCGAGCAATCAAACCGGTTGGGACTGGTTCTCTCTGCATCTCAACACGGGCGAAAAGGTTATGGCCTTCAGGCTGCGTGACGACAAAGAGGGTTTCATTTCGGCAAACTGGATTTCGGCTGATGGGCACAGTACACCGCTTTCGAAGGACGACCTCCAAATTCAGCCGGTGCGACGGGCAAAGGTGGCGGGCCGCGACATGCCAGTAGCCTGGCGCATCCAGGTTCCGGGAAAGTCGTTTGACGTGACCACCGGTCCGTTGAACGATCAGTCATGGATGGCAACGTCCACGCCGTACTGGGAGGGCCCAATCGCCTTCGAAGGCAGCGTGTCGGGGGTAGGTTACTTGGAGATGACCGGATATTGAAGGCGGGCTTAGATTGGATGTGGGGAACATCAGTCCGCTAGACAAACCCGGCCTACTGGTGCTGAGCGAAGCCGTAATGATCGAGTTCGAAAGTTATCAAAAAGCTTGCCGACCAGATGGGACTGCAAAGAGAGAGGGACGGTTCAGTTTTCCGAACCGGCGCCCCGGTTCATCTCCGAAAAGATTACGGCGATAAGCCTCATGACGTGTCGATACCACCTGTTCGGAGGTCGAGCGTCTTGCAATCGCGTCGCCGCCTTAATTCAATAATCAGAGTTTATAGCTCTCGCACTCGATCATCTTCGAACATTGGGCGCTCCCACATTTCCGTCAAGCCAATCATCCGGTTCGGTCGTGATGTGCGACAAATGGTGACGACCTTCCTGACAATCTTGTCAGCGTTGCAACAGGCCTCGGCGACCTGGTTCGCACGAAACGACAGTAGCGGGAAGTTGGTCCCCGTCGGTATCGCCGCGAATCCTGACGAAAGCTATACAGCGGCCTTCGTCACCTGACGCACTGGATTGAATGCATTGTCAGGCAATAGGTACGCCTGAATTCTATTTCCCGATGGCCACCGACCGAGGGGTTACCACAACTGTCTCGCCACGGCACCGAGCGATGCAGCATTCGTCTGTTTTGCGAGCGGTGACTTAACCGGGAATCTTAAGGTTCTGATTTGATGCTTGGGGTCTTTCTCCTTGCTGCAGCACGAATACGGCTTCTCCGAAGATCTCCCGCCGCCGCTGTATCCTGGCGCTGAACGCGCGAGCTTGCTCCGTCTTTGGCTGGTCGGTCTCAAAGGAAGCCTCGTTCTCAACCATATCCAGGAGGAGGTTGCGCATCACCATGTTTTGCTCCCTCAAGTGCATCACCTCTAGGTTCAGTGGAGATGTGGAAAGCTTCCGTGCAATTGCTTCGTCAAGAACGGCCTGAGTGAGCCGCGCCTTGATTACATAGTATCTTCCCACGTAAATCGCGCAGGCAATGACGAACAGGGCAGGGAGGAGGTACAGCATTTCAGGGCTCCGATTGCCAATCTGAGATCGTGATCCTGGGAGCGTATTTCAATATGCCCGCGACGTGAGGCAATCGCAAACGCTGGAGCGCCACGCGCCATGAGGAGCGAAACCAAGCAGCAATCTCATGCCACGTTCAAGCTGCGTTCATCGGCGCGGCGCTATAAATCATTGCAAGACAAATTGGATGAGAGACGCCTCCTAAACGGCTGTCTCCGCTTAACTATTTTATAGTGGCGGAAGCCGTCCAGCGAAGCTCATGGTGACGGCAGAACCGCGCCGATAGGGAGTTGAATGTGAGAAATGCCCTTCTTAAGATTGCGGCAACTGGCTTGCTTTTGCTGGCACCCGCGATAGGTGAAGCCGCCGAAGGCTATTCCACGGCGAACGTCAACATGCGTGCCGGTCCAAGCACCAGCTACCCCGCAGTCGCCGTGATTCCGGTCGGCGAATCTGTCGAAATCCACGGCTGTCTTGCAGATGTTCCGTGGTGTGACGTCGAATTCTACGGCGGCCGCGGCTGGGTCGCTGGTCGCTATGTTCAGGCGGTCTATCAAAGTCGCCGCGTCTATGTCGGCCCGGAATACTATCGACCGCTTGGAATTCCGACGGTGGTTTTTAGCGTTGGCAACTATTGGGACCGCTACTACCGCAACCGTGATTTCTACCGCGACCGAGACCGCTGGCGTCGCGGCCCGGACTTTTACCGCCCGCCGCCGCCCCGCGACTTCGACAGGCGTCCTGATTTCGATCGACGCCAGGACGCTGACCGGCGCCCCGATTTCGACCGCAGGCCCGACTTTGACAGGGTCCCGGATGCCAATCGGCGCCTGGACTTCAATCGCGACCAGAGACGTCAACCTGATTTCAATCGCGATCGCGATAACCGCAGGCCGGACGCCACTGGTGACCAGAACCGGCGCCCGCAATTCGATCGCCAGCCGGATTTCCGCCGCGACGGGAATGATGGCGGCAACCGTGACCGACGTGATTTTCAGCGTCGGGGCAACGACGACGGCGATAACCGCAACATGCGCCGGGGAAGCGATAACCGCGGGCCGGATAACGACCGTAGGAGACCACGTGGCGCCTGCGATCCAGGGGATCCGAATTGCAACAACTGATTTATAAGGGCGCATTTTTGCCGTCCCCTTTCTTTTGCGGGAGCCTACGGTGACGAACTACGTCGCGCTCCCGCAATTGCTCACGTAGTCGGTAAGGGCCCCGTCTCGCGGTCAACAAATGACGCTACGGGGCTCAGGTCGCTTTTGTTTGGTTAGGAGTGAGACATTCTCGGCACGAAAAGCCAAGGAATTGTATTGCGTCGACCTAAGATGGTGGGAAGCGCTGGGATTTGACGTCTGGTGATCTTGAGCGCCTTATAAGGCGGACTGCATCGCCTATCGAACAGCTCGCTACCCTCCCGCCGTCCTCAGGCAGCATCTGCGCGGTAACGTTCCACTAAGTTTGCGATGAAGCGTCCTTATAAAAATGAAATCGGGCGGCCAACTGCTGACGTTCTTCATCAAATCTGAGTTTTAATTCCCCCAAAATTATCGTTACCTTTCCTCTTTCAGTTTTAGGCATGCATGTTTTATGTCCTCAAGACCATCCGCTTGGACTTGAGCATCTCTCAACAAATCTTCCGCGTAGTTTTGCGCATCGACTATGTCTCGGAAATGAAGCCCCAGATTTCGGCCGGCAATCTCGACGCCGCGCAGTATATCTGCGGTCAAGTCTGCCGTTTCCTGTCCGTCGTGGAGACTAAGCAACCTTATCGAGCAACTCAAAGCGATGAGCTCGAGAACAAGAAGACGAGCTTCAATCTCTCCACTTGTTGGTGCAGTGGCAATACTGTGGTCGCCAGAATTTTGGCCTTCAATTTTTGGCATGGCAGAAATCCTTTGGTCAGACGAGAAAGCGGCTCTTTGCTTTCTTCACTTCGCGAAATCTCCCTCGGTTAGCTTGCCGTGGCGCGGCCGCTTACATCGACTATATCGAGCGCAAAGAAAATGTGCGTCTTTGCAACTGCATCTGTCCATCTGGATGGCGGCTTCAAAGCGCCTGGCTCCCACCAATCGAGACGTCGCGCGAGCAGAGACCAAGCCTGATGCTTCTCTTCGCGACTTTCGTCGCCTTCAAGATCAATATATCTCGCGTCGATAATTACACTTTTCCAAGAGTGCTTGCTTTTGAGCTGGTCAATTTGGACGCAAACATTTGGGTTCTGTCTCATGATCTCCAATTTTTTGCCGGGCAAAGTGAAGATATACAGCCTGTCATCGGCACATGCATATTGAACAGGGACAACATAGGGGATGTCGGCGTGAGCGCATGCCAACCTTGCAAGCCGTTGTCTTTTAACGACGGCAATACACTCCTTGTATGGCATTTCCCGAATGTTCATAATTGCTGTACCTTGTTATATGGATCTTCGACGGGTAACGATAGGCCCGCCGGCTCCATGGATTTCGGCGGTTCGAGTGTCCGCCTGAAGCGATATCGGTGACGCGGTAATCAAGACTGATTGACGTGATGACGTCGGATCCTGAAGTCGGCGACAACTGCCTGATTGCCCTTTCCTACTCAGGGCTCAGGACCTCACTGCCTTGGAGCTGCAGATCTACCTGCCCTATCCAGAGCTTCGTCAAACATCTCTTTTGCATATTTCGAAGCAGCGGCGATATCAGCGCCAGGCAATTTCGCCCGCGCACATTTTCGTTCGATAGTGCGCTGAAGTGCCTTTATGAGCTCGGTTTGGCCGTTGGCATCACGACGCCTCAATAGCCTCGTTAGGGAAACAGTCGCCATCACCCGGAGAACGAAGGCACGGCCCTCAAATTCTCCCAAAGACGGTATCGCGCTGCCTTGCGGGCCACCGATACTGTCGCGCTTTGCTCTCAGCATAGTATCGCTCCTGAAGATGGATGCGTTCATCCAAACTGTTAGGATGATCTTCAATTCGATTAGTGCATTGAGGCAAATCAAGGATCATTGTAAAAATGCCGAGTTGGCACCGGCCGTTCGGATCCGATCCGGTTGTGCTTCCTTTGAAGACGGCCGCATGTAGTATCCAGACGTCATCGGACTTAACGATGATTTGGGCGTCCCCGTCCAATGGCAGGAGGCTGGCACACGTCATCGCAGATTACCGACGGGCGGTGCGGCATAAGGAATGCCCTTGAAGCTGACGATGCCGTGCGACGTGCTTCCCTCGAGTTGACCAGAATCGATGGTCGCGCGGGCAAGTAGGTGTGGTTGAGCCCGAACTTTCAGGTGAGCGGTTCCTCTGGGAGCTGATCAACAAAGTGTCGCGTCGCACAAAAGCCGCTGCTGCCGCCGAACATATCAGCGAAGTCGCCCGGGCGCGAAGGATGTAACAGCCGCCGCTCATTCTGGCGCAAGACCCACAGCGTTCTGGGTACTAAAATTGCATCATTGTACTCAAAAAAGGCCGAGATTGCTCCAATCAACAGGGGCATCGTGCGCGTAAGGTCGCACCGGGTGGAAGAACAAATCGTGTTTTGCACCATCCGTCCGCGCACCTATTCATTTCAACAATGGAGCCACTTTCCCGATTGACAGGACCACTTCCGTCGTTATTCTATTATAAAAACCGATATAACATAATTGTGGAACATTAAACCGGGAGTATGAAATGAAGACACTTGTCGCATTCCTTCTCGGCACTGCGCTGGTCGCCTTGCCGACAACTTTGCTGGCTCAGGAAAAGGGTGGCGTTATCAACGTCGCGACGATCGGCGAGCCGCCGACGCTTGACCCTATGTCCTCGACTGCCGACCTCGTCGGCATCGTCACGCAGCACATCTTCGAAACGCTCTACACCTTCGACAAGAAGTGGAATGTCACGCCGCTTCTGGCTGAAAGCCTGCCGGAAATCAGCGCCGACGGTAAGACCTATACGATCAAGCTGCGCACCGGCATCAAGTTCCACGATAATTCCGACATGACGTCTGAAGACGTCGTCGCCTCGCTGAACCGTTGGACGAAGATTGCCTCGCGCGGCAAGCAGGTCGCAGGCTTCATCGACTCCATCACCGCCGTCGATCCGGCGACCGTCAAGATCGCGCTGAAGCAGCCTTATGCGCCATTGACCTCGCTGCTCGCCTTCAACAACTCCGCCGCCATCATCATCCCCGCCGAAAAGCAGGATGAACCGATGAAGGAATTCATCGGCACCGGCCCCTATATGCTAAAGGAGCGCAAGGCGGACCAGTACATCCAGCTCGTCCGTTTCGATGGCTACAAGTCGCGCGATGGCGAGAGCGACGGTTACGGCGGCGCGCGCCACCAGTATCTCGACGAAATCCGCTTCGTGCCGGTTCCGGATGCAAACACCCGCGTCGAGGCGGCCGTTTCCGGCCAGTATGATTATGTCGACTCGATCCCGGTCGAATCCTTCGACAAACTGAAGGCATCAAGCGCGTCGCAGCCGGTCATCCTGAAGCCATTCGGCTATCCGGTCTTCGTCTTCAACACGAAGGAAGGCCTTGCCAAGAATGTCGAAGTCCGCAAGGCAATCCGTCAGGCGCTCAGCATGGAAGACATGCTCGCCGCCGCTTTCGGCAGCACGGATTTCTATACGCTCGACGGCGACATCTATCCTAAGCCCTACGTCTGGAATACCAATGCAGGCGTCGAAGGCAATTACAATGTCGCCGATCCAGAAGGCGCCGCCGAAGCGGCCAAGAAGGCCGGCTACAATGGCGAGCCGATCCGCATTCTGACCAGCCGCCAGTACGAATTCCATTACAAGATGGCGCAGGTTGCCGCCGAATACCTGAAGACAGCGGGCTTTGCCGTTGACCTGCAGGTCGTCGACTGGGCAACGCTGACACAGCGCCGCACCGATCCGAAGCTCTGGGACATCTACATCACCCACAGCCCCTTCCTGCCGGAACCGGCACTGATCGGTTCGCTGTCGCCCAGCTCGCCCGGCTGGTGGGATACGCCGGCGCGCAAGACTGTCGTCGATGCCTTCACTTCCGAGGTCGATCCGCAGAAGCGCATTGCACTCTGGGCCGACGTTCAGAAGGCCATGTATGACGAATTGCCTTACATGAAGATCGGCGATTTCAATGCCGTGTCGGCGAAATCGACCAAGCTCGAAGGCGTCGACCCGGCTCCGTGGCCGTACTTCTGGAACGCCTCCGTCAAGAAGTAATGCTCAATCGCGGGATACCGGTGCGCCTGCGCCGGTATCCTTCTTCCATCGTGCCCGCCCGGCACCGGGACAGACTTCATGATACGTTACATTTTTCAGCGCCTGCTTGGCATGGTTGTCGTGATGTTCCTCGTGGTCACGATCGTCTTCGTCATCGTGCGCGTAACCCCCGGCGATCCGGCTGCCGTCATGCTCGGCCCCGATGCGACGCCGCAGGACATCGCCGATCTGCGGGCCAGCCTTGGCCTCGATAGGTCGATCGGCGTGCAATATCTCTATTATATCGGCCAGTTGCTGAAGGGCGATCTCGGACAGTCGATCTTCCTCAATATGCCTGTTACCTCGGCGCTGCTCGATCGCGCCGAACCGACCTTCTTCCTGACGATCTTCTCGCTTGTTATCGCCAGCCTCATTGCGCTGCCGATCGGCATTTATGCCGCCTATCGCCGAGGTTCCTTCGTCGACCAGGCGGCAACCACGCTTGCAATGTTTGCCGCCAGCATTCCGAGCTTCTGGCTCGGCCTCATCCTGATGCAGGTCTTCGCCGTCCGCTTCGGACTGTTTCCTGTCTCAGGATACGGCGGGCCGGGCTCGACATTCCTCGACCGCATGTATCACCTGACGCTGCCTGCATTTGCGCTGGGCATCGTCTCCTCGGCGCTCATTCTGCGCTTCACGCGCGCCTCGATGCTCGACGTTCTCGGAGACGATTATATCCGCACGGCCCGCGCCAAGGGGCTGATCGAACGCAGGGTGATCCTCAAGCACGCCCTGAAGAATGCGCTGATTCCGATCCTGACCGTTCTCGGCCTCACCGCCGCCGTGCTGATATCCGGTGCGGTCGTGACCGAGACCGTCTTCGGTCTTCCGGGCGTCGGCAATCTAGTCGTCTCGGCCGTCCTGCGTCGCGACTATCCGGTCATCCAGGGAGCGCTTCTGGTGATTGCCGCGCTCTACGTCCTGATCAATTTTGCGATCGACATGCTCTACCTGCTCGTCGATCCGAGGGTGCGCTACTGATGACGGATATCGCGATCAAGCCGGCCGAAAGTGAAGGCCGCAAGTTCCTCCGCCAGTTCATGAAGCGCAAGACAGTCGCCGTTGGCTTGCTCATTCTCACAATTTTCGTGCTGGTGGCGATCCTGGCGCCATGGGTTGCACCCTATTCGCCGTCGAAGCTCTCGATCATCAACCGTCTGAAGCCACCGAGCGGGACATATTTCTTCGGCACGGACGAGTTCGGCCGGGATGTGCTGTCGCGCACCATCTTCGCCGGCCGCCTGTCGCTGCTCGTCGGCGTCGCGGTCGTCGCACTTTCGGCGGCGATCGGGGTCACGCTCGGACTGCTTGCGGGCTTCTTCAAGAAACTCGACACTCCAATCGCTCGCCTGATTGATGCGATGATGGCCTTCCCGGATATCCTGCTGGCGATTGCGCTTGTCGCGGCTCTCGGCCCCTCGCTGACGACTGTCATCATTGCGCTCTCGATCGTCTATGCACCGCGTCTAGCCCGCATCGTCCGCGCCTCGACGCTTGTTATCCGCGAGTTGCCTTATGTCGAGGCCGCACAAGCGCTGGGGATCTCGACCTTCCATATCATGACGCGTCATGTGCTGAGGAACCTGCTCTCGCCGATCATGGTGCAGGCGACTTTCCTCTTTGCCAGCGCCATGCTCGCCGAGGCCGGCCTTTCTTTCCTCGGCCTCGGCGTCAGCCCGGAAATCCCGACCTGGGGCACGATGATTGCCGCTGGCCGGCAATATATCGGTCAGGCCGACTGGATGACGCTGTTTCCGGGCGTCGCCATCATTCTCTCCGTGCTTTCGCTCCAGATGGTCGGTGACGGTCTGCGCGACATGCTCGATCCCAAACTTCGAAAGGACCTCTAAATGACCGGTGAAAAAGTGGGCAAGCCGCTCCTCCTCACCAACGTAAAGCCTGTTGGCTTCGGTGCCGGCACGCCAGATGGGGCAATCGACATTCTGGTCGATGCCGATGGCAAGATTGCCAAGCTTGGCCCGTCCCTGGCTGTGGCCGATGACGTGGCGCGCGTCGACGGCAAGGGTGCCTTCGTCTCGCCCGGCTGGGTCGACCTGCATGTGCATATCTGGCATGGTGGCACCGACATCTCCATCCGCCCGTCCGAATGCGGCGTTGAGCGTGGCGTGACGACGCTGGTCGATGCCGGTTCTGCCGGTGAGGCCAATTTCCACGGTTTCCGCGAATATATCATCGAGCCGTCGAAGGAACGCATCAAGGCTTTCCTCAATCTCGGTTCCATCGGCCTGGTTGCCTGCAATCGTGTTGCGGAACTGCGCGACATCAGGGATATCGACCTCGACCGCATCCTCGAATGCTACGCTGAAAACAGCGAGCACATCGTCGGCATCAAGGTGCGCGCCAGCCACGTGATCACCGGTTCCTGGGGTGTTACCCCGGTCAAGCTCGGCAAGAAGATTGCCAAGATTCTCAAGGTGCCGATGATGGTGCATGTCGGCGAACCGCCGGCGCTCTATGATGAAGTGCTGGAAATCCTCGGCCCCGGCGATGTCGTCACCCACTGCTTCAACGGCAAGGCCGGTTCGAGCATCATGGAGGACGAAGACCTTTTCAATCTCGCTGAGCGCTGCGCGTCTGAAGGCATCCGCCTCGACATCGGCCATGGCGGTGCCTCCTTCTCCTTCAAGGTGGCGGAAGCGGCAATCGCCCGTGGCCTGTTGCCATATTCGATCTCGACCGACCTGCATGGTCATTCGATGAACTTCCCGGTCTGGGATCTGGCAACGACCATGTCGAAGCTCTTGTCGGTCGGCATGCCCTTCGACAAGGTGATCCATGCTGTGACCCATGCGCCGGCATCCGTCATCAAGCTGTCGATGGAAAACCGTCTGAGTGTTGGTGCTGCCGCCGAGTTCACGATCTTCGATCTCGTCGATTCCGACCTCGAAGCCACCGATTCCAATGGCGACGTCTCGGTGCTGAAGAAGCTCTTCGAGCCGCGATATGCGGTGCTGGGCAACGAGGCATTCACCTCCAGCCGCTACGTGCCGCGTGCCCGCAAGCTGGTGCGCCACAGCCACGGTTATTCCTACCGGTA
Organism: Rhizobium sp. 1399; assembly: GCF_031455475.1. Lineage (NCBI taxonomy): Bacteria > Pseudomonadati > Pseudomonadota > Alphaproteobacteria > Hyphomicrobiales > Rhizobiaceae > Rhizobium > Rhizobium sp. 1399. Next base: position 149,878 of record NZ_JAVDSU010000016.1, on the reverse strand, counting down.
AGACCAGAACACAAGACATAGCATCACAGGAGTTTGCGTGAACCAGTCTTCCGCCACCGCCGGCCCGCCCGTTACCGCAGGTCAGCCCAGCACGTCGCCCTACGAGCGGCTAGTAGCGCTTGGCATCGAGCTTCCGGCCCCACCGCCGCCGATCGCTAATTTCGTCACCCATGTGCAGGAGGGCAACATGCTTTACCTGTCGGGGCAGGGCCCCCGCGAGCCGGACGGCTTCATGCATGTCGGCAAGGTCGGCGCCGAGGTCGGCGTCGAAGCGGCCTACGCGCACGCAAAGCTCACCGGCATTAATCTGCTTTCCGTCATGCATGAGGCGCTCGGCGACCTTTCGCGTGTCAAGCGTGTCGTCAAGCTGCTCGGCATGGTCAATGCCGTACCGCATTTCGTCGATCATCCCTCGGTCATCAACGGGTGTTCGGATCTCTTCATCGACGTCTTCGGCGACGAGGTCGGACAGCATGCCCGTTCTGCTGTCGGCTTCGGATCGCTGCCAGGAAACATCACCGTCGAAATCGAGGCCATCGTCGCGCTCAGGGATTAATGAGGATGCGCATAATTGCTCCGGCCCAACAGATTGAAATTGGAGACACCCATGTCTGAGGACATCCGCACATCGATCGGCCTTCGCCCGGTCATCAACGTTTCCGGCACCATGACCAGCCTCGGCGCCTCAATCGTCGTTCCCGAGGCCATCGCCGCTATGTCGTCGATCCTGCCGCAGTTCGTTGAGGTCAACGATTTGCAGCGCAAGGCAAGCGGGGTTATCGCGCGGCTGACCGGCGGCGAGGCGGGCTTCGTGACCGCCTCGTGCTCGGCAGGCATTTCGCTCGCCGTCGCTGGCGCCATCACCGGCAACAACCTGCTCGCTATCGAAAAGCTGCCGGATGTGGTGCCGGAGAAGAATGAAGTCCTCGTCCAGATGGGCCATATCGTCAGCTACGGCGCACCCGTCGATCAGGCGATCCGGCTTGCCGGCGGCAAGGTTGTGATGGTCGGACAGGCAACATCCACCCATCGCTTCCATATGGAGAACGCGATTACCGAGAAGACGGCCGCCGCCGTCTATGTCGTTTCGCACCACGTGGTTGACTACGGCTTGCTGAACCTCAAGGAATTCGTCGAGATTGCCCATGCCGAGGGCGTTCCTGTTATCGTCGATGCGGCCTCGGAATATGATCTGCGGATATTCCTGGAGCAGGGGGCTGATGTGGCGCTCTATTCCGGCCACAAGTTCCTGGGCGGCCCGACCTCGGGCATCGTCGCCGGCAAGAAGGAGCTGGTGCGCAACGCCTTCCTGCAGAATATGGGCATCGGCCGCGGCATGAAGGTCGGCAAGGAAAGCATTTTCGGCGTCATGGCGGCGCTCGAAGCCTGGGAAAAGCGCGACCACGCCGGTATCCGCGAGCGTGAGACTGGTTATCTCAACCTCTGGAAACAGACGCTCGACGGCCGCCCCGGCGTGACCGCACTGATCGAGCCGGACCCGACCAACAACCCGCTCGATCGCATGCGCGTGATCATCGATACCGATGAGGCCCACATCACCGCCTGGGACCTCGCCGATGCGCTCGGCCGCGGCTCACCGCCGATCATCGTGCGCGATCATGAAGTCGAGCATCGCTACTTCTACCTCGATCCCTGCAACCTGCACCCGGGCCAGGAGAAGATCGTCGCCAGCCGCCTGGCCGAGGAGCTCGACAAGGCGCGCGCCTCCAACGAGATCATTGCAACACCGATCGAAAACCGCAGCAAGCGACGTTTTGAAGGTGCGCTGAAGTGGCCGGATTGATCCGAGAAACAAGGCGCGAATTCTAAGGAAGCGATCATGACAGGCATCCAGGCACAATCCATCGCAACGGCGGAGCCGGTTCTCTCCGTCCAGAACCTGACGACATCGTTTCTGGTCGATGGCGCCTGGAAGCCGGTCGTTCGCAATGTCTCCTTCGATGTCGCACCGGGAGAGACGGTCGCGATCGTCGGCGAGAGCGGCTCCGGCAAGAGCGTGACTTCGCTATCGATCATGCGCCTTCTGCAGGCGGATTCGAGCCGCATCGAAGGCAAGATCATACTCGGCGGGCGCGACCTTCTGGCGCTGCCGGAAGGCGAGATGCGCAAGGTTCGCGGCAATGATGTCGCGATGATTTTCCAGGAACCGATGACGAGCCTCAATCCGCTCTTCACGATCGGCGACCAGATTTCAGAGGCGTTGTTGTGCCACCGGCCGATGTCGAAGACCGAAGCCCGCGCCGAGACGATCCGCTTGCTCGAAAAGGTGCGCATTCCTTCGGCTGTCTCGCGCTTTAACGAATATCCCCACCGCTTCTCCGGCGGCATGCGCCAGCGTGTGATGATCGCCATGGCGCTTGCCTCACGACCGAAGCTCCTGATCGCCGACGAACCGACGACGGCACTCGACGTGACGATCCAGGGCCAGATCCTCGATCTGATCAAGATGTTGCAGGAAGAGGAGGGTACGTCGGTTCTGTTCATCACTCATGATATGGGCGTGGTTGCCGAGATCGCCGATCGTACCGTCGTCATGTATCGCGGCGAGCAGGTGGAAACGGGAGCGACACCCGATATCTTCCATCGTGGCAAACATCCCTACACCCGTGCCTTGCTGTCGGCTGTACCGGTGCTCGGTTCCATGCAAAATTACCGGCGGCCGTTACGCTTCCCCGTCGTCAATACGGCGACGGGAGAATCAGACATTCCGGTCGAAACGGCTGATACGGTCGCCGCAACATCTCGCCCGGTTCTAGAGGTGAAGAACCTCACCAAGCGCTTCGACATTCATTCCGGGCTCTTCGGCAAGCTGACTGGTCGCGTACACGCGGTCGAGAACGTTTCCTTCGATCTCCATGCCGGCGAGACGCTGTCGCTCGTCGGCGAGTCTGGCTGCGGCAAGTCGACGACCGGGCGCGCAATCATGCGGCTGATCGAGGCGCAGAGCGGTTCTGTCATTGCCGATGGCAAGGATGTGCTGGCGCTCGGCAAGGCGGGCATGCGCGAGATGCGCAAGACCGTGCAGATGATCTTCCAGGATCCCTTTGCCAGCCTCAATCCCCGCATCCGTGTCGGCGACGCCATTGCCGAGCCTTATCTCGAGCACAGAATGGGGACGGCAAAGCAGGCGAGGGAACGCGTCGCAGACCTCCTCACCAAGGTCGGCCTGACGCCCGACATGGCCTCGCGCTTCCCGCATGAGTTCTCCGGCGGGCAACGCCAGCGTATTTGTATTGCGCGTGCGCTTGCATTGGAGCCGAAGGTCATCGTGGCGGATGAAAGCGTCTCGGCGCTCGATGTGTCGATCAAGGCGCAGGTCATCAACCTGATGCTGGACTTGCAGCAGAGCCTCAATCTCGCATTTCTGTTCATTTCTCACGACATGGCCGTCGTCGAGCGCGTCAGCCACCGCGTCGCGGTCATGTATCTCGGTGAAATCGTCGAAATCGGGCCGCGCGCTGCCGTCTTCGGCGACCCACAGCACGACTATACCAAGAAGCTGATGGCAGCCGTCCCGGTTCCCGATCCTGATCGCCGTCGCGAAAAGCGGTCAGTCGCGAATGACGAGATCAAGAGCCCGATCCGGCCCGTCGATTACAAGATCAAGCCGCTCGGGTACCGTGAGGTATCGCCGGGGCATCTGGTGGCAAACTGAGCGCAGTTCGGGGGCGACAATTTCAGCCGCCACGACGCTTAACGCCGCGTCAGGGAATCTTAGTGGGTGATATCGTCGGCTCGAAGCTGGTCGATCGCGTCAAGGGCTTCGTCTGCCGTCCAACCGGCGCGCAATGCCGCGGCAACGAGCCGGACCTCAGCCTCCATTTCGAGCCTTAGGTAAAGTCCCTCCAGGGCCTCTTTGGCCGTAACCACGTGATCGTCATGCGGCACAACATCAGCAGTCCGTAAGGTCATAGACACGTTCCTTTCCTTCCTCGAAGTGGGGGTTGTGCTTCTTGTTAGCGCGATAACAGGCTTTCTTGCGTCCCAGAGAGGATTTACGCAGCAGCGCCGATTTTGTTCCACACATTTTGCTTCAATCGGCGCGCGCATGAAGATTTTTTGCGGCGATGATACCCGACGCCCGGGAATGACACGACCGATGGACCATTGATAAAATTGCGGTAGAACGACAGACCTCCAAAAAAATCCGGAGGCCGAAGGACATGACCATGCCCCGCTTGCAGGAACTGATAGACTGGATCATCGCCGAAGGACTATCGACAGATACCATTGAGACCATTTTGCAGGGCGTCGCAGAACGACTGACGGATCTTGGATATCCAATCCTTCGTGCGTCGATAGCGATGCCGTCGATCGATCCCCTGCAGCGGGGATTTTCGCTTGCGTGGTATCGTTCTTCCGGCTTCTCGACGGAAGTTCAAGGGCATGACGAAGCGGGTCAGGAATTGTTCCGGCGCTCTCCCATTTCCTTCCTCCTGGAGAATAATCTGCAATATGCCCGTTGGCGATTGCCGCCGGGACCGGATGCTCCGGCGATTCCGCTACTGACTGAATTGACGGAGCTCGGAGCCACCGATTATCTGATGAAGCTCGTTTCATTCCCCGGCGATACCGCGCTGGCGGGCGTCAGCTTCTCGATCGCCGTTGATGACCCCGATGGCTTTTCGGACAGGCTGATTGCCGATCTGGAGAGGTTGGTCCCGGCGCTGTCACTCGCCTGCTGCCGCATCGCTACCACGCGGGTTGCGAGCGATGTGCTGGCTGTCTATACGGGCACACGGACCAGTGGACGTATTCTGAGCGGTCATATCAAGCGCGGGGACGGTACCGCGGTCTATGCCGCGATCCTCCTTGCCGATCTCAAGAAGTTCACTTCGCTCAATGAACAGCATCAGCCTGAACGCATCGTTGCCTGGCTCAACGAGCATTTCGAAGCGATCGGCGCTCCGGTCGAGCAGGAGGGCGGTGAGATCCTGAAGTTCATGGGCGACAGTCTGCTCGCCATCTTCCCTGCCGATGTCGATAACCCTGCCGAGGCATGCGGCCGCGCCCTGGCGGCTGCACGAGCTGCCATGGACGCCAATGGCGATGTCAATCGCAGGCGAGCGGAAGCCGGAGAACCGGGGCTTCTTGTCGATATCGTCCTTCACGTCGGCGAAGTGTTCTATGGAAATGTCGGTGCGGCTCGCCGCCTCGACTTCACCGCCATTGGCAGAGCGGTCAACGAGACAGCACGCATGGAAAAGCTGGCCGACGAGATCGGCCACAGCCTGCTGGCATCCGCCGATTTCGTTTCGCAGGCGCCAGGCCGTTTCGAGAAAGCGGGCATTTTTCCGCTCAAAGGTGTCGCTCGTCCAGCCGCGATTTACGCCTGGCTGGATTGAAGCGACTGTCGCCAGCGGCGCCGTTATCGGCGCCGTGGGAGTTACCGGGCCGTCGCTGCGGCTCTCACTCAAAGTCATAGAAAAGTTTGTACCAGCCGCTGCTCGATACGGTGGCCATCATTTCGACCCGTCTCGGCCATGGACCGGGCTGCGGACAAAGATGACAGGTCGACCTCGTAGCGCGCCCGCACGCGCCAGGAGTCCATTCATCAGCAGCCGGACCATGAATTTCACTGTCGTACCCCTCCGGTTCAGGCGGCCGATTTGCTGCGCATATAGTTCCGCCAGCCGCCGAGAGCAGTGATCTCCTCGGCTCCCTTCACAGCATGGGCTTCGCAGAGGAAGCACGACACGCTCGAACCGTCCTCCAGCGTGACCTTGCCGATACCAAGCGGGGCAGGGATCTTGGCAACGAAACGGCCGAAGCCCTCTGGGGGCAAGGCCCAGACCTCAATCTCTAGTCCGAGACCGTCCTGTCCCGGTTCGCGCACGAGGCCGGGCTTCTGCGGGGTCGTATTAGGCAGCACGAAGAGGCGATAATCACCTGCTGTGCGGCAGGCCTTTACCAACGTGCCGCCCAATGTGGTCAGTTCGTGATTGAGCGGCATGCCCGTCAGATGCGCACCGACCACGGCGATGGCGATGGTATCGTCTGTCAATGAGGCGACACGGCTCTGCTCGGGGATGACCGCAGCGCGATCGACGCCCATGCCGGCGGCGGCAGCGCGGTGCAGCGCATCGGCAAGGGGAGCCAGCGCATCGTCGGTGAAGGCTGGCGAAATCAGCGTCACACCGCCCGGCAGGCCATTGGCGCCGAAGCCGGCGGGAACGGCAATCGCGGCGCAATCGAGCAGGTTGACGAAGTTCGTGTAGCGGCCAAGCCGGCCGTTGAGCACGATCGGATCGGCCTGCATGTCGGCAACCTTGTAGGTCGTCGGTGCCGTCGGCAGCAGCAGGACATCCGCCTTCGCCCATTCGACTTCCGTCTTACGGCGCAGCTCTTCGAGCTTGTAGCGGCCATTAAAAGCTTCGACGGCCGTCTTGCCTTTGGCGCCTTCGATGATCTTGCGAACCGTGGGATCGAAATCGGCGGCGTTGCTCGCCAGGAAATCTTCGACGGCTGCCAGGCGCTCGGCAACCCATGGGCCGTCATAGAGGAGAGAAGCTGCCTCACGGAAGGGCGCATAATCGAAGGGAACGATCGTCGCGCCGAGCACCTTGGCCCGCTCGATTGCCTGATCGTAGAGCGCTTCGACATCGGTATCGCCGAAGAATTCCCGCTCTGCGCCGTCGAGAACGCCGACGCGCAGGCCGGCAATCGGAAGGGAAGCCGGCTTGGCGCGCCTGGAGAACGGGTCGGCGGCATCGAAGCCCTCGGCAATCTTGCGGATTGCGACGCCGTCGCCGACAGTCGCGGCAAAGATGGTTATGCAGTCGACGCTCTTGCAGGCTGGCACGGCGCCGGTATTCGACAGCAGGCCCGGAGTGGGCTTGATGCCGACGAGATTGTTGAAAGCGGCCGGCACGCGGCCTGAACCGGCCGTATCCGTGCCGAGCGCGAAGGTGGCGAGGCCGGATGCCACCGTCACTGCAGAACCGGAGCTCGAACCGCCTGAAATATAGTCGGCATCGAAGACCGATCGTGGCGCTCCATGGGGTGAGCGCGTGCCATTGAGGCCGGTCGCAAACTGGTCGAGATTGGTCTTGCCGATTACGATCGCACCTGCCGCCCGCAGTCGTGCAACGACAGTTGCGTCCTTCTCGGGATTATAAGCGAAAGCCGGGCAGGCGGCGGTGGTCGGTAGCCCCGCCACGTCGATATTGTCCTTCACCGCGAAGGGAATACCCCAGAGCGGCAGGCTGTTCGGCTCGGGTGCACGTTCCATCAGAGCTCGTGCTTCAGCCCGCAATGTATCATCAGGCGCCGGTGTGATGAAAATTGCCGGATCCTTCGAGGCGGCACGACGCGTAATGACGGTCTCGATGACATCGAGCGGACTTTGGCCTGCCTCATAGGCTGCGCGAAGGCTTGTCAGATCAAGAATGGTCGGCAGCATGGTTCAGCATTCCTCCAGAACAACAATGATATCGCCCGCTTTGACGTTTCGTCCGGGGCCGGCGCGCAGGTCGCGAACACGGCCCGGCGCATGTGCGGTGACGTTGATTTCCATTTTCATGGATTCGATGATGGCAAGCGTGTCACCGGCCGCGACCGGTGCGCCCGGCTCGACCAGAAGTTTCCAGATATTGCCGGGTACGGCGCTGGCAACGCCGAAGCAGCCTTCGGGAATATCTCCGTCAGGGCTTTCACCAGTGCCTTCGTCGGTGACGAAGCTGTCGAGGCCCGCCTCCTTCCAGCGCTGGCGCTCGGAATCGAAAGCCGCCTGCTGGCTCGCCTTGAAGGTCCCGATCGAGGCGGCATTCGCCTGCAATTCCTTCTCGTATGCTGCGTAGGAGAATTCCGTCTCCTCGATTCTCACAGGATAGCCGCCATGGAGGAAGGCGCTACGCGCCTCCGTCAGCTCCTGGTGGGTGACAGGAAAGAAGCGGATCTGATCGAAGAAGTTTAAAAGCCAGGGCTTGCCCTTGGCAAAGACCGGTGTCTGCCGCCAGGTGTTCCACACCTGGATGGTGCGGCCGAAAAGCTGGTATCCGCCCGGGCCTTCCATGCCATAGATGCACATATAGGCCCCACCGATACCGACGGCATTTTCCGGCGTCCAGGTGCGGGCTGGATTGTACTTTGTGGTCACCAGCCTATGGCGCGGATCGACCGGTGTTGCGACCGGCGCGCCAAGATAGACGTCGCCGAGGCCGAGCACGAGATAGCTCGCATCGAAGACGACGTCGCGCACCGCCTGCTCGTCTGCCAGCCCGTTGATGCGGCGGATGAACTCGATATTGGACGGGCACCAGGGCGCATTCGGGCGGACGAGTTCCTGATACTTGCGCATGGCAAGTTCCGCATCCGGATCGTTCCAGGAAAGTGGCAGATGCACGATGCGGCTCGGCACCTTGACGTCCTGGGCTGCCGGCAGGCTCGCCTCGGTCTCCGCCAGCAAGCCGAGCAGGCGTTTGCGGGTCAAAGACGATCCGTCATAGTGGATCTGCAGCGAGCGGATGCCGGGCGTGAGATCGATGATCCCGGGCAGGCGGGCCTGCGATACGGCCTGCATCAAGAGATGTACCCTGAGCCGCAGGGCGATATCGAGCGTCATCGGTCCATATTCGACCAGCAGATTGTCATCACCCTGGCGGCGGTAGACGACAGAGACAGGTCCGCCGTCGCTCTTGCTAATAACAGGCGAGCCTGTCTCTTCTTTCGCCCGATGCACGACCGGCCCGGCAATCGGGTCCTCAGACCGCGTGACGGGATGGAAGCGGATGCGATCGCCCGGCTTGAACTGGCCCATCTTCCATTGCTCGTCGCGAGCGATCACCGCTGGGCAGACGAAGCCGCCGAGGCTTGGGCCGTCCGGTCCGAGGATGATCGGCATGTCGCCGGTGAAATCGATCGCGCCGATCGCATAGGCATTGTCATGCAGGTTGGAGGGATGAAGGCCGGCTTCGCCGCCATCGCTGCGCGCCCATTTCGGCGCGGGACCGATGAGGCGTACGCCGGTGCGCGCGCTGTTGAAATGCACCTCGTAGCGCGTCGAAAACAGCGTCTCGATATCGCCATCCTGAAAGAAATCAGGTGCGCCATGCGGACCGTAGAGAACGCCGACCTCCCATTCGCGCGTCAATTCCGCTGGTTCGATTGGTGGCTTTGGCGGTTCGGCGGCGGCCTGACGGGCAAGATGCAGCACATGGCCGGTCTTCAGCGTGCCGGTGGCGTTGCCGCCGAACTGGCCGAGCCCGAAGGTGGCGCGGGAGCCCAGCACGACGGGAGCGGAAAAACCGCCCGCCACGGCGAGGTAAGCTCGCTGCCCTGGCCCATCGACGCTGCCGATCGAGAGGATCTGGCCAGCGCGGATTGTTGCGGCTTCGTCATGCGGCAGTTTCACGCCGTCGACGCTCATCGCCATCCTCGCGCCGGCAAGGGCAACCACCGTGTCGGTATGGAAACTCAGCACCGGGCCCGAGACCGTCAGTTCCAGTGCCGCGACCATATCACCATTGCCGACGAGACGGTTGGCATGCCGGAATGAGCGCTCGTCCATCGGACCGCTCGGCGGCACGCCGACATGCCAAAGGCCGAGCCTGCCCGGCAATTCCTGAATGCTCGACTGCGCGCCCGGGGCGATCACCTCGATAACGTCAGGCACGAAGGAAAAGTCCCGCAACGCTGTGGTGGCCACCTTGCCGCTGGCGAGAAGCTCGGAGCCTGCGATGGCGCGAAGATAGTCGAGATTGGTCTCGATACCCGATATCGACGTGCCAGAGAGTGCTGCCCTCAGCTTCTCGATTGCCGCCGGACGATCCTCGGCGGAAACGATCAGCTTGGCGAGCATCGGATCGTAGAAAGGCGTCACCTCTGTGCCGGTCTCGATCCAGCCATCGAGGCGGACATCTTCGGGGAAGACAACCTCCGTCAGCAGGCCGGCACTCGGGCGGAAATCGGCATGCGGCATCTCGGCATAGACGCGCACTTCGATCGCTGCTCCCTCCGGCTGTAGCGCCTCGGAGCCCGAAAGCACGTCCTCGCCGGCGGTCTGGCGGATCATCCATTCGACGAGGTCGATGCCGAACACGGCTTCCGTAACGGGATGTTCGACCTGCAGGCGGGTGTTCACCTCGAGGAAGTAGAATTCCTCACGTATGGGATCATAGATAAATTCGACGGTACCGGCGGATTCGTAGGAGACAGCCGAGCCGAGGTCGATGGCTGCCTTGTGCAGGCGAGCGCGGGTTGCAGCCGAAAGACCGGGAGCGGGGGTTTCCTCGACCACCTTCTGGTTTCGCCGCTGCAGCGAGCAGTCGCGCTCGCCGAGCGCGATGACCTTGCCTTTGCCATTGCCGAAGATCTGCACCTCGACATGCCGCGCCTCCGCCACGAAACGCTCGATATAGACGCGCGCATCGCCAAAGCTTGCCCGCGCGGTGCGTTGCACGCTTTCGAAGGATGCCTTCAGGCTTTCGGGATCAGCGCAGAGCTGCATACCGATGCCGCCGCCGCCGGCCGTACTTTTCAGCATCACGGGATAGCCGATCGTTTCTGCCGCCGAGAGCGCTTCATCGGCGCTCGAGAGCAGGCCGGTGCCGGGCAGGAGTGGAACGCCGCTCGCCTTGGCGAGTTCGCGCGCCGTATGCTTCAGGCCGAACGCGGAGAGGTGTTCGGGCCGCGGGCCGATGAAGGCGATGCCTTCGGCGGCGAGCCGCTCGGCAAAACCGATATTTTCCGAGAGAAACCCATAGCCGGGATGCACTGCTTCCGCCCCCGTCGCCTTGCAGGCGGCGATGACGGCATCGACATTGAGATAGCTTTCGCTCGCCGGTGCCGGCCCAAGGCGGATTGCTTCATCGGCCACCATTGCGGGTTTGGCGAAGCGGTCGGCATCGGAATAGACGGAGACCGACGCAATGCCCATGCGCCTCAGGGTCTTGATGACCCGGATGGCGATTTCGCCTCGGTTGGCGATCAGGACTTTCTTGAACATGTCAGTCCTCGCCATCCCAGATCAGCACCCGGATCGGCGTCGGATCGAAACCGTTGCAGGGATTATTGATCTGCGGGCAGTTGGAGATGACGCAGAGCACGTCCATCTCGGCGACGAGTTCTACATAGTCACCCGGCGCGGAAATGCCGTCGACGATTGTCATCTCGCCATTCGGCTTGATCGGCACGTTCATGAAGAAGTTGATGTTCGGCACGATATCGCGCTTGCCCATGCCGTGCTTGCTGACTTCAAGCACGAAATTGTCGCGGCAGGCGTGGAGATATTTTGTGCCATGGCCGAAGCGCACGGTGTTGCTCTCGCAGGAGCAAGCGCCGGCCGAGGTGTCATGGCGGCCGCAACTGTCGGCCGTCATGGTCAGCATGACATTGCCTTCGTTCGACACGATTTTCGTACCGATGCCGATATAGGCGGCACCCTGCATGCGCATCGTATCCTGATTGGAATAGCGCTCGGAGACATCATCGGCACGATAGAAGAGCGTGTCGATCGCCTGCTGGCCGTAGCTGTCCTCGATGCGGATTGTCTGGCCCTTGCGCACGATGCCGGACCACGGCGCTTCGGCCGCGATGAAATGATCCTGGGCGGCATTTTGGACGCTGCGGGCAGGGGAGGTCTGGATGAAATCGGACATCGGTCTCTCCTCAAGCCTGCATCAGGATGTTGTTTTCGAAGCCGCGTACGGCTTCGGCAGTTGCCGTGCGGCAAAGATCATCCGCAGCCGGAGCCGCCACCTTGTAGCGGGTGATGACAACAGGCTTCGGTTGGTAGGTCGGATCCGGATCGAGGGGATGCGGGCAATTGGATAAGCCGACCAGCATGTCCATTTCGGAACGCAACTCGACGTAATCGCCGCTGTTGGAGCGTTTGCCCTGCCAGCCAAAGCCACCGGCCTCGGCAAGGCGCACTGGCGCGAAGAGATTGAGGATGCCTGGAATATCGCGACGGTCGAGGCCGAGCTTGACCGCAGCGAGGACGAGGTTGTCGCGGGTGTTTCGGGTCTTCTGGCCGGCATATTTCGCTGCGTTCGAGGCGGCCGTCGAGCCACCCATCAGGCAGTCGTGGGCGCCGGAACTGTCCTCGATCATCGAGAACATGACGCGGCCCATGTCGGAGAAGATCACGCGCCCCTTGCCGAGCGCCGTCGTCCACTGGACCTTGGCGGTATCGACGAGATTGATCCGCTCGCTCGTATCATCGGCATTCCAGGCGACGAGCGCCACGGTGGAATTGCCTTCGGCCTGATCGACGCGGATCGCCTCGCCACGCAAAAGCTTCGTCGACCAGTACCAACCACCGGGGATGGTCTCCTGGTGGATGACGGTGTTCGCATCGATGGCCGGTGCCGGCAGCGGGCTTGGGCCGGGCAGGGCCTTGGGGGCGAATTCCAGGCCCTTCTTCTGATGCTCCTCGTAGCGCGCACGATTGGCGGCGATCTCCTCGGGGGAGCGTCTTACATGCATCATTGCATCTCTCCTGACGGTGCCAGGTCGTCCCGGCTGTGCCCCGGGGAAGCGACCGGGCCGTCCCGGTCGGGGCTGAAGATCGTTGACTGGCCGGCAAGGCGCGGCGGCCAGATGGAAATGTCCTTTGTAATGGTGGCGCCGTAACGCTCCTTCTCTTCCGGCCGGTCGCGACGGCGTTCGAAGGCGACGACGCGGCTGGCGAGTGTGAAGGCCTCGCGCATGTCATGGGTAACCATGACGACGGTCATCTGCGTTTCGTGCCAGAGCCGCTTCATCAGCGTGTGAATTTCGGCGCGGATGCCGGGATCGAGCGCGCCGAAGGGCTCGTCGAGCAACAGTACCTTCGGCTTCATGATGAGTGCCTGGGCGAGCGCAAGGCGCTGCTGCATGCCGCCGGAAAGCTGGGCCGGATATTTCCCCTCCGAACCGGCAAGCCCGACCTCGGCGATCAACTGGCGCGCTTCCGCGATGACGTTGCGACGTGCCGCGCCAAAGAGCTTGGCCTTGTAGCGCGCGGCGGACAACTCCTTGCCGAGCAGCACATTGCCGAGCACCGTCAGATGCGGAAAGACGGAATAGCGCTGGAAGACGACACCGCGATCCGGTCCCGGCTCCTGTGGCAGCGGCACGCCGTCGAGCAGGATCTTACCCTTCGTCGGCCGTTCCTGGCCAAGCAGCATGCGCAGGAAGGTGCTTTTACCGCAGCCGGAGGGGCCGACGAGGGCGACGAAGGCCCGCGAGGCAACGGTCAGCGATACATCCTCGAGCACGATTTGGTCGCCATATTCCTTCCAGACCCTTTCGATCCTGAGTTCGCTCATGCCTGCTTCTCCAGTTCTGACCAAGGGAAGACGGCAATGCGCAGACGGTCGAGCAAAGTGTTCATCACCACGGCGAGCAGGGTGATCCAGACCACATAGGGAAAGATGATATCCATCGAGAGATAACGGCGGACGAGGAAGATGCGGTAGCCGAGGCCGGAATCCGAGGAGATCGCCTCGGCCGCAATCAGGAACAGCCAGGCCGGGCCGAGCTGCAGCCTGAGGCAGGTAATCAGCCGCGGCAGGATCTGCGGCAGCACGACGCGCAGGCCGATCTGCCAGGAGGAGCCGCCAAGCGTCTCGGCCTTGACGATCTGTTCGCGAGGCAGTTCCAGCGCCTTCAGTGCCAGGTCGCGGATCATCGTCGGAGCGACACCAATGACGATGAGGGCGATCTTCGAAGTCTCTCCGAGACCCATAACGATGAAGAGGATTGGCAGAAGCGCCAACGGCGGAACCATGGAGATCACGGCGACAAAGGGGGAAAGCAACGCCCTCAGATAGGGCAGCATGCCGATCAACATGCCAATTGCGAGCGCAATTGCCGTCGAGATGCCGAGGCCGGAGAGCAGGCGGATCAGGCTCGCGCCCGTGTCCGACCAGAGCAGAAATTCGCCGGTACGCTGGTCGGCGACGAAGGCCAGACGGTTGATCGCATCGGCAAAGCCGGCAAGGCTTGGCAGAAGCTTGTCATTGGCATTTTCCGCCAGTCGTGCGGCCGAGCCAAAGGCATAGGCGACAACGAGCAGCACGAAGGGTAGCAGCATCAAGGCAAATTGCGTGCCCCGGCTCGGCCTCGTGTTGATCCAACGCATGGGAAATGCTCCGCTGGTGAAGGGAAGGGGCGCGGCTAAGCCGCGCCGCCATTGCGATCAGAGCGAACCGTCGGCGGCTGCCTTCATGTAGGTCTCGGTGAAGCGCAGCTTCACATTGCCCGTGTCGCCCAGTACCTTGCCATCGGGCATTTCAATGCCGATGACGTCAGCGGACGGCGCGCCATTGCCGAGCAACCCCTTCTCGAAAAGGAAGGTGCGCACCAGATCCATGGTCTTCGGCAGGCCGGGCGAGGCGGTGAAGGCAACGGCATCGGCCGGCTTGTCGAAGAGCTTGGTGGCGGCCAGCTGAGCTTCGAAGCCGGCGAGATCGGTGCCCGAAGCGGAGCCCATGGCCTGGCGGGCCGCCTTGCCTTCGGCAGTATCGGCTCGCAGCAGGGCAGCCGTCTCGTACCAGATGCCGGCGAGCGCCTTGCCGAAATTCGGATTGTCCTTAAGCACGCCGCTATTGGCGACCATCAGGTCGATGATTTCGCCTGGCACCTGCGAGCTGTCAAAAACCTTCTTGGCTGTGGGATCTTCGAGGATGGTCGAGACCAGCGGGTTCCAGGTGACAACGGCGGAGACATCGGCGGTCTTGTAGGCCGCGACCATGTCGGCATCAGACGTGTTGACTACCTTTACGTCGCGCTCCGTCAGCTTGATGCTTTCGAGCGCTCGGGCGAGCAGATAGTGCGAGACGGAGAATTCGACGAGATTGACGTTCTGGCCCTTGATATCGGCAAGGCTCGCCTTGTCCTTCAGGATGACGGCGTCATTGCCATTCGAGAAGTCGCCGACGATGACGGCGGTCGTATCGACGCCGCCGGCGGCCGGGATCGACAGGCCGTCCATGTTGGTCAGCGTCACGGCATCGAAGGCGCCGGCCGTATACTGGTTCATCGACTCCACGTAGTCGTTGAACTGGGTGACATCGATCTTGATGTCGTATTTGTCGGCCCATTTCTTGACGATGCCGTGGTCAGCCGCATAGCCCCAGGGCATCCAGCCGACATAGATCGACCAGGCGACCTTGAATTCGGTCTTCTGCTCGGCCCTGGCGATGGAGCCAAAGCCCAGCGCCAGCGAGGCGGAAAGAGCGGTAATGGAAAGGATCTTCGAAAAAGTCTGCATTGAAATTCCCCTTTTGCTTTTCTTCAAAAGGGATCGGCAATGACCATCGTGCCGCCAATCCCTTGGCTTACGAGGTCTCCCGGGCTTTTGTCCCGCCGTGCACCCGACAGGATTTCTCCCCCACCGGTAGTAGCTCTCGGACCAGTCGCGCTTTTTTGAAAAACGCCGGAACCCTAGCCACCAACTCTACCTGTCTCGTAGCAAGCGCTATGCCAGATCGCGTATGTGTTTGATTTTCAAAGATTGGCGTGTGTCGCGCATTATTCAGCGCTGTGAAAGTGCATACTGATGCCCATCTGATGGGCAATTCGTGAAATGGCGTAGATAAAACGCACAAGATTTGTGCGGCCGCAAGAGACCGGCTAAATTAGGAAGTAGTCGGTTTCTGCAGCAAAGTGACCAGCACGTAGATCGTCAAAATACTCCTGAGAAAGAGGTAGTTCATTCGGTACCTCACTGCTGCTATGACATGCGTGAAGAGGGTTGATGAACGCATGTTCACCCCAGAGAATTGAGTACAGCATTTGGTCCACAGACCTCGAGTCTTTGATGCTCTTCTGGCGCGCCGCGAGCCGATCGTCGTTCTCGATGCGCCCGCCGGCATGGGCAAGACGTCGGCTCTGAATGAGATTGCCGCTCATTTCGGCGCCGAGATTCACGCCGATGAAACGGCACCCGCATGGCGACCTGATCAGGTCTGCATCTGGGATATCCCACCCCATGGCAAGCCGGCCGCCTTACCTGAAGCCTTTCTGTCGACTCAGGCGCGGATTTTTATCGCAAAGCGCCCCGATACGTTGCTGCCAGGCCTCTCGCGAGCTATCGCCTATGGTCAGGCCTATGTCGTGGACCAAGCCTTTCTGCTCATCGATCAGCACGAAGCAGCAGAGATTTTTGCCGATGGTGCGTTCGATATCATGCATGTATCGGGCGGGTGGCCCCTGATTGCATTCAATCCGACATTGAGCGCTGAACGCTTGAGCGCATTCCTCGAAAGCGAGCTTCTTCAATCCGCGCCGCCCGAAGTCCTTGTCGATCTCCGTATCGTTCTGGATACGGGCAAAGGGGATTTTCGCGAACAATTCCATTTCCTTCCCCTCGTTGCGGAGAACGGCCTGCGCGTAAAGGCGATCGCCAGCGAGATCGATCGTGCGCTCGATGCCGTGATAGCGGAGCGGATCAAGGTGCTAGCAGACGCGAAGGCGATTGCGGACAGTTTTGCAGCCCATGGCCATCCGATACGAGCGATCGAGATATTCCAGCGCATTGGCCTATACGACAACGCGCTCAAGGTCTTCACAGAGGCGAAAGGCATCTTCCTCCTCTATTTCCATGGGCCGGAAGCCTATGATCGAATTCTCGCCGGATTTCCGCGAAGCTACGCGCTGCAAAGCGAAGTCCTCGTGCTCGCACTCGCACTGCAGGCATTGAAACTCGGGGATGTGTCGCGTGCGCGTCGACTGCTTGCCGACCGTTTCGGCGATTTGGCCAACGATCCGGAGGCAGTCTTTGCCCAGAATGCCGTGTTTTCTCGGGAATTCAGGGCATTCCGGCTGCTGATGCTTATCTATGAAGACTACTTCTTCTCCGAAAAGCTCCTGGAAACCTGTTTCGCGCTCGTTGCCGAATTCCCGCTCGACGACCATCTCTTTCGCGGCAGCTTCTACAATTCCGTGCTCGAATTCTACATCCGCAACCGGCGTTTTGCGGAGGCGGAGGAAGTGGCGCAACGTGCAATGCACCATTACGAGCGCGCCAATGCCCCGATGCTCTGCTTTTATGTCAGCCTCCATCAGGCGCTGATCCGTCTCTTGATGGGTGATGCGCTGGCGGCCCGCAAACATTCGCTTCGGGCTGCGGAAAGTCTTCGCGAGCTTCCATTCGAAAGCCGAAATGATCAGCGTCTTCAATTGCTCCTTGAGGCCTGCGTCGAATACGAGACCGGACGGGCTGAACCGCTTGCGCGGTTTCTCAGCCTCGAGATCGACGATTTCTCCCATAGCGAGATCTGGCCAAGTCTGCTGGAGTTTGCGTTGCATTACGGCAGCCAGGCACTTGGAGACCATTTCTCGACGATCGCGGCGCGTAGCTTTCTCGATCGCTGGCGAGTTTATCAGGTGTCCAACCGCCAATTCCAGGCGATGATCGAAATCCGCGAAGCGGCCATCCTGCAGAATGCAAATCGCTGGCAGGAGGCTTCGCAATGCCTTGCAGCAATCATGTCGCGCGTCGACCGGAACCGGGTGGTGAGCAATGACGGAGAGCTAGTCCATTTGCATGATCGCGACGAAATAGCGCTCGCGCTCGCATGGCTGCGCCAGATAACGTATGAGCAACCCGCACGCCCTGGCCTGGAAGGCCTGATCGAAGGCATTATCGGCAACCTGCATCTGACCGACCGCCAGCGCCTGAGTGGGCAGATCTGGCTTGCCTATATTGCCAAGCGCCAGCGCAACCTGACGCGTGCCCGCGCCATCCTGCAGAAGATCTTCGAGGATTGCGCCCGGCTCGGCGCCATTGCTCCGCTTTCGGAAGAGCGTGTTTTCCTGGAGGAGTTGATCGACAACCAGCGCATCGGTGGCTTCCTGGCGACGTCGCTGCCTATCAGGCAGATCATCCGCAAGCTGCGCGACAGCGGAAGGTTGTCGAGCCGCTCTGCCGGCGGGCGCAATGACCTGTCGCGGCGCGAGAGCAAGATCCTGCTAATGATTTCGGAAGGCGCTGCCAACAAGTTCATTGCCAGCACCCTCGGCCTCAGCGAGGCGACGGTAAAATTCCATCTCGGTAATGTCTATCGCAAGCTCGGCTGCCGCAACCGGCAGGAGGCGATCAGCGCGGCAAGGGCGCTCGGTTTTGTCAGCTGATTCAGAATTCGGGCGAGATTGGCGTCTCCACGGACACAAAACCTAGACCATTTAAACGAAAACCTAGACCCGTCATCTGTTGAGCAGGTTGCTTTGCATATGCAATCTTCTTCTCAGACCTCCTCTGGCGGACAATCGGATGGGTCAGCGAAGGGAATGCGGCAAACCGGCAACCCAAGTGCTGGATGCTCCTCTCGAGCAGACCGTACGGTTTAGTGCCGGGTGGAAGGCGGTCCAACAAAAGCGATCAAAATGGTCGCAGGGAACTTTTGAACCGGGAGATATCATGAGCAGATTACAGCTGATTGCTTCTACCGCTATGGCCGTGCTTGCCGCCGGCTTTGCGGGCTCGGCCGCGGCCAAAACGACCGTGACCATGAATACCGTCCAGATCTTCGGTACGATTGATCCCGCCAAGATCTCTGATTACACCGACTATATGGCTGCCGTGAACCTCTATGATGGTCTGGTGACCGTCGATTCCAGCGGCAACCTGCAGCCTGAGCTCGCCGAGAGCTGGACGGTCTCGCCGGATGCCAAGGAAGTGACCTTCAAACTGCGTTCCGACGCGCATTTCAGCGATGGTTCGCCGGTCGAGGCCGCTGACGTCGTCTATTCCTTCGACAGGCTTTTGAAGATTAATCTCGGGCCGGCCAACCTCTTCGCAGACGTGCTGAAGCCGGGTTCGGTCGTGGCCGTCGATCAGCACACCGTTAAATTCACCCTCTCGAAAGCCTTCGCGCCGTTCCTCAGCACGGTCCCGGCCGTCTTCATCGTCAATGCTGACGTGGTCAAGGCCAATGCCGGCAGTGATGACGGCCAGACCTATCTTTCGACGAAGACTGCCGGTGCGGGTCCCTACACCCTGAAGAACTGGGACCGTGGCGCGTCAATGACGATCGAACGCGATCCCAAATACTACAAGGGCTTCAATGACGGCCCGATCGACGAAGTGCGTTGGATCATCACCAATGACGAGGCGACCGTACGCTCGCTTGCAGCCTCTGGCGAACTCACGATGAGCAGCCAATACCAGGCGCCTGATACCTATAAGGCGCTGCAGGAGATGGGCCGCTTCAACATCGTCAGCGAAGATACGACTATCGGCTTCTACCTGAAGCTCAATACCAAGGTACCGCCGACCGACGATATCCATATTCGCCGTGCACTTGCCTATGCAACCGACTACGACACGATCCGCAGCGTCATCGTGCCGGGCGGTCAGCTGAACGGTCCCCTGCCTTCAGGTTTTGCTGACTATTATGCGAGCGACCTGCCGGCACCGAAATACGATCTCGAGGCTGCCAAGGCGGAAATTGCCCAGTCGAAATATGCCGGCGGCGAGATACCGATCACGCTCGGCTATGTTGCCGGCACCAAGTTCGAGGAAGAGCTCAGCCTGCTGATGCAGTCGAACCTCGAACAGCTAGGCTTCAAGGTGACACAGCAGGCCGATCCGTGGAACCGAGTGACGGAAATTGCCGGCAAGGTCGAAACGACGCCAAACGTCAACCAGATCTTTTTCGGCCCGACCTATCCTTCGCCGGATTCCATGTTCTTCACGCAATATCATTCGAAAGCGGCCGGCACCTGGGCTTCGGCCGAATGGCTGCAGGATCCGGCAATCGATGCCCTGATCGATCAAGCTCGCGAAACGCCCGACAAGGCCAAGCAGGCCGAGATCTACAAGGAATTGCAGCACAAGATCGTCGATCTGCAGCCGGATGTCTTCCTGGAAACGCAGACGGTACAGCATGCCATGGACAAGTGCCTGGAAGGCTTCCATGCCGTGCCGATGCAGTCCTTTGACTACAAGTTCACCCGTTACCGCTGGACCTGCAAGTAACGGCTGAGCGCGTTTCGGGCAGTGTCACCCTCATGACGAACTGCCCGGAAAGGACGGCCCGAAAGGGCCGTCCACATCCTCTATCATGAATTGAAACAGGGCTGGAACATTGGAATTCCTCCTCTTCCTGGTCAGGCGCGCCTTGTGGTCGCTGCTTGTTCTTTTCGGACTGTCGGTGGTGATCTTCACGATCGCTCGCGGCATGCCGGGGGATCCGGTGAGATTGGCGCTCGGACCGCGTGCCAGCAATGAGCAGGTCGAGCAATTTCGCCAGACACTCGGCTTCGACAAGCCGCTGATCCAGCAATACGGGATTTATGTTTCCGGGCTCGTCGGCGGCGATCTAGGCCTGTCGCTGTTGACCAAGCGCCCGGTCAGTGACGATATTCGCGAGACCTTTGCCGCGACCTTCGAACTGGTGCTCGCCACGATCACCATCGCCTTCCTGTTCGGTGTTCCGTTGGGTGTCGCTGCCGCGCGCTGGAAGGACAAATGGCCAGATAATCTCGTGCGGCTGATTGCGATCTTTTCCGCCGTGACGCCGAGCTTCTTCCTCGCGCTGGTACTGCAGATCCTTGCCGGCTATGTGCTGCATATCCTGCCGACGACCGGGCGCCTGCCGCCAGGCATGGTCTTCAGTGCCGATATTACCGGTCTCGTCACGCTCGATTCCCTGCTGCACGGGCGGCTGGACGTTTTCGGCGAGGGCCTGCGCTATCTCCTTCTTCCCTCACTCGCGCTCTCTGCGGCGACCATGGGTCAGATCGCCCGCATCACGCGCTCCTCGATGATCGACGTCGCCAGTCAGGACTATATCGAGGCGAGCCGTGCCTTTGGCGTTCCCGAGCGTGTGCGCGTCTTCAAATATATGTTGCGGCCGAGTTTCGTCCCGCCGCTCACCATTTCCGGCCTCGAATTCGCATCGCTGATCGGCAACGCCTTCGTCGTCGAACTCGTCTTCGCTTGGCCCGGCATGGCCGCCTATGGCGTGCGCACCATCATGCAGAAGGACCTGAACGCAGTCATGGGCGTGGTGATCGTCTCCGGCGTCTTCTTCGTCATCGTCAATCTCGTCATCGATGTGCTGGTCGGCATTGTCGATCCGCGCATTCGTATCCGGGGGAGGCGCTGATGTCCGATACGCCTGTTATCGAGGCAGAACGCCTCTCGAATGCCTATCAGAACTGGTATCGCTTCTCGCGCAATCCGACCGCCGTCATCGGTGCAGCGATCGTCATCATCTGCGTGCTCGCCGCGATCCTCGCGCCATGGATCACGCCGCATCCCGAACATGTCGGGGCTGCCGTCAATTTTCGCGCCCGCCATCTGCCGCCATCAGGCGACTTCTGGTTCGGCACGGACAATGTCGGCCGCGATATCTTCAGTCGCGTGATCTTCGGCATGCGTATCTCCTTGCTTCTGGCGCTGGTCGTGCTCGGCACGGCCGTTCCGATCGGCACCATCCTCGGCATTCTCGCCGGCTATTTTGGAGGCTGGGTCGAGGTGCTGATCATGCGCGTGACGGATATCGCGCTCGCCATCCCGCCGCTCGTCATGGCGCTCGCCGTCGCCGCGGTGCTGTCGCCAAACCTCATCAATTCGCTGCTTGCCATATCGGCGCTCTGGTGGACCTGGCATACACGACTGATCTATTCGATCACCAAGCAGATCCGCGCCCAGGAATTCATCGAGGCGGCGGAGACACTCGGTGCGAGCAAGTTCCATATCCTCTTCCGCGAGATCCTGCCGAACTGCGTCTCGGCAATCGCCGTGAAGACCTCGCTCGATTGCGGCTTCGTCATCCTCGTCGGCGCCTCGCTCTCCTTCCTGGGCCTTGGCATCCAGCCGCCGACGCCGGATCTCGGCACGATGGTCGCCCAGGGCGCCGCCTTCCTGCCGGATTACTGGTGGGAATCGGTTCTGCCTGGCTCCGCCATTCTTTTCGTCGCGCTGGGCTTCAACCTGCTGGGTGATGGCCTGCGAGACCTCTTCGACGTCCAGGAGGTCCGATGAGTTTCCCTCTCCTGTGTGTCAGCAATCTCTCGGTCGAGTTCTCCACCTATGGCCGCACCAGCCGCGTGCTGCACGACGTCAGCCTCGACGTCCCGGCCCGGTCGCAAGTTGCCCTTGTCGGCGAAAGCGGCTCTGGCAAGACGGTGACGATGAAGGCGATCATGGGCCTGCTACGCCAGCCACCCGCCCGCATCACATCCGGCGAGATCTATTATGATGGCGCGGATCTGCTCACCATGCCCGAGAAGAACCGGCTGCGGCTGCGCGGTACCGCCATGTCCATGGTGTTCCAGGACCCGATGAGTTCGCTCAATCCGGTCTTCACCGTTGGCGACCAGATGGGCACGATCCTGAAATATGCGGATAAGCGTCTCGGCCGCTCGCGCTCGCGCAGGGAGCGCGTGGTGCGCGTCCATCAGGTGCTCGAACAGGTTCGCATGCGCGATCCCGAGCGCGTTACGCAGGCCTTCCCGATCATGCTGTCAGGCGGCATGCGCCAGCGCGTGCTGATCGCCATGGCGCTCTTGAGTGAACCGCAGCTTTTGATCGCCGATGAACCGGGCACCGCGCTCGACGTCACCACGCAGGCGCAAATCCTGAAGCTGCTGAAGGATCTTGTTGAAGAGCGCGGTCTGGCGCTGCTGATGATCACCCACAATCTCGGCGTTGTGCGCGAGACCTCGAACTATGTCTATGTCATGAACAAGGGCGCCATTGTCGAACACGGCGAGACCGCCGGTATCTTCGACAATCCGCGCGATCCCTATACCCGCAGCCTGATCGATGCCGTTCCGCGGCTGACGGGTGGCACGCGCTCTAGCGGGGAGGTGACCGCATGAGCACGCCGATGCTTGAGATCCGCAATCTTGCGAAATCCTTTCCCGTTCGCAATGCCTTCGGCCGCCAGATCGGCGAGGTGAGGGCGGTTGACGACGTTTCCTTCTCGATCGAGAAGGGGAGGGTCTACGGCCTCGCTGGGGAAAGCGGCTCCGGCAAATCGACCATCGCCCGCATGATCATGGGGCTCGAAAAACCGGATGCCGGCGAAATCCTGATTGATGGCGAAGGTCTTGCGAAAACGGGACGTCACCATTCGCGACATGTGCAGATGGTCTTCCAGAATCCAGGCTCCTCGCTCAATCCGCGTCGTACCGTTGGCCAGTCCGTCGCCGTGCCGCTCGATGCGCATGGTTTTCCCGGCAACAGGCGCCAGCGCATTTCCGAGCTCCTGGAGATGGTGCAACTGCCGGCGAATTTCGCCGAGCGTTATCCGCACGAGCTTTCCGGCGGTCAGAAGCAGCGCGTGGCGATTGCACGCGCCCTTGCCGTCGAGCCGAAACTGCTCGTGCTCGACGAACCGACCTCGGCGCTCGACGTCTCGGTACAGGCGCGTGTCATCGACCTGCTGACCGATCTCGCCCGGCGCATGGATCTCACCTATCTTTTCATTTCCCACGATTTGAGCCTGATGCGCAATTTCGCCGGCACTGTCGGCGTGCTCTATCGTGGCCAGATCGTCGAAACGGGGGCGGTATCCTCCGTCTTCGAACACCCATCCCACGATTATACACGGCTTCTCCTCGCCTCCGCTCCCGTCATTTCGAAGGAGGAGGAGGCGATGCGCCCGAAGATTCCATTGATCGACGGGGAGATCCCGACAGCCGAGAAATTGCTGGCGCTCAGGGAAGTCGATCAACAAGCAAGTCACCAACGAGGTTAGGACTGATGATCAGAATTGGTATTGACGTCGGCGGCACCAATACGGACGCCGTCATCATGAATGGACCGGACGTGATTGCCGGCGTGAAGTCGGCGACAACAGCAGATGTCATGAGCGGTGTCGTCAACGCGCTGCGTGACGTGCTCGCAGCCTCAGGGATGGAGGCATCCGCGGTCGACTTCGTCATGATCGGCACGACGCATTTCACCAACGCTGTCGTTCAGCGTCGCGATCTCGCCCAGACGGCTGCTGTCCGTCTTGGCCTGCCGGCCACCGCCTCACTGCCGCCGATGGTCGACTGGCCGGAGGATCTGAAGCAGGCAATCGGCAATCATGCCTATCTCGCTCACGGCGGCAATGAATTCGATGGCCGGGTGATCTCGCCGCTTGACGAGGAAGAACTGCTGAAGATTGCCGCCGACATCAAGGCGAAGGACATCGACACGATCGCCATCACGTCCGTCTTCTCGCCTGTGAGCACTGACTTTGAAAAGCGTGCTGGCGAGATCTTCGAAAAGGCTCTTCCAGGCGCTCATATTACGCTGTCCAGCGAGATCGGCCGCATAGGCCTGCTCGAACGCGAGAATGCGGCGATCATGAACGCCTGCCTGCGCGATCTCTCGGCCCATGTGATCGATGCCTTCCGCAAGGCGATCGCGGAGACCGGCATCAAGGGCAAGTTCTTCCTGACGCAGAATGACGGCACGCTGATGGATGCCGCCTTCGCCGAGAAATTCCCAGTCCTGACCTTCGCCTCGGGTCCCACCAATTCCATGCGCGGTGCGGCCTTCCTCTCTGGTGTCAGCGATGCAATCGTCGTCGATATCGGCGGCACGACATCGGATGTCGGCTCCCTGTATAAAGGTTTCCCACGGCAGGCCACGGTCGCCGTCGAAGTGGGTGGCGTGCGCACCAATTTCCGCATGCCCGACGTCTTCTCGATCGGCCTTGGCGGCGGTTCGCATGTCGTCGAAACGGAGAATGGCATCAAGGTCGGTCCGGTGTCGGTCGGCTACCGTATTCAGACGGAAGCGCTCATCTTCGGTGGAAAGACGCTGACAACGACCGATATCACCGTTGCTGCCGGCAACGCGACACTCGGCGATCCTGCCAAGGCTTCCCATCTTCCGGCCGATCTGCTGCAGCGCGTACAGCAAAAGATCCACGACATGCTCGAGGATTGCGTGGAGCGCTCCCGCCTGTCTCCCGATCCCTTGCCTGTCATTGTTGTCGGCGGGGGCTCCATCCTCGTGAATCGGCCGATTGCAGGACTCGAAGTGATCAAACCATCGCATTTCGGCGTCGCCAACGCCGTCGGCGCGGCGATCGCGCAGGTCTCGGGTGAAGTCGACCGGGTCTATGCACTCGCCGAAATGGGACGCGAGAAATCACTCGAAGATGCCAAGAGCCGAGCCATCGAAGCAGCGGTTGCGGCAGGCGCTGCACGCGACTCCATCGAGATCGTCGATGTCGAGGATGTGCCGCTCGCCTATCTGCCGGGCAATGCTACCCGCATCCGCGTCAAGGCTGTGGGAGAGCTCAATGCCCGCTGAAGGTTACCTGCTTAGGGAAGAGGATCTGTTGCCGCTGTCGATCGGTGCCGCCCTGCTCGGTACCGGCGGTGGCGGCAATCCCTATATCGGCATGCTGCGCGCCCGCGAATTGATGCGCAAGGGAGCGCAGGTGCGAGTGATACCGCTGGAGGCGCTTGCGGAGGACAGCTGGGTCGCTGAAGTCGGCGGCATCGGCGCGCCCGTTGTCGGTGTCGAGAAGATCGAGGAAGGCGGCGAATGCTATCGCGCAATGCGCGCGGTCGAGGAGACCGCGGGTGTCAAGGTTTCGGCAGTGATTTCCGCCGAAATCGGCGGCGCCAATTCCATCGAACCGATCATTGCCGCCGCAATGGCCGGACTGCCGGTCGTCGATGGTGATGGCATGGGTCGCGCCTTCCCCGAGGTACAGATGACGACTTACATGATCTACGGCGCACCGGTTTCGCCGGCGGCTATCGCCGATGAGAAGGGCAATGTCGTCGTTTTCAAGGACGTCATCGACATGTTCTGGCTCGAGCGTTTCGCCCGCGACACGGCTGTCGCCATGGGGGCAGGGGCCGGCTTCGCCACCGCGCCGATGCGCGGCGACTTCGTCCGCCGCACCGCCATTCCCGGCACGGTCAGCCAGGCACTGGAAATCGGCCGCACCGTGCTCGATGCCCGCGCCAAGCGTCAGAATGTGGTTGAGCGTGTGATTGAAAGCGCCGGCGCCAAGCTCTTCTTCACCGGCAAGATCGTCGATATCCGCCGTGAACTGAAGGGCGGCTTTGCGCGTGGCCATGCCATCATCGCCGGCACTGGTGACTGGACGGGTGCGGAAGCCCGCATCGCCATCCAGAACGAAAACCTCGTGCTCTGGATCGACGAGAGGCCCGTCATCATGGTGCCAGACCTGATCATGAATCTCGAAATCGATACTGGCGAGCCGATCACCACCGAGATGCTGCGCTATGGCCAGCGCGTCGCCGTCATCGGCCTGCCGGTGCACGATTTGATGAAAACGCCGCGCGCACTCGAAATCGTCGGGCCGAAAGCCTTCGGCTTTCCGGAGCTGACATTCGAGCCGCTGGTTACGCGCGAAATCGCGCGATAGGGGGAATGATGAAGACGTTGAGAACGATCCATGCCGAAGATCTCGAAGACATCGCGATCGGCGGCGCTATTCTCGGCACAGGTGGCGGCGGCGATCCCTATGTCGGCAAGCTGATGGCGCAGGAGGCGATCCGCAAGCATGGCCCGGTCAAGCTTGTCGATGTCGACGAACTGCCTGACGACGCGCTGGTCGTGCCCGTCTGCATGATGGGCGCTCCAACCGTCATGACCGAAAAGCTGCCCCAGGGCGACGAACTGATGAATGCTTTCCGTCAGCTCGAGAAAGTGCTGGGGCGAAAGATCGACGCGGTGCTCTGCGGCGAGGCAGGCGGCATCAATTCGACCACGCCTTTCGTTGTCGCCGCAGCAAGCGGCCTGCCGCTCGTCGATGGTGACGGCATGGGGCGTGCCTATCCGGAACTGCAGATGGAGACCTTTACGCTGCACGGCGTCTCGGCAACGCCGATGGTGCTTTGCGACGACAAGGGCAATTCACTGGTTCTGGAAACAGTGAGCAACGGCTGGACGGAACGTCTGGCGCGTGCCGCAACCGTCGAAATGGGTGGTTCCGCGCTGCTCGCCTTCTATCCGATGAGCGGGGAGGTCGCTAAGAAGGCGGTTGTGCGTGGGACGCTGTCGCTCTGCGTCAACCTCGGCCGCACGCTGCGGGAAACCCGAACAGCACATGCCGATCCCGTGGCTGCCATCACCAGGTTGCTCGGCGCGAGCATCATCTTCCACGGCCGCGTCAAGGATGTCGATCGCCGCACCATCGGTGGCTTTGCCCGGGGCAGTGCGCGTTTCGACGGTCTCGACGAATGGAAGGGCCACGGCTTCAGGCTGGATTTCCAGAACGAATTCCTGATGGCTGAGCGGGATGGCAAGATAATCTGCACGACGCCTGATCTCATCACGCTGCTGGAGGCTGAGACGGGGGCTCCCGTGACCGCAGACTCCTTGCGGTATGGATTGCGCCTCGTGGCGCTCGCCTTCCCGTGTAACCCGCAATGGCAGACACCGGCCGGGATCGCCTTGGTGGGGCCGCGCTACTTCGGTTACGATACGGATTACAAGCCCTACGCGTTCACCTAGGTGTGGGACGGTTTGTTGTGGTGGTTGGAATGTAGCGATGGTTCGAGTGTTCGGCGCGGTTTTGAATGCGCTGAACACCGAAGTCGTGGCACCTTCCGCATGAATACAGACATTTAACTGTATGGCCTGCCTGGCGATCTATGGAATGTCTCTCGACTCCAGTTCCGGGCAGCTTGCCTCGTTTCCGAAGGTGATCTCCTTGCGATCCCCGTTAATGGTCAGCCCTCTGAAGGTCAGCACGTTCTCGTCGCGATAGACGATCTCGCTGCGGTAAATGCCGGCGCGTATTGCTCTGTTCCTGGCCCGACTGACGTTGCACTGCCCGATTGGCGGCGTCACATGCCAATTGGATGTGCCTTGCGTGTCGGTCTGCCAGCCGCCCGCGGAAGCAAGCGTCGAACTGGCAAGCAACGCAAATGCTGAAAGTACAAGTTTGGACGACAATCGAGACTTCACGATGTTACTCCGAGGCAATTCCGCTATGGATGCCTCTGCTATTATCCGAAATTGCTCAATAGATCATCCAACGGCGCCCCAACCGGCTTTGACTTCTCGGCGAATGGTGAACAACCACTCTAACAACATGCTTCCTCTTTAGCCCGGGTCATCCCGACTTATGTTGCTGCTTCGCAGTAGCGGGTTTGGGAGTCTGAGGTTCGGGCTATGGTTTAGGTGCGGCTGTAGTTCCATAAGATAGATTATGCGATCCTCATGTGTAGCCGCAAAGTTGAAGTGTCCTGTTTCTGCAAAGTTGGAATGTCACTCTCCCCGGGTTTTAATGACCTGGGAGATTGCGGATGGGACTGATTGCGATGAGCGAGCGTGATCTGCAGCGGATCGAGATTTTGTCCAAGGTGATGGCCGGCCGGATGACGATGGTGTCGGCTTCGCATGTGCTTGATCTGAGCACGCGCCAGGTCCGCCGTCTTCTGGAGCGGATGCGCACTGACGGCGCAGCATCAATCCGGCACAAGGCGATCGGCCGGCCGTCGAACAACCGGATCAGCGATGGTGTTCGGGATTACGCGGTGACGCTGGTTCGTGAACGCTACGCGGACTTCGGTCCGACGCTGGCGGCCGAGAAGCTTGCCGAGCGTGATGGATTGCGGGTGTCGCGCGAGACATTGCGTGGCTGGATGTCGGAGGCCGGGCTTTGGCTGTCGCGCAAACAGCGTCGAACGTTTCATCAGCCGCGGCTGCGACGCGAGGCCTATGGCGAGCTGGTGCAGATCGATGGGTCCGAGCATCGCTGGTTCGAGGATCGCGGTGACCCGTGCTCGCTGCTGGTCTTTGTCGATGATGCGACTGGTCGATTGATGCAGTTGCGCTTTGTGCGATCGGAAAGCGCCTTCACTTACTTCGAGGCATTGGAGCTCTATCTCGAGCGTCATGGCGCACCGGTTGCCTTCTATTCGGACAAGCATTCGGTGTTCCGGGTGGCGAAGAAGGAAGCCAAGGGTGGCCAGGGCATGACCCAGTTCGGGCGTGCGCTTTGCGAGCTAAGCATCGAGATTCTTTGCGCAAATTCCAGTCAGGCCAAGGGGCGTGTCGAGCGGATGAACCGGACGCTGCAAGATCGGCTGGTCAAGGAGTTGCGGCTGGCCGGGATCTGCAACATGGAGGCAGGCAATGCGTTGTTGCCTGGCTTCATGGAAGACTACAACGCACGCTTTGCGATTGCCCCTGCCCGGCCCGACGATCTGCATCGTCCAATGAATCTTGCACCGGATCGGTTGAAGGAGATCCTGTGCAAACGAGAGCAGCGCTATGTCGGATCGCAGTTGACGTTTTCGTTCGAGCGCAAGCGGATCATGCTGGAGGAGACTGAGGTGACGCGTGGTCTGGTCGGACGCTATGTCGAGACCTATGCCTATGCTGACGGACGCCTGGATGTGCGCTGGAAGGGGTATTGCCTGCCCTACACGGTGTTCGACAAGGATCAGCGAGTGACACATGCGGCGATTACCGAGAACAAGCGGCTTGGCGATGTGCTGGCCTATATCAAGGAACGCCAGGATCAGCCGCAGCCGAAGGTGAAGACCAACAGCGCCAAGAATGGCTATACGCCGCGTGGCCGCAAGCCTGGGCCAAAGACGGATTTCATGAACGATCCGGCGGTGATTATGCGGCGCGCGAAGGCGTTATCGCGACCTGCTGCGGAGTGAATGGTCGATCGGATAGTCTCAAAGCTAAAGCCGAAGGGGTGTGCCTCACCCGCCCCGATCTGATCTTGCAAGCGGGATCAGCCGCTCAGATCGGAGCTAATCGCCGTGCCGTGCCGAAGCGCAAAGTGACATTTTAACTTTGCCAACCAGCGGACATTCCAACTTCCCCGCCACATTGTATGTAGCGGGGTACATTCTATTTTCAAGTGCGACATGCGAATGATGCTAATGGGTTATCAATCGCAAGGAAAATGCAATGAAACGCACCTGCTCCCACATTGGACTGGGCGAACGACGCAAGATTGCTCGCTGGCGAACGGCTGCCTCAGTGCTGCGGTCACCGCAATATGCGATACCCACTTCAATTAAGGGGCGCTTTGTCATCTGAAACAGGCAGTCCGGCGGCCTTCAATCCGGCAAGGAAACGCTCCTGGTCCTCGGTCCGGGCCAGCCGCTTGGCGACTTCTTGCCTGACGTTCGGGATCAGTGCGGGTGACCGAAGCTGGATCCAATCGAGTTGCTCCTCTGCTTCGGCCGTTTTTCCAAGGGTGCCGAGGATGGAGAGCAAGACAAGGCGATGCATCGGATTATAGTTCAAGTCCGACATGCGCGACCAAAGTTCCGCGGCTTGCGTGTCACCCCGCATGAAGGCACAGAGCGCCATCCCGACCTCGTAATAGCCGCGCGGCCCGGCGTTCCTGCTGATGGCCTCGGAAATCAGTTCACAGCCTCTGCTCCATTCTCCCGACATCGACAGACGCAAGCCGTATTCACCCGCCACTTCCGTGTCGTTCGGATTGCTGGCATAGGCGGCCTCGCCGGCGCGCAGGGCTGCGACCATGTCATTGCTGAAAAAGTTGGCCAGCATTAGCGCTTGAAGGGCGCGCGCATTCTTCTGGTCGAGCTGCACGGCGCGTTCGGCAAGCTCCTTTGCAAGATTGAGCGTGGCGGCGGTCGGCTTGGTATTCAATTGATACGGAAAGCGGAACTCATCGAGATGAACCAGCGAAAGGAAGGCAGCAACATTGGAGTCGTCGGGTGTCTTCTCGACGGCCCGCTGCAGACAGGACTTCGCAACCTCATGGGCCTTCACGGTCATCTCGCTGCGATAGCTATAGTAGGACAGAATGCAGGAAAAAGCGTCCGGGCTCCCGGCAATGCTTGCGGTGTCCGCCTTGAACATGACGCCGAACGGCCGCGCTACCGCCGTCGCGATGTGGTCTGCAAGGCTCGCCTGCGTTTTCAGGATGCCCTGCACTTTCATGTCGGCATTATAATTGTTTGCCCAGATGACAACTCCGTCCATCCGTCGCACGAGCCTTGCCGTTGAGCGCACGGTGCTGCCTTCCAAGCGCACGCTTCCCTGGAGAGCATAGAGTGGCTGCGACGCCTGGCCTTCTCGATTGCGCGGCAGGGGAGCGACCACGATAATATCGTTGAAAGGGACAAGCTTTTCGATAATAGCGTCTGTGATACCCCGCGAAATATCGGATGCATGTCCGCCATCAGAGGCGCTTTCAAAATGCTCGACAACGATGGTTGGGCGACTGGTTACTCCCCTCGCCGCCTTGGTTTCCGTGTCGAACAAGCTGGCATGCTGAAGTATCGCTGCCATCGGAACGAGGACGATCCCCACGCCTCCCGCAAGAAGCCAATATCGGAGGCGCCAAAGATACCTGCCCGCCCCATCTCGGTTGGTCGTGCTTCTGATAACATTGACCTGCTCAGTGTTATTTCGTCCGGATATAGGCCGAGGGATTCGTCCGAAGCTTGAGATATCCGCGTGCTCGATATCCTGTTGCACGTCGAAGACCGGTACATAGCCGCCGCGGGGAACCGTGATGATGATCCGGTCAGTGCTGCCGGCGGTCAGGTAATAGTGTTCCAGCTCCCGCCTCAGCCGCCCGGCCTCGATGCGGACACATGGATCCTGCTGGGCATCGAAGTTTGCATCCCTGCCGAAAACAGCCTGTGCTATGGTAAAGGCCTTCAGATACTCGCGACGGCCCGCAAGTGTTTCGTTCACAATAAATTCAAGGAATCGCCCCGCCCGCTCGGGAAGTCGAAACTCCGGGCTGGATAGAATGCGCTCAAGTTGCTGCAGCACCTCCTCCTGCGAAAATGCGCTGCCGCAAGCGCTGTCAACGCCTGCATTTGCCATCGGTTCCCCCGAATCCGATTGATCACAACCTGCAGTATGCAGTCGTCGACGATAGTCCCATGTCGCCATGACGGCAACGAGATTTAGTAGAAACGGCTAATTTAAAGGAAGGATTTCGGAAATCGATCGCATGATCGTTAGGGTGACTACAGCTGGACATAAGCTGGCGTAAAATACCGTATCCTACCGCAATGGACGTGTATTTTACTGCCCTCGTCTTCCCGTGCGCTCTATCATCATCCTCATTCTGGAGGAGCCGGCGATGACATTAAATGGGACGCCCACATCCCAATCTGTGACGAGCACAGAGGACCTGCGGAAACACGCTCTGGAACTCCAGCTTCTGGAAATGGAGCGCAACGAAAAGATCAGGGCACGTGAGGCAAAGAAACATGCCGAATTCGTCGAGGATTTTTTGCGCAAACAGATCGGGGAAACGGAACGCGCCGTCATTAAGCGGCTGGTTACGAAAGCGGCCGCAGACGGTAAATACGAGGCGCTGATCTACAGTTTTCCATCGACTTTCTGCACGGATAGCGGCCGCGCCATCAATAACAACCTGCCCGGCTGGCAGAAGACATTGCAGGGCAAAGCAAAGGCGCTTCTCGAACTGTTCGAGGAGGTCGCCAAACCGCAGGGTTACGGGCTAAAGGCGATGATCATCAATTTTCCCGATGGCATGCCCGGAGATGTGGGCTTCTTCCTCACCTGGGAACCGCCTGTCAACTGACCGGCAACAGCAGGCTTGAGCGAAGGAATATCGAATTGAAAGCGACCGAGATCGAGCGAAAGTTTCTGGTCCGCAACGACAGCTGGCGCGTTTGCGCCGGCGAGCCGCATGTGCTGCAACAGGCCTATCTTTGCCGGCGCGATCAAAACCCTATCCGTGTCCGCCTGATCGATGGGTGCTCGGCGCGCCTAACGATCAAATTTCGTACGCCGGGCCTTGCCCGGGAGGAATATGAGTATGAGACTCCGGTTGAGGAGGCGCGCGATCTCTTGCTCCGGGCGGCAGGCCGAATCATCGAAAAGACCCGCTACCGCGTTCTCCACGATGGCAAGAGTTGGGATGTGGATGTCTTTGCCGGCGCGTATGAGGGACTGACGCTCGCCGAGATCGAAATGGCGAGCGAGGATGAGCAACCGAACCTGCCTCAATGGCTGGGGCGCGAGGTCACGGGCTAGAAGCGATACTCCAACCGCGCGATGGCGGCTGCATTGCGTCTTTCGCCGGCGGCGCAGGACCCTGCCGGCTGAATTCTATTCGCTTACCACGGTCCAACTGGCGTCCGGGTTGAAATCCTTGATCGCCGCCGCGCGCACGTCCGTTTGGGGCCCAAGATCACTCTGGTAGATGACGTTTGCGCCATTGACCATGAATGTCTGTACGCCCGTGACCCTGTATTTGACCGGCCAGGCAATCAGCGCAAAGCCGCCGGTCATATAACCGTTGATGACGTAGCTTTGCTTGCCGCCAAGTACGTTGTCACCCTGAGATGTTAGGATGCGGTAACGGTAGCCGAAATAGCCCTCCCCGCGCTTGGCGGCACCGAAGGCTGCCGTCTCGACGAGCGCGCTTGCCGGACTTTCCTCAGGATAGAGGTTCGGATCCCAATACAACCCGTCAAGCTTGCCAGGACTGCTGATCAATTTCTTTGCGAATTCATAGATGCCGTCGCCGTCGCGATCCTCCGATGCATATTGATACTGGGCCGACACATATTCATGTATGGTGTCGATGGTGGCGAGTTCGTTTTCGCCAATGCGGCGATTGACGATCTCTTCGAGGCCGCGCTCAGTGTTGAAGGACCATTTGCCGTCCTTGCCTTCAGTCAGCGGAAACGGCAACGGCCAGAGCCGATCGCCGATCGCAACAATCCTCATGCCTTCGAAATCCCGCAAGACCGCCTGCCGCTCGGCGCCCTCGCGGATCAATCCGTAAGCGATCATCGCCTCGTTGCTGGAGCGCAGCTTGTCCGCCTTAAGGCCCAGCAGAGCGGCAAGATCGTCGATATTGCTGGAGCCCAGCACCGATTTCAGCTTGTCGAGCGCGAGCTCCGGACTGTCGAATTTCGGTGAGGACGTTGCCGCTTTGTATTCGGCGAGATTTGTCTGCGCTTGCGAAAGCGCCGGCGCAGCTGGCATTGCGCAAAGCGCTGCTGCCAACATGAGCGGAATTATGGTCGATTGGCGTCTCATCATGTAGCTCCCTGAGCTGGAAAGAGGTCTCACCGCCGTCCGCCACCACGGCCGCCACCGCCGCCACGACCGCCGCCACCCTGCGGGCGCGGCCGATGCTGGGCGGGGCGAGCTGACTGGCGATGGGCGCCCATGCTCTGTGCTCCCCGTTTCGAGGCGACAGCTTCACGGCGACCGGACTGGACGTTGCCAAGTGCGCTTGGTTGCCGACCGCGATTGTCGGGTCTGGAGGCCATTTGCGGCTTGTTGGGCTTCTTGACGGATTTCTGCGCAGGCTTGGATGGACGATTGGCTGCTCTCTCCGGACGAGCCTCGGGTCGATTTGCAGCCGTTGGGCGATTTGCGGCCGCCGGCCTATTTCCCGCCGTTGGCCGATTTGCCTGTGGTCTGTCCTTCAGGCCCTGCGCCGTGTTTTTCCGAATATCCTGCGCACGTGCCGCGTTGGCCCGATTGCCGGGCAACTGGCTCGCCTGGATGTCCTTGGCCTTGTTGCGCAGCTGGTTGCGATTATCGCCTTGCAGGCCGGACTTGATCGCCGACCGGTCGATTTTCGCAAGTTGGTCCTTGCTGATGTTCAATTTGCTGCGGTCGACATTGCTCCAGTCGACGTCATTCCACTTCATCTTTCCGTTGAAGTTACGGTCGTTTAGGCAATTGTTGCAGTCAATGTCGATATCGCCATCCCAGTGGCCGCCCCATACGCCCCAGTCATCCCAGTTAACGACGGCCGCCCAGGCAAGGCCGGTCACAGCGCCCGCAAAGAACGCCGCCCCGGGGTAATAATAGTTGTCGTAATAATCGGGATAATAGGAGATCGGCGCCGACACATAACCCGGTTCATACAG
The DNA here is from genome assembly GCF_031455475.1 of Rhizobium sp. 1399. Classification (NCBI taxonomy): domain Bacteria; kingdom Pseudomonadati; phylum Pseudomonadota; class Alphaproteobacteria; order Hyphomicrobiales; family Rhizobiaceae; genus Rhizobium; species Rhizobium sp. 1399. The sequence goes on along the minus strand of NZ_JAVDSU010000016.1, from coordinate 115,111 downwards.
CATTTCCGGCGGATACTGCGGGATATAGATCTTCTCCGGATCGGTCGGCCGGATGATGATGTTGTCGTTTTCGGTGACGACCGTGACCTTGTCATCCGTCTTGATAATGTTCTTTTCCACCGCTTCGTCGCGAAGCTGCTGGATGGCGATCAGGACATCCTTCTGCTGATTGGTGAGCGCATCGGCAAGGGACTGGGTCCAGTCGAGATCCTCGCTCATCATCTTGACGATGTCAGGATAATTGAGCAGCGAGATGACGCTGCCGTCCCAATCGCTCTTGGGTTTGAGGTCGGAATTTTTCTTCTTTGCCTCCAGGAAGCGCTGCGCCTCGACGATCTGCAGAGGAAAGAGCGAGGCTGCCGAAATTGCCGCAACCAGCTCATCCGGATAGAGCGCGACCCGCGCTACGAGCACTTCAAGCTCGTCATCGGAAAGAAGCGCGGCTGCGGGCTGCTCGGCGCTCGCCTGCGCGGGAGCCGCCGTTGGTAGAGGGACCTGCGTCTGTGCTCGCGCTGGGAGCACCGGTTGCAACGCGATAATCGCCAGCGCAGAGAATCCACCAAGCAGTTTGCGGGATATTGCTTTCATCACGCACGTAACTCCCTTGGACCATTGAATGATAGATACGCTTACGAAGATTTGGGGCCGGTCTGCGGGAACGGCCTGAGCACCACAATTTTCGACTGGGCAATCGCCTCCCCCATCTCTTTCAACAGGGCATCGACGAGACCCGCATATTCCAGCCGCCGCGCTTCCCGAAGCTCCTCCGGTAAGCGCTCAACGTGCGCCAAAGCCTGTGCCGCAGCAGTGAGATCCTCACACATGCTGTGAAATTGCTCGTTTACATAAAAAAGCCGCTGCACCAGCCGCTTCTGGTCGGGAAAATAAGTCTCAGCCGTCTCCAGGGCGGACAAAAATGTCGAACCTTGTTCTCCCGGCACCATCCCCGCCCCGCTGTCAAATTGCGCTAAGCAGACGAGAAAAAGTATATAGCAGAACGATCGGCAGCAGACGTAAAATACACGATCTTACGTTAGCCGGCTTTCGAAAGCCCACTGGAATCCCAGGCGCGAATGCTGACATGACCGCTGCCTCTTTGATCCAGCCTTTTTACCTTCACACAGAGATGATCTCCGCAAACGGTAGAACTTCCAGTGCTTCAATAGAGCTTACGCGATGCTACGGGCCTCAGCACGAAAACGAGCCTAATATGCCGCTGTCGATAGCGATGAAACGGCTCGGCAAGGCCAGCCCGAAGGGAGCGATCGTGTTTCTCGACTATTTTGCCTCAGGCGTGCTGGTCTTTGTCGTCGTCACCCTTTTCTGCGCGGTGCTCGCAATCGACATTCCTCATCTCATGGCCAAGGCACGAAATCATTCCCATCAGGACGCTATCCATGTCGCCGGATGCGTGAGGCTGTTCACCCTGCATGCAATCAGGCCGTTCCTGTTCGTCTGGGCCACCTTCCGCCGGCAGGATCGCGGCTGGGAGGCGCCGATCGTTTTTCTGCCAGCGATTTGATGCCGGAGAAGCCTGAGGAAGCAAGACGAAGCAATAGGAGTCCGCGGTGATAAGCAGTCTTCCAGTGTTGCGAGGCTTGGCCGGTTTCAACAAGGCCTGGTTCCGGAGCGATATCCCGGCCGGGCTGTCGATCGCCGCCGTCGGCCTGCCGAGCGCGATCGCCTATCCCGCCATTGCTGGCCTGCCTCCCGAGACCGGCATTTATGCGAGTATTGTCGCACCGATCGCCTATGCGATTTTCGGGCCTTCCAGGCTCCTGGTTGTCGGGCCTGATGCTGCGACGATGACTGTGCTTGCGGCGGCGATGGGCACCATCATCATAGCCGAACCCGCAGGGACGGATGTCGACCGGGTGGCCATCGCTTCGGCGCTTGCGCTGGGGGTTGGCATCTGCTGCATCGCCGCGAAGCTGCTGAGGCTCGGTGTCCTCGCAAGCTTCCTCTCCCGTCCGATCCTGGTCGGCTTTTTCGCCGGCGTGTCGCTTTCAATCCTTGTCGGACAGATCGGCCGGTTCACCGGCGTAAAAATCGAATCCGAGGGATTGATCTCACCGCTGGTCGAATTGTTTGCCAAGAGCAACCTGATCCACTGGCCTTCGCTCACTCTCGGGCTTGCGATGTTCGCTTTGCTCTGGATCGTCCGTGGCTTTAATTTGAAAGTTCCAGGCCCGGTTCTGGTCGTCGTCGTCTCGGTCATCCTGTCAGCGATCTTCGACTTTCAGGGCCGTGGCATCGCTGTCGTCGGCGACTTGCCGAGCGGGATGCCGAGCTTTTCCCTGCCGGCATTCTATAAGATGCCGATCGACAAGATCGTGCTCGGCTCGGCCACGATCTTTCTAGTCAGCTTCGGCGCCGGCATCGTAACGGCCCGCAGCTTCGGGTCGCGGACCGGCGAGGAGGTTGATGCCAATCAGGAACTGATCGGACTCGGTGCTGCCAATATCGCGCCCGGCCTTTTCGGTTCGTTTCCGATCAGCGCGTCGGATTCCCGCACTGCCATAAATCTATCGACGGGCGGCGTTTCGCAGCTCGCCGGGCTCGTTTCGGCAGCTACACTGATTGCGGCGCTGGTTTTCCTGAATGGCGCATTGCGGGTTCTTCCGATTCCTGCGCTTGCGGCAATTCTTGTGGCGGCTGCCATCAGCCTCATCGATATTCACGAACTCAAGAAGATCTGGCGTATCAGCCGCATGGAATTCGTCTTCGCGCTCATAGCCATGTGGGGAGCGATCAGCTTCGGCGTTCTCAACGGCGTGATCGTCGCCGTCGCCGCAACCTTCGCCTATCTACTGCGTCAGACCATGTTTCCACGCGACGGCCTGCTTGGCCGCATCGAAGGTCGGCACGGTTTCTTCGATCTTCAGCGCTACCCGGAAGCCCGCCCCGTCCCGGGCGCCGCGGTCTTCGCGGTCCAGGGCAGTATCCTGTTCTATAACGCAGATTATGTCCGTATCCGGCTGATGTCAGTCGCAAAGGCGCTTCCCGCCGACACCAAATGCCTGGTGCTCGACGCCAGCGCCATCACGCAGATCGACAGCACCGGCGCGACTGCGCTCGAAGCCGTCGCCGAAATTCTCGTGACACGGAACATCATCTTCGCATTCGCCGATCTCAGCGATGAGAGCCGCGCCATTCTCGAACGGGCCGGGGTTCTCAAGACTGTTGGAGCGGAGAATATTTTCAATGGCAGAGAAGAAGCCCTGCGGACGCTGATTGGCGATATCGACCAGATCGGCAATGCCGCACCGGCGGGTACTGCCCCTTAATTACAGAAGGAGGGAGACATGGACGAGAATTACGAGGCCAAACTAGCCGATGGTGAAGCATCCAGCACCGGCAAGGGCAAAAAGAAAAAGAAGTCGTGGGATTACGAGAAGGAAATCACCCGGCTGCAGGTGGAACTGGCCCATCTTCAGGCCTGGGTCAAGAAATCCGGTGCACGGATCGTCATCGTCTTCGAGGGGCGCGATGCCGCCGGCAAGGGTGGGATGATCAAGCGCATAACGGAAAGGGTCAGTCCGCGTGTCTTTCGCGTGATCGCCCTGCCCGCGCCGACCGACCGTGAGAAATCGCAGATCTATATGCAGCGCTACATCGCCTATCTGCCGGCCGCCGGCGAAGTCGTGATTTTCGATCGCAGTTGGTATAACCGCGCAGGCGTCGATCGGGTGATGGGCTTTTCCAGTGAGAAAAAAGCGCAGCGCTTCCTCGAGCTGGCGCCGCGTTTCGAGGCTGCAATCGTCGAAAGCGGCGTCATTCTGCTCAAGTATTTTCTGACGGTCAGCGAGGAAGAGCAGGAACGGCGTTTCAGACGCCGGATCGACGATCCGTTGCGGCAATGGAAGCTCAGCCCCATGGATGTCGAATCCTACCAGCGCTGGTGGGACTATACGCGCGTCTATGACGAGATGCTGAGGATGACGGACAGCAACCACGCGCCGTGGTGGATCGTACCTTCCGATGACAAGAAGCGGGCGCGGGTCAACTGCATCTCGCACATCCTGCAATCGATCCCCTATGAGCGCCTGAAATTCGAAGCGCCGGACCTCGGAAAGCGCCAGAAACGCCCATCGGCCTATGTCGAAGATCGCGCTATCCGGCATGTGGTACCCGACACGACGTCATGACGATGGGTCCGGCTAGGCACAGCGGAATGGGTGTAGTCATGGAGCAGGTCAACGATGCGACCCCGCAAAGGAGCAGTGCGGGGCAGATTTCGGTAGAGGCACGCGTCAGCGATCTCGTCCGACTGGGCATCATCGGGCTTTTCGCCTATTGGACCCTGGAGCTTATCGCTCCCTTCGCGTTGATCGTCATCTGGTCAGCCATTCTTGCGGTGGCGCTGTTTCCAATGTTCGATGCACTCTCGCGGCTGATCGGCAACAGGCCAGTGATTGCGGCGGTCGTCGTCGTCGTTGGTTGCCTCGTCCTGATCATCGCGCCGCTCGCCCTGGTCGCGGTCAATTTCGCAGACACTGTGCAGGCTTTGATCAGCAAGGTGTGGACGGGAGAGTTCACCTTGCCTGCAGCACCGCTAGCCATCAAGGAATGGCCCGTCATTGGGGAGCGGCTTCACAATACCTGGAACCAGATTGCCGGCGACATGGCGTCCACCATCATCAAGTTTCAGGCGCCCATTCGCGAGGTGATGGGCGCTGTCGTCGCAAAGCTCGCCTCGATTGGCGGCGGTGTCTTGAGCTTCGTCGCCTCGATCATGCTCTCCGGCCTGTTTCTCACGCGGGCCACACGACTGGCGGCCGCAACGCAGCTGCTGGCAAACCGGATCGCCGGCGAGAAGGGTGTCGGCTTTGCCAGGCTTGCAGGAACGACAGTGCGGAATGTCTCGCGGGGCGTCATCGGCGTCGCCTTCCTGCAGACGCTGCTTTGCGGCTTGTGCTTTGCCTTCTTCGACATTCCGGCACGCGGTGCGCTAACCTTCGCGGTCTTCATGCTCTGCGTGATGCAGCTGGGTCCCGGGCTGGTGCTTCTGCCCATGATCATCTGGGCATGGTTTTCCTGGCCGTCGGCCGTCGCTCTTGTCTTTACCTGTCTCGCGATACCGATCACAGTTGTCGACAACGTCCTGAAGCCCATACTGATGGCGCGCGGTCTCTCGACCCCGATGCCCGTCATCCTGATCGGGGTCATCGGCGGCACGCTCTCGCACGGGCTTCTCGGCCTGTTCCTGGGACCGGTGGTCCTCAGCGTCTTCTATGAATTGTTGCGAGCCTGGGCCTGGCCTGCGACCGCAGCAAGCGGAGCAGGGCATGATCCTGCCACCGGTTTCGACGGACAGGTTCAGCGGTCAGCGCAATAGACGAGAACCTCCCGCTCTATTTCTAGGCAAAGCTGCTCATATTCGGTAATCAGTTTGTCTTCTCCCGGATGCTGGGTTCGGAAACGGTCCAGCGCATCGACGGCAAGATCGTAGGCCTCAAACATTTCCCCCAGCGTCTCGCTGGCTATGCCAACAAGATGATGACGGATGTCGGGAAGTCGGAGCATCAATTTCCTTCGTCCACGCGGCTCATAAAGTAGCTCCGTATATCTGCTCGGACGGTTCGATTGGATCACTTCACACCAGATTGAATTGCGCGATCCCGAGGGTAAGAGCGTAGCCGAACGCGGAATCAAGGTTCCCAGTCGTCGGCATTCAACGCTTTTACAGTGACGGCAGCGACAATGCCGGTCAGCACAATTCCCGCAAAGCCGATCACCAACGACAATATTCGCGACGAAACATGTTTGGGGGTAAAATCGCCGTAGCCGATGGTCAGGCCCGTGACAAAAGTGAAATAGACAGCTTCATCGATGCGCCAATTTTCTATGCGCCAGATTATAAGCCCGGACACGATCATCACCGAGACGATCCCCGACAGGATTGGCCAGATCACACGAAGCTGCCTTGCGAGCGCGACGAAGAACAGGCGCCGCATCTCCCTATGGGTCAATTTATGGTCAGGTTTTAAGGGCACGTCGTTGACCTCCCTGCGGTTCGGGCCAGGGATAAGTGTAGGTTGCGGCACCAAATCTTCCGCCCTAGTTTCACGGGTCTATCTGCTGAGAGGCCATTTCACATACGACAGTTGCCAAAGGCGCGTCCACGACCGCCCCCTCCCCGCAGATGCGCCCCATTACGTTCGGTCGGGCAAAACATACAGCGTCATGGCGAAGATCATATAAACCATCAGCACCAACACGCCGATGAACCATGCCGAGCGCCCGCTATTGGTGACAAACATCGCCGTGATTGTCGCCAGGAAAACCATGACCACGACGCCAGGTGCAAACTGCAGATCCATCGGTGTCGGACCGATCAGATAGCTCAACAATACCAGCACGGGGGCGACAAACAGCGCGATCTGCGACGCGCTGCCGAGGGCAATACCCACGCTCAGGTCGAGGCGGTTCTTGCGCGCACCGGAAAATGCCGAAGCCATTTCGGCGGCGCCGCCGACCAATGCGACGACGATGAAGCCGACAAAGGCAGGCGTCATCCCGAAAACCTTGGCTGCCTCCTGCACGGACTCGACGAAGATCTCGCTGACCAGCGCGACCAGTATCGTGACACCGGCAAGTGTGGCGAGAGCCATGCCAATCGGCCACGGCGGTTCTTCCGCCTGGGCGTGCTCGGCGGCGGCAAAGGACTCGCGATGTGTTTTGAGCGTGAACAGCAGCCCCAGCCCATATCCGACGATGAGGAGGATCGCTAGGCCGAAGCTGAGCTTTTGGATGACGGCCGTCGCCGACGCTGAATCCATCGAAGCAACCGCAGACGGCATCAGCAACCCGACCGTGGCGAGGAAGAGCAGGCCCGCCTGAAGGCGCGCATTGGCGCGGTTGAACTCCTGCGTGTGATGCTTGAGGCCGCCGAGCAAAAAGGATGCGCCCAGCATGAACAGCGTGTTCGTGACTATCGCACCGGCGACGGATGATTTTACCAGCGTATATTGTCCGGCACGCAGGGCAGTCAGCGCTATGACGAGCTCCGTCAGGTTTCCAAGCGTGGCATTGAGCAGCCCGCCGGCGGCATCGCCCGTTTTTGCCGCAACGGATTCGGTCGCGTGGCTGAGGAGACCGGCGAGCGGTATCACCGCAAGCACCGACAGGATGAAAAGCAGAGTATGAGCCTGGGGGGCGGCGCTGGCAGCGACAAAGACCACGGGTACCGCGACGAGCAGCCACAGCATTGGATTGTTACGAATTTCTTTCCAAAGGAGGCTCACCCCACCACTCCCATCCTGTAACCTGAATCCATATTCGTCGCTTCGGCACACAGACGGGGTACAGGTCAGATTGACCTGCACCGGAGAGCGCCGCTCTCTTCGACCGTCGATGATCGGTCGCAATGCGCAGCGCTATTCCGGCAGCGCCGTCTGTCGGAAGAATGTCACGGTCGCTTCATCCGGCGGCCCGAACCAAGTGGTGAAGAATGTCCGGAAATCCTGCGCGGCATAGGCTTGGCTCAGCGCGCGATCGACAGCAAGGCGGAAGTCTTCGTCGCCGCGCGCCAGCTCGAGACCTAGCGGTTCGTACGTGAAGTGGCGCTGCAGAACGATGAGGTTGCCGGAATTGTCGCTGCGGGCGGCGGCATCCATGAGGATCGGCATGTCACCGAAGAGCACCGCCGAACTGCCGTCCAGCACGCGTTCGATCCCCTGCTGGTAGTTATTGACGGGCGTCACCGTTGCAGAGAGCTGGAAAGTCTTGATCCTGTCGGTCAGCCAGCCTTCGCTGGTCGTGCCCGCAATCGAGGAGAAGGTCTTGTGCTCCAGGATCGTGCGGGCCGGTGAACCGCGCCAGACGGGACGGCTCGACGGTTCGCCATATTGCAGCACTTCGCGTAGCGCCAGCGGAGAGCTCGCGCTGAGGAGCGCGCCGGTACCGCTCGGGAAGATAGGGATGGAGAACGAGACCTGCTGCCTGCGCGTCAGCGTCACCGGTTCCGCGCCGCAGACAAGGTCCGCCGCGCCGCTCTCTATGGCTTGCGTTTTGGCGTCGCCCGACAGGGAAACCCATTCCACATCGAGCTTTGACAGGTTTAGCTGTGCTCGCAGGCTATCGGCAATTTTGTTGCAGAGGGCAACAGCGTAGCCGTCGGGCTTGCCCTGTTCGGCGTTGAAGGAAAATGGCCTGGCATCCGCATCGTAGCCGAGCTTCAACGCACTGTTTGTTCTGACGCGGTCAAGCGTCTGCGCCCACGCGGGTGTGCTGATAGCAGCCGTCGCGGTGAGGACAGAGACGGCAATGACCGTCCAACGACCATTTCTTCTTGACATGTCTGGTCCTCCCTCCGTTACTTGGTCGGCGCCCCGCTCACGCCATTGGCGAAACGCGGAGCGATCAGGCCGTAAATGATGAAACCAATACCTGTGACGATCATACCGCCGAGCACGGCGTCCTTGCCGGAGGCGTAGATGGCAAACACGCTATAGGCCATGCCGATAAGTGCGATCGTAGCGTTCAGCCGGTATTTCGCCTGAGGCACACGGGCCGTCTTCATCATGACGAACAGCGCCGACAGAGCGATGATGTAAGGCAGCACATTGGTGACAACAGCGAGGTTGACGAGCGCGGAAAACTGCTCGCTCAGCGTCGGCGATATGGTCATCAGGGCAAGACAGGTCTGCAGGATGCCAAGAATGATCATGCCGCGCACAGGCGCTCCCATTTCGTTCACGCGCGAGAATATCGATGGGAACATCCGCTCATCGGCAGCGGTTTTCGCTGTCTGGGCGATCGTAAACTGCCAGCCAAGCAGCGAGCCGAGGCAGGCCAATACCGCCAGCGCCATGACGATCGAACCGATCGTCGAATTGAACATGGTGGCATAGGCGAGCGCAAACGGCCCTGTGGAGGTGGCGAGATCCGCATTCGGCACGATGCCCTGAATGACCGTCGTCGACAGGATGTAGATGACAGCAGCACCCAGCGTGCCGAACATGCAGGCAAGCGGCACGTCGCGCTTCGGGTTTTCGACGGCATCAGAATTCTGTGCGGCAGACTCCATGCCTAGGAAGGCCCAGAGCGTCAGCGAGATGCTCGATCCCATCCCTTGCCCCAGCGTCAGCCCTTTCGGATTCCAGGCTGCGGCAAAGGTGCTGGAACTGAACCAAAGCCAGCCGATGATCGACAGCAGACCAACGGGAAGGATGACACCCCAGACCGTGATGGAGCCGATGCGGCCGGTGATGCGCGGACCACCGAAATTGGCGGCCGTGGTCAGCCACAGGAGCACGATCAGCGCCAGGCAGGTCATGATGGGTGTCGAGGTCAGCACCGGAAAGAACCCCGCCAGATAACCGACGGCTGAAATGCCGATCGCCACGTTGCCGACGGCAAGTGAGAGGAAATAGAGGAAGAACACCATGAAGTAGCCGTCCTTCCCATAGGCATCTTCCGCATAGGCGGACATGCCCCCGGGGCGCTGATTGAACAGCCCGGCCTGAGCGAAGCCATAGGCGATTGCCATCGAGCCGATGGCGGTCACGAGCCAGGAAAGGAGCGAGATTGCACCGACCTGCGCCATGTTGGCGGGCAGCATGATGATGCCCGATCCCATCATGTTGACAGCAACGATGAAGGTGAGTTGCACGAGGTTCATCTTCTTCTTGGCTGTAGCGTCAGTTGCAAGATGCATCGTGTTGTCTGTCATGATGAAATCCTCCCCAACCCCTACTCGCGCACGACATATGTGTGGAATTTGATCCGCCCATCGATCCGCTCCTGGAACACGCCCTGGACCTCGTAATTGAAGCCCGGAAACCGGTTGAAGGATTCTTCGAAGGCCAGGAAATAGTCCCGCATCGGCTGCGCTCTGTCGTCCCAGCGCTCGCCTGGCACGATCACGCCGATGCCGGGCGGATAGATCAGTGCCAACGTCGCGGAAATGCGGCCGGCGGCCTCCGTCAGCGGCACATAGTCGACATTGTTGGCGACCAGCGCCTCATAGGCCCGCTTAGGGGCGATTGCCGGCTCCGGGAAGCTCTCGGAGCGGAAGCAAAGGCGCTGCAGTTCCTTGACGCCGGCCTCTCGGTAAAAGGAATGCATCTCCAGGCAGACCTGACGGACCGTATAACCGGCATAGCGCTCGCGGTTGGCCGCATATACGGTCGGCAGCACTTCCTGCAGCGGCGCGTCGCGGTCCCACAAGTTCTTGAACTTGACGAGCTTGGCAACGAGCGTGTTCAGCTTGCTTTCGTCCTCGGCCGGGGTCAGCAGGAAGAGGAGACTGTTCAAGTCGCATTTTTCCGGCACGACCCGCTGTTCGCGCAGATAGTTGGCGACGACAGTCGCCGGGATACCGAATTCGCGATAGCCGCCAGTCTTCCGGTCAATGCCGGGTGTGAGTATTGTGAGCTTGTTGGGGTCGACCATGGTGTAGCCGGGCGCATAGCCTGCATAACCATGCCATTTTGCCTCCGGATCGAACCGCCAGCATTGCTGCTCGCGTTTCAGTATCTGCGTTGGGACATCTTCCCATCTGGTGTCGGCGAGATCGCTGGTATGTTTCGAGCCTGAAACCGAGACCCTGTCTGGAACAAAGGGATCGAAGAACCACTGTTCTTCTGGGCTTGCTGCTTTGGTCTCGTAATGATCCACGAAGCCGCGCAGCTTCTTGCGCACCTCGATCCCGAGTTCGATGCAGCGGTCCCAGAGCATCTCACCGGCCTTGCCCTCATGCACCTTGGCGTTGACATCGAGGGAGGCGAAAAGCGGATAGAAGGGAGAGGTCGAGACATGCATCAGCAGTGATTCGTTGAAACGCTTATGTTCGACGAACCTGCGCTGGCCGCTGATGTGTTCGTCCCGCTTGTGGATCTGCGATGCCTGGGAGAAGCCTGCGCCTTGCTTATGAACCGACTGGGTGGAAAACAGCCCCGGCATATCGGCCGACAAATCCTTCAGCCGCATCGGGCTGTGGCCCTCGAAGAGCGGGTGGAAGGCGTTGTAGCCGATCCAGGCCTCATCCCAGAGCACGTAGTCGCAGAGATGGCCGATCTTCTCCATCACTTGGCTGACATTGTAGATCGTGCCGTCATAGGTCGCGAGCTGGATGCAGGCCAGGCGGAAAGGTCGTTCCGCATGCGCACGGCTTTTGTCGCCGACGAGCGGATGTTCCTCTATTTTCTGCCGCAGCCAGGCCTCGTCCCAGGCCGCCCAGTCGACCGCGCCGATCATGCCGAAGGAATTGCGGGCGGTCGGCAGATAGATCGGGATAGCGCCAGCCTGTACAAGGGCGCCCTGATGCAGGGATTTGTGATTGTTGCGGTCGAAGAGCACGAGATCGCCGCTGTGCAGCACCGCATTGGCAACGACCTTGTTGGAGGTGCTCGTTCCGTTCAGGATGAAATAGGTCCTGTCAGCGCCGAAGATGCGGGCCGCCTGTTTCTGTGCTTCGACGGCAGGGCCTTCATGTATCAGGAGATCGCCGAGATCGACATCCGCGTTGCAGAGGTCGTTGCGGAAAATGCTCTCCCCGAAATACTTGAAGAAGAGCTGTCCGGCCGGGGACTTTCGATAGAACTGACCGCCCTGATGCCCCGGGCAATCGAAGGCGATGTTCGCCTCGCCGTCATAGGCCATCATGCCGCCGAAGAATGGCGGCAAGAGCGACTTGCCGTAGTTGACCGCGCTGGAAACGATCTGCTTGGCATAGAAGGTCGGCGTCTGCTGGCCGAGATAGACGAAGCCATCCACTTCGCCGGCCATCTCGACGACATCCATATCCGCAATCGTCAGGGTATCCGCCATCGCCCATATCGGCGTGCGAAAGCCTATGTCCCTGACGGAACGAAGAAAGCTGCGAGCCGCTGGCAGCTTGCCGCCCTCGACCGAGCCGATATAGGCGCCGACATCTGCATCTTCCGATACGTCGGCCGAATAGTCGTCGCGCAACTCCACTTCGAAGCCTTGGGCAGTGATCTGTGACACCAGCGCCTGAGCCTGAGAATTATCGCGATCTATGACGGCGACGATCTTCAGCATCTTGTGAAACGGTATGGCAACCGTCGGAGACTTCACGTCGCGCGGGATCATTGCTGCCCCTCCCCTGCGATGCAATCGACAAGATAGCGACGTCCGCCGTCACTGGGCGCGAAGCGAAGCCCGTGAATATCGGTTTCGAAGCCGGGGAACTTGCTGTCGAAGTCACGGGCGTAGAGCAGGTAGTCCTGGATGGACTTCGTCGACTGCGTGATCCGCTCGCCTGGCATGATCAGCGGGATTCCGGGCGGATAGGGAACGATCATGACAGCGAGGATGCGATCCATGAGATTGTCGATCTCGACACTCTCGATCCCGCCCTTGACCAGTCGATCGTAAGCGTCGGCGGGCCGCAATGCCATTTCGGGCAGGACGGTGTACATCTCACGCTGCGCCTTCGGCACATCGTCCTTGCGATAGATCGCATGAATTTTCTCGCAGAGATCTTTCAGCCCCATGCCGGCATAGGCTTCCGGATGGGCAGCTGCCAGCGCCGGCAGCGCCCGGGTCAGTGGCGCGTTGGCGTCATAGAGATCCTTGAAATTGAGCAGCTCGGTGACGAGCGTGCTCCACTTGCCGCGGGTAATACCCATGGAGAAGAGCACGAGAAACGAATAGAGGCCGGTCTTTTCGATCTCGATGCGTCGAGATGACAGGAACTTAGTAATGACGGCGGCCGGTATGCCATGTTCGTCCATGACGCCGCTTGCCGAGAGGCCCGGCGACAAGATGGTAACCTTGATCGGGTCAACCATGACATGATTTTCGGCAAGCCCGGTAAAGCCATGCCAGGCATCATCCGGCTTCAGAACCCAGTCGGCATGGGTATCGCTCGGGGTCTGCTCGGCAACCGTCGGCTCCCAGACGTCGAACCACCAACTGCCCTCTGTTTGTTTTCTAAACCGCATTCATCGCCCGGCGGAAGCTGATCGCCTCGTCGATCGTCTCCTGCACCAGGGCACGTCCGGCCGGCTGCTCCATCATGGCAGCCGCGACATCGCAGGAGGCAATGATGCCATATTGCGGCGAGGTCGAGGTGTGCATCATGAAGGCTTCGTTGAAGCGCGTGCTGTCGAGACGCTTGTTCTCGGCATGCTGGATATGGATCATCGATGCTTGAGAAAGGGCGGCCAGCAGCTTGTGAGTCGACTGCGTTGCAAAGGTGATGGCGTTTTGCGAGCGCGCGGGTTGGTTCGACGAAATTCCGTGGAAGCCATCGTAGAATTCGTGGAAATTGGCATAAGCATACCAGGCCTCGTCGAAGTGCAGCACCTCGACCGCGTCACCCAGCGACGCCTTGATCGCATCGACATTGTAGCAGAGCCCGTCATAGGTCGAGTTGGTGATGACCATCAGCCGGACCTTGCCGCTCGTCTGCCCTGCAAAAGGACTTGCGGCGACTTTGCTGGCGATTGCCTCAGGCGTGAACTGGTCCTTCGAGATCGGACCGATAATGCCGAGCCCGTTGCGAGACGGCGTCAGATAGATGGGCGTTGCACCCGTCATGATGAGAGAGTGCAGGATCGACTTGTGGCAGTTGCGGTCGCAGAGCACGAGATCACCGCGCCCGACCATGCCATGCCAGACGATCTTGTTTGCGGTCGAAGTGCCGCCAACGACGAACAGGGTCTCATCCGTGCCGAATATTCGCGCCGCATTTCGCTCACCCTCGGCGATAGGACCGACATGATCGAGAAGCGAGCCAACGCTGCCTACCGATACGGAAATATCGGAGCGCAGCGTGTTCTCGCCGAAGAACGTGTAGAAGAGCTGGCCGACCGGGCTTTTGCGGAAAGCGACACCGCCGCCGTGGCCGGGTGTATGCCAGGAATAGGCGCCTTCCAGCGTATAATCTATCAGCGCCTTGAACATCGGCGGCGGCAGCCGGTCGAGATAGTTGCGGGCGGCCTGCGCGATGGCGCGCGCCATGAATTCCGCCGAATCCTCGAATAGCCGGAAAAAGGCATTGGCGTGGCGCAGCACGGAGGCTGGAACGTCTTCGGCGGTTGTATCGTCGCCGAAGAGGAAGATCGGCAGTCGGTCATTTCTTTGCCGTTTCGCGGCCAGGACCTCTCCCAGCACCTGCCAGCGCGTGGCCTTGTCCTCGGCTCCGTCCACGGAGACCAGCCAGCAGGATTCGGTGTTGAAGACATGGACCAGACGACGAGCGTCCTCGTAGGAAACGCCGGAGACGATCCGGAATCCTTCTCTCTCAATGGCTCCGGCGAGATCGCGCATGCCACGGCCGGCGGCGCTCTTGCCGTCAAAATCCTCGTCGATAACAGCGATCGGAAATGCCGTCTGGAAATCCATGCGTTCCTCCAGAACCCTGATGTCAAAGGCAGCGGCCGGCAAGCAGCCGCATGCATCTCAGGTTGGGGGATCGTACATGACGGGTGGTGCAGCGTCGTTGATTGCAATCAACGTGACGCGAAGCATTTCGAGGCCGTTGGCGGAGCGTGAATGCGCGCTATTCAGCCCATTCCCGATCGGCGGTAAAGGCAATCGTCAGCCAGCGATTGGCACTCTCGTCGCCGATCGCGTGCCCGATCTCGTCACGGAGTGCGTCCCACTCCTCCACGGTCTTTGCGGGAAGCCCTTCGGGGACGATGAAATAGAGTTCGATCTGCTTTGCGCGACCGACCTGGGCGACGTAGGCACGGTGCGACAGGAAGCCGAGGCGGCGAACCGTGTCCGAGGCAACGCGATCGACATGTTCCTGCAGATCGACAGGGGCAATCAGCAGGATTTCAGTCAGCGCCTTCCAGACGGTGCTGATCGGGAGCGGGATCATGACAAGACAGACGAGAGCCAAGACCACCGGATCCATGTAGCTCGCAAGCCAGGCAACTGATGTTGCCTGTACGGCCATGCCGATCAAAAACGCGATGAGCAGCGCAAACGCGATCCCACCCGACATGATCCAGGCTTTGATGTCGAGCGAGATGAAATCGGATTTGATGCTGCGGTTCAGCCTGATGCCAATGAAGGCCATGACAGCGCATACGAGCATGGTTGCCGCGGAATAGGTCACCGCCATACCGAACTGCAGTTCATGGCCGCCGTTCAGGATGCTGATGATCGCGCCGATCAACGCGTAGACGCCGACCGTCATCAGCAGACAGCCATTGAGCATGAGGACGATCGGCTCCAGATGCCAGAAGCCCATGGTAAAACGGTTTCGGATCCTGCCAGACTGGGCGTCGCTCTGCGTCGATTTGATGATCAGGCTCGAGATCCAGAGTGCAAATCCCGTCATCACTGCATCCGCCAGCGAATAAACGCCGTCAAAGGCGATCGAGAACGAGCCTGAGAGTATGCCGAAGACAACGCCGAGCGTCGCGACGACGACGGTCGCTGCAATGGAGATCCTGAGAAAACCCTGCTCGCCCAACATCATCGCTTCACCTCCAGCCCCGTATTCTAGCTGCTTTATCTCGATGGTGAAGGCTAGACCAGTCCGGCAGACTACGCATTGAACCGGATTGCGGCAGCCCGTTTTTGCAACGACAATCGCAGTCCGAAGAGCCATCGGCTCCCGGAAGCCGACTCACGGGAGGGACGTCATGACAACCTCGTCGAACGGCAAAAGCCTCGGACTTGCCGCCTGCACCGCTATCGTGGTCGGAAACATGGTGGGATCGGGCTTTTATCTTTCGCCGGCCGCGGTGGCACCTTACGGCAACCTGGCGATCATCGTCTGGATCCTCATGGGTGCCGGCGCGATCTGCCTCGGCCTCACCTTCGCGCGGCTGGCAAGACTGGTGCCCGCTGTCGGCGGCCCCTACGCCTATACCAGGCTCGCCTACGGCGATTTTGCTGGCTTTCTGATCGCCTGGGGTTACTGGATTTCGATCTGGACGTCACTGCCGGTCATCGCGATCGCCTTTACCGGCGTGATGGTCGACCTCTTCCCTGCCCTCAGTAACCGCTTCACTGCGACTGTGCTGACGCTCGGCGTGATCTGGGCGATCGTGCTCGTCAATCTTCGCGGTGTTCACGCGGCGGGTCTGTTCGCAGAGGTGACGACATATGCCAAGCTTCTCCCGTTCGGCGCCGTTGCCATCATCGGCCTTCTCTACATCGACACATCGCATTTCTCGGAATTCAATCCGAGTGGCCAGCCGCTGCTGCAGTCATTTGCAACGCTGGCGCCGCTGACAATGTTTGCCTATCTGGGGTTGGAATCGGCGACCGTTCCTGCCGGCGATGTGGAGAATGCAGAACGGACCATTCCCCGTTCAACTGTACTTGGGATCTCGATCGCCGCCACTCTTTACGTACTCGGCACCGTCGTGGTGATGGGCCTCGTTCCCCGCGAAGAGCTCATTCACTCCGTCGCGCCCTTCTCTCAGGCTGCCGGGGTCATGTGGGGACGGTCCGGTGAATTGGTGATCTCGATCGCGGTGCTGGTCTCCTCGATCGGCGCGCTGAACGGCTGGACCCTGCTGATGGGGCAAGTTCCAATGGCGGCTGCGCGCGATGGACTGTTTCCTCCGCTGTTTGCCCGATTGTCCCAGCGAGGCGTGCCGGCATGGGGGATGGTCATCTCTGCCTCGTTTGCGACGATCCTGGTGCTCGTCCAGGCGCTTGGCTCGGAAGGTTTTGCCGCGGTCTATCGTCTGATGGTCGGGTTGAGCACGATGGCTGCCGTCGTTCCCTATGCCTTCTGTTCGCTTGCCAGAATCCTCATTGCAGGCGCGACGGATGGGCGGATGCCAAGGGTCAGCGTGATCGAAGTCATCGCCTTTGTCTTTGCAATCTTCACCCTTTACGGCTCCGGCGCCGAACCGGTGCTGTATGGTCTGGTACTCTTGATGCTTGGAATCCCCGTCTATGTCTGGCAAAGGCGAAACGCTGCTGGAGCGACAGACAAAGAGGCAGGATCGAGTGCAGCAACGCGCCCGGCCGTGTCAGGATAGCGTGTCTTGGAAGATCAGTGCCAACTCAGGCCATCAAAGCCGCCATCGATGATCGTCCCGCGTTCGCCGCGCACCATTCCGGCAATGTCGGCAAGTGAGCCTATCGCCGCCGCCTTGCCGTTGGCACGGGCGAAATGACAGGCCGCCTCCACCTTCGGCCCCATCGAGCCGGCCGGGAAGGAAAACTGCTTCAGATCATCGGGACGAGCGCGATGGATCGCCTTCTGGGACGGCTTGCCCCAATCGGTATAGACGGCCTCGGCATCGGTCGCCATGATCAGGAGATCGGCATAAAGCTCGCGGGCCAGAAGCTCCGAGCAGAGATCCTTGTCGATGACGGCTTCGACGCCGATCAGCTTCCGATCGGCACCCTTTTCATACATGGTCGGTATGCCGCCACCGCCTGCACAGACAACAATCGTGCGCTGTTCCAGGAGCCAGCGGACCGGGCGGATCTCGAAGATGCGTTTCGGCGCCGGCGAGGCGACGACGCGACGCCA
This sequence comes from Rhizobium sp. 1399, assembly GCF_031455475.1. Taxonomy (NCBI): domain Bacteria; kingdom Pseudomonadati; phylum Pseudomonadota; class Alphaproteobacteria; order Hyphomicrobiales; family Rhizobiaceae; genus Rhizobium; species Rhizobium sp. 1399. The sequence continues at coordinate 97,683 of NZ_JAVDSU010000016.1, read as the reverse complement.
TTTTTCGCCATCCTGCTTGAAGACCCAACCCTTTTCCGTGCGTATCCGGTCCGCCTCGGATTTGTCGTAGACCGGGCCGACGAATTTTGTCGGGTTCTGAAAGCCGGGATCGTCGGCATCGACTTCGACCATGGTGAGGAGTGTCGCCAGGGGCTGCTCGAAGGGCAGGAGATTGCCGAGCTCCTGCTCCAGCATGTAGCCGATCATGCCTTCGGTCTCGGCGCCGAGAACATCGAGCGGATAGGCTTCCTCCGGTTTATAGGCCGCCCCCTGAAGCGCAAGCAGCCCGACCTGCGGCCCGTTGCCGTGTGTTATGACAAGCTCATGTTCAGCCGCCAGGGGCGCGATCGCCTCAGCCGCGGTGCGCGCATTTCGCCTCTGGGTATCGGCAGTCATAGGCTCGCCGCGCCGAAGAAGCGCATTGCCGCCCAGCGCAATGACGACACGCATGTCAATCTCCCAAGGTAGCCACAAGTAGGGCCTTGATCGTATGCAGGCGGTTTTCCGCCTGCTCGAAGGCAACATTGGCCTCGGACTCGAAGACGTCGTTCGTGACTTCGAGGCCGTTCGCCATGCCGTAGTCTTCGGCGATCTGCTTGCCAAGCGTGGTTTCGGTATCGTGGAATGCCGGCAGGCAATGCATGAACTTGGTCTGCGGATTACCGGTCGCTTTCATCAGGTCCTGATTGACCTGGTAGGGGGTAAGCAGCTTGATGCGTTCACGCCAGACATCTTTTGGCTCGCCCATCGAAACCCAGACATCCGTGTGGATGAAGTCGACGTCCTTGACTGCCTCTCTGGGATCCTCGGTGACCAGCAGGCGTGCGCCCGAGGCCTGCTGCAGATCCTTGGCGATCTTCATATATTCCTCAGACGGCCAAAGCGATCTTGGGCCGCAGATGCGCACGTCCATGCCGAGCAGGCAGCCCACGATCAGCAGTGAATGCCCCATATTCGAGCGCGTGTCGCCGACATAGGCATATTTGATGGCGGCGATCGGCTTGTCGCTGTGTTCACGCATGGTCATGACGTCGGCAATCATCTGCGTCGGATGATATTCATCCGTCAGACCGTTATAGACTGGCACTCCTGCGTAACGTGCCAGCGTCTCCACGCCCTTCTGCGCGGAACCGCGATATTCGATCGCGTCATACATGCGGCCGAGCACCCGCGCCGTATCCTTGAAGGATTCCTTGTGCCCGATCTGCGAGCCGGACGGATCGAGATAGGTGACGTTGGCGCCTTGGTCCGAGCAGGCAACTTCGAAGGCGCATCTCGTTCTCGTCGAGGTTTTCTCGAAGATCAGGCAGATTTCCTTGCCTTTCAGATGTTCCTGCTCGGTGCGGGAATATTTGGCCCGCTTCAGATCGCGCGCGAGATCGAGGAGATAGCGGAACTCCCGAGGGGTGTAGTCCTGCACGGTCAGAAGCGAGCGATTGCGCAGATTAAAGCTCATGGTCTTGCTCCGTCAGTCTGTTTGGTGGGTGAAAACGTCATTAAGCCGGGTCGCGCCAGATAGGGCACGTCATGCAGTGCCCGCCACCGCGGCCGCGACCGAGTTCGGAACCGCGGATGGTGATGACCTCGACGCCCGCCTTGCGCAGCAGCGTATTCGTATAGGTATTCCGGTCGTAGGCGACGACGACACCGGGTTCGAGCGCGACGACATTGTTGCCGTCGTCCCATTGCTCGCGTTCGGCCTGATAGGAATTGCCGCCTGTTTCGACCGTGCGTATTAGCGGCAGATCGAGCGCTTCGCCGACGACATCGAGCATCGGCTGGCTTTCGGGATGGATCTCGAATGTGCCGTCATCGTCTACCGGATACATGCTGTAGCAGCGGATCTGATCGACGACCTCGGCAAAGAGCGTGACAAGATCGCGATCACAAAAGCTGAAAACCGTATCGAGATGCATGGCTGCGCGGCTCTTCGGCATCAGGCAGGCGATCACTCGCTTTGCGGCCTTGTTTTTGAACAGGGCCTGCGCCACCTGACCAACGGCCTGATAGGTCGTTCGTTCGCCCATGCCGATCAGAACAGTGCCATTGCCGATCGGCATGACGTCACCGCCCTCCATCGAGGCATTAGCGAACTGATTATCGGAATCGCCCCACCAGATCCGGAAATCGCCGCCGTGGAATATAGGGTGAAACTTGTAGATCGCGCGCTGGATCAGCGTCTCGGCGCGTCTGGCCGGCCAGAACATCGGGTTGCAGGTCACCCCGCCATAGATCCAGCACGAGGGGTCGCGCTGGAATAGGGTGTTGGGGATCGGCGGGATGACGAAATCGGTTTCCGGAAGGGCACTCAGCATCAGCGACTTCGCTTTGACGTCGGGCAGGTCGGAGATCGCAATGCCGCCGATCATGAAGGCGGCAAGCTGTTTGGCCGGCATCTCGTCGAGCCATGGCCGCATCGCCTCGGCGATCTGGGAGCCGAGCACGTTCGGGGTGATGCGTCGATCCAGTATGAAATCGCGCGCTTGTTTGTTTGAAAACGTCTGGTCAAGCAGGTCATGGGTCTCAAGAACTTCGACCCCTCTTTCCTGCATCTTCAGGACAAAATCATAGTGATCCTTCTGGGCCTCATGCACCCACAAGACATCGTCGAAAAGAAGGTCATGGCAATTCGCGGGCGTCAGCCGCTGGTGCGCCAGAGACGGTCGGCAGACCATGACGGTTCTCAGCTTTCCGACCTCAGAATGAACACCGAAACCACGCATGCGGTCCTCCTTCCAGCCCCCAAGGATGACGGCGCCGCCGCCGGCCCTTGAACACATCCAGCCTGTTTGAAAGCCTACTTGGGCAGACACGGCGATGTCATTGATTGCAGACAAGGTGCGGTGCAGCATTTGCAATTTCCGACCATCCGGGATGAGGAGAATGCAGCCTGTTCAGTGAAGGTCAGACGTGTTGCATCGCTGCATCTGCCATGCGCGCCAATGGGTCGGGTGGAGATCGAGCATCTCGCCGGTCAGGGCATTTGCCCATCCGCCAGGCAGACGCTGGCAGGGAAAAACCAAGGCATGGACGCCTTCGTCGTCGATGACGGCGAGTTCTATATCCTCTTCGAACGGAGCTTCGACGACCAATCGCCACATCACCGAACCCTCCCCGACGATGCGCGAGCGTCGACCGACAAGAGGCCCTGTTTCGGCGTGCCAGTCGCTCGGCCGGCGTGGTTTTTTCTGCCAGCGCGCGGATGCCGCAAAGATCTCCGCTATGACTTGCCTTTCGATGGATTCGCGACAGCGCAGACTTCTTCGTCGGAAACCTGCGTGCCGCTCATTCGATGTAGAACGTCAGATTGCCGTTGCGGGCGCGCGTCACCCATTCGATCTGGTTGGGTGTCAATTTCTTGGCCTTCAGCTGCTGAACGAGCCATGGGTTGGAACGGATCGCCGTTCGGATTTCCTTGACATGTTCAGCGCTGCCCGGCCTCGGCATCGCGCCGACTTCGACTGCGGTTCGAAAACTGACAATGGAAAACCGCTTGTCGTGATAGGCTCTGATGTGCTCCGGCAGGTTTTCGGCCCAGTTCATGCGCCGGAATTCCTTGCGGCTCTGCTGGGCGCCGACAGGGGTCACCAACGACGCAGCGGTCGCAATAGCAATGGCAAGGACGAACTTCCTCATCTTCCAGCTCCCTCAAAATGGCTGTAAACCCATCGCGTCCCAGAGTAGCGGAACAACGAGCCAGAGGCATTGAGCCGGATCAATGGAGATGAGGCCGGCCCAAAGCGTCGGCTCGCCGGGCTTTCAGCAGGTCCGGTTGTAGAAAAAGACCAATAGAGTCTACGCGATACTACACTGATCCCCCATCCAAAGATGGTAAACTCTTGTCATTGTTGAGGAGGGAAAGGCCGTTGAGGCACTGGATCGCTTCTCAAAGGGCGGAGGAGACCATCATGTCGACCAAGATGGAGGCGCCGCATGTTACCGAATTCAGCACCCATGTCTCAAGCCTGACGGGACGAACCTCGTTCATCGGCTCGCGAATAGCACGCGATAAGTCCGCGCGAGGTTTGTGCAAAGAGAACGGGCCACAGGCGAACTGGATACGGCAACTCTACGAACACATGCCCGACGCAGTCTTTTTCATGACCGCCAACAATAGAATTTCAGCCTGTAATAGGGCTGCGGTGACCCTGTTCGGTTATGAAGAAGGTGAACTGCTCGACCGCAAGATCGACTTTGTCTGGTCTTCAACGCCGGATGTTCAGATCAAGGGACGCTGGGCAGACCAGGGCGCGGTGCGTGCTGGTCTGGCGACGACCAAAACCGGCGTTCAGTTTCCAACTGCCCTGACCATCATCCGAGAACAAGGCGAAGGACGAACCTTCGTTGCGGCGATCTTTGAGGACTTCCGGACGGAGCGCGAGACATTGCAGCAGGTTCAGGAGCTTCAACGTGAGCTGGCGCGTCTTGCAAGAATAGTCGCGCTTGGGGAAATGACAGCGACGCTGGCACACGAACTGTCCCAACCGCTGTCTTCGATCGCTGCTTACTCTGAAGGTTGCAGGCGCCTTATGACGGACGACTGCCATCAGGACGGTGTGGAGCTTCGTGAGGCTCTGTCGGAAATCACACAGCACGCCTTATGGGCGGGAACGATCGTCAAGAACATCCGGGAATTTGCAAAGCGCGGCGCCAGCGAGAAACGACTAGAGGCGATGCACGCATTGATCCCCGAAGCGACGACGCTTGGGCTCACCGGATCAACCCGGAAAGGCCTTCACATCGATTTGCAGCTTGAAGCAAAGCGGGACATCGTGGTCGCAGATCGCGTCCAGATCGTCCAGGTGCTGATGAATCTTCTTCAGAATGCCGCGGAGGCGACCGACGGCGTCGAGCAGCCGACTATCGCGATCCACACCAGGACCGACGATTTCTCGCATCTGATTGTCGACGTATCCGACAATGGCTGCGGAATTGCCGCCGAGATCGAAGAGGCGCTGTTTCGTCCTTTCGTGACTAGTAAACCGCGGGGACTTGGCATGGGCCTGGCATTGTCCAAACGCATCATCGAAGCCCATGGAGGCCACATCAGCGCGCGCAAGGGAATACAGGGAGGCTCTATCCTCTCATTTTCGCTTCCGCTGGCGGAGACCACAATCGATGGCGAATGATCTTACGATCCATCTCGTGGACGACGAGGAGTCGCTCCGGCGCTCTCTAACGTTTTTGCTGGTGTCGGCAGGCTTTGCTGTTCGTGCACATAGCTGTGCGAAAGCCTTCCTGGAACTTCTGCCGCTGTCGGGGCGAAGTTGTCTGGTCACCGATCTGTGCATGCCGCATATTAACGGCATCGAATTGCTCCATCGCCTGCAGCGTCTCAGTATGGACGTGCCGGCGATCGTCATTACCGGCCAGGGAGATATTGCCGCGGCTGTACAGGCAATGAAGGCGGGGGCATTCGACTTCCTGGAGAAACCTCTGAAGGAGGACGTGCTGATTGCGGCCATCAATGGAGCGATGGGACAGAGGCGGGCCGGCGGCGTTTTACCTGATTCCGGGGGCGTCGCCGCACGGCTCCACCAGCTCACGGAGCGTGAATATCAGGTTCTGACCGGCGTGCTCGATGGCTTACAGAACAAGATGATTGCGTATCAGCTTGGCATTAGCTCGCGCACGGTGGAGGTCCACCGCGCCAATGTGATGGCTAAAATGGGCGCGCGCAATCTGGCGGAGCTCATGCGCATGGCCATTACCATCGACGCTGCGACGCAATCGCCTGAAACTGCGAAGGCTTTGCCGATCGGCGGCTGGTCAACTTATATTCGATAATCCTAAAGCAAATCTTGCAACCTCGGTCTTGTGGGGTATGATGCGTTAGAATTGACTTATATAGTTGCGTGATCTTTGTCGTAGGGACGGTTATGAGAAGCGCAAAGGTCAATGCTTTCAGCAGTCTTGGGCCGACGGCTGACGAAGTTTGCCGACAGGTTGAACGAATCCTTACAAGCGAGGAATTTCACGCGCCGAAGCGCGGGCGAAATTTCCTGGAATTTGTCGTCAACGAGACGCTTGCCGGTCGATCGGACTTCTTGAAAGCATTTACGATAGCAAATGTGGTCTTTGGCCGGGAGGCTTCATTCGACCCGCAGAATGATCCGGTTGTCCGGATCGAGGCTGGCCGAATACGAAAGGCGCTCGAGCGTTATTATCTCGTCGCAGGCGAGAGGGATGACGTCGTCATTACTGTGCCCAAAGGCGGATATGTCCCGCATTTCGAATATGCGCGGGATGCGCCCACTCCGACTGAGCCCATCGAAACCTCGGACAATCTGCAAGATGTTGAGTACGAAGATCAAAGTCATTCGCTTGAGGAAACACCTCGGCCGGGGTTGGTCACCCTCATTGGTCTCGTGGCTGCGCTGGCCGTTGTCCTCGCTCTTCTGCTCCTAGCCCTCACGTTCGCATTGTCTTCGCGTGATGCTCCGACCGCAGCATTGCCGCTGACACGTCCTGAGCCAAAGGTGATCGTCGAGTTTTTTGCCGAAAGCAGCCCAGCGGACGTTGGCTCGGATATCGCGCGTGGCCTGAGGGACGATATTATCGGACAACTCGCCCAGTTCGATGACATCGTCGTCGTCGCTGATCCGCTCCGTGATGAGCGCGTCTCAGCTGCCGACTACATTCTGCAGGGTAATGTCCAGATCGATGGAAGCAGGCTGCGTGCTGCTGCCAGGCTGGTGCACCAAGTGGATGGAGCCGTCGTCTGGGCCAATAATTTCGATGGGGATCTTCAGGACCAGAACCAGCTTGTGATTCAAGGCAATTTCGCGCGAAAAATCGCCGATGCGATCGCACAGCCCTATGGCGCCATCTTTCAGACCGACACGGATATGATAGCGCGAACGGCACAGATGGAAGACCGAAGTGCCCATGAATGTACATTCGTCTATTCCAGCTATCGTCAGACCATGACAGCGCAAAGTCACAGCGCGGCGCGCGAATGCCTGCAACAGGCCACCCAGCGTTTTCCCGACAATGCGGCGTCCTGGGCGCTGCTGTCTATGGTCTATCTCGACGAAATCAGATTCCGCCATACGCTCGGTACATTATCGTCGACCCAGCCTCTCGCGCTGGCGAGCGCTGCGGTGAAGCGGGCAGCATCGCTCGCGCCGGACAATCCCCGCGTGCTGCAGGCGCAGATGCTGGTGAGCTTCTTCAGGGGGGATATCGACGAAGCCTTAAAGGCAGGCACCGCAGCCTATGCTGCAAACCCTGATGATGTGGAAGTCGCAGGCGAGTACGGCTTGCGATTGGCGATGTCTGGGAAATGGCAGTCAGGCTGCGAGTTGCTGTCGATCGCCCTCAACAAGGGTATCGGTACCAGAGGTTATTACGAGGTCGGTATGGCTTTGTGCGCCTTCATGGAAGGAGATCTCGAAGAGGCGGAGAAGTGGTCGCGAAGGTCCGATCTCGATGGTAATCCCATGCATCGCCTTGTGCTGCAGTCCATTCTCGGTGCTGCCGGAAAGACTGATGAAGCCATGCTGGAAAAGGATTGGCTCAATATTCACGCGCCCATTTTGATGACTGACATACGCCAGGAGGTCTCGCTCCGCCTGCAGCGGCCGGAGGATCAGGAGCGGTTCCTGAACGGGCTGCGCGCCTCGGGATTGGTTATCAGCCCCCTGTCAGCAAGATAAGGCAGCTACGGATCGGCGCCCGCGTCGTTCAGCCTGTGGTTGTTCGAAATAGTCACCGCGATTTGTGTGGCGATCTCGTCCTCGACGTCGAGAATGGCCTGGCCGCGCAGGTCTCGATCATATTGATTTGCCCAGGTGACCGCGCCATCGGCGGCATTTATCAGGCGGACATGCAGATGAAGGATCGTACCCTCGATGAGCGCGCTTCCCTGCAGGCTGAAAAACGAACCGGTCGTTTCCGCCCCGGATCGGCCTGGAGCAAGCACAGTAAGGCTCTCCACCTTCATGAGCTTTGCAATCAGCTGATCGGCCAATCCCTTCACGAAATCAGGTCCCTGCGCACTGCCGCCGAGAGCGACGAAGGGTTCGACCGCAACCCTGACCTTGCTCTCCGACTTTGATGCGGCAGGCGCCGGCGACGTCTCTGGTGGGAAGAGATAGGCTTCAAGCGGACGAACAAGAGCGAGTATGGCCATTGCCCCAAACAGCGCGGGGACGCCGATCGGCAAGAGGAGATCACGATAGCTCACTGCCCGCTCCTGCCCGGGGGCGCGCCGCTTGCTCTCGCGGTTCTGCGAGGCGGAAATTTCTGCTACATACGAACTGTCTTCTGCGCTCGAAAAGTGCGGCGCATAACCTCCTTTGGGGACGGTAATCCGGATTGGGTCACTGCTTCCGCAGACCAAGTAGTATCGTTCGAGCGCTCGACGGATCCGCCCCGCCTCGATGCGGACAACTGGATCATTCTGTGCATCGAAGGATGCATCACGACCAAAAACCGCTTGTGCAATCGTATAGGCCTTGAGCTGTTCGCTGCGCCCTTCAAGTGTCTCTTCAACGATATATTGCAGGAAGCGGCGCCCGCGCTCCGGGGCAAGGAATTCCGGACTGGCGAGAATAAGGTCAAGCTGCGCATGCACGCTTGCAGAGTCTTGAAGTGCGCGGTTTTCCCCTCCCTCTTCCGATACCATCCAGACCTCCCGCGATACCTTCGTATCGCTCTCATCAAGGGGAATGGCTTTATACACCCCTTGGTGGTTCGGGGCTTCCGTAGCAATACGTAAGGGATATCTCGAATACCGGGGCGGGGAGCGATTGCTTATGCTGCGATGCGGATGGGAGCGACGCATATGCTTCAAAACCAAACGATCGTAAGGCAAACGACAGTTTCTGGCCATCGCTATGGCAGCGTTGCCGGAACGGCCAAGGATCAATCGATCCGGCTCAAGGCCGACGAGACGATCTATAGCGAAGGTGAACACGCGTTTGCGATCTACCAGGTCGAAGCGGGCGCGGTGCGGATTTATCGCCTCACGGCAAGCGGGCAGCGATATATTCTGTCCTTTTGCGGCAAGGGTGAATGGTTCGGGCTCGAGACGGGCAATGTACGAACCGATTTTGCAGAGGCCGTCTGTGAAACCTGTATAAAGCCCTTTCGCGCCAATCAGGAGGCAGTCGTCCCCATAGACCTTCTCCACATTGCCCTGACGAACCTCGCGAAGGCGCAGCACAAACAGCTCGTCATCACCGAGCAAAGCGCACTGAAGCGGGTGGCCGCCTTTGTTTATGAAACGGCTGATCGTTATCCCGGAGATTGCGAATTTGATATGATGATGTCGCGCAGCGATATTGCCGACTACCTCGGGCTGACGGTCGAGACCGTTGCCCGTTGCTTTACGAAACTACGTGAAAAACGAATTCTCTGTCTCAACGGCAAACTGCAACGCATTGTCCGACTTCTCGACCGTGATGCGCTCGTCGCACTGACGATCTAGCTGCAGCGGATTTCGAAGGTCGATCTTGAAAAAGGGGATTGAACGATGACGCATGCATCCGGTCGAAGATTGAACGCATCAGCCAAAGCGGTCCTCGCAAGCCTGATAGCACTAACGGGCCTTCCACTCGCGGCTGCGGAGGCACAGACCTCTCCATTTGACCAATTTCCAATACTTATCCAATGCAAGTACAAGGAAACCTATCACGTTTTCTACATATCACGTATTTCAGAGGACGGTGTCGCAACCTATGTGGCATCCGAACGCATGGGCGGTACGATCACCCTGGACGGTCAAGCGAAGGCAACCGGCGGCGCAAGTGGCGGCAGCTGCGTCGGCAAGACTTTGGCAGAGCTTCGTGCATCTCACCAAGCCTATGACTTGAAACCCTAAAGCCCACCTTGTGTTCTCTCCGTCACGCGAACGCTGCGGAGTGAACCGCCGGTCGCATAGTCTCGAAGCCAAAGCCGAAGGGTGTACTCCAGCCGCCCGATCTGATCTTTCAACCGGTCACATCGGGGGTGGAGCGGATTGATGAAAATTAATTTCATCAATCCGCCCTGAACCCCGTTTTCAGTTGACGGCCCGCGTTTTTTGTCCCAACTTGAAGAAAATAAATTTCGAATTGGGAACATTGTTGGCATGAAAGTGGGAATCATAGGGCTGGGATTCCGGCTCGGCTATCTTGGCTATGTTTTCAAGGCTATCGACAGCAGCTTCGAGATCGTCGGTTACGTCGATCCGGAGCCCGCGGGACTTCCCGGATTAACGGAAAAGGGCGTCTCTGTCGGCAAGGCCTATGCTTCACCGCAAGAGCTCCTCGCCTCCGAAAATCTCGATCTCCTGATGATCGGCTCTCCCAACCACATGCATCTCGATCATATCCGCCTCGGTCTTGAGGCTGGTCTCAAGGTCTTCTGCGAAAAGCCGATTGTCACCACGATCGCCGAAAGCATCGAACTTGCCCATCTGATGGCCAAGTTCGGCCATGAACGGCTGATGGTCGGCCTCGTGCTGCGCTACTCTCCTCTTTACAAGGATCTGCGCGCCATCCAGGCCGAAGGCAAGCTTGGCCATATCGTCTCCATCGAAGCCTCTGAACATATCGAACCCTATCACGGCGCCTTCTTCATGCGCGACTGGCGCCGCTACGAGCGCTATTCCGGCAGTTTCATGCTGGAAAAATGCTGCCATGACCTCGACCTTTATAATGGTGTGATCGGCGCCCGCCCCGAACGCGTCGCTAGCTTCGGCGGCCGCAAGAGCTTCATTCCCGCCAATGACCCGGCGCGCGAAGGCATCAACGATCTGGAACTCTTCCACCGCAAGCCAAGCGGCTGGATGGGCTCGGACAAGGTGTTCGACAGCGACGCCGACATCATCGATTATCAGGTGGCGATCGTCGAATACGCGAATGGCGTCGGCATGAATTTCCACACCAACCTGAACGTTCCCGACCAGTTCCGCCGTTTCGCCATCATGGGCTCGCGCGGCATGGCCGAGGGGGACTTCGTCCGCGGCTATCTCGATGTCCACGAGCAGCTGACCGGCAACAAGATCGTCGAAAACAAATATGCCGCGACCGAATTGTCGCAGCATTACGGCGCCGACGAGCAGATGGCGGCCGATATTCTGCAAAGCGTGCGCTCCGGGTCGGATCTGCCGGTCTCTACGCTGAACGCATTGGAGGCAGGCATCCTGGCACTTGCCATGGATGAGGCTCGCATGAAGAAGGCCGTGATCGACCTTCGTCCCATATGGGACCGGTTCGACGAGGCGCTACACGCCAGAGCGGCCTGAGGAGAACGGCAAGATGAGTGCTCAGAAAAGTGCCGTCATCTTCGCCTGGATCCTTCTCCTTCCGGCCGTCCTCTATGTGCTCGCGATCGTCGCCTATCCGCTGGTCGATACGTTCATCCTGTCATTTACGGATGCATCGCTGCGCAAGGTGACGAACTGGGTCGGCTGGGTCAATTACGAGAAGATCTTCAATTCCACCTTCGCGGAAGTCATTGTCCGAACCTTCATCTGGACCTTCTTTTCGGTCGCCCTGAAGATGATCATCGGCACCTTCGGCGCCTCCATGCTGAACGCCGCCGTGCCCGGCCGTTCATTGTTTCGACTGCTGACCATGCCGCCATGGATCGTGCCGATGGCAATCGGCATCTTCATGTGGGGTTGGATGTATAATGGCCAGTTCGGGATGATTTCCGGATTGCTGCAGCGCTTCGGCCTCGTCGACGGTCCGGTCGCCTTCCTCGCCTATGGCAGCACCGCCTTCTGGGCAACGATCGTGACCGACGTCTGGATCGGCGTCCCGCTGGTGACGATCTACTTCCTCGCCGCGATCCAGTCGATCCCGAAGGATCTCTATGAAGCGGCATGGACCGACGGCGCCGGCCGCTGGTACCGGTTCCGCCGCATCACGCTGCCGCTGATGATTCCGGCCATCATCACCATGTCGATGCTGTCGCTGATTGCGACCTTCAATTCCTTCGACATTATCTGGATCCTGACACAGGGTGGTCCGAGCGGCGAAACGACGACGATGATCATCGATACCTATCAGACGGCGATCGGCTCGAAGAAATATGGCGAAGGGGCAGCGCGCGCTGTGCTGATCTGCATCTTCCTGTCGCTTTTCTGCTTCGCCTATTTCCGCGTCACCCGCCGCCTGAACCCGGAGAAGCGCGCATGAGCAGCCGTCCCATGATCGATCGCTACAGCTGGTGGGAAATCATTCTCATCTACTGCGGCATAGCGCTCTTCCTGTTCTTCGTGCTGTCGCCCTTCGTCGAAGGCTTCCTGGTCTCGCTGAAGCCGCTCAGCCAGCTCTTCTCCTCGCCCTACCGCTTCTGGCCGGAAAACGGCTCGTTCGAGGCCTACCGGACGATGTGGATCAGCGTACCCGGCTTCGGTCGCTACATCTTCAATTCGTTCTTCATCTCGATCATCGTCACCGTGATCGTGCTCTGCCTCGTCATTCCGGCATCCTATGCGTTTGCGAAGTTCGAGTTCAGGGGTATGGGCATTCTGCTCGGCGCCTTCCTGACGGTGAACATGTTCTCCGGCGCCGTCCTGCTCATCCCGCTCTTCCGTTTGATGCGCAGCATCGGTGTTCTAAACACCTATCTTGCGATGATCGTGCCGGGCGTCGCCTTCCTGATCCCTTCGGCGATCTGGCTGCTGCGAACCTACATGATCCGCATTCCACAGGAACTCAATGAAGCGGCCTATATGGATGGCGCGAGCCATTTCTATACGCTTCGTCGCGTCATTCTGCCCATCGCGATGCCGGGGATTATCGTCGTTGCGATCACCACCTTCATCGGCGCCTATGCCCAGCAGTTCATCTTCGCGCTGACCTTCAACTCGAAGACTGAATACATGCCCCTGCCGGTGGGACTCTTCGCTTACTTCGGCAAGCAGGAGGTCATCTGGAACGAACTGATGGCGGCCTCCTTCGTCGGCATCGCGCCGGCGATGATCGTCATCTTCTTCCTTCAGCGCTATCTCGTCGGCGGCCTGACCGCCGGTGCGGTGAAACAATAAGACCAACAATAAAGAGTGAACAGCTAACAACGAGAATGGGAGTAACGACGTGAGCATTACCATCAAGACTGGCCTTATGGCGCTCGCCCTGCTTGGTTCGACGGCACTGACTGCGGTCACGGCCCAGGCAGCCGACAAGGAAATCAGCTGGATCTATTGCGGCGACACGATCGACCCGATCCACACCAAATATATCAAGGAATGGGAATCCAAGAACGCCGGCTGGAAGGTTGCGCCGGAAGTCGTCGGCTGGGCGCAGTGCCAGGACAAGGCAACGACGCTGGCTGCCGCCGGCACGCCGGTCGCCATGGCCTATGTCGGCTCGCGCACGCTGAAGGAATTCGCGCAGAACGACCTCATCGTTCCGGTTCCGATGACCGATGACGAGAAGAAGGGCTATTACCCGCATATCGTCGACACGGTCACCTTCGACGGCAACCAGTGGGGCGTTCCGATCGCCTTCTCCACCAAGGCGCTTTACTGGAACAAGGATCTCTTCAAGCAGGCCGGCCTCGACCCCGAAACACCGCCGAAGACCTGGGCCGAAGAAATCCAGATGGCAAAGACCATCAAGGAAAAGACCGGCATTCCGGGCTTTGGTCTTTCTGCCAAGACCTTCGACAACACGATGCATCAGTTCATGCATTGGGTTTACACCAACAATGGCGCCGTGACGGATGCCGAAGGCAAGATCACGCTGGACAGCCCGCAGATTCTTGCTGCACTGAAGGCCTATAAGGATATTTCGGCCTCTGCCGAAGAGGGCCCGACCGCCTATGAGCAGAATGAAGTCCGCGCCATCTTCCTTGATGGCAAGGTCGCGATGATCCAGGCCGGCTCGGGTGCCGCCTATCGCCTGAAGGATACGAAGATCAACTGGGGCGTCACGACGCTGCCGCTCGGTCCAGATGCCAAGGGTGCAGGCACGCTGCTGATCACGGACAGCCTTGCAATCTTCAAGGGCTCTGGTGTCGAGGACAAGGCGATGGAATTCGCCAAGTACATCACCTCACCCGACATCCAGGGCGAATACGAACTGCAGGGCGGCGCCGGCCTCACCCCGCTGCGTCCGTCCGCAAAGGTCGACGAATTCGTTGCCAAGGACCCCTTCTGGAAGCCGTTCATCGAGGGCATCAGCTACGGTGGTCCCGAGCCGCTCTTCACCGACTACAAGGGCTTCCAGAATTCGATGATCGAGATGGTCCAGTCCGTCGTCACCGGCAAGGCCGAGCCTGAAGCCGCTCTGAAGAAGGCTGCAGGCGAGATCGAGGCCTTCAAGTAAATCGACGTCGAGGATCGCAGGTCGACGATCTGCGATCCTCACCGACCAATTCATGCGCGTTCAGGCCGGGACCGGAGAAAGATTTTTGGGACAGCTTCAGCTCAACAAGGTTCAAAAATTCTATGGCGACTACGAAGTTCTCAAAGGCGTCGAGCTTGACGTCAGGGACGGCGAGTTCGTTGTCTTCGTCGGGCCTTCGGGATGCGGCAAATCCACCCTCCTGCGCATGATCGCAGGTCTTGACGCGACGACCAAGGGCGACATCATCATTAATGGCGTCAGGGTCAACGACCTGCCGCCGGTCAAGCGCGGTATCGCCATGGTCTTCCAGTCCTATGCGCTCTACCCGCACATGACGGTTTTCGAAAACATCGCCTTCCCTCTTCGTGTGGAAAAGATGGAGGAGGAGAAGCTCAAGGCCAAGGTCGAGAATGCCGCACGTATCCTGCATCTCGAAACGAGGCTGCAGCAGAAGCCCGGCATGCTGTCAGGCGGACAGCGCCAGCGCGTCGCTATCGGCCGCGCCATCGTTCGCGAGCCGAAAATCTTCCTGTTTGACGAGCCGCTGTCGAACCTCGATGCCGCCCTTCGCGCCGACATGCGCATCGAACTTGCCAAGCTGCACCGGCAGTTGAAGGCGACCATGATCTATGTAACGCACGACCAGGTGGAAGCCATGACGATGGCCGACCGCATCGTAGTGCTGGATGCCGGCAATATTTCCCAGACCGGTGCGCCGCTCGAGCTCTATCACAAGCCCGCCAACCAGTTTGTTGCCGGCTTCATCGGCAATCCGAAAATGAATTTCCTGCCTGTCACCTGCACATCCGCAAGCGAGGCAGGCGTGACCGTGGACTATCGCGGCCAGACCGCGACACTGCCGGTAGCGCCGCGCGACGGCATGGTCGGCAAGCCGCTGACGCTCGGCATCCGGCCGGAACATATCCAGCTCAGCTCCGGCGACATTTCGCTGACGGTTGCACCCAGCGTCATCGAACGGCTTGGCGCAAATACTGTGGCCTATGTTGCACTCGGCGGCGAAACGGAGAACTTCTGCGCCATGCTGCCCGGCAGTGTGGGCATTCGCACCGATGCGCCGGTCGCCGTCGGCATCAATGCCGCCGATTGCCATCTCTTTGACGAGGAAGGTGTCGCCTTCGAACGCCGCGTCGAGCTCACCGATATCGACATGAACCTGCTGGCACCTGCAACGGCCTGAACGGCCGATCGATCAGTTACCAGACGAGCCCGCGCGCGGCGACGTCCTCGACGCGCGTGACGATGCCGTCGCGATGGAAGACCATCGTGTCGAACAGGTTCGACACCACGCATGTGTGGTTCGGGATGATGAAGAGCTTTTCGCCGATCTGGGGCCGCGCACCAGTGCAGACCGAAAGGTCGATGACGCCGTGCTCTTCCGAGAGGCTGGTTATCTTTGCCTCGGGATATCCGACGACGAGGCCGAAATCGGCAAAGCCCTGAAGATCGGAGGTCAGCGCCTTCGAGCCTGCGTCGATAACGGCGCGGTCGGCATTCGGCCGCGATACGACGGTTGCCAGGACGTGCATTGCGCAATCGTCTTGCGTGCAATGTCCCATCCGGATCATCTGACGGTCATTGTAGATATAGGTCCCTGCCCGATGCTCCGTCGCCGATTTGACCAGATGCGCCTGAAAGAGACTGGGCGTGCCGCCATTGCTGACGATCGGGCAGGCAATTCCCTGTTTCGTCAGCCGTTTCAGCGTAGCCTGGATGAAAGCCTCGACGGCATCGGCAGCCTGCGGCTTCGGATAGGTGAGGATACCACCGAATGTCAGCCCGTCGGCAGCAGCGATGCGTCTGGCGAGCGAGACCGCCTGTTCGGGCGTCTGGACGCCGCAGCGCGCGCCGCCGGTATCGCATTCGACGAGGACGGTCAGCGGTTTGCGGCCGGAAAAATGTGAAGACAGGCCGTCGACCGTCACGTCGCTGTCGGCAACGACCTTGAGACCCGAAATGCGATCGTTCAGGGCAGCAAGCCGTCCGAGCTTCGGGGGGCCGATAATATTGAAGGTAATCAGGATGTCTTCGAAACCGGCTTCGGCAAAGACCTCTGCCTCTGTCACCTTCTGGCAATTGATGCCCTTGGCGCCGGCCGCGACCTGTGCCGCGGCAAGCGCCGGTATCTTGTGCGTCTTGATATGCGGGCGGAAATTCAGCCCGTGCTCGTCCATGTAAGACTGGGCCCTGGATATGTTGGCGACCAGCTTGTCTTCGTCGATGATCGGGCGGGGCGTGGAAAGATCCGCGATCCTGTCTCCAGCCTTGGCGATGACGGCAAACCGGTTGTCATGCATCTCAGGCAGCTCCGCGTTCGGTTCCATGAGGATCGGCCGCGATCGGCCAGATGGTTTTTGGCGCCCGGCGATAGTGGGTCGTCGCCGGATTGTTGGGATAGGGGGTTCCTGCCGAACAGTACAGGATTTCGGCAGCGATCTTCGAGAAGGATGCGAAGAAATGGTTGGTCGATTTGATCACCAGGATCTTCTGCTTGGTCGGATCGATGCCCATCACCGAAAACAGGCTCGGATCGAAGCTCTGCGCCCGCGTCGAGTTCAGAATGATATCGATACCATCAAGAACGATATGCGCCGCATCCCCGAAAGGTGCCAGGCTTTCGCCGAACTGCATTTCGGCATTCTTCACCAGTTTGATGACCTTCACCATCCCGTCGACGGGATTGCCGGTCCCCGGTGCCGACTTTGCGCCAAAACGCAGCGGAATTTCAGCGCCCTCGCCTGCAGCAAAACAGATCTGAACGGCGATCGGATCCCAGATGGTGCCGATCGCAGCATTCTCCACTCGGCGGGCCAGAAGCTCTTCGAGAATGACGGTGGCATCGCCAGCGGTTCCGCCGCCCGGATTATCCCAGACATCGGCAATGACGACCGGCCAGGCTTTGGCAGCCATCGCTCTCGATACGGCTTCCTTCTCGTCGATTTGCGGCACCATGAAGGTGCCGCGCTTGGAAAACAGCTCCATGCCGAGTTCACGCGCCAGAGCCGCGCCCTTCTGCGGATTGTTATCGGTGACGACAAGCAGCTTGGTACCCATCTCGGGCACATCGCCGACCATGAAGCCGTGGACCACGGAGATCGACAGGATTTCCGGATCTTCCTTCTCGATCCGCATGATCTTGTCGACGAAGGAACGCATTGGATCGCGCGAGGTCGGGAAGACATCGATCATCCGGCAGTCGAATACGGAATTGACCGGCTTGACCCTGCCCTCAAGCGCATCGACTGCGATGCGCCAGAGATCCTCGGCGCGGTCGACGAAATCCGTATGCGGAAATTCCTTGAAATAAATCGCGAAATTCAGTGCCGCGATGCGCTTCCGGGTCAGATGGCTATGCGGATCGAGTTCAGCGCAGATCAGCACATCAGCCCCGACGATGTCGCGGATGCGGGTGAGGAGGTCACCTTCTGTGTCCTCATATCCCGCGGCCACCATTGCCCCATGCAGCCCCATCACCACGGCATCGACAGGCATTGCGGCGCGGAGCTGGTCGAGGATTTCGTCCCGCAGCCCTTCATAGGCCTGACGGTTGACGAGGCCGGCCGGGTCTGCCCAGGCTGCAGTGCCCTCGATCAGCTCCCAGCCCTTTTCAGCGGCGATGCGGCGACCGACAGTGATCGGCGCGGTACAGAGTGTGGGCGTTTCCGGATGCTGGCCGGGTGGGGCATAAAGAGACGCTTCGAAAGCGCGGCGGTCCACACAGATCGGGGAAAACGTATTGGTTTCGGTCGCCAGTGCTGCCGTGAAAATGCGCAAATGAGTTGACCTTGTTTTGCGGTCCCGCCTCAACCCATCGGGTTCGGCAGGTAGCCGGTAAATCCGCAGATCTTCCACCGCCCCTCGTGGAGCCTGCAATAGTAGAGCGTCTGCCACTGCATAATATCGCGGGTGCCATCACTCTTCGTCAGGCCTCCGTCGAACTTCTTGCGGACAAGCGCCATGTCACCCTCGATTTCGATGTCCTCGAGCGTCGTGGTGGTGAAGATCGCGGTGCGGGTATCCTCCGCGAAGCTCTGTGTGGCAAAATCCTTTGCCTGTCTCAGCCACTCGTCGCGATAGGCCGAAAGTGCGGGGAATGCCAGACGCCACTTGTCGGGGCTGACGTGCTTGCGGCCATCGATGCCGATGAAGCCTTCCTCAACGAAATCATCTTCGACCATCGACCAGTCGGCTGCCAGAAATGCGTCGATGTCGCGGGGCACGAGCATCTCCCAGATGGCGTGCCGTGCAGTATCGGAGGACGGAAAAGGATTCTTGAAAGGATCACGCATCATCGCTCCCGATTTAAATTCTTTTCATAAATGGCGTTTTTCACTGGTCAAAATCTGCTTTCTATGGTCCCTTGTCAACTTATCAAGAAAATAATTTGCAGGGATCCCGACATGTCCATCAAGCGATATGGCACTGTTCAGACCGGCGCCGGCGGCAAGGCGCTGCCTTTCGCGCGCGCGGTCGAGGCTGATGGCTGGCTCTATGTTTCCGGTCAGGTGGCGATGGAAAACGGCGAGATTATCGACGGCAATATCATTGCCCAGACGCACAAGACGATCGCCAATGTGCTCGCCATTCTCGACGAGGCCGGATACGGCGTCGAGGACGTGGTGCGCGTCGGCGTCTGGCTGGACGATCCGCGCGATTTCTGGACATTCAACAAAATCTATCAGGACTATTTCGGCGCACATCCGCCGGCCCGCGCCTGCGTCCAATCGTCCATGATGGTGGATTGCAAGGTCGAAATCGACTGCGTTGCCTACAAGAAGAAGAGTTGACTGACGGATCGGCGGGAGGACAGGCTTGGATATTTTTTCCACATTGCAGGAAGACAGGAGCCGCCTCTCCGCCTCCGAGAGCCGCATCGCCGACATCATCGTCAACGATTTCGAATTCGCCGTGAATGCCTCGATCATCGAGCTTGCCGAACGCGCAGAAGTCTCGCCACCGACGGTCACGCGTTTCTGCCGCCGCCTCGGCTGCGACAGCTTCTCCGATTTCAAGGTGCAGCTCGCGCGCACCGCTCATGTCGGTGTGCGTTACCTGAAGCCGGAATCAAAGAGCAGCGATCCGGCCGATGTCGCCCAGGATATCATCACCAAGGCGCAGAACGCCCTTTTCCTGGTGCACCGCTCGCTGGACCTGACTGCGATCGAGGCCGCCGTTGCGCAGATTGCCAAGGCGGAGATGATCTATGCCTTCGGGTCGGGCGGCAATTCCTCGATGATCGCCGATGAGTTGCAAAATAGGCTCTTTCGGCTTGGCCTGCGCATTACGGCCAGCTCCGACCACAGCATGCAGTTGATGATGGCGGCAGCGGCGAAGGCCGGCGATGTGATCATCGGCTCGTCTTTTTCCGGACGCAATGCCGAACTGGTGCGGGCCTTTGCGCTGGCACGCGAAGCCAAGGTCAAAACCATCGCGCTGACGCAGTCCGACAGCGCCGTCGCAAGGGCCGCCGAGATCGTCGTGCCGATCGATATTCCGGAAGGCACAAACATCTATCGCCCGACATCGACGCGTATCGCCTATATCGCCACCGTCGATATCCTGGCGAGCCTCGTCGCCTACGCCATCCAGCCGAAGGCGACAGTCACGCTGAGGCGCATCAAGCAACAGCTCATCACCCACCGCGACGGCGACGACGACAAGCAGCTGCTCGGCGATTGATCAAGGGAAGGAAGCGGCAAATGACGCAATCAGTGGCAATCGTCACGGGAGCAGCGGGCGATATCGGAGCGGCGATCGCTGGTCGGCTCGCCGATGACCACGACATTATCCTGCTCGCGGACATCAATGCCGACGCTGCAGCAGCCGTTGCCGGCAAACTCGGACCGTCCGACCGCTTCGTCGCCTTCGAATGCGACGTGACCAACGAGACGAGCGTTGCGGCGCTTGCCGGGCGCGCAGTCGATCTTGGCAGCCTACGCACGCTCGTCAACAATGCGGGTGCAGCCCGCGCCGTCAGCCTGCATGATACGACGCCTGAGATCTGGCGTGCCGACAATGCGCTCAATCTCGAAGCGGCATTTCTCTGTTTTCGCGCCGTCGAAGACCAGCTGAAAGCGTCGCGGGGCTCCATGGTCAACATTGCCTCGGTCAACGGCATGAACGTGTTCGGGCATCCTGCCTACAGCGCCGCCAAGGCCGGCCTTCTGCATTTCACCCGGCTGGTCGCCGTTGAATATGGAAAATTCGGCATCCGCGCGAATGCCGTTGCCCCCGGAACGGTGAAGACGCAGGCTTGGGAAGTTCGCGCGGCAGCCAATCCCAATGTGTTCGAGGATGCCCGTCGCTGGTATCCGCTGCAGCGCGTGGTCGATCCGAAAGACGTCGCCAATGCTGTCGCCTTCCTGGCTGGTCCCCAGGCTGCGGCGATTACCGGCGTCTGCTTGCCGGTCGACTGTGGCCTGACAGCCGGTCAGGCCGAGCTTGCCCGTACTTTTTCTCAGTCCGAGCACTACTGAAATTCATAGGATACACCGAGAGGAACGAGATATGAAACCGGCCGACTATCGCCTGGAAAGCAGCTGGAACCCTGATGGCGGACCGAATGGCGCCTTCACTTTCACGCTTTTCAATCTTTCCACTGAGGCGCTTTCCGGTTTCAAGCTTGTCTACACCGCGCTCACTCGCGTCATCGATGCTGCCGCATGCAGCAATGCCACCTTTCTCAGGCGCAACGCCAATTTTCATGAATTCGAACCACCGGCCGGGCTGACCCTCGCTGCTGGTGGAAGCTGGACGTTCACAGTCGCCGGCCTGCACCGCCCGGCGCGGCATTGCACTGATGGAGCAAAGTCCGCCTATCTCACATTGTCATCCGGTAAACATGTGCCGGTCGCCGTTTCCGATCTGCTTCTCGAAGGCCGTACCAGCGAGCCTCCGCCCGCGCTTTTGCCCGAGGGCCGGCTCGATCTGCCTTTTGCGCTGCAGCCGTGGCCGGCCGAAATCGATGCGAAGCCGGGCGATAGCTTTCCGGTCATTCTCTATCCGGAGGGTGCCAGCGCAGACGAATTGTCGGCAATATCCGCCTGCATTTCTCTAACCCGCCGCCTTTTCGAAAGCGACCATTCGGTTTTCAATCTGGTCGCCTCGCCGCAGGGGCGCGCCCTTACGTTCAGCAAGGACGCCTCGCTCGACACCGAAGCCTACCGGCTGACCTTCTCGGCCGATCGCGTGACACTTTCCTATTCCGGCGCTGCTGGGCGCCAGTATGGCCTGACCTCGCTCGCACAAATGCTGAACGGCGCGCGAGTAAGCAAGGGCAAATTCCAATTCCCGGTTTCCGGAACGATTTCCGATCGGCCCCGCTATAGCTGGCGCGGCTGCCATCTCGACGTTTCCAGGCAGTTTTATCCGGTTGATGACGTCAAGCGGCTGATCGACATCCTTGCCTGGTTCAAGCTCAACATCTTCCACTGGCATTTGACCGATGACGAGGCCTGGCGTCTGGAGATCAAGGCCTATCCGCAGCTGACGACAACGGGCGTGTTGCGGGGCCCGGACGAACCGCTGCTCCCGCAGCTTGGCAATGGCGCGGAGCCTGTCGGCGGCTTCTACTCGCAGGACGATGTCAGAGACATCGTCGCGCATGCAAGCGCCCTTCATGTCGAGGTAGTTCCGGAGATCGACATCCCCGGCCACAATGCGGCGACGCTGGTTGCCCTGCCCGATCTGACGGACGGCCAGGAAGCGCCGGATAGCTACCATTCTGTCCAGGGCTATCCGAACAACGCGCTGAACCCGGCCGTGCCGCTGACCTACGAATTCCTGGAAAAGGTCTTCGACGAAATGGTCGAGCTGTTCCCCTCATCCTACATGCATGTCGGCGGCGATGAAGTGGCGAACGGCTCCTGGCTCGCCTCGCCGCTTGCCAGGAAGCTGATGGCCGAAGAAGGCATTTCCGGCACCTTCGGGCTGCAATCCTACTTCCTGAAGCAGGTCAAGACGATGCTCGACAAGCGCCGCCGCAAGCTCGCGGGCTGGAACGAGGTCGCCCATGGCGGCGGGGTCGCGGCAAAGGACAGCCTCTTGATGGCCTGGGAAAATCCGCAGGTCGGCATCGAGCTTGCCGAACAAGGCTATGACGTCGTCATGACGCCGGGTCAGGCCTATTATCTCGATATGGTCCAGGCCGAAGCCTTCCAGGAACCGGGCGCGAGCTGGGCCGGTACGGTACCGCCGGCCCACACCTATGCCTATGAGGCAGCCGGCGAATTCCCGGAGGAATTGAAGCATAAGCTGAAAGGCGTCCAGGCCTGCATCTGGTCGGAGCACTTCCTGTCGCGCGGCTATTTCAACCGCCTCGTCTTCCCACGTCTTCCGGCAATTGCCGAAGCTGCATGGACCCCGAAAGCGTCGAAGGATTGGGACCGTTTCGCTGCGATCGTGGCGCTTAGCCCGAAGCTTTGAGCTGGCAACGATGAAGATTGACATCAGGATGATAATCGCTAGCCCTTACCGAGGGTTTGGTCGGTCAAGGCATCGAGTATCGGATGAGCATCAGGCCGCCCGCTTTGTCTTTCCCTTGAATCAGGATTTCGGCTACACGCCGCATGCGCGCCTTCCCACCCTCAGGCGCGACCGAGATTGATCATGACGATCCTTGTGCGGACGCGGTTTCCCCTCCGCACAAGGAGCGCCTCAAAGCCAGCTGGCGACGATAATGAACCGCTTGATACCCGACGTTTTCCGTAATCCTGCAATCCGGGTGAGCATGATCGCCATCTTCACGTTCGGATTTGCCGGCGCGACGACGACCCCCTATCGGTCCGTGGTCGGCATCCGCGAGCTCGGCCTGTCGAATGAACTCTATGCGGCGCTGATCTTCGCCGCAGCGGCGGTCAACGTGATCGTCAGCATTCTGCTTGGCAATCTTGCCGACCGGCTCGGTGAATATCGTACGATGATGCTTGTTGCGGCGACCTTCGGCGTTGTCGGTTATGGCGCGGTCTTCTTCTTCCCGACGCAGGACATATTTGTCCTCAGCGCGCTTCTGCTACTGCCGGTCTATGGCTGCCTGAACTCGTTGCTCTTTGCCAATGTCCGGGCCGCAGCCCATGGAATGGCGCCGGCTGACGTGGCGACAGTCAATTCTGGCGTTCGGGCGATGATCTCGCTTTCCTGGGTCCTGGTTCCTGGGCTCACGGGGGTTTTGCTCTCCTCCTCTTCGACCATGCTGCCAGCCTATCTCTTCGCCGCTATTTCCTGCCTGGTCTGTGTGGGGCTCGTCGGCTTCCTATTGCCCCGACAGAGCGGCACGGATCGCGCTGCCACCCACCATCTCTCCTATCTCGCCGCACTCGGCCAGGTGATTTCCCCGAAAATCTTCAGCCGGATCACGGCCATCGCGCTGATCAGCAGCACATTGCATGTGAACGACGCCATTTTCCCCCTCGTCGTAACCGGCGCCGCCCGCGGCACTGTCGCCGATATCGGAATTCTGGTCGGGATCGTCGCTCTCCTCGAGGTGGTCTTCATCATCGTCTGGTCGCGCCTGCTGCGCCGCATCAGCCAACTCGCAGCCCTTGCAGCCGGTGCATTGATCTATGCCGTCTACCTGCTGCTACTGGCTTTTGCCCATGAGCCCTGGCATGTCTATGCCCTCACCTTGATCAGTGGCATCGGCGCGGCGTCGCTGATCTCTATTCCCATCACCTATCTGCAGGATCTGATTGCCGAGCGGCCCGGTCTCGGCAGCGCACTGATTTCCGTCAATATCTTCCTCAGCGCCGGACTGAGCGCCCTTCTCTTTGCCGCTGGTACAGCCATCACCAGCTATTCCGGCACTGCGGTGGTCAGTGCCCTCTCTGGTCTTCTCGGGATCGCTTGGCTGCTATTTCTCGATGGACGCCGGTGCTGGACCTGAGGCTGGAATTCGTCGGATTTCTCTTCCTCGTCCGAGAGCTTGGCACCCCTCGCCCCCTATTTCTTGATCGTTACCGATGACATCGCCAAGGAGCGGCGACGGCGCTTGAGAAAGCTTCGGCGCTATCTACACCGCTTTGGTCATTGAGAAACTGGAGGCTTACTGGTCAACAGAACAGATCGCCTGCCGTCTTCTGGCCGACAGCGTTAGCCTGGTTCGCATCGCAAGGAGACGATCTACCGCTTCATCTACGGCGCGGAGGATTACGGGCTCTGCTATTTAGTGAATACTTGAGAAATGAGTTTCAAGGTTTTACTGTCAAATCGCGAAGTAAACCCGTCCCAATGCTGGGCACATATATCAGATCCATCGAGCCACATACCTATCACGCGGCTTGCATTGGGTTCGGCCATTACTTCTTGGTGTTTCACCACCAAGACAGCATTTTTGATCGATTTGATCGGCCATCCTGATGATTGACCATGTTGATCGCGCACTATCATATTGAGGTAACCCAACGCTGAAAGGTTATCAGCGGATTTGCCAATGTAGAGATAGATAGTTCCATTCCCCAGCGCGATGGATTGCTTACAGTCTACCGCGTTGATCCGAGATGAAATTTCATCGCAACAGCATACCATCAGCCCACCCATCATCAATTCGGTTCATCACTTCCCAAGGGAGAACCGCATCATCGATCGCAGTGTTGCGGAACGCACCGCAGTGATAATTTCGGCCTGCCGAAAGAGGGCGTCAGCGAGTCTCTTGCCAACCCGCGCGGGCTGAATTGGAGATAGCAAGAACCCGTTCGTAAAATTCATGTCAATACCTATGAGGCCACGAGAGTTCCATCGTCATCGACCCAAATGATTCCTGGAATACTGTAAAAATAGGTAACCAAGTCCACGTCATATTCATCATGCACTTGCTCTGGCCATTGGGCGGAAAGTTGCATTACGATGTCCTTCGGAGATGCACTCCACTGCGCTTCGCTGTCGCTGATTGTGAACCTCGGATTTGGGTTGGCTGCAGATACATAGCAATCCACTCCCGGGGCGATGAACTTAATCCTTCCGGAAGTCAGCAATTGCTCAATCAAGCAAAAAAAAGTTTGCTTTTGCTGCTCGAAAGAAAGGGAACGGGTGTGAGCGCTAGTTGCGCTGAAAAGGCCAGCGATGGAGAGTCCAAACGAATCCCGAACAATTTCATCAATTTGTTCGATATGCCTCACGGGGCACCTCCTTTAATAAACTTTATCTCAGGATTATATGTCATACCGACGGCGTTTTTGGGCAGGTCTATCGTCCATGCTGGTCCAGTTAGGCCCGATGAGGAAGAAAAGTCTCTAAGGGTGAAATTGCCACCCGGCGTGTTGACAACATAGATAGAACCTTTTCCAGGGATAGTCCTTGGTGCGGGCAAAGATGAAACTCCGGTGAGTTCCAGAAAGAACTGATGGACTTGTGCATCGGTCGCGCCAGTGAACATGGCTGCATTTCCACGGTTTGGGATGGCGGTGAAAACTGTCTGGCCGATGGTCACCATCCCCGAGGACTTTGAAAAGAGATTGATGGCTTGCTGAAGCGTTGCCGACGGAGGAGGCTTTACGCCCCCCGACGCACTTTGTGCTGCCTCGCGTTCCGCGATCCTTTGCTGGTACGCAAAGGGACCGCCTATGCCAGCGAACATACCATTGAAGATATCCCATGGCAGCATCGCCTGATCAACGCCTGCGTTTGCAAATCGTATGCTATCAATAATCTCCGCCTGCCGAAGTAGGCTGCCGGCTATGTCGATCCGTGTGACATGCTCCTGATTGTAGACCTCCGACGCTAGATCGTAGAACCTAACGAGGTATGGAAAGAAATTCGCGTTGATCGAGCTGTCGCGGTATAGGTCTCCATTCGCATGGAAATAGATCTGACCGCAATTGGAGGATCCGGCGTTGCAGATGCCCGGAATAGATCCTTTGGGTGCGATGCTGTCCAGGAAAGCGGATGCCGCATCGTTTTGCGGATAGTCAGCGCCCGTGATATCCACCTGTTTAACCGCTTGCCGCGTGAGATCGGCAATCGCAAGTTCGACCGCCTCGCTGGAACAACTATCCGCGCTGGCGCAATAGCCCTGCTGGACTGCATAGCGGGCAGCGTTGGCAGCAATCAGCTTCGCTTCCTCAAGATGAAGTTGCCGATTGAAGCTCTCTGCGTCGAGCGCAATAGAGGCCCCCTGGTTTCCGCCGACTGCCATGCCGACGAGAACTGATGCCCATTGACCGAGCGCATTGCGCTCTTCCTGCGTCAGATTCGGATTATCCATCAGCGCCTTGCCGATGACCGCACCGATCAATTCCTGGGTGCCACCAGCGAAGGCACCGAGACCTATATTTCCTCCGGAAACCACTGCCGTGAGCGCGCCCGCCGCCGCATGCAGTGCGATCTTTTCGGGACTTCCATCGGCAAAGCCGAGCTTCTGTGAGATCTCGCCGATTGCCATGTTGAGTAGTTGCGAGACTGCCGCAGCATTCTCCTGCCGGCGCTTCAGTGTTTCGATGTCATAGAATTCGACCTGCGTATTCGCCTTCGACAAATCAGTATTGAGGTTGGCGAGATCCTGCTTCTGATCACTGAGCGTCAGCTTGCCCGGCGACAGGGTCGCCAGCGCTGCGCCGTGATCGTCCTGCCTCGCGGGCATATCGACGGCCGGCAGCGGTATGCCGCTCGGGCTGAGAACGATCCCATAGCCGGAGGTCGAGGCGCTCGAAGCATTTTCTATATTGGAATAGGTGAGTGCCGTGGCACTCAGCTCGTTGTTCTGAGGATCGGCCGTGGAGACAATGGCGCCGCCCTTGAGATCGACCGTACCGCCGGCAGCCACATGGTAACCGCCGCTACCTGCGACTATCCCGGCCTGTTCGGAGACATTCGCATAGTCTCCGTCGACTTTTCCTGTGCTGGCGCCGCCGGACAGCTTTCCGGTGGAGGATAGTCCGATCGATACGCCGGCCGTTTTTTCCCGGTAGGTCGCGGTATCCTGCTGGCTGACGATGTTGAGATCACCGCCGACATTCGCAATGACGGTGTTGCCTGACACGACAGCACCCTTCAGCGTCGTATCGTCACCCGAGTTCAGCGCGACAGCACCGGAGCCCGTGACGTGGCTGTTGACCTGCGTAACGCCATTCTGGCCCAACTTGCCCATGCCTGCGCTGGCGCTGGCGGTCAGGCCAACTCCACCGCCGAATTCTGCGCCGACGCCGATGCTGGCCCCCGCAAACTTGCTTTTACTCGAGCTTTCGCTCGTCGCCTGTGCACTTTCCAGAACGATATCATGACCGGCAGACAGGAGAACGTTGCCCGCATTCGCATCGCCTGAAAGCGTCCGAGCGCCATTTGCATCGTAGCCGGCTGCGATCTGGGCGCCATGACCTGTGAGGTCACCCGAGGTGGCCTCTATGGCGACTGCATTGCCGGCTCGTATCGTCGTGACGACGGGCGTTGACGAAGCTGCCGCATTCTCTTGCTTCTGGTAGGTAAAGCCGACCGTCAGCGATGCGGATCCGGGACTCGTCTTGTGCTTGATGATGTCGTCGAATGTTTTGTACGCGTTGATTGCCGCAAGTGCGGTCGGTGCCGCCGCGTAAAGACCACCACCGTTGCCTAAACCGCTTGCCGCCGACTGCACACTTTCTGCCGCGCTGACGAGCCCGGACGAGACCGACAGGCTCACTCCGGCAAAGAGCTCTTCATGCATGGCGCTGTAGTTGCTGACATCCTGCGCGGAGAGCAGATTGACGTTGCGGTCTGCGAGGATGGCCACGTCATGGTCGGCTTCAACCTTCGCGGCTTGGAGATTGGCATCACGACCTGCCGTAATCGTCAAATCGCGACCGGCACTCAGCGTAGACGCGGCATTCGTCGAAGCCGATTGGGCCGTCTTATCGACAGATTTGCCATAACCGATGCCGATCGAGGCCCCGCCATTACCGAAGGAGAACGAAAGGCCGAAGCCGGAACGCTTTTCCTGCTCGGACGCAGCACTGCTTTCCGAACCCGGCGTGATGTTGACGTCGCGGGCCGCCGACAGATTGATGTCTCGCCCGGCATTGATGCCGGAGCCGATGACATTGACGTCCGTGTCGCGCGCCTTGAGCGTCACATCCGTCCCAGCCGAAAGCACCGAGGCGACGTTGAATTCCGAGGCCTGGCTCTTGTCCTTCTGCTCCTTGCCCCAGAGCGAGATGAAGCCGCCGCCGGAGCCGGCGAACAGGCCGGACTTCTTGCTGCTGCTTTCGAACTGGTGCTGTTCTTCGGCGCCGATGATTGAGACGCTGTCGCCGGCAAGGCTGATCGCGTCGCCCGCCGTGACCTTCGAGCCCGCGATGACGGCGTTGCCGCCGGCATTCAGATTGATGGCGCCGGAGGCGGAGAGCTCGGAGGCGACCGTTGCTTCATCATAACTGTGAAGCGTCGAGCTTTTCTTGGACAGGAAGCCCTTGCTCGAGGAAGCCTGTTCGAATTCCGTCGTTTCCCTGCCGGAGGCGATCAGCAGATCGCCGCCGGTCGTCACGTCGATATTGGCCTTGTTGACGTCATCGCCGGCCGTCAGCTTCGACGCGGAAACGACGGTGTCGCCGCCGGAGGTGATCGAGACCCCTTTCCCGCCGCTGACGGACGATCCGACCACCGTCTGCGTCTCGGCATGGCTGGTCGTCTTCTTGCCGCCGCCGAACAGGCCGCCCTTCTTCTTGTAGCTGTAGTCGGTCGTGGTGGTCTCGACGGCTTCGGCGATTGTCACGTCGCCGGCCGCCTTGAGGCCGAGCGTTCCTTCGGCTGCAACCGTGCTGCCGATGACATTGAGGTTGCCGCCGGCCTCGGCGGCGATCGACCCGCCGGCGGTGATCTCGGAGCTGGTCACCGTCGTCTCGACCCTGGTTGTCGTGCTGCGCCGGTCGCGTTTCGTCCTGGTCGTCGTCTTCCCGGTCGCGGAAATGTTGATATCGCCGTTCGAGTTCAGGGCGAGATTGCCGCCGGCCGCCACTTTCGAGCCGGCGACGAGAATGCCGTCATCGCCCTTGATCGAGAGATTGCCACCTGTAGAGACCGAGCCGTTGACGATCGAAACGTTGTCGGCGGTGAGGCTGGCGTTGCCACCCGCTTTGAGGCTGCCGCCGGTGGCTGCGATCGATGTGCCGGAGACGGCAAGATTGCCGTTCGAGGCAATCATCCCGGAGGTGGCGAGAACGCCGGCGTCGATGGTGACGTCCTTGCCTGCGATGACAGCGCCGGCCGAGGCAAGCCGTTCCTTGTCGCCGGGTGCAAGATGCAGCACAGGGGCGAGCACGCTTTTGCCATCCACCACCTGCCATTCGTAGACGACGACGGATTGGGTCAGGCCGGCAATCTCTTCCGCCGTCAGCGGCTCGCCGAGCGCATGCTGATGTGCTCCGAGATAATCGGCCCCGTTGTCGAGCAATTGCTTTATCTGGGTGACCGTATCATCACCGACAAAGCCGGAGCCGGTCACCTGTCTCAGCTGCTGCTCGACATACTGGTTCTCGAAATAGGCGTCTCCGAGGAACAGGATCTGATGATCCGGCTGGTAGCCGATACGATCAAGGAAATAGCTGGAGCCGTAGAACTTCGACACGTCGAGGAAGGCGGCGCGGGTCTCGAACAGGAAAGACTGGCCGGGGATGGTGCCGCCAAAGCCGCCGGATTGCGGCGCTGCAACGCCGCCGAGCGTGAACAGAGCCCCGCTCGCCGTCATGCCGGCCAGCAATGTGGTCGGATCGCTCGAGCGTGCAGGCGCGGCAACCGCCACATGGTCGGCGATCGTTCCGGCAAGGGCGGTATTGTTGACGGCGGCAAAGCCGCCGATGCCGAGCGTTCCCCCTGAGCGGATCGTTGCGGGAACGCCGCCGATCGCCGTGACACTCTCCACCGTGTCGCCAGGGAACAGATCCTTCGACGAATCGCGGGTGCCAAACGGGTTGAGCTCTCTGGTCGTGACCAGATAGCCATCGCCGTTGCCGCCCGTTTCGCCGGTGTGCCGCTCCATCCACTCCTTCGCGATGAAGGCGGGATAGTACTCACAGCCTCTTGTCTCATCGCAGGTCAACGAAACAGTACGCTGCAACTGCAGGCCAAGATTGGTCAGCGTGCCGGTGCCCGTGAGCGTCATGCCTGAGCCGGCTTCGATGGCGCTATAGGCGTTGGTGAGATCGACGGTATCGATGGACAATATGTTGCCGGCCTTGATCAGCGCCGCCGGGCTTCCGTACGAAAGAACCCGGTCTTCGACAACATTCCGGTACACGTGGTGATCGGCATCTTCCGTGATGTAGATCGTGCCATTGTATTCGATCCCGCTGCCCGGGGAGCAGGTTGGGCAGAGTCTTCCCTCGAGACTGTCATAGGCGGTGACGGGCGTACTGGAGATCAGCTGGCTCGAGACCGTCGGAGCGACGATCTTTTCGTTGCGCAGATTTGCGGTGACGATCGCCATGTTTCGGTCTGATGTGATCAGGCCGGATCGGTTGACGATGGCAGCGTTGCGCGCTCCATTAGCGCTGCCGGCGATCGCAAGATCACGACCGGCGATAACAGCGCCCTGATCGTTGGCAAGCACGCCGCCCACGAACAACGCCCCATCATTGCCGGCATAGACCAGCCCGGTGGCGGTGTTGGCAAGGTTGCCGGAGACGTTGACGATGAGATCGTTGCCAGCGGCAAGCTGGCCGGCATTGGTCAATTGCGGGAGGGAGAGCGTCAGGTCGTGGGCGGCCAGCAGATTGGTGGCGTTGGTTGTGGCAACGCTGCCTGCGGCGATGGTGATGTCGCCGGAGCCGCTGATACCGCTGGTGGCACTGCGGGAGGTTACCGCGTTGAGCTGCGTTCCCCTCAGATCGGCTGCCCCCGAGGACGCAAGATCAATGCCGCCGAAGGTCAGCTGACTGCCGGAGAGATTGGCGCTGTCGGTATCGATATGCAGCGTGCCCGATGTGGCAAGCCCGCTCCGGTTGCCGGAGAGATCGACATGCCGCGCATTGATCGTGATGTCGCCGCCGGCGGCGGTGCGTTTGTCGAGGCTGATGACACCTGCCAGCGACGACAGCGATACGGCCTCGTTTGCCTCCAGGCTGGCGTAGCGGATATCGCCACCGGCCGACGCCTGCAGATTGCCGCCGGCAAGGACGCCGCCCGAGAGCCCGAGGTTAAGACCGGCAAGCAGAGCTATATCGCCCTGCGAAAGCAACGTGCCGGCTGTGATCGCGCCGGAAGCGGCCGTAACCGACAGGGTCGCGTCGGACTGCGCCATGCCGGTGATGGCGATACTTCCAGCCGCTGACGACAGCGACATCGGCCCCGCCGTTGCCGCCTCGGTGAGGGTCAGATTGCCATCGGCCAGGACGCTGAGGGCGCCATTGCCGGCGAGCATGCCGCTGACGTCGACCAGACCTGTCCCGCCATCGATGAGGATATCCTCTTCGGCCGCAACCGATCCCAGACTGACATCCTTGCCCGCCTTGACCGATACCGCCTTCTTCGAGGTTAGCCGGCCCGCCGTCACGCTCCGCTTAGAGGCGATGGCGACGCCTTTGCGGCCCGACGCATTGCCGATCGAGATCTTGCCGTCCGCTGACAGCGAAAGTTCTCCGACATTGGCCGCCATATCGGCGCGCATGCGCACACCTGCGCCTTTTTCCGTGACGACCATCTTGATGCGGCCGGCCTGCATGGCGCCGAGTGCCGAGCCGTCGATTGCGTATTCGGGCGTTCCTGATGTCGCGTCGAGGGTCGTCGCTTCGCCGGTGGCGTAGTCAAACTTGCTTTGGCCCGCCGTCAGGCGCAGGTCCTTGCCATAGACCGGGCCATCGACCTTTATGGTGCGGGATATGACGTCGAAGATGTCGACCGCACCGTCGCCGGATGCGAAGTTCGCGCCCTTCGGGCCGAAGGTGACCTCCCCATCCCTCACCGTGAAGCCGTTCAGCCGTCCATCAGCGCCGATATCAGGGGCGCCCGTCGTCAATGTGGCGTGCGGTGTGTTGATGAAGCCGCAGCCGTCGCAGGTGATGCCGTTCGGATTGGCGATGATGACATCGGCCCGGCCGCCGAATACTTCGACTGGCCCTTCCAGTGCACTTCGCCTGCCGCTGGTGACTTCATTCAGGATGACCGAAGCCGGGCCGCTGTTGCGCAGGTTCGCATTGCCTGGCGTGACACCGCCGAGCTTGGACGTTCCGACCTCACCATTGTGGTTGTTCAGGATCAGACCGGGTGTGCCGACATTAAAGTCGCCATATTTATTGTGGGAGAGACCGGCGCCGTTTGGCGTCACGATATCGATTAAGGGGATGCTGTTTGGCGCCGCGCCGATGTCAGGACGGTTTGCGGCCGGTGCTCCCACATCCGGCGTTACCTGCTGGGCCTGCAGCAAGGCCGGCTGAAACAGGAGAAGGCCACTGAGAAACGTCGCAACTGCCTTGCGCGCCAGATCGGAAGGCGCATGCTGCTCCTTACGCTTCGTGGATCCAACGGGAATTCCGCGCCAAACGGAAAAAAGCAACCCGGACTTGCGCATGCTGTCACAACCTCTGCCCAATCAACCCGGTTGCAATGCAACAAACGAGCAATCAGGCAATGCGACAACTTAGTGGCGAGAGTCAACGTGCACGAGAAAACTGTTCAATCTTAAGATGATGATTTTCTTAATACGACGCCGACGATTTCAGACAATACCTATCGGCATTTGTTTTTTGAGACTAAATATATTTAATTAAATCAAGTTATTAGTGGCAATGATGGCACCAAAGCTGCCGCAGAACCCCGCGATGGGAGACGCGAGCAACCTTCTGTTGAGACCGCGTTAAGCTTGGCGAAAGATTCAATCTCTACGAGGTTTACCGTAGGCGGGAAAATGCTCGCTTGGCGAGCGATTCCGGTATTTGCGAAGATAAGACGGTGAGGCATGGAATTGCGTTATTGCGTGAAAGGGATGGTCCTTCTGGGTGCTGCAGCGGCGCTCTGGTCGGCTGGACCCGCCGTGATGCGGGGACCAAGTGCAGTTGCTGCGGAGCCTCCTCTCCAATCGACACGTTTCGATGATTGGCACTATCGCTGCGGTGGCGCGGATGCAGGCGACGGCAAGGGCCTGACCAAGGCTCTTGCCGAACTTCAAAAACCGTCCAGGACATAGAAGCGCCTCATGCGAAGCATTTCCCTGATGTCTTGGCTCGCGGTTTTCGCCATAGCAAGCTTTGCGGCAGCCAAAAGTTTTGCGCAATCGGCCGAACCATCGAGATCGCCTGCAGACGAGTTCATGCGCAGGCAGACCGATCTGAAACGTGCGCAGCGGCTCAATGCCCTCCAGGCTGCCACGCCTGAGGATTCCGGGGCAGAAGCGCCACCGCAGATCGATAAGAGCGAGGGACCGTGCTTCGGCATTACGCACGTCGAGGTGCAAGGCGTGACACTGCTGCCGCAGACAGCACTCGCGCCAGTTCTCGAACGCTATAAAAACAGCTGCATAGGCCTTGCCGACATCAATAGCCTGCTGAAGGGCTTGACCTTTCTCTATGTGGACAAGGGCTACATCACCTCACGCTTCTATGTTCCGGAGCAGGACATCGCTGCAACGAAGACACTGCGTCTCGTCGCAGCGGAAGGATCGCTTTCGGATATCTACCTGAACGGTAAGCCAGTCACCGCCGGCGGCGTGCTGGCAACGGCCTTTCCAGGAATGCGAGGCAGGCCGGTCAATATTCGCGACGTCGAACAAGGCCTTGACCAGATCAACCTGCTCTCCTCCAACAACGCAAAGACGGCGATGTTGCCGGGCGCACATCCGGGCGAGTCAATCCTCAACGTCGAGAACAAGTCGGACAAGCCATGGCATCTCTCGGTCGCAAACAACAATCTCGGCCAGGCTTCGACGGGTTATTCCCAAAGTTCGCTCTCGCTCGGCGTGGACAACCTCTTCGACCTGAACGACCTTCTCTCGCTTTCCTATCAGCACACTGGACCGGACTATCCCTGGCCGAATGACGGGGTGGGCCGAAGCAATAGCATTTCCGGCTCATTCAGCGTGCCTTACGGCTATTGGACACTGAGCTTAAACGGATCCTGGTATCGCTACAGCAGCACGATTCCCGGCAACTTCACCGATATCGAAACTTCGGGCGATTCAGGCCAGTTCGGTTTCAGCCTTGATCGCGTGTTGCTGCGCGATAAGGACTCCATCACGACGCTGAATACCGCTCTCAACTACAAACAGACCGATAATTTCCTGATGGGCAGCCGCATCGAGGTCGGCAGCCGCCAATATAGCGTCGGCAGTCTCGGCATCTCCCATTCGCGCCGGATGCTCGGTGGGGTTTGGGTTTTCGATCTCGGCTATAGTCAGGGGCTTGATATCTTCGACGCGGTCAAGCGTGGCGAGCCGGCAGCCGCTGACGCCGAGCCGGAATTCTCAAAATTTTCCGCTACGCTCAACGTCACGACACCCTTCGAAATCTCCGGCCAGCACTTGCAGTATGCCACTGTTATCAACGGGCAATATTCGCCAGACAATCTGTTTGGGGCCGAGCAAATCTCTCTCGGGGGCTATAGCAATATACGCGGTACCCGCGACAGCGTGCTGTTTGGCAATAATGGCGTCTTCACGCGCAACGCGATCGTCTGGCGCACGCAGCCATGGGCAAACAGCCCTTTGCTCGCAAACAGGCTGGGCGAATTGCGGCCCTATGCCGGGATCGATTATGGCCATGTGTTCGGGCAGGAGCGCTTCAGCATCGAAAGCGGCGACATCGCCAGCTGGACAGTCGGAAGCCGTCTGGCAGGCGGGACGGTCAATGCCGATCTCGGCTATTCGCACATCTTCAAGAGCACGGCAGATACCAGCATGAGAGATTTATTCTTCGTGAGCGCTGCGCTGTCATTCTAACACTGTGTCACGGTGCGACCCGATCCAACTCGTCCGATATCTCAACGACCGGCCGCGAAAATGCCTCCGCTGCACCCCCCGGCCGAGGTGTTCATGGCACATTTGCACGAGGGAGCCTGTTCCCCTACCCTTGCAAACCGACAATGATGCACTGCGATCAGATTCTCTAAGTGTTATCAGGAAATTACGCACTTTCGCAGCGCCTCACTTCGTCTTAAGGCGCGGAGAAATACCCGGGACTGCAACTTCACCACTGTGGGCTTCAAATGAACGAGCATATGAAGGCTGTTGAACTCAAGAAGGCCTTTCGCCTGATCAACCACGGGCCAACGATCCTGGTTTCCGCGCGCCACGACGGCATCGACAATGTCATGGCTGCCGCATGGTGCTGCGGGCTCGACATCAATCCGCCGAAGCTCACCGTCGTCATCGACAAGATAGCCCAAACGCGCACGCTGATCGAGGCGAGCGGGCGTTTCCTCATACAGGTGCCAACGGTTGCCCAGCTGTCGCTAACGCGCGAGGTCGGGAACCGCAGCCTGTTTGAGGAGCCGGACAAGCTGCAGAAGTCGGGGGTTTCTATTTTCGACGTGCCGGGACAGGACCTGCCCTTCGTGGAAGGCTGCTCGGCCTGGCTCTCCTGCAACCTGATCAATGAGCCTCATATCCAGCATGCCTACGACCTGTTCATCGGTGAAGTAACGGCGGCATGGGCAGACGATCGTGTGTTCCGCGATGGACACTGGCACTTTGAAACGGCCGGCCCGGAATGGCGCAGCCTGCACCACGTCGCGGGTGGCCATTTCTATGCGATAGGCGAAGCGCTTTCGGTTGAAGCCGAACCTGTCGAGCGCGCGCAATCCTCACTCTGAGCAGAAGGCCAATTAGCCCTTGGTCGCTCCTGCCGTCAGCCCGCCGACGAAAAGGTTCTGGAAGAAGAGGAACAGGAGAGCGATCGGCACCGTCATCACCATGGATGCGGCCATGACCGCTCCCCAATCGGTGTTGAACTCGGTCGAGAATTCCGCGAGCCCGATCGGCAGGGTCTTGACCGAGGAATGCGTCGCAAATCAGAGCGCGAAGATGAATTCGTTCCAGGTGCTGCTTGGCCTCGGTGCGCTCATCCGGGTCTGCGCCACCCTCCCTCGTAACTTCATCGCCTTCGAATATACGACCGGCGATCCGGACTGGTGGTACGACATCGTCGAAGGGCTGCCGCAGGCGATCGTCAAGGATGGCTTTGTCGATGTGATCGAAAGGCCGGGCATGGGCGTCGACCTCGTGCCCGAACAGGCAAGACAGTATCTCGCGGAAGACCACCAGATGCTCTTCGATTGATCGGTGGTCCGAGAGCCCTCACCTTTCCAACTTCAGCGCGAACAATACCGAAGGGCGCAGCCAATTGTTATTTGACATCGCAATTTTTTGATTCCTATAGTTGATCCGTTATGAACTGCATATAGTTCATATAGAAACAGGATAGCAGCAATCCGGAGGAGCGGAGCGCTGTCAACCTGAGGAGGAGGAGGAGGCTCATGGGAATCCGATGGAGCCGCGTCATTCCGCATCTGGCCGTTGCGCCTGCTGCGCTGTTGACGCTTGTCTTTTTCATTGGGGCGATAGGCTGGACCGTCTATCTCTCATTCACGGCATCTAGACGCTTTCCCGACTATGAACTGGTCGGCTGGAAGCAGTATTGGCGGCTGTTTCACGATCCGTCCTGGACCCTGTCACTGCAGAACCTCGTCATCTTTGCCATTGGCAGTCTGCTGTCGATCGTGATGGGCTTTATTCTTGCGGCCTTGATCGACAAGGAGGTGCATGGCGAAGGCATCTTCCGCACGGTTTTTCTCTATCCGCTTGCGGTCTCGCTGATCGTCACCGGCCTCGTCTGGCGCTGGCTCTTCAATCCGGGCCTCGGCGTCGAAAATGTTCTGTACTCGATGGGCTGGGAGAGCGCCTCCTTCAATTGGCTTGCGAGCCAGGACACGGTCATGTTCGGGGTCATTCTGGCGGCGGTCTGGCAATCGACCGGCTTCTTCATGGCGCTCATGTTGGCTGGCCTGAAGTCGATCAACACCGAGATCTGGCAGGCCGCGCGCCTCGATGGCGTGCCCTTCTGGCGACTATACATCGAGGTCATCATTCCCATGATGAAACTCACCTTCCTGACGTGCATCATCCTGCTCTGCATCGGCGTTGTGAAGGCCTATGACATCATCGTCGCCATGACCAATGGCGGACCGGGCGGGGCGTCGGTCATGCCGGCCTATTTCGTTATCGATGCTTATTGGCAGAAGCAAAATCTCGGCTTCGCCTCGGCGGGTGCCACCGTCATGCTTTTGACGACACTCGTCCTCTTCCTGCCGCTCGTCATCATCACCGCAATCCGGCAAAGGAGGGACGCATGACGGCGATATCCGCTACATCGCAACCCGGCCGCGCGACGAAAGTGCGCCGGCGCCCGCTGATCCGGCCAAGCCGGGTGGTGATCTTCGTCTTCCTGCTGATGGCAGCCGCCTTCTTCGCGGTTCCACTCTATGTGGTCGTCGTCACATCCTTCAAGACGATGGATCAGATCCGCGAGGGACAGATTTTCTCGCTACCCTCGCCCTGGACGGTCGATGCCTGGTCTTATGCGTGGATGCAGGCCTGTTCCGGCATGAATTGCAACGGCGTGCGCGTCGGCTTCGTCAACTCGCTTTATATCCTTGCCCCCAGTCTGGTGCTGACGATCTCGCTCTCGATCGTCACCGGCTACGGGCTGGCGCTCTGGAACGTCAAATGGGCGAACGGCTTCCTGTTCGTGCTTTTCATCTGCGCCTTCGTACCGTTCCAGATCATCATGTATCCGCTGATCAAGATCACCGGCTCACTGCATATTTACGGCACGACATTCGGCATCGCGGTCATTCACAGCGTCTTGTCGATGCCTTTCCTCACATTGATCTTCCGCAATTATTTCAAGGGCATGCCACCGCAGATCATTGCCGCCGCGATGATCGATTCCGGCTCCTTCTGGCGGATCTTCTTCGAGATCGTCCTGCCGATGTCGGGCAATATCATGATCGTCGTGCTGATCCTGATGATCACGGGCATATGGAACGACTTTCTGGTCGGCCTGACCTTCGGCGCGCAGGACACGCAGCCGATGACGGTCGTGCTCAATAACATCACGGTCACGACGACCGGCGCCAAGAATTATGCGGTCGACATGGCCTCGGCTCTGCTCACCGCGTTGCCACCGCTGGTCATTTACTTCGTTCTCGGCAGATTTTTCGTGCAGGGCATCACTGCCGGCGCCATCAAGGGATAGAGGCATGCCTTCCATCGCATTCAACAATATCGTCAAGAAGTTCGGTGCGCTGACGGTCATCGAGAACCTGAACCTCAGCGTTGGCGACGGCGAGTTTCTGGTGCTGCTCGGACCTTCCGGCTGCGGCAAGACAACGCTTCTCAATCTTCTGGCCGGCCTGCTCGAAATCGACGACGGGGAAATCCTCATCGATGAGCGGGATGTGAGCTATCTCGATCCCAAGGATCGGGGCCTCGCCATGGTTTTCCAGTCCTATGCGCTCTACCCCACCAAAACCGTGCGCGGAAACATGAATTTCGGGCTGTCCTCCCGCGGCATCACGCGGGCGGAGGCGGATAGGCGGATCGACTGGGCGTCCAAACTGCTGCAGATCGAGCACCTGCTTGACCGCAAGCCGTCCCAGCTTTCAGGCGGCCAGCGCCAGCGCGTTGCGATCGGCCGGGCGCTGGTCAAACAATATGGCGTCTGCCTGTTTGACGAGCCGCTTTCGAATCTCGACGCCAAGTTGCGCAACGAGATGCGCATCGAGATCAAGAAACTCCACAACCAGCTCAAAAATACCGTCGTCTATGTTACCCACGATCAGGTCGAGGCCATGACCATGGCGACCAAGATTGCGGTGATGAACAAAGGCGTCATCCAGCAATTCGGCACACCCGATGAGATCTACAACGAGCCGGCCAATCTCTTCGTCGCCGACTTTGTCGGCTCGCCGGCCATGAACTTGCTCGATTGTGTCGTCACGCGTGACGGCAGCGATCTCGTTGCGGTGGATGAGAAGGACAGCATCCGCATCAGCCTCGGCGAATATAGGTGGAAGGCAAAGGCTGCGGAAGGCAAGCCCGTCAAGATCGGCTTCCGGGCGGAGGAGCTTCTGACCGAGGAGCGCCAGGACGCCGGAAATACCGTCCGATTCGACTGCCCGGTCGAGTATTTCGAGAAATCCGGACCTGACGCCTTTGCCTTCCTGACCATGTCGGGAAGGAGCATCGCCGTCCGTATCGATGGGCGTGACGCAAACCGCTATCGGGGCAAGCCGGCTCTGCCCGTCTATCTGCCGCTGACCAAATTGAACGTCTTTGACGCACCGAGCGGCCAGCGGCTGTAACCAGATTAAAAGGGAGGAATGTTGCATGACGAAATGGAATTCGCTGAAGAGACTATCGCTCCTGCTTGCTGCGACGACACTTGCCGCGAACGCCTGGGCGGATGAAGTCGTCGTCTATCACACCTGGTCCAAGCCATCCGAGATCGCGGCACTCGGCGTTCTCAGGGATGCCTGGGCAAAGGACGGTCACCAATGGAAAGATCTGTCAATCGCGCATGACTCCGGCGCCAATGTCAGCCTGATGAACATGATCACCGGCGGCAATCCGCCTGCGATCTTCATGAATTCCGATCCAGGCATCTATAGGGATCTGAACAAGCAGGGCCTCGGCGTGCCGCTCACCAAGCTGTTCGACAGCATCGGCGCCACGAAGAACTTCCCGCCCTCGGTTCTCAAGAACATTACGGTCGACGGCGAGATCATGAAGGCGCCGGCAACGGTGCATATCGACGGGATGGTTTACTACAACAAACATGTCGCCGAGGCCGCAGGCGTCGACCCGAAGTCCTGGAAGTCGCTCGACGACCTCTTCGCAGCCATCGACAAGGTCAAGGCCGCCGGCTATATCCCGATCGCCCAGGGCGGCGATCAGTTCCAAAAGGCCTATCTGCTGCAGGCCCTGATCGCCTCGGAAGAAGGTCCTGACATCTACAATCGGTTCTATGGTGAAAAGCCCGACCGTACGGTGATCGATACGCCGGAAATGCGGGCGGCGCTGAAACGCTTCCGCCAGATCGCCGACCACACCGATTCGGGCTCGCCGAACCGCCAGTGGAACGACACGACCAATCTCGTTATTACCGGCAAGGCCCTGCTGCAGATCCACGGCGACTGGATGAAGGGCGAGTTCATGGCCGCGCAGAAGAAGCTCGGCGAGGATTTCGACTGCATCAACATCCCGGGAACCAAGGCTGTCGTCGTCACCGTCGATTCCTGGGGCTTCCTCAACACCAACAATGCTGACACCGCAAAAGCCCAGGAAGACTTCGCCAAGCTCGATGTCGATCCGAAGCTCAATGCCGAGTTCGTCTTGAAGAAGGGTGCAAGCCCTGTTCGTACCGATGCCGATACGACGAACCTTGATGCCTGCAACAAGCTCGTTCTGGAGACGCTGAAGGATCCGACGAAGCAGGTTTCCAACCCCTTCAATATGGCAGATGCTGACTGGTATCGCACCATCTGGCAGGAAGCCGACAAATATTGGAGCGATCCGAAGCGGACGGATGACGAGTTCGTGCAGGCGATGCAGGACGCCTACGACCAGATCTTCTGACATCTCGCAACGAGAGAACCCGGCAGGTGACTGCCGGGTTCTCTCGTTATTTGCCACTACCGCAGAAACAGTCGGTTCAGACTGATTCTTTATGCAGTCTTTTGATGGCCTGCAGCTGAATGCAATCCGGCGCCATCTCCATGACCTCGATCTGCGTGCCATCGGGATCCTCGATCCAAGCGCCGCGATTACCGTCGATGCCGATCTTGGTCGGCCTTGGCTTGCTGGGCTGGATGCCAACTTTCGCAAGCTCTTCGAACGTCTTGTCGATATCTTCGACGGTGAGGCAGATATGGAAGATGCCGATGACGTCAGGGCCGGATTCCGGCCTCTTCACGCCCTTCGGGAAAAGCTCGAGGTATTGATCATCGTTGATGCGCAGATAGACGATCCATGCCTCGCCCTGATCGTTGAGCAGGCGCGTCATCTCGCGAAAGCCGAGCTTCTGATAAAAGGCCAGCGACTTGTCGAGGTCGTTGACGCGCAATGCGATATGGCCGAGATGATTGAAAAGATCCATAGCTCAGCCCCGTCCATTGATGCGGCGAACGGCTGCCGTCTGCATCGCATCTGTGCCAAGCTGCATCAGTTCGATGCGGTTGCCTTCAGGGTCGGCGATCCAGGCCTGATAGTTGTTGTCGACGCCGAGCTTCTTTTCAGCCGTCAGGACAACGCCGCGGCTGGTGATATCGGCGATCGCCTCGTCGATATTCTCGACTTCGAGGCAAAGATGGTTATAGCCGACATTGGCAAAAGGCGGCGCGCTGTCGCCGACACCTTCCGGAAACAGCTCGATGAACTGCGTGTCGGTGATCCTGAGATAAACGATCCACAGGCGGCCGTCGCGCTCCAGTCGGAACATTTCGTCGAAGCCGAGCTTGTTGACATAGAAGTCGAGCGAGCTGTCGATGTTCTTCACACTGACGGCCACGTGTCCGATCGATTTCACACTCTTCATTGCATCCTCCTCCGTCTTTCCGTTTCACCGCGCGTACTGGCGCAGCCACTCGCCGAACCTCCCGATCCGGCATCTTTTCGGAACGCCGCGTGCGAAATAAATCGACGTGACGTTTCTTATTTGAACTGATATAAGTTCACGTAAGAATTTATCGGCATTCGCGCGCCGGAGTCAATCGAAAGGAGCCGCGATTGCGTGAACTCCACGCATTGCTTATGGAAGGCAAAGCATTGCCTGATGGGCCTGGCAGGATTTTCAATGACCGACATTAGTGAAGACGCCGCGCAGAAATATCGTATCCCCGTCATCGAGCAGATGGTGGAGGTGTTCGCGCTTCTGGAACGAACGCCGGAAGGCGCGACGATCCGCGACGTGGTCAAAGCGGTACGGCTGTCACGCACTACCGTCTACCGGATGCTCAACACGCTAAGCGCCTACGATTTCGTGCATCGCTCGCCAGCGGGAAGCTATACGCTCGGCCGCCGCCTCCTGACACTTGCGGCCCATGTCGCGCCAACCGTTGCGAGCTACGACCTGCTAGCGATCGCGCAGCCGCATCTCAACAAGATCTCCGAGCTTCTGGGTGAAGGCAGCAAGCTGACGGTACCATCGGGCGACAATATTCTGGTTGTCGCCTCGGCGCAGGGACACGGCCAATATGCGCTATCG
Source organism: Rhizobium sp. 1399 (assembly GCF_031455475.1). Taxonomy (NCBI): domain Bacteria; kingdom Pseudomonadati; phylum Pseudomonadota; class Alphaproteobacteria; order Hyphomicrobiales; family Rhizobiaceae; genus Rhizobium; species Rhizobium sp. 1399. The sequence goes on along the minus strand of NZ_JAVDSU010000016.1, from coordinate 55,229 downwards.
GCGACGGCCGGCCAGCGCCTGCCGTTTCATGCAGGTGCGGCCGGCAAGATCCTGCTTGCCTTTTCACTGCAGGAGGACATCGAGCGGCGTCTGACCAAGCTCGAGCGCTTCACCAACCAGACGATTACCGATCCCAAGCAGATGCTTGAAGAGCTTGCGCAGATCCGCAAGCAGAATTGGGCGCGGGACATGGGCGAGCAGATGTCCGGCGTTCACGCAATCGCAGCGCCGGTCAGAGATCATCAGGACACGGTCATTGCAGCCGTCAGCGTTCCTTTCGTCACAGGCGTCGACGAAAAGCGCGTAGCAGACATCAAGCAGGCGGTGATCGCGGCCGCGCAATCGATCACCAACGACATCCGATCCGCAACGCCCGCGGCGGGGCTCGCCACAGAGAAGCCTGCACCAAAACACTCAGCTGAGAAGACGGTAGCAAAGCCGAAACAGCGATAGACGTCTAGCGGCCTAAGGCCTCTTCCCCTCGGCGGACGGTGCATTCGCGCATCGCCCGACCGGCCGGGAGGAGCCCTACGTGAACTTGCCTTCCTTCAAATGCTTCGGGATCGGATCTGGGCGGCCGCAGCTGCTGCGGATGGCTACCGGGCGCTTCGACTGGGCGGACCGTTCAAAGGCGGTCATCACCTCAAGCGCATGAAAAGCGAGTTCCGACGAGACGCGATGTGGCCTGCCGGAACGCAGTGAATCCACCATCTCGGCAGCACCAAGCCCTCTCAGGCCGAGATGACCGGGAACGCCTTCGATGTAGGGATGATCGACTGCCACCTCTTCCCAGGACTCATCACCCTCGGTGAAGATCTCGACCTTGCCCGTGAAATTGTTCGGGTCCGGCGTCACCATCGAACCCTTGGAACCGTAGATTTCGATCTGGTTGTGCTTGTGTTTGATGACGTCAAAGCTCGTGGCGATCGTCACCGTCGCGCCGCTATGGAACTCCATCACGCCGGTCAGATGCGTCGGCGTCAGCACTTTGATCGTCTCGCCGAAACGTGGCTGCGTCTTCACAGTCCGCTCTATGCGGGTGACCTTGGCAGCGCCGAAGACTTCGCGAACCGGCCCGAGAAGAGCAATCAGATTGGTGACGTAATAGGGGCCGACATCGAGCATCGGCCCGCCGCCGCGACCGTAGAAGAAGGCCGGATTGGGATGCCAATGCTCGTGACCCGGCAGAAGCAGCATGGCGGTTGCGGATATCGCCGTGCCGATGCGGCCTTCATCGTAGAGGCGCCGCGTCAGCTGATGACCGCCGCCGAGGAAAGTATCGGGTGCGCAGCCGAGCCGCAGATCGCCAGCGCGGGCAAGCGCCATCAGTTCCTCGGCTTCTTCCATGGAAACCCCGAGCGGCTTTTCGGAGTAGACGTGTTTGCCGGCAAGCAGCGCCTTCTTGCTGATCGAATAGTGAGCGGTCGGCGTGGTCAAGTTGATGATGAGGCCGATTTCGGGGTCGGCGAGCATTGAATCGAGCGACACCGACTGGACGCCGAACTGCTCGGCAAGCTTGCGCGCGGGCTCTTGGTAGAGATCATAGATCGACTTCACGCGAATGAAATCGAACATATGCAGCGTCGCGACATAGGTGGCGCTGATATTCCCGGCACCGACGATGCCGACTTTCATGGGGCTGTTCCCGCTCATTTGTGTTCCTCAGGCGATGATGATGTCGAGTTCGGCAGCGCAGTCGCGCAGGTAGCGGATGCCGCGTTTCATTTCGGAATCGAATTCCGGCGTGGCTTCCCGGAAATGGGTCCAGTGCGATGCGCCCGGTGCATCCTCGAGCTCCAGGGTGATCGGCCCGGAATAGCCGATCGTTCGCAAGGCCGCGAAAATCGCCTTCCAGTCGATCTTGCCGCGGCCGGGGCGCCAGTGGGCATTGGTGTGCCCTTCATTGTCGGAGAAATGCGTGTTGTAGATCCGGTCTCCGAGCGACAGCACCACGTAATGCGGCATGTCGCCGGCAGGAAAGAGATGACTTGGATCGAAATTGAGCCCGAGATTGGGAGCGCCCGTGCGCTCGATCAACCGCAGCATTCCTTGACCTGAGCTCACCCAGCGATAGGGATGCGGCTCGATGGCGACACGCAGCCCGGCATCAGCGGCAATGGCGCAGGCTGCCGCGAAACCTTCGACGACGACCTCATATTCCTCCGCCCAAGCCCATTCGGGCTTCACGACAGCCGACCATTCCTGGGCCGTCGGCCGCTGCAGGATCGGCCTGATATCCGATTGGAAAGGATAAGGCGTCATGCTTGTCATGATCGGCGCGCCGATCTTTGCCGCCAGCTCGACGCCGCGTTTATAAGCATCCAGGTCCACATGGGAGACCGGTGCGCCATCATCACGCGAAAATGGCAGATTGTAGAAGAAGTTAGTCAGCGTCAGCCCCTCACCGTCAGCGATCGACTTGAGCTCGCGGATCGTCTCGTCGGTGTAATAACCTAGCATGTCGACCGACCATGCAGTCAGCTCGAAACCCTTGCAACCGGTGGCCGCCAGCCGGCGCAGAGGCGCCGCATAAGGCGGATTCCAGTTGAACGTCCAAATTGGCGAGCCGAAAAAAAGTGCTTGAGCACCCACGCCGTCCTCCCATCATTATCGCAGCGTCTTTATCTTCCTTGGGAGCGCTCCAACCCGCTCCAAAAGTCAATTTGTAACGTTACGAATGCATGGTAGCAGCTATTCTGTCAACGTCTTCCCCCATGGAATTTGGGGCGCATTGCGGTAGGGAAAGATGAATTCGTAACGTTACGAATAACTTGACCCGCGCAAGATTTCTGAGGGATTTTTAGCGCAGGCTGAATTCACTGCGGCGTTCGACAAAACTGGCGCGGACAATCTCGCTCAGGCCGGATGCCGGCTCGCCCTGTATCGACCTGTAGAGGAGATCGCTGAGACGCTGTCCGATGACGAAATTCGGAAAATAATAGGTGCTGATCGGCGGATTGTAGAAATCGTGGAGACGACTGCCGGAATAGGTCACGATGGAAAAATCCTCGCCGACCTTTCGCCCAAGGTCGGCCAGAGCCGAAACGAAGCCGAGGGCTGCCTCGTCGCTTGCCACGAAGGCGCTGGTGACGTCAGGATATTTGGCAAGCGCATCCACGGCGATCTTCTTGCCGCTATCAGGCGTGGTTGCGGTGAAGAACATCCGCTCGTCAGGAACCGTCAGGTTCCTGCGGTTGAACTCAGCAGTCCAGCCCTTGATGAATTGCAGGCTGTAGGTGAACTGGCTGGAGGGCACGACCAGCAGCGGCGCCTTGTGTCCGGCATCGAGCAGTCGCGCCGCCGCGGCCGCGCCGATCTCCTCGTGGTCGATATCGATGCTCGGATGTTTGCTGAGCAGCTCGGTGCGGCCGAAGGTGACGAAGGGCATGCCGACTTCCAGCAGATATTTCACCCGATCGTCCTGAGGCCTTGTATGGGTAAGGATGAGACCATCGACGGTCCCCTCCTCGACAAGATCCCGGACGGTTGTCAGCGGGTCGTCAGCCTGAAACTGTGGGGCGACCGTCGTGCGGTAGCCATGTTGTTTCATTGCGCCGCAGAAGCCCTCGATCAGCGAGGCCACCACGATATTCATCTCGCCCTCCCGATGGAACGGCATGATGACGCCGACGGCATGTGTCTTGCCCGTTCTCAGATTGATGCCGCCGAGGTTCGGTCGGTAACCGAGATCGGACGCGGCTTTCTTGACGAGGTCGATCGTCTCCCGGTTGACCTCGGGGCCATCCTTCAAGGCGCGGCTGACGGTCGTGACGGAAAGGCCGAGCGACTTCGCCACAGTGCGCAACGTCACCCGCTGTGCAGCCCGGCGGGATGCCGCCAGTTTTGCTTGATCCGCCACGCAGATTTCCTCCAATTTGACAGCCGATGTCCTTGCTGGAACACGGCGATCTCTAGCCTATCATGGGAGCTTCGTCCAAAGGGAGCGGCGGAATCCGAAGCCGACATCTGCAAATTCCCGACGCCATCGGTCGTTGACAGCAACAGCTCCGGCTAGCCACGCGGCCGGCGTTCCCGTAATAAGCGGATAACCATTTAGTTATTTCGCAACCCCTGAGGTATTCATCATGAAATTCTATAGGCTTCCGCAGACCGACCTCGACGTGTCGAGCATCATCCTCGGAATGATGCGGATCGCCAATATGAGCAATGGCGAAATCCAGCAGCTGGTCGGCGGCGCACGCGATGCCGGCGTGACCTTTATCGACCATGCGGACATTTATGGCGGTGCTCCGCATCGCTGCGAGGCTCGTTTCGGCGAGGCGATTTCCCTCACCGCCGCCGAACGCGAGAAGCTTGTCATCCAGAGCAAGGTCGGCATTCGCAAGGGATTTTTCGATTTCTCCGCCGAGCATATTCTGGCCTCGGTGGATCAGTCGCTCGCAGCGTTGAAGACTGACTATATGGACGTGCTTCTGCTGCATCGCCCTGACTCACTTGTCGAACCCGAGGAAGTCGCAGCAGCCTTCGACACGCTCAAATCTGCCGGCAAGGTCCGCCATTTCGGCGTTTCCAACCATACACCTGGCCAGGTCGAACTGCTCAAGACCGCGGTCACGCAACCGCTCATCGTCAATCAGGTGCAGCTCAGCATCACCCATGCGCCGCTGATCGCATCGGGCGTTGCCGCCAATATGGCCGGGCTTGATCAGTCGATCGATCGCGACAACGGCCTGCTCGACTATTCCCGGATCAACGGCATGATGCTGCAGGCCTGGTCGCCGTTCCAGAAAGGCTTCTTCGACGGTGTCTTCCTCGACGACCGTGAAAATTTCGGCGATCTGAACGACGCCATCGACGAACTCGCGAAGGCCTATGGCGTCACGCCGACGGGTATTGCGGTTGCGTGGATCACCCGTCATCCGGCAAAGATCCAGGTCGTGCTCGGCACCACGAAGCCGGAACGTGTGGTCGAAGCCGCGGCCGGCTCTTCTGTCTCACTGACCCGCGAGGAATGGTATCGGCTGTTCCGAGCTGCAGGACATACCGTGCCCTAATCTGCCCGAAGAGACAGTCGCCCGTCAGTTGGGTGGAACCTTTCCCCAATCGGGTCAATGAGTAACGCCGAGCATCGCCCCGCAGATCTCCTCGTGGTCGATCGTGCGAGTGCTTAAACTCTAGGCCGGCGTTTGGAGGGGCGACCACCTGGTCCAACGCTTCCCGGCCATTGCGCACCGCCTTCACGCCCGTCATGATGCCTCATCCTCAGCATATACGGGCAGCCATGCGCATCTTTCTCGTTCGACACGGCGAATCTCTCGGCAACATCAGTGAGAGCGCCTACCGGCAGTTCGGCGATCACAATGTTCCGCTGACGGAATGGGGTTACCGGCAGGCGCTGGCAGCGGGGCGCAGCATAGCTTCCTATCTGGCAGCGTTACCTGGTGTTACAAGAAAGGCGACCATCTGGCATTCGCCATATCTGCGCACGCGCCAGACGAAGGACGCAATCATCGAGGCCTCGTCTGCAGGCGCCATCGGCGATGTGCATGAGGATTATCTGCTGCGGGAACAGGATTTCGGCCTGTTTACCGAGATCTATGACCGTGCCGAGCAGCGGCGCAAATTTCCGGAAGAATTTGAGAAATGGGCGCGCCTTCGCAACAGTAGCGGCAAGTTCTATGCCCGCCCGCCTGATGGGGAGAGCCGCGCGGACGTTGCCCAGCGGGTGAGGCTGTTTCTGCAAACTGTTATGCATGACATCGGCAGCGGCAACGACACCGTGATCGTCATCGGCCACGGTGTCACCAACCGTGCCTTCGAGATGAATTTCCTGCATCACAGCGTCGAATGGTTCGAGCGCTCCGATAATCCAGGCAATGCCGATGTGACTTTGATCCACGGCACGCGTGTGGAAGGCTATCGCTCGATGCTTCTGCACAAGGCCGACGACCGCGATCCATCCGAGGCGACCGAAATGCGCGACGCCTACGGTTCGGAGCTGACGATCGCACCGAAGACCGATATCTAGAGTCTATAGGCAGCGAGATTTAAGCCTTCAAAAGAGGGTAACTTTCTATCATCTGATCTAGAATATTTCAGCGTGGCATAGACGGATTCGCGTCACAAGTATCGCCTTGTTGTATGCCTGATGGCGCTATAATGTATGCAGAACCAACCGAGCCTTTGAAATCATGTCATCCAATTCCGACCGGGTGGATATCGCCCATCGCACACTTCGGCAGGCCATCATCGAACAGGCGCTGAAAGCCGGCACCAAGCTTCCCGAAGACGAGATCGGTCGGCATTTTTCGATGAGCCGCACTTTGGTCCGCACGGTGCTGGCCAAATTGCAGGCCCAGGGACTGGTCGACACCTACCACAAGCGCACGGCCACTGTGGCCCAGCCGAGCCTCGATGAGGCGCGTGATGCTTTTGCCATCCGCCGTGCACTTGAGCGCGAGATGATGAAGGCTGTCATCAAGCGCTGGAACCCCGCCATCGAAAAACTGTTGCGGGAACATGTGCAGGAAGAGGAAGCCGCTCACGCCAAGGGAGATGTGCGCCTGTCGACCCGTCTTGCGGGCGAATTCCACCTGAAACTTGCTGAACTGTCAGGCAATGCTCTGCTCGAGCGCTACCTCTCCGAACTCGTCTCCCGCTGCTCGCTCATCCTTGCGATGTATAGCCGGCCGCATTCGAGCGAATGCGCGATCAGCGAACATTCCGGCCTCATCAACGCTTTGAAAAAGGGCGACTTGGCTGCGGCGGAACATCTGATGGACGAACACCTATCATCCGTCGAAAGCCGCGCCCTGATCGAAGACGATCTTGCCGCAGAACCTGATATCGGGTCGATCCTGTCCCGATTTTCCACGCGCGCAGCCGGCTGATCTGCCGGCTTTTCAATCATGTATACAAGATTCTGACTATTATGTAGACGTGATCTGATTTCCACGTTTTCTAGATTTATAGTCGCGCTTTCCAATAAGACGGCCTATCGCCATTTTTCTCTCAACGAATTCGCGTGTTTAGCCCCTCATAGGCTTAGGGCCGTCATTTACGATACATTCTGGCATCCATATTGCATACTTGATTTTCAGTATCATGTAGCCTGGATTTCGCTCATGCCGCATACCGTGTCATCATCGCCGGAATACCGTCTGGAGTTGCGAGGCATCCGGAAAGCCTATCCGGGCGTCATCGCCAATGATGGGATCGACCTCAACGTCAACCCCGGTGAAATCCATGCGATCGTCGGCGAGAATGGTGCCGGCAAGTCGACGCTGATGAAAATCATCTACGGCATGGTCCGCCCTGATACCGGCGACATGCTCTGGGATGGCAGGGAGGTGAGCGTCGCCTCACCCGCCGATGCGCAGAAACTCGGGATCGGCATGGTGTTTCAGCACTTTGCGCTCTTCGATACGTTGACCGTCGCCGAGAACATCGCCCTTGCCCTGCCGGGCAAGCAGAAGATCCAGACATTGTCCGCGAAAATTGCAGATGTCGCTGCCCGCTACGGTTTGCCGGTCGAGCCGGACAGACATATTTACACGATGTCCGTCGGAGAGCGGCAGCGTGTCGAGATCATCCGCGCGCTCCTGCAGGATCCGCGCCTGCTGATCCTCGACGAACCAACCTCCGTCCTGACGCCGCAGGCGGTCGAAAAGCTCTTCGTGACGCTCCGGCAGGTCGCGGCCGAAGGCTGCAGCATTCTCTATATCAGCCACAAGCTCAATGAGATCAGGGATCTCTGCCACAAGGCGACAATCCTGCGTGGCGGGCGTGTCGCCGGCGTCTGCGATCCTTCACAGGAGAGCCCGGCCTCGATGGCGCGGATGATGATCGGCTCAGACCTTGCAGAGTACCGCCATCGTTCGCATAGCGTCGCCGGTGAAAGCCGGTTCACCGTCAACGGCCTTGATCTGCCGACAGCAGATCCTTTCGGCACCGCGCTGTCCGGCATCAACCTTTCAGTGCGGGGTGGAGAAATCCTCGGCATTGCCGGGGTTTCCGGAAACGGGCAACAGGAACTGCTCGCGGCTCTCTCGGGTGAAACCCGCCTGGCGAGAAACGATGCCATTACCATCGACGGCGCGCCGGCCGGCCATCTCGATCCGGCGGGGCGGCGCAAGCTCGGCCTCTGCTCGGTGCCCGAGGACCGTCTGAGGCAGGGTTCAGTTCCCTCGCTGCCACTATCAGAGAACGTGCTTCTCACCGCCAATAGCGGCGGCGCCGTCAGGGCTGGCCTCATTCGTTTCGACCGCGTCCTTGACTTTGCCGAGCGCTGCATCAAGGCCTTTGACGTTCGCTGCCCGGGACCGACAGCGCCCGCCGGCAGCCTGTCAGGCGGCAACCTGCAGAAATTCATCATCGGTCGCGAAATCCTGCAGGAGCCCGGCGTGCTCATTGTCTCGCAGCCGACCTGGGGCGTCGATGTGGGTGCCGCCCTCGTTATCCGTCAGGCTCTGCTCGACCTGCGCGAACGCGGTGCCGCCATCGTCATCATATCGGAAGAACTGGATGAACTGTTCGACATTGCCGACCGCATTGCCGTGATTGCCGGCGGCCGACTGACCGAAGCACGGCCTCGCGCCGAGACAGATCGCAACGATATCGGCCTCGCCATGTCAGGCAGCAAAATGGAAAGGGAGATGGCCGATGCGCTTTGAACCGCGCCCGAAACCCTCCGCGTTGATGGTGTTCCTGTCGCCGGCGATCTCGCTCGCTCTGACAGCAATCGTCGCGATGATCATTTTCGCCTCCGCTGGCCTGGAACCATCAGGGGCGCTCGTTACCTTTCTCACCGCCCCGCTCGGCGATCTCTATGGTTTCGGCGAACTGTTGATCAAGGCTGCCCCTCTTGTGCTGATCGGCATCGGTCTTGCCATCGGCTTCCGTGCCGGCATCTGGAATGTCGGTGCGGAGGGACAACTGACCGTCGGCGTGATCTTCGGCGGCTACGTCGCCCTGCATTTCGGCTCGGATGGTGGCGTCTGGGTGCTGCCGGCCATGGTGATATCAGGTGCCATTGGCGGCATGCTCTGGGCGGCAATCCCTGCCTTCCTGCGTGTCCGCTTCAATGCGTCCGAAATCCTCACAAGCCTGATGCTGAACTATGTCGCCGGCCTTTGGCTCACCTGGCTGATCTTCGGAGCATGGCGCGACCCGGCCGGCTTCAATTTCCCGCAATCCGAGCCACTCGCACCGGCCGCCCTCTTTCCGATCCTCATAGAAGGCACGCGCATGAATGCCAGCATCGTCTTCGCTCTAATCGCGGTCGTCCTTGGCTGGATCTTCATGAAACGCAGTTTCATCGGCTTCCAGCTGAAAGTCACCGGCCTGTCAGCGGGAGCCGCGCGCTACGCCGGTTTCAGCCTCACGCGGGCGGTATGGATCGGAATGCTGGTCAGTGGTGCGGTTGCCGGCATCGCCGGTGTCGGCGAGATCGCCGGGCCGTTGGCGCAGATCTTTCCCAATGCCTCGCCCGGCTATGGGTATACGGCGATCATCGTCGCCTATCTCGGCCGGCTGAACCCGCTCGGCATCCTGTTGTCGGGGCTCCTGATGGCGCTGCTCTATCTCGGTGGTGATCTCGCACAGATGTCGCTCGGCATGCCCTCCTCGATCACCGGTCTGCTGCAGAGCACGCTGCTCTTCTTCCTGCTGACGGCAGATGTCCTCGTCCACCACCGCATCCGTTTCAGGACCTCCGGCAGAAAGGGCGTCACGGCATGATGAGCCAGCTTCTTCCCATTTTCATTGCCACGCTGATTGCCGGTACGCCGCTCGTCTATGCAGCCCTTGGCGAACTGGTCACAGAGCGCTCCGGTGTGCTCAATATGGGCGTCGAAGGTATAATGGTGGTCGGTGCAGTCATCGCTTTCATCACCATGCAGGCGACAGGCGAACTCTGGCTCGCCGTTCTCGCCGCCATGCTGGCGTCCATGCTTTTGGCGCTGATGTTCTCGGTGCTGGTCGTCAGCTGCCGCGCGCATCAGGTGGCCGTCGGATTGGCGATGACCATTTTCGGCACGAGCTTCGGTTCCTTCATCGGCAAGAGCTATGTCGGTATGGCGATCGTCATGGAGCCATCGAGGCTCTCGGCTTTCGCAGGCAGAATTCCGCTGCTCGGCGCCGTGCTCGGCCAGTTGCACCCGCTGGTCTGGCTTTCATGGGCGCTGTTTGCCGGCGTTTGGTTCTTCCTCTATCGCACCCGCTTCGGCCTCATCGTTCGGGCCGTCGGGGAATCGCCCTCCTCGGCCCATGCCATCGGCTACCCTGTCGTACTGATCCGCTATCTCTGCACGCTCTTCGGCGGTGCGATGGCGGGAGTCGCGGGCGCCTATATCTCAATCGTCTATACCTCGCTCTGGACCGAGGGGCTGATCGCCGGGCGCGGCTGGATCGCTGTGGCATTGGTGGTCTTTGCCACATGGCGGCCGGGCCGCTGCTTTCTCGGCGCCTATCTCTTCGGCGGCGCGACCATTGCGCAGCTCTTTGCCCAGAGCGCCGGGATCGGCCTGCCATCGGAGCTGATGTCCGCCCTCCCCTATCTCGTGACCATCGCCGTGCTGGTGCTGATCTCGCGCAACGCGACGCTGATGCGCCTCAACGTCCCCGCTTCCCTTGGACAGCCCTTCGTCGCCGGAGGCTGAACCTCACGCCACATGCCAACAAAAACAGAGAGGAACTGAAGATGAGATTCCAATCCAGACGTGATTTCCTGAAGACGGCCGCCGCCGGTTCGCTGCTCGCCGCAACCGGTGTCCGGCCGCTTCTTGCCGCCGATGAAGTGCTGAAGGTCGGCGTCATCCATATGGGGCCGATCTCCGATACCGGCTGGGAATATTTCCAGGCCAACGCCTGGCATGCTCTGGAGAACGCCTTCCCGGGCAAGGTGAAGGTGACCGCGCTCGAGAACATTGCGCAGATCCAGGATTGCGAGCGGCTCTTCCGGCAGCTTTCGTCCCAGGGCCACAAGCTGATCGTCGGCACCACCTTCTCGCAATATGCTTCGCTGAAGAAGCTCGCACCGACCCTGCCGAGCTCGCATTTCGAATGCTGCGCCGGCATTGCCGCGGGTACCAATCTCGGCGTCTTCGAAGCGCGCGAATATGAAGGCGCCTATGTCACCGGCATTGCCGCAGGCCGCATGACGAAGTCCAACATTCTCGGCTGGGTCGGCGCCTTCCCCGTGCCGCAGGTCATCTACAGCATCAATGCCTTCCTGCTTGGTGCGCGCAGCGTCAACCCTGACGTTGTGGTCAAAGTCGTGTGGGCCAATGCATGGGTCGATCCGGCCAAGGAAAAGGATGCCGTCGCAGCGCTCGTTGCCCAAGGGGCTGACGTTCTCTCGGGCAGCCCCAACACGCCGGTTCAGGGCCTTGCCGCGGAAGAGAAAGGCGTCTGGTCGATCGGCAATACCGGTGACTTCTCGCGCTATGTGAAGAAGAAGCAGCTCGTCTCCTACGAACTCGACTGGAGTTCAGCCCATATCAACGCCGCCAAGGCGGTGATGGAGGGCAACTGGAAGCCGGAAAGCACCTGGCTCGGCCTTGGCGAAGGCGGCTACGTCAAGATGACGACGAGCAGCCCAGACCTACCGGAATCCGTCGCCAAGGAAATGAAAGCGGCCGAGGACGCCATCGTCGCCGGCAAGCTGAAAGTATTTGCCGGCGAGATCAAGGACCAGAACGGCAAGGCAAAGGTCGCCGCCGGCCAGGAACTGGCCGAGAATGACATCAAGGGCATGACATGGCTCATTGACGGCGTACAAGGTACGCTGCCGCAGAACTGATCCTCCATCGCTGGAGAATAGCCGGACCCTACATCGGGCGGGGTCCGGCCGATAATGGAAGGGAAAGGAAACATCAGTGAGTGCAGTGGAAACAGTCTTCACCAACGCAAAGCTTGCCGACGGTACGCTGAAAAACATCGTGGTGCGGGACGGCCGGATCGCGGCGATAGAGCCGGCAAGCTCCAGAGAAGGCGCGAAAGATGTCGTCGATATTGGCGGAGCGCTCCTCGTGCCGAGCTTCGTCGAAGGTCATATCCACCTCGACACGAGCTTCTACGGAGACAAATGGATCCCGCACAAACCGTGCACCAATGGTTTCGACGTGCATGAGCGCGTCGCCTTTCAGGCTGAGAATATGGCTGCCGCAGCGCCCATGGACGAGCGTGCCCGCAACCAGCTCGATCTCTGCATTTCGAACGGCGCCGTGCAGATGCGCAGCCACGTGATGGTCGATGGGTCGGTTGGGCTCAAGTCGCTCGAAACCATCCTGAAAGTACGCGAGGAATACGCTGACATCATCGACATTCAGCTCGTCGCCTTCCCGCAAAGCGGTATCCTGAAGAGCCCGGGTACGCCGGAATTGATGGATGAGGCGATCGCAATGGGCGCCGATCTCGTCGGCGGCCTCGATCCGCTCTCCTTCGACCGCGACATCAAGGGTCATCTCGACGTGGTCTTCGGCATTGCCGAAAAGCGCGGCGTCGATGTCGACATCCATCTTCACGACGCAAGCACGCTTGGCGCGATGACGATCGAGGAGATCTGTGCTCGCACAACCGCCCTTGGTATGCAGGGGCATGTCGCCGTCAGCCATGCCTACGGTCTTGGCGATCTCGCGCCCGACGCCGCCAAGAAGATCGCTACCCTGATCGCCAAGAGCGGCGTCTCGATCATGACCAATGCGCCCGGCAACCACAATTTCCCTCCTGTCGCACTGCTGCGCGCTGCCGGCGTCACCGTCTTCAGCGGCAGCGATAATATCCGTGATTCCTGGTGGCCCTTCGGGGATGGCGACATGCTGCGCCGCGCAGAGATTATCGCCTACCGCTCCGGCTTCTACACCGATGCGGAACTCAGCGCCGCCTTCGACGTGGTGACATCAGGCGGCGCCAAGGCACTGCGGCTGGAGGGCTACGGCATTGGTATCGGCGCAAAGGCCGATTTCGTCACCCTTGCAGCCGAGCATGTGCCGGAGGCCGTCGTCGCCATTCCAAAGCCACGCCAGGTCTTCAAGGAAGGCCGCCTCGTCGCCGAGAACGGCTCCGTGATACGCTGATGTCCAATCCCGTCACCCAGAATAGTCGAGCTGACACGCCGTCCCGCGGCGCCATGATTGTGACGCCGCATTGGCTTGCCAGCGAAGCAGGCGCGAAGGTGCTGCGGCGCGGAGGAAATGCCATTGAAGCGCTGGTTGCCGCCGGCGCAGCTCTTTCGGTCACCTACCCGCATTTCTGCGGGCTCGGCGGCGATGGCGTCTGGCTGGTCGCGGATGAGACAGGCAAGGCACAAACCTTCCTAGGTATTGGTCAGGCGGCGGGCGTCATTCCGGATGGAGACATCCCACTTCGCGGTGCCCGCTCCACGCTGACGAGCGCCTGCCTCGTCGATAGCTGGGAGAAAGTGCTTGCCCATTCCGTAGCCGAATGGGCAGGGTCGGAGAGCTTACCAGGCCTGCTTGATGACGCGATCTCCCTGGCGGACGACGGCTTCGAGGTCAGCCGCTCGCATGCCTTCTGGTACGAATTCCGCCGCAGTGAACTCGGAAGCTGGCCGGGCTTCACGAAGCTGTTCCGATCAACAGGCATTCAGCGGCAGCCGGAACTTGGCAAGACACTTGCCGCTATTGCCCGCCATGGCACCCGTGAATTCTATGAGGGCGCGCTTGCCCGACGGATCGCCACGGGGCTTGCAGAAGCCGGCTCGCCGCTTTCGGCCGCCGATCTCGCTGCAACGCGAACCGATATCGCGCCTGCGCTCCGGCAGACTTATCGCGACACAACCCTGCTCGCACCGCCTCCCCCTACCCAGGGAATAACGACGCTCGGTATCATGGGCGTGCTCGACCATTTGCCGATGACGGATTTTCCTCCCGACAACGCGGGCTTCTACCACAGGCTTGTCGAAGCGGTGAAACAGGCCTTTCTCGACCGGCACGCGATCGCCGATCCCCGCTTCGCAGCTGATGTTTCACAGAAGCTGCTCGATCCGGTGCGGCTCGCAGCGAAGGCGGCGGCAATCGATCCCGGCCGCGCACTAGCATGGCCGCAGCCCTATCGACATGGCGACACGGCCCTCCTTGCCGCTGTCGATAGCAAGGGGCGCTGCGCATCGCTCCTGCAAAGCATCTACTTCGACTGGGGCAGTGGCGTCGTGGTCAGCGATACCGGTATCCTCTGGCAGAACAGGGGGGCGGCTTTCAGCACCGACCCCGCCAGCCCCAATGTCGCCAGTCCCGGCAAGCGACCGTTCTACACGCTCAATCCCGGGCTCGCGCTCAAGAACGGCCGCCCGCATCTCGTCTACGGCACGCAAGGAGCCGATGGACAGCCACAGACTCTGTCGCTGCTCCTCAGCCTGCTAATCGACCATGGGCTCGATCCAGCCGCCGCGCTATCCCGCCCGCGCTTTCTGCTCGGTCGCACCTTCTCCGATAGCCGGGATAGCCTGAAGATCGAGGAGAATGCTGGCACGGAAATTGTCGCCGCGCTCGCCGCCATGGGCCATGAGATATCGACGATCGACAGCTTCAGCCCGCTCGGCGGCCAGGCCGGCGTGATCCGCATCGGGCAAGATGGGATGATTGACGGCGCCCACGATCCGCGCAGCGACGGAGGCGCGATCTCGCTGTGACGATCACCAACCAATTGTTCGATCTCGTTATCCGCAACATCCGCATTGAAGAAAAGGGCGCTCTCGTCGACATAGCCGTGCGAAAGGGTCTGATCGCTGACATCGGATCCGATATACGGTGCGAGGCCATAGAAAGCGTCGATGGCGAGGGCGCTTTCGCCTTCGGTGGATTTGTGGACACGCACATCCATCTGGACAAGGCCTGCATTCTTGACCGCTGCACGATTTGCGAAGGCACACTCGCCGAGGCGGTGCGGGAAACGGCCAAGGCCAAAGCGGGCTTTGAGGGAGAGGATGTCTATGCCCGGGCCGCACGCGTCGTCGAGAAGGCGATTTCGCATGGTACCACGCGGATGCGGACCTTTGTCGAGATCGACCCCCGCGCCGGCTTCCGCTCGTTCGAGGCAATCAAGCGCATCCGCGCGGATTATGCCTTCGCTGTCGATATTGAGATCTGCGCCTTCGCGCAGGACGGGCTGACGAACGAGCCCGAGACATCAGGCATGCTCGATGACGCCCTTTCCAATGGTGCGGATCTGGTCGGCGGCTGTCCCTATACGGACCCCGATCCCAACAGGCATATCGAAATGATCTTCGCGCTGGCACAAAAACATGACGTGCCGGTCGATTTCCATCTCGATTTCAGCCTCGATCCTCACAGAACAGATCTGCCGACGGTGATCGAGGCCACGCTCCGTCACGGCTGGCAGGGTCGCGTGGCGATCGGGCACGTCACCAATATCTCTGCCATGTCGCAAGCAGAAGTCGTCGCCATCGCCGACAGGCTGGCTGAAGCCGGCATTGCACTTTCCGTTCTGCCGTCCACCGATCTATTCCTGAACGGGCGCGGTCATGACCGGCTGGTGCCCCGCGGCGTCGCGCCCGCCCATCTGCTGGCAGGCCGTGGTGTCTCCACCTCCATTGCAACGAACAACGTCCTCAATCCCTTCACCCCCTATGGCGATGCCTCGCTGATCCGAATGGCCAATCTTTTTGCCAATGTCGCCCAGCTCTCGCGGGATGAGGACATGGCGTTGGTTTTCGACATGGTGACAGAAGTGGCGGCACGCCAGCTCGGCGGCATGAGACGGTTGCAAGTGGGCGCCGAGGCGACGATCGTGCTGCTCGATACTCCTGGCCCGCGTGCGGCGGTACGCGAGATCGCCCGCGTCATTGCCGGCTGGAAGGGCGGACGCAGGAGTTTCGATAATGGCAGACCGCGCCTTTATCGGCCGGGCTGACGACGCTCGATTTACGCAGGCTGCCCTCTAGCTCAACGCGTCAGAGCAAGCCTCAATCGCACAGCCGCTGCCTGAGGCTGGTGATTTCCGCTTCGCCCAAGCCTATCTGCGCGAGATAGGAACCAACGCGGCCATAATGCCCGGCAAGGTACCCGAGTGCCCGGGCCATGCTCTGCGGTGCCGAGGCGAGTATCAGGTCTGCAAGGTCCGAAGGTACGCCGCGTGCGATTGCCCGTGCCCGGAAGTCGGTAAGCAAGGGCGCGAATATCGAGCCGGTCAGCGCATAGTCCTCGATAATCGTTGCTTCATCGACGCCGGCGTGCGCCAGCATCAAAGCGGCGATGATGCCGGTGCGATCCTTGCCGGCCGTGCAATGGAAGAGAACGATCCCATCGGGTGCGTGTGCGATCGCCGTCAGCACCCTGGCGATCGCCGGCTGGCAATTGTCGAGGGCGTGACAGTAACGGTCGCCCATGTCGAAATCGGTCGCTTCCACTGCCATCAATTCGACCGGCGCTAGGGCCGAAAACAACGAGACGTTTTCGTAGTAAACGCGCGGATCATTCAAGAACGGATTGGCTTCACGTGCGAGTTCCTGAGAATTGCGCAGGTCGATCACCGTCGTGACCCCATGGGCGATCAGCGCCTCGATGTCGGCTTCGCTCAGCGCATGCAGGGCGTCGCCGCGCAGGACCGAGCGCCAGCGCGTCTGCCTGTCATTGCCAGCCGGATAGCCGCCAAGGTCGCGCACGTTATGGGCGCCTTCCAGCGCGATAAGTCTCTCATAATTTTGCATGATCAGCGGATTCCGGATTTCATGAAGGATTCGATGACGTGGCGCTGGAGCACGAGATAGATCAGCAGGATCGGCAGACTGGCGAGTGCCGCCGCCGCCATCAGTGGCCCCCAGAGGTTGCCCTCCTGGGTCATGAACATCTGCAGGCCTATCTGCACGACCGAATTCTCCGGCTTTCGCGACAGGAGCAGCGGCCAAAAATATTCGTTCCAGGCGGAAATGAAGGCGATGATCGACAAGGAGGCAATGGGCGCGCCCATGTTGGGCGTGACGATCTGCCAGAGGATGCGCAGGCTTCGTGCCCCATCCACGCGGGCAGCCTCCAGCACTTCGGTCGGGAAGGCCCTCATGCCATGATAGAGAAGCAGGATAGCAAAAGCGTGGGCGGCATTCGGCACGACGAGGCCCGTCAATGTGTCGAGCAGCCCTAGCCTGGAGGCGAGCACATAATTCGGGATCATCGTGACCTGGAAAGGCACGAGCCAGGAGAGCGCAATCAGACCATGGACGACAGACGATAGCCGCATTCGCCAGCGCACCAGCGCGTAGGCGGCAAACATGCCGGTCACCACCTGCAGCAAGGCAGTCGCGGCTGCTACGATCGCCGTGTTGAAGAGCATCTGCAGCATCGGCACGCGCGTTAACACGAAGAGGTAATTGTCGAAGGTCGGACGGGATGGCCAGAGTGCAGTGGAGAAGATCTCGTTCTCCGGCCGCAACGATGTGACGATCATCCAGTAGATCGGAAAGATCGAAACGAAGGAAAGGAGCACCATGATGGCGTGCACGCCGAGTTTGCGCACCAATCCGCGGGACGGAGCCGATCGGCTCGGCCTATGATCGTCGAGTCTGTCAGTTGTCATAGAAGGCAAACCTCTTCGTCAACCACATGCACAGGGCAGCAAGCACCGCGAAGCCGGCAAAAGCGATCATACCGGCGGCCGAGCTCCAGCCAGCTGAAAGCGTCTGGAAGCCGTATTCCCAGAGCAGGTAGAAGATGTTGGTCGTGGACTTCAGCGGGCCGCCATTGGTCAGCACATTGATATAGGCAAAGCTCCACTGCGCGCCGAAAAGCACCGTCATCATCGACAGAAGCAGGATCGTCGGCGAGAGCAGCGGCAGCCTGATATCGCGGATGATGCGCCAACGGCTGGCACCGTCGATGCGCGCCGCCTCGATATAGGACGGGTTGATACCCGCATTGGCGGCGGAAAAGAGCAATGTCGAAAAGCCGATCAGCTTCCAGCCGGTGATCCAGGTCAGCGTCGGCAGGGCATAGAGGGGATCAGTCAGAAAGCCGATGCGGCCGAGGCCAAGACCCTCGAGAGCAAGCGTTATAAGCCCCTGGTCTTCGTTCAGCAGCCAGCGCCACAGGATGGCGGCTACGACTGGAGCAATGATCATCGGCACGAAGATCAGAGACCGGTAGATCGTCCGGGCACGGCCGCCGAGATCCTGCGTCCAGATCGCCACGAAAAGCGGAATGATCACCGACATCGGAAACAAGCCGATCGTGTAATAGAGCGTGTTCCAGAGAGCGTTGCGCATTTCCGGCAGCGCCAGCAGCCGCTGGTAATTGGTCAGTCCGACAAAGCGTTGCGGCGACGTCGGCAGCATGTTCCACTGATAGAAAGACAGGCGGAATGTCTCGGCAAGCGGGATGTAGGTCCAGACCATCAGCAGGATGAGCGCAGGCGCCAGATAGAGCCAAGGTGCAATGGTAAACCGTTCGCGGGTCATTTCCGACCGCACCGAAGCCATTTTCGCTGTGGCGGGTGTGGCCACCTCTGCCTGGATATCTGTCATTGGCGAAAGCTCCGATCGACTGTCGGTAAAGGGCGGCCCTCGTCGCCGCCCCTCACCTTCCTCGTGAAGATCAAGATGGGCTTATGGCATCAGGTCCTGACCCTGCTCCTGCGCACTCTTCAGCACTTCGACCGGGTCGCCGCTTCCGAAGACAGCTTCGCGAACACCGTCCATCATCATCTTTTCGACCTGGCGATAATTCGGTCCGGGAAAGGCGATATTGGCGGTCAGTCGGTCGAGCTGTTTGATGTTGGCCCGGAACATCGGATTTTCCTTGAGCCAGGGGCCGAGATAGTTCGGGTCGTCGACGATATCGAGGCGCAGAGGCAGGTAGCCGATCTTGCTGGTGATGATCGTGTAGGCTTCCTTGCTCGTAAGATATTTAAGCAGCTCATAGGAGGCGCGCTGCTTGTCGGGGTCCCTGCTGAAGACGAAGAGGGCACTGCCGGAATTGGTCGGCGCCGTCGGCTTGTCGCCAAAGGAAGGCATCGGTGCAAGCCGCAGCTCGAACTTGCCCTGAGCCGACTTCTTGACGCTGGACAGTAGTGCGCTCGTATAGAGGAACATGCCCATGTTGCCAGCGGCAAACGTGTCGGATGCGCTCGCCGGATCGATCTTGGCATGCGCGCCGCTGTCGACCATGTTGCGCAGCATCTTCACGGCGTCCGCCGCGTCCTTGTCGGCAAACGTCAGCTTGTCGCCGTCGCGCACCTTGCCGCCATTCGACATGACGATCGACTGATAGACGAAAGTGCCGTCGGTCGGGCCGTAGGCGCCGGGGAAGAAGCCGTTCTTGCCGGTCTTCTCCTTGATGGCCTTGCCGGCAACGTTGATATCGTCCCAGGTCCTCGGTGGCTTGTCCGGATCGAGGCCCACCTGCTTGAAGAGGTCGGCATTGTAAAACAGGATCGGTGTCGAGAACGTGTAAGCCAGGCCATAGGTCTTGCCATCGACTTTGCCGAGCTCGAGGCCCTGCGGAATCATGCCGGCGAACTGATCCTTCAGTTCGTTCGCATCGACCATGTCTTCCAGCGCGTTGGCGCCAAGGTCGCTGGCGACGTATATCAAATCGCGGAACACCAATTGCGCCACGTCTGGCTGCTTACCGGCGACGATATCGGCCTGCACGCGCGACATGATCTCGTTGGACGGGACGGCAACGGTCTCGACCTTGATGTTGGGGAATTTCTTTTCGAAACCGGCAATCAGTTCCTTGGTCGCATCGGCCCCGGCACTCGCCGAGGCGAGATTGTAATTGTAGAAGCTGATCGTCACCGGCTTGTCGACGGATGCGGGCATTCCGGCGAATACGCCTGATGGTAAGAGCGAGACGGCGGCGAGTGCTGCCGTGAACTTCAAAGTGGTTCTGCGCAACATGGATGTCTCCTGAAATTTATTCGGCCGCGAGGGGCACGGCCCGCGCCAACAGCATTTCGAGCGGATAGGTGTTGAGTTCGGCGCGGTCCGATGGCAGCGGTACGAAGGCCATGGTGAGGCCGGACGGGCGGATGGTGCCGATGCCGAAGGAGGCGCCGCGCACCATGCGCAAAATGTCGGTGCGCAGAATGTCGGTCGCTGCATGCTGGCCGGTGCCGACAACGACGGGGATGCCGTGCCAGACAGACACGCGGTCATGATGGATGTGGCCGCTGAGGATGCCGATGATATCGCGGCCCTTGAGCAGCGATCTGAAGCGTTCCGACTGCGGAAAATGAATGGTCCGCCAGTGGGTTGTATCGGGTTCTTCACCTAGAGCCGGCGGATGATGAACGACGATCAGCTTCGGCAGATCGGGATGCGTATCCAGTGTCGAGGCCAGCCAGTCGAACTGTTCCGGATCGATTGTTCCGCCGATCAGTCCCGGCGTAGAGGAGTCGATCGTGACGATGTGGATGCCATCGACGACGACATCGTGATCGTAGGGGGCATCCGGATCTTCGGTCGTAACGCCCATACCCTCGTAAAAACCGGGACGGGTGTCGTGATTGCCGAGCGCATAGATCACCGGCACGTCGATGCGTGCATCCATGATCTCCTTCAGTCGACGGAAACTCTCCGCATCACCGCGATTGGTGAGGTCGCCACTGGCTATCACGAATTGCGGCTTAGGCGTGACTGTGGCGACCAGATCGAGCACTTGGTTGAGCGTCTCGGTCGTATCGCTGTAAAGATGATCGTCATCGGCGGTGCCGATGTGCAGGTCGGTCAGATGAATGAAAGTGGTCTCGCGGCGCATCGGAAGGCTCCCTGACGGTTCTCTGATGAAAACCGATAGAGGGGGCGTGTTTCGCAGGCGTGACGGATTTCGAATGCTGTTCGAAAGACGTTAGGACTTCATCCGCGAAACTCAGGAAGCCCGACGGAACATCGGCGCAATCACCTCCACCATGCGCGCTATGACGAGATCCGGATTGTCGAGATCCATCTGATGATTGGTGAGAAGCTCGGTGCGCTGCCTGCTGCGGGTGACCTGCGAGCGGATGCCGAGCGCACAGTTCAGGCGCCAGCCGATATCCACTTCCTCGAGCCAGGGCGCGATCCGCTTCAATTGCGGAATGAAGGCCCTGTGATGCTCGACATCGTCGATGATGCGACGATAGTGAGGCGCACCGTCACGGTGGGAATGGGCCATCGAGGTGAAGTGCGACAGCACTGGATAGCTCGATGTCGGATCGGTCGCCCAGCGGATCGACGGACCAACAAGGGCTGCAATCACCTCCTCGATATCGGGGGGATTGGGCGCCCGCCGATCGACGGCTTTCTGCAGTAGGCTCAGGCGCTCGGCGTTCAGCCGGCGATAGACGCGCTCGGCAACGGCAGTGATCAGTTCTTCCTGGGACCCGAAATGATAGGCGATCGCCGAAGGCGTCGCTTGCGCCTGGATCGCAATCCGGCGTGCGGTCAGCTCTTCGGGGGCATGCGCCTCGCAAAGCAGCAGCTCGCAGGCATCCATGAGGCGTTTTGCAGTGACGTTCGTTCGACTGGACATGAGGCGCGCACCTTCGCCCAATGACCTAGGCCGCAAGTATGTAGCCCGGATGACGCAACGCGATGAAAGTTCGATGAACTTCATTGCCGGCAACGATGCCTGCACTGCTCAGCAGCAAAAAACCGCCACAGAAGATTTCAAACCGCGCCCGCTGCCCCTCAATATGAGGCCAGCAGGTTCTGCCCGAAATCCGGTTCGACGCCCAGAATGGGCGCGGCGCGGCTAATGATGTCATGCACCATGGGTGCTGCCGTATTTGTCGCGAAGGTGAGCCCGTGCTGGCCTGTCAGCGGTTCGTCGATGAAGGACAGCACGACATATTTCGGCGCATCGATCGGGAAGGCCGCGAGATAGGCGTTGAAGCTCAGCGTGTGCGAATAATGGCCGTTCACGACCTTGTTCGCCGTGCCCGTCTTGCCGCCGACATGGAAACCAGGCACGTCGGCCGTGCGTCCGGAGCCTTGTTCGCCATTGAGCTTGAAGAGTGCGCGGATCGTGTCGCTTGTGCCTTTCTTGACGATCTGCTGCTCGGTTTTCGCTGCCTCTTCGGCCGAGCGCGGCAGGAAAGTCGGCTCTATGAGCTCACCGCCATCGACGAGAGCGGCACCGGCAACCGCTGTCTGCAATGGCGTGGTCGCGACACCATGGCCGAAGGAGATCGTGATCGAGTTGATCTTCTTCCATACTTTCGGCTGCGTCGGCGTTTTCACCTCCGGCAGTTCGGTCTGCATCTTCGTCAAGAGGCCAAAGCGGGTCAGATAATCCTTCTGGCGATCCATGCCGACCAGATCCATCATCCTCGCCGTACCGATATTGGAGGAATAGCGGAAGATTTCCGGAATGGTCAGCCAGCGGCGCGGCACGTCATGGTCGTCATGGATGATGAAGCCGCCGTAATGCAGCGGGCCGGTGGCATCGAAACTGTCTGAGAGTTTGACCGTGCCGCTGTCGAGCGCCAATGCCATCGAGAAGGTCTTGAAGGTCGAGCCCATTTCGAAAGTGCCGTTCGACATGCGGTTCAGCCAGCCTTCGCTGCCGGTCGCCTGCGGGTCATTCGGGTCGAAATCGGGAGCGGAGGCCATGGCCAGAACCTCGCCCGTATGGATGTCGAGAATGACGGCGCCTGCGGCCTTACCCTTATAGGTGGTGATAGCGTCGGTGACGACGTCATGAACGACGTTCTGCGCCCGGATGTCGATCGACAGCTTCACCGGCTCCAGATTTTCGCGCACCGCAAGCCCCGTGGATTCCAGATCAGAAAGCCCCTGCATGTCGAGATATTTCTCCATGCCGGCCATGCCCTTGTTGTCGATATCGACATAGCCGAGAATGTGGGCCGCCGTGCGCCCGCCAGGATAGAAGCGCTTCACTTCGGGGCGGAAGCCGATGGCGGGAAGGCCGAGAGCCAGAACCTCGCTTTGCTGCTTCGGCGTCAGCTGGCGACGCAGCCATGTGAACTGCGAACGCTTGTCCGACAGTTTCTGATAGAGCGTTTTCCGGTCGAGTTCCGGGAAAAGCTGCGTGAGCTTCTCGACCGCTTCATCGACATCGACCATATGGCTCGGCTCGGCAAACATCGAAACCGTGCGGATATCGGTCGCCAGGAGTTCGCCGTTGCGGTCGAGGATATCCGGCCGTGAGGCCATGATCGGATTTGGCGGAATGCTCGATGTCGTCGTGTCGACGGCAAGGCCATAATAGATCAGCTTGCCGAACATTCCGACGTAGACGATGCCGAGGACGCCTGCGAGGGTGACAATACGGCTTCTGGCTTGCCGGGCCGTTCCGGCGGTCTTGCGAGCGGCTCGCGTGAAGGGGGCAGATTCGAAGGTGAGCTTTACCAGCCGACCGCTTCTTACGCTGATACTATGAATGATCGACATTGCCACACACCGAGAACAGAACGCACTTGCGCATAACCCACCCGTCGGCATCGACTCTCGAGGGGAGGCATGTGCGGATTTAAAGCCCTACGCGGCGGAACACATTCCCACGGCTCTGGTAGAACGTTTAAACTTCTGCCCATCTGAGACCTGGATGGTTAACAAGGTCTTATCCGGCTGCGTGCATTTTGTCGCAGCCGCTCTGTACGCCCGCGCCAAAAATCACTGGATGATTTAAAACGATTTTAAAATAACCGTCTCTAAAACTAATCGATTTTAATTTTACGGTTAAAATTTTCTTGTTGCAGCGCAAAAGAATTCGGGCCTAAATCCCTCCGAAGGGTCAATTTGCTCCTCGGAGGAACGCATATGACTGTGACATTTCCGCTGACTGAAAAGCGCAACGCCGATGAGCTGCTCAAACATCTAGTCCAGCACAACCTCTCCTATCCCGGAAACTGTGCCGTTTCGCTCAAGGCTCACGTTGCCCTTGTCACTTCTTCCTATACGTTCGCGCTCAGCACTGCACGGACAGCTTGGTAGCGATCGACAGCCGCGCTTTGATTTCTAACGATCGCCATCGGCCTCAGTCCTCCCGAAACGCGCGGAAGATCTGGTCGGAAAGCGGTTTGACGAGATAGGAAAGGGCGGTGCGGTCAGCGGTTTTGATCATCACCTCGGCCGGCATGCCGGGGACAAGCGTGAGGCTCTTCAGCTTTTCTTTTTCTGCTTGCGGAATAGCGACGCGCACCATGTAATAGGACTGACCGGACCGCTCATCGGTGGTCAGATCGGCCGCAATTCTGCTGACAAAGCCGTTGAGTTCGGGCGTCGTACGAAGATTGAAGGCGGTCATGCGCAACAAGGCGGCATGTCCGATCTGGATTTGATCCACATCCTTCGGCGCGATCTGAACTTCAAGGGCCAGATCATCGCCTTCCGGCACGATCAGCATGATCGGATCGCCAGGAGAGATTACACCGCCGACGGTATGGACCGCCAATTGGTGCACGATGCCGGATTGCGGAGCGACAATATCGATGCGTTTCAGGTCGTCTTCGGCTGCCACTTTGCGCTCGACATATTCGCCGATCTGCGCCTGGACCTCCCGCAATTCGCGGCCGACTTCGGTTCTGAGATCCTGATCGATCTGCAGGATCTGCAGCCGTGTTTCCGTAATCCGGCCAGCCGACTGGGCCTGGAACGCAATCTTCTCGCCGCGTTCTCCGCCGAAAGTCGCAGCCTGGGTCTTGAGGCCGTTCAGCCGCTGGTCGGAAACGATACCCTGTTCGCGCAACCTGTTCAGAGCGGATATTTCCGTATTGAGAACCTCTATTCCCTCGCCATAAGCAACTTCCTGAGCCTTCAGCCCGGCAATTTCATGCTCGAACTGTGCGATGCGCTGATTGAGCTGGGCTTTCTGCCCTTCCCTCGCGTCGCGCCGAGACTGGAACAGACGAGACTCACTGTGGATGGCTGCAGCCACTTCCGGATCTTCACGATCGGCAAGCAGCCAGTCCGGAAAAGCAATGTCATCTAGGTCGTCACGTTCGGCTTCAAGTCTCGCCAGCCGTGCCGCCAGTTCGTTGAGCCGCTTCGTGACGATCGCGAGGTTGGCGCGGGTCTGGGTGGAGTCGAGGCGCATGAGGACGTCACCGGCCCTGACCTCATCACCCTCACCGACAAGGATTTCTCCGACGACCCCGCCCGTCGGGTGCTGGACTTTCTTGACATAGGAATCGACGACAAAATGCCCCGGCGCTACCACCGCTCCGGCAAGATCCGTCACCGAGGCCCAGGCCCCGGCGCCCCCGACCATAGCGAGCGAGGCGATGACGCCCACCATCAGGTGGCGCCGGATTGAGCGACTGACTTCGCGGTCATCAATGTCTGACATCGGCATCCTCCTGACTGTCCGGGCTAGCGCCATTTGCTGCATCGGATGTGGCCTGAGCAACGTTTGCGATCACTCGCAGCGGTGCAATGCTGGAGCCTGTTGCCTGAAAGCCCCGGCCCGCCGGCAGGCCCGGACCGCTCTTGAGAACTTTGGAAAGAACCTCGTCGCGGGGGCCAAACGCCTTTTGTCTGCCGCTCTCGATCATCAGCACGTGATCGACGATCCCAAGCGCACTGGGTCTATGAGCAACGACGACGACGATACCCTTGCGATCTCGAACCGCGGCGATGGCCCTGACGACAGCTGCTTCACCCTCGGCGTCCAGATTGGCGTTGGGCTCGTCAAGAACGACCAGAAACGGATCGCGATAAAGGGCACGCGCAAGGCCGATACGCTGGCGCTGACCTGCCGAAAGTGCGGTTCCGGCCTCGCCGATCTGCGTCTCATAGCCGAGTTCGAACTTCAAAATGAGCTCATGGGCACCGGCCGTGCGCGCCGCGGCGATGATCGCTTCCGCATCAGGAGCTTCCTCGAACCTCGAAATGTTTTCGGCAATGGTTCCGTCGAACAGTTCCACGCCCTGCGGGAGGTAGCCGATATGCTCACCGAGTGCGGCACTGTCCCACTGGTCGAGGCTTGCGCCATCGATCCGAACCTTGCCTGCCGATGGCTGCCAGGCGCCGACGAGGATACGCGACAAGGTCGATTTTCCCGATCCGGACGGACCGATCACGCCGAGCGCGCTTCCTGCCGCCAACGAGAAGCCGAGCCCGGCGAGCGTCGGTTTTCTTTCGCCCGGAGGCACCACGGTCACGGCCTCGATGTGCAGTTCACGTTCGGGGCGCGGCAGAGCCGTGACGGGGTTGGCCTCAGGGATCTTGTCGAGCAGGTCCTGAAGCCTTGCCCAGCTCTGGCGTGCCATCAGAAACGGCTTCCAGTTGCCGATTGCGAGTTCGACCGGGGCGAGCGCCCTGCCCATCATGATCGAGCTTGCGATCATGATGCCGCCCGTGGCCTGCTGCGTGATCACGAGATAGGCACCGACAGCAAGGATGGCGGACTGCAGGATCATGCGCAGCGATTTCGACATGCTTCCCAAGCCGCCGCCGATGTCGCCGGCCCGCCGGTTGGCCGCAAGATAAGCGGCATTGACCTTCAGCCATCGTTGGGCGAGCCGCGTTTCCAGCCCCATCGCACGAACGACTTCCGCATTGCGACGGGTGCCTTCGAGCAGGCCGTTGCGGGCCATGTTCTGGGCGATGGTCTCGCGGATGGGGGCTTGTGACAGGGCGTTCGTAAGCAGTGTCAGCGAGAAGAGAATGATCGCGCCGGCAAGCGCCGTCACGCCGATCCAGACATGGAAGAGGAAGCATATGCCGAGATAAAGCGGCATCCACGGAAGGTCGAAGAAGGCCGTCGGTCCGGTGCCGGACAGGAAGCCGCGGACATTGTCGAGATCCCGCAACGGCTGCAGGCCGTCACCTTGCGACCGGCTCACCAACGGAAGGCGGATCACGGCCTCATGAACGCGGGCGCTGAGCTTTCCGTCGAACCGCTCGCCGATCCGCAACAAGACACGGGCGCGGACGATATCGAGGACAGCCTGAAATGCGTAGAGGCCGGCGGCAAGCACCGCCAGACCAATCAGCGTCGGAACGCTGCCGCTTGCGAGCACGCGGTCATAGACCTGCAGCATGAACAGGGGCGATGTCAGGGCAAGCAGGTTGACGACCCCGCTGATGAGGGCGATGCTGACAGCGTTGCTCTTCAGCGGAAGGATCGTCGCCGCAGCGAAACGCTGCGACGACGTCCGAACCAAAAACTGGTTCCTCATCGGCCAATCACGCGACGAAGATCAGATCGGAGCTGTCAAGCGTGCCGCCGCCGGCGAAAGCGACATCGATGCTGCTCCCGGCGTAGGAGATCGTCGAGCCGGAAATACTGCCGCCAGCCGTCACGAAGTCGCTGTAATCATCCCAGCCATAACCGTCGAGAACGATCAGGTCGTTGCCGTCAACGAAGTCGGTGACGGTGTCGTCGCCCCATCCGCCGGCATTCAGATCGGCGCGATAGTAGAAGGTGTCGAAGTCGCTCGCACCGGCGCCTGTCAGCACATCGTCGCCAGCAAAGCTGTAGAGGGTCTCGCCGAGGCCGCCGCTATTGCCGGTCTGCGTCGTACCCTGTTCGCCGAGATAATCGTAGAGATGCGTCAGGTCGGCGAAGTTGGAGAGGTAGTAGATCGCATAGGTGAACGCGGTGGAGGCTGTGGCATCCGACAGGTCCAGCGTCAGCACGGTGCTGAGATCGTAGCCGGCGGTCGTGCTGCCGGTCAGATGCGAGCCGAATTCCAGCGTGTCGAGCGAGCCGACGAAGCCTCCCGGCGGAATATAGCTGAAATCGCCATTGAGAATGACGCCCGACTGGGCGGTACCGGCGTTGCCGGCGACCCACTGGTCATAAGGCGCCGAGCCCGGGCTGAACGAGCCATGGCTGCGATATGAGAAGGAGTTGAGCCACGTGGTTTCGAGATAGTTGACCCAATCGGGCGCACCGGCGGGGACCTGAATTCCTACACTCATTGTCTTTCTCCATTGATGGTTGGTTGTCCGTCGATCGACGAACCTCGGATCCGCGACCTGCCGGCCGGGAAATTGCTTAGAACTTGAAGTTGAGCGATGCCGTCGCCGTGCGTCCCGGTCCGGGCAGACTGATGGTCCCGAGCGCCGGGACGTAGGCGACATCGGTGACGTTGTTGACGGCGAAGCGAAGCTTGACGGTGTCGTTGAAGGCGTAGGACCCGTATATGTCGTAGAGCGAATAGTCTTCGGTGACGTAGTTGCTCGCCAACACGCCGATGTTGGGTGACGTGCCGCCGACATGGGTGGCGCGACCGCCGATCGTCAGCTTGTCGTCGAAAAGCCGCATGCCCGCATCGATGGTGAACTTGTTGCGCGGCGGCACGAAAATGATCGAGGGCTCGATCTCGTAGCTCGTGCCGTCGTAGTTGTAGCTCGTGCCGAAATCCGTCTTCAGATAGGTATAGGAAAGGCCGGCATACCATTTGCCTGCGTCGTAGCTCGCCTCCAGTTCGATGCCCTTCATGCGCGTTGTGCCGTCGACATTGACATAAGAGGCGTAGTCGCGGCCCGTTTCGGCGCGATGAACTGTCCCGAGCGCGATATAGTTTTCGATCTCTCGATAAAAGCCGACGGCCTTCAGGCGCACGCTGTCATCAGCGGACAAAAGCCCGTCGGTGGTGGTATTCACGCCAAGCTCGAAAGTGTTGCCTTCTTCGGCCACGAGATCGGGATTGGGGGCGTTTTCCACGAGATTGACGCCGGGATGACCGCCCGTCAGGAAGGTTTCCATGATCGTCGGGGGACGGAAGCTGCGCGAATATTTGGCGAAGGGCTGCAGCCAGTCGACGGGTTTGACCGCGAGCATGGCGGAGGGTAGCAGCGCGCCGTCCGAATTGTCGACAGGGATGACATTTTCCGGATAGACCGTCACGCGATCGATGGTGCCTGTCCAGATCCGGCAGGTCACACCATTAGGGAAGTACAACCGGCATCTCCGGTTATCGATGGTCTTCACTTCCAGGCCGTAGAGCGATGCATCGCCCGACAGATTGTAGTAGTCGTAGCGCAGGCCGGCCTGCGCCATCAGCCAATCGTCATGCTCGAAGGTGGCATTGGCAAAGGCGCTATAGACATCGCGATCGCCTGATGGGGTCGTGCCGGTATAGGTGGCTGTCATGTCGACGCCGTTGAGGAAGTAGTCCTCGAGCGTCTCCGTCTTGCCGCGATCGAAGAAAGCTTCGACACCGTAATTCAGCGAAAGTGAACCGGCCGAGGTGTCGAAGCGGCTGGTGTTGTCGATGCTGAAACCCAGTGTGCCGAGAGCGTAATTGACGGGAAAACCGTCGTCGTTGATGGCCGAGCCATAGCGTTTCTCGCGGTTTCGCGTGTGGTTGTACCAGAGGCGTGCGTTGAGATCGATGAGCTCGCTGTCCGGATCCCAGTGAAGGCTGCTAGTAAGAGTATCGTTCAGGACCTGCTGCGTGTCCTCATCAAGGTCGCCATCATTGTTGTAGGAGCCCTGGCTGAAATCGGAATCGTTGCGAAGCCAGGTCAGCGATGTGTCGAGATCGTCGGTGAGTTCCGCCTCAGCCTTCAGCAGGTAGGAGTAGGAGTCCTGCCCCGTGAAAATCGCCGCTCCGTCATGCACGGAGCTGTCATAGAGCTTGATGTCGCCGTTCTCGCCAATGTCATAGGCGCCGATCTTCTTGTGGCTGATGCCACCGAGCACCGAGAAGCTGTCCGACAGTCTGACCGCCGCCATGCTTGCCCCATCGAACTGGAACTCGTTGGTGCCGACGGTCGCGTTTGCCTCGCCGCCCCACTGGCGGCCGTCTTCTATGAGATCATCGGCCTCGACGGTACGGAAGTTGACCGAACCGCCGAGTGCGCCGGCTCCGCCAACGCCCGACGTGCCGCTCTTTTCGACGTCGATTTCGCGGATGAAGGCAGTTTCGACATAGGTTCGCTGCGTTGATCCATGGCCGTTGCGCTGAAAATTCTGCCTCGCCCCGTCGATCATGGTGACGACGCGGTTCTGATCCTGAAGACCGCGAATATTGACCGTGACGCCGGGGTTCTGCCCCTCGGAGCGGTTGGCATAGACGCCAGCGGCCGTGTCGAGCAGGTCGCGCGCGTTGCGGGCGGGTGAGCTTTGAATAGCTTCCCTGGAAATAACGCTGACGCTTGCCGGCTCCTCGTAGACCCAGTCGGGCGTGCCGCGATAGCCCGAACCGGAACTTGCACGCCGGCCGCCCTTGATGACGATCGGAGCAAGCTGGGTAACACCATCCTCCTGCGGAATGGCGTTCACGATCTCGGCGCTGCCGATCATCGCTGCGCCGCCATCTCCGGAAATATGTGCCGATATTCCGGTTCCCGACAGCATTCGATCAAGCGCGTCGGCAGGCGTCAATCGGCCGACGACGGCGCTGGTGTTCACTGAGCCTGTCGGCGCCGACGACAGCGTGATCTGCATGCCGGACTGACGCCCGAACGCACGGATTGCACTCGCCAGGGGCTGGGACGGGATATTGAAGGGGAGTGCGGTGGCCGCTTGTGCTTGTACCTGACCGGCCGGCGTCGACTGCGCGCGAGCGCTGGTCACGACCGATAAAATTACGAAAGTCGTTGTCGCCAACAACCGCGCTCGCCGCACGCGCCCGCCCGATTGGCGCGTCCCGTTGAACCCCAAAACCCCTACCCTCACCCGCATGCTCACTCTCGTCTCTCCAGTCGTTTGCGCCGATGTCGTGCCCGGCGCTTTCAACGAAATGACGATTAGTGCTCAGAGTTTTTTCAGGTCTTTGAGTGGATTCCGCTAAATCTTGATAATTACAGTCAAATTTTTTCTAGAACCGGCTGACGATACGCGCGAGCGAGGATATTGAGCGGACCTTCCCGCCATAAGGCTCGACCAGCGCACGCAGCGCCTGATCGGGTTGCTTGAGATTGTAGAAGCCCGTGACCTGCTGACGGGCGAGTGTCGCGTCGGGAACCGATATCCAGGCCGGGTGGTAGCGCTGGATCTGCTCGATCACCGAACCGAGCGTCGCGTTGACGACATAGAGTTCGCCATTGCGCCAATTGGCAATCTCGTCGACCGGGATCGTGTCCTTCGTCATGACCGCGCTGTTCGGATCGACGGTCAGCAGATCTCCGGGCACCAGTCGTTCGGGCGGGGTCACAGACGAACCTTCAACAGATGCTTGAACGGAACCATGCGCGAGGGCAATGCTGGTCAGCCCGTCGGCGAGCTGTACATCGAAGGCCGTGCCGAGCACCTCGACACGGACGCCATTTGCCTCCACCATAAAGGGCCTGTCCTTGTCCGGCGCCACCTCGAAATACGCCTCACCGGCAAGAAGCTTGATGCCCCGCCGTCCGTCGCTGTAGCCCAAGGCTATCGAGGTCGCGGCGGCCATCGTTACCGTGCTGCCGTCCTCAAGGGTGATCGTGCGGGTCTCGGCCGTGGACGTTGAATAGTCGGCGCTTAGGCGAAGCAGAAGGCCGGGCGCAATGACGAGCCCAAGACAGAGCGCGGCCACGACCGCCGCCGCCACGGCAACCCGCCGCCATGATGCGCGATGCCGAGCCGCTGGCGGCTTGCGCATGTCAGGCCGGACCTCCGATCTTGGCGCATACTCCCACTGCGATCGCATGGCCGGGACCACCTGCCCCATCGCGGCCCATGCCTTCCTCGTGCACTCCCAGGCCAGGCGGTGTTCGCTACCGCTGCTCAGCCAGCGATCGAAGCGCACTTTGAGCTCAGCGTCTTCAGGCCCTTCCTGCAGGAGAAGGAACCAGTCAGCCGCAGCCTCCAGCGCCTCGTCCGAAACATCAGGCCTTTTATCCGGTTCGACGGCCATCAGTTCCCAGTCTTTCCTGTAGCCAAACCACGTCGCATCCCCGCTGTTTTACCGCTTCACGAACAATGACGTTTATCTCGCCCGTTTTTTTCACGCGGATTCGAGATTCTTAGCGGATCATCCCATTTTTTTGGCGAATTCGACAATTGCGGCTTTGATCAGCCTGTGGACGCCAGCCACCGAAATGTCGAGGTGGCTGGCGATGTCCTCCATGCGGTATCCGCCGAAACGATGCATTTCCACGGCGACGCGCGTCTGCTCCGGCATTGCCGAAAGGATCGCCTCGACCTGTCTGACCTGATCGCAGAAGAGTGCGTTTTCCTCGGGTGTTCCCGCATCAAGGGGGAGCCCCCACCATGGCGTATCCTCCGGACGGGCGCGCAAATCGCGCTTCTGGCGCCTGCGCACGTCGAGCGCGAGGTTGCGCACCATGCGGAAGAGGTACGCCTTCAGCTTCTGGGGTGTGGCCGCGTCTTCCGGCACGAATTTTATGAAGACCTCCTGGACGAGGTCTTCCGCTTCCTCTCGCGAACCGACGATGGGCGTAGCGTATCGAATGAGGTCGGAGCGATGTGCCGCATAGACCGCATACCGCCGGTCGTCCTCCCTGATGCCCATAGCAATATCCAAAAAGAAACGCGGAGATGAACAACCGGCAGGCCAGCCAAACGCCGGATTGCAAATTCCGCATATTTCGCAACGAGAGAGGTAAATCAAAAAAACTTGACAATTTCTAGCATGTTTTTTTCAAGATTGAATTTGCAGGAGTTTCTGAGTTGAGCGACGGTTTGATCAACAGCTCGATACACGGAATCGGGATCCAACTTCGCAAGGCCGCACAGTTCTTGGCCGCCTCCTGACTATGTTATGCAGGTGGGCATAGCGCCGTCCTCTCCGAGTAACGATCAGAGCAACGCAGACCCCGGACATTAGCAACTCCATCTCAGTCTTTAGGGGATGAGAAGAGTTTTGTGTTGTGGCAAATGAAAAATCTGATTTACTGGCACCGCGCTGCTTGGCTTTGAGGGGGATACGGCCGATGGTGTGGACTCGCAGGGATATTCTGCTTGGTGGATTGGCGTTACTCGGCACCGGCGCGGTACAAAAACCGGCTTTTGCCCAGGCGGCTTCCTATTTTGCCGGCACTGCCGTCGATAATGGTGTCACGTTCCGAGCGACCAACTTCGCCAAGATCGACAAGCAATGGCACCGCCAAGTTGTCAAATATTTCAGCAGCGAGCCGATCGGCACCGTTGTCGTCGATACGCGCCATCATTTTCTCTATGTGATCATGGAGAACAAGACAGCCATTCGCTACGGCGTCGGCGTCGGTCGCGAGGGTTTCAAATGGTTTGGCCGCGCCACGATCGACAACAAATCGCTTTGGCCACGCTGGACCCCGCCTCCGGAGATGCGCAAGCGTCATCCCGAGCTGCCGGAATTCGTGGCGGGAGGCTCACCGAAGAATCCACTCGGCCCCCGTGCCATGTACCTGCTGCGTGATGGCGTCGATACCGGCTACCGCTTCCATGGCACGTTGGAACCGTGGAGCATCGGCAAGGATGCCTCCAGTGGCTGCATCCGCATGTTCAACGAAGACGCCATCGATCTTTACCAGCGTTGCCCGATCGGCACCGCGGTGCAGGTTCTGCCGCATATTGCCGACCAGGCGCCCGCCGCCGAGGTCAGCCAGGCCACCCCGGTCGAATGAGGAAATCACCCTGATGTCTGTTTTGACCGCATATGCGAGGCGTCTTGCCGCCTCGGCCATGCTTCTGGCGCTCACGGCCTGCACCACCACCGATATCGCCGCCGTAGAGGAGCCTGCGGCAGCACCGCTGACCGGCCAGACCAACGATCCCGCACCCGGTTTCGAGAACGTCAAGGCTGGCAGTGAAGAGGATTTCATCCTCAGTATCGGCCGACGGATCTACTTCACGCAAGATTCCGCCAAACTCGATACCGTCGCCATGACAACGCTGGACAACCAGGCTGCCTGGCTGAACAGGAACCCGGCCTGGCTGATCAAACTGCAGGGATTTGCCGATGATTCCGGTTCGGAATCGAAAATGAAGAACCTGTCGCAGCAGCGCGCCGATGCCGTCATGGCCTATCTCGTCTCGAAGGGCGTCGACGCCAACCGCATGTGGGCCAAGGGGTACGGTGCGGACCGCGAAGTTCGCGACTGCACGCAACGCTCCTGCAAGGTGCAGAACAGACGCGTCGTCGCCAATCTGCGCACGGAGCGGGATGCGATCTGATTGAATTTCCTGGCTTATGACGCCAATCTGTGGGGACGCCTAACCCCTCCGCTTCCAACGGACGTTCGTGAGCCGAGGACTTATATTCCCGTTCGATTTGGGTTGAAGCACCCTACGCCGTCTCATCAATAGTGATGAAGCCAAGCATCCGGCCTTCATCTTCCTCAAGGCTTCGCGAGGCTGCACACTGGTATTGCGGCCTCGGACCCGGTGTTCGGGGTGCGCGCAGCGCCTAAGGCATTGAACCTGTATCCGTTTAAGGATGCTTTGCAGGCTGGACATGTATATGAAGCTTTCGTACCGCGTTCCTCACATGTTCTTTCGTGCGACGTTTGCCGTCAGCGCACTCGTCTTTTTCACCGGCGCTGTGTCGCCAACTCTCGCCGACAGCACACCCTTTGCTCCGCAAACGAAAATCCGTCTGACGGTCGTCCAATGGATGCCGTCCAAGGGCCAGTTTGAGCGATGGGATGCGATTGGCGGCGAATATACGATTTCGAATGAAGGCGCAGTCTCCCTGCCCTTTCTGGGATCGCTGTCCGTTGGAAATCTGGATAATGCCGGCCTTACCAACGAGATTGCCAAGCGCCTGCAGGAAAAGATGGGTTTGGCCCAGACACCTGCGGTCACCATCGATGTTCTCGACTACCCGTCCATTTATGTCGTGGGAGACGTAACCACGCCGGGGGAATACAAGTTTCGCTCCGGCCTTAGCGTCCTGCAATCTCTGGCCATGAGCGGCGGCCCACTGCGGCCGGGAGCACGGCAACGATCGCAGACGATCACGCTTGCCGGCGACTTGCGGGAAATCGACCATTCGCTGCTGCGCAGCTCCGCAAAGCTCGCGCGGCTGCAAGCGGAAATGGCCGGAGCAAAGGAGATAAGCTTCGACCAGCCGCCCGCCGCCGACCAGCAATATGCCGCCAGTATCTATGACGAGGAGAGGGTCATATTTCAGGCTCGCGCAAGCGCGCTGGACAGGCAGTCGACGGCGCTTGTCGAATTGCGCAATCTCTTGAAGGCGGAAATCGATACGCTGGAAGAGAAGCTGAAGGGTTCGGATGATAATATCCAGTCGGTCGAGGAGCAGCTGACCAGCGTCAAGACACTGGTCGAGAAGGGGCTCACGATCACCTCACGCCAGATGGATCTGGAACGGTTGCTCACCACCTATCGCTCCGACCGGCTCGACCTCGTCACTGCTATCATGCGGGGTCGCCAGGCGATCAACGAGACGACGCGCAATCTCGAGGGACTTTCCGACACACGCCGGAGCGAAGTCGCTTCCGAGGTGCAGGCGGAAAAGGCCAACCTCGATCAGCTCAGATTGAAGCGCGACACGACGCAACAGCTGCTTCTTGAAGAACTCTCCAACGGCAGCAACGTGAGTGACAGCGGTGAAGAACTTCCGCTGACATTCACCGTGAGCCGGCGGGACAATGGACAAGTCAATCAGTTCCAGGCCTCCGAAACGACGGAACTGGCGCCGGGTGACGTGGTCAAGGTAACACAGCCCCGCATCGCGGATGCGCCGTCCGAGGACGCCACTGCGCTGCCTGCTCAGACAGAGGCGCATATCAGTCAGGTGAGCCGGTGACGCGCGAAAAGCATGTGCCGCAGTCGCGCTTTCGGCGGGCGGTTGAGCGTCATCACGGGATAAACGGCTGGGGCTTCTGATGACTTTGCGCATGACCCCACCCAGCAGCCAGACCTATACTCAGATCCTCAAGTCGACGATGTTGATGGGCGGCTCTTCGCTCGTGAACGTTGCACTCAGCATTATCAGAAACAAAGCCATGGCTGTTCTGCTCGGGCCGGAAGGCGTGGGGCTCATGGGCCTTTACGGGTCAATCCTCGATATCGCGCAGGCGATTGCCGGGCTTGGCGTGGGAAGCAGTGGCGTGCGCCAGATTGCCGAAGCTGCGGGCACCGATGACGCAGAAAGGATCGCGCGATCGGCGACAGTGCTCAGACGCATATCGATGGTGCTCGCATTGCTTGGCGCGCTCCTTCTCGCCGCGCTGGCATTCCCGGTCTCGAATTTCACTTTCGGCGACTACCAGCATGCCGGTGGCATTGCATTGTTGTCGCTGGCAATCTTCTGTCGACTGGTCTCCGCAGGGCAGACTGCATTGATCCAGGGCCTGCGGGGCATTGCAGATCTTGCCCGCATCAACGTGCTTGCCGGGCTTTTCGGCACGGCGGTCAGCATCCCGCTGATCTATTTGTTCGGCATGCAGGCGATCGCACCGTCTCTCGTGGTGATCGCGGCTGCCTCAATCCTTCCGACCTGGTGGTACAGCCGGCGGATCTACCCGCATCCCTCGCCAATGCCCGCGCGCCAGTTCGGCCGGGAAGTGTCGGCGCTGCTCAGGCTCGGCTTCGTCTTCATGGCAAGCGGGCTTCTGACCTTCGGTGCAGCCTATGCCATCCGCCTCATCGTGCTGAAGGAGGGTGGCGTCATGGCGGCGGGATTGTATCAGGCAGCCTGGGGCCTTGGCGGCCTCTACGCCGGCTTCATCCTGCAGGCTATGGGAACGGATTTCTATCCACGGCTGACAGCAGCAGCGGACAACGATGCCGAATGCAATCGGCTGGTCAATGAACAGGCGGAAATCAGCATGTTGCTGGCCGGCCCCGGTCTGCTCGCCACGCTGACCTTGGCGCCGCTCATGATGAGCCTGTTCTATTCTGCGGAGTTTCACGGGGCCGTGGATCTTTTGCGCTGGATTTGCCTTGGAATGATGCTCCGGATCATCTCCTGGCCAATGGGCTTCATTGTCGTGGCGAAGCGTACCCAGGCGATTTTCTTCTGGACGGAGGTGGCGGCCGCAGTCGTTCATGTGGGGCTCGCCTGGTTCTTCGTATCGCTGCTCGGCACGCCAGGAGCCGGCATGGCGTTTTTCGGCCTCTATGTCTGGCACAGCATTCTGATCTACGTGATCGTGCGGAAGGTTACCGGTTTTCGCTGGTCCACCGGCAATCGCAGGCACGCTTTGCTTTTCCTGCCTGTCTCGGGATTGGTCTTCCTGGCGTTCTCGGTCCTGCCGCTATGGCCGGCGACGGCGATTGGCTCCGTCGCTGTGGCTCTCACCGGGCTCTATTCGCTGCGCATGCTGGTCGATCTGCTTCCGCCAGAATCCGTGCCAGCAATCATCCGGGGATGGATTGCGAAGTCTGCATAACGAACAATGCGCGCATCTGGTGATACGCGCATTGTTCGTCATCGCAAATATTGCGTCATGCAAGAACGCTGTCAGGCGAGAGCGACGTCCAGATCGCGTTGCACACTCGCATGACCGGTCACGGCTTCAGCAAGCGCTCCGCGAAGTGCCTCGACAACACGTGCGATGTCGAGCTCCGTCATCTGAGCATAAAGCGGCAGGATAATCGTTTGCTGTTGCGCTGATACGCTTCGCATCAGGCTTGTGGCAACGCGATGCGAGCTCCGGTCGGAATAGGCTCTCTCCAGATGAATGTTCATCACGCCGCGCCGCGTCGAGATCCCCTGATCGAGGAGGGCTTGCATGACCGCCCGTTGATCGACCGTTTCAGGCAATCTCACACAGAAGCTCTGCCAGTTGCTGCGAGCCCAACGTGGCTCCACCGGCGACAGCCCTGCTGATATCACGGACAGGTGCTTACGATACTGCTCGGCAAGCAGCCTCCGCTGCGCGATCAGCCCCGGCAGACGCCGCAATTGCTCGCGTCCGACGGCGGCCTGAAGGTCAGTCATACGGTAGTTGTAGCCCAGTTCGTCATAGTCTTCGAAGATCACCTGTTTCGAGCCGTGACGAACGGTATCGGTAACGCTCATGCCATGCTGGCGCCATAGCCGGAATTTTCGGTCATATTCGGGATTGGCCGTAGTCAACATGCCGCCGTCACCTGTCGTGACGACCTTCCGGGGATGGAAGGAAAAGCAGGCAATGTCGCCATGCGCCTTGCCGATCTTTTCCCAGCGCCCGTCCCAGAGGATTTCGCTTCCCGTCGCGCAGGCTGCATCCTCGATAACCGGTATCTGAAGGCGCTTGCCGATCTCCACGATCGGGCGGAGATCGCAAGGCATGCCGAGCTGATGCACGCAGAGAATTGCTTTGGTGCGCGGTGTGATTGCGGCTTCGATCAGGCTGGCGTCGATATTGTAACCATCCGCCTCGATGTCAACAAAAATAGGCACCCCATCGCAATACCGAATGGCATTCGCGGTTGCGATGAACGAATGGCTGACCGTGATGACTTCATCGCCGGCACTGACACCGACGGCCTTCAGGGCGAGATGCAGCGCAGTCGTGCAGTTGGAAACGGCGCAGGCATGCGCCGCACCGACAAAGGCGGCAAATTCGCTCTCGAAAGCAGCGACTTCCGGCCCCTGCGTCACCCATCCTGACAGAATAACGCGGCGCGCAGCCTCCGCCTCCTCCTCTCCAAGAACGGGTTTGGCGACCGGAATTGTAGACGGCGACGGGCTCATGCAGCTTGACCTCCTGCTGCGGCAGTCTTCAGCTGCCACCAGGCAACGAGGTCGCGAAGCCCTTGTTCCATCGATATTTCCGCTTTGAATCCAAGGAGTTTCTCGGCCTTGCTGATATCGGCAAGACGACGGGTCACGCCATTAACCGCACGAGCCTCTTTGTGCTGCGGTTCGAGTGATACCCCCATGATGCTGCTCAGCATCTGCGCGAGTTCAAGGAGGCTTATTTCCCTGCCGCTCGCGACATTGAACACTTCATCCGTAACATCGCTCTTCGCAGCCAGCAGGTTTGCCCGGGCGATGTCGCGTGCATCGACGAAGTCCATCGTCTGACTACCGTCTCCATGGACAACCGGCGGCATTCCGGCGGCCAGACGCTCCATCCAGCGGATCAGCACTTCGGTATAGGCGCCGTAAACGTCCATTCGCGGCCCGTAGACGTTGAAATAGCGAAGCGCCACATAACGCAGGCCGTACATGTCCGCGAAACTGCGAAGCAGCCCCTCGTTGAACGTCTTGGCCGCCCCGTAGATCGTCCTGTTATTGTAGGGATGATGCGCTTCGGTGGTCGGAAAGCTCTCGGCAAGCCCCAGCACAGAGGCAGAAGAGGCAGCAACGACCTTCGACACACCTGCCTTGACGGCTGCTTCAAGGACATTGAACGTGCCCTCGGCCAACACATCGAAGGCGAGCCGCGGATCTTCCGCGCATTGCGTAATGCGGATGGCCGCCTGATGAAAGACGATGTCGACGCCTTCGAAGGCTTTTGCCAGAAGCGCTCTGTCGCGGATATCTCCCTCGATGATGTTAACGGACCCACTGGCTATTGCCGTGCTGAGATTGTCCCGGCGTCCGCGCACGAAATTGTCGAGGATGATGATCTCACGCGGTTTTTCCAATGCGACGAGATCGGCAATATGAGACCCGATCAGGCCGGCTCCGCCGGTAATGAGCACCCGTTGATTTCTCACGATCTTCCTCCACGCGATATATCCAGCACAGGATCGGCTTCCGTGCGCCAGCGAATGAACTTCGCCGGCACACCGGCGACAACTGAAAACGGCTCGACATCGGAGACGACGACTGCGCCTGCCCCGACGATTGCCCCCTTCCCGATCGTCACGCCGGGAAGAATGGTCGCGTTCGTACCGATATCGGCCCATGCGCCGATGCGGACCGGCTTGATTTCGAGATCCGTGCGGATGATTGGCACGTCAACCGGCAGTGCCGTGTGGGTCGAGCCAAGTACTTTGGCGCCAGGCCCCCAGCCGACACAATCCTCAATGACCAGGTCACGCGCGTCGAAATAGGCCATCGGGCCAATCCAGACATTGTCGCCGATCACGCAAGTGCCGTCGAAGCGCCCCTGGATATAGGCCTGGGCACCGATGAACACGCCATTGCCGATTTCGAAGGTCTCCGGATGTTTGAAACCGGCACCACCTGCGACCTGAAGTCCAGTGCCGCAGCTGCGCGCAATCGCTTGCCAGATGGCTTTCCGCATCAGGGTGTCGACGACACCGTCACCGCTGGCGAAGCGACCGTAGAGCTCGATCAGGCCAGCGCGCCCGTATGATTGCCTGAGTTCTTCGGCTAACCCAGCCTGGTAGGCAGGGTCCGCCGGCCTTTCGTGGCGGCCATGGACCGCCTGCACGACCCTGGCCTCGCCTGCACGACTAGCTGACATAGGCGTACTCCAGCGCAGCGGCCACCTGATCGACGTGCCACGCAGGCATCTCGGGATAGATCGGCAGCGAGAGGACTTCCCGTGCCGCGGCTTCCGAGACCGGGAAATCACCGGCTTGGTAACCAAGGTCGGTATGGGCCTTCTGCAGATGAACGGGGATCGGATAGTGCAGCCCGGACTGAATGCCTTCTGCAGCGAGCACGCGCTGAAGCGCATCGCGATCACGGCTTCTGATGGCATAAACGTGGTAGACGTGGCGCCGCTCCGCGGCCTCGGCAGGCGTCTTTAAATGCGCCGATCCCGCAAGCAGCGAGGAGTAGCGGCGACCATGCGTTCGACGCGCCTCGGTCCAGGCTTCGAGATGCCGGAGCTTGATACGCAGGATAGCGCCTTGAATGGCATCCATGCGATAATTGAAGCCCTTCAGCAGATGGTGATAGCGCTGCTCCTGACCCCAGTCACGCAGCATGCGCATCGTCTTGGCGTGATCGTCGCTGT
This sequence comes from Rhizobium sp. 1399, assembly GCF_031455475.1. NCBI lineage: Bacteria > Pseudomonadati > Pseudomonadota > Alphaproteobacteria > Hyphomicrobiales > Rhizobiaceae > Rhizobium > Rhizobium sp. 1399. The sequence goes on along the minus strand of NZ_JAVDSU010000016.1, from coordinate 14,641 downwards.
TCGTGACGACGATACCTCCCTCGCCGCAGGCGCCAAGGTTTTTGCCCGGATAGAAGCTGAAGCAGCCGGATGTGCCGATGCTGCCGGCGCGCGCGCCCTTGTAGCAAGCTCCATGTGCCTGGCAGGCATCCTCGATGACCGGTATCCGGTAATGGTCGGCGATCGCCTTGATCGCGTCCATATCGGCCATCTGGCCATAGAGGTGGACGGGAATAATGGCCTTGGTCCGGGACGTAATCTTCGCCTCGAGCTCGGCCGCATCCATTGTGAGCGTCACGGGCTCGACATCGACGAAGACAGGTCGTGCACCTGTGTAGCAGATCGCCGACACCGTCGCGACAAAGGTGAATGGCACGGTGATGACTTCATCGCCAGGGCCGACACCCGCCGCAAGAAGGGACAGATGCAAAGCACTCGTCCCGGTATTGACGGCAATCGCATGCTTGACATTGCAATAATCTGCGAATTCCTGCTCAAGACGGATGACCTCCTCGCCCAGTATGTATTGTCCCGAGGCCAGGACGCCGAGCACGGCGGCGTCGATTTCGCTCTTGATGGATTGATATTGTGCTTTGAGGTCCAGAAAGGGGATCATGCAATGCGCCTCGCCTCTTCGAGCTCGATGATACGGCCGCGCTGAGCGAGCGACCGACTTGCGGCTTCAAGAATGCGAACGACACGCAGGCCGGCATGGCCGTCCGTGATGGGCCGCGAATTCTGCTCGATGCACTCAACGAACTGATCCAGTTCGCGTTTCAATGCCTCGGTCATATCGAGCTTGGGCGCCCACATGTCACCACTGCGGTAGCCGACCATCATCTGATGCACCTTCTCGCCATAGGCCTGAGAATTCGGGTTCAGCGTGATGCCCTTGTCGTAGACTTTGATTTTTTCGCTGGGCTCCAGATCGTCGTAGACGACCATCTTGTTGCTGCCGCCGATCAGCGTGCGGCGCACCTTGACGGGTGCCAGCCAATTGACGTGGATGTGAGCGATGAGCTTGCTTTCGAAGAAGAGCGTCAGATAGGCGATGTTTTCCGGCTCGCCGAGTACATGGCTCATGCCCGTCGCTGAAACAGCCACCGGCCTTTCCTGCACAACATGATCCAGGATCGAGAGATCGTGCACCGCGAGATCCCAGATGACGCTGACATCATGCTGGAAAAGCCCCAGATTGACGCGAACCGAGTCGTAATAATACATGTCGCCCAAGCCGCTCTCGACCAGTTCGCGCATCTTGCGAACGGCACCTGTGTGGACGAAGGTATGATCGACCGCCAGCACGAGGCGTCGGCGTGTGGCCTCTTCGACCATCCGCGAGGCTTCCTCCGTCGTCGAAGCCATCGGCTTTTCGACGAAGACATGCTTTCCGGCCATCATAGCCTGCATTGCGAGCTTGAAATGGGTGAAGACCGGCGTCGCGATAGCGATGGCATCCACTCTCGGATCGCGCAGGACTTCCTCAAAATCATCAGTAATCGTCACTGCGGGGTAGCGGCTTTTGACAGCCGCCAACCGTTCGACATTGAGATCACAGACTGAAATGAGTTGCGCACCGGCCGCTTCCGAGATGTTGCGAACCAGGTTCGGGCCCCAATACCCATATCCAACAACAGCAATACCGATCATCGCATTCCTCCCAACGCTTGCATGTCAGCTGCCCGGTCATGAACGCGACCGGTAATCCTGGCCGGAACACCGGCGACAATGGCGCCCGCAGGCACATCTTTTGTTACAACTGCCCCGGCGCCGACCTGCGCGGCTTCTCCGATGGTTACGCCAGGCAGAATGGTCGCATTGCTGCCGATTGACGCGTGGCGCTTGACCAGCGTGGGGATAACAACCCAGTCTGCTTCGGTCTGCAGACTGCCATCCGCATTGACGGCGCGCGGGTACGTGTCATTGGTGAACATCACCCCGTGGCCGATAAAAACGCCGTCTTCCAGCGTCACGCCTTCGCAGATGAAGGAGTGGCTGGAGATTTTGCAGTCTTTTCCGACGAGGACGTTTTTCTGGATTTCGACGAAAGTGCCGACGCGTGTTCCCGCGCCGATCGTGCAACCATAGAGATTCACAAGATCTCGATGATGGATGACGCAGCTATCATCCAGCTTTACGTTTGATGCAATCATACGCATGCACCCCTTACTCTTCTACAAACCGGATTTCTAAATGAAACCGTCAACCATATGATTGCGCCCAAGGTTTCATTTCGAAAAACCAAATATTTCTTTCCATTCAAAGAGAATTGTTTTCGCCATCGGAGTAAAGAAACAAAACGTCTAAGCTTATTCACCTAAAGACGTATCTACCTATGACGATGTACGCCGAAGTTCATAGCCAACGATCAACATTGGTGATGGAGCAAGCGCGGACCGGCCCCGATCATGCGCCGGGGGTGAGCATTATTTTCATGCGTTTAGCAGTTCGTCCGTAACCGAGGAGCAACGTAATCAACCCCTCCGCGAATGACCTAGTATCGCATGAGTTTATACCAAGAATTAAGTCCTCTTTACACCTTACGATGGAACTAATCTGCTCCTTTAGCCTATATTAGCTAGTTTAAGATAAAAGGAACTGTGGTATCTAGTTCCTACTTTAGTGCTGCCAAACCCTCATATCTGAAGGGCTTGAGTGTTCGGTTGTTGTTGAGGCGTAGAGAAACTCGGCTGGGGAGGATGAAGCAGTGAATTCAGCGCTTGTACCAAATTTAGACCTTAGGCAGGAAAATGTAGCTCTTCCACTTAAGGTAGAGAATAGTTCTACTGGTTTGAGCTTACAGTCGAGGCCAAAGCACTCTTTGGTTATCCTCGACAACCGTGAACTTGATCGGCAATGCCTCGCGCAGTGCATGGCCGCCTACAAGACGGATTTACTTATACTGGCATTCGGAAGTGTCGAGGAGTGGAAGCAGAAATGCGACGAATATCCGCCGCTTTCGGCAATCCTCCTGAACATTGGCGGCAAGAAGATCGATGAGCCCTCTGTTTCGGGGCAGATCAGGAGCCTTGCTGCGGAATTCGGGGCGATACCAGTCATCATATTGGCTGACAGCGACGATTTCGGCCAAATCGTGAGGGCGATCGAATACGGGGCCAAGGGCTACATACCCGCTTCGGTAAGCATCAGCGTCTGCATGGAGCTGATCGCACTGTCGGTAGCGGGCGGCGTTTTTGTGCCTGCAAGCACGCTATTCGCCATGCGTCACCTGCTGGAGTCCAGCAATACGACCGCTCGTCCGCTGGCCGGGATCTTCACGGATCGTCAAGCCGAAGTCGTAGAGGCACTTCGGCGCGGAAAGGCGAACAAGATCATCGCCTATGAGCTCAATCTGCGAGAAAGCACCGTCAAGGTACATGTTCGCAATATCATGAAAAAGGTCAAAGCAACGAACAGAACGGAAGTTGTGTTCAAGCTAAATGATCTGTTTCAGGGTGGTATTTCCGGCTTCAGCGCAAATAAGACGCTGTGCTGACACCGTCGTCCGATCAGAGCTTTTCACATGCCGCAAGCACGTTCTTGCTCTAACTTATCCCGGTGGCGCAGACCAAAAGGCCACCGGGTTCTGTTTAAGCTGCGGCACCTCGGACCCGCTGTCGCTTACCCGAATATCTGACGTCGCCATAGCGCGTTCGAAACTGTCGAAGATCTCCGATTCTGCCTTACATCCGCGTTTTGGCGTGGGCAGCGATCAAGCGCTCAACCATCGGCTATTGTTTCCGTGCCCTGCGGATGAACCAGATGAACCCCACTCATCCTGCAACTCGTCGCCCAATAGAATTCAAGGCACACCAGTATCTGGGCCCAATGGTTTGCTTGCAGACCAACTTCATCCAGGGCAATGAATTTCGCACTTCGGGGGAAACCTCCAGAGCGAAGCGCTGAATAGCCACGGCTGTGGCAACATCGAAATTATTGAACGCCATGCCGGCCAGTCGAAGCGCCTCTTTCCCGAGATCTCTGGCAAGAAAGCGTCTTAGTTTCTCATCTTTCTTGAGGCTATCTGCGCCCTGGCGAAACAGAATATCGAAAGCCTGTTTTCTTTGTCGAAGGTCGGGAAGAATACTTTGTCCATAGTATTGCAGCGACATATTCGAAGCATGTCTGCGGTATACTGCTTGATCTTCGTTGATGTAGCCCACTCCGGCATGCGATGCGAGCCGCAGCCACATCTCCATATCGCCGGCATGGGGCAGTTCCTTATGGTAGCCGCCGACCTGCTTTTGCAGCGTCGTTCTCACGACGGCCGTCGGCGTCGGAACCAGGTTGCTTGCTCCGCTCAACCGCATGAACTGCGGACCGGACAAGACCCGTATGGCGGGCACATTATTGTCTCCGAGAGGATCGACCCGCTTGGTTATGATGCCATCTGACTCAGCGATGAGTGCGTTCCCGAACGTGAAACCTACATCCGGATGATTGTGCATAAGCTCCGCGGCGCGGCCCAACGCGCCCGGCAAAAGATAATCATCTGCGGAAAGAAGCAGGAATAAGTCGCCGCCGGCCCACTCGATCCCCTCATTATAGGTGGCAATGTGGCGCTTGTTTACCGTGTGCCGCCTATAGGCCACCCGTTTGTCCCGGGATGCCAAGGCCATTCCGACTTCCGGCGTGTTGTCTGGCGAGGCGTCATCCAGAATTAGAACGCGCACATCCACATTGGCTTGCGAAAGAACGCTTTCAACACATTCCTGCAGGAAATGAGCGTAGTTGTAACAGGGAATTACGACATCAACACGTTGCAAACTTATTCCTCCGCAGGCAATCGTTTCGTTCGGGCCATTTCATGACACCCTGAATTCGGCTTGCTTTCGCTCTTATGTGTTCTTCACTCCCCGTTTCACTCGCGCCAACGTTGAAGCGTGCGCCCGTATCGCCGACTTCGTGCAAGACCATGCAGCTCTCAAGAAGGCGGATCGGGCAAGCAGCCGGGAGCCTGCACGCTTCAAGCCGCTCTGAACGCGCTCCCGACGCGTGAGCGCAAAACGGGTCCGGGATCGAAACGTATCGTAAAATGCGACATTCGGGCTCAAGCTTCCTGATTTCCAGGGCTTCACATTGGTCACGAAATGAACGATCGCGGGCTTATGCTCGAGAGTGATACGAGCAAGCGCCTGCGTAGGCTCGAACTGAAAATTCCAGGCGCGGTCCAGGACTTTCCACTTTCCGTCGCAGGCGACGTTAAGAGCGTCCTGATCAGAATATTCAGTGGTCGGAAAGCGATCGAGATAGTCCAAAGACCGTTCCGATATTCGCTCGGTTCGCCATCTTGCAAGGTCGATAAGAAGAATGCCGGCGTTGAAGTAGCGCTCGACTCGAGCGCCGCCTGTAGCACCCCGGCCGCTGCTCACCACATTGTCCAGCCAGTAATCCGGTACAGCCCCGATCACTGCCTCGCCCAGATCGATATTCCACAACTGTTCGAGCGCCGTCAGCACGAGGATGTCACCATCCAGATACAGAGCCCGGTTGCAAGTCTCCGGGAGGAACTGCGGCAGAAGGATCCTTGCGAAGGTCATCTTCGAGACGCCGGGGCGAGTGGAAAATCCGCTCGCGAAGGACAAGGTACCGATGGGATGCCACTGGATGACGGCAGAGTTTGCGGGCAGAGAATCAAAGATCCGTCGCTTGGTTTCTTCGCTTATTCCTTCATGAATGACATGGATATCCAGGGGCCATGCGCTTCTGTTGTTCTCGGCGACCGATCTAAGGGCGGTCGCCAAGGGAACGGCGTAGGCCGCATCGACCGCAAAGACGATAGGCCCCAATCGTTGTTTTGCGCCCACAGGGGCTGCTCCTGTTGGTATGCTATGCACATTCATGTTTCCGGCACCATCCCATCGAAAGAAAACGAGCTTCGCCTTATGATCGACGCTGCTGTTCACGTCCCGATCGATACGGCTTCCTGAACAGGAAGGCCGACGGCCGGGGTAGGCAGATGGGTGTAAGCCGGTTGCGGGGACCGGACGCCAGGCATGCTCCTGGTTCCGCCAGAAAGCTTCCACTCGAAATAGGCGATCGTCTTCTCAAGCCCCTCACGCAGGTTCACCGTCGGCTGCCAGCCCAGGTCCTGTTTTGCGCGGCTGATGTCCGGCTTGCGCTGCGTCGGATCGTCGACCGGCAGAGGCTTGTAAACGATGCTTGATTTCGAGCCCGTCATTTCGATGACCATTTCGGCCAGTTCCCGGACCTGGAATTCTCCCGGATTGCCCAGATTGATCGGGCCTGTGACACCGGCCGGCGCGCCCATCAGGCGGATGAAGCCCTCGATCAGATCGTCCACATAGCAGAACGAACGCGTTTGCGTGCCGTTGCCGAAGATGGTGATCGGTTCGTTTTGAAGCGCCTGAACAATGAAATTGGAGACAACACGGCCGTCATTGGTCTGCATGCGCGGCCCGTAGGTATTGAAGATCCGCGCCACCCGGATTTCCACGCCATACTGACGATGGTAGTCGAAGAACAATGTTTCGGCACACCGCTTGCCTTCGTCATAACATGCACGCGGCCCTATGGGATTGACGCTGCCTCGATACTCCTCGGGCTGAGGATGGACTGCCGGATCACCATAGACTTCGCTCGTCGAGGCCTGAAAGATCTTCGCCTTCGTGCGTTTGGCAAGGCCAAGCATATTGATGGCCCCGTGTACATTGGTTTTGACCGTCTGAACGGGATCAAACTGATAATGGACCGGAGATGCCGGACAGGCGAGATTGTAGATCTCATCGACCTCCACATAAAGCGGGAAGGTAATGTCGTGGCGAAGGATCTCGAAGCGTGGGTCGTCGAGAAGATGCAGCACGTTGTCGCGCGAGCCGGTGTAGTAATTGTCCACGGCGAGAACATCATTGCCTTCTCGCAAGAGCCTTTCGCACAGAAATGATCCCAGAAAGCCGGTGCCGCCGGTTACCATAATTCGCTTTTGTCCGTGCATTGGTGTGCTCCGTTGTTGATGGTTGCCCCGTAGAAACGAGGATGGTTAGTAGGCTCCCCTGCGCTTGAAGACCGCAGGAATTGTGCTGAGAAGAATTTGGCAGTCGAACCACAGGGACCGGTTGTCGATGTAGAACTCGTCGAGTTGCTGCTGCAGCTCGATATCCGCATTGCTTCGTTCGGATATCTGCCAAAGGCCTGTGAGCCCCGGCGTTACGGAACGGCGTTTGTTTCGAAATTCGCCGTCCATAGCCAGGAGGTGATATTCCGGAAACGGACGCGGTCCGACGATGGCCATCTCGCCTGCAATGATGTTCGCCAATTGCGGGAGCTCGTCGAAGCTTGAAGTGCGCAGGAGATGTCCGATAACCGGCAGGACGCGCGGATCGTCCTTGAGCTTGAAGTGGGCCAACCACTCGGCACGCATGGCGGGGTTCTCTCGGAACAATGCCTCGAGGCGCTGTTCCGCATCTCTGTACATCGTCCTCAGTTTCAGGACGTGCACCGGCTTGCCGGACAGACCTTCCCTGGCATGTCGGAAGAAGACGGGTCCGGGATCGATGGCGTAGATTGCGGCGGCCGCAACCGCGATGAAGGGCGCAACCACGATTGCGGCAGGGATGGCGATTGCGAGATCGAGGATCCGGCGAACCAGGTCCGTGTTGACCGAACTCCCACCGGTGGTGAGGCGAATACCGATCTCTCCGCCGACATCCGCAGGTCGCAAGCCGCTGATCTTGAGGCTCGGCGTATCGGACAGGAGAATGACTTCGGCGAACTTCCCGCGCATCGCCGCCAGATCGGGTACAAGCGCGCCCGCGTCACCCGCAATCAGGGCAATGGATGGCCCGCCATCGGGCGACGTTTCCGACGTATCAGGGGAAAAGGGCTCCGGCCTGATGCCATACTGCCAATGGTCCTTGAAATGCGCCATGAGCGTGGGGAGAAGATTGCGGCCCCCTATGATCACCGCGCGCTCCCCCCAGATTCCAAGTCTCCAGCACAGGCCTCGTGCGAACCAATGCATGAATGGCTGAACGATCAGCCCGAGGCCAAGGAAGCCAATGATGGCAAGCAGAAGCCGTTCCCCTTCCGGTAGGATGATTGCTCCGAATGCCGCCAGGACAGCCACCTTGACGGCAGCCATCGTGCGCCGCCGCAGATGTTCGTGGTCGTGCAGCCGATATCCGGGATAGAGGCCGGCCGATGCATAAAGAACGATCGCAGCCAGTGCTGCGAGGGTGAAAGCACGCTCCAAAACCGTGCTCTCCGAACCACTGGGAAGAAAGGACAGGAGAGTAAAATAGGCAACCAGATAGCTTGCAATGTCGCCGGCAACCAGGAATGACGACGTTGCGAGCCGCGGAAGCCGGCGCCGCAGTGCGATCGGCATATTCAGCCCTGACTGCCCCAAGGGATCGGCAGACCTGGCTGCTATCGGTGGCACGGAACCTGCCGGAATTGCCCGCGACGCCATGTCATTTGTGGCGGATGTCTTCGACGGACCCGATGTTATCGCTGACGGCGCAAATGAGGACATGATGCTTTTACTCCTCTACGGCCTTTGTCCCGACGTACCCAATCCAGAAACGGCGTCTTCGATCGGAAACTTCCGAAGGCCCAGTCTCTGGAAGGCAGTCAGTGAGATGAAGGTCGGCACGACGAGCGCATAGCGCCGCCACAGCCGTCGCGGCTCGCATAGAAGACGAAACACCCATTCGAAGCCGCTTCTTTGAATGATCCTTGGAGCTTGGCGCTTGAGGCCGGCGTGGAAATCGAAGGCAGCGCCGACACCGATGAGCATCGGTGCCTCCAGACGGTCGCGCATGCGCGCCATCCAGAGCTCCTGCTTGGGAGTGCTCAACCCGACCCAGATAATATCGGCGCCCGACCGATTGAGCCGGTCGGCAATATCTGTTTCCTCCTGCACCGACAGTTGGCGGAACGGCGGCGCATAGGAGCCAACGATCCGTGCTTGCGGAAATTTTGCCAGAAGGCGCGCTTGCAGTTGCTCGAGCGTTTCGGCTGTCGCGCCGTAAAGGAAGTGCCGCAAGCCTTTGGAGCTGCCGGCATTGAAAACGGATAACATGAGATCAGGCCCGTAGACCCTGTCGCTTTCCACATGACCAGCGTGTTTCAGTGCCCATACCAACGGCATGCCGTCGGGGGTTACGAGGAACGCCCGGTTATGGATGGACCGAAGCTCGGGATCTTTTTGACACCGCACGATACCGTGTGCGTCGCGAACGCACACATATTCTTTCCTGCCGTCTTCAATCACCTTTTCAATAAGTCCGGTCGCGCTTTTGAGATTGACTGCGGAAACTCGAACACCAAGGACATTCGTCCACTTCAGGGAATCCTTTGGACCAAGGACTGAAGTTTGGTTTCTGTCTGCTGGTGAATTTCTCATGACCTACGCTTTTGCCAACTGAAACTGTAGCTAGAATATGCTGGCAAGCCTGTTGCCTCCATACTTTCAGCTGCAGCTATTGGACGTAGAAAGACTTCACATTTCTGCGTTCTGTATAGAATGAACTACAATATTCGAAGTAAGGCAGCATCCCCGGGGTATGCCTGATTGCTCTTTTTGATAAGCGTTACCCCAAAATAGCGGTTTGACCTTCGCGCAGTCGCAGAAGACAGTCACTTTAGCGCGACCAAAGCTGGGGAGGTTTGAGCGCAATAAAGCCGGGGAGAGAGACTATGGTGAATTCAACAGGGGTGAATTCAATAGACGAATTGCGGGTGCCGGCCAGAGAGCCTTCAAAGGCGCCCAGCATGACCAACCAGCTGCAGAACGATTTGACCTCTGATGGCTATATCGTCATCAGGGATGTCCTGACGCCTGAGCAGGTGGAAAGATTACGGCGGGCTGCCAAACAATATCTGAGGTCCGGCGGCAAGTATTTGTACGGCGGCAAATTCCAGCTTCACGCCATGTATGTCGTAGACGAGGTCGCCAAGTTTATGACTGCCGATACGATCCTCAATCGCCTCAAGGAAATTACGCAACCGCTCGATGTCGTTCTTACAGGCGAATGCGATCTCATGATCAACACGACATCGTCGTGGCATAATGACGTCCCTCACCATCCTCGCTGCGTTGATGGAAGTATTTTCTCGGACGAGAGCTTCAGGGTCTACAAGATCGCATTCTACCTGCAGGACCAGGACGAGAACTCGAAAGCCACATTGAAGGTGCGACCGAGATCCCATCTCAAGGGTTTGGTCCAAAGCCTGCCAGCGAAAGGCCTTGGGATACGGGCGGGCGATGCAATCATCTTCGACGTGCGTATCGAACACGCCGGGCAGATGCCGACACTGGTTGACAGGAGCCTGCGCAAATTCTTCGAGCGGATCGGGCCACTGCTTCGCCTGGACGTTCAGAAGGCATTCACCGTGACTCGATCGATCATTCGACGGCTCGGCAGAACGCCTGACCGCGTCGCGGTTTTCATGACATTCGGTCCGTCGGATGCAGAGACCTACTCCTATGCCGAGGAAGGCCGCCATCGCCATCCCGGCGTTCGGGGAACGCTCAGTGCGGACGTGCTGACACAGCTCGCCGTCAACAACATTGTTCCACCGATTATCGGGGCGCCTGCCTAACCACATCAGGCCTTCAGGCACCGATCTCAATGCGCACAATCGTACAGGCCATGACTGCGCACCATCGAAAATGGTGCGCAGGACCATGTTGGTCGCGCGGTGAGCCCGGCGGTGCCGAACAGTGCGGCACTCTCGATCAGCTTGACTGCGATCCTGATACCGGCGCCGCCGACAACATAGGTCGGCGATATCAAAACAGCCTCACAACAATCCGACCGCATCCGCAACGAACTATCCCCCATGGCGGCGGCATCTACGTCTAAAGCATGCAGCCATTATCCAGGGACCAGGTTGTACTTACGTCCTCCGCGGTTCCCTCCCCCAAAGGGCGGCGGCCAGGGGTTAGGGGATTGCCAATAAGAGCAGATGTTGCGTGTGTCCATTCACCGGTAGCTTGGAAAGGAATGCATAGCGCAAAGGACATGGCTGGGCAGTAGTTTCTGATGACCTAAGGCGATGGTTCCGGCGCAAGCTGATTGTTCGTAGTTGATGCTTAGAGGGTTGGGATTCCTATGGTTTCGCGTTCTGGTCCTAGTTCTGCACATTACATAATGGAAGCGTCACTCGTTCCGGCATTTTTGGCGGCGACCTCTCCAGTTCCATGCGAGATCCCGGCCAAGCAAAGGGATGCCCTGGATGTCGCCATCATGGAGGTCTCGACGGACACGATCATGATCATGTTGCTGCACCGCAGTGCAGCGCAGCAAGCCGCTTGAGAGGGTGTCATGGAGCGGCAGGGCATCAGCGTTCTTATCAACAATTACAATTACGGTCGCTTCGTCGGGCATGCGATCGACAGCGTCTTGAACCAGGAGGTTGCCGACGTCGAGATAATCGTCGTCGACGATGGGTCCAGCGACGAGTCGCGCTCCGTTCTGGAAGCCTATGACAACCGGGTGAAGGTGATCTTTCAGGAGAACTCGGGACAGGCGGCCGCGATCAACGCCGCCGTGAAGTTCAGCTGCGGCGGCATCCTCTGTTTTCTAGACGCCGATGATTGGTGGGCGCCGGGCAAGCTATCGGCGACGGCAGCGGCTTTTCGCTCGCATCCCGAAGTATCGCTTGTCTACCACCGACTTCAGCCAACTTTGATTGATGGGTCGCCGACCCTCAAGCCGATCCCCCGGACCCTGTGTTCGGGAGACCTGTCGCCGCAGTTGACCAAATCGGCCGGCTGGTGGCCCTTCCCCATGACATCGGCCATTTCCGTACGGCGCAGCGCGTGGGATGCCGCAGGGCCTATTCCCGAACAGTTCCGCATATCCGCCGACGCATGGCTTACGGGGATCTATCCATTTCTTGGCGACGTTGCCGCCTCGCCGGACTCACTTGGATTCTACCGAATTCATAACAACAACTGGTACCGGCCAATTGATGATGTCTGCATGCTGAAAAGGCGAATGGCGCACTGGCAGCGTAGTGTTGAAGCGACGAACCGGTTTCTCTCATTCCACGATTTACCGGCAAGGCTCAGTCTCTCAGATCACTATCCCTTTCAGATGGCTGCAGCAGAGCTCGATGGCGTTAATGCGCGCACCCGGCTCAAGCTTGCTGTCGAAGGGCTGCTATTCGCCGGAGAACCAAACCTGCTGCGGCGGACGCGCGACGCGTTGCGTAGCGCCTACCATCTCCCACGCTCCAGTCGGGACGTGGGCTTGTCGGAGGCAGCGAAATGAAGGCGCTGCTGCTGGTTTCTGAACTGGAAGACTACACCATTTCCTTCGCGAGCGGCGTTGCCCAACACATGCCGGTTGTCCTTGGCGTCCCGCGCCGGCGCTACGCGCATCTTGCTTCCTGGTTTGATCCGGCCGTCGATCTTCACCTTCTGGACTGGCCGCGGCACCGCTCGCTTGCCAATCCCTGGTTCCTGCATCAGCTCACGCGTCTCATCCGGCACGAGCAGCCGAATATCATTCATCTCTTGAGCAATTCCACGCTATGGCTGAACTTTGCCGCGCCGTTCTGGCGCCCGATCCCGCTCGTGACCACCGTCCACGATGTGGAGGTGCATCCCGGCGATTCCGATACGCGCACGCTGCCTGGCTGGGCTCCGGAATTGATGGTGAGGCAGTCAGGGCATGTCGTCGTGCATGGCGAGGGGCTGAAGCGGATGGTCCTCGATCGATATTCAAAGTCCCCGGACTGCGTCCATGTCCTGTCGCATCCTGCCATCCATCGCTATGCGGAACTCGCGCGGCGGCAGAACATGGCGCGGCGTGCCGCCGATGGAACTGTGCGCGTCCTGCTCTTTGGACGGATTTTCGCTTACAAGGGCCTGGAATATCTGATCCGTGCCGAGGCGATGCTCAAGGATGCGCTCCCCAATCTGCACATTACGGTCGCAGGCCGCGGCGACGATCCCTGGGTCTTCAAGTCACTGATGGGAGAGGCCGGCCGCTACGATATTCGCAACCGTTTTATCGAAGACGAGGAGGTCGCCCGGCTTTTCCTCGACGCCGATATAGTCGTCCTTCCCTACACGGAAGCATCCCAAAGCGGCGTGCTCAACCTTGCTGCGGCGTTCGGCAAACCCGTTATCGTGACCGATGTGGGCGAATTGCGAGCGACCGTTGAGCCCAACGGGTTGGGAATGGTGGTCCCGCCAGGCAATGCAGAAGAGCTGGCAAAAGCCATCCGGATATTGGCTGACAATAGCGAGCTTAGAAACAATCTCGGCGCCAACGCGCTCGAATGGGCCACAGGACCGAATTCGCCCGAACAGGTGGGCGCCCGGGCCGCAGCCGTTTATCGCGAGGTGGTCGGATCATGCTGATGAAGGTACGCACCGATGGCCATCAGATGGCGATGCGGAACACCGCAAGCGTCCGCCACTATGTTCCTGGTGGCTGCGAGAACGGCGGCGGGATTGGCAGGCTGGTCGGTTATATAACCAGCACTGCGAAAGAAGGCGGGGCAGAACATGCCGTCACCGATACCAGAGGGCCTCGATGGTCCGCGGCGACGTCGTCACCGCGCCTGCTGGGCGCCATCCTGACGATGGCAAAGGATCGAATCGTCGATCCGACACGCATTCACCATATCCATATCGCGGGCCGCGGCAGCACCTCCCGAAAACTGATCCTGACTGAGGCTGCCCATTTGCTGGGGTGCTTTCACATACTGCACCTGCACGACTACGACTATGCCAGCGACTTTGCCGCACGCTCGCCGCGTCAGCAATCGCTCATACGCCGGATGTTTCAGCGTGCCGATTGCGTTGTGACGCTGGGCCACCGGGATCACATGATACTCGCGACACTTCTGGGCGTAGACGAGAGCCGCCTCGTGATCGCTCACAATTGCGTTCCCGATCCCGGCGCGCACAATGTTCGTGCCGGCGAACCGCCGTTGATCGTTTTCCTCGGTCGGCTGAGCGAACGCAAAGGCGTTCCGGAACTTCTGCTCGCCCTCAGCCATCCGGTCATGAAAGAGCTTCGGTGGCGCGCGGTGCTGGCAGGCGATGGGCCTGTAGAGGATTATCGCCGCCAGGCTGCAGACATGGGCCTTTCAGGTCTGGTGGAGATGCCAGGATGGCTTGGCGCCGACGAGACGCGCGCGCTGTGCGCCCGTGCCGATATCCTGGTCTTGCCATCGCATGCCGAAGGCCTGGCAATGGCGGTGCTCGAAGGACTTTCACACGGACTTGCTGTTGTCACCACCCGTGTTGGAGCGCACGACGAGGTCATCTCCGACGGCGAAACCGGTGTCTTCGTCCCAGTCGGAGACAAGGATGCCTTGGCCGCGGCCCTGGCGAAACTGGTTACGGATCCAGACGTCCGCAGCCGCCTGTCGGCCAGGGCGCGCTCCCATTATCTCAACCATTTCAGCATGAAGGCATATATGCGGTCGATGGAAAAACTCTACGAAACCATCTCCGCGCAACCTCAAGCAAGGGTTAGCGCACAATGACAATTTCAACTTTTCCGCCAGACCGCAACGTCCCGCTGCCGGCGGTGCATTATGAACCCCGATTTCAGACGGAGATGAAATCGGAGGAGTTTGATCTGACGTCTGGTTTACGTTTGCTCCGTCGCAGGATGGTGATGATCGCGGCTCTGATGGTGGTGCTGATGGCGGCTTTCATCGTGCTGATATC
>NZ_JAVDSU010000015.1:0-164482 GCF_031455475.1 Rhizobium sp. 1399 | reverse complement strand
ACTTGAAAGCGCTTCTCCTCCTTGGCGCTTCGCCACTCGTGCCGATGCGCGATCCGTTCGGGGATGCCTGCAAAAAGATCGACGCGCAAGCCAAAAAAAGCAATGGGCTGGACAGTTTCGCATCTTTACCGTCGAGGTGAAGCCAACCCGCAACTGAGCACGCCGAACATGAAACCACGCAGCTCGTTCGATACGGCAAGATCGTCTCCGTAACGCGTGGCCCGCGATGCTCGACAAGTGGTCGCTATACGAAGCGCGACGATTCAACCGCGATCACGTGCCCCGGGTGGCGACTGTTCTTGTCGAGTGTCTTGAGCTCCATCTGCGTTCACCTACCTCGCGGTCTGGCCGGCAAACCCCTAGCAGAGCAAAGGGCAATACGGCGAGATATGCGAGCGTCGTCCTGCCCTGACTGCGGATCGCGCATGTTCTCCGCCGGTGAGAAAGAGGCGGGAAATCAAGCTTGGCGTGCTGACAGTCGGCCAAATAACTGGCGCGGCGACGAATGCGTTTTATAATTTTCCCTGGCTCCGCGCAGAAAGCCGGAGCCCGACCTTCACCAACAAGTGCCAATCTGGGAGGGACATCTGTCGCTGCCGGAAGATGCAATCGATACGGTGACGACAGGGGTCCGGGATTAGTGCCCCGCACGTCACGTGCCCGTCGACCGCGATGTCGGTCGCACGGCGATGTCAGAGGCGCTCCGGTCGCTGTAGAAGTATGCGGATAAATCAGTTCAGAAACGCTCAGGCCCAAGGCGGACCGACTGGGACCGGTCCGGGCAGCACGATTTCGCGGTCTGCGCCGCCGCCGACCCGGCACATTGCTTTGGCGCTAAGTGGCTCGGGACGCCTGGACGTCTCCTATCCGCGCATCCGGTCCCGCCAATCCCGCACGCCCACCGGCTCGATGCCGTATTCGGCCATCAGGTCTGCGGCCCGTCCGCTGCGGAAGAACTCATATTCTCCTGTCCGGAAGGCCGCATCGCTCGCCATGCGCTCGATCTCGCCGGGTGCATTGAAATGCAGGGCAAGCCAGCTCACGCCTTCGGGCACGCGCGAGAACAGGTCGCGGTAGGCCGCCTCGATGCCCTGCGGCCACGCCCAGGGCGTTTCTAGCTGCAAGTCGACAATCGGATTCCCGCGCCGCCGCGCCCGACACGATGCTGCGTCGAATTCCGTCGTCGTCACGGGACCGACATAGTCCATGACGGAGAACGTCATGTAGTCTTTCATCATGAGGATCGGCAGGCGGTAGTCGGCCCCCAGCCGCTCGTAGACGGCAACGAACTCGGGCATCATCGCCGTACCCATATGGCAATCGAGGTGGGTCACATCGATGCCCGCAGCAAGCGCGGTGTCGATCTGGGCGCGCAGCTCGCGCTCCACCGCCGCCGGATCGGCGTTGCGGCGCACGTCGGGCACTTCGGCCCAGAAATAGCCGTCCGCATCGGTGAGGCCCTTATCCGATACACCGGTCAATGGACGCCAGCGATAGGGCTTCATGTCCGAGTTGAGGGTCAGGTGCACGCCGAGATCGAGCTCCGGATTGTCGCGGGCGATGGCAGCGATTTCCGCAAACCGCGGGCACGGCACCATCACCGAGCCGGCAGTGCAGAGCCCCAGGCGAGTGAACTCGAGGAATGCGGTATTGGCGCCATGGCTGACGCCGACGTCGTCTTCATGAACGACAACGAAACGGGAAACGGATTGCGAGGACATTCTGGTCACCCTTTCTCGCGGGCCGCCGCGACATGCGGCAGCTTCATCGAGTTCGGGGGACCAGGCGCCGTAACGCCAGATTCCAGGACGCTTCTGCGACGTCCCTTTTTCGCTCCAAGCGTGATTTTGCACCCGCAGGCGCCGGCTTGCAAGTCAAAGGGGGCCGGGACATGGGGCCAAAGGCACATTGAACCTGACCGCCACGCTCACAGCTATCACCAACGACCATAAGCAGAACCAGATTGAGGGGCCTTCTGCCGTGGAACTATCCCTCAGGATGATATGGGCCCAAAAGGCTCCAACCCGCCCAAAAGCTACCTTCCAAGACATCAAGATCGGAATTGCTTCGTAAGCCGCCAAATTGCCCAACCCAGCCCCTGTCCCAGAAGTCCACCACCAAGCACGGGGACCAACAGGAAAGAAAGGAACAACCCCGCTGGTCCGATGATGCCGGCAAGTCCCTTCACAAAGTCGCTGGTAGTGGACACGTCGCCCCAGGAGCATCCACCGAATGCTATCATTGCTGCATCTATGAGCAGGACCTTGATCATCAGCCACGTTTGTCCGGCTCTGAACTTGTCTTTCGCAAGTTGCCAGTATGTCAGCGGTGCGCTGAAGAGGATTATCGGTGCCGCGGCGAACGAATATGTCTTGAAGTCGCCGAAATCCTTGAGACCTCCAACGGATTGATCTCGCAAGCCCTATCGAGCGCAATTAAAGAAATCGGAAAAAATTCCACCGCTTTCTGGCGCGAGGCGGCGTCCCGTTATGGCGGTGAGCCTCCAAACTTTCTAACGCATTGTGATCAAGGCGCGGCCAGGCCAGCGCTTGCGGAATGACGCTGACTCAAAGCGATCATCGTCAAAGGGGGCATCGCGCGCCAACCCAAGGGAATCTTTGCGAATTGCTACCGGCGCTAACCCGGTTAAGGTAGCATTCAGCCCGGTAGAAAACTTACGAGCGCGCTGGACAAGACAAATGCGGGACATCGAAATACCGACGGAACGCACGATCATCCGCCCCTTCGCACCAGAGGACGCAGGCGAGGTATTTGCCTGTATCTCTCCTGAGATCACGCAGTTCACGGCCTGGGAACCGCCTCCGACCGAAGAGGCTTTTGCCGAAGTGTGGGAAAACTGGCTACCTGCTATGGACGAAGGATCGGAGCTTACGCTCGTCCCCCGCGGTCGCGACGATGGTCGGTGCCTTGGCATTCTCGGCGTACACGCCCTTCAATCCGGGACACCCGAGCTTGGAATCTGGTTACGCCGCGACGTGCATGGAAGAAGGTTTGGTCACGAGCTGATCGGCGCCGTGGCGAGGTGGGTGAGCAGGATGCATCCGGTTCGGTATTTCGAGTATCCGGTGGCCGAGGAAAATCTGGCCAGCAGGCGGATTGCAGAGGCCTATGGCGGCGAGATGCGAGAACACCGCCAGAACAATAAATACGACTGCGTCGTCTATCATATACCGCCGATCCTGCCGTAAGTCCGATCGCCGTTTGCGCCGTCGACGCGAAGAGCAATCCGCTGAGCATCACCGGGAAAGACGTGCGACGAGGATGCTGTCTGCAAGCGAGGCGGAGTCTTGGACTCGAGCTTTTAAGACGACGCCACCATCTCTCTCATCGCCGTCATGACGATTGCAGGATTGTATGGCTTTCCAAAAAACCTTCCTTCTACCGGAAGAACCCTGTCGCTCATCTCCCGATGACCTGAAGTCACGATGATCTTGATCGGCGGCCATCTGTTGCGAACGGCGGTCGCAAGCTTCAGCCCGTCCATACTTCCCGGCATATCGATGTCCGTAAACATCAGCCCTATCTCCGCGTGGGCCTCCAGGACGGCGATCGCTTGATCAGCATTTTCGGCTTCGTATACGCGAAAACCCTCTTGTTCGAGCGACAATGCTATGTTCATGCGAAGAAGTGTTTCGTCCTCCACGACCAGAACAGTGATCCCGTTGTAGTCCATGCGAAACTCCGACGGTGCTGTGCTCAGCTTTTTACTATAGGCGTAGAGTCCGTAAACGCGCTCGGAACACGACCGATCCACAAGAAGACGTTAAATTTGGATGTCTATGACGCTTGCGTTCCCGGACATACGGCACAGCGGGTTACCATGTGGCTAGCCGGCGCAGTGGACCGGAAACATGGCATTTGAAACCTCCACGGGCGAAACTGATCTCCGGCGTCGACCCGCACAATGACCCGAGTGCTGAGCGAACATATCGCGTGCCATAGCCTTGCCGACTTGGCACTGAGACTTCGGGGCCGTCGCTTTCCGCCCAATCCAGTGTAAACACTGGCTCGTCCGTTTCGCAAACGTCCCACACGATGTCTACTGACCCCTCCCCGTTGGAGAGGGCTCCGTATTTGACAGCATTGGTAATGAGCTCATGCAGACAAAGAGCAATTGTCGTCGCCGCGTCCCGCCCCACCGCGATCTCGGGCCCTCGAACGTTGATCCGACGCTTCGTTCGGGTGTTGTAGGGCGCGACCGTCAGCTCGACGACAGAGGAGAGGAAGACGTCCTCCCCGCCTGCCTCGAAGACCGCGCTGTGCACATCCGACAATGCCTGAAGGCGTCCCTTGAATTCCGAGGAAAGCCCCTCAAGGGTGGTCGCGCCTCTTTGCGTCATCTGGAAGATGGAGCTGACGCTTGCCAAGATGTTCTTGATCCGATGATTGAGCTCGAGACGCAGCTCTCTTTCACGATCGATGGCATCGCGAACCTGACGCTGACGCAAACGGACGAGCAGGTTTGACTGAATGCTGTTGACAAGTTCCAGCTGAGCGATCGGTCGGGTATGAAACAATAGGCGCGAACCGGACCATGCGCGTTCAAGCTGAGTGCGAATTTTGGCGATGGATGCGGCTCGTTCAAGCAGTACCAGGATGGGAACTTCTGACCAGTCGGGCTGCCCCGCGAGATGTTCACTAATGCTTGCCACGATCTGTGGGTTCAGCGCTTCGTGGGCGATGACGATAACGCCCGGCGACATAGCGAGGTGATGGGCGACATCTTCGCTTCCGCGTAACGCCACCACCTCGACCCTTTGCTCCCGAAGCAAGGCAGCAATATAATCGGCGTCCTTGCGGAAAGGGGCGAGAACGAGCACCCAATCAATTTCACTTTCGCACGGATGTCCGCTCATTTCGGATCAGGAAGCGGATTATAGGCGACGACGCTGACGCTTCCGCTCTCGATCAGTAACTCCTGAACGTTGAGGTCATGCGGGCCATGCCGTTTTTTTACGACCGTGATGCTTCGGCGCAGCCGTACTTCGTGCTCAATGATCCGCAAAAGCAGAACGGTGTCGCCCAGAAAGCTGACATCGACGTCAATACCGACGTTTTGACCGAGCAAGCCATGCTGAGCGACAATCAACATCGTCAGCACGCCGGACCGAGCCAGGAATTTCAGAAGCGACTGAATGTCGCGCACTGCTTTTTCCCGATGCGGCAGAGAGTTTAGATACCCGGTTAGGCTATCGATGACAACGACACGGACCTTGTTCTCAGTGACCGCATCCTGGACGATTCGGCCGAATTCGCCGGGTGAGATTTCGTTCGGGTTGAAATCCCGCAGGATTAGCTTTCCGTCCTTGTGAAACTGCCGCAGCTCCATACCCAGGCCTTCGGAACGACGGAAGAAGGTTTCCAAGCGCTCTTCGAACAGGAACAGCGCGACACTCTCGCCGCGTTCAAGCGCGGCGGTGGCATAAAGAGATGACATTGTCGACTTGCCGGTGCCGGACTGGCCGATAACAAGCGTCGTGGTGCCGGCCTCCTGGCCCCCGCCAAACATGTCGTCGAGAGCCGCGACGCCGGACTTGATCAGTTGCGGCTTGGTGTTTTCCAATCCCGTGCTCGGCATGATCCGGGGAAACACCACAACGCCCTCTCCCTGCCGAATGGCCATATCATGGTATCCGTCAGCGACCGGAACGCCGCGCAGCTTGGATACTTCGATGCGACGGCGCACACCACCGTATTCTTCGAGCGCTTTGTCAAATCGAATGACGCCGTGCGCCAACCCTTCCACCTCCTCGCCGTTGCGATCGAACCCAGGCGTCTGCGTGTCGAGTAACAGCGCGACCACGTTTCGCTTGGCCAGGAAGGTTTTGAAGGCGATCAATTCACGACGAAACCGTGGAGAATCGCCGGTGATCAGTCGGATTTCGAGAAGGGAATCGTAGACGAGTCGACGGGGCTTATGCTTATCAATGGCCGCCTCGATTGCCTTGCGTGTTTCGTCAAGCCGCAAGTCGGAGGTCAAGAAAATGCTCTGTTCATCCGCTTCGTTAATGCTGCCTGAGGTTGTCAATTCTTCCACTCGAATGCCATCGAGCGTCCAACCATGCGACGCAGCGATCGCCTCGAGTTCGGCAGCTGTCTGCGAGAGGGTCACATAGATGCAGCTTTCACCAGCCTCAACGCCCGCCCGCAAGAACTGGAGGGCAGCCGTTGTCTTGCCGGAGCCAGGCGCGCCTTGAATCATGTAGAGATTGGACGCCGGAAGCCCGCCACGCAGGATTTCGTCCAGACCCGTAATGCCTGTGCTAACAACGGCAGACTTCTTCTGTTTGGGCATATCTCTTCTTTCGAAACCAAATAGCGCGGACCCAGTTGGACCGTGCCTCCTCGCTCATGAGGTCGTTTCAGTTATATTTGCGTTTGTCAAAACATCAATGACACCAGGGCATCGGCCTCATGTCCGCCGGCCAACTGGCGGACCGTCTGCAGGTGCGGCTGCTCGTACGCTTGACGCACCGGGCTGTCGCCAACAGACGTCGGGATTCGGTGCTACGAAAGGGCGATCCAGGACGTGCACGAGCTCTTGCTGGAGGGGAAAGGCGGCGGAGCCGGCCTATCTAGGCGTTTGCGGATCTGGCCGCTACAGCGTTTGCCAGGCTCATGGTCGTGCCACGCCTCCATGCTATCCGTCGACAGTGCAAAGTTGCGGTCAGCTAAAATATGGTTGACGACGGAATACCAAATTGCATTGGCGTTGATCAGGTCCGACATCTATCGTCCACTCTCCAGTTCCACCCGCAAATTCGGCTCTCGGCTTTATCGGCAGGTTCGGCGCTTCGGCGTTCGGTGGGATTTGTCGGGGATTGCCTGAAAGCCACCGTCTCAACCGATAGTGCTTGCTTTGAAAGTCTTAGGTCCGGCTTTCTCGTTTTCTGTCGGCTTCCGCCAAGGCTCGCGACAACTGATCCTGACTAAAAGGTTTTGATAGCCGGATCGCTCCGGAAACATCCTCGGCACCGCTCGGCAACTCCGCGTAGCCGGTAGCCAGAACGACGGGAAGCGCGGGAAAGCGGCGGCGAATTTCTTGATAGAGGCGTGCACCCGTCATCTGTGGCATCGCATGGTCGCTAATGACGACGTCGGGAAGCGGGCCTGCCTCGAGGACGGAAAGCGCCTCCTCGCCGGACGAAGCCTGCATCGTCTCCATGCCGAGGTCTTCAAGCAATAGAACGGTGTTCATTAGGACCAACCCGTCATCGTCGACGACCAGCACCGTCATCGGATGGAGCTCCTCCGATTCTGAGGATGGGACTTCCTGCGCGGGGACAGTTTCGGCATCGGTTTCATCTGAAACGGGAATCCAGAGCTCCGCTGTAGTTCCGGCGCCTTGCTTCGATCGGAGAAACAGCTTGCCGCCCGACTGCGCCATCAGGCCGTGGACCATCGGCAATCCGAGCCCAGTCCCCTTCCCGACGCCTTTGGTCGTGAAGAACGGTGTAATCGCGCTCGCCAGGGTCTGTGGGTCCATACCTTCACCCTGATCCCGAACTGCCAGACAGACATAGCTACCCGCGGCAAGCTCAGGATCTTGGCTCTCGGACACCGCCTCCGTTCGCGCGGTGATAGCTATCCGTCCTTGGCCGGCCATTGCGTCACGCGCATTTACGACAAGATTGAGAAGTGCGCTCTCAAGCTGGTTGGCGTCGGTTCTTGCCTCCGGAAGATCCGCCGAAAGGTCAGTCTCGATCACAATGCCGGGCCCGATCGTGCGCTGCATCATTTCGACCATGCCGTCGACCAGCTCGGCGACATTGACGGGACGAAGCTGAAGTTCCTGCCTGCGCGAAAATGCCAGCAGGCGCTGCGTAAGGGCCGCTCCTCGCTGAGCGCCCTGGATGGCATTTTCGATGAGGTCGATGACGTCCTTGCGTACAGCGCGCTTATGGGCGATTTCCAGGCTACCCAGAATTGTCATCAGGAGGTTGTTGAAGTCATGCGCCAGCCCACCGGTGAGCTGACCGACAGCCTCCATCTTCTGGGCCTGGAAGATTGCCTCCTGGGCGGCCCTTTTTTCGCTGATGTCGCGTGTGATTTTCGCAAAGCCGATGAGACTACCTTGGGCGTCGCGGATCGGATCGATGATGACGTTCGCCCAGAAGCGCGTGCCGTCCTTTCGAAGGCGCCAGCCCTCGCGCTCGAAACGCCCCTCCAGTTGCGCAATTTGAAGAGCCCGTGCTGGCAGGCCATCGGCTCGATCGTCCTCGGTGTAGAAGGTCGAGAAGTGGCGGCCGACGATCTCCTTTTCGCTATATCCCTTGAGGCGCTCTGCACCGGGATTCCAACTCGTGATCATGCCTTCCGGGTCAAGCATGTAGATCGCGTAGTCGGTGATCGCTTCGACAAGAAGCCGATAACGCTGCTCTTCGTTGGCTTGGTGCTGGTTCAACTTCTTCGCCGCCTTGGAATGTTCCATCCGATCTATGCTCTGCGACCAAATAGGTGCCTGTGTTCCAAGTTGTATAGCCAAGCGCGCTGAAATCAATGGACGGTGAATGCGTTTTCCGGTGCCGTCACACTGCCGATGGTCATGGCTCGAACTCCACTCGTGCGTCTTTGTATGCTCTTGAGGAGTCAAAACCTGTCCGCGAACGCGAGTCGGTGAGCGTCGTCCGCGCACGTTTGATATCGGCGACCAGTGCCTTTTGTTTTTTCTACCAAGAGTCAGATAGCACAACCAGAGCGCTTACAACACGGACCTTGGTCCGAAATTCTTCTTACGTTGCACAACCTTCTTGAATAGACGTCCACCCTGTTCTGGCGCAATCCTGCACTGATCGAGGGGTGGCTGCCAAAATGTGCCCTGCGCAAATTACGAGGCCGTTGGGGGACCCTCAAGTCGCCTTAATCACCTTGCACTCCCAGATTGTAAGAGGCAAAGCTCATCTGATCTACCCCAGTTCGAAAACAATGAAGCGTATCGGAGCTTTCAGCAAAGCGGCCGCACCAGAAGTGCGGGAAAGCGGGAATTCGCGTCACACGAGGACGCGAGGAAGGGCAGCCGCAGGAGCTTGCGCGTTGGCGCAAGCGGGACCGACTGCTCCGCGCCATCGTGTTCCGCTTTGAGGCCGAGCTCACCACCGTCGCTATCCTCGCGATTCATCGTCGGCCCCTTTCCTCGTCACCTGCCCGGTCGCAACAGCGATCGGGCGATATCGATGACGTCGTCGCGGCGGTCATATTCTCTCTGATCCAGGCGCGCCGAGCCCGAAAGAGAAGAGCCCAAGAAGACCTGAAGCCGGTGATGGCTGCGTTGATGGAGTGTTACGCCTCATCCCACGGTGCTTTGATCGACATGGTACGATCTGAGCGGGCGGCTTTCGGCGGCCATCCACGACGCACAATCAAGACTGTTTCAATCGGTCCTTTCTGCGCCAGTGGGCTCTTCTTCGCGACGGCCCAGCAGATGCCTTTGAATGTTGGGAACGAAAACCTCCACAGGGGCTTTAAACCTTCGGAGGATTAACATGACCGAAGAAACTTTTGCACAGCTCACCTCAATCAGCCACCAGCTACAGACCAGATCCTACGAGCTTTCGCAGGCGGGTAAGGACCATGACGTAGCAATGATCATGTCGGCGCTGGCTGTGACGATGGATGCGGTTAGATCTCTCGGTGAAGACTTACGCCAACTCACAGGCCCAAAGGGCTTGGGAGCCGAAGGAGAATAGGCGCATTCCTTCATCGTGCGGTTTCCTGCTTTTTGCGCGTGGACCGGTGACCAGTCGAGGAAGACTTCCTGACAAGCAAAAAGGCCGCTGCTTACGCATACGGCCTCAAGCACTAGAGAATTTGGGGCTTCGTGGGCATCCTCCCACGGCCTAGACCAGTTTGGCAGGGGTCTCTTCGATCTCGGATGCTCTTCGATCCGCAAGTAACGAGTTCAAAGCCTGATGTTCCGGGCCAAACGGCCGCTGATTCAAAAACGAATTCACAGGGATTGTCGTTTCATGGCCACCTGACGATGGATTGCCGCGGTGAACGACTACTTCTCTGTCGGTGGCAGTGTCGAAGCCAAGAAACCACTGATCGCCATTCGTGCTTGAAGCAAATTCTCTGAGTTTTTCCACGTCGATGCTCCTTCTGAAGGTAGAAATAGAGCGCGGATCGGGAATTGCGATGAAATACTTTGCTTCGGCTGCAAGGATCACCCCTTGGCAATCGCGAAGTATGCCAGGCGGGGGAACTTCGACGCCTAATCCATGTTGTACTCGGCATGACCGAAACAGAACAAAAAGCCAGCGGAGGGATGATCAAGTTCGTGCTGACGATATTCGTCATCGCGGTCATTCTTGCTGTAGCATATTTGACTTTTTTTACCCCTGGCGAAGTTGAAACCGACCCGAAGGTACCCACCGTACGCGAAGGCGGCCAAGAACCATAACGAACGATGGTTCGAGGTATGTGGATCGGCGTCGGACTGGGCGCCGTTCCCGACCAGACCGTGTTCGACAACATCACGATCGGGTTTGCCTGCGGGTGGGCGACGCGCTGCTCAAATCACTCCCTGTTTACCGACTTACTTGATGATCGTTACTGGCGCTTTCGGACGAGACGGCGCTTAATCCGCTCAAAGGCCCTTCTTGGTCTTGACCATATTCGCCGCTAGCGACATTTATTCAACCCACTTTGATGGGTTGAATAAATTGAAAAAATGCATTATTTGCACCATTGAAAGGGTCAATTAATGCGCCTAACGCTCCAAACCCATTTTGACGGTGAGTGGCATGACGCCGCGACGCTAGAACTCAAGGACGACGCGGCCGGTTTTCAGGGCGCGTCCATAGTTGACTACGATCTCGACTATTTCGTCAATGTGGCCTCAGCGGAGTTTGCGGCCGGAAAGACGGTGCGCGACCATCGCGCCTTGTCCGTCCGTTACCCCGTTGATCTTGAAAATCGATATGGCAGCAGTTGGCCGCCTTTCCTTTTGGATCTCATGCCGCAGGGACATGCAAGGCGAAAGCTTGCCGAGCATCTCAGCCTTGCTGAAGGCTCGCGCGCCTCTGATCTCCCGCTGCTTTTGCGATCGGCAACGGGAGGCATAGGCAATATTCGCGTCAAAGAAGCGGCGGACGCCGAAGCGGAACGGCTGCGCGGTGTTGAGCGCCAAGGGGTGACAGAAGCGGAAATCCTTGAACGGTCAGATCGCTTCATGGAAGTCGCCGACCGCTTTGGAATGCTGGCCTCCGGCTCCAGCGGCCTGCAAGGCGAATGGCCGAAGGTCTCGATGACGCAGGCGAATGACGACCTCTATTATCCCGACAGCTTCGTGACTGATGACGAGGCTGCGCGCCACGTCATCGTCAAGCTGGTACGCAGCAATGAACCCATGGACCGCCTGATTCTTGAAGGCGAGGCCCTCTATTCGCTGATCGCTCAAGAAATCGGTCTTGATGTCAACGAACCCTCGACCTATGCCGAAGGCGTTCTGATCATTCCCCGTTTCGACCGGAAGAAGAGAGACGGCGGCGGCACCGTTCGCCTTGGTCAGGAAAGCCTCGTCTCGGCGATCGGCATTGCTGATTTCGGCTATGTCGGCACGCACGAAGCCTATATCGCCGTTCTGCGCCAATATTCGGCCGATCCCTTCTCGGACGTTGTGGAATACCTGAAGCGCGACATCGCCAATCTGGCGCTCGGCAATCCCGACAATCACGGCCGGAATTCAGCTCTCAGCAAGCACCAGGACGGCACGATCTGCCTGTCTCCGCTCTTCGATTTCGCGCCTATGCGGCTCGCCAGGGAGGGGATCGTTCGCTCCACCCGATGGGCTATGATGCGTGACGGCGGTCGCGATCATCTTCCCGATTGGAAGCGCATTTGTGCCGAACTGATGCCTGATCCTGCAGAGCACAAAACGCTCGCGGCTACGCTTTCCGAGTTTGCCGAACATCTGCGCCAGGCTCCGGCTATGGCGAAAGATTTGAAAGCGTCTCCGGAGATTCTGGACCGTGCGATGGAACGCTGCATCGCGATAACAGACAGCGTTCTGGCGGCGTGCCACTGA
The DNA here is from genome assembly GCF_031455475.1 of Rhizobium sp. 1399. Taxonomy (NCBI): domain Bacteria; kingdom Pseudomonadati; phylum Pseudomonadota; class Alphaproteobacteria; order Hyphomicrobiales; family Rhizobiaceae; genus Rhizobium; species Rhizobium sp. 1399. The sequence goes on along the minus strand of NZ_JAVDSU010000015.1, from coordinate 152,436 downwards.
TGCCGAAAGACAGCTAAATGGCTCGATGGAAGAAACCCACGAAAGAAGAGATTCTCGAAAACCGGCGAACACTTGCGGAGCGTGCTCGAACTGGCGACTTAAGGCTGCCTGAAGCGGTTGTCGAAATCCGTAAGGGACTTGGTTTGACGCAGAATGAATTCGCCAAGACGCTATCGCTCACAAGACGCCAAGTTGCCGAGATCGAAGCCGGGAGCGCGAACCCAACGCTCGAAACTTTAGTGAAAATCGGTCGATTGTTTGGATTTGCTGTGGGGTTTGTTCCAAAGGCGCAATGATGGCTGAATTTTCAGTTTGCCGCATCGATTAAAATTTGTGCTTTAACGGAGTTGGGAATATCGGTTCACTGCCGAATTTGGCCGGGGGATGGCCGAAGACGGGGACTATAACCTTAACGCCGAGCGTTACCCACCAAAAGAAGACGCGGTCTGCCGTCGCCAAACCTGTTCTCGGACAAGCGAGGAACAATTCCTCTTGTGCCTAATTTCGCCCTGCTGACGCGCGCCACCTTTTCGGCACGAAGAAGGGTATCCATTCCAAAGACCACTTTCTTAAGCCGTCGGTGCATTGCGTCCGAGCCGGCGGTTACGGCCAGTTTTGCGCCCATTGCTTTTGGCGCGCTGGATCGCCTGGCTTCCGATGCCGCTAGATGTGGACTCATTCGTCCCGGCTCAGGGCAGCTCGTTCAACCAGACAGTGGCATGCCCGCCCCAGGGACGTCGGGGTCGGCGGGCCTACTTGGCGTTCCTATCCGATGAGGAGCGCAGGCTTAGCCTCGCAAGCAGAGAAGGCTTGGTCAACACCGGGGGCGGAACAAGAAGAGTGACCAAATCATACGCCAAAGCGAACGGACCGGCAACTTATGCGGCGCGCCGTGCCCTAGCCGGAGAGATCGAAATCCGTTCTGCATCCGATGTTCCGCATCCCAGGTGTGGATGCGGGTCAGGTTGACGTGTTCCCAACTAAAGCGGAGCGATCATTTCGATCAAAGCCGGATGGCCGTTTCTTCCTTTGCCCGCTCTAAGAAACGCGGCCGCCAGCCTGTCGTGACAAGCGCCTCATAGTCCGGATGGCTGCGGATACCGTCGAGCGTCCTGTCATGGCGGATCAAGCCTATCATGTCCTCCGAGCTTTGCCGGACATAAACCTCGAGGTACCGCATCGCAGTTTCCTGGTCGCCCGCCATCGAATAGATGCACGCGGTGTTGCAGCAGGTGACGGGATCGTCGGGATCAAGCACCAAAGCCCTCCGGGTCCATGCGAAGGCTTCTGGCAGCCGTCCGAGGTGGACTAGCGCAACGGCGCCGCGGGACAACGGTGCGGGATTTTCGGGCTGCAGGACCGCAGCCCGTTCGGCTAGTTCAAGCGTCAGCTGTGCCCAAACCAGTTTTTCCGATGTGGCGAGGTCGACTTCGCCGAGGACGAAATAGGGACCAAGATAGTCGTCGGGCCGCAGCTGCGCCGCCTCGAAGAAATGCGCCTTAGCGATCTCGTGCTCTCCCTCCATCCGGGCGAGAAAGCCTGCGAACAGGCGCGCCTCATAGCAGGTGGGGTCGATGGCAAGCGCCTTCGAATAAGCCGCCCGCCCCTCTTCGAGCCGCCCGAGACGCTGGAAAGCAAGGCCTCGCGTGACGTGGGCCTCGGCGAGACTCGGGTCAAGCGCCAATGCCTTGTCCGCCAAGGCAAGAATCGACTGCGGCGTCTCACTGCCCGCGAGCCATTCCAGAAGGAAACAATCGCAAAGGGCAGCCGCCGAATGCGCCCTGGCGAAGGCCGGGTCAAGCTCTACGGCCTGCATGAACATCCGGCGGGCGACGAGCAGATATTCCTTGGACCAGTGGCGGGCGAGCTGCCAGCCGTGGCGATAGTAAGTATATGCTTCCATGTTCTCGGTGCGGGAAAGCTGGAGGGCGCGCCGGTCCTCCGGCAGAAGCTCCAATTCCAGATGACGCACCGTCGCCCCGGTAATCTCGTCCTGGATGGCGAAGACATCGGAGAGATAGCGGTCGAAACGGTCGGCCCACAGAATCGTGCCGGAGAGCACGTCGACAAGCCGGGCGGACACGCGCAGGCGCTCCCCCGCCAGCCGAACGCTGCCGTCCACCGCATAGCGAACGCCCAACGCCTCGGCGGCCTCGTTCGCGGAAGCGGCCGGCTCGGCGGATCGCGAAAGGGGAGAGATAACGGTCAACTGCCGGCTACGCGTCAGTGCCGTCGCGATATCCTCCGTCAGCCCTTCGGCGAACCAGTAATGCTCCCGGTCGCTCGCCAGCGGCCGGAAGGGCAGCACCGCGATGGAAGGCTTTTCGGACTGGCGCGCCGGAAGCCGGCTGCGACTCTGAATGTTCTCGGCATCGACTATATAGCCACGGCGGGGTACCGTGCGAATGAAACCTTCGGCCGCGGCGCCAAGCGCTCCACGAATATCCTTCAGGCACTGGCTTAGCGAGTCGTCGGTGACGATCGATGTTGGCCAGACGGCAGCAATCAGTTCTTCCTTGTCGAGGACCCGGCCCGGATTTTCTAGCAGATAGGCGAGTAGGGCTAGGGACTTCGGCCGCAGTGCGACATCCTCTTTGCCGCGCTGCAAACGCCCGCGGCCGAGATCGAGGCTGTGGCCTGCGAATTCGTAAATACGTTCGGGTCTCATCCCACTCCTCCCATATGGCGAAAATACACCTCAGCCATCCAGGCGGAAATAGTCGAACGTCACCGTTTTTTCCGGAAGAAGCGGCCGGGCAAGAGTATCCCATTCTACCCGGCGTACCTTGCGGTAGATGCCAATATCGCCGAGGTGCTGGTCACTCAGCCGGGAAAAGGCTTCGAGAGCCTCTGCGTCCGTCACGCGTATTGCGGGCTCGACGTCTGCCTTTTCGGGCCGAGAGATCAGACGCTTGAGAAGTCCGATCATCGTCTGGAAAACGGTGGCCGAGAAAACTGCCTTATCGATGCGCAGATAAGCCATGGGTCGCGCTCCATTCGTTTCGAATGGACGAAGGCTCCCACGTACATGCCGCGAAGTCCGGAAGGTTTGAGGAAATTCGGCTGAATTCTGCCTGAAGACGTTGGGTGGGTAGGTTGGTCGAGAAGCATTATCAAAAGCTGGAAAAACCCACAGATAGGCGGGAACTTTCCGCCGTACGCGCGGTTCGAGGAATAGATTGTGCGGCGACCCTCTTTTGTGTCGACTGACCTTCAATGGTGCTGTGCGGTCCGCCTCTTTGCGTGGAACCTCTCGCGCCCCTCTCGGTTAAAGCACCTCGGTACGGTTGAGGTGCTGAACATGCCACTTTTTTATTTCCACGTGCGTAAGGATGGATTGCTCGAGAAGGATTCAGAGGGAATTGAACTCGACTCACTTGAAGGCGGAAGAGGAAGCAAATTCGGGGGCAAGGGAGATTCTGGCGGGAAAGTTGCTGGCTGGTGAGGTCGTTGACGGCCAATCCTTCGCCATTACATCCGAAGTTGGCCACGTCCTGCGCGAGACCCCATTCAAATCCGTGTTGAAGCTCGACTAACACCGATCGGATTACATCCGATTTCCTTACTTGTCTGGGCACCCGATGTTTCGTTCATATTTTATGCCGGCCCCACGTTTCCTCTCCCCATAGCGCGTCCCCTGGACCGCTAGCCCGGAGACGGGGGGGCGGTACCATCTGCTGGCTCTTCATCGCATACTCATGCTGGGCCTGTGAAGGTGTAAACGAGTGGAAGACGTGGGTTCTGACAGTTTTCAGTTTGGTCTAAAAGCGCTGCTGGATAAGCATCCGGAACTCAGGCCCTGCGTGCCATGGCACGCAATTTGACAGAGTTAATAGAGACATATGGCGATGCCTTGCGGTTCAAAGAGAAATACCTGACCGACGGTGAAGATCACCAGATGATCCTTGCCCACTATATGAGCGTATGCAGCGAATTGGAGGAGCATCTCCTGTCCAGCCTCATCTCCAACATGAGGCAGAAGCCTCGCCGGAATTAACACGGCCGACGATTTCTCTCTAAGCCGCCGGAAAAAAGGCGCAATCAGCAAGGGACATCACGGCTGTGAATGTCGCGCCGTTGCCAGGTGACTCTGGCTTCGAGTTTTGATTGCCGTGGCGAGATGCGTGAGGGACCGAGCGCTCGCATCTGTATTGATGCTGCGAAGGCCCATCGCGCGGAACAAGTGATAGATTTCCACGTCTACAGATTGGGATCGCGCGGAGGGGGCTAACGCCCCTTTTAGCCTAGGCCACCCTCTGGGCAGTCGTGCGGTCCCACATGGCTTGTCGTCACGGCAAGGCAAGCCTGCCGGTTCACGGCGGTAGCGTCAGCGTCTTCGCGCCGATGCTTTGTGAGAAAGTGGGGCGCCATGGTGCAGGAACGAAGCATGTCTGACACGCCCCTATCCGGCCTGAACGGAAGCGCGCTCGATCAACTGGCGCTTGAGCATGGTATTGATCTGAAGCGTCCAACGCCCAACGGACAGACGGTGGAAATTTCTGATGACACCAAGCGAAAGCTTCTGCACGCCTTGAATGTGCAGCCCGGCAGTCAAGCTCGCGGCCCCGATGACCGGAACATCAAGCGAAACATCTTTCAAACGGCGACTAGATGCTTCATTCCCAATTTCTTGTCGAGCGAACGGGTTTGGGGCGTAAGTCTTCAACTCTATGAACTGCGATCTCAGCGAAACTGGGGGATTGGTGATTTTGAGGACCTGCGGGTCATAATTGATCTGGTCGCTTCGCTGGGCGGTGACTTTGTCGGATTAAACCCGCTGCACGCTCCATTTCTTGCTGACGCAGGACGATGCAGTCCCTATGAACCGTCCAGCCGGCTATTCCTCAACCCACTTTATATTGCGGTGGAAAAGCTGCCCGGCTTCCAATCGGATGCCGACCACCAAACGGCGATCGCCGCTTTGCGCGACACCGATCTCGTCGCATATGAGGCCGTCGCATCGGCCAAGCTTTCCGCGTTGCGAACGATATGGGCGCGTTGGAAAAGCGCTGATGCGGCTGATTTCACGGTGGCGGAATTTGAAGCGTTCGTCCGAAATGGCGACGTCACGCTTCGACGTCACGCGCTTTTTGAGGCTCTGTCGGCGCAGATGACGCAAAGCGGCTTTTCGGCAGGCTGGCACTCCTGGCCAAAGGAGTTTCAGGATCCGAATGCGCTGGCGGTCGGTTCATTCGCCGCCGAGAATGACGATGACATCCGCTTTCATCTCTGGCTTCAATGGGTCACGCATCGCCAGCTTTCGCAAGCCGCCGCGCATGCTCAAACATCTGGCTTGCGGATTGGACTTTATCTCGATCTCGCTGTCGGCGAGGCTCTGGACGGTTCAGCAACATGGAGCGACCGCGAGGTCTATCTTACGGACGTGACCATCGGCAGCCCGCCTGATCCGTTCGCGCCGGACGGTCAGGACTGGCATCTTGCAGCGTTTCAGCCTTCGCGGATCGCTTCTGGTGAGGCCCCGCCGTTCCAGCGGATGGTAAAAGCGGCAATGCATTATGCCGGCGCCATCAGGATCGACCATGCCGCGGCCCTGCGCCGGCTTTTCCTGGTCCCTGTCGATGGAACGCCGGCCGACGGCGCTTATGTCAGTTATCCGCAGGACGACCTGATCCGGATCCTGGCAGAAACATCCGCCCAGCATCGCTGCCTTGTCATCGGTGAGGATCTGGGATTGCTACCTCAGGGACTTCAGCACGATCTGGCGGCGGCAAACATCCTGTCCTATCGAATTCTCTCCTATGAACGTGATGATGCAGGCTTCAAGGCAGCAGTCGACTACCCGGCTCTCGCTCTCGCCTGCATATCGACGCATGACCATCAGACGCTGACGGGCTGGTGGCGCGGCGCCGATATCGCCTTACGTGCCGAACACGGGATTGTTTCGCCGGAACTGACGCGACAGCATGAGAATGAGCGCCACGCGGAACGCCAGCAGCTGATCCAAGCGATTGGCAATTCGAACTCCGATATCTTAACCGAGACCCCGTCGGCATCCGCCCTGGACGACATGACCATCCGGGCGCATCGGTTTATCGCCGAGACGCCGAGCATCCTGGCGGCTGTTCGTCTCGCCGACCTGACCAACGAAAAGCGACCAACCAATGTCCCGGGTACGAGCAGTAGTTACCCCAACTGGCAACCGAAACTTTCGGTGTCGATCGAGAGGCTGTCTGCCCTTCCCTCCGTGAGGGGGATTTCGGACACGATGAACAAGGGTCGGCAGGTGAGCCTGTCGGACCGTGTTCGGAATTTCGGCCATCATGGCAAGCAGCACTCGCAGGAAACATCCAGCTTGTCCAACCGACCTGGGGCGGTGAGCGACGCAACCGACAAGACGGATGCCCAAAAGCTCGACGCGATCGTCGAGAAATACGCCGACAAAATTCCACGGCCTTTGGGTCGTTTTGTCAGATGGCTGAGAAAGCCTGAGCTGCGATGGCTCCGCCTGGGAGCCGGCATCTTGTTTGTTCTCTTCGGGTTCGTCGGGTTTCTCCCCATCCTTGGTTTCTGGATGGTGCCGTTGGGTTTGATCATCCTTGCACAGGACAGCAAGTTTTTGCAGCGCCCGACCTTGAAGGCGATCACCTGGCTCGAAGCGAAACTGGCGAAGTAGAAACCGGGGCATGATTGGATCGTCCGAGGATTCGACGATCGCAGCGAGAAAGGCTGCAGCGTCGTGCCGCAGTTGCGCCACGGTTGCTGGCTCTTCGGTCTCTGACTGCCGGTCCTTGTGGGAAAGATTGGTCGGAGGATCCTCCGCCAGGGCCGCAAGGTTTTGTACATAGCATTGCTGGCCGAGACAGGGTCATGGGAACCGGTAGAGACAGCCAACCCATTAAGGTGGAACAGGCGAATGCTCGTGATTGGTGGCAGCACCAGCGGCGTCACTGGCATGCCTGTTTAGCGCCGGTCCAATCGGTGAGTGGCGACACCACGCGCACTGCGTCCCAAGAGGCATATTAACGACACGGACATCGCCACGATACCCACCACTATATGCGAGATCAACGGATCTGAGAGATGGTCGAAGTTAACGATCCAGGGCGCGGCCGTGATCCAGGCACCAAGGCCGAGACAGACACGCTCTATCGTCGGCCAAATATCTGTGGCAGCGATTGATGCCATGATGACCAGTACCATGCCCGAAATGAGCGCGTGTGCGAAACCGATTGATGTTGTGCCATAATCCAGTACGAAGGGGCAGCAGCACAATACCGCTCCGGCAATCGCGCTCAGGGTGTGGAGTCGTGGAAGTAGTGATCCTTGTTCCTCGGTTTTTCGCATGACGACCTCAGAAAGGCTGTTGCGAAGAACAGATTTGGGACGCCGATTTTTCGAATTCAAGTCCGCCTTAAGACTGCAATTTGCCATTCGTGCAAACGGGCCGTGACCTCCCGGTAAATAGCTGATCGCCGGCGGGGAAATCCTGCCGCGCATACGCGCGCAGAGACCGACCTTCTATGCGGTCGCCTGCTCGCCGCAGGCATTGGCTGCGCCTTTGTCGTTATTGCAGTTATGCTTCGGTCTCGAGTTCGAACCGGACGCCTCAGCTTGAACGAGCCGCGCCTTTGGAGCTTCCTCGACGAGGTCACGGAGCGGCACCTGCTGATAGGCAGGGGTTTGGCCGACATTGCCATTCGACGCTCCGGTCGCAATGTCGTGGTGGCCGTGATCGAAAGGGCGATATCCGCGGGCTCACGACCGCATGACCGGTTGGGCGGCCAAGCCCCGGCAACGTCATTTGTCCTGCTCTTCCTCGTCGGCGGAGAGCAGATCGATGAGCACGGCAATCCTGCCTGTCGGCAGACGGCGACCTTCGCCAAACAATGCTTCGTCGTTGTTGGCCCACGCGAATGCTTCGGCGAGTTCGGCCTGGGTCGCACCTGTCGCGATGACTTCAGCCACCAGAGTTTCGTCGGCAGGCCCAAGGATGGCGATGACGTCGCCTGAAATCATTGTCATGGCCACTTTCTCCTCTCTCTAACTCGGCTGAGATAGGTGACGCTTCGGAAAGATTCAATCTTTACACCGGAAAATTCCACTTCCCTTGAAATTCTAATACACTGAATTATATCAATATTAGTCGATTCCTAATCGGGATTGACACAGGTCCAGGAGGCGCCGGTCGCTCTTGGCGTCTCCTTATATCCATGTTGCTTATAAGGAGGATATGGCTATGAGGACAAACCTCGATTTCTCACCCCTATTCCGGTCAAGCATAGGCTTTGACCGTATGTTCGAAGCGCTTGAGGCTGCAAGCCGCGCCGAGACGAGCGATAGTTGGCCGCCTTACGATATCGTCAAAGCTGGCGAGAATGATTACCGCATTGTCATGGCAGTGGCGGGATTCTCACAGGACGAACTGACGATGACCCAAGAGCAGAACATGCTCATCGTCTCGGGACAGAAGGCAAGTGCCGATGACCTCCAATATCTGCATCGCGGCATCGGTAGCGGCTCGTTCCAACGTCGCTTTGAACTCGCCGACCACGTGAGGGTCGTGAGTGCGGGTTTAGTCAACGGTCTGCTGACCATCGATCTCAGGCGCGAAATCCCTCAAGAGATGAAGCCGCGTCAGATCGAGATCCGAACCGGCCAGACAATGCCGAAGGTCGCGGCCCAGCAGATCGAGGGCAAGCAGCAGGCGGCTTAAGCCTTCGCAGCAGAAAAGTCTTGCCAACGAACCCACAGAAAGGAGAAAAAACATGAGTGTTCGTGATCTGATCCCCTGGGGCCGCAATAATGGCGCCCAGGTGCCAAGTCTCTTACGCGATGACGACCGTGATCCCTTCCTGTCGCTTCATCGCGAGGTGAACCGTCTATTCGATGACGTCTTCCGCGGCTTTGGTTCCGGCCTGCCATCTTTCGGCAACACCTCCGTCTTCGGAGGTGGGTGGCCAAGCGTCGAAATCTCCAACACCGACAAGGAGATCAAGGTGACGGCCGAAGTCCCCGGCCTAGAAGAGAAGGACATCGAGGTCTTGCTCAATGAGGGCGTGTTGACGCTAAAGGGCGAAAAGCGCTCCGAGAGCGAGGACAAGGATCGGCAGTTCTCCGAACGCTACTACGGCCGCTTCGAGCGTCGCATTCCGCTTGGTGTCGAGCTCGACGAAGATCAGGTCGAGGCCACCTTCAGGAACGGCGTGTTGACCGTCACCTTGCCGAAGACCGAGAAGGCGCAGTCGCAGGTCAGGCGCATCGCCATCAAGAGCTGATCGAAACGAACGCGCGGCGCCGGCCATCTGGCGGCCGGCGCGCATCCCTCGCCTAGATGGGGAGGACAAATGATGGAGTTTGGCAGACACAGATAACGAGAGAATAGCAACGGCTTCCGGTTTGCGCGTCTCGAGCGATAGTCGGCGGGGGCATCCTTGTTTCGGGGCACCCACTATCCCCGATAACGCGGTTACCCGGGTCTTCAACCGTCGCGCTCGGTGACAATGACAGGGACCGCGCGGACGAAGGGCCGGTGGCTTGTTTTCGGCCGGCGCAGCGTGCCATATCGAAGATTTGATGGCCGACACGGGACGTGCCGACGATGGCGGGCAGCGATTACCAACCAGAGACCACAGCGTGCCCACGACGGATGGCGTCGGCGAATGTGCCCCCCAATCGCCATCCCGCCACTACCAACGGCACCGAGTGCTCCAACGTCTCGACCAAGATCGTCGCTCGCTGGGCCGGCTGACTCGCCACTGCGAATTTCCTCCAGAATGGATTCGGCATCTGACAAATTTTCATGGAGGATGTATTGAAACGAAAAAACCGGGAAAGTAAATTTTGAGCGGCGCCGGATTCCGGCGTCGTCCTTGTTGATCACCAATGTTTTCAGTGAGGTAGCAATGAACGCCAACTTTAATCGTCCCGTCTATCTGAAGGAACGGGAAGGCTTGATTCGAGAGATATTGTCTCTGGCGGACGCTATCGATTTTCTCGAAAACTGGCCGGAGAACGCCCGAGATTTCGTCCATGAGGCGACCATCAAGACCTGCTACATGGCCCATGATGGACATAAGCCGCTTGAGGTAGCACGCGATGCCGTTCGGGCATTCGGGAATAAGAAGGGTATCTTGATGAAGCAGCCTGCGGTTCAGCCGTGGATGATCAAGACGCCAACCGGTGGTGGCCGCGTTTCACCCTAAGACAGCAGGCGATGGGGAGGCCGTTTATGCGGCCTCTCTAATATAACGCAGCGATCAGGATGAGACGCGCCTCACCTTGGTTGCCGCCGCGCACGCTGGCTATGCCCGACATCAGCCATGCAAGACGCCGAAGCAAATGCAGCTCGCCAACGCATTCTGTCGATTTCTCGAGTTGCCCCAGACACTTGAATAGGATGGCCCGACACCATCGAACTCTCTAAGCTCAAAATTGCAACAACCGATCATTTGCCCGTCCTCGCCGGCCTGAACGACGGTGGAGTCAGTGAAAAGGACTGCCTAGCTCGCGGTTGGGCAAACGACGCACCGCTAAGGCAGCGATTCACGTTTTAGCCTCGGACTTCCGGATTCAGCCCACGGGCGAGAACTGAAGTCAGCCACACGACAAGACCCCCAAGGAAAAGCGAGCGATTCTCCCCAAAATCGCACAGCGTAGCGCATAGCGAGAACATGGACCGGCATCCAAAAGCATTGGTCCAGATTCCCGTGCCGAGACCTGAAAGTTAAAAACCTACGCTGTTGGTATTGCCAAACAGCACCGACGCGGTCCCGCCCGAGCCAGCATGTTCTGCACCATATCCATTCCTACTATGCTTATAATCCCTATACCCACAGCGCGCATGACAGCTGACCAACGTCGAGGCAAAGCATCGTAGGCCACCGCGGCATACCCGGTGACGGCGGGTGCGACCTTGCGGCTAAGAGCACGCTGGCGAGGCCACTAGTATGTCCCGGCTCTGGATGGGCCGCACGACAGAAGTCTGACGCGGACCAGATGGCTTGAACTGGGCCAGAAGCTCGATCAGCGATTCGGCGTCGCGGGCGTGACGGGCAATCAGAGACTGGAATAGGAACGGTCAGAAGTCCCACGGGCACAGGAGATCGAGACCCGTCGTTTCGAAATCCTTGAGATTGCGTGTGGCCAGGCGCCCGCCATTCACTCGAGCGACTGCAGCGATCATTCCATCAGGTGCTGACATTGCGCGCCCTCGACGAATCGCCTCCGCCATGATTTCCCCATAAGCGAGGGCGGCTTCTTCCGTCAGCCCAAAGATCCGATCGGCAAACCGACGACGCCACTCCGCCAGACCCTGCTCCAGACGATCGGCCCGCTGGTCGGGCCTAATCTTCTGGATACCGAAAGCGATCTCGGCGATTGTCACAGTTGGCAGCGCCAGTTCCGCATCGAACCGAACCAGCCAAGCCATGACAGCTTCGCCTGGAGCCCTCCTTAAAGTTTCGGAGACGACGTTGGTGTCGAGAAATATCAAACCTCGATGCCTCGATGAGGAGGACGGTTTTCACGGATCACGGCATCCAGATCAATGTCTGTGGCAGCTTGCGCGTTTACACGCAAATAGAAACTAGAAGCAGGCTCGCGCCCCGCCTCGCGGGTCTCGTAGGCTTCAAGCGCGCGTTCAACCACTTCGGCAATCGAACGATTTTCACGGCGCGCTAACCTGTGAGCCAGATCCCTTGCCTTTGAGCTTCGGACAGAGAGTTGTGGTGCGGCCATTTGTGGTGGTTCTCCTTTTAGCCAGATATAAGCCAACAATCGGCTGCCATCAAGATGGCGCCTGATGGCTTGCCGTCAATCAGATTAAGACATCCAAGCCCGGCACTGCCGAGGCAGAATTGAACCACTGAATGCCGATGCCCTCTGCAAATCTCAATTGCGGCTCCACGCCATCACTCTGGGAAGGCGACGACGCTTCAACGGGGATCTAGAACTACGCCGCCAAAGCTCCTCCACATGGCCATACATCATCGGCCTACCTCATGGCACGTGAAAGGCCGACAGCCGCTGGCGTCGAGAAATTTGCCTTTGGCCGGGAGCATACGAGGACCACGCGCCTCCTGGATTGGACTGGATGACGCCGAGGCCGTTATCGGTGAGAGCACGTGTTTGCATTTGAGGAGCGGAACGCCATGTCCGATCGACCGGTTCGCTGGTCAAGGCCCTTGCGGCCCCGATCGGTATGGAAATAGTATTGATACCAGTCGCGCGTCTCCCGATCGGGCAAACCCGGATTGACGGCGCCAACGATGTCCTGGCTGCTGTAGGTAGCCCCGGCGCTGGCCAGTCCCAGCCCCCTTTCCGGCCATGCGCGGCAACAATGCAGGCGGCGCGGCCAGCCCAGTCGTATCCTCCAAGGATCGCCTTTTCGATCGACAGGCTGTCCATCAGTGCCAACAAATCGGCGCCCAGTGCCGCCTGCTCCCCGGAGCGCGGCGTTTCTTGCGACAGAAACCGGGTCTGGCCATACCCTCGCAAGAAAGGCACGATGCAACGGCTTCCCGATGTCGAGAGGGTCATCGCAACGTCGTCATAGGGAAAGCCATGAAGCAGGATCGTTGGCGTGCCATCCGCTGGACCTGACTCGTAATAGGCAATATTCAGGACACCCGCGGAGACATGTATCAAAGCTGGTACGTGCGACATGCTCACTTAAAAGTCGTTCCGATCAGGCGACGCCTTTGCCGCCGGTGACACCGTAAACCTCGCCGTTGATGAAGCTCGCTTCCTGAGAGGCGAGGAGCACAAAGACGGGAGCCAGCTCGACCGGCTGGCCAGGACGACCAAAATCACTGTCCTTGCCGAAGTTCTTGACCTTCTCGTCTGGCTGGCCGCCACTCGGCTGGAGAACTGTCCAAACTGGGCCCGGTGCGACAACATTGGCGCGAATGCCACGTTCGATCAGTTGCTTGGCGAGCGCTTTCGTATACGCCACGATACCAGCCTTGGTCGTGGCGTAGTCGAGCAGGATCGGAGACGGCTGGTAGGCTTGGATAGAAGCTGTCGTGATCACCGCCGCTCCTGCTGGCATATGACGAACCGCAGCCTGTGCAATCCAGTGGAGCGCATAGAGATTGGTCTTCATCGTTTTATCGAAATCTTCGCTGGAGAGATCTTCGATCTTCTCGCGATATTGCTGCCGGCCGGCATTGACGACGAGAATGTCGAGACCGCCCAGCCGTGAAACGGCTTTCTCGACCAGTTCACGGCACCATGCTTCGTCCTTGATGTCACCCGGCAGGGCGAGCGATGTGCGGCCTTCGGCTTCGATAAGGCCGATCACCTCTTTGGCATCCGCTTCTTCATCCGGGAGGTAGGCGATGGCGACATCGGCGCCCTCGCGAGCAAAAGCGATGGCCGCGGCACGCCCGATGCCGGAATCCCCGCCCGTGACGAGGGCTTTGCGGCCCGTGAGCCTTCCCGATCCCCGATAGCTTTGCTCACCGTGATCCGGCACGGGATCCATCTTGCGGGCGAGGCCAGGCGCCTGCTGCGGCTGGACCGGAAAAGGGGGCGCGGGATAGAGATCGCGAGGATCGTTCAAGAAGGTTTTGTCGCTCATGATGACACCTGATGCTTTCGCAAAATTGCGCGATAATGACTGTCTGCGAACGCCCGTTTGCTCCTTTGGTTCCTGTAAGCCCTCCGGTGGAGCAAACTTTCTGAACCTTCGTTCGTCCTTATTATCGAAGGAGGAATGTCATGCGCCGTGGTGACAAGTCCAATCACACAGACAAGCAGGAACGCGGGCGGACCACATTGCCGAAGTTACGAAGACCGCGGCGGATCCGGGAAGGAGGCCGAGCGCCCAGCCTGGGCGACTGTCAACAAGGATGATGGCGGTGGCAAGGAGGCTGGCGGTTCAGGGCAAGGCAAGCATACCTCCCGCAGGCCACAAAGCCGGCGAGAAAGGCGGCAAAGCTCCAGCGTCGCAATCGGCCGCAGACCGTTCGGCTTCGGCAAAGAAGGCGGCGGCGACGCGGAAGCGGAACGCCGAGCACCGCGTTCATCATTGATGAACCACATGATCATGCGCGAGGTCACGAGCGTGGCGATGCCGTCGAACACCATCCGAGGTCCCTCGCAAGAAACAGCTCACATGGCGGCTCAGCCAGGCCCAGGTCATACCGAGCGCGGACGGGCCTCTCCGACAGGCAACCGCGCCTTCTAATTGATTTCGTTGAGGCCAACGTCGATCAAACGCTCACGATCGCCAACCCTGGCGCGCGGGGCGGGGGCCAGCACTTCGCATCGTCGCATGGCTTCAAGCAAGCGATGGGCATCGCCCGCGACGGAGGGAGGGCGACGTGAGTGCTAGCGAAGTAGCCCTTTCGGCCGGCTTCTCGCACCAATCCCACATGGCACGATGGATGAGGTGCGAGGTCGGATACCGCTGTCGAGGCGAATTCAGCCCAAGAGCCTTTAGAAGCTCTTAAGATGGCCCCTGCGATCGATCGTTACCAATTACGCGATGCCGGTTATGACCGGCTCACAGCTTGCAGACGAGATCCGGCACGTGGCACCTAGTGCTGGCCACCGGGTATGCCGAACTGCCGGAAGGGGCGACACAACTATGGTCAGGCTCGCCAAGCCCTTTACCCAAGTGCAGCTTGCGGCCCGTTGGCGGGAGCTATGCATCGACGTGGTTGAACTCGGGAGCATGCAGTCGCTTGAGAAAGGCCTGTTTGGGCTCGTGAGACTCGATCTGACCGCCCTTATTGATGCTAGAAGATCCGACCGACCGAATTGTGTGCCAGCACGATGAGGCAAGCGGCGCCTCATCGTCGTGACGTGGCCTAGCATCGGCTTGTCTGGGACTCGATAGGCTTGTTCAGAGTTCATGAGATCGCCGGCGACCACCCTCGAGGACAAGGCCCCGCGAAACCTGTGCCAACTTGGTCCGTGGGCACCAAGCGGGGTCACGCACGGTCGTAGGTAAATGACGTCAGCAGGGTGGTGACGAAATTGCTCGCCCGTTCCTTGACCAGAACCTCAGTCCATTCATCGGTTCCGCGAAGCCTTAGATCCGTATAGATGCTGTCGACAGCTGCTTCTTCGATCCGCTTAATATGCGTCTTGAACGCGGCTTCCCCGCCGGCATGATACATGTCGCGGATGACCATGCGCAAGATCTCCTGGATCGCGATCTGCCAGGCAGTGTTGATCGCCTGAAGCTCCTTCGTATCGGGTGCCATCGGAGGCTCCTGTGGTGTGAGTGAGAACCTTCAGCGAGTCGCGATGAGACGGCGTCGGCAGCTCGGATCATCGAGCGGAAGGCTAAGCTTGTCTCGCTTTACGGTTGGCATAACGACGGTCGCGTTCAGCCTTTCGCGCCGCCTCATCCTCGATCACCCGCGCTATCCGGGCGTTCTCGGCTGCGACGCGGGCTTCGTTTGCGCCTTGAGCTACCGCGTCCGCGGCGGCTTGTTGCTCGCTGGCTTCCGCATTCCGCCGTTCCTGCTCTGCGAGCTTGAGCCGGTCGCGCTCCTGGCGCCTTTGTTCCCTGGCGGAAGCGGCAGCGAGGCGCTCAGCCTCTCTTGTCGCTCGCAGAGGCTCGGCTGCAGCCCTTGCAGCGCGATAGGCATTGAGAAGAGCTGTCTTGGCATCCGCCGCTGCGGCGCGCCGATCTGATAGCTCTTTGTTTCGTGCGTTTTTCAAATTTTCGTCCTGGATTGTGTTGCTTGGGATCAGCGCGCTCTGGCGCGTTTTGCAAGAAGCGCGGACGTTGCTGACGCTCGGTCCTGAAGTTCTTTCGAAAGGCGCGCCTCGCGAAGCCGCAATGTCTTCGCCTCCCGTGCAAGAACAAAGGCGTCGAGTTCTTCGACTGCTTTATCCTTGGCGAAGAACTGCTTTTGGACGTCGCCAAAGGCAACCTCCGCCCGCTGGCGGGATTTGCTGTATGTCTCTGTCATGGGAGTTCCGATCCGGATGGGCTCGCTGGAAGGCGATAAACAAAAAGCCAGGCAAATTGCCTGGCCTCGTTTCGATAAGTTGCTTCAACCAGTGCCAGTACATCCGTGGTCAAAGGGAAGCAGTGTTTAATCAAGCCGACTGGAGATTGCAGGCTGACATTTTGCCCGACTTGTTGTCACGCTCAAGATCGAAGCCGATCTTTTGCCCTTCCACGAGTTCGCGCATTCCGGCGCGCTCGACAGCAGAGATATGAACGAACGCATCGGCGCCGCCATTGTCGGGCTGAATGAAGCCGAAGCCCTTGGTGGAATTAAACCATTTAACTGTGCCAGTGGTCATGAGAACCCTTTCATAGCAATAGAGGAACCACAACGCCAAAGCGCTGCGGAAGATAGCGATTTTTGAAAGAGGGGTTCGTTCAAGGCGCGTTGCCAATCGCGCGGTAACCAAAGCTCAGCAAGCAAATATCGATGTCTTGTTCAATAGGCCAAAGGGTCCTCGTCGTCAACAGATTTCGAGCGGGATAGACTTCCGACTTAGTCACTCTGAATCTGCTTCCGGCCGAGGTACAGTGACATTGCCCAGACTGCACTCCTTCACCGTGCCCTACCTGCCCTACCCTCAGGGCATAGTCGGCCCTCTAAGAAGACCCAGGGTTCAAAGCGTACGCGTTGAAGCGGACGCGCGGCCTTTGCGAGTGCTGCCGCACACCAGCGCCCTTCACGACCGCTCCGGGCGATGATTATCCTACGTCATAGGGAGAAGCTTGCCGACGGCGGCAGCGATAGAGTTCAGAATGCTTGCGATTTGTCCGAACTGCCACAGGGCGCTTCACCATGTTAGCTATGGAGCCGAACGAGCTGATCTCGTTTGCGAGCTCAATTCACAGCTCATTCGTGAATAATCGTTGATCCGCTAACCCATCGTTTGCTGTACCGCGCGCCAAACGGTGATATCGACCCGTCCTGGCAGGCTGCTTGGGGTCGTACCTCGCGATATTCTGCGTGCTTCATCGATATTGACGGAAACGCGAAAAATCTGCACGGCATGGGCATTCGCGCAGGTAAGGATCAGTGGCGACCTGTCGTCCTTGAAGTCGCTCTGTCAAAAAATCAAGTTTCGCCAATGCCCCAAAGGGCCAGTCTTTGTCAGCGTTTGCGCAAGAAGCGGCGGCTGCGGCGCTGCCGGAGCATTCTCCGGCAAAGGCAATCACTGAAACCTCGCCAGAACGTGAACTATAAGTAACTTGAAATACTAAAAGCAAAACGCTTTATCGGGGCGATGAATCCGAAGCACTTCATCTCGGCCATAGGCATCGCGGCTTTAACGGCATGCTCACATATCGAGCCGCTCGAGACGCCCCTCGCCCAATCAGCAATCCCGCACCAGGCGCCCTTGACCGATCAAGCGGTGATCGCAGATACAGTCGGTCGCAGTGCTGTCGGCGCAACTGCGCTCGCTTGGGCCAACCCATCGACAGGCAGCACGGGCGTTATCGAACAGATCGATCCCGGTAACGATGGACCGGACGGCTGTCGCGGATTTGTAACCAGTCGGCAATCGCTCGACGGTATGGCGCGCTTCAACGGCGTAGCTTGCCCGTCTGGGAACAGTTGGAAACTTGGTGGGCAGTATCCAACCCCTGCCCTAGCTCCTTGAATATAGCACGACGCCCAGTTCGTACTGCCGAACGACGGCAAGGTCTTCGGTGTCGGACACTCTCCAGAGGAAACTGGTGAAGTACTCAAAGCAGCAGGTGCGCCCTCCGATACCGTCACGCTGAGCGTGGACGCGTTGTTGGTGAAAGCGCCAAAGCGCGTGATCCTGATCGATACTGGGGTTGGCGGGGCGCTGCAGCAGTCCCTCGCTCAGGCAGGCACCAAACCGGAAGAGGTTACCGACATTCTGATAACCCATTCGCATCCCGACCACATGGGCGGCCTCGTTAAGGGCGGGAAGTTGGCCTTCCCCAAGGCAACAATCCGCATGTCCTCGGCGGAATGGGCATTCGCCAAGAAGAACGCCCAGCTTGCGAATATCGTCAAGGTGATCGACAGAAACGTGAAGACCCTTCAAGCCGGGCGGGGTGAAAACCCTGCAGGAAGTGGCCGGGCGTTCGGCGATTGACCGGCTGCTTATATCAATCGAGCTTGAGCCGTTTGCGCAGATCGGCATTTTCGGCGCGCAGTTTTTCAGACAGGAGCTTGCGCAATCGTTGATTCTCCTCTTCCAACTGCAAGAGATCTGCCATCTCATCGATCACCGTCATCGGCACGGCCGAGGCTGTCTGCACAGCCTTTGCGGCACGGCTCACACGTCCACGTTTGTTACTGGAGGCAGCTTCGATCACCTTTGCCTTACGACCTCTCCTTTTCTCGCCAACGGCGCCGGTCGGAGCAGCTGATGGCTCTGCCGTTGCGTCAGTTGATGCCGTTTCGAGTGCCGCGGCCTTCTTGGCGCGGGGTTTGCGCTGTTTCTTCGGCGCATCGGACGTTTCGACAACGGTCAGTACGTCGGCATTTGTGATCGTATCAGTCTCGTCGGCCATGCCCATCTCCTGCGTCATTGATTCAGTTGTCGACGTCCCGGAAAGCGGTGTCAACAACGACTCGGCCTGATCTCGCTCCGGTAAAGACACCTCGCGGTCGGATTTGCCACTCTGAGAGATGCCTGAGAGATATGGGATTGCCTCTCTCTCAATATCGCGAGCAACGGATTTTAGATCCATGTTGCCCCAGATCGAGTTTGACCTGGAATCGAGTTTTCGCCTGCCGGTTTTGTACTCGACCGCAAAATTGCGTTGCACTTTTTTCAATATAAAAAGCCTTGGAGAATCCACGGGATGGTTTGGTGATATGCTGGGACATTCGCAATACCGATTACCGGACTACCAGTCCATAGTCACCTCCGATGCTGCCGCACAATTCCGCAGCGGTGTGGCTGACCGAACGCGGTTAAGGTCGTAACGCTTGACGCTACGAGGTGCACGGTCTTGAAGCGATCGGAGACGGCGACGCCTTACTCAAACGAGCTAAGCGCTTGATAGGGCGAACGTCGAGACATAACGTCCATTTATGAAACCCACACGCGGTCGAGAGCTGGCGCTGGCTTCCAGGCCAGCGCCAGCCCGACCAAAAGCTTCCAATTCGTGATCACGGGGAAGACCACAGTGGCGAAGAGTTGGTGGGAATTTTGCGTCGAGGTTCCAAAAGACACTCGAATCTATTCCTTGCTTCAAAGAGCGACGGCGACATCGAAGTGAAAACTCCTGGCAGCCAAACACCTCCAGCGTCACGATGACGAGGCAGTTTATCATGCGAACACAAAATGTCCGAAACGGCGTGGTCGTCCGTACACTCGAAGCCGATCAAACTGCAGACTAAGCGTTTATGCTGATAAGGCGTTGCCGAAGCAGTGTATCACGCCCTGAAGCGGTCGAAGGCGGTCAGCCCTCGCTTCGCCCTGCAGGGAATCTAAGGAACACCGGACTTTGCGGTCGATCGCTTTAACGCCCGAGATTGCGCGTCCTTCTGGCCGTAGACGGCGACCCCGACATTAAGTTGCCTCGAGAATCATGTTGAGGGGCGTCTGGGCCGCCCGTCGAACATGGGTGAAACCGCCCGACCGGATCACGTCGGACAAACGTTGTTCTCCTGCCTGCGCACCAAGCGCGAGACCTGTCTCCTGAGCAAGCGAGGTCGGAACGCAGATCATCGTCGAGGCGGAGTAATAGAGCCGTCCCACTGGGTTGATATTCTCCTCCAGCGTATCCCCGGCCATGGGCTCCACGACCATCCAAGTGCCGCCGTTCTTCAGTGCACGTCGGATATGAGCCGCCGCGCCGTTCGGATCGCCCATGTCGTGCAGGCAGTCGAAGCAGGTGATAAAATCGAAATCGCGACCCTCGAAATCCTGCGCCCGGCCGACTTCGAAATGGACATTCGTCAATCCGTGCGCCTGGACATGCGCAGTCGCAGCGGCAATCGAGCCCGGATGGAAGTCGTAGCCCGTAAACCGCGAGTCTGGGAACGCCTGCGCCATCAAGATCGTCGATAGACCATGCCCGCATCCGACGTCGGCCACCTTCACGCCCTTCTTCAGTTTGTCGACGACGCCGTCGAGCGCCGGCAGCCAATCCTGCACAAGCGCATTGACGTAACCAGGGCGGAAGAGCCGCGCGACGGCACAGGACATGCAGCCAGCCTGATCGCCCCAGGCCACACCCCTACCGGTCTTGAAGGCGGCCTGTACCTTCGGCTGGTTCTCCACCATCGCAGCGGCGGTATCGAACGCGCCGATCAGATTGGCCGGGCTGTCCGGTGCGGCAAACACGAGAGATTGCTCGGGCGTCAGCGAGAAGCGCCCCTGCTCGTAATGCACATACCCCGAAGCCGCCTGGGCTGCCAGCCACTCGCGCACATAGCGCGGCGCACAGCCCGCAGCCTCGGCGAGTTCGTCGGCCTTCGCTGGGCCGATCTCCCTGAGGGTCGCATATAGCCCGAGCGCATCTCCGATCCGTACCAGCGGCACGCTGACTGCGCCGCCAAGATCGCCGAGGACCCGGCCCACCAGCTCATTGAGAGCTGTTTCGTTGAGTTCCGACATCTCGCATTCCTCCTCATCCTTGGACGGCGTCTTGCCATCCGTGACGCCGAGGATGGAACAAGTCGCCTCCAGGAACATGAGGCGATCGTCCCGCAGCGGCGAACAATCCCGCTGATTGGAGGGACATACGTCCCGTCCGCCGCACAGAGAGCAGCTAGCTGTCGGGGACTAATTGGAGAGCGCGATGACGATCGCCTGCGAGCGGCTATGCACCCCGAGTTTGCCGAAGATCACCGATAGCTGATTTCGTACGGTTTTGACGCTCTTGCCGAGCCGTTCTGCGATCGCCCGGTTGTCGAGACCTTCCGCCACGAGGTCGAGAAGGGCCGCCTCGGCGGGTGTGAGATCCGCCTCACTGATGGCGCGCGGTCGTACGGGGCTGTCCTGCCCGAGAAAAGCAGCGAGTTCTGCCTGAAATACGCTCCATGCGGGCTCATCTGGCAAGAGCACGTGGTTCTTGCTCTCTAACGGCACGAAGCTGGCGCCTGGAATTGCAGCGGCAAGCTTGCAGCCCTGGTCGAACGGCACGCGCACGTCGCCACGGCTATGAGCGATCAATGTCGGTACACGAAGCATCGTCGCAAGCTGCAGCACATCGATCCCCTGCATTTGCCAAAGCAATTGCGCTGCAACCTCAGGAGTCGCAGTCAGGCGCTCCAGATCACCCCACCAGCGATGCTGTTCAGGCGTGCCGTCGGGGATGAAAAGGTTGGTGAAAAATTGACAAAAGGCTGGATTGTCTCGTCCCCAGCCGATGCGAACGAAATTGACAAGTGTTTCGGCTTCCAGCCGCTCGGCCTCAGTCTGAGCTCTCGTCCTGGCACCCTGGCCATACGCGTTTAGGAGAACCAGATGCGAGACCCGCTCCGGATACCTCAGCGCATACACGATAGCGAGTGCGCCGCCCTGTGAAAGACCGAGGAGAACGAAGCGCGGGTCCTCGATCGAAGCAGCCACGGCATCAAGGTCGGCGTGCCACGCGTCGAGCGAAAGGTCAGATACATGCCGGTCCGACAGGCCGCAGCCGCGCGGGTCGTAGCGTACAAAACGGTTCCGGGCAGACATCGCCCGGAGCCAGGGCCGCCAGACCGGGCTCTCGAGATCATAGTCGACGTGGCTGAGCCAATGCGCCGCCCGCAGGATCACCTGGCCTTGTCCACAAGACGCGACGGCGATGCGGGTGCCGTCGGCGGAGGTACAAAACCGTATGGTCTGGCTGAGTTTCATCCGCCGAGAATATCGTACGGAACGGTCGCATAACAGACCTATCCTCTCCCCATCAATTGGTGCCCCCAACGGTCAAATGCTATGCTTGGAAAGCCGGTAGCGAGTTTCGATCAGGGCGTACCCAATCTTGCTCCTCGATCAACCAAATACTGGGCGAGCCTGATCAAGCGCCGGGTGTTCGGCGTGGAGAAGACGAGCGACCTTTTAAGGTTCGGGGAGCATGTCTGGCTGCTCGACTTTGCACCGGCCTCCTACGTCTACAGGATGATCGTTCCCTTCGGGATATCGCTTTCCGTCGCGACCCTATATCTTGTTTTCGGGATATTGCTGGCGCTGTGGCGGCTTTTCTCCGGCGTCGCGATGCTGGCTGCAAAGATTATGTCGTAGGTGTCTGCAAGTCCTCAGCTGCGACGCCACCGCCTCGGGCACGCAATTCCGGGCCGAGTGGCTTATCCACCGGCGCAAGCCGAGGTGACATCCAGGATCTTGAGGAGGCGAACGCCGGGCTTGAGCGTTCAAGAGAGCGAGGTCCTCGCGTCGGCCAGGGGCGGTCCGATTGCAACCGATCCACGTGATACCGAAGAAACACTGAGAAAGCGCGACGAAAATAAGTCGGAACTTTTCGCCGGAGATGCGATTAGATATCCGGATCGTGCGGCGAACCGTCACTGTGATGGATCCCTTCAAAGCCCTGGCGGTCGTTGCGCGGTCCACCTCCACAAATTTCTTCTTCGGTCTTGGAACTTTATCGTACACCAAGAATTTGGGCGTCCGGATCACGTGGCGCTTTCGTCTTTACCGGATCACATGCAGCACATGGTGCGTCGCGCGATCCACCAACCGGCATCACGGCTGTGGATGTCACGCCGTTGTCACGGGATTCGGGTGTTGAATCGTGATTACCGTGACAGAGGCGTGTCGGGACGGAGCATGAGGAGCTTGCATCTGTTTGAGTTGCAAGCCTATTTCCCGCAACGATCGACAGATTTCCACGTCTACAATTTGGGATCGCGCGAAGGGCAGACCCTCTTTCGACCCAGGCGCCTACGGCCCAGCGCGCGGTCCCACCAAGCCTGTCGCTACGTTTATCAAGCCTTAACTGCGAGAAAATTGTGATTTCGGCGAGGATATTTTTGGGTAGTATCAGGATCGGAGGCAACCCAATCGATGATGGTGTTAGAGCGCTGTGTATTGGAGCGACAAACATTTACATGTGCGGCATGATCCGATTTTCGGGCGGCAGTCGGTCGCTTCCGTTGTATTCCCTTCGACATTGACTCCGTGGCAGTTTTCATTGCGCGACTGTTTGCGTCATCAACCGGCAAGGCCGCGAGCCGGCGGCGGGAATTTTGGAAGGCATCAATTGGCAGGCACCCTTTTAACCCCGCTTAACGACTACCGCATCGAACCCCACCTCCCGAGCGTTGACGATTACCTGCGCCTGCGCGAGGCCTCCGGCCTTAGCCCTTTCTCGAAAGAGGCGGCCGAAAAGGGGCTGCCCAATTCTATCTTTGGCGTCTGCCTGATGAGCGGCGGCGCGGTCATCGGCATGGGTCGAATCATCGGCGACGGGGGCTGCTTCTTTCAGGTGACCGACATCGCGATCATGCCCGAGCACCGGGGAAGAGGGCTCGGCAAGATGATCATGGCAGCACTGATGGACCATATCGAGAGCAAGCTGCCAAAGACCGCCTATGTCAGTCTGATCGCCGACGTGCCGGCAAACCGGCTCTATCAACAGTTCGGTTTCACTGAAACCGCGCCGCGCTCGGTGGGTATGGCGAAGAAAGTTTCTTGACAGGCCGGTGGAGTGTCAAAGATGCGGCTTGACGATTTCCTCGTTGATCTTGAGGGAATGAGGAAGCCGGCGAGAAATCCGACGTCAGCCGGAACACGATGCATCGCCGTACGGACGAGATTGTCGGCCCCTTGTTTCACCTCGGACGCCACCTGCCCTGTCGTCGCACTGCAGACCTGCCTCAACTTGACAAGAACGCACACAGCCCGCTCCTCCGGCGAGTTACAGGTGGAGGCTAGGATGTCGGGGCCAATCGCCTTCTCGATCAGGAAGTTGCACGCCTCGCCAACAAGGGCAGCCTCGGCGGTCGGCGTGCGCCCCGATTCTCCCGAAACAGAGCGCCTGGAAAAATTCTACGGCAATCAGCTGAAAATTTGCATTTCATTTGTTCTCCGTTTTCCGCAAGCGCGTCGAGCCTGAGCAGCGCGAGCTCTGCGCTGTTGATCCCGAGTTCCTGCGGAACAGCAGCGGAGAAGGTGCAAGCGGCGTCGCCATCAAGGCTTGCTCCTATGCCATTTTCGGAAGAATCAGCCTGGAGACGCTTGGCACGAGGTTGCTCTGAATAACAACGCAAAGTTCGCCCGGCGGCGGTATAGGCTACAGAATCCACCCGGCGATCTCGATAGCATCTACTCTGACCGGTCACGATTTTCGCTTATCCGGCAAAATATTGTTTGCCATCATTGACATTGCGGCGCACAATATTTTGCACTGCAAAACGGGGGCGGCGATGAGGATTTGCATCTACAAATCGGATGACGAACCCGACGTGACGCTTTTTTTGCGTGAAGGAAAGGCAATACCTGCGAACGCCACAAAACAGAAGTGGCGTCATTTTAAAGCGGTGACAAGAGACGAAGTCAGCGCGGATCTCCTAAAGAAAATTGAGGGCGCGAATGGCTCTCTTTTCATTCATCTGAGTTCGCTGTCGTAGACAACATAAGAAACAGGCGGCAAGGTCGGCAAACCGATCGCGCGCCATGCCAGTCAACTCGACAGACTATCTCCGGGGGCCAGTTTGGCGGGTGCGCGTAAACGCGGCACTTCGCCGAGCGATAGCCTGTGAGCTCCACGTGAGGAAGGTCTCTGGTTTGACGCCATCCTTCCGCGCCTTCTCGATCAGCGGTCTGAGGGTGTGTTTGACGAATTCTTCCATTGTCGTGCGCAGCGCAGGACGATCATCGCGAAACGTTACACGCCCATCGTTAAGTGCAGCCATGGTGTCGTTATCGTAGACCCACCGTCAGAGGGTTCCGAGCCTTTTCCGGAATACCGTCTCAACCTCGCGATCGCTCCTATTGATGAAGCGATAGTCTACCTCTCTACCGAGTGCCTGGCCAATAATCGCAGCGATCTCGGTCATCGTGTAATCGATGCCCAGTTGCTTTGCGAATCGGTGCTGCTCAGTCGGCGTGTCGAATTCTTCGCCGCGAGATCCGCGATGTCCTGAATGGCAACCCAAGGAGTCTTGACGTTGTGGTCAAGTGACCAGCCGATCCTCTCGTGCTGCGCGATCGAGTCGGTCCACCCGGCCAGGTCCTGCATGAACCAGCCACCCTGCAGGTGCACCAATTTGATGTCGCGTAGTCGGTTGAGGATCTGATCCAGGATATGGAAGCCCTGGAAATGGCCGGTATTTCCGCTGACCTCGGATCCCATCCCGGTCAGGCTCACGGCCAATTTCACTGGGGAATCCCGAAGTGCGTCGAAAAACCGAAGCGCTACCATAGGGTAGTGCCCATGGAAGTCCTCCGACCCCCAAATGGTTTTGACCATGAGGAACGCAGCGTCAGCGTCTTCGAAGAACGCGTCAAGCTCACCAGCACCTGTGTCGAAGCTGCCAAGGAACGGTTCTGCTCCTTTCGCGACAAGTGCATCGAGGGCGGGCCCTCCTCTCGAAAGAGCTTTGACTGAATGGCCTTTGGCCAAGAGGTGCCCGCAGAAGCAGTCTGCAATCAAGACCTGCCTCCACCCGGCGAGGAACAAGGCGCTTCCGATGTTGCTTTTCGCATCGTTCCGTTCAACGCTGCCGATGTCGTTCAGCGCCGGCTCTTCAGCTGGAATACGGCGTCCATATCGCCGAGGAGTCGCCTGATCCCAAATATGGCGACTGGACTGGTTTCCGGCTGATTACTCACGATACGTCGACCGGGCAGTTCCCCGATATCGCTTGGCTCATGGAGAGTTTTCCCAACGCGAGACCAGTCCTGCGATCAAATAACCGCAACGTCCAGGGGCGCATGTGTGTAGGCAAGGCGTCGGGAGCGCCGTCCTGCCCCGCGTAGTCAGCAATCAGATCGCCGGTATCCGCAGACTGGAACTGCCGACGACGCCGTCGGCGCGAGACATCTGGATGCGATGTCACCTAGACCTACGACGTCTTCAGCGTCTTCGTGCGTTCATCTCGACCGTCTTTGAGCACTTGATGAATGCGGCCGCGTGATGAGCGGCCCGGCCAACCAATCGAATGTCCGCCGATATCAGTCGAGTTAGTCTCGAACCCGATCGTATTCTTCTTGCGCGCGCTCAAGCTCCGGACCGTAGGTCATGGACCAAGCGTAGAGCGCCTCGAAGGGTTGCTGAAGGGAGCGGCCGAGCGAGGTGATGGTATATTCGACGCCGACCGGCGTTGTCGTGGTGAGTACGTCACGGCGAACGAGACCATTGCGCTCCAGGCGCTTCAATGCGTCGGCGAGTGCTTTGTGAGTGATCCCGTCCAGGCGCCGCATGATCTCGTTGAAGCGCGATGGCCGGGTGCACAAGACGGTCAGGATCAAGACCGACCACTTGTTGGCGATCTGCTCAAGCACGGGCCGCGCCTTCTCAACGTCCAGCAACGCCTCTGCAGAGACAGCTTTGTGGCTATGAGACGAGCAAGCTTTGATGAGCGGACCTTCTTTCCCTGCGGACATGGGTATACTCCTCGATATCTGCTTTACATATAGTGCGTAATTGACCGTAGGTATAGAGAATATATCCTGGCTTCATCATTGTTGGTGGAGTTAACATGACCAGATTAGCAAACAAGATCTCCCTCGTTATCGGCGGTGTCGGCGGCATCGGCGGAGCCGTGTCTCAAAGGTTCGCCAGCGAGGGAGCGCAGGTCTACGCGACCAGCCGCAAGGGCGCGGAGAGCCAACCAGACTTAACCGGCATGGGCAGCATCTACGCGATCCAGGCGGATGCCAGTAACAACGCCGATCTTCAGCGCGTCTTTGAGCGGATCCGATCGGAACAAGGCCGCATCGACGTGCTTGTCGTGAACGCGGGCCTATCTGAATACGCACCCCTTGATGAGATTTCCGAAGCTCATTTTGATCGGACATTTGGCCTGAACGTCCGATCCCTTGTATTTGCGGTACAGGGTGCCATCGACATCATGCAGCCCAGCGGTACGATTGTGCTGATTGGCTCTATTGCGAGCGATATCGGCACAAGAGGATATGGTGTCTATGGTGCGACGAAAGCCGCAGTCCGATCGTTTACTCGCACATGGGCAAACGAACTTGCTCCCAAAGGCATTCGCGTCAACGTTGTCAGCCCTGGACCGACCGATACGGCGATGATGGCAAGGACATCACAGGAGGTTCGAGACGCACTGTCTAGTATGATCCCTCTCGGACGTATGGGCAGACCTGATGAGGTGGCGGCAGCTGCCCTCTTCCTTGCGAGCGACGAGAGCAGTTTTACCACCGGTGCAGAAATAGCCGTTGATGGGGGTATGGGTCAGGTCTGATGGCTGCCTTCGAGAGATCGAAGACCCGCTCGAAGCCAACGCTCGAGCGATAGAGAGGTGCATAGTGGTAAGATGTTGCCATAGCCATATCCTAGGAGCGACGAGGGTACGGGAGTGCCAAAAGCGGCGCTCCCGGCAAAACCAGCCCTGATTTCAGCGGACGGTGGAATTCAATTTGTGTTTTGCCGATTCCCCGATTCGAGATCTGCTCAGACAAAAATTTTTACCGCCCGCGAGCCGAGCTCGGGAGCGCCCTTTTCTTGTCGCCTCCGATATTCATGCACGCCGCGAGGACTGGATGCGCTTCCCTTGTGTAGTCAAGAAAGAACCTCTCGGTGCGCCGTCCAATATCGTGCGCACCGGTGACGAGTTGGGAGCCCGGTTAATGGACTGCACGACTGAGAACGCGATGCGGGTACGCCGCCTTGAACTGCGAGATCATTGCGCACGCCTGTTGCAATACCCGCTCAGTCGTTTCGGGATTGTCGCGTGCGAGTTCATCGGCGTTTATGCGGATCGCTTCCGCCATATTGGCAGACATCAAAGCGAACCGCCCTTCACCATAGACCTGAGCCTCCTGCGAAGCGGTCTCAAGCCATCGGGCGAAATCGACGATGATCTCTTCCCTCTCCGGGATGCTGGCGCTTCTGATGATATTGATGGTCTCTTCCATGTGGTCTCACTCCATGCAGACGCGGGAAAGCGACCGGGCTCATCAAGCCCCGATCATCACGTGAACTAGGAAGTGGAAAATCCGGATTCAAGACTCAGTTCAGCTTGAACTCGCCTTCAACACGACGCCATTCGTTCGGCCCGATCAGGCGCTGATGGCTGTAGCGGACGGAATGCAGCGGGCCATCGAGGCTCTCCTGCCAGAAGTCCAGGAACTTGTGCATCTCGGGAAAATCGGGCGCCAGATCGTAGTCCTGCCAGACATAGGTCTGCAACAGGGATTCGAAATCGGGAATGCGGTAAAGGATATGGGCGGTGGTGAGACCATAGCCATTGAGCTGACGTTCCAGGTCGGATGAAAATTGCATGCTCATCTCCGTTTCATGACCTTTGAAATTTGCCGCAAGAATTTGCGGCTTTCAACGGGTTTGTGAACGAGTGAAGCCAGTTTTGTGTTCCCTTCCAGTAGGTTAGCAGCACCTGTTGTGGATTGCTAATTTTTTCTCTTTGCCCTCTTGAAATCGAAAAATCGCAAAACCAGATCATTTTGCGCAAAACGCTCGATAGAGGTTTTGCACCCGCCCGGACTGGTCATCCGGTCCGGCCAGGGGATTGCGTCATCTTTTTTGTCCGATGGAGGAAAACATGTCGTTTAGACCGCTGCATGATCGCATTCTCGTCCGCCGCGTCGAAACTCAGGAGAAGACCCGGGGCGGCATCATCATTCCCGACACCGCCAAGGAAAAGCCGCAGGAAGGCGAGGTCATCGCCGTGGGTCCCGGCGCGCGCAACGAGGCCGGCCAGGTCCAGGCCCTCGACGTCAAAGCAGGCGATCGCATCCTGTTTGGCAAATGGTCCGGCACCGAGATCAAGATCAACGGCGAGGATCTGCTGATCATGAAGGAAAGCGATGTCATGGGCATCATCGAAGCCCAGAGCGAGCAGAAGAAGGCTGCCTGAGCATCCGGCTATCAACCCATCAGTCAACAATAGCTGCCTATTGAGGAGTTAAAGAAATGGCTGCGAAAGACGTGAAATTCAACATCGATGCCCGTGACCGCATGTTGCGAGGCGTCGATGTTCTGGCCAACGCCGTGAAGGTGACGCTCGGCCCGAAAGGCCGCAACGTCGTGATCGACAAGTCCTTCGGCGCACCGCGCATCACCAAGGACGGTGTTTCGGTCGCCAAGGAAATCGAACTCGAAGACAAGTTCGAGAATATGGGCGCGCAGATGCTGCGCGAAGTTGCTTCGAAGACCAATGACATAGCCGGCGACGGCACGACGACGGCAACCGTTCTTGCCCAGGCGATCGTCAAGGAAGGCGCCAAGGCGGTCGCGTCGGGCATGAACCCGATGGACCTGAAACGCGGTATCGACCTTGCCGTGGACGCGGTCGTCAAGGAATTGAAGACCAACGCTCGCAAGATCTCCAACAATGCGGAAATTGCCCAGGTCGGCACTATCTCGGCCAATGGCGACGAGGAAATCGGCCGCTATCTCGCCGAAGCGATGGAGAAGGTCGGCAACGAAGGCGTCATCACCGTCGAGGAAGCCAAGACCGCTGAAACCGAGCTCGAAGTCGTCGAAGGCATGCAGTTCGACCGCGGCTACCTGAGCCCGTACTTCGTCACCAATACCGAGAAGATGCGCGTCGAGTTCGAGGATCCTTATATCCTGATCCACGAGAAGAAACTCTCCAATCTTCAATCGATGCTACCGGTCCTGGAAGCCGTCGTGCAGTCCGGCAAGCCGCTGCTGATCATTGCTGAAGATGTCGAAGGCGAGGCCCTTGCAACCCTCGTCGTCAACAAGCTGCGTGGCGGCCTGAAGATTGCCGCTGTCAAGGCTCCGGGCTTCGGCGACCGCCGCAAGGCCATGCTGGAAGACATCGCTATCCTCACGGGCGGCACTGTCATCTCCGAAGACCTCGGCATCAAGCTCGAGTCCGTCACCCTCGACATGCTCGGCCGCGCCAAGAAGGTGGCGATCGAGAAGGAGAATACCACTATCATCGATGGCGTCGGTTCCAAGGCCGAGATCGACGGTCGCGTTGCACAGATCCGCGCCCAGATCGAGGAAACGACCTCCGACTACGATCGCGAAAAGCTGCAGGAACGTCTTGCCAAGCTCGCTGGCGGCGTTGCCGTCATCCGCGTTGGCGGTTCCACTGAAGTTGAGGTCAAGGAGAAGAAGGACCGCGTCGATGACGCGCTGCATGCCACGCGTGCGGCTGTCGAGGAAGGTATCCTGCCGGGTGGCGGTGTCGCGTTGCTGCGCGCCGTCAAGGCGCTCGACAATCTTAATACGGCCAACCAGGACCAGCGTGTCGGCGTTGAGATCGTGCGGCGCGCAATCGAATCCCCGGTGCGCCAGATTGCCGAGAATGCCGGCGCAGAAGGTTCGATCATCGTCGGCAAGCTGCGCGAGAAGGCCGAGTTCTCCTACGGCTGGAACGCCCAGACCGGCGAATACGGCGATCTCTATGCACAGGGTGTCATCGATCCTGCAAAGGTCGTACGCGCAGCACTCCAGGACGCGGCCTCCGTCGCCGGCCTTCTCGTGACAACCGAGGCCATGATCGCCGAAAAGCCGAAGAAGGACACTGCTCCGGCCATGCCCCCTGGCGCAGGAATGGACTTCTAAGAAGTGATCGGTAAGGCTCGTCCCAGCCGCCGCGGGGCGAGCCACTCGCGGAGAAAACATGAGTTTGCCATCGAAAGAAGATGCGCGCCTCTGCGCCAGTGTCGTGAAAGAGGTTGCCCGCTCCAAAGGAATAACGGGCGAGCCGGCCTCGATCGGTCGGCTGACCGCGACGGTCGCCAAGCTCTTCAGCAGGGGCGTGCGAGACCGGGACAGTCTGCTGTCGCAAGCAATGGCAATCACCGAAATACCGGTGGCGCACGAGGAGCACCGTCCGCTTCTTGCCGAGCTCCGACACATCACCACAGGTACCATCGATTTATCTATGGAGCCAGAAAATGAGAGAGGACATCAACAACAGTAGAACGAACCATAGTACCGAAGCAGCAATCAGCGCTGCGCAACTGCTTCATCCGTCCAAGCATTTTAATCACCCCCGTGACGTGCTTGTTGCCAGCGATATCGGCGATGACGCAAAACGCGCCATTCTCGCATCGTGGGCATCCGACCTCTTTGCCATCGAGTCCATTCCGGCACTTCGTCTTTATCCCGGCACGGAAAAAGCCGTCTCTTATGACGAGATCATCGAAGCGTTGAAGACTCTGGACCAGTCTGATTGGCAATCCGAGGATCAGGGTGCATCCAATTTCCTCGACATGCAAAGAAGCCGTTGCCGTCGCTCGCCGTCGCGCCGGTTTGGCGGCGTTGGTCTGTGCAGCTACCGGAAAAGAGACCGCCGCCGACAGCCGTTTGAGATCTAAACACTGCCACCAGCTGCCGTGTGCCTGTTCGAGGACGCGGGCATGATTTTTGCCGACGACTCTTTGCTCAATTGAGGAGGTTTTGCCGATGAAGATCGCTCAGATCGCACCCCTTGCCGAGAGTGTTCCGCCCAAGCTCTATGGCGGCACGGAACGGATCGTTTCTTATCTGACCGAGGAGTTGGTCCGTCAGGGCCACGAGGTTACCCTATTCGCAAGCGGCGACTCTGTTACGGACGCCAAGCTAGTGGCATGCTCGGATGTCGCGCTCAGGCTTAACCCGGCTATCCGGGATCACCTGCCACACCAGGTAGTGATGCTGGAGGAAGTTCGCAGGCGCGCCCATGAATTTGACGTCCTTCACTTCCACGTCGATCTCCTGCATTTCCCATTGATCCGGGATTTTGCCGAACGGACCGTAACGACGCTGCACGGGCGTCTGGACCTGCCTGACCTTCGCCCATTTTATCAGGCTTTCTCGGACATTCCGCTGGTGTCGATCTCGAACGATCAGCGCCAGCCTATGCCGCCTGTCAACTGGGTCGGTACCGTGTACCACGGTCTTGCAGTGGATATTCTACCGTTCACCGCGAGGCCGAAAGGAAACTATCTTGCTTTCCTTGGTCGTATCTCCCCTGAGAAGCGACCCGATCGCGCCATCCAGATCGCTGCTAAGGCGGGGATGCCGCTAAAGATCGCCGCAAAGATCGACAATGCCGACAAGGCCTATTGGGACACGGTGATAGAACCGCTGGTGAAGAGCCGCCCAAACGTCGAGTTCATCGGCGAGATTAACGAACATCAGAAGGCTGAGTTCCTCGGCAATGCGGGTGCGCTGCTCTTCCCGATTGACTGGCCAGAGCCCTTTGGTCTCGTCATGATCGAGGCCATGGCATGCGGCACGCCGGTCATTGCCTTCGGCTGCGGTTCCGTTCCGGAAGTGATCGACGCCGGGATCTCCGGGATCATCGTTGATACTGTCACCGAAGCGGCGGAGAACGTTGAATGGGCTCTGCGCATGGATCGTCGCAAGGTTCGTAAGACGTTCGAGAGGCGCTTTTCTGCGAAACGCATGGCACGCGATTACCTCGACATCTACCGCAGCCTGCCCGGCGTTCGCACCTGTACTTCAAGCACGCACCGTCCCAACGGGTCCGTTCGCGACCTGCAGGTCGT
Source organism: Rhizobium sp. 1399 (assembly GCF_031455475.1). NCBI lineage: Bacteria > Pseudomonadati > Pseudomonadota > Alphaproteobacteria > Hyphomicrobiales > Rhizobiaceae > Rhizobium > Rhizobium sp. 1399. The sequence goes on along the minus strand of NZ_JAVDSU010000015.1, from coordinate 119,928 downwards.
CGCATAAGGAGAGGCGGGTCGAACATGATGACGACCATCAACGATGTTTCCAAGACACGAGCACCGTCGCCGATTGCCCAGTTCTTCATTCCTGCCACCGCTTCACTTCAGGAGCGGCGGCCGCGCACTCTCAAACATGGCGACACGTTCGCCGTCTTCGACCATAATGGCGACGCGCTTTCTGGGGTGGGCAGCCCGGAAGGTCTCTTCCACCGTGATACGCGATATCTCTCGCATCTCTATCTGACGATCAACGGCGAGCGTCCAATGTTGCTGTCGTCGACGCTTCGAGACGACAATGCCACGCTCACATGTGATCTGACCAATCCTGATCTCTTCGATGAGAAGGGCAAACTCATCCTTGGTCATGATCTTATTCATATTCGTAGGACCCGTTTTCTCTGGAACGAACGTTGTCATGAACGCTTGGCGGTCAGGAACTACGATGACCGACGCCAGCAGGTCCGGATCGAAATCGCCTTTGGCGCAGATTTCGCTGATTTATTCGAAGTCCGTGGCACCTCAAGAGCACGAAAAGGGCGCCAGCTTCCCGCCGTCATAAAGCGTGACTCGATCCTTCTCTCTTACATTGGCCTCGATGAGCGCAAGCGATCCGCTCGCCTATGCTTCTCGCCACAACCAGACGACATCCGCAGCAATCTCGTCGCCTACGATCTGTCTCTTGAACCGCATGAGACAAAATCGCTCTTCTTCCAAATCGGGTGCGACCAGACAGATGGCGATCCCGGCCATCTTTCCTTTTTCCTGGCGCTACGCGATGCCCGGCGGGCCTTGCGCGCCTCTCGCTCGCGAGTGGCGTCGATCACGACGTCGAACGAGATCTTCAACGAAATGGCCCGGCGCAGCGTTTCGGACCTTTACATGCTCATCACCGACAAGCCGGAAGGGCCATATCCCTATGCCGGCATCCCCTGGTTCAGCACCGTGTTCGGGCGCGATGCGTTGATCACCGCGCTGGAAACCCTCTGGTTCGACCCGCAAGTCGCCCGCGGGGTGCTTGGACATCTGGCAGCCAATCAGGCGACCGAGATAGATCCCGCTTCCGACGCAGAGCCGGGCAAGATCCTACATGAAGTGCGCTGTGGCGAAATGGCCGAGCTTGGCGAAGTTCCCTTCCGGCGTTATTACGGCAGCATCGATTCAACGCCGCTCTTCATCATGCTCGCCGGGGAATACCTCGGCCGGACCGGAGATCTCGCCTCCATCGGGCGGCTCCTGCCGCATATCGAGGCCGCACTGACATGGATAGACGAGCACGGCGACCGAGATGGAGACGGTTTTGTTGAATACGGACGGCTGACGGACGAAGGTCTCATCAACCAAGCCTGGAAGGACAGCCACGATTCCGTCTTCCATGCCGACGGTACATTGGCGAAAGGACCAATCGCGATCGCCGAGGTTCAGGCTTACGTTTATGGAGCCTGGCAGGCAGCCGCCGAGATCTTCAGGAGGCTTGGCCGCCCCGAACGGTCAGTAAAATTTCTGGCGAGGGCGGAAGACATGCGTCGTGCTTTCGACATGAATTTCTTCGACGAGGAATTAGGCACCTACATCTTGGCGCTCGACGGGCAAAAACGGCCCTGCCGCATCCGTTCTTCAAATGCTGGCCATGCATTGCTCACCGGTATCGCCTACCCTGAACGGGCGGCTGTGGTCGCTCGCACATTGATGAGCGCATCATCCTTCTGCGGCTGGGGCATCCGTACGGTTCCGTCCACTGAGGCACGCTACAATCCGATGAGTTATCACAACGGCTCGATCTGGCCGCATGACAATGCCATGATTGCCAGCGGTCTTGCGCGCTATGGTTATCGGACTGAAGCTGCGCGGATCTTCGAGGGACTTTTTGCGGCGTCGACCTATATCGAACTGCGCCGTCTTCCCGAATTGTTGTGCGGGATGTCACGTCAGCGCGCACAGGGGCCGACCTTTTATCCGGTCGCATGCGCTCCCCAGGCATGGGCCGCGGCAGCGCCTCTCTTCTTGTTGCAATCCTGCTTGGGCCTTGTTTTTGAGGCCGACGCTGGACGTATCAGGTTCAACGAACCGCGCCTGCCCGCTTTTCTGGACGAGGTCATCCTGCGTCACTTGCGGATCGGCAATGGCTCGGCGGACGTCGCCGTGCGCCGCTCGGGCCGCCACGTCTCGGTCGATGTCGTTGATCGGCGAGGCGATATTCGCGTTATCACCACGGCATAGATCATCAAGAACACAAGGGAGGATGCTTCCATTGATGCAACAGCTCGATGAGGGTGGCAGTGGCCCGGGCGGCGTTGCCAATCAATCAGGGCCCTGTCACCCGTGGAGCCCAGGTGTCTTGGCAGGTCGGCCCCGTCCTCCTCGGTGCCGCGAACCGCGCGATAAGGGGAGAAGCAATTCAAGTGCAAGGTTGAGGCTCGGACACTCGCCGCCGGGTCGCGTCGCAATCGCAGCGACCCAAGGTAAAAAGCGCCCAGCTCGCGCGTCTAAATCGTCGTCGCTTGACAAAGGTTAACGGCTAGAAAGGGCGACCTTAGGCTGCCCGCGCAGCCATGCTGAGGTTTTTCTATCCCATCCCGCCGCAACACTCGGCATACCGGCGTCAAGGCAAGCGCCAACGAACGCATCCCGAGCGATCAAGGCAGGTATCGCGCCACTCAGCACTCCCCGGCACTCCTGACGACAGGTTTAGGACGCATCATTTATCTGGACCCTATTGTCAGTCGCCGCTCATAAACCAGAAAGGCCCCGCTTGCTGGGGCCTTTCTCATTCCTCGGTGCGCTATTGTTAGTGGCAGTCTTGCTCGCTATCCGGGCTGAGCTTTGCTGTCCCGTCGTTCTGTGTCGACGAGCCACCGCTCTTCGGTCTGCAATTATCACCATTGGCGCTGCGATTGCCGAGTGAATTGTTGCCGGCATTGTTGCCGCCGTTGACCGAACCGGTGGAATTGCTATCGGTACCGCTGCCATTCTGGCTATTGCTTTGGCTGTTTTGGGAACCGCTGTCGCTCTGTGAATTGCTGCCCGAATTGCCGGACATATTGCCGCCGGAACTGCCTCCCGCTGCGTTGCCACCGGCGCCGCCGCTCGATTGCGCGAAGGCAGAAGTCGCCATGCCGAGGCTTAGCAGTGAGACTGCGATAATTCTCATGCGCATAATTTTCTCCTTGGGTTTCATCACCGAGGATCAATCACGGCGCGCCCATAATGTTCCGATCACAAAAAATTCAAAGGCATCGAGCAGTGTTGCCTCGAGGGCAGAACCCGCGCCCATTGAGACATGAAAGCGGCCTGCAAGGACATATTTTCTTAAGGCAATCGGCAAGACCCGCACCAGCGGCAATCGTTGGCGAACCGCGTGAAACATCGGTCGGTCTGAAAGGAGACAAACTCGACGAGCAGGTTGAAAAGCAGCATCCCGACGCACTGGCCGGCACGGACGCGACGGCAATCTGGTAGCAGATTCTGGGGCACCAGGTCGCCTATTGCGGCGATGACTCAAGCGGCTTCGAGCAGAACCTCGCAACCTTCATGCCCAGGTGGGCCGCCTCTCAGATGCGCCTGATGGGCGAGCACTTTGTCAGCGACGGCATGCTCCCGTAGGCTGGTGACGTCGAGCGCTTGAGGAAAATTCTAGGCCGCTACTACATTCTTACCGCGACTTCGCGATCGAGACCGCCATACGGAGAAATGTCCACGCTTGGAATCTACATGTTCCAGAGCTTCAATTTTCGATCGAAATCAAAGCTGCGGCCGTTCTATACCCTTGTAGCGAGCATCTCGCACCCTCCGCCTGTGCTTGGCTGAGTTCAGCTAGGACCAACGCTGATGCTCGAAATCACCGACCATGGAGCAAGAGTGCGCGAAGCAGCCGATCCCAACGTAAAAATCTGTTCCACTCCCGGCAGCGGCGTGATCTTGCCTGGCTCATTTGAAAGGTTTGCCTGGAGATGGAGATTCGCACCCTTTGCCAGCATCCATTCCACGGCAATGACGCTTCCTTCACGTCGAAATCTACCGCTTCCGCGAGGGGCGCCCTTAAGAAGCGGCACAATCCGCCGGTGTCGCAAGTTAAGAAGGATCTTATAGAACACCAGCATATGTGCCGCAGCAGCGTTGTGCAGCCCACGCCAGTCTAGCTTCGCTGCTTCGAATGTGGACTGCGCGGTCGGATCCATGAGGTCATCATCATCGAACCCAGGAAGGCGCGACAACTCCTCGCGACGCCCATTCCTCACCTTCTCGTTCAGCTCTTCATCAAAGTCGCAAAAATAAGGGAACGGCTCGCGCGCGCCCCACTCCTCGCCCATGAAGAGCATCGGGATTTGCGGCGACAATAGATAGACTGCGGTGACAGCCTTGATGGGCTCGAGCGGCCGGTATGTAGTCATGCGGTCGCCGACCGCCCGATTGCCAATCTGATCATGGTTTTGAATGAAGGAGATGAATGCCGTGGGTGGCAGGTCGACAGAGGACTTGCCGCGTCTAGCGCCGCGATAGGGCATGTGTTCGCCTTGAAAGACAAAACCTTCCGCAAGCGCGCGTCCGACTTTGTCACCGTCGTCGGCATAGTCCTTGTAATAACCAAAGATTTCTCCGGTCGCGGCGATGTGCAGCACGTGATGCACGTCGTCATTCCACTGAGCCGTGAATTGACGGATCCGCCCTTGCTCGTCTCGTCTCAAGAGATCGCTGTCATTGTCTTCGTTCTCGACGATCAGGTGAACATGCCGGGCACCGGAAGCTTCGCGAACACGTCGGGCAAGCTCGTGAAGGAGATGCTCTCGGCTATCGTCCTTTATGGCGTGCACTGCATCGAGGCGAAGACCGTCCAGCCTGAACTCCTTGATCCAGTAGACCGCATTCTGGATGACGAACTCCCGAACCGCCGTCGATGCGTGGCCATCATAGTTAATGCCATTTCCCCACGGTGTCTTATGCTGCTTGGTGAACAGCGGCGCGTAGGCGGGCAAGTAATTTCCATCCGGGCCGAAGTGGTTGTACACGACATCCAGGAAGACACTGATCCCGCGCGCGTGCGCCGCGTCCACCAGGGCCATCAAATCTTCAGGGCGACCATAGGAGCTGTCGGGCGCATAGGGCAGCACGCCATCATACCCCCAGTTGTAGCGGCCGGGAAAATCGCTGACGGGCATGACTTGAATAGCGCTCACGCCGAGCTCGGCCAAGTGATCCAGTCTTTCGATCGCAGACCGGAATGTGCCTTCCGCGGTGAACGACCCGATATGCAGTTCGTAGATCACGCATTCTTCCCACGGGCGCCCAACCCAGGAGCGAGTTTCCCATTGGAAGGCTCTCAGGTCGACGACTTCGCTGGGCCCGTGAACGTCACGCGGTTGAAAGCGGGATGCACAGTCTGGGACTTCGCTGCCGTCGGGAAGCACAAATTTGTAAAGGCTGCCCGGCCCGGCGCCGGCAACATGGCAACGAAACCGGCCGTCCTTTGTTTGCTCCATCGGATGCGGCTCGGCACCCTCGACCTTCAAAGACACAGCTTCAACAAGGGGCGCCCACAGCCGGAACTCCACGCCTGCTTCTGAAACAAGCGGACCAAACGCATAATCCAATACATCACCTCTGTGATTTGTGTATGCTATCCGAGCGGAGAAAGGTCCTGACCGCCGTCGATCCACACCGGGGAGCCGGTAATGTGGCGGCACTTGTCGGAAGCCAGGAAGACGATTACATCCGCAACATCTTCACTGCGACCTGGCCGGCCTAGTCGAGATCCGAGGACGTGCAATGCGCGGCGCTCCCAGTCCGCCGTCTGCTACCGTCGGGCTACCAAACGCTTCCGAGCGCGCAATCGGAACGATGGCCGGTTCGACAATTCCCACAACGGTAAAGAACTTACTGGCGTAGAATTTCACGCTCGTGTCCTGCGCTGGCTGAATCCACAGAAGCCGGATCGCTACCGCAACAATGGACCGCCGACGAACCGTCCACTTCTAAAGAAAGTCCGGCACGCTTCACAAACCGCCGGAAATTCTCGGCCGCAGCCTCCACGGGAAAACGACCGTGGCGGGCAGTTATACACGCACGTTGAATGACGTCGTAGGCTATATCTCTCTTTGGTTCAGGCCAGTCGTCGAGAAATCGAAGAGCGCCGTCGAGATCGACGATCTCTTCAACAAAGAAGGTATTCTGAATAAAGATGGGTCGTTCAAAACGATAACCCGATATCATGACAAACTCCTCCTGCGCTACTCAAGGGTGCCAAATGCGAAAGACGTGGCGACAAAGGTGGCGCGCAGATAGGCCTTGCCCAGGCCACACGCGGCTGCTGTCGTTTCACGTGTCAGTGCTTCAAGTGCGAAGCCAATGTCCCGATCATGGTTAGGAGATCGTTTTGGTTCTGAGGCCCTGCTCGAACATCGAGATCAACTGCTGCGCCGCCTTCACTCCAACAGGGCTTTCGGACAACAACGAGCCGCGCACCACTCCTCGTGCACCTCCGTGATTATTGAAAGGGCTTCCGGACCAATGGCACACTTGGCGCCATGCAAATCCTGGAACGTCACCATCCTCCCAGTTAGCCAATCAAGGTCATTAGCATATTAGGAAGTGCACACATTTAAGGCAACGGGCGACTTAGGGGCGGTCGCTTTTGGTCTGAGAGCGTACAGTCCGAGGCTGAATTGTTTCAGAACTAGGTTAATCGGCAGTCGGCTCATGTGGCAGCCATTTCCTCGTGACGGAACTGGATGAATTCGATCTGGTCGCGGTTGATGCCGTCACCTGGATAGCCGAACATTCGCCGGACGCCCCACGCGTAGAGACGGGAAACGACGAAGTCGCCGACAGTTTGTGTCATGTCGATGCCTCTCAATCGTGTCGCAATGGACATCAGAGGAAACCTTCCCTTCGAGGTATTGGATCCGGATTTTCTGCGGCTCTCCTCTACTGCGCGACGGTGGCAAGCAGTCGAAGCGTTGACGAGGCAATTTTGCGATGAGGGAACGCTACAATCGTGCGATTCTCAAAGCGGGCGGCCACATAGCTTCGCGGCAGCCGGAACCCAACCCTAGCTTCACCGACGTAACGGAGTGGCCGCGCAACGGGGTTCGGCACAGCTCATTTTGGGCATCCCGAGATTAACGGTGGCACCGCAATAGGACAATTTGTCTATGGAAAGGAACTTTTGACCGTTACTTCCGTTTGAAGGGCGGGTCGCGCGGCGAACCATCCCTGTTGCGATTCCTCCAATCCTTGGCGTTCGCTGCGCGATCCACCATTAGCGCTCCCGGCTGTCTCGGGAAAGCGCGACTTCGAAACCCTCCTTAGGCATTGAGTGGCGGCTTCAATCTCAAGTTTCTCGTCTTTAATTCTAAGGAGATGAATCGAACTAGGCTTCAACGGCTTTGCGGTTGATAGGAATGTGCCCATGCTGATGAGGTACACACAGAGATTCAAATGGTGCGAGACATGGAGCGGTGAGAATCGCCATGACTTTATTGGCCTCGACGACGAAGAAGTGATTGGCCGCATTCAGCTCGACCAAACCACCCCTAACAAAGCTGGACTTTGGCGGTGGAACGTCGCCGCTGCGCCATGGGTGCCGCGGACAGTCACGCCACCGCAGGGGTGGGCCGAAACGCGTCGTAAAGCGTTGCGGCTGGTCGAGAAGCATTATGAAAGCCTGAAAAGACGTAGTGTGGACAGATAGGATCTTTCCATCGCACCCGTGGTCGGGGATTTGATTGTACGGCTACCCCTTTTCGATGGGTCCCCTTTGGAACGGGATGTGCGCCCACCCGGTGGGGAGCCGACCATGACGTTCGAAGTTCGCTAGCGCGATCGCCCGGCGAGTGTTTCGCCCTTTCTACCCCTGGCTCCTTGCGAACACTTTCCACCACTCCGCCAGCGTCGCTTTGCCGGCGTAACGAGGCCTACTCGCATGATCATCGGGGCGCCGCCCAGGAACTCCTATCAGCGGCGAAATACGGCTTTCTTTTTCAAGAGCAGCGGTACCATTGGCGGGAACTTCATACATTTTCTTGAAAAATACGACCAGGTTGCCAACACGGGCACCGGCGCAAGAATCTCTCGGATTGCATCACCACCGCGCCTGCGCCTGAGGGCTAACCGTTGTCACGAGAGCGCCGACACGAGGATGACCACTACAGCTGAGGTCGCACCGATAAGCATGAAGCCCCCAACAGCAACTCCGTCGCGTGTGGGATAGTAGCGGGGTGTCTCAGGTGCTCGTGCACGCCAAAAATCGCCATCGCTCCGGCAGCCATCCAACTCGCCAACGTTACGACCGAAAAAACTGTCATCCAATCGACTACATGCATCATCATTCTCCCTCTCATGGGAGCATCAAACCAGGAGTGTTGAGATTGGTTCCCGCTATTCACCGACGGTTCGCTAGCGTACGGCAAATGAGCAAAGTCGAGGGACAGACAAGCGCTGCCGGCTGCAGCAAGGGCCGTCGCGCGCCGACCGTTCTTCTAATGCGTTTTGATCCCTGTTCAGGTCTGCACGAGTTAAGCCACGGCGAGCAAGATGAAGCCTGGTTCAGGTGCGCCGGTCGCCTGCTCGAGATCCTATGATGCTTTTCTCCTAATAAAGTTGATTACAAGCGCAAACGGTCGCCCTTCGTCGAAGACCGCGATGCGAAAAAAATGTTCCATGGGCGACTGCTCGGCACCAAGTCGCACGTTCCAGGGAACAAAAAACGAGCGCGGGCATTTCGCGAGGCATGAGCGAAAAGACGACATGGATCGGCGGGTGCCTGTGCGGAACATGCCGATATGAATTCCGCGGCGCGCCACCGCACACCGGCTATTGTCATTGCGACATGTGCAAAAAGGCAACCGGGGGCCCGTTCGCCGTCCTTGTTCAGGCAAGTCTCGAGGAGTTTAGATGGACGAAAGGTCGGCCTCGGTCATATCGCTCCTCGCCCGTTGCGACGCGCGGTTTCTGTGACCTATGTGGAACACCTCTTTACCTTCAGTACGACGACGACGAGTTGATACGCGTGACCGTCGGCTCGCTCGATTATCCTGAAAGGGTCCGGCCAACGGGGCACTACGGCGTTGAAAGCAGATTGGACTGGGCCGACTGCGGTCGCGGCTTGCCTGAAGAGAAAACGCAAGAGACGTTCTGAAGCCCCATGTCGTCCACAGGTGAGACGTTCTCACTTTGGAGATTTCTGCTATCGTTCGCGATGCTCGACGGGCTGAAGAGCGCCGGTCACGATCACCGACGACGCGACGATCATGCCGCCGGTCAGGTCTCCCTCAATGACGAGATAGGCGCCGAGCGCGAGCGATCCCGACTGAACGGCCTGCCGGATTGCTTTCGACAAGCCCGTGAACAGGCCGGCAACGTCGCCGGTTCTGCGCTGAAGAAGCGTGGCCGCGCTGTGCATCGCCGCAAACCGTGTCCTGACAGATTCCAACATGCCCATGGCTGCTATTGCCTCGGCATTGCGATGGCTCGCCTCGCCGAAGCGATTGCGAACCGCCATGGCATCGGCCGCCTCCCGGGTGCGCGCGCGCGTCAGGGCATCGGTGGCGATCGTCATAGCGACGAGGACAGCCATTGCCGCGGCGGTCAGCCAGCCAATCAGCGGATGCAGGAAGAAACATACGGCAAGATAGACCGGCATCCATGGCAGGTCGAAGAGGGCACTCGGTCCGGAGCCACTCAAGAAGCCGCGGATCTGATCCAGATCCTGGGCTGGTTTCAGGACGTCGCCATTGGCTTTGGTTCGCAGCGAGGCGCCAGCGATGACCGAAATGACTCGCCTTGAAAGCGCCTGGTCTAGCATGGCGCCGAGCCGCATCAGAACGCGGCTGCGCAGAACGTCGAGGATACCCGAAAAGGCATAGAGGCCGGCGGCTAGAATAAGCAGTGCGATCAGTGTGGGCAGGCTCTGGCTTGGAATGACACGATCGTAGACCTCGATCATGAAAAGCGGCGCGGTGAATGCCAACGCATTGATGATCGATGAAAACATGAACGCTCCGACGACCGCGAAGGTCAGCTCCGAGCGGGAATTCAAACGGCTCGCGCGCATCAGACCCTCCATCCAACATGCTTGATGAGCACTTTGCGGGCGTAACCTATGAGGGAACTGGCAATTCAATCAATATATGCAGAGTAGTGTAAAGCTATGCCTATGCCATTGATCCGGTTCGTGAAAAATGGCTCGTTAGGAAATTTACACAGCAGAACAATTGGAATTCAAGACCGGACATTGGCGTCGTTCTGTCAAATTATACCCGAATGCGTCCCATGTTGGCATCCAGGCGAAAATTTATTCCGGTCTGTTCTATTAGGATGCGCGAACATGCCATCGGCCATGCCCCGCGGTGGCTCAGGCCGCCAGCGCCGACGCTACGTCGAGGAACGAGTTTTCCCGGACGAGCTGGACCAGCAGCCCATAAGACATGATCTGCGCGGTCTTCTTGATGATGCCGAGCTCAACTGCTTTGCCAACGGCCCCAGGCAGCGACTGGCAATGCAGGCGCTCCTGGGCGTGGCGGAGATGCATGCGCACGGTATGAATCGACAATCCGAGGAGCTTGCCGATCAGCGCCGGCTTGTGCCCGTTCAGCACCATCTCGAGGCAGACATGGCCGCGATCTGTCAGAAGCGGATCGGCCGGCCGCCTCTCATCGAGCCGCAGGGCATGGAAGTGAATGTGGTTGGCGAACAGCAGCAGGTCTGCCTCGCAACGACGTTTCTGGGCTTTCCATTCGACGTCGCTGAGCCCGCGAGCCAAAATCGTCAGCAAGCCGGGCGGTTTGTTGATCGGCGAAATCGGTATCGTTAGGCCGCGATCGCCGAGTTCATAGCGATCCACCTCCGAAAAGAAATAACGGGCGTTCCTTGATCTCCTGTCGATCCCGTCCCAGTCGAGCGGCAATGGTGATTGCCAGGCAGCATTGACGACCGGATCGATCTCAATGAATTCCCGTGCCTCGTATTGCCTGAACCATTCTGGATCGACAGTCGAAAGCGCAAGCCGCGAGGAGACCTTTCCGGCGCCCTCCTGTCGAAGCTTTCGATAGGTGAGGTTGCGCACGCCGTAATGATCGCGCATCGTATGGACGACTGCAGTCATGTCTTCATACGTTGCTGCTGCCGCCAATTCGCACAGCCTGTCATCAAAAAACCGATCTTGGTTCATCGTCCCCTCCGCCGCTCCAGTCTCACTTGAACAGCAACAGGCGATTTATTCAACTCTAAATACTTATGGAACGGTCTACATCGCGGCAAAGCCTACCAAAGGGCGAAATTATTAGCCGGTGATGCAGCCGCCTTGAGCGGCGCGTCCTTACCTGTCGTAGCTACCGGGAAAGACGATATCCTGATCAACCAGGACGTTGAACCTGTATCCGGGCCGGATTTCCAGCGTCGGCTGGACATCCAGGTTTCGGTCGATCGTCCGCTCGGCAACGCGTCCGAAGCTTTCGGCGAAATTGCGCCTTGCAGCGTCGGAGGCCGTATCCTGCGTTGACCGTGTCGAGCTTTCCGGAATGGACGCGTCGATGCCCGTGCCGATTAGGGCGATGAGGGCCGCCGAGGTGAATGTCCTGATGGCGTGATTGTTGACGCGGTCGTTAAAGCCGCCATAACCCTCGGCATCCGTGCCCGCCATGCCGCCGATCTGCAAGGTCGATCCGTTCGGAAAAATGATATCGGTCCAGACGACCAGAACCCGGGCCTGACCGAAGGCGACCTTCGAATCGTAGCTTCCGAACAGCTTTGCTCCCTGTGGGATCAATAGTCGGTCGCCGGTGGCGCTGTCATAGACGTTCTGGCCGACCTGGGCACTGATACGCCCCGGCAAGTCCGAATTGATGCCTGATATCAACGTTGCAGGGATGACGGAACCGCGTTTGAGCTCGAAAGGCGACAACTGCGGAACGATCTTGTTCGGCAGATAGCCAAGCTCCTTAATATCCTGATTGAAGAAGTCTTCCTTCGAAAGCTGCTTGTTCGGATCCGCGTTCTGCCCGGCAAATCCGGCCTGCAGCGCAGCCTGATAGACATTGGCGGGAGTTGTTGCGGTCCGGCCGCCTGACGGTCTTTCCGACGGGTCGACCTGACCTTCGGAGGGCCCTGCCCGGCTGATGTCGACCTGAAGCGGTGAATCGAGCGCTGCTTCCTCGGCCTGGAGCTGCGCCATCCTCCGGCGCTGGAGCTCGCGCAGATAGCGCTCGCGGCCTTCTCGTGCCAGTCGTACCTCGAAATCGTCATCAGATCCGGGTTGGGCGGCTTTGGTGGCAGCGTTCGGTGTGGCTGGCGGGTTGTCGGGCTTTACTTGCGCCGGCGCCTTGTCGATAGCAGGTCGCGGGTCGAACAGTTCGGCCGGCTCGGGTTCGCCAATGATGCCGTCTTGAACACCACGCTTCAGCTGGTCGGCGTAGTTCGATGCAGGGGCGCCCGCTCCATCCTCGCGCTCATGTTGCGTGGGGTAGAACCCCCTGGCGGAAAGCCCGAAAATGACCACCGCAAAGAAGACGAGGATCAGACCGATGGCAACAAGCACCGGCAGCCGGTTGAGCCGCCGGACCGCCTGCGCCTGACCGCCATGCATGTTGCCGAGCTGGAGTGACTGTGCCATCTGTGCCCTCCTACTTGAACGTCATCACCGACAATGGGCTTGCCGGTCTCGCACCGGAGCCCGTCACGACATAGAGCCGCGCAAGCCGCAAACCATCCGTCGACAGGCTGGCGAGCACGCCGCCGTCCGATCCGTCGAGGGCGTAAGAAAGCATGGTCGCCTTCGCCTCGGTCTTCTGGACGCTCACGACCGAATAGCCGGATCCCTTGAGCATCGCCTGTAGTGCCAGGCCGAATTCCGACCGGTCGTCCGGCAGGTTGATCGGGCTTGCTTCCCGGGGAAGACGCTCGGACAGGCGGTTGGCCATGTCGCCGGCGATCGCCGCCGCCGCGCCCGCCGAAACCGGCGCGGGCCGGATTTGTGAATCCATATCCCCGGTCTGGCAGCCGCAGAGAGCCAGGCAACCAGTCACGGCAAGAAGGGACCGGCGCATGTCAACTGCTCCGCCGGATCGTAACCTGCTGCTTTCGCCAGCCGACCCCGGATACGAGTATCGCGCGCTCGATATTGTAGTCGACCACCATCATGTTGTTTGCCATGCGGTAGTTGACGATGCGGTTCTGTCCGCCGGAAACGACGAAGAGGACGGGTGCATCCTGTCCGGCAAGCGAGCGCGGGAACTGGATGTAGGTCTTCTGGCCGTCGGAATAGACGCGCGTCGGTTTCCAGGCGGCACTTCCGCTGACGGAATAAGAAAAGTTCAGTTGGTCGGCGGCAATACCGGTCCCTGGCACTCCTTTCGCTTCCAGGCGCGCATTCACATCTGCGAGCTTGTCGGAAACGTCTTCGGGATAGGAGAAGCCGACGCGCGCCATGTATTGGCTGGGATGGGATTTCAGCTGGATATGATAGGTGCGTCGCGACGTGGTGACGACCATGGATGTCACCAGGCCGGGTTCGGCCGGCTTGACGATCAGATGGATCGCCTGTCCTCCCACGGCTCCCGAGGTCGCGGGCTCGACCTTCCATCTGACGGTATCGCCGACCAACACGTCACGAACCACCTCTCCGGCTTCAAGTTCGATATCGCATACCTGGAGCGGCGAACAGATGACGGAAGGCTGGGTTTCGCCGAAAAGGAAGACGACTTTGCCATCGGAACCCCTAGTGACGAGGCCCGAGCTATCGCGCCACTTGGAAGACAGGTTCGTACCCTTCGCCTCTTTGGGCGTCATGGCCTGGGCCTTTGCCACGGGAGCAGCGCAGAGCGTAGTGGCCGCGATCGCGCAGCTGAAGGCGACCGATAAGTGTGTTCGGTTATGCATGCCCTATCCTCGTTCTATAGCTGTGCCGTCCAGTCGAGGTCCTTGAGATATAGACCGATCGGGTTGAGCCGGATCGTCGCCTCGTCCTGAGGCGTGGTGATCGTCACCGTGGCGATCGCGCGGAAGCGGCGCGTACCGGTCTCTTTGCCGCGCCGGTCGCGCTCGAACTCGGTCCAGTCGATCTGGTAGGACTGGCTTGACAGCGCGACGATGTTGTTCACCTCGACCGCGATCGTCGCTGCCTTGGCCTTCTCGAAGGGGGAATTGCCGCGAAACCACGCGTTGATCTTTTGCGTCGAGGGGTCAGAGGTCCGCAGCAACGCATAGGTCCGATCGATATACTGCTTTTGCACCACCGCATCGGGTGTTACCGAGCGAAAGCTGGTCACGAAGCCGCCAAGCGTCGCGCGCACCACGCGCGGGTCGGCATATTCGATATGTTCGGGAAAGCCTGCAGATACCGGCGTACCCAGCCTGTCGACCTCGACGATGTAGGGGATGAGCTTGACTTGTGTGCTGAGAAAGAGCGCGTAGCCGAATCCGATGATCGCGATCATCAAGGCGAGGATTGCAACAATACGCCAGGCCGCCGCTGCCCTGACATAGGAGCCATAGCGTTCGTTCCATTCCAGCCGGGCAGAGAGATAGGGGTTTTCTGCAGCGTTCGACTTCATGATCCCCACTCCTCGTTCACGTCCGTTGTCCGGGTCGGGGCGCTGTCGACGATCCCTTGCCTGCCGCGGACCGGCCCTGTTCGAGTTTGGCATTGGCAAGTCCAAGCAGCGATCCGGCATGCGAGCCCGGCGCCTCGATCGCCTTGTCCTTCAAGGCTGATGCGGTCGCCATGCTCGCGGCGCTCACACCTTCCGCCAAGTCGCGCATGACGGCGCCCGCCATGGATGCGCCGCCAGCCCGGGCCGATCTCGCCGCCGACATGCCTGCCGAGGCGCTCCCGGCCCCCAGGAAGCCGGCCCCTGCCGCAAAGGAGGCGGCCTGGCTGCCGTGCCGGATAACCTCCATGCCGCTGCCGACCGACACGCCTTGGATCACGCCCTGAATGATGTTTGGTACATAGATGGCAATGACGAAGACGACGACGGCAATTCCGGCGATCGCGAGCACCGTCTGAAACTGGTCGCCGATCTCAGGACGGTTGGCGAGGCCGATCAGGACCTGCGAACCGATGCGGGCGATCATGACGAGCGCCATCAGCTTCATTCCGACGCTGAAGGCGTAGACCAGATATCGGATCGCGAAATCCTTGGTGAAGGATGAGCCACCGAGCCCGAGCATGATCATGCCGGCAAGGAGGCCGATATACATCTCGGCCATGATCGCCACGAAGATCGCCGCCACCAGCGAGAAAGCGATCACGACCACGATCGTTGCGAAGGCCGCCGACACCGCCAGCGCATTGTCTTCGAACAGGCCGAAGCGGATCTTTTCGGCCATCTTGCCCGCCACCACCAGTCCGGCATTGAAGATATCGGCCGGCGAGGCATCTCCGCCCGACGCCCCGATCTGAAAGAGGCTGTCGACGACCGCTTTTGCAAAGGCTGGTCCCCGCTCAAGAACAAGGGCGAAGAACCCGACAAACATGATGCGGCGGACGAGTTCGGCAAACCATTCCTGCAGCGACGGCGCCTGCAGGGCGAGCCAGATCGCAGCAAGCCCGATCTCGATCGATGCCAGGATCCAAAAGAGCGATCGCGAAGCATTCGATACGGTCTGCTCCCATCCGCGCGCCGCGCCGCTGATCTCGTCCTGTAGCGATGTGATCAAGGATCCTTCCTGGGCATGGACGGGCGCAACCATGACGAAAAGAAGAAGGGCTGCCCAAACGACATCGCGCGCGACGCTCGCCGCTCTCTGTCTTCGCAGATGCCTCACCATTGCGGCTCCATGGTCCTGCCGCCGCTTGTCTGCGGGATGGTTGCCCTGAAAAACTGCTCGCGACGAGCTTGCGCGAGGTCCTTGTCGGTCTGATTGGTCTGCAGCCAGGTTCCCATCATCGTCATCTGCTGGGAGACGAGGCCGCGGAGCTTCTGCATCTGGGCAACCTGCTGGGCGGCAATCTCGTGACCGACCTGAAGCGCCTTCATCTGGCCATTGGCGCCATCGGAGAGCGATCGAAGCGATGCCATCGTCGCCTCCTCGGTGTCGAATTGCTTGGCCGTCAGGCTTGCCGCGCTGAGCGTGGCCGCGATCGTGTCGCGATTGGTGTCCGACCAGGTCTGGTAGGTCGCAGAGAAGCTTTCTGCGTCCGGCAGGTTCGCCCTGAGATCGGCATAGCTCTTGAACCGCTGCCGCAAAAGGTCATCGGCATTGGCCATCGCAAAGGCGATGCTCTGGCCGTCGGACACGACTGAGCGCAGCCGATTGAGATCGCCTTCGACCTCTCCCCAGATATGTGTGGGAAGCTGCGCGGTGTTCTGCAGCATGTTCTCGTAGATCTTCAGCTGGTTCTGGATCTGCTCGGCAAGCTGCGTGATCTGGGTCAGCTGGTTGTCGACCTGGACGCCCGAACTTTCGAGCAGCTTAATGAGCTCGCCATTGTTGGCAAGCTGCGTGAATTCGGTTGCCGCGCCGGTCGCAGCCCCTGCGACAACAGGAACCGGCCTGGCTGCTGCCATGAGGGTGGCGAGTGAGACTGCGAGAAAGCCGCGTCTAGATCGTGACATGGGACACTCCCCTCCCCTTGAGCCAGACAGATGGCCAGTCGTTTCCATGCTCGTTGCGGAGCGCGCGGATACGCTTGAGGTCGTCCTTGCCCGAGGCGCCTACGAAAGAAAGGGTGAGCGGTCCGAGCGCCATGTCGAAGAGGCGCCGGCCATCGGGAGAGACGATGTAGTAGTCCCGCTTTGGCCTTGCCGTGGCGACGATCTCGATCTGGCGCTCGTTGAAGCCGATCCGCTCGTAGAATTCGCGCGACCCGACGTCGCGGGCAGACCCGTTCGGCAGGCAGATCTTCGTCGGGCAGCTTTCCTTCAGAACATCGATGATGCCCGATCGCTCGGCATCCGAGATCGATTGCGTGGCAAGAACGACGGCGCAATTGACCTTGCGGAGCACTTTCAGCCACTCCCGGATCTTTTCGCGAAACACCGGATGGCCGAGCATCAGCCAGGCTTCGTCGAGGATGATCAGGCTCGGCACGCCGGAAAGCCGCCTTTCGATGCGCCGGAAGAGGTAGGTGAGGACAGGAAGCAGCGTGCGCTCGCCCATGGTCATCAGCTGCTCGATCTCGAAAGTCTGGAAATGGCCAAGCGTCAGGCCGTCGCTTTCTGCGTCGATGAGCTGGCCCATCGGTCCATCGACCGTGTAATGGCGCAGCGCTTCCTTCAGGTCGCGCATCTGCACGCCGCTGACGAAGTCCGACAGCGAGCGTCCGGAAGAATTGGCCATCAGCGCGATCTGCCGCGCAATCGCATTGCGGTGATCCGGTGTGACGGCAATGCCCTGGAGGCCGACGAGCGTTTCGATCCACTCGCTTGCCCAGGCCCGATCGGCTTCACTCGACAGCTCCGCAAGCGGGCAGAAACTCAGGTCACTCCCCTCCCCTTCCCCGCCGATCTCGTAGTGATCTCCGCCGGCGGCAAGGGTGAGCGGCAGCATCGAACAGCCCTTGTCGAAGACGAAGAGCTGGCCATCCCTGTAGCGAAGAAACTGGGCGGCGATCAACGCGAGCAGCGTCGACTTTCCCGAACCGGTCGGGCCGAAGATCAAGGTGTGACCGACATCGTCGGCATGCAGGTTCAGGCGGAAGGGTGTCGAGCCGGAGGCGACCTGCATCAGCGGCGGAGCGCCCGCCTCGTAGAAGGGACAGGGGGCGGTCGGACTGCCCGTCCATACCGAGTCCAACGGTACGAGGTCGGAAAGATTGCGTGTCGTGATCAACGGCTCGCGAACATTGCAGTACCAGTTGCCAGGCAGACTGCCGAGAAAGGCGTCGGTGGCGTTGAGCGTTTCGATCCGGGCGCCGAAACCCTCGGCCTGTATCACCCGGCGAACGCCTTCGGCCTTCTTCTCCAGGCTCTCGGCATGATCGTCGAACAGCACGATGACCGGCGTGTAGTAACCGTAGGCGACGAGCTCGGAAGCAGCCTGCGCAATTGCGTCCTCCGTTTCGGCCACCATCGACAGCGCGTCCTGGTCAATCGAGCGGCTTTGTGTCTGGAAGAGCTGGTCGAGGAACGGCCGCACCTTCTGCTGCCACTTCTTTCTGGTGCGCTCCAGCCTCTCCCTCGCTTGCTCGGCATCGAGGAAGATGAAGCGTGACGACCAGCGATAGGCAAGCGCCATCAGGTCGAGGCTGTTGAGGATGCCGGGCCAGCTTTCGGCCGGCAATCCGTCGATGGCCACGACCGCGACGAAACGATTGTCGATCTTCGGCGTCAGGCCGTGCTCCATTTCGGCTGTCACCATGCAGTCGATATACATGGGCACGTCTGGCAGCCGGACCGGATGGTTGTCGCCTGAAATGCAGAAGCGGGCGAACTGCAGGAGTTCGTCATAGCGCACCGTGTTGGCGCCGCCGACCGTCGCCCGTGTCTTCATCCTGCGGATCGATAGCGTATTTGCCAGATATTGCTCGATCTCGCGTGTTGCCGCCTTGAAGGCTGTAAGTGCGATGTCGGCATGCGTCTGCTTTCGGCTACCGGTTTCGGAATAGACGTAGCGCGTGAGAGCGGAGCGGCGAGGCTCGGCCGGCCTGTAGGTCAGGATGATTGCATGGTGGCTCTCGAAATGGCCGCGCTCGGCTTCGAAATGCCGCCGGCGTTCTTCGTCGATCGCGCTTGTGACGCGATCGGGAAAATACGAGCGCGCGGGCGCGGCATAGTCGGCAGTCGGAACGCGGATCGCTTCGACCTGGATCATCCATCCGGAGCCGAGGCGCGCCAGCACCTGATTGATCTGTCGAGCAACCTCGTTGCGTTCCCCATCGGTGGAGCTTTCCGAATCCGGACCGGCAAAATACCAGCCGGCCATCAGCGAGCCGTCTTTCAGGAGCAGCACGCCTTCATCAACGAGGCCGGCATAGGGAACGAGGTCGGCAAAGGACGGTCCGGCATGGCGGAAAAGTCGTAGCGCCACCATGGTCGGCCTCAAGCACTTCGCCAGGGCGTCGACGTCGCCCGGTAGCGAGGTCGGTAGCGCAGGTGACGCAGATAGATCCGCCGCATCATCGGGTCGGCCTTGCCCATCCGACGCAGCAGGCCAAGGATCGCCGCCCAGATCGCGATGCCGATGAGGACCGAGTAGACGGTCAAGACGACAAAGATGAGGACGATGGCGGCAAGGCCGGTGACGAGGACCAGTTCGCGGTCGGCGCCCATCAAAAGGTTAGGCCTCGACAGGGCGCGATGGATGCGGTTGGTCTGCAGGCTGGAGACGGACGGGGCCATTATCTCTCCCCTCCCCTCTCCTGGGCCACTTGCGCGACGTCGGCGGCGATGCCGACAGAGGCACCCGTCGCCTGGAACAGGGCGACAATCTGGGTTGCGCCAAGAAGGACGCCGGCCACGAGGACGACATACATCAGCCGCCGCGCGAAATCGTTGAGTTCACCCCCAAAGATCAGCATGCCGCCGGCAACGGCGACCGCCGCAAGGGCGATGAAGCCGGCGACGGGACCCGTAATCGATTCCTGGATCTGTTCGAGGGGCGCCTCCCAGGGCAGGCCGCCTGCGGACCCCGCAAGGGCCGGCCGAGCGAGGGCGGCGAGCGCCAGGAAGGCCAACCCGGACAGCGCGGCACGATGACTAGGCTGCATGACGTTCCTCCACATAGGGTTTGAGGTGATAGGCGCCGTCATCAAAGCCCTTCACGTGAAGGAGATCCTTGACACGCCTGCCTTCCGGGGTCCGTTCGATCGAGACGACGAGGTCGACGGCCTCGCCGATGACTGTCCGCATCGGCTGGCGACTGGCTTCTGCCGTCAATTGCTCGAGGCGCTGGAGCGCCGAGCGAGCGGTATTGGCATGAAGGGTGGTGACGCCACCCGGATGGCCGGTATTCCAGGCTTTCAAAAGCGTGAGTGCGGCACCGTCGCGCACCTCGCCGACGATGATGCGATCGGGTCGCAGGCGCATGGTGCTCTTGAGGAGCTCTGCCATGCCGACATCGTCGCTGGTCCGCAGTGCCACCACGTTGGCGCCTGCGCATCGAAGCTCGCTCGTGTCTTCCAGGATGACGAGGCGATCGCCGGGGCAATGGACGGCAATCTCGGCAATGATGGCGTTGGAAAGCGTAGTCTTGCCCGATCCGGTGCCGCCCGAGACGACCACGTTGTGTCGCGCCCGCACGGCCTCACGCAGGATGCCGGCTTGCCGTTCGGTCATGATGCCCGATGCCACGTAGTCGTCGAGCGGTATGAGTTGAGAGGCGCGGCGGCGGATCGAGAAGGCAGGAGACGTTACGATTGGCGGAAGCAGGCCCTCGAAACGGTGACCACCGATCGGCAGTTCGCCGGACACGATCGGACGCCCCATGTCGACGTGTGTATTCAGGACATGGGCGACGGCGCCGATGATGATCTCGGCCCTCCCCTCCTCCATCTCGCCTGCCGCAGCGATGCCAGCTCCGAGACGCTCGATGAAGAGACGTCCGTCGGGATTGAGCATGATCTCGCTGACCGATGGATCGGTGAGCGCTCCCAGGAGTGACGGACCAAGAGCTTCCTCGAGCTTGCGCACCAGGCGCGGGAGAGAACGCGCTTCCATCGTTCACCCCTACGCGGCATCGCGAAAGCCGGGCGCAAGACGCGAGCAATAGCCGGGCGGCCGCACCGCCTCGAATTGGCCCTGCGACACCGGCAGGCTTCCGGCGATGCTGCGCACGGCGCCGATCAGGCGCGGTTCGCCGTAGCGCGCAAGCGGCCAGGAGACACGCTTCAGGATCCGCTCGAAGCGCAGGTCGGTGACCGTTGCGATTTCCGTCATGCCGCTCGCCAGACACCATTCGAGAATGCCGGCAAACAGGAAGACGGTCGCAAGGCTCAGCCCGAAGGGGCCAGGCGCCGACTCCGCCTGCGTATCGACACAGAATCTTGAACTTTCGACCATGCGTTCATGCGGCAGGAAGGGTCTGTTTCCAATCAGTTCAGGAAACACATCCGAAAGCATTGTCGCACCCAGTGCCGGCAGCAGCCGTGCCGAGGCGACGACCTTGCCCTCTCCTCCGACGATGACGATGTAATGGGGCGCGAGCGCATCGAAGTGGTCGCGCTCCCTGCCCTCCGTCACCGTGACCTGCCATTTGAGCCTTGCGTCGAAGACGCGCGCCCTGAGGCGAAACATGCTGTCGAGAAGACAGGATCCTGATGCTGCCTCTGCCGGTGTCACTGCCGTCGCAAACATAATCGTTCTCCGCGCCTGTTGAGGTGCGGCTATGCAAACCACGACGCCTGCCGCTTGTCAGACCCTCCGATGTGAGGGGGACTGGTCGGCGCGGATGGCGCATCGGGCTTTTGGTAGACGATCAATCAGCATTCCAGAATTTTCGGTTCATTAACCATATGAGTTAGTAGTTCTATTTCGCCACGCGGAAGCCAAATCGCCGTTCCCTTCCGCTAGCCATGCTGGTGTGTAGCCGCTCTCAGCGTTTTTGGCTTCGATATCGATGAATTTTTAAGCCATCTTCACGCGAAACCATGTTTCGCGGATGCCTGCTGAATACCGACGTGCTGAGGCCGATAGAGACGCGGATGCCGGCAACATGAAACAGATCGATCAACGTTACAATCGCCCAGATGAATCGCGGGACCTATAATCGCGCGTCGAGAGAGGTGATCCCTCCATACAAAAACACTGATCTCGTCCATTGATAGTTCGGCTGTCAAACACGCAAGGCTTATAGGAAAATCCAATATTCAAATGGGCGATTGCCAGCGCTGATGTGGCGCACAGGTATCTGCCTGGAGGTCCTGTCGATCTGCCGAAACGAACCGCCATGCATCCAGCACTTTTTGTCATCGATCGACCGGATCTCTTCACCCCATTCATGGCACCCGCCCCAGTAAACCTCTACCGGTGCGTATGCCGCAGCGACGAAGGGTTCGCGCGCTCTTTCTCCATCCGGATCGAGGTGCAAGGCGTCGGTAGGAAGCGAGACCATCGCGGACCGGGCAGGGGACGACGGATCGGTCGACTGACAAACGCTGCGAGGAGATAGCCGAGACCGGGGATGACGTTGCTTTTCAGGAACCGCTTTGGCTCACGCGCGCTTGGCTCGGCCTCTACGACGCTGGCCAGCGGAGTTGTGGCCATGAACCCGACGTGAACCACGTGTCAGAGCGAGTTGATGCCGGTCGGGCCCCCTTGGTCATGAGACATCAAGGAGATGCGCTATGAAAATTCCTCACTTTGCCTTTGCGGCCGTGCTCTCGCTTGGTTCGGCCTTTGTTGCGGTTGAGCCTGCTGCTGCGATGCCGCGAGCTGCGGCACCGTCACCTGTTGTGGCAGCCGAATAAGATTGAGATCGTTCCGGGCCGCCATCGTCACAACCGACATTACCGGCGTCACCATCTCTGCCACCGGGATTGGCGCGCCGAACGGCGCTGGCGGGAGCATCGCCATCGGCAATACCATCACCGCTACTACCGCCCGCATCGCAACGGGGACCTGCGCCTACATTTTAGAGCGCAAGGGCCGGGGGTCCAGGCCTGAGTCGCCCAGCCGGGCCGACCCGAGGCCGGTAGCTGTCGTGCTGAAGACGGCTGGCCTTCCTTCGCGGTCAAAAGGACGACGCAGGCCGCACCAACCCGACCACGACCAAACCATCCCCACCCTGTCGATTGCCGGTTCCGCGAACGTCCCCTGCCCTCATCTGTCGTTCCATCATCTAGCGCGCCGCATGTTCTCCTGCCTGTCCGTCGGGGCGATCCGGTGAATAATGCGCGACATTGTCATGAGCGATTCGATCGATACCCGGACGGAAGCAAGTCGCTGAAGCCCGGACGGAGATGCCGCTCATCGAAACGAAGACCCTCCTTTTCGGCGAAGACGTCGCGCAGTCCTCCGACTGCTCTCTGCTCGATATCTGTGGTAAGCGCTGGCTTGATCGTTTTTCGGATCTGGATGCACGGTTAGACCCGAGTGCTCTCAAGTTCGGCGCCGATCACGCCCTAAAGGACGTCTCGTAGAGCGCAGCGGGGGCTGCACCAACCGCTATCGAGGGTAGTCACGACAGGTTTGCAGCAGGAAATGGCTGCCAAGCGCAACCACTCCAATCGAGATCCCGCCGTTGCCGAATAGATCACTACCCCTGTAGTCCGCGGACTACATCGCCGGTGGAGGCGTTCAGCTTCGCAACGGAAAAGGTCGCCAAGCGCGACCGATCCAATCGATTCCTAGCCGTTGTGTCGGCAAGATCGCCGTCCTCGTAGTCCGCGGACTACACCGCTGGCTGTCGCGTTAAGCGATGCAGCAGGAAGTGGCTGCCAAGCGCAATCAATCCAATCGAGATCCCGCCGTTGCCGAATAGATCACTATCCCTGTAGTCCGCGGACTACATCGCCGGTGGAGGCGTTTCAGCTTCGCAACGGAGAAGGTTGCCAATCGCGACCGATCCAATCGAGCCCTCGCCGTCGTGTCAGCACGATCACCGTCCTTGTAGTCCGCGGACTACATCATCCGCGACCGCGCTCAGCGATGTGGCAAGAAATGGCTGGAGGGTAACCGATTGCACCTACACCCCCGCGGTCGCGTCGGCAAAATCACTATCCTTGTAGTCCGCGGACTACATTTCGCTCGCGGCTGCGTTCAGCGGTGCACCATGTCCGCGTCCCCCCATATTCGCGGGGATGACGCCAAGGGGCCTTCGCTTATCGTCGTTTCTTGCGTGGAATTGCGCAGAACACCAATCGTGATGGCACCCTTTGAATCCGTATCGCGTCGCGGCGCGTGAACAGATTGATCACTGCGACAGCGTTTGTGGAGGAGCGCCGTTTTATTGGGAAAGCGAGGTGAAAAGACCCTGTGGATAGGCTTATGGTTAAGCGTTTGTAAATCGGTAACGAATCGCGCGATAATATAACTGCGCAGTTGATGCCCTATTCCCGAAAATTGCGCAATTAAGTTGGAAACCACGATGCTAGCGAATCCAGTTCTGAAAGACGATCAAGAGCACCTTCCGTCGCTACTGGCAACGGACGCTCAGGAACTCGCCTATCAGCTTCAGCAGCACCAGGCGAAAATCTTCCCGCCGCTGTCGCAAAAGACCATGCGAGTGTTTTCTCCGGCGGAGGCCGCCTCCTTCATTGGCATTGGCGAAGGCTATCTTCGCCAGATTGCCAAGGACGGCCACGGACCGGATCCACTCGCCAACGGGCGGCGCCAGTACGACGCAGACGACATGAACCGAATTCGCCAGGCGCTGGACGAGCGCAATGGCACGCCAAAATATGTACCGGCCCGGCGCGGCGCCGAAAAGCTGCAGGTCGTTTCGGTCATGAACTTCAAGGGGGGCTCCGGCAAGACGACGACGGCGGCGCATCTGGCACAATATCTCGCGCTGCGTGGCTATCGCGTCCTTGCCATCGATCTCGATCCGCAGGCCTCACTCTCCGCGCTCTTCGGCCACCAGCCTGAGCTTGACGTCGGCGAGGGGGAAACGATTTACGGCGCGATCCGCTACGACAGTCCGGTGCCGATCTCCGAGGTCGTGCGCTCGACCTATACGCCGAACCTCCATATCATTCCGGGCAACCTGGAACTGATGGAATTCGAACATGAGACGCCAAAGGCAATGGCGGGCGGCACAGCCGAATCCCTGTTCTTTGCCCGGATCGGTCAGGCGCTGACCGATATCGAGAGCCTCTACGATGTCGTCGTCATCGACTGCCCGCCGCAGCTGGGCTTTCTCACCATGTCGGCGCTCTGTGCTGCAACATCCGTGCTGATCACGGTTCATCCGCAGATGCTCGACGTCATGTCGATGTCGCAGTTCCTGACCATGACCAGCGAGCTGATGACGGTCGTCGAAAGGGCAGGGGGACGAACGAGCTATGACTGGATGCGTTATCTCGTCACCCGCTTCGAGCCTAATGATAGCCCGCAGAGCCAGATGACCGGTTTCATGCGGGCGATTTTCGGCAATCGCATGCTGCAGAACGCGATGCTGAAATCCACCGCAATCGCCGATGCCGGCGTCACCAAGCAGACGCTCTATGAGGTCGATCGATCGCAGTTCATACGCGGCACTTACGACCGGGCACTGGAATCGATGAACCTCGTCAATGGTGAGATCGAGGCTCATATCCGCTCGACCTGGGGCAGGAGATAGCTGAATGGCGCGCAAGAATCTCATCGAAGTCTCAAACCCCCATGAAGCCCGTCCCGAACAGGCCGCAGTGTCGCCACGCGACAGCCGGCCGATCGCCGGCTTCATCCCGCAGACACGTAGCGGCGGCCCGGTCGGCGGCATCACCAAGACGCTCGGCAGTATCACCGAAAAGGTGGAGCGGGCCAATGATCTGGAACGCCAGCTGGCGGAAGGTCAGACGGTGGTGGAACTCGATACGGCGCTGATCGACGCATCCTTCGTCGCCGACAGGCTCGAAGTCGACGCTGCCGAATTGGCGCAGCTGATTGAACAGATCCGCGAGCATGGCCAGCAGGTGCCGATCCTGGTGCGTCCGCACCCGGACGCCAAAGGGCGTTATCAGGTCGCCTTCGGTCATCGTCGCCTCGCCGCAACAAAGGCGCTCGGGATAAAGGTCAAGGCGATCGTACGGACCTTGACCGATGGTCAGCTCGTCGTCAGCCAGGGCCAGGAAAACAATTCCCGTACAGACCTCTCCTATATCGAGCGGGCGCTGTTTGCGCATCGGCTAGAGGAGAAGGGCTTTAGCAACGA
Source organism: Rhizobium sp. 1399 (assembly GCF_031455475.1). NCBI lineage: Bacteria > Pseudomonadati > Pseudomonadota > Alphaproteobacteria > Hyphomicrobiales > Rhizobiaceae > Rhizobium > Rhizobium sp. 1399. The sequence continues at coordinate 94,203 of NZ_JAVDSU010000015.1, read as the reverse complement.
TGTCGTGATGGCGGCGCTCAACGTCGACAGGGCGGCACTTTCGAAAATGCGCGTCATCACGCGCCAGGTGCCGTTTGTGCTGATCAGTGCGATCGGTGCCGCGCCGGAAATTGGCCGCCGGCGCTGGCTGGAGTTCGGCGAGCATCTGGAAGGCAAGGATATCGATGGGCTGGTGGCAATGTTGTCCGCGGACTACATGCGCAGCCTCTCCAGCAATGACCGGTTCCATCAGGTATTCGGCTTGGCGACGAAGAAGGAGACCGGCCCGAAGCCTGTCGCCAAATCGACGCAGATCGCCGACCTTCCGGTGAAATTCAAACGTACGCCGGCAACCGCAACCTTTGTCTTCGACAGCAAGGCAGCGCCCGGTTTCGACGAATTCGTGCAGGAGAGGCTCAAGCGTCTCTATGCGGAATATCAGCAAGACAGAGGAGCTTAGGAAAGCAAAAGAAAAAGGCCCCCAAACGTCGCCGTCGTGGAAGCCTCTCTCATCTGTAGCAACTTGAGAATCGCATTTCCCCGAATCGCAGTCAAGAGTCTTTGAGCGTTAGTTTGGCGAGCGGCTTTCTTTTGCCTGATAGAGGGTGAAAGAAAATGGAGAGTAGAAGTGTGACGACGCCCTTTGGGCGGCGGCAGATGACGCTTGGCATGTTTTCAAGCCAGGTGGCGTCGCGCCGGATCGAACCGGACAAATCGGTCGACAAATGGAAACTGTATCGGGCCCTCTGTGAAGCGCGGCCGCTGCTCGGCGTGTCCGACAGGGCGCTCGCCGTCATGAACGCCCTTCTGAGCTTCTATCCGAAGAACGAGCTATCGGAAGAAAACGGGCTTGTCGTATTTCCATCGAACGTGCAGCTGTCTCTGCGCGCCCATGGCATGGCCGAGCAAACGATCCGACGGCATCTTGCCGGGCTGATTGGTGCCGGGCTGCTGATCCGAAAGGACAGCCCGAACGGCAAGCGCTATGCGCATAAGGGCAGGTCGGGAACGGTGGAGGACGCGTTCGGCTTCTCGCTGGCGCCGTTGCTTGCGCGCTCCGAAGAGATCGAGACTCTGGCCGCGCAAGTCATTTCCGATCGGATGCGTCTTCAGCGCCTGCGTGAGCGCCTGACGCTCTGCCGGCGGGACATCTCAAAGCTCGTTGAAACGGCGCTTGAGGAGGCGCTCTCCGGCGATTGGGAGGCCGTTATCCTCTATCAGCAGGGTATTGTTGGTGCCCTTTCGCGCAATCCTGCCGCTTCGGAACTCGAAGAAGCCCTCGGAGACATGGAACAACTGCGCGAAGATGTGGTCAACCAGTTGGAAAATCTGCTGGATTCCAGAAAAACAAGCGGCAATGCCATTCAAAATGAGCGGCACATACAGAGTTCAGAACCCGACTCTATTTCTGAACTTGAACATGGCTTCGAAACGAAGCTGGGGGCGAAAGCCGAGGACAACAACGGGCCGAATGCCAAGGCGAGGCGGCAGCAGGACGGCAGTAAGGGCATGGCGGCAGAAAGGGGGAGGGGACAAGCCACCGGTGACCTGAAATCCTTCCCGCTCGGGCTCGTCGTGCAGGCATGCCCGCAAATATCCGATTACGCGCCGGGCGGCGCGATCGGCAGCTGGCGGGATCTGATGGCGGCAGCGGTCATCGTCCGCTCGATGCTCGGCGTTAGTCCGTCTGCCTATCAGGATGCCTGCGAAACGATGGGTGCGGAAAATGCGGCGACCGTGATCGCCTGCATCCTGGAGAGGGGAGGCCACATCAATTCGGCGGGCGGTTATCTGCGCGACCTGACGAGGCGTGCGGAACGCGGTGAGTTTGCGCTTGGTCCCATGTTGATGGCGCTTTATCGCAGCAGCGGGAATGGGAGCAGGCGTGCCGGCACTGGCTAAGGCGGTCCTGCCGCAATGATGGACGTCCGCGGCCTTTGCGCCCTCGGCGACAATCGGATCCAGGGTTTGCGGCAGGTATGAGCCATCAGGGTTTTGTTTGCCACCAGAAAAGCGCGAAGGATGCGAAGGCGGTTGCGAGAAGCGTCTGATGGTCCATGAGACAGTCCGTGTTGAACCAGCGCGGTAATGCGGTAGGCGATCAAGAGCTCCCAATGACCAGAGCGCCTGGGCCGGCCGAAAGGGCAAGGGGATCGGCCTACTTTTCAAGCTTCGGTCGTGGATGGGCGGTCGCTCTGGAATTCTCCAAAAGCCACAAGCTAACATGGTTAACGGGCCTCAAGCGATCGAACCGGCCCGTGCTGAGCCGAAGCCTGAGGAGGGGAGGGGGCTGACCGGCACAAGGTCGGAGCAAACGTCAGGATGGATCCGACAATCGCGATTTCGTGATGGCGGCTGAGGCTAGAAAAGCGTGCACCACGGTTGTCACCGCGGGTTGCAGTGCCATCTGTCTCATCCGGATGAGCAAGTGGAGGACGACGATGTCAGTCAAGGAAGACCGTATCAGACAGCGCGCCTATGAAATCTGGGAGCGGGAAGGCCGGCCGGACGGAGAGGATATGAGGCACTGGCTTCAGGCATTTCAGGAAATCGCCGCCAGTGCTGACGCCGACAGCCAGCCGGCCGGGAAGTCGCGCGCGAAGAAGACCACAAGCGCCGACAAACCGGTAAAGCCAAAGGTCGCAAGCAGATCCAAAGGCGGCGCCCAGAGCGTTCCAACGACAATCCCACCGCCGAAAGCTGGCAAGCCTGTCGCGGGCCTCACCAAGCACTGACGGGTTTAAGTGCGAGCGGCAGTCCGGTCGATAGGCGTATGGGTCTTACAGAAGCGGGGCGCCTTGATGGGCGCCCCGCAATCAGTTGTCTCGCTCATAAATCTCGTGCCGATCAGAGCGATCTGACGTTTTCCGCCTTCGATTTGCCGGTCTTCCGGTCCTGGCCGAGATCGTAGGAGACGCTCTGGCCTTCCTTCAGCGCGTCGCCGTACTCCAGCGCCGAGACGTGGACGAAGACATCTGGCCCTCCGGTTTCCGGCGTGATGAAGCCGAAGCCCTTGTCCTGATTGAAAAACTTAACCTTGCCAGTCGGCATGACATCCTCGTGTGTTTGCACTTGTTGTGGAACTGCAACCTAACCTCTGCATTCTGCCAGATCAACCCAGTCCGAATCTTTGGTCTTCTCGGCAGTAAGAGGCGAGGCCCTGGGCTTCAATGGGAAGCAGGCGGCGGACGCGCTCTACAAATTGTCCAGTGGTACCCGATAAATGGTTCAGCCTATTGTGGGCTGGCGTCCCTTTCGCCGCGGGGAACCATGGAGGTTTCCTTCGCATCGACAGCGCAGGTTCGTTTCAGGGCGACGCCATGCCCCTCTTCGCGACGGTGAGTTATGGACCGTTCGACGGACCGTATACATGGTGAGACAGGTCACTCCGATCGTCAGGCCTCTCTGTGTACTCTCCGCCGTGTTCTGAAGATGGCGAAGAGTATTCCTGGAGGCAAGTCCGCTGTTTGGCGTGCTATCTTGAACCATCGCTCTGTAATGACAAGCGTCCGAAACTTAACCCTCAAAGCAGCCGCGCCGCGCGCCCGCTCCGTCGGGTCGCATTGTTGTAGTAACTCGACGCCTGCTGCACCGATCGATGCCGAGATTGCTCCATCGCTTCGGGTAGCGGAATACCGCGGTTGGCGGCCTCTGTCAGATACCCCGATCGTAGTCCGTGCGCGGAAAACTCCCCCGCATCCAACCCGGCCATCTCTGCCCGCTGCTTGAGGATGGCGTTGATCGACTGCGGATCGATCGCCCGCCGCGACACCGTCCCCCATCGCCCGATCGCCCGAAACACGCTCCCGCTCTCGATCTTGCCGGCCGCCACCCAGGTGTTGAGGGCTTCCACCGGCCGGCCGGTGAGATAGACGACGTCATCCTGGTCGCCGTTGCTGGTCTTGGTACGGCCGAGATGGATGGCGAGAGAGGGGAGGGGAGGGCCGTCGGCCACCTCGATCGGCGGCTCGACGGTCAGCTGCTCGCGGCGCAGTCCGGCAATCTCGCTGCGCCTCCGACCGCCGGAAGCAAACGCGACCATCAGGATTGCGCGGTCACGCAGATCGCGCAGGCTGTCGGTGGCGCAGGTCGCCAGCAGTTTGGTCAGCACGTCGCCGGTGACCGCCTTGGCGCTCTTGCGAAGACGTTGTCTTGGCGCGGCTCGGATCGCCAGCCGAATGGCTGATTTGAGGGCAGGGGAGGCGAAGGCGCCGTCGAGGCCGCGCCATTTGGTCAGCGTCGACCAGTTCGCCAGGCGCCGGCGCACCGTTGATGGCGCGTGCGGACCGACGGATCTCAGAAACCCCTGGCGCCTGAGGTTTTCATCGACATCATCAGGCATGCCGTGATCGGGATCGATCTCGCGATGCTGCGGGTCCCAGAGGTGATGGGCGACGAATTTTAAGAGCAGCGCCTCGGGCGCCGGCCAAACGAGGGCATGCCCAGTCGCCGCCATCCCCCAGGCTTCGAGATAGGCGAGATCCGAGGTCAGGGCGCGAAGGGTATTGTCGCCCATGCCCTGGTTGACGAGATGGCGCAGCGTCTCGACATCCTGGTCGGTCAACAGTTCGGCCAGCTCGTCTCTGCGCTCGATCGGCAGCACCGCGGCGATGGTGTCGAGTTCTTCGGCACGGCGCTCGACGGCGGTCAGTGATTTTTTGGGTTTGGCCACAGGCGCTCCAAAAGGACGGTTTCGGCGGTCTCTGAGACCGTGATTTGCCCCGATTCTGCGTGATTTGCGACTCCAGATCAACTACCATCGATAACCTATACTTATCGATGGTTATAACGCCATTGAAATTCCATAGACGTGACAGAAGTAAGAAGCGATATTGCTTCTTGTTAATTGTGTGTTTACCATGATTTCAATGACTTATGATCTAGTCAGGTTGCCCATCCAGAGCCTGTTGAGGCCTATCTCGTAGGCCGGCATCGCGCTCATCCGGCGCGACTAGCGGATTGCCCGTTCAAGCGTCGGCGCGGGCTTCCTCGAACGCTCGCAGTCCGCTGACGCCTGCGCCTCGCTATGGCTTGACGGCGAGCTTGTGCATCTCGAGGATCTCGTCCTCCACGACGCCACCCGATCGAGAACGCCGCGCGGCTCGGCCGCGCCGGCACGAGCCGTGCTGCCGAAAAAGATCCGCTGATCTATGATCTCGATTGGGACGAGGATACTCGGCTCGACGGACGGCGCGGCGTACTCCGCCAGGCGGAAAACCTGCCGGCGGTGCTGCAGGCGATTGTAGTCCTCGATGCTTGGAACGAGTTGTCGGTGCTGCAGCATGCGCCCTGGCTCGGCCGCCTGCTGGACGCCGCGATGCTGCGCCACGCCGGCGTCACCACTGCGAAGCATCTGGCTGCCATGAATCTCGGCCTCAAGACCATTCCCGTCGATCGGCGCCGGCATCGTAATCGCGAGACCCGGCTGCTCGCGATTGCTCACGGTTTGCTGGCAGCCGCCGAGATCGGCATGAAGGAGCATGATCGGCTAACGTTGGCGAAAACGATGATGGATCGAAAACTGGAGGGGCGCCGGACGTCTTCAAAACTGCCAGAACTGGTCGCGCTGGTGATTGCAAAACCATTGGTGTCGGCCGGGATGGTGGCCAAGACGCTCGAGGTGACGCCGCAGGCGGCGCGGCAGATTGTTTTGGAGCTGGGCTTGAGGGAGATGACGGGGAGGGGAGGTTTCGGGCATGGGGAGTCATTTAGCGAAAGACGATCGGATAAACCCAACCCCTCCCAACCCCTGTGCTGGTTTCGCGCGAGTATCTCTCCGTGAACGGATAGATCATGCTGGCAGCGCGACCCTCTAGACTTGATAAATAGTACAACCCAATCCGAGTGCCTGAGGTTTCGTTGAGAGTGGGCTCAAATATAGGTTCGATATTCTTTGTTTGCTGTTCAAAAGGCTAATTGCCTCGTCTAGTACTGCGGCCGTCACATAGGGATCGTTCGCCGTCGCGAAAAAGTTGAGATCGACGGCATTTTGGGTAGAAACAGCTGATACCCGGGCAAGGCGTAAAATGCTTTCTTGGTACATGTCTCCGCTTAGGGATGGAAAACAGTGCAACTGAACCACTCGCGCACTTTCTTTATTCGCTATCACTTGGCCGACTAAGTTGTGGTCGTAGCCAATACCAATTACTACAACATCATGATCCATCCCCGCGTTGTTCAATCCTTCAAAACCAGCAACCTGTCGTACTGTGCGCTCGATACGGTTGAAAAGGTCCTGGTTGATCTCGATGCCCTGCCATCGCCACATCCTGCCGCTGCGGACAGTGTCCTCTCCCTGATCTGGGAGCGCCAGGGGCTGCGCCTCGACTTCGACGCCTGGCGTGCCATCGACATGGCGGAGGTGGCCCGGGCCGCACGCTGGCAAGCCGCGCGAAAAATTCGTCTCCGTTGAGGCGATAATTGCCGCTGCCATGAGGATGGACATTGCGTGCTGATGGAAACCCCTTCTGCGTGCGCGCTTGTCGATTCCTTCGGTCGCCGGGTGAGCTATCTCCGGCTGTCCGTGACGGATCGCTGCGATCTGCGCTGTGTCTACTGCATGTCGGAACGGATGACCTTCATGCCGCGGCGGGATATCCTTTCGCTGGACGAACGGGCGCGTGTCGCCCACGCCTTCGTTCGGATCGGGGTGCGCAAGATCCGGATCACCGGAGGGGAGCCGCTTGTCCGAAAGGACATCATCGACCTCTTCCGCAATCTCTCGACATGCCTGCAAGACGGATCCTTGCAGGAGCTGACACTGACGACCAATGGCACTCGCCTGGCCCGGCACGCCAGAGATTTGGCGCTTTCGGGTGTGCGGCGGGTCAACATATCCCTGGACACGCTCGATCCGCATCGTTTCTCGGCGTTGACCCGTGGCGGTTCTCTGGCAACCGTGCTTGAGGGGATCGATGCTGCGCGGGATGCCGGGCTGGCGGTCAAGATCGATGCGGTAGCGCTGCGCGGAAACACGGAAAACGAGATCGATGACCTGATCTCCTTCGCCCACAAGCGCGGCATGGGCCTGACGCTGATTGAGACCATGCCTCTCGGTGAAACGGGGGAGGATCGGCTCGTTCAATATCTGCCGCTGGACCGCTTGCGTCGTCAGATAGAGGGGCGATGGTCGCTGACCGATATCGCCCTGCGCACCGGCGGACCGGCGCGCTATGTGAGGGTCGACGAAACCGGAGGCGTCATCGGCTTCATCACACCGATGACGCATAATTTCTGCGAAAACTGTAATCGTGTGCGTGTGACTGCCGCCGGCGTGCTCCATACCTGTCTCGGCCAAAACGATGCGGCGGATCCGAAGGAGGCCATACGCGCGCCTCAGAAGACAACAATCTGCTGCTGGAGACGATCGCCCATGCCCTCAAGCATAAGCCCAAGGGCCACGACTTCGTCCTGGATCGCGCATCGGTTCCGCAGATCGCCCGGCTCGGTCTTGCCGACAGGATTGCCGGCACGGCCGTTTAGGTCCGCCCGTCCCGCCGCAGTATGCCGAGGTCAACAGCAATATCAAACGGCTCGCCGACAATGATTCAAGCTTCGAATCCCCGCCACCGGTAAAGCAACCCGCCACTATTTCAGCCATGAAGTTAATGCTAATCGCCTTTTCGGAAGCAATGCTATCGCGCGGCCGCGCGAAGCATGCAGACAGGGCGAGTCTTCACGCCATCAAGGCGGACGCCGAAGACACGTGGCATGTACATTGACGCGGTCGCCCGCCATGTTTTCCGTCCGACAACGTTTCAATTCCGATTGCTCGACAAGTCCACGTTTCCGCACCTCCGGGCCGATCGCTTCCCGATACCGATGACAGGATATGCCAGCGATGTCGGCAACCTGTTCCTGGGTCAGCGTTTAGCTTGACGCGCGGTCTTCCAGCATTAGCGATCGCCCTTTTAGAGTTCCAGGCCCAGGTTGGCCATCTCCTCACGCGTCCAGTGACAGATGACGCTATCGGTCAGCTGTCCGCGCAAAAATTTGCAAATATCTTCGTATCGTTTTTGATTGTGGCTCTTGTGTCCGACCCCCGAAAACGCAATCGTATGTGGCGAGACGATCTGCACGAAATCGGCCAAAGCTTTTCGCGCCTGCGTCAGTCCTGGCGGAAACCAGAGATGGTGGGGCCATTTCAAGAAGCCGGCTTTCAGAACAGTGGAACCGAGGCTCGTCGTCATGGCCCGCAGTGTAATGGCACTCAAATCGTCGGTGAGGAGCACACTCATGCCACGATGCGTAAGTTTGACTAAAAAACCCGAATCGTTTGGCGAGGTTGCATTGGTAGCGTGGTAGAGCGAGAACTCTGTCTCGTTGCCGAGATAAAGCTTCCATCCCTCGATACCTCCAAAAATATCGGATATCGATTTGTCGAGGTCGATCAGCGGGGCAATGTCGGGTTGTTTGATGTGAATGACGCTCTCCCTTGAATCGACTTCATACCCCGCTGCATCGAAAGCAGCCTTCACATGATCAACCCTCTCCGGCCTCTGCTCATCGGCGACCGACGTTCCGATGATGACCTCCTGAATTTCGATTTTGGCATCCAGCAGGGCCGTCAACCCTCCTAGGTGATCTTGGTCCGTATGCGTTATGATCAAGCGGATCGGAGGCGTTTCCTTTTTGTAGTTGCGGCCAAGATACCCCTTGATTTTTTGGACGATGTCGGATCCGAGACCGGTGTCTATGACCATTAAGCTGCCGTCGGGAAGACGCACGACATTCGCATCCCCGTTGGTCGACAAATTCAGGATTGCGACATCAAGCCCCTTGTCGCCCGACCGTTGGATTGAGCGAATATGCACGTCATCCTTATTTTTATTTTTAACTTGAGCTTCGGCGGCCAGGCGCACCTGAAGAGCCTGTGCGGTCTCCACTTTCACGCCAGCCGCTGCAAGAAGATCCTCCGTGTCCGTTAAGTCGTCGTCAACCAGCCAAAGTTTGCCGCCTATGGCGGCAAGCTGACCTTTTTGAATGTCGGACTTGTCGAAAATGCGGGTCTTGATTTCCCCCTTTTCGATCCATTGGAAGCAGAGCTTGTCCTCAATCTTAGTGACTTTGACCAGACGGTCGTCTCGGCGAGCAACGTCGAGGGCTGTTGCAAAACTGAGCCGCTTTTCCCAAGACTCGATAAGATCGGTCTCTTCCGCAAGGCCGGCATTCGCATCCAAGATGCGATTGCACTGCAATTCCTCAAGGACAGGTATATCGACGCGCCCAGATGTCAGCGCCAGTTCACCAAGGTCTGATAGGGCGAGAATACGCAGCGCATCATCAAAATCGCTTTTTGCAGTATCTCGAAGAGCGGGAAAGGCTGACCAGTTGGGATCCATACTCGGCTGTCTGCTGCCGCTGCGATAGGCCTTTAGCAGCGCCGCAGTCGCGCCACCCTCACTGGCATGCCAGTCACCATCGAAACCAACGGCTTTCAGTGATTGTGCGATTTTATCAAGCTGCTGTTGCGACGGTAGCGTGGCCGTGGAAAGTCGCAACCAATCGAACATTTGCTCCTTGTCGATCTGCGTGGGCGCCAAGCGGAACGCCTCGGCAGGCAAGAGTGCCAAAGCGTCTCGTGTGTCCGCGTGATCGATGGGGGCGGAGGGCATCTGCGCTCCTTGCGGCGCCATGCCGAACATCTCCCACTCGAAGTCTTGCCTCAGTCTTTCCAGAACAGTGGCTGCCGATTGTCCCTCCGGACCGCTCTCCAGCATCACCTGTCTCAACCCATCAAAAGCTGCAGCGGCCTCCTGGAGATCTGCACGCCCCACCCATTGTTTTGCGATGGTGTCAACGTCGTCTTGGTCGGTCCCCGCGAGTGCCAGACCGGCCACCGTGATGGAGTAGGAATAGGTCTTGTCCAGCGGTGTCACGGCCAAGCTGCCGGCCGATCCGTACTTTTCATCCTCGCCTATGCCATTGACTATGAGCCAAGGATCGGCACCCGAGACGGCCTCCGCCAAACTGCGCTCGTCGATCTTCTTGTTATCCTGGTAGCGTGCGACCGTGACATTTCCGGAAAACGCGCGCAGATCCGTCTTCTCGTAGGGCGCGAGACGGCCTCGGTCAATACAAAAGGCCGGCAAAGTGAAAGTACCATCCGGGCCGTCTCCGTGTGCGAGCGGAAGCGATCCTCCAGGAGGCTTTTCACCTCCACCTCCACCACCTCCGATCCAATAGGTCCCGACGGGAATCCGCATGCGCTGAACATCGCTTGCTTGCGCACTCACGTCGTGACTGATCAAAACGATTAAAAGACAACTCAAGCTAAGAACGAGGCGGACCCACGCGGTTCTTGTCAGGAACGGACTTTCCATCGAAACCTCCCTCACCTTCAGAAGTGCCCTTTTCTCGATACAACTGCCTTCTATTCGCCTGAAACCATCCCTCTTGAGGATCGAGCACCAGCGTCCTGCCGGACGCATCGCCAGCGATTTATGCCAAAGGGCCAAGCGCACCATCGCACCGACGATGTGGCATGCCGCTTTTTCAAATCGGCTTACCGCTGGCTTTGCCTCACGACCTTACGTCGTATTCATGTCGCCGAAGCAGTCGCCCGCCGAGGCGGCATGTTCTTCCAAAGAGAGACGCTGGATCACGAATTCAGACAGTCAGATCGAAATCGATGATCGCGCCCCCGGCGATCTTATAGGGTCCCCAATCCTCGGAAGTGTTCTGCCCGATTGGAAGGGTTGGGTCTCGAAGCTTGACCGTGACAATGCTATCGGCGGGAACCGCAAAGCCGGCGACCGTCGGGTAACGCATTGGGTTGGTCCTCAAGCGGGCGAGGAACCTCGGAACCTTTGTTCCTTTGATCGTTCCGATCAGGCGCTCTCCTTCATTGTCTGCGGTAAGGAAGACCTGCACTGGGGCCTTTGTAGAGTTTTTTCTGACGAGTACGACGGCCAGCCAGGCTTCGCTGGGGCGCGGGCGCGGTTGCTTTGTCTCTTCGCTCTGAAGACTGCGAAACCCGAGCGCCTTGAGGATGTTGTTTACGCCAGAACTTCCGCCTGCCAGCACGAGGCCAGTCAGCACATATCCGAAAGGGCCTAATGCGATGCCGCTGGAATACATAGCTTTGTAAAGGCGGTCGATGAGATCGAGTTGAAGTGACCATGCAACGAGGATACCGACGACGACCGAGACGATCGTCTTGGTGCCCCGCGCATCGAAATAGGCCAGGAACAGGCGCCAATTGAAGATGACGGCCAGAGCGGATTCAAGCACCACCGCGATCGAAAAGACGACGAATAAAATTTTGAACATCTCGCCATAGACCTCTGCATCGATCCTCTGTGCCGATGCAGGAACATCTGGTGTCGATGATTGGGCCGGATTGGACGCGCCGGTTTTGTTCTCCACCGGAGTAGGCGAAGGCGTGCTCGGCGAAGCTGGGACCGATTGCGGCCCATTCGTCGCGGGGGCCGATTGAGCGATCGCGCTTGGAGCTGCAGCCAATGCCAGGAGCGTAGCTGCGAGCACCAGATAGCAACGGAGCGACTTGGATGCGGCACTGTCCAACGAGATCATGTTATCCCCTTCTGCTTAAAATCGTGGCAGGCCGCCACAGGCCGCATCGCTTGAAAATCAAGCCTCGTCGCAAGGCACGTCTCGGTCGTCATCGTCATAGGAGAGCGCCCATCCGAGCGCCCTCAGAGGATCGAGCAATTTGCCGTCGGCGTCGCGCTTGAGCTGCAGATGAAGGTGCGTCGAATATTTGCCGCAAAGGTTGGGGGTGAGACAAGGCTGAGCGCCAGCGGCATTACCCGTACAACCGGCATAACCGACGATTGTGCCCTTCGAAACGGACTGCGGGCCACCATCAAACCGGTCGAGATGGCCGAGAATGAAGCGGTAGGCGACACCGGCAAATGTGAAGCGGAGGTGCACACGCAACCCCATGTCGTTGGCTGTCGTGCGCTGTTCTACCTCACCGTCGGTCATAGCCACGATCGGCGTTCCGTGCGGCGCAAAGATATCAACGCCCCCATGACTGTTGACCGGCGTGCGCGGGAACATGAAACCGCTCCATTTGGGCTTCCAGCGATTATTCGCATAAAAGCCGCGAAGTTCACCCGCACGGCCAAGGACAGCCGCCCCCTCCAATTGAACGGGATATAGCGCCGTCGTGAACGGTGTAGTCGTTACGAGACCTGCCGGAAGAATTGGCGTTTCGGCCGGCGTGAACATTGCATTCGGAACTTCGATATCCTCGCCCATATGTCCTCCATCTGAAAGTATCGTAAAGTTCATTTTCGGACGCCCGGAATGTTGACACAGGCGAATTGTTATTGCAAGTTATGCTTGCAAGCATAACAGTATTTTTGCCAAGCAAAAAATCAGATAAAATATCAGGGTCGATTCTTACGTTTGCTATGCTCTGTCCAAACACAATGGATTCGGCAAGTAAATTTGTGCGTCCAATTAATAATTCCGTCCTGTTGTCATAGACTCGTCTCCTGTCAACGGGGCACGATCTCGATTTCGCGGGTATCGGACAAGGGGGTACTGATGCCGCAATCCGCACAAGCTTACATCGCAATGATGGCGATTGCGGCAACGCCGGATCGCTCTGGTCGTATGGCGATTTTCATCGGAACCGAGGGGCCGCCGACGGCTAATCCGCCTTTGCCATGGCTTGTCAGTTTTGCCGATGCCGATCGCGCGGAGACCTGGTTTAAGACCGATGGGGATAGGCCGGGAGAAGGCGTTGCCACCATCTTCGACCTGCCGCCGCCGATGGATCTCCTAAGCACTTGGTTGACGGCGGGGCCGGTCGGCATCTGCGACGGAAGCGGCGACGATCTCGAAGCGCGCATGACACCGGCGACCGGTCCAAAGGCAATGTCGCGGCTGTGGATCGATCATTTGATCCGGGTTCATTTCTACACGGCCGGCCAGGAGTTTCGATTTGGCGAAGCGCCGAAAGATCTTCCTTTCGTGCGGCTCGACACCGCGGGTTTTGTCGTGACAGAAGACGGCAAGCCCGTCGATGATCCTGCTTGGGTTGTTTCACGGCTGCGGCTCGATGCGGCCGTCTCTTGGGCGGATTTCGCGGCACAGCCGCGCGCGAGAACCGAGCTCGACGGTTATCGCATCGTTTCTCACGTGCCTTTGGCGGTCAACCCGCACATGCGGGCCAACAATGCCGATGGCCGGGCAAAGCAGTACGATGCGCGCGCGGTACTTATTGGCGAAGCGGTCCGTCGGGATCAGCAAGGCGCCTTATGGTCTCAGCAAACTCCTTGTGCGCCGGCCTTTCGCGCCATAGGCTTGCGTTTTTCGGATGTCGATGGCCTGACGCCATCACAACCTGTCGTGCCGGGAAGCCTCACAGGGACCAGCTTCGCCCTGACCGATCTGATCGGCAACGATCACGCCTATCTGACCGATCGCACGCAAGCAACGGCCGCTTCCTTGTTTGCCAATATCGACGGCTTGGCGGATACGCCGCCGGACAATCTCATTGCCGTGCGACGACAGATCGGCTTTCGCCGAATTGGCGCGGACAAACCACTTGTGCTGCGTGCCGAGCTCCACTTGGCGCTCGCCAATATCGCCCATTGGACGCCTTTATGGGATGGTGTCGCGGGGCGGATAACGGGGCTCGATCGACCTGATTGCCTGCGCACAAGCAACGCGGATCCGTGCCTTATCCTCGCCCAGGAGCAAGTGTTCACGGATATCGGCACGGATTTTGGCGATGTCGATGCTGCCAAATGGCTCGTCACGGCACGCATCGAGCAAGGTCGGGGCACCTCGTCGGTCGAACAGCTCCTGGCGCGCGCGGTTGGACAAGCGCAGAGCTTGGCCAAGCCTGCCTTGCGCGCCTTGCGGCCGGAGACTGGCATGTCGAGCATTCCGGCGATCGACATTGACGGCATGGCACCCTTGTCTTGGTACTCGGTCGGCGGCTTCAAGCCTGTTTCGACTGATCGGCGCATCTATGTAGGGCCGAACAACCCACCGTGGTCCATGGCCCGCTGGATCGGCGCGAAGCTGTCGTTTCGCTCCTTCCAGCCGGTGCGTGCCGAGGATGCGTGGCGCAATGCACCCCGGTGGCGCTCACGCCCAGTCAGGCTCGATCTTTCGACCGTCTGCCTCGTCGATGGCAACCCACTCACGTTGGCGCCCACACCGGGCGCCATGCTTGAGGCGATCGATGTTGCGCGAACGCTCAAACTGAGCCCCGATGCGCGCTCGCAGCCGCTGCCGGATGAGGGGGTGTGTTTTCAGCTCTCCGGCATGTTTGCGCCAGGACAAAAGGCGCAGCAGGTGCGGATTGGTGCCCTACAGTTTGATCTACGGGCAGATGCACCATTTGTGCAAACGATCAAGCTTAAATTCGATCGGAGGGCTGACCGGAACCCACGCAAGCTCACCGTGGCGACGCGGCTGGAAGTGGTGAGCGCGGTTCCGATCGAACAGGACCGGTTGGGGGGACGGCGGCGCCTGGGCGAGACGCTTGATGTGCCGGTTCTGATCCGACTCGGTGATCCCCTCGCAGGAGAACAGGGGTTCGAGCTTGTCGGCTCGGAACGGTTCGATAGAGGCACCGATCAGCAAGTCGAATGGCGCTTCCGGGGGCCTCTCATACGATCTTCAGGCAAGCTGCTGGTCATTGACCCACAGCCATTCCGCGTCGCTGCGGTGGAGTATGGGTTCAAGCCAAGTCCCGACAATAATGAAATCGCCTTGTGGCGGCGCAGTGACGACGGTGATTTCGCCTGGCGTGTCACGGATCCGGACGAAACCGTGCGTATGCTTTTGCCGCCGCAGATCATCGGTGAGGCAATGGAGCGCTATGTCGACGGCGCTGACCATGCGCTCGACGACATCGCCCCGGGCAAGGCTGCCGCTGCACGCTTCGGATCGCTGACCCGCATCGATTTCGATCCGACCTATCGCCAGACGGGGACGCGCGAGCCGAGCTGGAATCTGAGGCGCGTGTTCGACCGCATTGCCGATGCAGCGCCGGGCGCACTTGTTCGCGATATCCGTTTCGAGCTTGCCTACGGGCTTGTTGCGCGCCATCAACCCCAGAACGAAACCTGGCTCGCAGAAATGAGCGGG
The DNA here is from genome assembly GCF_031455475.1 of Rhizobium sp. 1399. NCBI lineage: Bacteria > Pseudomonadati > Pseudomonadota > Alphaproteobacteria > Hyphomicrobiales > Rhizobiaceae > Rhizobium > Rhizobium sp. 1399. The sequence goes on along the minus strand of NZ_JAVDSU010000015.1, from coordinate 79,146 downwards.
ATCATAGGTGCTGCCCCCGATGCGCTCGACAATGGCGATACCGGTTCGCAGTTCATCTCCTATGGCAATGACATACTGCGCTTGGCTGACCATCGTCTGGCTGTCGACAAGCTATGGTCAGGACGTCCCGAGAGACGCTTCGAGACGAGTGATGCACTGACATTTGGCCTCCGGGCAAAAACGCAGGACGGCGGCCCGCGCACGAAGCTGCGTTTCCCTGTCGCCACCGGCTATCCCGACGCAGGTGATGACCCGACAGCGCGACGCCTGCGCGATACGTTCGAAGATCCTCGCGTAATTGATAACCGCAGTTTCGCGGGTGGCATTGCGTGGGCCTTTCCGAGCGTAAACATTCTGACGGAAGCATACGATCAGCCTGTCACCACAGAGGGCCGGATCAGCGACATATACCTCTCGGCCCTTGGTGGCTGGGGGCAACAGCGCGCGGCCTTTGCGCAGGGAAAGTCCGTCGTCGAGACTGAAACGGCAATGGGCCGCCTCGCTGTCTACAAACTGGAGCGGCTCGGCCGAATCGGTGGTCTCGGCCACCGCGCCAAGCATGTAATCGTCTATCGCCGCACGGTGGCGCCCTCCGCCCAGTTTTTCAACGCTGCATCGATCGGCATCAAGCAGGACGAGCATGCCGGGCGGCCGATCCTGCGCAAGGTGGAAGAATTTATCGATATACTGGAGCCAGAGCGGCGTTATCCGGAGAAGGGAAACAGCTTACGCGAGCCAGGCTGTCTCGCAGGCGCCCGGTTTGTCAGCCGGCGAATCCTCGTCGACAGCGATTGGGGCGGAGATGTCCGCAACGAAGGATGGATGGTGCCGCTATGGCGCGCAGACATGTTCAATGCCGCAAAAAAGACCGATCCGGGCGACCCGGACAGTCCCGCCAACATCTATCCAAAGCCCCTCGTCCAGATGCTCATGAACAGCGAAGCCGGCGACGAGGTACCAATTGCAATCGATAGTCCCGAACGCCTGGTCTTCTACACGTCGACGGTTAGTGGTGAGACGGCCGACAACATTGACGACTGGCACGCGGTGGAGAGCATAGATTTTTGCGATGCTCCGCCACCGCGCGTCGAGGCACTTGAGCCGCGAAGCGAGGCGCTGCACGACGGCTCACTTCCACCGGCGCCACGGTCTGCTGGCGGTCACGATCGACTGACGCTCGCACTGGTGGATACGCAGCTGCCGATCCGGGTCGGTGCCGGAAGAACAGAGACAAGCCCCGCCGCGCCGCTCAAGAACGTGACGATCTCTCGGGCAAGACCGAGAGCCCAGCCTGCGCCAGACAGCATGCAACAACCAGATCTGGCGCAGGCTGCCGGTGACGCAGCGGTTACTTTTGCGGCGAACCTTCGCGCCCGTCTCGATCGTATGTTTGCAATTGTCACAGCCCGATTCGAAGGGCTCGGGCGCGAAATCCTGGGCGGTCGCGAGCGCGCGGTCGAAGCGGTCGAAGGCGCCCGTGACGAACTCAAGGCGGAACTGAAAAAGCTGCATCAGGATCTTGAGCGCGAAGCCACCGAGGTGACGAGCAAGCTCGACAAGGTCTCGTTTGACCCAACGTCGTTGGCCGGCAAACTAACGCGCGAATTGCAAGAGCAGCTGACAAAGGAGCGCCTGCGGCTCAAGGAGAGCGCGGCCGGCGCGATCGAATTGGCCGCCGCCGATCTTCTGGCGCGAGCGGGAGACGTGGCCAAACGCTGGACGGACGAGCTCGACGCCACGATCAAGCTATTGGAGCTTGTTGCGGTCAACCAGCCCATTGCAGAGCTGCAGAAGAGCTCGAAGGATCTTCTCGAAGGAAAGATCCGTCCGGCTCTCAAGGCGTTGCAGGACGATACGCTCCACGCCAAGCAAGAGATTGTTTCGCTGCTGTCGCGGCTTTCCCCCGCCATTGATCGAGTTCAACGTGCGCTCGATTTCAGGCCTGAACTTCGCAACCTCCAGCGCGAGGTCACGGCCGGTCTTGTTCAAGCGCAAACCGCGATCGCGGATGCACGGCAAACGGTTGGGAGCTGGCAACCTTTTGGTAGCGCTGATGATGCCGCGGCAAAGCGCCATGACTTTCTCGCGTTCACCGAGCTTGCCCGGCGCAGGGTGCTCGAACTCAGCGGCCGGCTGCAGACGCTCGCAACGTCGCCGGGTATCCGATCCTCGCTGGGTCCCGGGCAAACGACCAATGACGCTGGCCTGATTGCGGGTGCGATCCAGGGTCTACGGGCACTTGACGCCGTGCTCGGCAAGCTCAACCAGGAAGCTGAAAACTTTCCCTACCCACCGGGCGACTTTGCGGCCCTTCAAGCCCGTCTCGATGGGTTCTTGGCCGAGCTCGATGAAGGGATCTCCACGGCCCAAACGAACGTTGCAGCGCTGATCCTTGGCGCCATCCGGACCGACATCAATTTGATGTTGGTCTACGAAGCCCTGGTCAACCAGCTGAATACGGATTGCTGGAGCGCAGTGCTTGATCCCCTCGTTGCCGAAGCTGACGAGGTTTGGCGCGCGATTGGGGAGGCACAGGAGGCGGCAAGCGCTTTCTTCGACGCTGGACAGACGGCCACAAACGAGGCGGCCGAGGCGGCACACGCGCTGGCGTCTGGCTTGCAGAGCAGGGCTGCCAGTTTCATTCGCTCGGCGCGAAGCTCGGTCCAATCAGATATCGCCGATATCAAAGCCCGGATGCTCCAGGGTGTCACGGCCGCCGACAACACACTCAGCAAGGGCATCGACACGATCGTTGCGGCTGCGCGGGCCTATCTGATCGAGGTGGGCACGGTCGTGGCGCCAACGCCCGCCCAGAACCTCATCGACGGGCTTCGAAAGCAGATCGCAGCACCGCTTGATGCGGAAACGACCGTCGAACAGGAGATCGACGCGCAGATCGATGCGTTCGCAAACGCCCTGATCGCAACGATCAACAGTGTCGGAGATGAGATCGAGAAGGCGCGCGCGGCGATCGAAACCGCGGTGAACAAGCAGGCCCGGGAAATTGCCGGCCGGCTGGAATCTTATCTCGGTGGTGTCGAGCGTGAACTCGGCCGGCAACTAGGCGTACAGCCGGGAGACATAGTGGATGGCGTTGTCGCTGCGGCCGACCGAGCGCGCTACCTCTACCAGGAGGGCGACAATGTCCTCAGGCTAATCCGCGCCGTCGGCGATCCGCCCAAGACGGATGCGCTTGGGTTCAACCGGCCTGAAGTCGCTTATGTTTTCGATGTGCTCAAACCCGTCGTCGATGTAACGCCTGTTCTTGCACTTGCCAACCGCGTCAACGACTCCGCCGCGGCTGTCCAGCAGGCCGGCGATGCGGCAGGCAAGCTGCTGGAGTCTTTCGGCCTTCGCTTGCCTGTCAGCAGCCTTGGCCAGGATCTTATTCCCGATAAGCTCAAGGATCTTTCGCTCGGCAAACTGTTTCCAGACTTCGCGGGCCTAAATCTTGAAGGATTGCTCAAGAACGCCGGCTTTCCCGATCTTTCGGGCAAAGAATCGCAAGGGGTCAAGATTACCCGCGGTTTCGACAAAGATCGCCGCGAGGCGTGGCTGACCGCCGAGATTGACGTAAAGCTCAGCCGATCGGAATCAATCCTCGATATCGGCCCGGTTGCCCTGATGGTCGATCGGGGGCAGTTTCGAGCCGAAACCCGTGTTGCACTTGGCGCCGATGGCCGCCTTCAGAAGGAGGCGAAAGGACAGATTGCCGGGGACTGGCGCCTAGTGAGTGCCGGCATGGACGTCATCACATTCGAAAAGACCCCGCTGCTGTTCGATAAATCCGGAAAGATCGATTTCAAGATCGCCACGGACCGCATTCGGCTGGCTCCCTCGCTTGAATTTCTGACAAATCTGATGGCAAAGGTCGGAAAAGCGATGCCCGCCGGCGTCGAGCCGATCATGCGGGACGGCATGCCGGCGGGCCTTATCACAAAATTGTCGATGCAGTTGCCGCCCGTTCAAACCGGCGCGTTTGCAATCACCGATCTGAGCCTCGGTGCCAGTTTCGGGATCATTGCGATTCCTGAATTCGAGATCATCGCCTCGCTCGACATTGCCTCCCGGGACGCTCCATTCACGCTTGCCGTATGGCTGTTGAACGGCGGCGGTTATGTGTCGCAGCGTCTCTCATATCGCCCGATGGCCAGTCCGAGGCCTGTGCTAACCTATACGCTTGACGTGGCGATCGTGGCGGGCGTCGGCATCGGATTCGGATTTGGCCTGGTTTCGGGCGGTGTGTGGCTCCAGGTCGGATGCAGCGTCGCGCTCAGCTGGACCACCGGCGCAGGTGGCAATCTCACCACGGTGACTGCTTTTCTTCTTGCCCGCGGCAATGTCGACATCGCGGGGCTGGTGAGCGCAAACATCATGCTGCGCCTCGAAATCTCTTACGACGGCTCGACGATGGTGGCTCGCGGCACATTGCGCCTGAGCTTCCGCATCAGCATGTTCTACACGCTTCGGATTAATCAGGCAGTGCAATATCAACTGATCGGCGAGCGGCGTTCAGAGCCCTCAAACGACTATTCCCAATCTTTCGGCTGACGGCCAGGAGCGCGCAATGGTGACCTTCAAGGTACAGGCCGACCGCATCCAATCGAATGACGAGGCAACAGAAGCCTGGGTCGCGGTAAAGATATCTGCGCAGGCAGACCAGCCTCTTGCCGCCCCGACTCAGGCCGACGTTGATGCGCTGCTACCCTGGAAATGGGAGACGCTCGCCGGTGGTGCGTCCTGGACACCTCACAGCGCTGACGCCTGGGCGTTGTGGCTCATCGATCCGGCCGATCCCACCAACGCGGTCCCCGTGCCGCACACGCGGATTTCGGTCAGATCGCAACCCGTGTCCGTCCTACAATTCGAGGCGCGGTTGGACGCAGCCGTGGGAGCGATAGCCTCGCCACAAGGAGCCATTCGTCCGCAGAGCCTGCACTTGCCCGACGGGCAGGCGCAGGCTGTCACAGCCGGAACGGTGCCCGGCTTTGTCGAGCGCCTCGCCACCATGCCACATCCCGTACCGAGCGCTGCCAAGGTCCACGCACTTCTCGCAATCGTTGATATTGCGGGCTTGGGACCGGTGGATGGCCTGCAGATCCTTGCCGCGCCGCGCGTGACGCCCACGCCGGGCCAAGCGTTTGATGCCACTACGCTTGCCCCTGTCTATGTCGAGGACCCCGATAACCACGAGAATGTGCATTGGACGCTTCAAGGCACGAGCCATGGCGGTGAACTGAAAGCAAGCCGCATCGTGACCGCGATGCGTGCCGACCAGGCGGCAGGCCGGGTGCTCGATCTCTTTGACCAGACGATCGCGGTTACGGCTGATCCGCTTTTGACCTTGCCGACTGCCGAGGCGCTTGCGACCTTGCCTCAAGCACTCGCCGATGCGATCGACCCGCTTGCGCGGCTGCAATCGATTTTGGCCGAAGGCCTTCGCGAATGGATTGCCGGCGCCCCTGGACGTGAGGACCTCTTGCGCGCCGATCTCGGAGTGGGGGGAGCGTCGGGCCAGCCAGCGCCAACGTCCCTTCTGAAACGCATGCTCGACGCGATCGCCATCCAGGTTCTCGGCGCGCGTTATGATGCGGTCGGGCGCTTTGAGGTGCCGCTGGTCGAAGCGCTGGAAGGTCGCGAGGACGCCACATCCGCATTATTGCTGGCGGCCCATATCGCGGCAATGCCTGTTGGAGCCAACGAAAGCTTGCTACCTGCGGCCTGGCGCGTGCAGCCGCCAGCCGTCTTCGGCGCGACCTATCAGCCGGATGTAACCCTCAGGATCGCCGATGCCTCCCCATTCACCCTCGATCAGCTCCGCCAGCAGGCAGGATTTGATATTACTTCGACGCAAAAGCAGATAAAGCAGGACATCGATGTCCTGCGTTTGATGTGGAGCCATGCCGCAGAGGTCAGCGCTGCGCAACCCGGCGAGATTCGTGGACTTCGTTATTTCGAGCTGCCCCGCGAACAGCCAGGCGGAATGGGACTTCCACTGCAGCTCGTTCAGCGGTTCATCGATCCGCCCCCAGCGGGCCAGGGCCAGAGTGCGGATAGCAGCGACATTTTTGCCGGCGTTTCATTTGATCGCGTTCGCGCAAGCGCATCACTCGCTTTTGCGGCCCCGTTCATCGAAGGATTGGTCAGCGGTCGCACCGATTGGTCGAGGGCAAAGCCCGGGGACACCTCGACACCGCTGTTTGAACGGTTCAACAAGAGCCTTAGCGCGCTGCTACTAGGCGATGCTCAGGTTCAGGGTCTCTATGCGACGATGGCCGTTCAGGCGGCTGCAGATGCCGGCGTGGCGGCGGCTTCGCCGCTCTTCGAGCTCATCACCTATCTCCTGGACCGGGCAGCCGAAGAAGCGATCAGAATTGGCACGGCTCTTGGCCCACGCATCGACCCGTTCAAGACCGAAACGCAGCTGCCGCTTCCCTTGGCCTTCCAGATCGATCAGCTGCAGACCTTCTCGCGCCATGTGGATGATTGGACGAGACTATCGGGCTACGGGCTTCTGGTACGGCGCGCAGGAGCCGCAAACCCGACGCCCTTCGTGTCTCTCAACGCCGCGACGATGTTTTTTGGCCTTCGTCAACAGCCGGCACAGTCAAGTGATCCGGCGTTTCTTAAGGAGCTCAGGACGCTGCACGAAGCACGCGAGCCGGTCCCCGGCGTTGCCGCCGACGGGGCGCCAAGACTCTTTGTCGATCCCCATCCATTCGCCCCTGGTGATCAGGTCGGCGTCAGCGATGCGATTGCCGAATATGCCAATGCGTGGCAAACCGCTCCCATGCCGGGTCAGGCAGCTCTAGGACAGGACGGCGGCGCTGTCGGAGTCGAGGCGGCGCGCTTTCTCTTCGGTCCACCTGGCGCCCAGGCCCTCAAGCTTCCAACCTTGTCCTTTGGGCGGAGATATGAGATGCGCGCGCATCTTGTCGCCCAAGGCGGCGTACTCGCCCCCTTCGCACGCCATCCGAATAATCCCTATGTGCTGCGCTCTGACATACCCGATGCGCCATCGCTAACCGCGTCGATCGATTATGTGCGCACGGTTGCCATTTCCGCGCCGTCTTTCAGCACTGATGCACCGCCGCCGCCCACAGCGATCAACCTGCTTGCCAACGAACTGCCGAAACGGGTGCCGCGACGGCGGTTGGGCGCGGCGGGGCTGCGGATGAACCACAATAGGATAAAGGGCATGCCGAAGATTGCCTGCGCACCGGGCCCTGGTGGCGGACTGCGTTTTGCATTCGTCGTCGACAGCACCGGGCCAGCGCGCATCGATCTGTTCATCGAGGCCGTCGGGCAAGGCGATTACCCGCTCGCAATCGATCTGGCGGGCGCTGTCTCCGGGCAATGGTATCGGCTCGATATATTCCGCGACGGCAATGTCATCGTTTCGATGCGCCCGGTGGGTATTGGCGCCGAGGACGAACTCCGCATGTCGGCCAACTGGACCGAGGTCGCGCGCGTCGAGCTTCCCTATCTGCCGGATGCGGTGGGCCTGCGATTGGCGTCGGCGATGGATGTCGACGTAGAGCCGTTAGCGGTGACGCTGATTGCCGATATTGGCGGGAACGTGTCGGAGCTTTCGCAAAGCAGTGGCGGAGATGCACCGCGCGCAGCACCATTGTTGCTCGACGGGCTTGATCGCTCGTCACCACGACCCGCCCAACGCCTGTCGAACGGTCTTGTGCGATCGAGCGCGGTTGTTGAGGTCCGCGGGCCTTCTCTTGATCGCCACAGCTGGGAGCGATGGGTCAACTGTGCGCTCTTTGCCGATGGGGCAAGCTCCGCGCTACGAACACGGGTCGCAGCCACACTCGATCAACTGCAAGGCGAAGGCGCTGACAACCGGTCCGATCTGGCCGATCCTGCGGTCAGCGGGCTTTGGCTTGAACTTTGGGAAGTGTTTCCAAACCGCGCGCGCATTGCCAGTCCGCTCGCCTTCTTTGCCGATCGCGCCGATCCGTTCGCGCGAGCGCGCGTCGCGTTGGCAATATCGGTGGGCGAACCCGATTTGGCGGGCGGCGGCAGCTTCCTTCGCGATGGGGCTGACAAGGCGACCGTTCAATGCGTTGCGGGTCGCGTCTACGAAGTTCTCGCGCGCGCGGTAGTTCGCAGTCAGGACAGGCCGTTCGACGGGATCACGCAAAACAGGGATCGGCTCGGCTCGGCGCTGCTGGAGAGTTGTTCGCAAACGGTACTAACGGGCGAGACTTTGCTGCTCGGCCCAATCTCGGTGTTGCCGATCGAGGTCGCGACAGCCGAACTTCCCATCCTCAAGAGCGCGCAATGGAGCTCAAACACGGTCGTTCGGCGCCGCTGGGAAGGAGCCAGGCGAGTGGTCGATCTGAAGTTTCCGCCAGCGCTCTTTGTGGGTACCGATGGCGGGCGTCGCGCACTGCGCTACTGCGTGTCTGCAAGCCTTGCCCCGCAGCGTTGGACCTGGCGCGGAAGGCCCAGTCCCCAAGGCGAAAGCCAATTGTTTGACCGTGCCTTTGCTGGCCGGCGCAACAATGATCATGGCAGCCTGCAGACGGGCATGTTGCGTGTGGCTCACGCGCTTTCGCTCGAACCCGGCTCTGTCGAGCCGCCGCCGACGATCGTAACGCGCGATCTCGACTGGCGCGGCGGTTGGAATCTATGGCGCTTCGGTGTGCTGCTGAACAGCCGCTACAGCGCGTTGTTTCAACCTCATGTGCAGCATCTGGCTGCCAAGGAACTGCATCGAGACGATACGCGATACCGGTGGCTCGATGTTTCTTTACCCGATGCGGCTAACGGGCGTGCGGTCAGCAAGCCGCCGCTCATCCTGATCCTTCCGCTCACCGAAGCTGGCATCGATGATGGCATGGTGCCGCCGCTGCTTGCCTTGATCGCGGAGCCAATGCACGCGAACGACCATTTTGGTGACGGCGTCCTGGTAGCGGTCGACGTGACGCGCCATCCCTTTCCGGCTTTCCAGCGCGACAAAACGGCGACCGGCCTGCCGCCAGAGCAGAAGCTCAAATATTTGCCCGAGGTCGGACCCGATCCGATCCGATCCGGAAAAGCCCATCCAGGCGATGCGATAGCGATGCGGCTCGATGGCCCGATCGGTTACGGCTTCGATCTGGGGAGTGAAGCGGGCCGGGTAACGCATTCGGGCTACCTCATTTCGCCGATCCGCCACAAGCTCGACCCATGGTCGATGATCAAACTCAAGATGCGGCGCTTCGAAAGGTCGGGTCATCCGCCACCAGCTGATCCTGAAACTGGTCCGCTGAGCGTGCGCAGTGCGCAGTCAGCCCAAGGATTACCAGATGTCGGATCACAAGATGGAATGCCATTCGAGGGTTTGGTAATTGAGCCGCAGTTTTTGCTCGACACGGCGTTCGATATTCGTTTTTACCGTGAAGGCAGCTTCGCCGAAGGTCCGGTCGGCCAACGTCTCGAACTCATTGTGTCACAACATGCGGACGGCTGGTTGGTGAGCGTGTTTGTGCTCAAGGTCGATCCAGCCCATGCTGCCGATTGGACGAGCGCCGACCGTGCAGCAAATGCCGGAACTTACAGCTTCAGGCCGGGGCCGCACCGGCCACGAATCCGGCTGATTGTTTCGGCACGCGCCCGGCCGGAGCGCGATGCGGACTGGGCGCCTTCTGGCGACGTGTTGGTCCAGGCCAATATGGGCGATGGCGAGGTTGAAGATGGTGGCAACGGGTGGATGACGATTTTTGCTCTGCCGATTGAGGCGGATTTCCGTGCTCCGGTGTCAAGCGAGCCGCGTGTGATCGTCAATGTGCCTGTCCGCGTCGAACACGTGCGGTTGTCCGACTATTCTCCGTCTATCTGGTGTCAATTTACCGTTGCAAGTTCGAAGGTGCAGCTTGAGGCAATCAGTGCCGTGGGCGCGACTGTAGAGACGGTGCAGATCGAAGCGCTAGATTTCAGGCTTCCGAACGGCACGACGGACAAGGACTGGACCAAAATGATATTGCATCGGGCCGATCAGCCACGCCGTATGTTGGCCGACATTGCGCCGGAACCGGACTCCGGGTCCGAACTCTCAGAAAAACGGGTTGCCATCTTTACCGAAGATGCATTCGACATTTCGCATCAAGTGCGGGAACGGCCAGTCGTCGCAGTTCTGCTTGGGGACGTCCAGCATAAGACCAAGACCGTAACCGGTGTTCAGCGCATCTTGTGGCAGGATGATCCGGGCTCGAAGCCATCGCGATCCGGGCGGTGGCGGCTGTTGCGGGTGCTATGTCGAGCGAACGACGAAATCACCAGCCTGGAAGACTTATTTGCCGAGCCGTTCGATGCGCGCCCGCAAGTGCCGGCCGATGCGCTCGGAATGATCTTGACGGTGTCGCGGCCGTTTCCAGGAACGGACACCTGACATCGCAAGATCCTGGCAGCGCTCCTCACGAATCATCTGTCTCATCTGAAGTTGCGAGGTCGTTTGGCGGTGGCTTGATTCAGATGTTTCACCCATTTTTCGCTCCCCACCATGCTGTATGCAAAGTATTATAATCTGCATTTGTTTGTGTGAGCATAGGGTGTTCCGCACTTCACTTGCAATGGAGGGCATCCGTTTAAACAATCGATCGTCGACAAAGTAAGAGGTGTCTTCGTTACTGTAGCCGCCGGGACAAATGTCATGGCACTCCTTTCGATGAATGGCACTTTCGATTGAGACGCATGATCAATGCGTCGATTTGGGAGCGTTTGATGCTTAACAGCGAGGCGTCGTAACGATCGTGCGGCGGCCGGTCGCAGAGACGTCATGGCGCTGTCTTGGGATCGATCATCACATTGACAAAGCCCTTGCCCGTCAGGCGGCTTTCCAGATCCGTTCGCAGCGGTTGGGGAGAACCCAGCCATTTCTTCTCATAGTCGGTGAAGTTCGGAAGCCCGGCCAGTTGGTCGGGGGGCAGGGCGGTCGAATAGACCTTCGTGTTGCTGATTCGCTTGGCGATCTCGACAAGAAGCGTGGCCCGAGGGATCACCTTGTAGAAGGTGCGTTCGGTGGAAACGATCGCCTTGGCGCTCGGCGCAACGCCTCCGTCTGGCAGCGGCAATATGGCATCCAGGATCGAACTCGCCTCGGTCCTGGCGCCGTCTTCCTTGTCGTTCCAAGGTGTCGAATTGATACTGCCGTGATGGCCGATCTTGAGGAAGTCGACGGGTTTGTTCAATTCGTCCTTGTGAAGAGCCCAGGCGGTGTTCCAGGCGAAGTTCTTCTTTTTCTCGCGATAGGCCGTATTCCATTCGGCGTCCCCGACGAACAACAGCCGGCGTCCGCGCCATTCAATCAACAGCATCACGCTCGTATTGTTGACGACCTCGCCCTCTTCTTCGGCAAAGGCGAAAGCGCTGGACATCATGCGCGACTGCAGCCTCTTGAAGTCCGAGGCGCTGATGTTGGAGGGAAGGCCACAATCGGCAGCCTTGCCAGCTGGTTTCAGAACGCCTGTCGATGCCGAAAAACCATGGAGAACGCTCTCTCCGGCATCGCCGAGATAGAAGCTGTCTATATCGAATTCAGGACCGATTACCTTGAAGACCGCACCGGTGAGCGTCGGCGGCCGCAGCGCTTCAGGCTTGAGGTCCGCATGGACATAAAGCGGGGCAATACCATTTTGCTGCGGCAAGACCTTGCGAAGCGCATCGACGGCACCATCGTTGCCGATACCATATCGCTCGACGATATCCTCGAGTTCCGGGCTGAGCGCCAGGCCGCGCGCGGCGATGTTGCGCATAGCCATTGCTGCCATGTCATGAAACTGATGGGTGAATCGGGCCTGGGGGTGCGTGCGATCGATCGCGACGCTCATCCAGATATTTTCGATCTTGATATTGGCGAACCACGCGGGATCGATACCCTTGATATGATCCTCGTGCTCATGACTGATCAGCAGAAGATCAAGGCGACCCTTGCCATTGACCTTCGGAAGCTCCTGGACGAGGTGGTCGAGCGCGACCTTCAGCAAATCGGCACTGCCCTTTTTACCGCAGTCGATCAGAATGTGAAAATCATCGACCACGCCGTCCTTGGTGCACGCCTTGGGGATGCGAACGTAGATGCAGTCGCCGACGCCGACACTGTAGGCACGGATCAAGAGCTGATCATCCATGGGCGCTCTCCCATCTCCTCGTCCTCATCACTGTGAATTCCGATATGCGGTGAAAGGCCAAAACGCAGCGTACCGTCCATTTTTTGCGCCGTGATCGGCGCGATCGACTTTGCCAGCAGCCCGACGGCACCCCCGGCAACGCCGTCGCCGATGCGGCCGGCTGCGATGCGGGAAGCAAGAGCGTTGAGAAACTCTTCCCGCCTGGCTTTTCCGGCCTCGGTCTCCTCGTCTTCGCCGCGGCGTTTGCGCGAGCCCTTGATCAAAGCCATCGTTCCGGGCTTGCGGGCCCACGCAAGGCAGTTGCCGTCAATATCGAGTGCAAGAGTGGCACCGCAAACCATGCTGGTCGTTTCGCCTTCGAAGCGCCCGAAACGCGTCCCTTCGAGCACCACATCCTCGTGCCAGATATATTGGAGGAGTACCTGTCTTGGCAGTCGTCGTCCGGTCAGTGTCAGTTTGTGTGCGATCGAGAGGTCGGTGATCCTGACATCGGCCGCATAGGGAATGAAAAGTTCCCTGCGATTATCGTCCAGGAAACGATAGGCGTTCGCCCTCGATGTGGCGACGCTCAGCGGATCATGGAAAACCGCGACGTTGAGACGATCGAAGACCGCAACAGGAGGCCTTAGCTCGCCAGCCATCGTGTCACTCAGGATGCCGCGTGCAGCAAAGACGTCGATCATCATGCTGCGATAGCCGTCGGGATCAGTCGGATTGACGATCTGCTCGGCGCGCAGCACCGCCAGGGCATAGTCCTGAAAGGTGACGTCGCAGGGTGGCAGCAAATCGAGCGGCTGTACTGTCATGCATTGCATGCGCCGGATCGTCGACCAAAGGGCATTCTCGACGGACAGGCCGCGAACCTGCATGTAATAGCGTGTCAGTTTGCGGATAATATCGAACATCGCCCCGGTCAGCACCTGGGACATGTAGTGCTGGCGCTGATCGTTCTTCACATCTGCATATTTCAGCTCGTTGAGCGCGCTGCGCAGGTAAGGCCGGTCGCCAATATTGTTTCCGAACTCCTCGGCCAGGCTGGAAAGCGGATTGTCGCTGTCGAGATCGCCCCCGGTCGCCTTGGCAATTTGGTGCCGGAAGGCGGTGTTGCGAAAGGCAATCAGGATCGCGGCGATGTCGCCGAGGAATTCATGAAACGCTGCGGTCTCGGCGAAAATCGATTCATGATAGTGCGGGCGGATGCCGTCGAGGACCGCGTGCCCGAACTCGTGATTTGCAATGTCGGCCGACAGACAGGTGTACACCCGGTGACGGGCGCCGTCCTCACCGCGGTCGAAATAGTAAAATTGCAACGATTTGCTGTCGCGGTCGTAGAAAGCGTTCTCGCCGTAGCCGGCATGCGGCACGACGATCAGACGGTTGCCCTCAAAGCCCCAGTCAATCCGCCGACCTAGCCCGAAGCCGTTCTCAAAGAAGTCGAGGGCGTTTTGCAGGGTGGCCCAGACATTCATCTGGTGAAATTGCGGTGAGTCCAGGTTGTTGCGATCCAACACGCGTCGATCCGCGTCGACGAATTTGTTGCGTTCGTTATCCCAGATCGCCGGAGAATAGAGGGTCTCCGCCGAACCGTCATAGTCGACAACGGCGAATCGCGCGCTTGTCGGGCCGTCGCTGATACCCGGCTCCCAGGGTACGGTGAACTCCTCCTGGAAATTAAAGGTCGGATCAGAGGCTGTCACGAACGGGTCCTGGAAATAGACGTCGAAGGGGATCCGAAGGCCCAGAGCGATCTGCGTCTCGCGTTCCAGGGATTGTCGCGCCGCGTAAAGCTCGAGCCGGCTCGTCTTGATCGATTTTCTCCCTGAGGTCTTGGTACCGGGATCTTTTGATGTGTCCGATAAGTTTGGCATCGCAGCTCCGCCCAGCTGTATTGGAGAAACAATTGGCTGTCTTATGGTCCTGCTGCGAGTCTTGCCCAACAGTATTGGCTCGGTACTCGAGCGTTATAGTAAAGAGTTTTCTGGTGAAAGTAAGTGTGAAACAGAATCTGTATTCTTGCAAATGTTATCGCAAGAGCGGGTTTGTTCCAAACAAACATCCATCGTATATGACGCGAATTGGAGATTCCATCCGCGTCGACAAAGCACTGCGATGCACTCAATCAGGATGCATGCTCCAGATCGGAAAGTGCGTAACAATATATAGGCCGATCGTGGCGTGACTTGCTGCAAGTCTATTGCGATTATAAAGGCGTTCAGAAATAAGTGCAATCGCGCAACCTCACAATCTAGGCGTTATCCTGGCGTCGTCGGCGCTTGACGAAATCAGACGTTTGGAACGCTTCTTCCGAAAGGTCGGGCAATTTCTCCGCTATTGTCGTTGCGATGGCGAGGCCCGTGCGCCATGGCTGCACATGGCCTGGAGACAGGCAACCGGCGCAAGCTCCCAACCATGCAAAATATCGGTGTGCATATTGTGCAGCAGCCGAATATTGCTGTTGCACCTTTCGCGTGCACGACGATAGGTTCGCGGGAACCCGAGGGCAGGTATTTCTGCGACGATCGGCAGAAACATCGCCGATCGCATGATCAGCGGCAAGTACAGGGAGACGGGCAGTGAACCTCGTGTTCGGATATGAGGCCGATGGCCGGGTCTTTCCAGACGCCGACAGCGCAGCCGGCATGCTCGACAAAGCCATCGTCGGCCCTTTGGGTCTCGTGCAGATGATTGAGACGCAAGTCGGATTGCTTGGCCCTCAGGTTTCCAATGCCGCCCGCATTGCCACCTACGCCACCAAGCTTCGCGTGACCGGCAACGGGCGCTTTTGGGCCGAGTCTTACGCGAAGGATCCATGGACGACGGCTTCGACGCTCCTGGATTGGCGCGACGGCCTCGTGGCCGGCGGCTGGAAAGGAGGAGAGGCCGGTGTCGCAAGGGTCGACGATCTCGCAACTGCAGAAACCGCGTCTCCGCCTTTGCCTGCCGGCATATCGGACCGCGCCGCCGCGCTGATCGATGCGGTGCCGAACCGACCCGGCCTCCGGATACGCCATTTGATGTTGGTCGAACCGCGTGCGCTCTTGCCGGTCCTGTGGCAGCGGCTGATCGCGATCCTGGAGCAGGCGGGCGTCATTGTATCGGAAGAGGACCCGGGAGTGTCGTCCGCACAGCCAGGCTCGGATCTTTTTAAGGTCCAGAATGCACTTGCGGGAGGATCGCTCGAGCCGCTGTGCGGTGACGGCACCTTCACCATCGTCGAGGCTGACACCGAACTGATGGCCGCCGAGGTGGTCGCAGACTGGCTTGCTGCAAGCCCCCTTGAAGACCTGGATGGTACGGTCATCCTCGAGCCGACCGGTGACACCTCTCTGCTGGATCACGGCTTGCGCGCCCGCGACGTACCGGCGCTTGGCCTTTCGGCAGCCTCGCCATGGCGGGGCGCGCTCCAGGTCCTGCCGCTCGCCTTTGCGGCAGCGTGGCGTCCCTTCGATCCGCGCGTGCTGCTGGACCTGCTGCTGCTCCCCCGGCCACCCATCGATGGATGGGCCGCCAGCCTGTTGTCCCGCGCCTTAAGTACGGAACCTGGCATCGGTGGCCGCGCCTGGCGCCAGGCGTGGGACAAGATCGAGACCCGGCTTGTCGAGCGGTTCACGGCCAAGGACGCGGCGAGCGCACAAAAGAAGACCGAAACAGTCCTCGAGGACTGGCGCGCCTGGACCGAGACGGACAGCTTTGACAGGCGCCATGGAATGCCGCTCGCCGATGCGCGGGCAATCTGCGGTCGGGTTGTCGTTTGGCACTTAACCGTGAGAATGCGGCCGTTTTTTTCGTAATTGGCAGTTTATTTGAGATTCTGTGGACCGAGAATCTCAGATTAAGTGTAACTGCGAAGACGTGCGCGACTGACGAGCGCAGTCCACAATCTCTTCTATAGCGTTGCTGAAGCGGGCTTTGTTCTCACCCATCATGTGGCCACGCGGCATGTAAAGCATCTCCGGCCCGGCTCGCTGAACGATTGCCACACCAGCTAAAAGAGCCGCCCGCAAGTGCAGTGGCAAGATCGGACTTACTGGGGTAGGAAGTTCGCTAGTTTCCATCTTCAGGACGTCATCGAGATCAGGGATGATGACGCCGAGCACTCTAAAGCTTGACGGTTCGTAGTGATCGGGGAGAGGCTTTGGAACGCGCCGCATCAGCAGGAGGCGGGCGATCTCACTTGGCGACACCCAGTTCTTGATGCCGTGCTCGGCCTCGTTGTCGAGTATCCGCTCTCCTGTCAGCGCAGCACGGTGGTAGCGACTGAAGGGAGAGCGGCGGTCACGCACGCCAATGCTCTGAAGGAGGCCCCCGCAAAGCGGGCAGGTGATCCGCCAGCCGAGAAATTGGCTTCGAAGAATGATGTGCGACCCGTCGATATTCGGACGACAGCCGCAGCATAATTGCCGAGGCTCGCCGGCAATTAGCCGCCGTGACGATTGCGGAATATTCGAGAAGGTCATACGGCGAACCGTTGTTGGCTCGATCGAGAACATACAAGCTATGCGGACGACCTGACCTTCGTTGAGGTCTAAATCGGCCGCACGCAATGATAGCACCTCGGGAAGGCAATGCCGAAGCATGGCCAGGGGAGGGATTTCGTAGAATGCGGCGTGCCGAATGATCCACGACGACAGAAGTTCATCGGGGTAGGGAGCCAGCCTTACCGGCAATTGCCGTGCGAATATTCCCATCTCATGCGAACGCTGCTTCGGCGTCAAATTCCGGCTCCCATTTCTCAATGGCATCATCGGTAATCCGCTCTTTTCCGCTTTCGATTGCCTCGATAGCCAGTGAGTTAATTATGTGGAAGATGTTGGCGGTGATGCCCTCGGTGATCTGCAGTATCCGCCGCAATGATTTTGCAGTTAACACCGATGGATGGCGCAGTGGCGTGTTGCGCAGGATCAGGGCGACCAACATTTCGAATTGCTCATTTGCGGCCCAGCGGCTCAGCGTGAACTGTTCGAAGCGGCGCGCCAATTGTACATCGCCGCCAATGGCCTCACGGGCGTCATTGACCCCGAAGCAAACGAGCGAGATCTGAAGGCGGTTGCTGAGAAAGCGCAATGTATTGAGGACGATGCGTTGCTCGCGATATGTTCCTGCGAGAATGTTGTGCACCTCGTCGATCACCAGCACTTGCACGCCGATCGCTTCCATGATGCGCAGTGCCGCTTGCTCCATTTGGGCAATATCGGTGCGCGGTCGCTGTGGTGCGCCGAGGAGGGTCAGAAGTTCGGAATAGAACCGTCTTTCGCCCGGTCGACTGGTCATCTCCATTGCGAGAACCGGCGTCTTCAGCCTGCCGGTGAGCGAATTGAAGCTTGGCGGATGCTGATCACGGAAACGCTTCATGATCATTGTTTTGCCCATGCCGCTGTCACCGTAAATGGCGATCGAAGGCATTCGTGTTCCGCGTGGATGATCCACCAAGAAGTTGAGGCGATCGAGTACTTGCTTGGCACGCGGATAGACCAGCCAGCGACGTGATCTTATCGCGCGGATGCGCTGTTTATCCGCTTCACCTAACAGTGCCGAGGCGGTTACAGTCAGGTGGGAGATTTCTGTGTTCATGCCAGCTCACTCTATGTCCTCGTCGAAAGCCACAGGTTTGCTGGAGTCGATCCCCCGAAGCGAGCCCCAATCGCTGTCATTCACTTTCGCTTTTCGGATGGGAGTACGGCCACGTCGTACTTTCCCTGTCGCCTCCACTGCTGCATCCACCAGTTTGCGTTGCTCAATCGCTGTACCAACGATCGTGCGGGTGCTGACCTCTCGTCGCCCTTTTGCCAGCAAAGTACGCCTTGCAGCCAATGCTTCGTGCAGAGTTACCGAGGCCAACGTAAGATCGGCGTAACGTGCTTCCACAAAGTTGCCCGATGGTCGCCGCACGAACACACGGGACATATCCCTCGGGTCATATTTGACAAGCAGCCGGCGATTTGCAGTCCCGACGTCGGCACTCAAGGCTGCCGACCAATAGCGCATTCCAAAGAGATGGATTCCGGTAGGCTGCAGTGTACGCTCCTGCTCGGGCAGGAACGTCAGCCAAAATCGCATCCGGTCCTGCGGCAAGCGGAGCGGAATTTCGCCCTCGTGATCGCGCCATACCGCGATCGGCGGGCGGCCCAAAGTGCGATGGATCGAGTGGTGGTAATTACCGACAATGTCGAGGGCGATGTATCGCTCGAGTTCGCGCAGAGTCAGCGCCGAATGCCGCTTCGAGTCGTATTCGCCAAGCTCCTGTGCATTGCTGAAAGTTGTGCCGGGTAGTAAGTGGAGTCTTCCCATTTGGGTGCCGATCAGCCGCTCGATATGCCCGCCGAAGCGTGGTTCGCCCGGTGGCCGCCAGTCGATCGCTACGCCAGCATCGTCGCACCCCCTCTTAAAAGCGCGGCTCCTGAAGTCGCTGCCATTGTCGACATGCAGTGTTTCAGGGAGTCCGGCGACCGGCCATTGCTCAACGATCTCGCGCTCTCGTAACCAAGGCGATTTGTCAAAGACGGAGTGTAGTAAGCACAAACTGGTCGAAAGTCGGGAGGGGGCGTCCATCGTGAGGTAGAACCCTGTCACCATCCGACTGCAGACATCCATTGCCAGGGTTAGCCAAGGCCTCCCGATCGGTTGACGTGTCTCCTCGTCGACGACAAAGATATCTGCTTTCGTATGGTCGACTTGGACGATCTGGAGTGGACGCGAGGCGGTGAGCCCTCCCGGCACAGCCGTTGTCCGCTTCACGATTTCGATTTCGCCTCGTCGTTTGGCGCGCTTCTGCAGGTCGATGTCCTCAAGACGAGTTTCGATCGTCCGGCGATGTGGCGGCTTGAGCCCGGCCGAGACACAGCTCGTCTGTACATCTCGAACTAACTGAGAAACGCCCGGGCGGTTCTTATTCAAGTAGAATCGGTTGATGCTGGTGCGGATGATTTCCTCTCGCTTGTCGTCGAGCATCCTGCGGCCGTCAGGCCGGCCGGGTTTGCGCTCCACCAGCGACATTACCGTTCCTCTAGCTCGAAATAGCTTGATAAGACGGAATGCAGTTGCCCGACTGACTTCTAGTTCGGCAGCCAGCAGCGTCATATCCCCGGCTGCAACCTTGCCAGATCGACGTATCAGAAATCCTCGGATGGCCTCGGCTCGTCGACACGCCTCATCCCAAAGCGCTTCGTCAACCTCCCCAGGGAATGGATCAATCATGCAGAAACACCGTCGATTGCATCGACGATTGAATCTCACATTAAGTGCCAAAATCCAAGAAGGAATCTCAAATTAAGTGCCAAGTCTCAAATTAACTGCCAGGCTATCTTGTTGAAACTGCTAGAAGCGGAATCTTACGGTTAAATGCAAAACGACACGAGTCGGTTGAAGATGCCCATGCATGCGGATGACGGAAAGCTGTTTCGAGAGCATTTTCAACAGAGCTCTCGTGCGCCTGTGCCAATGCCGCGCTCAGTCGAGGAGGTGCTCAAAACACCATCGGGGGGAATCACAAAATGGGAGATCGGGAGACTGGCGCGATCGATGCAAGTTGCCTCTGTCGCTGGATTGGTGGAGCCAGGCGTCGGCATTGCCGCAACCTTGATTTCACAACAAATGACCAACACCACCCGATACGTCGATTTTTCCAACGCCGGGGAATGGATCGAGGCCATATCCTGGGCTCGGGCTCAACCGGATTTTAATGCGCATGCGGCGTGGAGCGAACGAGTCCAAAACGTGGGGGAAGCGTTTGCACGTCTCATCAAAAGAGGTTTCAATGCCGAAATTACTGCTTATGGCGTCGCGCTCCCTGAGCAAAGCCACACGGCGATCCTAGATCAGATTGAAGCGCATGTCCGTCTCATTGGAGGCGAGGAGTGCGCCAAGCAGATTTTTAGGATCTTGAACGATGCCAATAGCACCCATGACGGCTTTTTCGTTTTCGGAAACCGCGTTTTCTCTCATAAGGGTTCGAATGGTCCAGCCTATCCGTGGGGGTGGCTTCTGGCGCTCGCCATCGCCAATTTCAACCACCACCCGAAAGCCAGAAAGCCTGCGGTCGTATGGCGCAACCTGATCGATCTGGCCAGCGACTTTGCCGCCGCTCACGACTGCCAGAGATACAGTCAGTACGAACAACTGACCTCTGTACCTGGGGAAGACTTCGAGACGGTGATGCGCGAGACCATGCTCTGGCGCGAATTCTTCTCCATGCCGCAAGGCCCATATCAGCTCTTTGACAAGGTCGCGGATGCCCTCAATTCGATCTTGACGGCTGAAGACAGGATCGCACTCGGGTTCGATATGGGCACGCTTCAAAGCGAGATACGATATCTGCTATCCAAGACCAACACCTACAGCTTGAACAAGATCACGGCTGACGCGTTCCGGGCCCGAACACCCATGCTATGGCAGAAATCCTACGGCCGCCGAGGCGTCGTGAACAAGGGGTTCCGCAAACCCTCAGAAACCTCCCTTCGAGATCATGAGAGATTTTTGGCGCTTGAGAGCTTTGATGGCGACACCATACTGCTACCCAGGCCGTTGGCGGCAAACACTGCCTGCGAGATGATCTTCCGGGAATTATGGACCGCGCTGCCACGGAGCCGAGCGGCAAAGATCATCGGCGATGTTCTGGAGACACTTATCAGCGCGTCCTGTCAGTCAAAGGTCCGGGGCATCGCACAGCATGATGTACGGTATACTGCCGACAAGGCAAAATATCAGATCGATGTCGGGACACGTGAGCAAGACACCATCGTCCTGTTCGAGACCAAGGCGAAATCACTGACCGCTGGATCACGCTCCGGCTTCACCCACTCGGCTTTTAAGGACTATGCGGATAGTTTTCTGGCGATGCTGGTTCAACTGGTCCGGCACGATCATTATCTCCGAACTATTCCCATACCACCGTTGACTTCAGAACCAATCTGCCCGGAAAAGACGAAACTCTTCAAGGTAGCGGTCTCTCCGCTAAGCTACGGGCCGATCATGGACCGCCTTCTGAACACGAATACGATAACGGCGCTCGTCGGCCGAACATTTCACTCCGTTGAGCCCACGCGCGAATATGAAAAAGCCATGTCCGACTTCAACGGCGCGATGAGGGAGATAGCAGATGGCCTCACTAAAATCATCGAGCCTGACAGTGAAGGCAGGCTCGATGTTTTCCCGTACTTCATCGACGTCTATTGGATCGATCTCGGGCAGCTTTTGTATGCGCTCGATCGAGCACCTTCCGTATCCGCTGCTTTCTTGCCGCTGAAGCATCTGACTTTCGGATCACGGGATTTCTGGACCGAAATCGCTTTTGCTGACCAGCAGGGACACACAGTGCGGCATGGTTGGCGCCCCGCTGCCAAAGGTTAGATCATCAGCGTCGCTAAAAGTCACCGGCGGGTTAGCCAACGCGCGCTGATAAGTTCCGGGGCTAGTTTTTGAGGGCGTCTGATCATGTCGGCAGCCGTCTCACCGATCATCATACTCGGTGTGTTGGTGCTGTCCCTGAGAAGGGCCGACATAGTCGACCACAGCATTCTCATCAATTCTCATCTTGTTTGTGCCGACGGAGTAATAGTCACAGCTATTCCCGCGGCCATTCTTCGTTTCGATTTTCGAAGACACTCACGGCTCGGAGAAGCAGTCGAACTGGCGCTAGAGATCGGTCGCAGCGGGACATCGAGTATTCACCGAAAAATTGACATTTCGATCGATGGCTCTGCGTGTGGTGATCTTACCGGCTAGCAGCGATGTCTCCCTTTCCGGATTGTATCTGGACTTCGATATCGTGAGCCTCCGACACTCCAAAGCTGACCAAGCGGCCGAGTATCGTGTCAATCCTGGATCGTTCAAAATGTGCTTGGCTGATCAGAGAGGGGTCCTTTACAGCCGCCCCTTCGAACCACTGCGCAATCTTCCGGCCTATACCGAGTGCCTGCCACATAGAGGGATCTTTCTGAGGTTCTGCCAGCCAGGTTTCTGCGGCATGCAGGAGGAAATCCAGATGTCGTGCGGTTGGGGCGACCAAGAGTGTATTCATTGTGCAAAGCGCAATGAAGGCGGTCGGTCCGCCCGGCAACATCGGCCGTAGCGTTTCCAACAGAGGATCGACACGGTCGAAAACCGCGGGGACCAGATAGCTCTGCGTACCGCTGAACGCAGTATAGAGGTTCATCACCAGAACCGCGATCGGCGGCCCGTTTGTGTAGTCGACCCTCATCCCGCCGTGTCGCCCCTCCCACGACCAGCGACGAAATGCCATCATCCGCTCGACGAAACGCTCGCGCAGTTCGACGGCACGATCGGCCGCGCGGTTTCGATCGTTGAAGTAGAGGACGTCAGCAGCATGAACGATGGTGTGGGCGATATCGCAAAACGACCGGTCCGGAAGCTCGACTATCGGCTGAAGAATTGAGCCGAACCGATCGGGGGCTGCGTCCATCAGTGCCGTAGCGATCAGTTTATAGAATGCGTAGTTCCAGTCGTCCGGCGACCGGTCGAGGTCGGTATCGGCCGGATGGCCATAGCCATTCAGGCGGACGGACCATGACGCATAGGCCTCGATCAGCTCCACATACCATTCCGGGGTCGCATGACCCTCTTGGCTCAACAATTCCAGCCATTTCGCAATGGCCTGCGTATCAACATGGACGGACGCGGCTCTCGACCACGATGCGACGGAAGCTTCATCGGCGCCTTCCCGCGAGCCTCTGAGCGCCTTCGCGCGCCTGGCACTTGACTCATCTCGCAAAGACGGGCTCTCTTCAGGCAAGATCGGCCAGATGGGTTCCGGGCCGCCGTCAAGCCAAACGATTTCCGATGAAACGGCTTCTCGATGAAGACGCTCTTTCTCAGCCTCATACGCGGCCCGGCTCGCCACGTCCTCGTCGTAGGGATGCCACCTCCACCGGCGGCATGCAAAGGCAACCCGGACAGCTGACTTGAGGACGCGTGGATCGGTCTCGGTGATGACGGTCAACGCCGCCTTGGAGGCAAGAACCGCAGCTAGATCCTTGCGGGTCGCGGTTTCAATGAAAAGATTGCGATCGGATTGGCGTCCGCGCCGGTTCCAAAGATGGATCAACGCGCAAATACTCATCCCCGGCCGGTTATATCCCAGGATATCGCCTGAGCTAAAGCGCTCGCCTTCCTCTTCCAGCGCTTTTGCAATGACCTCTCTGACCCAGCCTTCGTGCCTCATAAGAAGGTCATCGTCGCCATCGCGGGCAACCAGCATTGCCGTCGCGATCAAGCGGGTCGACCGCGACTTGAGGTGATCAGTGTCGCTGCCGTCGGGCAGGCTGCCACCGGCATAATCCACCGCCTCTCGTGCCAACTCAACAGCGCCTCTGGCTGGATCATTGACCGCGAGCTGGATCTTCGCTTCGATCTCGCTTGAGCCAACGAGCTTGCGCCGGCTTTCCTCGAGTTTCGCCAGATGCTCGGCTTCGACCGGCGGAGAGCGATAGGACAGCCCTTCATCAACTTCGACCCAATTGGCCCGATCGAGCCTATTGAGCGCACAGGCTCCCATGAACGCTGGGTCGCCAAAGTTGGAATGGTCGGAATACGGTCCGATTTCCTCGACTGCACTGCGGAGAAGAGTTCGAAGATTGCGCCCGGCACCGTCATCAGCGAGATAATAGGGGAGGAGATCCTCGAGTATTATCCGTCTCGAGGGACGCTTCGCAAGATCGGCGAGCTTTACCCGCCCGTTTGGCTCCTTGCGCACAAACATGCCCGCGAGCGCTTCATGTGTCGTGCGAGTGCGGTCATTGGAGAGCAGTTCCGGGGTGGCCAGAAATGGAACCAGCGCTTCTCTCGTACTTGGCCAATGGGAGACGAGAACATCGATGGCGACCAGAAGATAAGCAGCGCAGCTGCCCTCCGGTCCAAAAATATCATCGAGAACGGCCTGAACGTCATCGCTCCGGTCGAGCCGCTCCTGCGACCAGGCCTCAAGCGCCATCAGTCCTGACGCAGCCGAATATTCCTGAGCCTGACCTCGAGCCCAGAAGTATGTTTCAACCCACGGGAAGAAGCGCGGCTTGCCGTTGAAGACCAATGTGTAGCCGTTCGTCGTTGTCGACTTGGCACGCGCGTGAAACGCGACGCCTGTTGCGACAAGCTTGCGGATGAGAGCGAGTCCGGTCTCCGGTGCCGCTTCGAGCAAGTCGAGGAAAGGCGGCTGAGCCGGAGAAGCGGGCAGATAATCCGTGTCGGCAAAACTGAGTGCACGGTCCGACAGACTGCGTCTCGGTAATTCGTGATGCGGGGTCTCAATCAGGCTTGCCTCGACAAGTGCAGCAAACTCGCAAGGTGCGGCGCTTGCCAATATTCGGCTGAACTGCCGAATTTCTTTGACCTTGTAGGGATTGTTTTCCGCGGCAACGGCTGCGAGATAAACCTTTGTTTCTTCTGGGGCATTACCTGCCAGCATGAGCGTCATGGAGCGGAGATCGCTGATCATCTGCTGACGGGCTTGGCTCGGAAGTCTCGGGGCGTCCGGCGGAGATGGTATTTCAACTGCCGTGTCCTGAAGATCTAGCTGTATCAGCCATTTAAACAGCATCCGAGCTGTCATCTGACCGAATTGAGAAATGCCGACGGCGAGGAAGATCTGAATCTCGACCAGTTTAACAATGGATGCGATCGCTTGGATCGGGATCTCGTTGACGTTGACGGCACACCATATGATGACATTCAGTGCCGATGACGAGGTTGCTGTGCGCAGCGATCTTGGCGTCTCGAGAAACTCACCGTTTGCTATGCCAGCCTTCGCAAGGATCTCGGCAACTGGAGTAGTCTCGACCGCCGTGATCGCCGTGCAAAGCTCGGAAAGAAGCGCACCACCGTGAGCGAGCAGCGTCGACTTGCAGCGGTTTAGAAGCTGGAGGGAAAGCTCGGACCTGACAACGGCCATGAGCGCCTGGCGTCGCCATCCATCATGCGATCTGGCTGGGGACAACGTGACCAAGAGCGCGTACCAGGCGGAGCCGTCCTTGTTCTTTTCAAGCGCGAAGCGGCCTGCGAACTCGATGCCGCGCATCAAGCTCGGCGATGGCGGAACCGATAGGTCAATCTCCTGGAGGAGCGTCGGGTCTTCGTAAATGAGGGCGCCGATGGTCCAATCGCGAAGGACGTCATGATAAAAGCCCAGTCGGTCCCGCTTTTGCTCGCTCAAGGTCAGGCTTCGCAGCAGGTGGTCTCGTGCCGGTGAATCTGCTGCGGCCTCAATCGTGTCGCGCCCAGCGAGTGCGGCTTTTGCGAGGTCGGCAAGAATGCGCTGGGCAGCTCGAACCTGTCCGGTTTGCGCGCCGTCGGCGGTTTGCCACCATCGGTCGGCGAGTGCCGCCTCCGTCCGAATCTCGACCGAGCTTGGCACCTTGAGCAGTTGCGTCAACCGGTAGAGATTGCGAGAGATGCTGGCGGCGGGATGGCCGGGTGCTAGGAGCGCACTTAACTCCGGTGCCAGTTCAGAGAGTGTCGCAATCTCCTCGTCATCGAGTTCGCCAACAACCACCTTGTGAGGAGGGCCAAGAAGAGTAAGCGCATCCTCGGCGAGCCAACTTCGACTCTCGGTGTCGAAATCGGGCCTGGTCGACACGACAACCGAGAAACCATCGATCTTGGCAATTTCTCGCAGCAGATCGTTTACTGTTCGTCGCCGTTCGGGCGAAACGAACATATCGAGGCCGTCGACGAACAGAACACCGCCGCCGCTGACAGCGAGGTCCGCCAGAAACTCCTTGGCTGTGCCGGGAATATCGAGGCGCTGCGCCAGCGCTGTCCAACCACCGTCGGGTGTTCCGATTGGATCTAGAACGATGACATGCGACTCTCTGCCTATCCGTTCGGCCAGATGGCGCAACACGTAGGATTTGCCGACGCCCGGCTTGCCGGTGATCTCGATGAAGCGATGTTGGTCGCGGGCGCCCTCGACGGCAGCCAGCGCGCTTGGACGGGAGAGGTTTACGCCGCCCACCGTCGTTCCGATATCCCGGAGCGTGAGGGATGACATCTCGGCGAGGCGTGCCCGGGACAAGGCATAGTTTCGATTGCCGGCAAGACGAAATCCGCGATCAGTCAACAGCTTAGGCAGCTCGGCGCGCGAGATCGAACCGCCAGTCTTGCCGGTCTTGATCACAAGTTCGATGAGATTGCTCCACAGCGCTTCGGCGCGCGCTGCGTCCTCTGGAGCGAGCACATGTGCCGCAAGCGCCAATGAATGGGCCCGCGCCATCGGAGCGGCGGACTCGAAATCAAATTCCAGGATAAGAAATCGGCGAACAATGCCCCAGATTGTCTCATCATCGTCGGTGATGCCTTGATCGATAAGGTTCGCGCGAAAGGTCTGGGCAAAGTCGCGCATCGCATCGCTGGCGACCCCTTTCAGCCGGAGTCGCTCGAAAAACTGCGCGCCCGTCTTTGCAACTTGCGCCCACGCGAGTACGTCCTGATACGGACCAGAAATCGCAAAGCTTGTGCGTTCAGCGGCGACGGCGAATAAATGCCGATCGCTCGGCTTGTCACCAGGTGCGCTGCGCACGATCTGCTCACAAACACTCTGGAAAATGGCGTCTTTCGGCGAAAATTTGATCGTTCGCTTCGATTGGATTTCAAGTAGCGAACTGCCCTTGTGGGAGCTGCCATGAACAATCAGATCGTCCAGGGCGTATCCTTCATCCCCCCCCTGGAACTGAACTTCTTGAATCCGGGCGTTGGGAAGACCGCGGGCTTCGCTTCCCGCCAGCATCTGGAGGAGATAGAAGGCACCCAGTTCGCCTTCAATGTAAGTCCCGGCGCCCCCGCGTCCGACCGGGCTGGAGCCGTCCTCTTCTTCTTCTTTCACACCGCCTGCCGTCACATGACCATCCGGCTTTACCGTCCTTGCGCGACCCTCAAGGGGCTTCTTCAGTCAATAGCGCGAACCTGATGCCAATTCGATAGCTTTTGCATGCAAACGTCGCTTGATCGCATTCCAGTACCACTCCCCCGGGGTGCGCTAGACGCGGTTTATCCTGCGCGATATCAGGTTGCCTTGGGTCGTCGTCCTCGATGCCTTAGTCATCGCGCAGTTCGTCGAGTCCGCTCAGATACCTATTAGCAATAGTGCAACGATCATTTTTTGCCCGCCCTTGGTCGCTTGAAGTCACTTCGAACACGCAGCAAGTGGAAGCGCAACGGCAAGGAAATGTTCGCTACATTGCAGAACTCGTTTGAGGATCTCCGCAGCGAATAAAGATCGAGAGCGCTCACGCGGTTATGTACCGACCGTGCCATAGCAGCCTGAATGCAAAGCACCCAGCTTCATCCGCCCAAGGCTGTTATAAGCTTGGCGATGGCGCCGAGCACGCTGTTGGCCAAATTGAGTTTATCCGTGTCGGCCTCTATTCGATCGGCAAGGCTTTGGAGCTGCTGAGTGGCCGTGAGGATTTCACCGATCGGTGCGTATGCAGCCTCACTTTGATCGAGCGCCAAATTGGTGAGCCGGTCTAGCTCTATACGGAGCGCGTGATAGGTCGGGGCATAGTAAGCTTGCAGAAGATGATTGCTTGGATTCTTCGCGAGCGTTGCTTCAATCGCCGCCATGCTTGCAAGTACTGATTTTGTTGCTTCGGCATTGCTAAGTCCTGCGTCCGTCACTTTTGCAACGTCAGTAAGTTCAAAGCGCGCCATGTCTTTGTCGGCACTGGCCTGGGGGCTGGAAAACGCGGCTAGAATGTCAAGAGAATCTGGAAGCAATGATCGACGCACGATCCTGACCTGCCTCAAAAACCTCTCCCGGGCCGCGCGCTTTATTTTTTGCTGAGATGGAGCCGACTTAGCCAATTACTTCTCCTTCTTGGCTGCGCTGACCAAATCAGCCAATGCATCCGTGAGCGACAGCAATTCGCGGATATCGGCGTTCGTGTCGGGGCTCTGTTGGGCCAATGCATGGTGAGTGACTGCGATCTTCTTGAGAACCGGCCCCGACCGGTTGGCAGCCTCTATCGCCGCCTGCGCCGCGATCTCCTCGTCGATACCGGCAATCAATCTGTCGTGGACGGCGCCACGATCTTCTGTTTCGTTGAGAATGACCTTTACGTTCGGACCGGTCGGATCAAATTTTTCGCCATCGATGCATCTGAAGGTGTCGGGTGGCGTGTCAGTCCCTTTTGAAACGACGATTTGCTGAATCCGCATGTTTTCCAGGTTCACGTCACGAGCAATTTTGTAGTCGTTCAAGGTCTTTTGGGAGGCTCGCTCAACCTTCGACATATCGGTGACGAGCTGAGAAACGAGTTTCTGCAGGGAGGGATCGGTCACCGCAATTATCGAATTCACCTGGCGCGCGTAGCGGTCCTGAATTGCCAACCCGACACCCTTGCCGACAATTTTTCCGATCGGAGCGACGAGGGGTGCAGCTGCTGGTGCCGACGCAGCAACTAGACTGGTCGCGGTCACGATAAGGTTGTTCGCCGCGTCGGCGAGCTTATCAACGCCACTTTGATCCGTCGCGGTTTTCAGCGCCGATGCATAGGCCGCCAATGCCTCAAGACGCTTTATCCTGAAAGCGATTTCCTCCGGTTTGATGGAAGACTTCGGCTTGGTGACAGCCTCCCACTCGTCTCCGCACATGTATCGGCCGGCCTGCGCTTCTTTATCGTATAGGAGCGCAATACTGGCGTTTTCGACACCGACTTGCCTCACGACTGTCACCCCCGCATCGACTGCCGTGCCAAATGCGGTGACTTTTGTCGTTTCTGGCAGCGACGCACATGCCGCCAGGCCAGCGGGCAGGAAGATTGCCAACCAGGATTTCATGAGTTCGCCCCTTTTTCGCCACAATACACGCTTTGAGCGAAATGGCTAGGAGGGAGCGTCGCGTAATGTGTGAACGAAAGACGTGATCAACCGCCGGCTTCCAATACCGTTTGCCAAGAGTCTTCGGGCAAACCAGACTCGGGGCGATCCCCAAGTTGCTTCTACTTGACCGACCGAGAATATGCGTCGAACAGGACGACAGGCCTCTTCATCCATCCCCATCGTCTGCTCTTGTATTCTTGATCCCCGCCGGGACAATGCACGTAGGCATCCAGCGCCACTTGAATATTGTTCCCAGCCTTACGCGCCCGGTCAGCTGCGCACTGACCTAACTTGGGTCTCGTATTCCAGATCCTCGCCACAACGAGCGCCAGCCTTACATCACCCCCACTGGCGGCATATGCGGGCTCCCAATATGTGTCGAGCCAATAGTTGAGGACCCACTGCTGCGCGTCCTTGTATCGCAAACCATGAAGCATCCATTTGCGAAAGGTCGCATCGCTCTTGATCTGGGCGTAGGTTCTTCCCTTGCGAAGGCCTTGAGCTAGTTCTGTCATCCGAGACCGCTCTGGTGTCGGCCCGATATCACTATGCTGAGCCACAATATAGTCTATGAACGTCGCCAACTGCGCCCTATCGAGATGAGGCAGGCCTACTCCTCCGACGAGATAGCTCATCAGATGTTTGCCGCTTCCTCGCGTTGGTCCCTGCCAATTGTCGCCCGCCGGATCTGCGAGCCCGCTCATATCACCTTCGATCCCCCATTTCCCTGCACCTAAGGCTAAGGACAAGAGTCCAATGGAGCGCGTGTCCGCCGGGTAGCTGCTGACGAGCTGTTGGACGAAATCGGTTGGAAGCCGCTCGCCTTTTTCTCTGTCATCGGCTGTCGGACTCCATCGGCCGGCGTCGAGCACCCTGTCAACTGTGGCCGACGACAACTCAGCGGACGAGAGCGGGCCAGCCATGGTACACGCGAGAACTATTGTCGCGATCGACGGGGTAAGATACCTGAACAGCGATGACATACGAACCTCCAGTTTCAACAGGATTTCGCTAGGTTCTCCTCGACCGAGAGGTCAAAGCGGACACAAAGACACCTGTCGACTTGCCCGTGCCCTTGGGTGTGAAATCCGGGGGAATACGGGATATTTGGCGATGCCTGGAATATTCTATGCGCAGCCAAATCAATGCAGATACGTTCCGCTCTCGGCCTTCACAAAAGCAAAGATAGACCCTTTTGTTCGGATAATACAATAATAAGTTGTCTCCGCACTCGCTCGAGCAGTTGCGGTGAGCCATGCGCAATCGGATAAGGTGATGATCGCGGTCAGCGTCTCTCTATGTCTTCGCCAGTGTCAGTGCAGCTTTAATGCCACCTTCAAGGATTTCGATCGCCTTGGAAGAACCGGGGATGGCTCGCACAATCTGGAGCGTGCCGACCATCAGACTGAAGATCGCCATTGCGCGTTCATGCGATGAGGTTGATGACGTGGCTGGAAGATACGACGCGAGCGCTTCGATGTAATTCGCCACTCCAACCTCATAGGCCCTACGAGTGGAGTCCGGCTGCCGCCCGATTTCGGGTAAGAGTGCAGCCGAGGAGCAACCATCTTCTCTTTTTTGCAAATGGGCAACATTCAGATAGCCGCGAATGATGTCCTCAATCCCTAGAGCACGTCCATTTTAATCGGGGTCATATCCGGCTGCTGCGAAGTAGTTTGCACATTCCTGCGGCTTGAAGAGCGTGACGATTTTGTCGACGGTATCCCACAAGGCGTCAACGGATCGCTCGGCCTTTGCCCGCAGAAGCGCTTTAAGTTTGGAAAAGGCCATTTCAATCGGGTTGAAGTCGGGACTGTAGGGCGGGAGATAGAGCAGCCTGCCGTCAGCAGCTTCGATGGCCTGGCGGACACCGTCGGCTTTGTGAGCCGGCAGGTTATCCATGATGACGGTATCACCCGAACTGAGCGTTGGCACGAGAACCTGTTCGATGTAGGCCAGGAATGCCGCACCGTTCATCGGGCCGTCGAGGACCATCGGTGCCGTCATGCCGGAAAGCCTGAGAGCGCCTGTAAAGGTCGTGGTTTTCCAGTGTCCGTGGGGAACGGCCGACCGACAGCGTTGTCCGCATAGAGATCGCCCGCGCAGTCGCGCCATCTTCGTGGAAAGACCGGTTTCATCGATAAAAACCAGCTTGGCGGGATCGAGATCGGGCTGGCCATCAAACCAGCCCTGACGCCGGCTCAAAAGGTCGTCTCGCTCCTGCTCCAATGCATGTGCGGTCTTTTTTAAAGGTCCAGCCCCGCTTGCGAAGCCACACATCAAGAGCACTACGGCCGATCGATACAGATTTATCCGTGCTCAAGCGCAGAACCATCTCGTTGAGCGTGATGTCCTTCTCCACATCGATCAGGCCAATGATAAATGCCTCATGCGCATCCAGCCTGGAGCCAGAACGTCGGCCTTGTTTGCCTGCGGTCAGTTGACCCTGTCGCGCATTGGCGATCCAGGCAATGGCCGTCGAAATCCCAATCCCAAACCGCGCCGCTGCCGAGCGTGCAGACATCCCGTCTGCAGAAGCCGCCAGAACACGGCTGCGAAGATCATCGCTTAATGCACGTGACATCCCTATCTCCCTGATTCGAAGACAGGGAATCACGGCAAACAGCGACTGTCATCTCAATTCCGATTCCGCGTTCAGCGGACGCGCTCTAGGTCCGCCGTCTGGGCCTGCTCCAAATTCGCAAGCTGATCGTTCAGAGCGCTTACGATGGTCTCTCTTACGAGAGCTTCTTTCGATTCAAAATGCCGATAGAAGGCCCCGTTTGTCAGGCCGGCCGCCGACATGATCCCTGCCAGGCCCGAAGCCGCCGCGCCTTCGCTGCGAAAGCACTTGGAGGCGACATCAATTATTCGACGCCGCGTGTTTTCGTTGTGACCGTTTTCAAAGCGCATCTAATTTCTTCCGTAATTGGTCGCCGCCTGCGACCCTTGTGCAATCTGGCTCACTAGCCTAGGTGCGGACTGGGTGTAGCAATTCAAATCCCTTCACCAGCACAAGGGCGTGAATACTCAAAGCGCCTCGAAACACATAGCGACACCCATACCGCCACCGATGCAGAGCGCGGCGAGGCCGCTCCTGGCACCGCGACGTTTCATCGCGAACAGCAGCGTGTTGAGGATGCGTGCACCGGAAGCCCCGATCGGATGGCCGATGGCGATCGCCCCGCCATTGACATTGACGATCGAAGGATCCCAGCCAAGGTCCCTGTTGACCGCGCAGGACTGAGCGGCAAAGGCCTCGTTGGCCTCGACGAGGTCGAGAGATCGCCGGCAGACCAGCCGGCCTTCTCCAGTGCCTTGCGCGAAGCCGGGATCGGTCCCGTCCCCATGACCTGCGGATCGACCCCGGCCGTCGCCCAGGACACGATGCGGGCAAGCGGCTGGATGCCGCGGCGAGAGGCTTCCGCCTCGCTCATCAGCACGGCGGCGGCAGGGCCGTCGTTCAGGCCGGAAGCATTGGCGGCGGTGACGGTGCCATCCTTGTCGAAGGCAGGACGAAGCTTGGCCATCGCCTCGATCGTGGCGCCATGGCGGATATATTCGTCGGCATCGACCGTCACGTCGCCCTTGCGCGTCTGGATGACGAAGGGAACGATCTCGTCCTGGAAGCGGCCGGCCTTCTGGGCGACTTCCGCCTTGTTCTGCGAGGCGACGGCGAACTGGTCCTGTTCCTCGCGGGTCAGCTACCACTGGCGGGCGATATTCTCGGCGGTGATGCCCATGTGATAGCCGTAGAAGGCATCGGTCAGGCCGTCCTTGATCATGGTGTCGATCATCTTCATGTCGCCCATCTTGACGCCACCGCGTAAGTGCGCTGCATGCGGCGCCATCGACATGGATTCCTGGCCGCCGGCGACGATGATCTTCGCATTGCCGAGCGCGATCTGCTGCATGCCGAGGGCGACGGCGCGCAGGCCGGAGCCGCAGAGCTGGTTGACGCCCCAGGCCGTCGCCTCCTTCGGCACGCCGGCCTTCATCGCCGCCTGCCGGGCCGGGTTCTGGCCCTCGCCGGCCGACAGGACCTGGCCGAGGATCACCTCGTCCACCTCGCCGGCATCGACGCCTGCTCGCTCCAGCGCACCCTTCACCGCCGCAGCGCCAAGCTCATGCGCGGGAATTGTGCCGAAAGCACCGTTGAACGAACCGACAGCGGTGCGCGCTGCGCTGGCGATGACAATTGAACGTTTGGACACGGGTCTACCTCATCAGTCGATCAAGTTGATATCAAATGCAGCTTCCGTCTTTGCCTTGATCTCGTCGGTCGAAACCCCGTCGGCCAGATCGATCAACGTCAATTTCGGCGCGCCATGGCGGGCGACACGGAATATCCCGAGGTCCGTGATAACAAGGTCGGTCACGCTTCTGCCGGTCAGCGGCAGGGTGCATTCCTTGAGCAGCTTGGGTGGTTCCCCTTTTACCACGTGCTCCATGACGACAACCACGCGCTTGACGCCGGCCACGAGATCCATGGCGCCGCCCATGCCCTTCACCATCTTGCCCGGAACCATCCAGTTGGCGAGATCGCCGTTTTCAGAAACCTGCATGGCGCGGAGGATCGACAGATCGATATGTCCGCCCCGGATCATCGCAAAACTGTCGGCGGAAGAAAAATAGCTGGTTTTCGAAGGTTGCGTAATCGTCTGCTTGCCGGCATTGATCAGATCCGCATCCTCTTCCCCTTCAAAAGGAAAGGGGCCCATTCCAAGCATGCCGTTCTCGCTCTGGAGCGTGACCTCCATCCCCTCGGGAATGAAGTTGGCAACCAGCGTTGGAATGCCGATCCCGAGATTGACGTAGAAGCCGTCCTGCGGCGGTGGGATGACGTTTGGGGAGAGCGCCACGAACAAGCCACGGCGCGGCATTACTGTCGACCGGCATCCCCGACTCGCGGAGATGCGCAATAGTCGTGTAGCGTTGATGATGTCGATGCCGCTCGCCGCTTACGCGGCGTCCGTCATCGCGGGCCAGCCTAACTGGGCCGATTATTACCGGCTGCTGGAAGATATAGCAGGTGAGCGCGGGACAACGCTCGACAAGCTGACCGATGTCGGGTTGGCCAAGCGACCTGCTCTCAATGCGTTCAAGGCGGCCGCCAATAATCGCGCGTTCGGTCGGCATGGCGCGTCGAAGCGCGACACGACGATCGACCAGTCGACCTTGATGAACCTGCTCGAGGCGCTGGAATTTGTCCGGGGTGTTGTGACCAAATGGCTTGATGCGCAATGTGGTGACGTCATGCCAACAGATCGAGTGGATGGCGGACCGCTCCGGTTCGGCCTTGACGATGATGATGAATGATCGCTCGCTGCGAGGATAAAATGTAAGTCATGGCAGATACGTTGGACCAGACTGATCGCGAAGGCATTCATGCTGTGGGCCTGATATTCACCCGGCTCAACTGGATTTTCCGCGAACAACCGACCAGCGACTATGGAATCGATGCGCAAGCGGAGAAGCGCAATCCTGACGGTAAGGCTGGCGGCAAGCTTATCGCCTTGCAGATCAAATCGGGGCCTTCGTATTTCCGCCCGCGCGGTGACGGCTTTGTCTACTATGGCGAGGCCCGCCACAGAGAATATTGGTCGAACCACTCGCTTCCGGTTTTCCTGATTCTCCACAATCCGGAAACCAACGTCACGCTTTGGCAGCGCATCGAAGAGCATTTGATAGAGGAGGGCCAGGATGGCCGCTGGGCTATCGCGATTCCGGCAGATCAAACGCTTGATGAGCGGCATGAGCATTTCATCGCTGCGGGCATCGCGTCCGACGTCGCGAGCACACGTCGCGCGCAATTGGCGCTCGATCTACCCGCCATCCGCCAATTTGCTGAGCATAGCGAAATCTATCTGCGCATCGAGGACTGGGTGAACAAGACGCTCAACTTCCGCGGCGCCGCGGCGGTTTTCAGCGAAGAGCCCGATGCCGAAGCGGACCTGTATTTCAATGTGGCGATGCCGGCCTACACCATCGACTATTTCATGGCAGTGTTCTTTCCTTGGCTCGATTGGACGCTTCACGAATATCAGGATGCTGACGACGGCGCGGGTGAGGTTGCCCTCCATATCCTTCGCGTCGAGCTATCGGACGTAGGCAAGGCAGCGCTCACCCTGGACGAATTCTATCAATCGAAGCTGCCGCCATTTCAGCCGGAGCCCGAGATCTCGTACATTCGCGATGAGCGGGAGGACGAATGGGATATCGAGGAGCCCAATTGACCATCGGCGCCGCACGCCGCCGTCGAAGCCCGCGCCTACCTTGGACGCGGTTCAGCCTTTTTGCAAAGCAGATCACGCCCGCGGAGAGTGACCAGTTCCGAGCGTTGACTTGTTCCTGATCGACCGCATCGGTCCTAGAGTTGGGCATCGTAATCGTTTGGGGCTGACTCAGAACGGCTATCGCTTGCCACGACCAGCGGCGCTGCTGCGAATGTGATCGCCACCACCACCGGGCGAGCTGTTCTGGGAATCGACCCGAGCAATCGTCTTTGAAGGCATGCGGCGGGTGCTCGCGCGGCTCGGCACCCGATATGCGGTGACCTGACCAACGTGCCTGAAGCTGGGTCACGTGAGCAAATGATTTGGATAATTCTGCTGAAAAAGTGCCTTGACGTTTTCCCACCTGTCGATTGACTTCAGCAAAGGGGCGATCTCTTGCGCATCGATAGTCAGGCGATAACGATTGTTAAGCGCCGTTCGTATAGTTGAAATAAGAGAGCGACGAACCGCAACGCAGGGAACCGGGACCGCAAGTGCCCAATGCGCGGCCATCGCAACAAAATGGGCACGGCCCAAGAAATCGACCAGGCCGATGTTAATTGCGATCGCAACCCGATAATACGACTCCGAGGCAAGAATTGCATGCCGCGGTTTCCAAATTATCGGCTCGCCCAGTGAGATCGCCGGCAACGCAGGTTTCCATTTGGCCCTCTTGCGTGCGCTGGAAGCTGCCAAACCCTCATGCAGCTCTTTGGAGCCACTTAGCGTCACCAACTCGCTATTTGCCCGGCCCATCTGGTGCACAATGCAATTGCGGGCGCAGTCGAAAAACCGAACTGCTGCCAATGATGGTCGCGCCGAATCTTCCATCGAGAGCCGAGAGAGCACCCTTTCGATCAAGTCCGAGGGCGTCGAAAGGGGCGTTGGGAGTTGCGATCGGTCAATCTCGGAGATCACTCCTTGTAGGAAGTCCTCAAAAGCGGAGGCGGCCCGAACGACACCAAGCTCGCCCAATAGCTCTGCGGCGGCGTGGCCATCGGCCGCGGAGCTCCAAATCTTGGGTTCACCCCATGGCTCCTGTCCATAGGGAAGCGAAGTCGGAAAATTGTCTTTCAGACCGTCATCCATCACTTTGTTCAACGACCCGAACAACAGCTTTACCCTTCGGTTGAACGAATTGTGGTGGTCGATCACCCGACGCATCGGCTCGCTGACAGCTCTTTCCATTTTCAATGACGTACCATTCTCGTAATTCGTTCCCAAAGAGCGTTCGACAAAGGTCAACTTTGCCAACGCAATAGGGAAGCAACATCTGAGCATCCCAGACATGCGGTTTTGAAAGCGGCCCCTTGCTTCCGTCGAGGTCGTTCAAGAGGAATCTCATCGACCGAAAATCTGGGCGACCAGGCGGGGGCTTGCGGCCGGTAACCGCGACGGGTCAAGTCCGTGCTTGGCATAGTAGCCAAGCAGTCGCTCGCGCCCGCGACTCCCGCGCTCAAGCGGCAGAAAACGCAGGGCATTGCGACGAAAGATCTTGTCACACACGTCGTCAGACAGTTTGCAGTCCGTGCGAAGGAAGGAGTTGATGCTTTCGACATAGTGATCGTAGCCGGCCTCCTTGCCGAGCATGATCCAGTCGCTTCCATAGAGAATGTGGTCGCATCCGGGGTCGAACTCGCTCAGCCAGCGTGTCAAGAAACCCGCCAGTTCCTGACGGAGCTTCGGGCCTGCCGATAGGGCCTCGGAAAAATAGCTGATGTCGGCGACGACGTTGCGACCTGGATTTGCCTTGATGAACTCGCCAAGCCGCCATTCCCAGCTCCGATCCGGAAACGGCAGTTTTTCTCGTCCGGCTGAAGGTGCATCGAATCGTCCGAAATGGGCGATGCACACCCGAAGGTCAGGAAATTGTTCGAAGACCGGTATCCAGTAAGCCGGATCACCGCGGTCTGCGTAGTCCGGGCCGGAACCGTTCGATGAATAACCATGGGCAAGGATCGGCGCGTCGAGTTCCACACACAGCTTGTAGAGGTCCAAAAGCGCCCGGTCGAGCTGCTTGTCCGGCACAAAACCGAGGAGATCCACCGTTCGGCGGGGATAGGGTCGATGGTTTCCGGACGCGCGGAAACCCATCGGCGGGTAGAGTTTCACTCCGACAAAGCCGTGTTCACTTAACGCGGCGCGGGCAGTCACCAGCGAGCTGACCTTGCTTTTGCGCGCGCGGTAGGCGACCTCCCGAAGCGGATCAAAACCCATGTAACCGTGCAGCACAGGCCCCGATTTCGCCTTCGCCAACCGTTGCGAAATGACGTCCATCACTGCCATCTGTCGTGGAAGCGGCGATTTGTCGACATCCTGGAACAGCCATTCGTCGTAGTCGACCAGTGCAGGCGTCAGCATGACCGGTTGAAAGCCCTGGGAGCTCGTATCGGATATCAGCTGATCGACTAGAACATGACGGTAAAGGCGAAAGAGGGTGAACCAGTTCAGATAGCGGCCGACCACCCCCTCCTGGATGAAGGCGCGCTGGCTGGCGGCCCGCGCTCGCGCCGGTTCGAGCGGCTCACCGGCCCTCAACGTCGTGACCGGATCACCCAGCATGAAATTCAAGAATTTTTCTGCCTTCAACGGCTTGCGTTCGCTGAGATCGTCGGGCGCCTGCATCGTGACGATGCGCCTGCTTTCACGATCGAGATTGAGCAGGTGCTGCACGGTGTCCTCGATCGCCGAGGCGCGGGCCTGTTCCACCGAAAGCGCCGAGGAACGCGCATTCTGCCCGCGCGTCAGAAATGCGATCTCATCGTCAGCGCTCGGGGCCTTGTCGGCACCAAGCAGGCGCGTCAGTAGCCGTATGAATTCGTCGGTGACGTCAGGGTCGCGGATCCCCTGGATCTGGATCCGAGATTGCTCTGGGTATTCTTCCAACACGACCTGACGCAAAAATCGCTCTGTCGGCAGGTCGGAAGCGTTGAAGACATGGCAATGGGCGTCGATGAGCAGGCGACCACCGCCTGGGGTCGTCGGGGACTCCGGTTTACAGCCGCACACAAGCGCGAGTGCAGACGCGGATGTCCGCTTCAGAAAATCACGACGAAACATGGAAAAGCCCCCAATCCCGTAGGGATGCAATCACAAGACGATGGCTGGCGCAAGATGCGCGTCTCCACATTCTCCTCTGCGCTGGGCTTAGGGGATGCTGGTCTTGCACTTGCCCCCTCTGATAGGCTGGTGACATATACGCGCGAGGAAATGAGTTAAGCCCGTTCAGATTGTGATCTATTTGAGAATGGCTCGTCGCGAGCTTCCGCGGTTTTGGTGGCCATGGCCCACGCGGCATCCCTCGATTGTCTTTTACTGTAGGAGGAAGCAGTGGCCGAAGGAGCTATCTATGTCGACGATTCTGGCAACCCTGGTGCCGAGTCCGGATCGGAGTTTCTTCCTTCTGCCCGCAAATCCTGGACCGCAGTTATCGTGCCATCCGTGGTCGCCGACCGCGTTGAAAAAGGGATGCGCATCTTTCTTGACGGCGTGCGCGGTGACTTTGGGGTCGACGAACTGCATTTTACAGAGATCTACAGCGGGAAAAAAAGATGGGCGTCCGTATCGGTCGACCGGCGTGCGGAGATCTTCAACCTGATGGCCAGAGTGATGGCTGCGGTTAGCCTGCCGATCGTCCATCAATCCGTTAGCGAATTCACGATGCTCGATCATCCGGAGCGGGCTTTCCCGGCACAGTCTGGTGATTGGAATCTGAAAAATCTATCTCATGTCGGACTGCTGATGCTGTGCTCTCAGACATCGCAACATATCCGCACTATGAGAGCTAGAAGCCCAAACGACTTTGACTTGCCTTTTCCGCTTTACGTCGATCAGGGGATCCTGGGCGCAGGGCGGGATCGCGAGCTGCCGAACTGGCAGGACGTGATTGAGGGACCGACAGCGCGCTTTCGCGATTCCGCCGATCTTCCGGGGCTGCAACTGGCCGACTTCGCTGCCTTCGTCATCAATCGAAGCCAGTGGATCGCCGCCACGAGGAAGGCAGGTCCGATTGATAAAGCCGAGGAGGTGATCCTGCGTGCCGGCTCCGGTGTCAATATTCTGAATCTCCCATTCCACCGGGTGGTCCCGGACAAATTCGGGCGGGAGTCGTACGAAGAAGCGTTGTCAGCGGATAGGGTTGCCAAAGGACTGACACCACGGCCCCTCAAAAGACCCTGAGCCAATATCGAATATGGTGAAGAATGTGACGGTTATTTCCCTTGCAGAGCAGATTGCCGCCGATTTCACGTTTGTTGCCCGGCTTGCCGGTGTGGAATTGCCGAACACCGCCATCGTCATTGAAAAGCTTCCCGCTCCTCATTTCCCCCCGCAAAAACTCCCGGCGGGGAAAGTCGCAGTGTATGTGTTTGCCAGAGGCGACCAGACCCTCAAAGTCGGGAAGGTCGGCACCAAAAGCCACGCCCGATATACGAGCCAGTACTACAATGCCGGCAATGCGACGAGCACGCTCGCCGCCTCCATTCTTTCAGACGCCGACGCCCATAGCCTGAACCCAGATGATCTTGCCGGGATGGGCAGCTGGATCAGGAACAACGTCGATCGCGTCAATTTCCTGATCGACGAAAGCTACGGCCGGCATGTGCTTGCGTTGCTCGAAGCCTTCATCCAGTGCAAACTGGAGCCGAAATACGAGGGCTTCAAGAGCCGGGCTGTTACGGCCTGAGCGAGGATGGGGAAACGATGAGTATTGATCCAAAGACGGCCATCGCCGCGGTTGAGGTGGCGGGCAAAGTGGCTCCAAGGACCGTGGAGCAGATCGACCGATTTGGCGCTGATATCCTGAAGACAGTCCGTCTCATCACTGCTCCGCTCCAGTTTGCTGCAGCGTGGCAGAACCGCTTGGAGGGGTACATAGAACGGGCGATCCGTCAGGTTCCCGAAGCCGAGCGCATCGCGCCGCTTGAGTCGATTGCCTTGCCGATCGCCGAAAAACTTCGATTTCAGGCCGAAGGCGACCCCATCACCGCGCTCTACATCAACCTGCTTTCACGCGCGATGGACGGCCAGCGGGTCGGAGAAGCACATCCAGCGTTTTTCACGGTCATCACGCAACTGGCACCGGACGAGCTGCTTTTCCTCAACGACGTCGCTATGCGCGAGGAGGCAATCATCATGGCGCCCCGTGGGCGCAAGGTCTATCCACCGCCGTCTGAACGGGATCGCCGGCTCATCGAGCTCGACACGCCGCCTCGCATTGTCGCCACCATCAAAGAGATGATGTTCGGGTACGAGACTCTCAATCAGCCGGAGATGTTCCCCGTCTATCAGGAGCATCTGCAACACCTCGGGCTGATCGAATATTCAAACGTCATGGAACCGATCGCCAGGGATCTTCGATTGATGAGGGAGCCCGGCACCGGAATGACACTGTTCTCAATCCAGCTGACCCAATTCGGAAAGCTGTTCCTCAAAGCCTGCACGCAAGAGCGCTAGCGCTCTGCTTCTCTGGTCTCCCATCACGGCCTGTTGCGCAGCCGACTTTGGCTTCAACAAGATCGGCGATTGATTTTAAGATGGCAGATCGATATTTTATGTCCTGTCGTCAGGCGGACCAGACGATGAAGAACATGAGGCAGTCAAAACTGCCCGAACAATCTCCAAGCGGTAAAAAAGCCGCCCGCCAATTTCCCCTGTGAACGAGCACGCGCCGTTTTGAGCGCAGCTTATGGCTGTTTGGAGATATCCATGAAATTCGCCCTGGTCGATGGAAATCGTCATGAGGCAATACCCGGCATTCGGGCCGTCTGTCCGGGGTGCGGTTCGCCCGTGGTCGCGAAATGTGGCCTGAAACGGCTGCACCACTGGGCGCATCGAAGCACAATCACATGTGATCGTTGGTCCGAGCCGGAAACGGAGTGGCACCGTGGCTGGAAGAACGAGTTTCCCCCCGAATTACAGGAGATACGCTATCACACTGCAACGGGCGAGATCCACATCGCCGACGTCAGGACCGCGAGCGGCATCGTTCTGGAGTTTCAACATTCACCAATCAGCGCGGGCGAGCGCGGTTCGCGGGAAGCCTTCTACGGTTCCATGGCCTGGGTCGTGAACGGGCGCCGGCTGAAGCGAGACCTGTCCTCTTTTCGGGATGCGTTGAATTTCGCCCGCCCCGCCGCGACAAAGACGCGGGGCTGGATATTGTCGAACAGATGCAGCGCCATCGTCGAGCGTTGGGCTGGAAGCCGTTGTCCGGTGCTCTTGGATTTTGCTGAGGCCGATCTGGTCCCCGGCCGGCAGGCGACGAGCAGCCTACTCTGGTGGTTGCGGTATTCAAGGGAGAATACCGTCCTGGTCATGCCGCTATTGCGACAGAGTGTTATCGAACACTACCTCTCTGGAACACCGATGCGCGGGCTGCCAAGATTGACGCCCCTGCCGGCGCAGCCAACCAGGATGGGCCTGTCGGGTTTTGAAGCTTATCTAGCCGCCAGGCAAGCGCGGCGGCCGAGATTTTAAGGCCGGCCCGGCGTCGGTTTCGTTGTCATTGTTCTCTTTTCGTTCATGTGCTATAAGCGCTTGATCGTTGTGGAGCATGCGAGATCGGCGATGTCGCGTTTGTTTGCAGTGGCACGAGGCATGGATGAGATTACTGCCAACTTCGGTATCGATGTGCCGCCATCTTGCGATGTCCCGACTGAAACCATTGAGGGCGCGCAAGGACTGATCGTCATTGAAAAAGACGGTCTCCGCTTGCTCAAGTCCGCTCCCTGGGGCTTTCCACGCCAGACCCGCGAAATGCGGCAGAATGGCGAACCGCACAGCCGTATCGGCCTCGTAGCCGATCTCACGAATCCGCTCTGGGACCGTACCGTCGTCGATCCACGCTATCGATGCCTGATCCCCATGACGGGGTTCGCGGAAGCCGAGGGCGTCAAGGGAAGCATGACCAGAACCTGGTTCAGCGTGAAGGGTGAACCTGTCTTTGCCTGGGGCGGGCTCTGGCGCGTCAGCGACGAGTGGAGTTCTGTCTACTCCGGGGCGATGACAAATGCCAACGAGGCGGTCGCTCCGGTTCACGACCGAATGCCGGTGCTTCTCCATGCCGACGAGTATGATCTGTGGCTGCACGGAAGCTTGGGTGATCTCCTTGCCTTGCAGGAGCGCAAATACCCAGCCGCATCCATGCTTATGGAGAGAACGAACGATCTGTGGGTCAAGAAGAAGTCGACGGGTACCGAGGAACCTGCACTGCTCTGAAGGAATCGATCGACGTCTGGGACGCCCAGTGGAAAAACCTGAAGGGGCTGCAAAAATCCGCCGCTCGAACCGCCTGGCCTTTTTTACTTGTTGGAAGTTTCGACGGTTTGACACCCTCGGCTGTTATTCAAGTATAAATTGAGTACTTTGCAAGCGTGCGCTCTTATTGAGATCGGCGTGGTTGCTAAAGCTCGACATTGAGGCGCCGATATCGTCAGGGGAGAATACGGTAGGCGCAATGCGTGACATCGCCGATTCAGTGAAGGTTGGAGAGCGCAATCGCGACACGATGGTGCTTGTTCGCAATTATTGCGCCCATGCACGCGTGGAGAGGTTCGGCAGGACCGGGATGCTTGTGCAGGCTACGGGCCTTCCCATAGGTCACCATGGTATGCGCTGTGATTTCGCGCCCGAAGGCGGCATGTCCACCTGGGATTTGAGAGACGCCGTTATCGATTTCTACGACCGCAACTGCGCGAATTGTACGCATCGCAAACCTGTTGGCCTGCCCAATCTTCTCGAGGTCATTGCCGAACGTGATCGCGAAAAGACAAGGCGCGAGGCCGAGGTCAAGGCCGATGAGCAGGCATCAGCGACGGCGCTTGCTGAGCGCAATGCGGTGCGTGCAGTGTTGTTGCCAAGGCTCGGAGCTGTAGGGCGCACCTTGCTGGAAGACATCGGCGCGTTCGATGCCGATCGTTCATCTGACAATCGCGAGCGTGTGACACAGAGCGCACGTCTCGCACCAGAGTACTTTTCCCCGGAACTCGTCGAATATGTGTTTGCGCTTGCGAGCGCTCAACCATGGTTTGCCGAGCCCGCACTTACCATCTTTGACGCGGTAGGAGCCGACGACACGATGATCGTCAAACTGGCGATCTCGGTTCTGCAACGCGGCTATCCTTCGCAAGTCGCAATTGAAAAGCTGCTGCCGCGGCTTGACTCCATTCCCGCCGGTTCGGTCGTGGACATTCTGAGTGCCGCCATCGAATTCGCGAGCCCCGATGACCGGGACTTTATCTTTGGGGACGGCGAGCGGCGGCCTGCCGGCGATGCTGTTTTTCTAGAGGCGTTGTGGCGCCGATTTCCCGACGAGGTCGTCGCCGCGATCGAAAAAATGCTGCTTGGCGGCAAACGGTCCGCGCTCGAGCGCGCGGGTCGAGGTCTCCACGTGTTGCAGGCATCCGACCCGACCGCTGCAAAACCAATCCTGCGCACCCTGGTGTCAGTTTATGTGCGCGCGCCAAGCCTTGTGTCAGATCTGAGAGAAGCCGAAGATCGGTTACCGGATCTCGCCGATGCACTGAACAGCGCTTTTGATGCTGCGCCCCAAGAAGTGGACGCTCTGCTGCAGTCGTTGCAGGCGGGCGCTCCTACTTCCCACCGCGTTCGTATCATGAAGGCATATGCGCACGCCGTGCATGTCGGATACAATGATCCGCCAGTCTTGGCTACATCGTTGCGACATTCCCTGGCATTGCGGCGGCTCGTTTGGGCGCCCACTGTCGAGCGCGACGACCGGGTCCTGGACGAAGTGACGTCGGCCTTTCGCTCTGGCTCGAAAGGACTGGAATATGTCATCCGCGAGCAACTTGATGCGTTCATCGGCGCCCTGTTCCTGCTGGACGATCGGCTTACCGAACTCGATGCGCTCATGAATGAGCCGGCTGAGAGCATGCTCGTGGCGATGGAGCGTAACAACCGACGGATGGTGGTCCGTGGCCTCATGGAACAGTTCGTGGAGTGGACGAGCGAGGCGGCTGCCGGGAACGACCCGGCGGTGGCTAAAATCATCGGAGTATTCGACACGATCCCCGAGGGAAGAGACAATCTTCGAGGCGTGCTGTTGGGTGCGACAAAGGAACTGTCGCGTGATCTGACCGGACTGAAGC
Source organism: Rhizobium sp. 1399 (assembly GCF_031455475.1). NCBI lineage: Bacteria > Pseudomonadati > Pseudomonadota > Alphaproteobacteria > Hyphomicrobiales > Rhizobiaceae > Rhizobium > Rhizobium sp. 1399. The sequence goes on along the minus strand of NZ_JAVDSU010000015.1, from coordinate 34,812 downwards.
AGTTGCTGCCCCACCTTTACACAGCGCTTGTCGGACCATCTGCCATCGGTCGATCGTACGCAGCGACAGCAGTCGGCGAGTTGTCGTATCGCAGCAGGGAAAACATTCCCGATCTCCTATTCGAAGCGTTCGGGGCCCTGTTGTGGGATCAATACGTCGTGGTCCACAAATCGACCGTTGCAGCCTTTCATCGCTCGATCATCCCAGAACCGTATCGGATCAATGCAGCGCAGGCTATTCTCAACCTCATTCGCTATTACCGCGTGCAGTCGAACGAAGACCATTTCCTGACGGAATGCGTGAGCCTTCTCGCCGGTATGGCCGACCTTTTCGGCGAGGCCAACGGCGCGATAAGGCGTTATCTCATTGACGTGGCAATAGGCATCGACCCGATCTTTTTGCGATCCGACATCCTGTCTTTGTCACACAGTCTCGGAACGGATTCGGAATTCGCCAAGCTTGCCGCCCGCATGATCCCGCATCTGGCGGACCGCTACAATCAATCCGACAAGGCGCTTAGTCTTATTCGTCGGATTGCGCCTCAGGGGGTGAAGGCCCATGCCCAAGCTTTGCACGCCGCCGCTATCCAAGTCCTCGACGCCGATCTGCAGACTGCGTTGGGGATCGTTGAAGCTTTCTCGCTTGCCGGAATGTCAAAGGAGGCCGACGACCTCGTCACCGCACTGTTGGATCGCAACGGCAATACCGTGCGGCTACGCCGGCGGCGCACACTATTGCAATGGCCGCAATTTGCCCTTCAGTTCGAGGCGGCCGTCACGGCGCGAGATGCGGACGCGATCTCAGCAGTAAGCAGTGCCTGGAGACATGCAGCCGCAACGGATGCACAAGATGAGGAGGATGGGCATGAACGTCGTGCTCGCTCACGCCTACCCTTCTAGGATCGCCGCAATCGAGTTGCTCAGGGCTCATCCGACCTATGCCGGCGGCACGGAATTACGCGCACGCGCCGAGGAAGTCGCCTCTGCTTCCGAGCTGTTTGGGAAAGCCGCAATCGCGAAAGAATGGCGGTCCTTCGCCAGCGCTCTGGAAATCTTGAGTTTGCTCGCTGACTGGGGTGAGGCCGTGCATACGGCGGCGATTGACGCCGATCGCTTCTTGCGTGCCGCTCGACTTCGCTACCGCAAGTTTGCGGGAGATGCTGCTCACACGGACTATGGTTTGGCGCTTGCCGCGGCGCTTGCACCTTTGGACGGCGATCTTGACGTTGATGCGATGCCGTCACTTCGTGATGCGATAGCGGCCTTGGCGATGCCGGTGGGAATTTTTAGCATCGAGGACAGAGGTTATTATGGATCACCTGTCGGCGAGGACACGACCGTCAAACCGGACGATATCGCCGTTGCATTTCTGGAGTTTGCGATCGATGGAAAGGCCGCTGAGACGTTTCACAGTCTCCGTGCGGGAGAGGTGCACGATCTCGACCTGACCATTCGGGTGTCGCGGTGGCCAAACGACGCTGACCGCCTGGTGATTGCGCCAGTCTCGATCGAGCCGCCAAGCACCTGGGATTTTCCGACTTTTGAATTTCTTCGTCCGGGCGGACAACCACCCTTCGTCTTCCAGCGGCAAGGCAGGATGGCGCTGCATGCTTCCCAGGGTTTCAATGCCCGACCGCTTGAATTCCGTTATGCGGCCGAGTTTCAGCCGCGGCCGAACCGTGAGGAATCGATTGTCGTTGCCGGGCAACGGACTCTGCGCCTCGATGGGACTAACACGTCGCGTCACCCCCTTACAGGCTACGGAGACGTTGACGCGAAAATAATCAAGTTGCGCGAGCGTCTACGACTGGAGCCGCTGATTTCAGAAATGGATATTCGCGACCTTCTTGCCTTGCTCACTCCGGTCGGGAATCTGATGGGACAGGCGGTGCAGGACAAACGGTATCCCGAGCCGATCGACGAGGCCGCGTTTCAAGCCGACTTCCAACAGTTTTTGCGTTCGAACGCTGCGATCGGGAGTGAGCTCGAAGTCCAGGGCCACGTGGCCGGAGGCAGGGTTGATCTTACGTTCCGCGGAATAAGGATCGAACTCAAGTCCGAGCGAGCCCGTCGCCTTTTGCCAGACGATTGCCAGAAATTCGCCGCCCAGGCAGCAAGTTATGCCGTCGGGAGCGGCCGTCGGATTGCCCTCTTATGTGTGCTCGATTCGAGCCCGAAGTCGCAACCACCATTTCCTGTTGCCGACGGGCTGACGATCATTCCGGTCGATACGGGCACAAGCCCTGTTTATGTTGTGAGTTGCTTGCTACAGGGTGGTCTGGCCAAACCCAGCGACCTGTCGCGATGAACGATCAGACCGTCAATTCGTCCGCGCTCTACTAGTTGAGCCCGAGGTTCGTCGCCATAGCCGGTCGACACGTGATTTGGTTCTGTGACACAGTTGCTCACGGCCTATGCAGGCACGAACGGACGAGACCGATCTCGTTCCTCTTACAGAGTGCGGGCGCAGATATCCTCGTCCGTAACCCTAGCCAGCAATTTAACTCCGGCTATGCCGAAGGAGCGCAGCTCTGGCTTGCTGCCGGTTTTTCGGACACCGAGTTAGGCTAATCCGTATCAACTCGATGCAATTGGCGCCCACGAAGCTTCCTCGGCCGCGAGCGCGCAGATTGCCCATGCGACCGCGAGTGACTTCTCGAACGCCGGCACCGGTAAAAATTCGTACCGCGAATGAAAATTATGGGCACCGGTAAAGAAGTTCGGGGTCGGAATGCCGCGCGCCGACAGGACCGCGCCGTCGGTGCCGCCGCGCATGGCAATGTGTTTAGGCTCAACCCCGACCTTCTCAAAGGCCCTGATCAGCAAGGATGCGGGACGGGTATCGGCCGCAAGATGGCCTGCGATATTCCGATAGGTATCGGTCACCCGGCTCTCGATGCCGCCACCCGGATGGCCTGCCTTCACCCGTTCGGCGACCGAATGGATCTTCGCCTTGCGTCTTTCAAATTCAACGTCGTCGAAATCCCGGATCATGACACTCAATCGCGCCTCGCTATCGTTTGCGCGAAGTTCCTTGAACCAGAAAAACCCGTCCCGTTCGTCGGTGCATTCCGGCGTGTCGCGCCGGTCGAAATGCGCGATGAAGTCGAGTGCCATCAGCAGGGGATTGACGAGCATACCCTTCGCCGACATCGGATGGGCGCTGACGCCGGTAAACAGGATCTCGCCGGATGCCGCGTTGAAATTCTCAAGCACCAGTTCGCCCAGTTCGCAGCAGTCGATCGTGTAGGCGAAATCGCAGGCGAAATGGCTGAGATCCAAGGCTTTGGCGCCGCGTAGTCCAATCTCCTCATCCGGCACGAAGGCGACGAAGATATCCCCATGTGCATCGCCGGGTCGGAGGCCCGCCAGAAGCGTCATGATGACGGCGATCGCCGCCTTATTGTCGGCGCCGAGCACGCTGGTCCCATCGCTGAGGATGATGTCATGCCCCGTCCAGGGAAGGATTTCCGGGTGCTCTTCGACGCGCAGCCAGATGTCTCGGTCCAGGTTCAGGCAAATATCCGCCCCGTCGAATGAAACGATTTGCGGTTTGATGTCGGGAGAAAGCCCGACATCGACCGTATCGAGATGCGCGATGAAGCCTATCTTAGGAGCGCCGGGCCGCGTGCCGCGCTTGACCGCTGTCACGATTGCCTGGTCGTCAATCAGCACGTCGTCGACGCCAAGCCCCTTCAGTTCTTCCGCCAGCAGGCAAGCGAGTTTGAGTTGGCCAGGCGAGGACGGCAGGACGTCCGAACGGGCGTCGCTCTGGCTCTCGATTGCCACATAGCGAAAAAAACGTTCAATCAGTTCGCCCCGCCTGCTCACGGCGTCCTCCCATTTGACACTGTCATTGATGCCGTCGTTTTTGTCCGGCCACTATGCGAGGAACGGCCCACGAGCGCTTCGCACGCGCTGTCGCCGGCGCGACGGTAAATCAAACGACGGAAGGTCGTGTCCTCGGCTCTCAAGCTAGACACGCAGCAATCCGATTCCGTTCGAGATTTCGATGGTCGTACCGAAGCGCGCCGACTGCTCGCGGAATCGGTGAAGGATCTTCTCGGCATTTGCCCCGGTTGCAAGATGCGGAACCAACCGCCGTTCCAAGACGCGATCCGTCAACGCGTCATTCCCGCCGATGACGACTGGGGAAAAGGTGGCGCCGAGAAGGTCTCCATTCTCGGCGAACGAGCAAAGGCCAACGACGCTTTCCCAGACCTCCGGTGCGGTCCAAGTCGATTTTTCCGATCGCACGTGGAAGATGAAATTCCCGAGACTGTAAAATATCGGCCGCCGCTTATAGATTTCCAGCGGCTGCAGAACGGGCGCGCCGTGACTGACGAACATGGCGGCGCCGGCGTCGATACAACGTTTCGCGACGCTGCTCACCCACTCGGGAACCTGATACCAGTCGGCCGCCCAATGATGGTGGTGCAGATAGGCAATGACGAGGGATCGCTGCGCCGATGCCGATGCAATCGCCTCGATATTCCGTTGCATGTCGTCGGCATCGACCTTGACGCTTCGTCCGAACCTGGCGGAGCGGGTGAAGACGGCGCGGGCGATTGCCACTTCCGTCTGCCCATCGAGACAGGGAGGATCGTCGGGCTGGCTGTCATTGGCAAGATCGATCGTGCTGTAGCCGACCTTGTCGCGAACGGAACAGAGCTGCTCGAATGCGGTGTCATCGACCTCTATCACCTGGGACAATCGAAGCCGGTTGACGCCCGGTCGCTCGGGTCTGCCCCGGCAGGCGTCTGCCGCGTACATGAAGTCGGGTCCAGGTCCGCCATCCATGGCGACCAGCGCAACATGCCGTCCCCCGATCGTTTTATGCTGCGCCTGCGCCGCCTCCACATGATTGCGTCCGAGACCAGCGTGCAGGAAACCTCGCTTCTCGACCTCTTCCAGTGTCGATAGGACGCCCGATGGGCCAAGGTCGAAGGCATGGTTGTTCGATAGCGAGAGTGCCTGAAACCCCATCTCCTGAAGGGCGTCGAGCACGACCGGGTCGCTGCTCCCGAAGAACGATCCTTTGAGTGGCCATCCGCCATGGCGGCCGTCGATCGTTCCTTCGAAATTCGTGAAGGCAAGGTCGGCACGGTGCAGCAGCGCACGGATACTTGAAAATTCCGGTGCCTGGATTTCACGCACATCATGCTTGATGAGGGACTGGCCGGTGACGGCCACGGTATAGCTTTTTTGCATCTGTCATTCTTTCATTGCGGCTAGGAGCCATTCTTCTCGAGCGGGCGGAAGTGGACGCCGCGGCGGCATGTGCGTTCGTGCGCCGCGACATGCGGTCCGTCAGACGACGAACCGGCTCGGTCGCGCGCCTATGAGATCGCGGGTGTAGGGATTTGCGGGGCGCGTGAAGATGTCGTCGGCCGAGCCGGCGTCCTCGACCCTCCCATCCTTGAAGATGTAGACATCGCTGCAGAGGTCCTGCACCAAAGCGAGATCGTGCGAGATGAACAGCATCGAGATCTGGTCTTGCACAACACTCTGCCTCAGAAGCGCGATGATCTCGGCCTGCACCGTGACGTCGAGCGCCGATGTCGGCTCGTCGGCGACGATGATGCTTGGCTTTGCGAGAAGGGCGCGGGCGATGCAGACACGCTGCTTCTGGCCGCCGGAAAGCTGGTGGGGATGGCGCAAGAGCAGGGCGCGCGGAAGACCAAGCCGGTCCATCATCGATGTCACCGCCGATCGTCTGTCCTCCCGGCCGGCCCGCGCGCCGAACCTTGCGCTCTCCATGAGGGCCTGGCCGATCGTCATCCGCGGATTGAGCGAGACGGCCGGATCCTGGAAGATCATCTGCACCCGTCCGAGGAGGCCAGTGCGCCAGCCGTTTCGAGACGCATCGAAGGTGATGCCATCGAGAGTGACGTTTCCGGACGACGCCGTGTCCAGTCCGGCAATGATGCGGCCGATCGTCGTCTTGCCGCTGCCGCTTTCGCCGACAATGCCGGTAATGGTGCCGCGGGCGATCCGGATCGTCACATCCCGCAACGCGGTTTTGCCGCGATCGGCGCCGAGGCCCCAGGGCATCCTTCGCCCCTCGAAGATCTTCGAGATTGCCTGTGCCGAGAGGATGTCGCGGCCGTCTGCTGACGGCAGCGATGCGGCTGGCATTGCGCCTTCTTGCCCGGGGCGTGCGGTTGGCGACGTGCGCAGCCGCGGCACTGCCGCCAGCAGGGCGCGGGTGTAGTCGTTGGAGGGTGCATCAAGGATCCTGGCCGTCGGTCCCGCCTCGACGACTATGCCGCCCCGCATCACCAGAACCCTGTCGGCGATCTCGGCGACGACGCCCATGTCGTGGGTGATCAGGACGATCGAGACACCGGTTTCGTCGACGAGGTCGCGCAGGAGCTTGAGAACCTGTTTCTGGACGGTCGCATCGAGGGCCGATGTCGGCTCGTCGGCGACAATGACGTCAGGAGATGCCGAAAGCGCGATGGCGATGACGATGCGCTGGCGCTGTCCGCCCGAGAACTGATGGGGATAGTCGGCATAGCGGCGGCCCGGCTCCGGAATTCCGACACGCGTCAGAAGCTCGATCGCCCGAGCCCGGGCCTGCCGCCGCGACAAGGAGGCATTCGCGGCAAGGATCGTCTCCTCGATCTGCCCGCCAACGCTCATCAGCGGGTCCAGCGAGGCCGTATGATCCTGGAAGACCGCCGATATCCGCCGACTTTCGTCGCCGCGCCGCCTGCCTCTATCCCCGGTGTCACCTGGTCCGCCAATGAAGCGGATCTCGCCGGCGGCCCGTTCGACCCCGGGCGCAAGCAGGCCGATCAGGGCGTTGCCGACCGTCGACTTGCCCGCCCCGGACTCGCCGATGATGCCGAGGATCTCTCCGCGCCGCAGCGCGAAGCTCACGTCCTGAAGGATAGGTATCGGTCCTGCCGACGACCGATATTGAAGACTGAGGTTTTTGACCTCGAGGACAGTCTCATTCGCCGATGGATGGATCATAGTGCGCGGCTCCTCGGATCGAGGCGGCGTCTGATGTCCTCGCCGACGAGATTGATGCTGGCGATCAGACCGAACAGCACGAGACCGGGAAAAAGGCTGATCCAGTATTGGCCGGTCAGAAGATACTGAAACCCGCTCGCCACGCTCGAACCGAGCGACGGCCTGTCGATCGGCACGCCGAGCCCCAGGAAGGAAAGCGTTGCCTCGAGTGCCACGGCGTGTCCGATCTCGATCGGGATCAGGGTCACCGCCGGCCCCATGCTGTTTGGAAGCAGATGCCGCAGAACGATCCTCGATGACGGAAGCCGCATCAGATGGGCCGCATCCATGTAGGATTTCCTGGTTTCGCTGAGCGCGACACCGCGCGCCACTCGCGCATAGGGCGCCCATTGAGCGATGATGAGCGCCAGGATGATGCGGTCGAGACCCGGTCCGAGTGTCACGACGGCAATCAGCGCGATCATGATTGTCGGCAGGCTGAGCTGCAGGTCGACGATACGCATGATCACGATGTCGGCCCATCCGCCGAGATAGGCGGCGCTGACACCGGCGCAAAGGCCGATGACGGCGGCGACCGCCGCACTGGTGATAGAGACGGTGAGGCTGATGCGCAGCCCATAGGCAATGCTGCTCAGAATATCCCTCCCGAGCCCGTCCGTGCCGAGAAGGTAGACAAATCCACCGCTGCCCCGCGTGCCTGGGGGCGAAGACGCGTCCCATCCATAAAGCTGCAGGGGATCGTAGGGGTTTTGCGGGGCGATGACCGGAGCGAGCAATGCGACGAGGACGAAGCTTGCCAGCACGATCCCGGAGAGGGTCAAGGCCGGCTGAGCGGCTCGCCACCGATATGCTCGGATGATGTGTGCTTTCATGAGGGTTCACCTATGTGGAGAGGCGTACGCGCGGGTCGAGCACGGCGTGGAAAAGATCGACGAGCGCGTTCAGCGCGACGAAGGCGACTGAGATGAAGGTCAGCGTCGCCATGACCACAGGCCGGTCGAGGAGTTGGATGGAATCGATCAGCAGCTTGCCGACGCCCGGCCAGGCAAAGATCGATTCCACCACCACCGCGAAGGCAAGCATGCCTCCGAATTGCAGGCCGATGATCGTGACGATAGGCACGGCGATGTTCGGCAGCGTATGGCGCATAAGGATCTGTCGGGCGGGCAGGCCCTTGGCGCGGCAGAAGCGCGAAAATTCCAGGCCCTGAACCTCGATCGTGCCTGACCGGGCCAGCCGTGCGATCAGCGCGATGTTCGGGATAGCGAGGGCAAGGGCAGGAAGGATCAGGTGCCGAAGCCCGTCTGTTGTTGCGACACTCCATTGGCCGCCGAGAAGGTCGGCCGTCGTCCCTCTGCCCCCCGAAGGAAACCACCCCGTCAGGACGGCGCCGCCGAGGATCAGCATCATGGCGAGCCAGAAAGAGGGAAGACTGAGAGCGAAGACGCTGGTCCGCAGGATGATCCGGTCGAGCAACGTTCCGGTGCGCCAGCCGGCGACGAGCCCGAGCCCCGTTCCCAGAGGTGCTGCGACCAGCATCGCGACGCAGGCGAGTTCGAGCGTCGCCGGCAGCTTGCTCAGCAGCAGCTCGGACGCCGGCAGGTGATAGATATAGGAGGTGCCGAAATTCCCGCCGACCACATTGCCGATGAAGACGAGGTATTGACGCCAGAGCGGCTGATCGAGCCCGAGCGCCACCGTGGCGCGCCGGATGTCCTCGGCGGTGGCCGTCTCGATGTTGACGACGTTGAAGACCGGGTTGCCGACGGCGTGGATGCCGGCAAAACCGATGACGGACATGACCGCAAGCAGGAGCAATGCCTGCGACAGCCTCCCAAGTGCCAGAGAGATCAAAGCCATTGGCGTTACTCCGTCACCGGGATCGTCTGCATGGCGGTCGTCCAGCCGCGCGGATGCATCACGTAGGATCCGACCTTCGGTCCGAAGCCGACGATGTGGTGGAAATGATAGAGGGGAATGATCGGCTGGTCGGCCATCACGAATTCGGTGGCAGTGGCAAGCGCCGCATCGCGCTCGGGACCGTCCTGCAAGCTTTCTGCCTTGGCGAGCATGGTATCGAAGGCGGCGTTGCGGTAATGGCCGAAGTTCAGGGCGCCAAGACCGCGCTTGGGATCGGGAGATGCGAGCAGGGCATCGAGAATGACGTCGACGGCTTCTCCCGAGCAGCCGCCGTACCATATGCCATAATCGCCCGCGGCCCGCTTGGTGTTGAACACCGAGAAGGGGGCGGCGATCGGCTCCACGCTCACGCCGATACGCGCCCAGCTTTGCGCGACAGCCTGCAGGCTTTCGCCGTCGCCGGGGTAGCGGCCGGCAGGTCCTGCGAGCACGACCCTGAAACCGTCCGGGTAGCCCGCGCTCGCCAGAAGCGCCTTGGCCGTCTCGTAGTTGGGTGTCTCGGGATTGAGTGTCCGGGAGGTGCCGGGCAAGCCGTTTGGAAAGAACTGTGCGGCGGGCGTGCCGTAGCCCGACAGGATCTTGTCGACCAGCACCGAGCGATCTGTTGCCATCGCCAGAGCCCGCCGCACGCGCGGATCCTTGAAGGGATTGCCGATCGGCTCTCCCGATTTTGTGGTGACACCAGGTGCCGTGTCGCTTGCCACGTCGAATTGCAGGAAATTGACGCGGGCGGCCCCGATGCTTTCGACCTTCACTCCACGCTGCTTCAGCGACTGGACATCGCGTGCCGGGATAGAATCGGCAAGATCGACGTCACCGGTCGTCAGCGCGGCGACGCGGGCCGCCGGGCTCTCGATGATCCGGAAAAGGACGACCGACCAGGTGGGCTTGCGGCCCCAATAGCCATCGTTCCTGACGAGCTTCAGCGCCTCGCCCGAACTCCAGCTGTCGAACCTGTAGGGGCCAGTGCCGACCGGGACCGCGCCACCATTGAGCTCCTCGGTGCTCTGGAAGCCTTGCGCTGGCCGATGCATGACGAAGATCGAGGAGAAAGAGAGCGGCAGGTCGGGAACATTACCCTCCGTGTCGATGATAACCGTCAGCGGATCGGGCGCTGATACCGATTTGATGCCGCTGAGATACCCCCGAAAACCCTCTCCGGGCGGCTTGAGGAAAGTGCGGATGCGGTCGATCGAGTAGATCACGTCGTCGGCGGTGAACGGCGAGCCGTCATGAAACCGGACGCCCGGCCTGAGCTTGAACTCCCATTGCGTGTCCGACAGCGCGCGCCAAGAGACGGCAAGGCCGGGCGTCAGGGCGAGATGCTCGTCCTGATAGATCAGCCGTTCGTAGATTTGGGAGAGCAGCGAATTGTTCTCGTTGAGGTTTGCATACTGCGGATCAAGCGTCATCAGCTTGTAGGATGTCGCGATCCGCAGTTCTTCCTGTGCGGCGGCTGGTCCAGCCATGCCAACCAATAGGGCCGAGAGGGCGCCGGCCTGCGCTGCCAGCGTCAGCAACATGGAAAGCAGGAGCGGGCGGCGTCGAGTGGTCAATGTCATGATCGTGTTCCCTTTTTGAATTTTTGCCGCAGCCGCGCTCGCCGCGGTGAAGGCTCACCACGCTTTCGCGACCGGGTTGGATGATGGTCTCGACACGAAGGTCGTATCTGCTGGTTTTGCGGTGTATACTCCGTCGGTGAATAGTCTGCGGAACGCCACGAGGTGCATGTGATCCGGGACACCATCGCGCGGAATTTGAGACGGGCGCGGCAGGCACGTGAACTCAGCCACGAACAACTGAGCTTTCTGGTGAATGTCGACCGTCCCGATGTCGGCTCGCTCGAACGTCGCGAATACAATCCGACGGTCGAGATGCTGGAAAAGCTCGCACCCCCGCTCGGAATTGAGGTCATCGGCTCTTCAAGACGGAGCCCGGCACATGAGCGTCGGATGCTGCGCCCCAGTGAGGCGAGGATCGGGAACCGGCCGCGCGATGACGGCGAGGCTAGCCGGTTCGCAGTTCTCTTTGGCTTTGCGCCGCCGTTTTCGGATGAAGGTTATCGCCACCGGACGACATGCCCATGTCGAGTTTCAGGAGATCGGTGAGGACGGCGCGGAGCGGCGGCCAGGGATATTCGTCATGGGTCGTGGAGGGCTGTCCCCTCACGAGGACGGCATGCAGCTTGGCGATCGTGCCCACGAGGGTAAATGCAGGAGTTTCCCAGAGCCTTTCGGCGAGTGTCGCTTCGGTGTCGAACGCACGATCCTCGGCCTCCAGGGCCTGGCTGTGTTCGATGTCGCGGGCGGTCGCGTCAGCCGTCTCGGTTGCTCGGTCGGACCGGCCGACTGCAGGAAACAGTTTTGCTTCCAGCTCCTGTTGACGCCGGCTGAGTTCCAGCGCGTCTTCCCGCGCTTCGCGCCATTGGGTCCAGAGCAAGAGAAGCGGGTCGTCGGAGCCAGCGTCTGGGCATTTCCGCGTCAAAAAGTTGTGCATTGGAAATCGCGGCAGGGATGCCGCCACGAACATATGAAGCTCACCCCGGGTGACCGCGGGCAAAGTTCTGCTATTGTCGGAATCAGCCATGATCCGAGCTCCCTGAAAGCTTAGGTTGTGGTCAGGCTGGATCAGGTGCTCGTAACACCGGATCCAGCTGCTAGCAGTTCAACGCTATACAGGGCTATCTCAAAATGCGCAACCAAAATCACCATGGCATGGTGATATGAACGGAATTCAGTGTAAGTTAGCTCGTGTTGCGCTCGGGTGGGGAGTACTCGATCTTGCGAAAACCGCGGGCGTTTCAACGCAGACAATTACTCGTCTTGAAAAAGGCGAACAGCTGCGCTCAAGCACGTTGGAAAATATTCAGCGCGTTCTTGAAGACGCCGGCATTGAGTTTATTCCAGAGAATGGTGGCGGCGTCGGCGTTCGATTCAAGAGGCGAATTTGAGACATGAGGCTCGCGTTCCGCGTCCCAACGTCGGCGATGTGAAATCTGATAAAATGACAGCGTCGTCGGCAACGACCTAAAGCGAGACCGAGGGCTGATCGACGAGAAATTTGGCGACGAAGTTTTGCCGAGGTGAAGAGGATAGGGTTTTCTCCAGCAGCAGAAGCGCTTGGAAAAACACTGGGTTGTAAAACGCTACAGACGCTAAAAAGCGGCATATCAATCCTTGTGTCGGGCGTTCAAATCCCTCCTCCGCTACCAACAAAACAGACGACAAGTCTGGGCCGGTAATTCCTTCCAGCCATCCATTGATCTCATAGTGTAGGCCTCGCCGGCCAGGCTTTCCACGTTCGCGAAATTTCGTCACTGCCTTCGGCTTGATCTCGATGACGATCGTCGGCGGCTCCTGTGCTTCAAGCTCAGCTTTCAGCCTCGCGCGTTCGGCCTTCATGGGCGGCAACATCGACAAGACGTCCTCTTCCTCGATCGTCCCTCGTGCCACCTAATCAAGAAGCCGATTTATCCGCTCCTGGACGTCAGCCAGCGCGCGTTCGCTGCTTCGGCTGTTCCTCCGTTCAGCAACAATCCGCTTGCTCTCGGCTTCGTATTCTTTCACGTAGTTATCGATATAGGACGTGTCCGCGAATACTCTCCCTCACGCCTATGCCAAAGAGCGGCAGTGGCGGGGAAACGTCATCGCGGCCGGCACCAAGAAAAAGATGCTTTCCCTTCGTGATCGGTTCTTTGCGATCGGAGAGAAAACCGATGACCGCATCGAGGCCGAGATGTATCGGCGCATCGAGAAGTTTGCCGGCCGGGAATACGCCAAGGCCGAGGCAAAGATCCGCCGGTTGCTACCTCATCATTTCTGGAGCGAGCAATGACCCTCTTCAAGATTCTCGTCCTCCGCTGGGTCTTGCGCCGCATTCTGAGGGATTTGGCCCGATGACCCAGATCCTCAACGTAACCCGAAACGACGACGGCCAGTTCGAAATCACGGACCAGCAGGGCAAGGTGATCGAAGGCCCGTTCGACACCAATGCCGCGGCGTGGAAGGCGCTCGATCGGCTCGATAACCAGGACGCCGGCGTTCCAGACAAGCGCCATTCGAACAAGCGCGTGCTGTGGGGCAAGCCTGAGAAGGGCAAGTCCAAGAAGCGGCTCAAGCGCGAGAAGAAGATCGAGGCCAGGCAGGAAAAGCAGATGAAGCGGGATGCGCACAAGGCTGCGAGCTGGGTGCGTAGCATCGCAGCTGTCAAGTTCGATCCGGCTGGAGCGCGCAAGTTTCGGAATCACCGGCTCGGGAATTTCGGTCCGGCCTCAGAAGTCAAACATATCGACCCGGCCGCATATCTCGCAGAAAAAGCCGCGCGAGGTGAGCATTGAATTCGCGCACTAGCAGGGAATGCGGCGTAGTGCTCCGGGATTGGAAACACCTAAGCCCCACCCGCAAAAGAAGCCGGAAGTGCTTTTGGAAGCCTCTGATGGCAGCCTTAATTCAACACGCGGGCTTCAGCGGCCGCGGCTATAAAGGCCTCCCGAGCACTCTCGATATGCGCCAGATGGTTCATCGCCTCAACGCAACGCCGCTTTGCCGTCTCAAGGCTTGGGCCGTCGTGCAACGGCCACCTGTGCTCCAGATAGTCAATAGCCTCTGCTGGACCGTGAATGAACTCAGACGAGCGGTTGCCGATCCGGATTGCCACCGGTGCAGTCCATCGGACTTCGGCAATGTTGTGTGTGTACATGGCAAGCCTCCATGTTTCAAACGTGCCGTTCCTAAAAACATAGGGCTTGCGACACCTCGTTCAACACCTCAATCGCCCGTTTCCCGGATGTACGCCCAGCACGGCACCGCGATCATGGACGGACGGCCTTACCCTAGCACTGGGGAGACGAGATGAGCGAAGCCGGAGTTCGCCGCTGTAACATCTACAAGGTGGCCCGTCAGTGCGGCGTGGTGCTCAGGGATTAGGAGCACCACAGTCCGACAAGCCGGCGTGCCAGGGAGTGCTTCTGCAAGCCGACGGTCCGGGAGATCGGCCGTCGGTACGGCGAGGATCACCTGCGCCCGGTCCTGATGCTCGTGACGGGCACGCCCCGCAACGCCGGCGAGCTGTATGCCGATGCCTTGAAGGCGGTCAGCCGCCTGCTGGTCGCCAACCCTGACCTGATCCGCCGCCCGTCACTAGTGTCGGATTTCAATGCTGTCGATCTGGGCGCTCTGCGGCGGGGCGCTCGGAACATGAAATACGGAATGGCAACGAGCGACGAAATCCTCGTAGCCCTCAGAATTCAGTTCGGCCTGTGGCCCTATCGAGGAGAAGCAGCATGACGGTGGTTTTCGCGGAATGGACATACGAGGCTGCTTATACCCTGCGCGCCTCACCAGCGTTCCTGGGGCCGCGGCTGCAGGGCGGGGTTATGTCGGGCATCGTCAGGGACATGATGGAGTCCTACGGCTACGACGAAGCCAAGGCGCCGCCACGCATTCCTTCTGCCGGCGCGATGAGCAGAATGTACGAGACCTGGGACTGGGTGAACACCTACCTGAACGAGGAAGGCCGCAAGCGTGTTTAGAATATGCCTTCATTAAAACCCGCAAGGGCGTCTACTTAGAGGCCTATCTACGCAAATCGACATGTCGCGAAGCACTTTCGAGCGCCGAATTCAGTCGTATTGTCAACAGATTGCAGCAACCTCAATCAAAAGTGCCGCGTCCGGTTGACAGTGGCACTGGACGCCGTGACGGAAATTGATCTAAAACCCACGTCAATAACGGTAGCTTCGAAGAATTGCGCGACGGACTGGCGCGATGACGAAGTAACCGGCCAGAAGGAGCAGGTGAGAGCCGACACGCTCGCCCTCACACACTGGCGCAACGAACGCCGCCGGCAGATCCAGGATCGGGCCTACGGTGAGCCGCAATCGACCCTTTCCGATGCAGGAAATTCGACCACCGGGTGACCGGGCGCGGCGTTGTTTAGTATGCTAGAACAGGTTTTGAATTCTCGCCTTCTGCTCCTAAATTTTGGGCCGTCACACGCGCTTGAGAAGGGAGATGGTTATGGCGAACACCCTGTTTGACGCTCCGCTGTTCCTGAAGAAGCGGCATTACATTCAGGAACTCGCTAACCTCGAAGACGTCTTTGACTTCCTTGACGATTGGCCGGAGGAAGAAAGAGATAAGACCTACGAGGTGCTTGAAAAGGCTTGTCGCATGGCAGCTCATGGGGTCTTCCCTTTGCCAGCGTTTCGGGAAAACCTCCGCCGGTTCCTGATAAAGCGCCACATGTTGGCGAACATCGAAGAAGTGCCTATTGTCGCCAAGCGTTCGACTGATCGCAACATCAACTCTTGAGCGGTAAAGGCGGCAGATTACTGACTTTTCAGCCCGCCCGGTTCGCCAAGGCGGGTTTTTCTTTGCAGGAGAGCGAACCTCACGGTCGCGATAAAACAGCGCTTGCACCGTATAGAGCTGCGAACTGATCCAGTTGCTCCTGAGTGGCATCTTTCGGCGCATACAGATACAGTTGATGCCCGGCGTCCCTGACTTTCTTCGCTTCGGTCACCGCTTCATCGAAGGTTTCAACAATAATCGGTTCACCGGCATCCATGTAGATCCCAATTTCCCAGGCCATCGCTACGCTCCGGTCAGTTGAGCATCAGGGGGGACTGTTCGCATCCTATCAGCTTTTACCCGCGCTTCCTCGACGTTCTGCGCAGGGAACATCCTGACGAAATAGTTGTCGCCTGGTTGGGTACGGCTTTGCAGTTCTCGCTCAATAGCTGCGGCTTCGGCTAGATTATCAAACACGTCGTGAAGCCGGTTGCGTGTGTCGTCGGTGTGTATCGCATAGACATAGTATCGCATTGGGGCCTCCTCGGATCACTGGCGAAGCCGGCTCAGCCTTTCCGGGCGTAAAGAAAACCAGGTACGCCACGGCGACGATCACTGCGATGACCATTATCGTCAGCGCGTACTTGATCATGCCCTTGCTGGCTTTTTTCTCGGTGTCGCTCATGGCAAGCGAACAAGCGAGGATCTAGAAGGTTCCCCGCTACTGTTCGATACGCAGCAATCCGGGTATCCCTTTTTATGCTGGCGGTTCTCGACGAGCCCGGTGCGGTGGATCGAACCGTAACGAGCATGATCGTCACGCCAGCGCCGTTCACGGACCGAAGGGGCTCAGGTCGTTCTAGGCGCCGTGCTTTTCGTGGCGGGACTCAGCATCCCTTGCGAGACGCAGCTCGCGAAGGCGAGCAGTCTTTTCGGCGCGGGCGGCGTTTTGGGCGGAGATCAGCGCGTGAGATTCCTTATCGGTGGTCTCGGCTTTGTTTTCGCGGGCATGATTGATCATCAGTTTAACTCGCGCGGTTTGGCGGCTTCTGCGCTACCCCGCTTCAACCAGGGAACATTCGGCCTCCCAACGACGCGCAAATCAGAATTGATAGGTAGAGCAGGAAAGCCAGACCTCCTACCATCGCGATGATGGCGACAGCTATCCTCCCAGCGTTTCGTCTGGTCCTCTTTCCCGCTTCGGTGTTCGCGGGAGCCTGGATAGGATCATTGGACGGCTCCATGTGGTCCTCAACTGACGACGAGGTAAGTTGTTCCCGTCTCACGGGTGCTGATCAAATCGGTCCCTTCACTGACCACCGGCCCGCCCGCTCTGCCGAGGCGATGGGAAATAGTAGGGGGTCGATAACAAAGGCGCCATGACGGCAAAAGCGAAAGCCGCCGGAGTCGAAACGTTCGCGGCTATGGTGGCGATGGACGAAAGCTCAGTGGCGATGGCCCAGAGATCCTTCAGCGGCCGGCTCATCAATCGAGATGGCGTTGGAGAAGGGGATAGTTTGATACAGAGCCGATATGCCGACCAGAATGTAGACGACTCGCGCCAACATTGCGGATCGACGCCACGTTAATGGGTCGAGAGCTTCGCCTCTTCCGCAGCGGCGATAAATTCGTCCCGGGCACGCTCGGGGTTTACCCGACCTTCGATCGCAGCCCTACAGGCATTTCTAGCTTTGATGAAGTGCGCACCGCTTCGATGCGGCCACATGTCTTGCAGAACTATCAGCGCTTCGAACGGCCCGTTTACCACTCGGTATCCGGCGACGCCAAATCCTACCTCTACGGGTTTGCTCCATTGATTGTTGAGCATTTGTTTTCCTCCTCCTTCTCGCCAATCGCACAAACGCCGTCCATGGGGGATCGTTCCGGCGGATGTCCGTCCGTTGGCGAGGAAGGAAGCAGGAGACGTAACTCCTTATAGGTGATCAATGATAGGTAGGCCAACTAAGTTCACGCCGTCGCTGGCGCATAGCATCTGCGAACGCATTGCCGACGGGGAAAGCCTCCGCTCGATCTGCCGAGACGATACGATGCCGGCGAAGTCGACTGTGATGGTGTGCTGGCTGATGATGGGCATCAAGAATTCCGGACCAAGTATGCGCTCGCGCGCGAAATCCAGGCAGACGGTTTCGTTGATGAAATGGTCGAGATTGCCGATGACGGCACGAACGACTGGATGCAGAAGAATTTCGGCGAAGAAACCCGCTGGGTCGAGAACGGCGAGGCGCTTCGTCGATCGCAGCTCCGCATCCTTATCCCCGACACACCGGCCGGCCGCGCCGGCTTCAACATCGGTATCGGTTTGATCGAATGGGCGAAACGTCTTGACCCACGCTTCCAGGCCGATCAGTGGTTCGATCCGACATCACCGCTGGGGCTGAATACTTCGGGTTTCAACAGCGCGAAATCTGGGAGCCTGTTTTCTGCCGGAACCTTCATCGACCTCAATCCCGCCAATAATAACCTTGCTCCGACCGGAATATCACAGCTCAACGGTGGCACATCCGGGACGTGGGCGAATACGAATGCGAACCGAACTGGGACTGGATCTGTTGCCACAGGAGTTGCCATCAGCGTCCTGCGCAATGTCTCGGCTGTGGCTTCGCTCGTGGATGTCGGTGGCGGTTATAACGCGCAGCGCATTGATTACACCCCGCTCCAGGTGGACCCGGGCGCCTATTTTGAAATATTAGCCCAGTCGATTTCCATTCCGTTCACGCTCGAGCAGACGAAATGGTATCGCGCAATGTGCGAGATCCAAATCTTGGACGAGACGCCGGCCTTCGTTGAGCTTCGTTACATGACCCGACAGGGCACGACCAACCGTTCTAGCGGCTTCAGCGGGTACCGTCTTTCATCTGACACCTTCATCCTCAGCATGGGCGCTCCGGAGCCTACAAGCTCACCTCTGAGCCGTTCCGGTGGGATTCAGTATGGGAACCGCCGACCGCGTAGGGATCGAGCTTCGTATCACCGGCGATCGAACCTCACCGCCGTCGGCAATTCAGTTCTCCAAGATCAAAGTCATGGAAGATGTTGATCCTGTCGCACTTTTGGGGATTCGGCGCATAGCGCCACTCGATATTGAATGAGGGTGTCTCTCGGTCGGGGAACGACATCCTTTTCTTGCCGACTCCGAAGGCCCGATCATCGCGTAGAGGGACTCGCCTATAATATAGAGGCAAGCCCCTCACGCGGTCGGTCCCCACCGTATCTCGCGACGATAATCAGATTCGACGCGCGCGTCTCGTGAAAATGGCGTGACATCACCGTACCATCACCGCCAAGCGGGGTGGCGCCTGTCAGCGCTGGCGGAGCAAAAGGTGGCGGTACCTCTTCTTACCTGCACCCGCCTGTTCCTCACGTTAAAAGAAGGCACGCAGTGCGAATTGCGTGCCTCCTGTTGCTTTGCAAAGTTGCGAGGTTTGCGTGCAAAAGATGCCAAATCAGAGTTAACAGACCGTAATTTGCAGAAACCCATTTTGACTGACCCTGGCGCGCCCCCTCATGGAATGCAGGGGCTCGCTGTTTACTAAATTTCAGGTTGCGTCGGGTATGAAGGACTGAGGGTACAGTCAGAACTAGTTAGGGGGTTCAAGTGCTTCGGGTTGCCATAGCCGCTTCGGCATTGTTTCTGGTTTCGTTTTCTCAGGGCGTAGCCGGCTTTCAGAGCTGGTCTGTCGACAAGGAAGAAGATCCTTTCTCGGGAGGTCAGAGCGTAACTATAGACTTCATGTCTTCGCTACGATCGGGCGTATTCCTGTTATGCGATACGGCAAAGCCCGGGCTGGTTGTTCGTGCTATTCCCGGGTTTGACTACGATAGTCGGCTCGACAGTTTCACGCCAACTGTCAAATTCGCTTTCGACGGCAAATTGCTTTTTGACGTGGAAGGCGAGACCGCATCAGTAGGAAACAATCTCGCGAGCTCGCAGGTGACGTTGGAGCCCGACAAGGCAAAACAGTTCGTTGAAGCTTTTGCCGCCGCGAAAAAGCAGATCGCTATTGACGATGGGATTGCAGATAAGCCGCATCTTCTCAGTGCGCGGGGTTCTACTGCGGCTGGTCAGGCAATCGTAGCCTGCATCGGAAAGCAGTCCTAGCCTTTCTGCGTCGGCAGGAGGTCTAACCCTCATATGTGAGGGGCGCGTCGGATCAACATGGAAGATCTGGTGCCGCGGCCCTGTAGGATATCTCAACAATGAATTGAAAAGGGTGCCTCCCGGTCAGGAAGACACCCCTTTTCGTGCTGGCTCTGAAGGGGCGCCAGCAAGATGAAAATTAGGGGACGGACCGCTGCCTGCAATCGGACTAAAGTCCGACGCAGTTCGACGCATGGTCAGAATGTGCCGACCGTCCATCCAAAGATATCCGTAGATTGTCGGAGAATGGCAAAAAAGCCCCGCGATAGCGGGGCAAGAAGGGCTGACATTTGGAAAGGGCCGCAAGCACGGTGACGACCTTTGTTCTTGCGGCCCCTCGCAAACGCACGATCGATGGAAAGGTTCCGATGAGAACAGGCAGACATAGCCTGTTCTGCAGCTTTGATCAGTAGAGAACAGTAATGACGGCGACGCCTGACTCCTCGGCTGCCCGGATGATCGCTTTTCTGAGCTCGCTGGGATCTGCGTTACCAACCATGACGTCCAGACAAGCCTCAACCGCAGACAAAAACTCCTCGCCATCGTCCGACGGCCAATCTTTCATCAAAGCGTTGACAGCCTCCTGGACAGTTCGAACGATCAACCGCCGGCCGGGTTCGCCAGAAGAACAGCACGGCCCTGGCAGAAGGTCTAACCGCCACATGTGGTGAGCGAAATTTCGCCCCCTGAATTTGGTGATGCGATTTCCATCAGACGAAAAAGAGCCCGCCGAAGCGGGCTAGTTTTTTGGGGGGAGTTCACAGGAATTGGATAGCACGACGCCTGATGGGCAGGTCGACCGAGAGATCACGCCGCGCGATCCTCACTCTCAACTTTGGGAGATCTGCAAAGTTCCGATGATGGAGCTAATTTTTGCCAGTCACCTGGTTCGTCCTATCACTGCCGATCGGGAACAAGTGCGAAGACCGTTGGTTCGGTGGCGCATGACCGTTGACCTCAGAGAACTGATAGATCAACTCCGCGACCCGAGGCGTATTTATCCCGCCCTTGGCGATGGCCTTGCCGCCGATAAGGTTGCCACGCTGTTAGAGCACGCTATTGCATGAGCACGATTGATACCCTCAAGGGCATTGCGGAAAAATTGCTCAGTCGATCGCAGCTTCTCAACTAACTGCGACGGACCTGTCAGAGTGCCGGCTCACCATATCAAAAATTGAGATGGGTGGAGAAGGACCCTGAGTTAGGACGAAGGGACCTTCTCCTGCTGATGGTGCAGCATCAGCAAGGCCGACATATAAGCGGTAGATGTCAATGAAATGACAATCACAACCTAACCCGCCACCGCCTCATCATCAAAGGATGGGTGTCATATTGTGCGTTGCGCTGACCGCGACATAACCGTTAGGGGTTTGATGGCTCTCGCCCCTAGAGCAAAAGGGAAGTGCGGTCATCTGCGCACTCTTTTGACAGCACTCCCCACCGCTAAAGGCGCCGGGTCCGCATATTCCAGCCAACCGTTGGGTGTGGCATCGACTGATCTCAGGGCGGAACCGGCGCGGATATGATCGAGACGAGCCTCGAAGGACAAGTCGTTAATGAGGCTTAACCCTCGGGCCATCATCCGATGAGGCTCGCCGGAGGTCGACCCCGCCATCAACTGAATCGCGAATATTTCGCTTTAATCGCGAATCGGCGCATTATGGGGATGTTCCTTTGGGAGGAGGGAGGCAACATGACGCGCACTCATCACCTGATCGCCGCCGCGGCAATATCTCTGCTGTTGTGGGCAGCCCTCTTTAGACTAGTCGGTTGGCTGTAGCCTCAGTTTGCACCTTTCAGCCAGCGCTATTTTCCACGTGACGCTGGCCAAGGCGCGATGCCTACGCCGTGGTAACCAGCCATGCTCAGCGCATCGCTAGACTGTGGCAGCCGACGGCGCGGGCAGTAGGGAAGTGGAAAGGAGGGGCCGCACGACCGAGGCGATTGAAGGGTCTGGCGGGCTGCACATCAGCCGTGCGCTCCATGCCTTGAAAACTGACGAAATCGCTAAAGGTTCCGATCGGATCTTGTCCCTTACTGCACACCAGGATTTTCAAACATGCTGGCAATTTTCGAGGGTAGGCAGAGGCCCGATCCCTCGTGCTGACCGGCCGAGCGTGCCATCATCCTTCGATGGATGGTTCTCCTCGTGTCGGCAAGTCTGCCATCGCCCTCAGTCAGTGCAGGACAGTAACGACGGTGACGCCAGCTTCGTCTGCAGCTCTGATGAGAGCTGCCCTCAAGTCCTCGGGTTCGGCTTTCCTAGCCATCACATCAAGGCAGGCCTTCACCGCGGCAAGGAATTCTTCGCCGTCATCGATAGGCCATTTCCTCATCAGCGCGTCGGCCGCTTCCTGAACGGTGCGCACTAAGACGCGCTCGCGCTCAGCCTCAAAGGCCAGGATCACAGGGGCAAACTGCGCAGATGTGTCCCATTTCATAACGCTCAACTCCTGCAAGGATAACATATTGTTAGCTTTGCAAGAGGCGTGCCGCACACGCGACGGTTTATCCAAACACAGGCATTGCATTTGAAAGGGCAGGGCATCAACAGGATGGCAGACGACATGAGCAACAACAACGATGCCCACCGTGTCTATACGGATGCGATTACCGCTCAGCTTGGCGGGCGGGTCACCAACCTCGGGCGCCGGCAGACCGACCTGGAGTCGGAGGTACGATCCGGCTTCAAGAACATCGACACCGCCGTTACGTCCCTTGCCAACGAAACGCGCGCCTCGATCGCCGCGCTATCGAGCAATCTCGCCGAGCGGAACAAACCGCAATGGCAGGCGCTGGGCGTGGCGCTGACGTTTGCAGCCATGCTCGGAGGCCTGGCATACCTCCCGATCCGAGAGGCAACCAGCGACCTGAAGCAGTCCGTCGGCACCTTCGCCGATAAGATGGTGACGCGGCAGGAGTTGGAGTGGAGAACCGAAAGAGGTGCCGAGGACCGCGCCAGGACCGTTCGGCCTGTTACGATCAACGCTTCGTTGATCAGCAACGCCAGATCGATGAGGTCAAGACGGTCCAGGGGTCTGTCTATGGCGCTAGGGATAAGCTGCCCGTCGCATCGCACAGTGTCACCATCGACAGCGGTTAGCGAAGAGCAAACAAGCAGGGCGGCGGCTGTCATTGACCATCAGACCAGCCGGGTGAGTAGATTCCCTGTTCCCACGATCCGTTGGCGGTCATCGCGGGTTTTATTTGTGCTAGCATCGTATTGCCCGCAGATGTGCCCACGGTCGTCCCTGATAATGGCATCACCATTCGACTGGGTTTCGACGGTAGCGAAGATGTGGCCACGGTCATCTCGAAGTTGTTCACGGCGCATAGTGTTCTCCCTTGATGCTGCGCCATGACTGTGCACAGCCACCGCGAAATTTCGCTAAAGAACGTTGGCTAACAAAGAGTTGCTCGATTTATGCGTGCGCACTGCGCTGAGCAAGGTGCCGGGATGTGATCCTGGAACTACGCGAAAATCAGCAGCGGCTGGAGCGTGAGCTCTCCACGATCCGCGCCACCGGTCATTCCGCCAGCCCGTAAGCGCCTCCCGATGCATCGCGTTTCAAGATCATCCCAAATTCAATTGTGGGGTTGGGTGTTCGGGGATGGATCTTCGCATATCGCAGACGCGTTTGACCCAAATGTCCTGTGAACACTCTGCGGCCCACTCCTCGAATCCAAGCATGGGGAGGCCCCTTCCACCATCAAGACCGCGGGACTTCCCCGCGTCAAATGTATGAAAAGCATCCAGCTCCACATTGTACATCGGCTTGAGATTGATGGCCGTGGCCAAGTGGATCGCGTCAGGTGGCGAGAGTTGCCTTGGTTTTGCACCGTCTTGTTTTGAATAGCGCTGACTCCGCAGGTGAGAGGCGAGCGTCATCGTATTAGGGTCAGGTTCCATTAAGAAAATTGAGGACTGGAAATCCCTAACGAACTCGTTGAAGGAGCCCACCGACGCGGCATTTAGAGTCGGGGTCGTGATTTCAGCTATAGTAAGCGTGGACGTGTAGATTTGACATTTTCCGGCCTGAGCCTCTTTTAAATGTTGCTCGATATGGTCGATGAGATGGTTATGCCGATCGCGCTCATTATTGAAATGCGCGATGAAGACACACGAATCCCAGTAGTAGGCTGGAATTTTATTCACGAGTCGCCCCAGCCATCTTCATCGATCTGAATATCGAATGCACCCCGCC
Source organism: Rhizobium sp. 1399 (assembly GCF_031455475.1). Lineage (NCBI taxonomy): Bacteria > Pseudomonadati > Pseudomonadota > Alphaproteobacteria > Hyphomicrobiales > Rhizobiaceae > Rhizobium > Rhizobium sp. 1399. The sequence goes on along the minus strand of NZ_JAVDSU010000015.1, from coordinate 11,258 downwards.
AACGAGATAATCCGAGCCCGACTTCAATAACTTCGATTCTTCTTACATCCAGCATCTTCGGAAGCGGGCTTGCCCCGCCATAGCTGGCGCGGCCGTAGAAGCGGGCGCGCTGATCAAGCGCACTACGAATCTCATCTATGTTCACATCCGTAATGTTGCAGACAACAGGGAGACCGCCGGCAGAAAGGCGGATGGTGCCCCTTTTTGTTTCATGCTGGAAATCAACGGCTTTTAGGACGCCGTCGAAAGATCCGAATGCGATGCCCTGGAACAGCCCTAGGTCCGTCGACTTGTTCTTGATATCGGATAGAACCAGCTTTGCCCGTTCCTCAAGAAAGGCGTCGAGAAGGAGAACGCTGCCATCGGGCATCTTAAGTTCACCGAACTCAAATTTCTTTGACACACCGTTCCCGAGAGCCACGACCGACTCCACAAGCGCCTTAGGTAGCTGCCGAGCGCGCGGCGAATTGGCTCGAATTTCTTCGATACCCTGGGCGTAAAATGCAATTCCGGAATTTGGCGGCGCCTCGGTTGCCCTTATCTTGCGTTCGGCCAACTCAGCGGTTGCTGTGTTTTTGCGCAGATCAGTCAGGACAAACTTATGAGCTCGGCTGCCGTTTGCTTCTTCATCCGACTCTGCCAAGCCTTTCATGAACGCAGAGAATTTGACCGCAAACACCTCTGCATCCACCTCGCCGTGGAAAGCCTCCAGACCATGGATGGTCAATGTGATTTTCCCAGAGTCCGTCACGGATACACCTGAAACCTAATGCCTTCCGAAGCGTAGAACGGAATGGTTGTAGCATCCTTATGTTTTTGCCACCAGATCCGCAATAGAATAGCCGCTGTATGCCTGGTGCGCCTACATCTCCAAGCAAATTATTGGTGTCCGCGCCCGCGGTATGTCTGAGGGATGCCAGCTGCTTCATGGCACTGAGCAAGCACCTCCAGCCATGCAGCCAAGCCAGCGGGCACCTCGGCATTCCCGGCTTCCATCGCCTCCACCCATGAAAGGTCGCATTGTATCGCGCTGGCAAGGTTTATTGGCGTCCAGCGGATGTGCAGAAGGCATTCGGTGAAACGAGCAGGGGTCATGGTGGGCTCCAATTCGTGCTTCAGGCAGGACGTGACACATTCCACTACTATTCGCCGGCCAAGTGCGGATCTGCAAGCCTGTCTAAAAGTGTGAGTCCGTCGTATCCGGCAAGAGGGGCGTCAAGGGAAAGCGTCTTGAAGTCGTCGCATTCGCGATTGTAAGCGCGGACAAATTTGCTGGCTTCTTTGCCAACATTCTCGACATACAATTGGCTGCCTTCCAGACCCAGCAGCAACTCGCAGTCCAATCGCTCTCAATCGCTAACCGAGCCCCGCAAAATATTCTGTCGCTCTTCCAGCCATAGACGGCCCTCCGAAAACTCGAATTGTCGCTTGCAATCCATGCTGAGATCTTCGCCTTGACAGCAAGGAGGATCGCCATGAAACCGACCACAACCGCACAAACCCGAACAGAAGAAAATCGCAAGAAGCGCCGTGCCGCCGAGCGCGCGCGGCGCTACATCCAAGACCTTCAATAGACGCTCTGCTTGGCTCAGTGAAGAACGGCGATGGCCGTTACGCCAGCTTCGTCTGCGGCGCGGATAATCGCCTGACGTAAATGCTCGGGTTCATCTTTGCCAATCATCACGTCCATGCAGGCTTTCACAGCAGCAAGGAACTCGTCTCCGTCGTCGGAGGGCCAGTCCCTCATCAGGGCGTTGGCGGCTTCTCCGACCGTTCGGACAATCACACGTTTGCTCCCATCCTTGAAGACAAGGATGGCCGCCAGGTGCCTTTCCGATCCACTTCATCAGCGTCCCGCCAAACAGGCATCCTCACGTCCTTAATGGCAGCCAAGCGGCGCACGGGAAGCTTCCCGATCTCTGACCGAGAGGGGACGTAAACGGTCACATCCATGTGGTCGCGCTTATTGCATCTCAGGCAGATGAACTTCAGGCGGTTGATGGTTGTGTTCTTGCGGAATTTAAGGATGTCGTCGGGCAGGAACCGCCGCGTCGTGTTGCAAAGACCGCACCGGACAACGAGGATTTGCCCGACCGCGCTCGCGTCTGTCAAAGACCAGCGCGCGAGCTTCTTCGAATGATTCATTTCCGGCATGGTAAAGTTGCCCGATCTGCATTCTCACGCAGCACTCTTCCGGGGCATGACCATCAAGCCACATAGTCTTCATCTCTAGCGAGACAGTAGAAGTCCGCAAAAGCGATATCGATGTCACCCCTGAACGCGAATTTCATCGGTTCGGTCAGACCGGGTTCGCCGTCGCAATAGCAGACACCGCAAGCGCGATTATTCTCTCTGTCGATTGCAATAGTGAAGCTTCCGATGGGCACACAAGACGCCATGTCGACAGTTCCTGCGGCATAGAACTCAAATTTTCCATGACCTTCGGTTGTCGCGAGTATTGCGGGACCGCGCCGCCCTAAAGCGCCGACTAGAGCCGCGCGAATGTCGGGATGGATCTGCGCGATGTTCAGAGGTTCTGGCGGCGTCCAATAAGTGCCAGTCGGATCCTCATAGGGCTCGACGCACGGGTTATCGTTCGGCAAATTGCTCATCGCCATCATCCTCCTTCTTGGTCGTGATGTTCTTATTATGTTCTCGTTCTTGATTGAGTCAAGGATGAAGATTCGGAAAGGCTAAAATGCCTCTCTGCAGCGCGAATTCGTTGAAAGCTTCCGCAATTCCCACAAGTTGCCGATTACCTTGCTGTGGACGGGGTAACAGGTTCATGTCAAACACTATAAAGATGCAGTGGCGAAACATGCTGCCTGCTGCAACGATATCGACGATCCTCGGTCTTCCACCCGGGGCAATTGCGAATGAAAGAGATGAGACGTTCTCGGTCACTTTTGCGATGATGGTTCGTGGAAAGCCCGTCTCCGGAACCGTCCTCTGCAAACAGAAGGTGAAATGCCGGCTTTTCGATCAGGGTGATCCGTTGCTTTCTTTGTCCGTGACGCGAGAAGCCCGCAACAGTTATGAGCTCGATATTCGCTGCGGCGACTGCTCGTTTCCAGGTGGTAGGTCACGCGTCTACGTTACCGATGACCGAGAATTTGACATCGAGTATGGAAATGCTGGTGGCGTGGTGACTAATCTTGTTGTGCAGCATCGGGAGCGAATAGGCACTCTTTTGCTGGGCTTTCCAAGTGACGACAGGTGGCCCAGGTAGCAGCCGAAGCACCTGTGTCGTCATATTGTGCATGCGTTCCGACAAAAAGAACAAAAATGCGTTTCGTCCGATACGCTACCAAACCAACGATCCGGTACTTATTGCCTCCAACGTTAAAAACGACCTTTCCGTCCACGACGTAATCCGCTGAATTGAAGGTCGTTTTGAGTTCATTGAAATCTTTCCAGCTCGTACAAGCATCCTTCGCGGATATACCCGTTTTGGGCCGAAGTCAGGCCGACTCCGTTTGCCTTCGCTGGGTCTCTGCATCGAATTTTGTGACAGAAACCGTCATTCGTTCAGCCGGCGGATCATGATGAGTTCATCGATGATTTCGCCTTCGTCGCGCAGTGCATTGGGGACACGGCCGACCGCTTCGAAGCCGTGACGTTCGTAGAAGCGTAGAGCACGCGCAACCTCGGCGCTGACAGTGAGCTCCAGCTGCTGGATCCCGATGCTTTTCGCATGATCGCAAACGGCGTCCAGGAGGTCAGCCGCAACACCCGATCCACGCAGGTTCTTGCGAAGGTAGACGCCGACAAGACGCGCGCGGTGGTTCATCTTGCTCGGCATCTGCCGCGATAATCCCATCATGCCGACAGGCTCGTTTTCTTCGAAGGCCACGAAGACGGCGCTCGCCATCCTCGCCAACCATTCCTCGCGCGAAAGCCGCAGCCAGTCTTCTATCGTCGTGGCAAAAGACGACGGCTCGCTGCGAAGTGCTTCCAGGCGGATCGCGCGGTAAAGATCGAGCTCGTCCGCGGACAATCGCCGGATGGTTATGCCGTCAGTGCGGGTCATCCCGTTTTCCTGGAGCAAATGGCGAGATCAATGTCGCGGCCAATCATGAGACGTGCGCCCAAGGCCAATCGGGCGAGGTGGCGTTGATCCTCCCGACGGCGATGTGTTCGCACAGGCTTGCCCAAAGCGGGTCGCCGGTGAAGCTCGCGAGATCGCCGCAGGCTTCCGTCAGCGGCTGCATGCGATAGGCGGAGATCAGATCCAGGAAAGGATCGCAATGATCGGGCTTCAGCACCCGATGTCCCCACACGCCGGGACGGACATCCGTTGCAAGGGCGCTGACCATGTCATGCGCGCCCACCTTATCGAGCGCGGCCGCAACCACATGGCGCATCAGCGGATAGTAGATGACCTGGCGGCAGCCGCCGAGCACGCGTGCGCCGGGGAGGATTGAAATGACCAGAATCATCGCGAGAAGGTTTGGAACGAGTTCGCGCCGGCGAAGGGCCGCGGCAATCTCGCCGCGCGTGAACGGGATATTCAACAGGATGCCCGTTTGATCGGAGAGAATGCCGTCGCGGAGTCTGAGCCCGATGATCCGGCCCCCCAACAAACCCCAGAAGAGGTCGGTCGTTTTCCGTATCCATCCCGCAAAGGGGCCGGCATGCAGGTCGTCGAGAGCCTGGAGCATGGCCTCCGCCAGCATCCCGTCGCCAAAAAAGTGAGCCGAAAGCCAGGACGCCGGATCTTCCAGATGGTCGGCCCACAAATCTGCGACGTCGATATCGTCGAATTGCAAAAGCCGGATCGATGGACCCGCCATCGTCTGCCAGAGAGCCGTGTTTCCAGCCTTGATGGCGTCCGCAGCCGAAGAAAACTCCGCCTCTGGAAGCGCTGCTTTTAGCCTGGCGGCTGACGCGTTGGCGGGCTCGCCATCGCGATCTTTCGACAGGGTGAAGCGATAAGGGCCGCCGACACCGCAGATGTTATAGGAATCCATCCGCCGACGGGGAAGGCCAAAGACATTGACGGCCTCGTTCTCGAGGTGCAGCCATCCTGGGCCTTTTCTTGGGCTCTCGATGAATTTCACGGTCGAGGCGCTGCACCAGATTTGCCAGCCAAGGCCGTGAGCTCCAAGCCCGAGCAAGCCGAAGAGAAGCGTGTAGAATGCATCGGGGTCCGGCAGAAGAAGACAGTGCGGTCCGGTCTGGATGACTGGCGCGGCTATCAGCTGCTCTCCCGCAAGGGCGGCGTCTTCCGGTGTGGCACCCGATCGGATAGCGATCCGCTCGATGCATGTCCGCAGCCGGAGCAATGCTTCCGTCCGCGCTGCGCAGCCGGCCCTGTGTGGGCGCGCGTCGTAGACCGCGTAAGCATAGTCTTCCAACGGTCTCTCCCAGAAGGATCGCAGATGCGGCATGAGAAATGACAGCGCGATCTTGACGTTTGCCCGGGCGTCGCCGTTCCATTGCACCTCCGTTTTGTGTCCCGGCATGCGGCACGCCTCCACTTCCTCGCGACCGGGCAAGCGAGGCCACGATCCGATCGAACCTTCTCAGATTTCGGCGCTAACCGGCTTTGGGAGCCGCCATACCCAATCCATCGTCACGGGCAGGATTTCCTCGCGAGCGAAGATCTGCGGCAGCGCTTCGTAGCAATAGTCCGGCGGGATCGCGGGCTTTAGCATCGACGAGACGAAGGTTCGCAGGGCAGGGAGGGAATTGGACGAGACGATCGTGTAGAAGTTGCCGCTGTTCCAGGTCACGGCGGAATAGCCGAAATGTGAGGCGAGTGCGGCAAGCGAGGCCTTCAGATCGACCTGGAACGTCGTCATGACATCGAGGACATCGCGCTTCTTGGCGGCGATCTGTCCCGTCGAGAAATATCGCGATTTGAATTGCTCGTCCTTCTGGTCTTCGCGTCGGAGATAGGTGTCGATGTCTGGATGGCTGATCTTCTGTACCTGGATGAGCAACCCTTCAGGGCGGAGCCGCGGTGCGATCACCGCAAGCTGATCCTGGCGGTTTCGGCCATACATCTGAAAGGTCGTGTCCTCGAGCAGCACATCATATCCATCGCGAAATGGCGCCAGGTTCTCGTCGGCGGCATATCGAGCCTCGTCGAGCTCGAAGAACGGACCGTGGTGAAAATGCGCATCGTCGCTTCCCCGTCGTGCGAAGAAGCTGATCCGGTTGCCGTCGGTCGGGCTGCAGCAGAGGGTCTTGAAGCGGCCATCGCCTATCCTTGCCAGCGCACGCGCAAGCGTGCCGGCGCCGGCACCCAACGTATAGACGGTCGCCGTGCGGTGGGTTCTGCCCCAGACTTGCAGGCCGAAGGCGAGTATTGCCGTGCCCAGGCGCATTTCTTCCTCAAGCCGGTAGGGAATGCTTGCGAAATAGTGGTAATCGAAATTGCCCCAAAGGCGCCGATGCGTGTCCCAGAACGTCATGCAGTCGAGATCGAAGCCCAGCAGTGCCATGTCGGGTTCTGGTTGGCCGAGATCCGGCTGGTTCGCGTCGCCGCGGGCAGTCAACTCAAAAAACGCCGCAAAGGACGTGAGCCGTGGCGCATTTTGCCAAGTGTGAATGATTTGCGAATCTACCATGATGCGATCCTCCTCGATGACATGAAGAGGCTGCTCCGTCGGGATCCGGGAACTGGTCCTTGGAGGCGGCCGAACTCGTCAGGATTTATGCGAAATCCTTGCCACAGATGTTGCCGAGGAGGATCAAGGCTACAACCTGGTGATATCGTCAGATTGACACGCAACGTCAGGTGTAGGCTGGAGACGGCGACGCCGAGTTCTGTGCATTTGCTTCAGCGCGAGGACTGCTTGCCTATCGTCTGATGGAACGCCGATGCGAACAGGTCATGGTTTGGATGAAAGACTGTCGGCGGGCTCCTTCCGATTGGTTTCGCGCTTTTGCGATAGGCGAGGCTTAGATCTGGATGAGCTCGAGAAGACTGGCTCGGGCTACCGCTTGGTAGACTGTCGCGGCGCCAAATTTCAGCCTTGCCGAGCGCAGATAGAGCCGGACAGCACTTTCGGAGATCTCAAGCGCCACGGCGATCTGCTTCGAAAGCAGGCCCCGTGCCACGAGCTGAAGGCACTCTCGTTCCCGACGCGAAAGAGGCCTTCGACTTTCATTGGTTCGCAAACCCGAAACGGAAAGGACCGTCTCGTGAAGATGCTGGGAAAGGACGTGCAGGTCTCCGAGATGCGCGTCTCTCAACTTCAGCCAGTCAGACCTGTTGAGGTTCGATGTCACCGAGAACAGGCTGCGCTCACCGTTCGCGCCCCTGATCGGCAACGTCATGCCATGGCGGCCAATCCCCTGCGATCTCGCCTGCCTGAACAGCTCGCGGGCGGCAGACGAGGACCGATCCAGTCCAGACCAGTCGATGGGCAGAAAACCGGAGCGGCCCGCCGCGATGACAGGGTCGACCTCGAAATAGTCGTTCCTGATATAAAACCTCGTCCACTCGAGAGGATAGGTCGCACAAAAGAAAGGATACGCGGCCGCGCTGGTGCCGTGTCGGACAACGAGAAACGCGACATGCGCAAAAGAATACTGCCTGCGCATGTCCGCGATGAACGGTGCCAGGCTGTCGCTGCCTTGCATCTTTCGCAATGCCTTGAGATATGTCGATAACGGTTTGCGACTTTCCATCCCGACTCGACCCGAATGTCGTGGAACCAGCCGATGCTAAACTCACTCGCAGGAAACGCGACCTGTAATTCGGACATGACGGGAAAAGAGCGGATGACCCAGCAGTTCGATTTTTTTGTTTCGGAACAGACCGGGCCAGTGGGGCCGCCCGGCTCTGCGAAGCCGGAGCGCCGGCCTCCGGACGCCGCCCGCGAAGGGGAGATGATCCGGCATCTGCAGGCGACGGGCCGCTATCGTGTTCTGACCAAGATCGAACCGCGGCCAGTCGCGGTCATCCCGCGGCCTGAGTTTCTGTTGAGAGGCGTGATCCTCGATGTCGAAACGACGGGTCTCAATCATCGCAGCGACGAGATCATCGAGATCGGCGCAATTGCGTTCACGTTTGGTCCATCCGGCACTATCGGTGATGTCACAGAGATCTACAGCGGGCTGCAACAGCCAATGAACCCGATACCGGCGGAAATCACACAACTGACCGGCATTACAGACGAGATGGTTGCCGGCAAGATGATCGACACCGGCACGCTGCGTGCGCTTGTCGAGCCCGCCGATCTCATTGTTGCTCACAATGCCGGCTTCGATCGTCCGTTCTGCGAGGCTTTCTCTCCACTTTTTTCGGGAAAGGCCTGGGCCTGTTCGGCGTCCGAAATCGATTGGATGGCGCGTGGCATGGAAGGGACCAAGCTCGGCTACCTGATAACCCAGTCCGGATATTTCCACGAAGCGCACCGGGCACTCGACGATTGTTTTGCCTTGTTCGAGCTTCTTGCAGCGCGTCCGGACGTCCCGAGAGGGGCACCCTTTGCCGAGCTCTATGCCGCAAGCCGACGTTCGTTCGCGCGCATCTTCGCCGAGCACAGTCCCTTCGACATGAAGGATCAGCTCAAGGCGCGAGGATACCGATGGGCGGACGGCAGCGACGGCCAGCCGAAATCCTGGTGGATCGACGTCGCCGAAGACTCTCTCGAAGACGAGTTGAAGTATCTTCGAGCGGAGATCTATTGTTGGGACGAGGCCGACCCGCTCGTGAGCCGGCTGACCGCATTCGAGCGGTTCCGGGCCTGAGCGACACCGCTCGGATGTCCTCAGATACGGGTTGCGCGCGGCTCGATAGGAGCGACTTTGCCGGTCTCCCGGCGCACCTTGTTCTGACCCCTACATCTGCAGCCCAGGTTTAATACCAGTGAAATTTTCCATTGAGGCTGGCTATCAGCACCAGACAGAAGAAAATCGCCATCAAAGGTAGAATTATTTTGCTGTATTTGATCAAAGTCGGCTTATCGAAGTCGGTAAGCTTCTTCTTGCCTGCGATTAAAGGCGCCATGATCAAGATTACCGAACCAAGTATCGCGAACGCTAGAAAAAATAATAGGTTAGTCATTTAGTTGCTCCGTAGCATATATTTTGACCTATTCAGGGGCGAACGTTCCTCCTTCGTGATAATACAGGATTGCATTTTCTCCAAGTCCCGTTAGGGTTGCGCACGGCCTCGTTGCAATAATGGAGATGAATATGCCGGATGCGCCGCCAATCGGGGGTGGGTATTATGCCCAGTTTTTCACATTTGGGATTGCAGGAGGTGCCGGTACCGGCGGTGGCTGGGGAGCGACGGTTTATACTCAAGTGGGGGCAGGTGTAGGTGCAGCTGGAGGGGCTTCATTTAGTAGTACTGGCGTTACGCCGTATGCTGCAGTTGGATTCGCATCGGTGACGGGCTCTCCAGGCGCAGCTTGGTCAGCATTGTATGATTTTCCGTCTGGCCATGTTTTCTTCAGTGAGGGAGCTGGCATCAGTGACTTTCTAGAAGTTGGGATATACCAGGAATTCCCCACTTGGAACGATTTTAAGCATTGGTTTGATGAGAACTTCCCGGATGAACCTGAGCTTCCGGCCGCCCCGCCTAGCAAAGGCGAACTAGGCCAACCCAGCACCGGATTGTTGGAGCCTGTTCCACCACCCGGAATACCCGGATCGCCACCGTTGCCGCGTGACCCACTCATCTTTGATTTACTCGGTACTGGAATAGAGCTCGAAGGTTTAGAAAGCTCTCACGCCTACTTTGATTATGGCGGTGATGGTTTCGCGGAGAAGTCTGGTTGGATCAAATCCGGTCAGGGTATTCTCGTTTCAGATCCCGGCAGTTCAAATATTGTCACAGCTGCAAACGTAATTGGGGCTGTGAGTGGTGACGGATTCGGCGACCTAGCGGACTATGACGTTAACCACGATGGCCTGATTGATATTAATGATCCCTCATTCACGACGTTGAAGATGTGGATCGATTCCGATGGAAATGGATCGTCAAGTCAGGGCGAACTGCACACTCTCTCTGAAATAGGCATCACCAGAATTAATATCCAAAGTCTGTCAACAATTGAGAAAAGCAACGGCAACACGATCATTGCGACGTCATCTTTCACAATGATTGATCCGACCACGCAACAGGCGGTGGAGCGCGAGATCGCCCAAGTGGATTTCTTAACAAATACGCAGATATCGCATCAAACACTTCCTGAAAACATGACCTATACGGGACGCGCTATCGCGATTCCGCAGATCGTCGGGTACGGGCTTCTAGCGGACTTTCGAGTTGCAGCCTCACTCGACTCTGAACTGGCCGAGTCCGCAAAGCAGCTCGTTCTCGATAGCGCAATGCTTTCCGCAACGGATTTTAAATCTCAATTCGAGAGCCTTTTAGAGGAATGGGCCGGCACCGAGAACATAGATCCGTCTTCAGCGGGAGGGCATATAGACGCTCGACATCTGGCCTTTGTTTATAAGTACTATGGGATCAATCCGTCGATACAGACGGCATACCCGACGCGTCCCAATGCGGCAACGGCAAATCTATATGAAGGAATCTATCAGAAGATTGTCGCGTCCATGGAGGCACGCTTCATATCCCAAATTCCTTCGGCTTTGTGGCGGTTCGGCATAGATGCCGCGACGATCAATGAGCATCCGTTGATGCCGTTTGTGCTCGTGCAATACGACGCAGGTGCTGATCGCCTGAATGTCGATTTTAATGTACTAATTACCGCGCTGAAAGCCAATGAACCAGCCGTAGCAACAGAAAAGCCTGGCTATTGGGATCGTGTACTTCCTGCCCTTTCAAATTTTAGCCTTGATTTTTTCGATGGCGACCGAGACAGCTTTTTAGAGAAATTCCTCGGAGCCGCAATGCGTGTCGGTTATCCGCCCGAGGTGGTGACACAGCTTGCTCATATATTTCGCTCAGACGTGAGTTTGGCTAACGTTGACACCGACGGCAATCTCAAGGGCACTCCTGGAACCGATATCGTCTATGGCAATGACAGTGCGGGGAACCACTTTGGGTATGCTGGAGATGACTTTATAGCCGGTGGACGAGGAGACGATTCTCTGTATGGGGGCGGCGGCAACGACACCTATTATTACAGCCGCGGCGACGGCAACGACACGATCACCGAGGACGCCTGGAACGGCAGCGACAGGCTGGTGTTCACTGACATCAATCCCGCCGACATCAGCCTCTCCTACACTGGCACGGATCTGACCATCACCATTGCCGAAAGCAGCCCGGGGGCCGGCGACGGCGGGTCGGTCAAGCTCGTCGGCACCCTCATCGATGCTTATGG